>NZ_JBXUKV010000009.1:0-309487 GCF_057180185.1 Labrenzia sp. ATLA3
AACTGCTGTCTTCCTACGAATTCCCGGGCGACGACATTCCGATCGTCAAGGGTTCTGCGCTGGCAGCCGTTGAGAACCGCGATCCGGCCATCGGCCGCGATGCGATCCGTGAGCTGATGGCTCAGGTCGACGAATACATCCCGACCCCGGAACGTCCGAAGGACCTTCCGTTCCTGATGCCGATCGAAGACGTCTTCTCGATCTCCGGCCGTGGTACGGTTGTGACCGGTCGTGTTGAGCGCGGCATCATCAAGGTCGGCGAAGAAGTTGAAATCGTCGGCATCAAGGATACCAAGAAGACGACGGTTACCGGCGTTGAAATGTTCCGCAAGCTGCTGGACAGCGGTGAAGCAGGCGACAACATCGGCGCCCTGATCCGTGGTATCGGTCGTGAAGACGTTGAGCGTGGTCAGGTTCTTTGCAAGCCGGGTACTGTTACCCCGCACACGAAGTTCAAGGCTGAGGCTTACATCCTCACGAAAGAAGAAGGTGGCCGTCACACCCCGTTCTTCACCAACTACCGCCCGCAGTTCTACTTCCGTACGACGGACGTGACTGGTGTGGTGTCCCTGCCGGAAGGCACGGAAATGGTGATGCCGGGCGACAACGTCTCCGTTGACGTTGAGCTGATCGTGCCGATCGCGATGGAAGAAGGCCTGCGCTTCGCTATCCGCGAAGGTGGCCGTACCGTCGGTGCCGGCGTCGTCGCATCCATCATCGAATAATCGACAGCCGGGCCTGCCGGTGATTTTGAAGTGAAACGCGGGCAGGCCCGCAGTCTTATTGGGAACAACAACAATGAACGGTCAGAATATCCGGATCCGCCTCAAGGCGTTTGACCACCGTATTCTCGACGCCTCCACCAAGGAGATCGTCAATACGGCCAAGCGGACCGGTGCTCAGGTACGGGGTCCCGTGCCGCTGCCGACGCGGATTGAGAAGTACACCGTGCTTCGCGGACCGCATATTGATAAGAAAAGCCGCGATCAGTTCGAGATGCGTACGCATAAGCGTCTTCTCGATATCGTTGATCCGACACCGCAGACCGTGGACGCGCTGATGAAGCTCGACCTCGCCGCTGGTGTCGACGTCGAGATCAAGCTCTAAGCCGGGTCGAAGGGGACACATCCATGCGTTCTGGAGTGATCGCTCAGAAAGTGGGCATGACCCGCATCTATAACGATGCAGGCGAGCATGTTCCGGTCACCGTTCTGCGGCTGGAAAATTGCCAGGTGGTAGCCCACCGGACTGACGAAAAAAATGGTTACACTGCGCTGCAGCTCGGTGCAGGTAGCCGTAAAGTAAAGAATACGCCGAAGGCACTGCGCGGCCACTTTGCTGTTGCAAAGGTCGAGCCGAAGCGGACCGTGGCCGAATTCCGCGTTTCCGCGGAAAACCTCATCGACGTTGGTGCGGAATTGACCGCTGACCACTACGTCGAAGGCCAGTTTGTCGACGTGACCGGCACTTCTATCGGTAAGGGTTTTGCCGGTGCCATGAAGCGTCACAACTTCGGTGGTGGCCGTGCAACGCACGGTAACTCGATCTCGCACCGTTCGCACGGTTCTACCGGTCAGTGTCAGGACCCGGGCCGCGTGTTCAAGGGCAAGAAAATGGCCGGTCACATGGGTGATGCCCGCGTGACCACGCAGAACCTGAAGGTTGTGCGCACTGATGTTGAGCGTGGCCTGATCATGGTCGAGGGCTCTGTTCCGGGCGCCAAGGGCGGCTGGATCCTGGTCCGCGACGCGATCAAAAAGGCGCTGCCGGAAAACGTTCCGGTTCCGGGTGCTTTCAAAGCAACCGAAGCGACTGCGGCCGCCGGGAAGGAGAGTGAGTGATGGAACTCCAGGTCAAGACCCTCGAAGGTGGGGCGGCCGGTTCGATCACGGTGTCTGACGAGATCTTCGGTCTCGAGCCGCGCACCGATTTGATCCACCGTGTGGTGCGTTGGCAGCTGGCCAAGCGCCAGGCAGGCACCCACAAGACTCTGGGCCGTTCGGAAGTTTCCGGCACGACGAAGAAATTCGTCCGTCAGAAAGGCTCCGGCGGCGCACGTCACGGCAACAAGAAGGCCCCGCAGTTTCGCGGTGGCGGCAGAGCATTTGGCCCGGTCGTTCGCGACCACAGCCATGAGCTTCCGAAGAAGGTTCGCGCCCTCGGCCTGAAGCATGCCCTGTCGGCGAAAGCCAAGACAGACAGCATCGTTGTTGTTGAAGACGCAAAGGCTGCCGAAGCAAAGACCAAGGCGCTCAAGGCACAGCTCTCCAAGCTCGGCCTGACCAGCGCTCTGATCATTGATGGTGCTGAAGTCGATGCAAACTTCGCTCTGGCGTCCCGCAACATTCCGCATCTGGATGTGCTGCCGGTTCAGGGCATCAACGTTTACGACATCCTGCGTGCCAACACCCTGGTGTTGACAAAGGCTGCGGTGTCCGCACTTGAGGAGCGCTTTAAATGAGCAAACTTCCTCACTACGACAAAATCGTTGGCCCGGTGATCACCGAAAAGTCGACGATGGCTTCCGAAGAGAACAAGGTTGTCTTCAAAGTTGCCAATGATGCAACGAAGCCGGAAATCAAGGCCGCAGTGGAAGCACTGTTCGGTGTGAAGGTCACGGCAGTGAACACCCTGGTCCGCAAGGGCAAGGTGAAGCGCTTCCGGGGTCGCATCGGCCGGCAGTCCGACTACAAGAAGGCCGTCGTAACGCTGCAGGAAGGTCACGGTATCGACGTGACCACCGGGCTCTAAGACGGGGACTTAAGAAAAATGGCACTTAAGACATTCAACCCGACGTCCCCAGGCCGCCGTCAGCTGGTTCAAGTTGATCGCTCTGGTCTGTGGAAAGGCAAGCCGGTCAAGACCCTGACCGAAGGCCTGTCCAAGTCCGGTGGCCGCAACAATACCGGCCGCCTGACGTCTCCGAACCGCGGTGGCGGTCACAAGCGGTCTTACCGTCTTGTCGACTTCAAGCGGCGTAAATGGGACGTTCCGGCTACGGTCGAGCGCCTTGAATACGATCCGAACCGGACCGCATTCATTGCTCTCATCCGTTACGAAGACGGTGAACTGAGCTACATCCTGGCGCCTCAGCGCCTGGCTGCTGGCGACACCGTTGTTGCCGGTGAAAACGTCGACGTGAAACCGGGCAATGCCGCGCCTCTGGCTCGCATTCCGGTTGGCACGATCGTGCACAATGTCGAGCTGAAGCCGGGCAAAGGCGCCCAGATCGCTCGTTCGGCAGGCGCGTTCGTACAGATCGTCGGCCGCGACCAGGGCTACACCACGCTGCGCCTGATGTCTGGCGAGCAGCGCCGTGTGCTCGGAACCTGCATGGCTTCCATTGGCGCCGTGTCCAACCCGGACCACGCCAACGTTAACCTGGGTAAAGCAGGCCGTTCCCGCTGGCTTGGCATTCGTCCGCACACTCGCGGTGTTGCCATGAACCCGATCGATCACCCTCATGGTGGTGGTGAAGGCAGGACCTCCGGCGGTCGTCATCCGGTTACTCCTTGGGGTAAACCGACCAAAGGTAAGCGTACGCGGCGCAATAAGCAGACTGATAAGTTTATCGTCCGCAGCCGTCACGCGAAGAAGTAAAGGGCAAGGATCGTGGCACGTTCGATCTGGAAAGGTCCGTTTGTCGACGGGTATCTGCTGAAGAAAGCGGACAAGGTCCGTGAGTCCGGCCGGAGCGAGGTCATCAAGACCTGGAGCCGCCGCTCTACCATCCTGCCGCAGTTCGTCGGTTTGACCTTCGGCGTCTACAACGGTCAAAAGCACGTTCCGGTGCTGGTGTCTGAAGAAATGATCGGTCACAAGTTTGGCGAGTTCTCGCCGAGCCGGACCTATTATGGACACGGCGCCGACAAGAAGGCGAAGAGGAAGTAACGATGGGCAAGCCGAAGCGTGAGCGGACGCTCGCTGACAATGAGGCCCGGGCAATGACCCGCATGCTGCGCGTTTCTCCGCGCAAGCTGAACCTCGTTGCGGCTTCGATCCGTGGTAAAAAAGTCGGGTCCGCGATTGCGGATCTGACATTCTCCCGCAAGCGCATTGCGCAAGACGTCAAGAAGACCTTGATGTCCGCGATTGCCAACGCGGAAAACAACCATGACCTGGACATCGACAACCTGGTGGTTGCTGAAGCACATGTCGGAAAGGCATTTGTGATCAAGCGGTTCCAGGCCCGTGCACGTGGCCGTGTTGGCCGGATCGAGAAGCCGTTCTCGAACCTGACCATCGTCGTGCGCGAAGTTGAGGAGACTGCCTGATGGGACATAAGACAAACCCGATCGGCATGCGCCTCGGGATCAACCGCACCTGGGATAGCCGCTGGTTCGCGAACAAGAACGAATATGGCGATCTTCTGCATGAAGATTTCCGCATCCGTGAGTTCCTGCTGAAAGAACTGAAGCAGGCTGCAGTTTCCAAGGTTGTTATCGAACGCCCGCACAAGAAGTGCCGCGTGTCCATTCACTCGGGTCGTCCGGGTGTGGTCATCGGTAAAAAGGGCGCCGATATCGAGCGTCTTCGCAAGAAGATCGCCGACATCACCAATTCCGAAGTGCACCTCAACATCGTTGAAGTGCGCAAGCCGGAAATCGACGCGACCCTGGTCGCACAGTCGATTGCCCAGCAGCTGGAACGCCGTGTTGCTTTCCGTCGCGCCATGAAACGGGCCGTTCAGTCCGCCATGCGTCTCGGTGCCCAGGGCATCCGTATCAACTGCGGTGGCCGTCTCGGCGGTGCGGAAATTGCGCGTATCGAATGGTACCGCGAAGGCCGCGTCCCGCTTCACACTCTGCGTGCCGACATCGACTACGGTGTTGCTAGCGCTCACACGGCTTACGGCGTGTGCGGTGTGAAGGTCTGGATCTTCAAGGGTGAAATTCTGGAACACGATCCGATGGCGTCTGAACGCCGTGCGACCGCTGCTTCTGAAGGCAACCAGGGTGATCGCGGCGGACGCCGGGATCGGGGCCGCGAGCGCGCAGCTTAATTCAAGCTGCCTGCCGCTCGTAACTTAAGAAAGACGAGAGAAGAACGATGCTGCAACCGAAGCGCACAAAGTTCCGCAAGCAGCACAAGGGCCGCATCCACGGCTTGTCGAAGGGGGGCACTGACCTCAACTTCGGCGCATTCGGTCTGAAGGCTATGGAGCCCGAGCGTGTTACGGCACGTCAGATCGAAGCGGCCCGCCGTGCTATGACCCGCCACATGAAGCGTGCGGGTCGTGTTTGGATCCGCATCTTCCCGGACCTCCCGGTTTCCTCGAAACCTGCTGAAGTCCGCATGGGTAAAGGTAAGGGTTCTCCGGATTACTGGGCTTGCCGTGTCAAGCCGGGCCGGATCATGTTCGAAATCGATGGTGTGCCGGAAGACATTGCGCGTGAAGCTATGCGTCTTGCTGCAGCCAAACTGCCGATCAAATGCCGTTTCGTTCAGCGTATCGGCGAGTAGGGCAGGCGAGGAGTTAGAGCCATGAAGGCTACCGATGTACGGGCTAAGACCCTCGACGAGCTCCGTAGTGAGCTTGAAGGCCTGAAGAAAGAGCAGTTCAACCTGCGCTTCCAGCGGGCTACGGGTCAGCTTGAAAACACCGCGCGTGTCCGGCAGATCCGCCGCGACATCGCACGTATCCAGACGATCATGCGCGAAAAGCGCGTGTCGGCGAACGCGTAAGGAGACGGCCATGCCGAAGCGTATCCTGCAGGGCACCGTTGTCAGCGACGCCAATGACAAGACGGTGACGGTGAATGTGGAGCGCCGCTTCACGCACCCGCTGCTTAAGAAGACTGTGCGCCGGACCAAGAAGTACCGCGCACACGACGAGAGCAACCAATACAAGGTTGGCGACATTGTTCAGATCGAAGAATGCGCGCCGATTTCGAAAAACAAACGTTGGACCGTGGTCGCTCAGTGACCGCTCTCCATTAGTGAGCATCAGGCGCCCGTAACCCGAGCGCCATCAGAAGAACAAGGCAGCCAGTCATGATTCAGATGCAAACAAACCTCGACGTCGCCGATAATTCCGGCGCTCGTCGTGTCATGTGCATCAAAGTGCTCGGCGGCTCCAAGCGTAAATATGCCCATGTAGGCGACATCATCGTCGTCTCCGTGAAAGAGGCAATTCCGCGGGGCCGCGTCAAAAAGGGCGACGTGATGAAGGCTGTCGTCGTGCGCACGGCTAAGGATATCCGCCGTCCCGATGGCAGCGTGATCCGGTTCGACCGCAATGCGGCCGTGCTGGTCAACAATAACAAGGAGCCGATCGGCACCCGTATCTTCGGACCGGTACCGCGTGAACTCCGTGCAAAGAACCATATGAAAATCATTTCGCTCGCGCCGGAGGTGCTCTGATGGCTGCGAAAATTAAAAAAGGCGACACGGTGGTCGTGCTGACCGGCCGTGACAAGGGTAAGTCCGGCGAAGTCATTCAGATGCTGCCGGCTGACAACAAAGCCCTGGTCCGCGGCATCAACATGGTTCGCCGCCACCAGAAGCAGACCCAGACGCAGGAAGCTGGCATCGTGGCTAAGGAAGCTCCGATTCATCTTTCCAACGTCGCGCTGGCCGATCCGAAGGACGGCAAGGCAACGCGAGTCGGCTTCAAAGTGCAGGACGATGGCACCAAGGTCCGTGTGGCCAAGCGTTCGGGAGACCTGATCGATGGCTGAGACCACTAACGTGCCGCGTCTGAAGACGCACTATGACGAAGTTGTGCGCAAGCAGCTTATGGAAAAGTTCCAGTACAAGAACGTCATGCAGGTTCCGCAGCTGGAAAAAATCGTGCTCAACGTCGGTGTCGGCGAAGCGGTCAGCGATTCCAAGAAGGCTCGCATTGCTGCAGACGATCTGGCACTGATTGCCGGTCAGAAGCCGGTTATTACCAAAGCGAAAAAATCCATCGCGACCTTCAAGGTCCGCGAAGGCATGCCGCTTGGCGCAAAGGTGACCCTGCGCCGCCAGCAGATGTTCGAATTCATGGATCGCCTGATCACCATCGCGCTGCCGCGCGTACGTGACTTCCGCGGCCTGAATCCGAAGAGCTTCGACGGTCGCGGCAACTACGCCATGGGCATCAAAGAACACATCGTGTTCCCGGAAATCGAGTACGACAAGGTCGACCAGATCTGGGGCATGGACGTGATCATCTGCACCACGGCGCCGAATGACGACGAAGCACGCGAGCTTCTGCGCGCGTTCAACTTCCCGTTCACGAAGTAACGGGCAAGGAAGGGATCGACGATGGCGAAGAAAAGCGCAATCGAAAAAAACAAGCGCCGCGAGAAGCTTGTCAAGAAATACGCTGAGAAGCGCGCTGCCCTGAAGGCACTGGCTAAAGATGAGAGCCTGTCCCTGGAAGAGCGGTACAACGCACGCCTGAAGCTGGCGAAACTGCCGCGGAATTCCGCGCCGAACCGCGTTCGCAATCGTTGCGAAGTGTCCGGCCGTCCGCGCGGTTTTTATCGCAAGCTGAAGATGTCGCGTATTGCGCTTCGTGAACTGGGTTCCCTGGGCAAGATCCCGGGCCTGGTCAAGTCGAGCTGGTAAGGAGAAACTCCGATGGCAATTTCTGATCCGTTGGGGGATATGCTGACCCGCATTCGCAACGCGCAAATGCGTCGCAAGAACAAGGTCAGCTCACCAAATTCCAAATTGCGTGCACATGTACTTGATGTGCTTGCAAAAGAGGGGTACATCCGTGGCTACACCACGGTTGAATACGAGGGCGGTAAGTCCGAGTTGGAAATCGAATTGAAGTATTTCGACGGTGAACCGGTTATTCGCACGATTGAACGTGTGTCCAAGCCGGGCCGCCGCGTGTACTCGTCGGTGAAAAACATCCCGCATGTCTCCAATGGCCTGGGCGTGTCGATCATTTCGACCCCGCGTGGCGTCATGAGCGACCATCAGGCGCGGGACGAAAACGTAGGTGGTGAGGTACTGTGCCGCGTCTTCTGATGCGGCATCCTCACTTTTAAAACAACGACAAGGTTGGTCATATGTCTCGTATTGGCAAAAAGCCAGTCCCCGTGCCAAGCGGGGTAACGGCATCGATCGACGGTCAGACGGTTACGATCAAGGGCCCGAAAGGCGAAAAGTCTTTCATGCTCAACGATCTGGTTCTGGCCGAAATGACGGATGATGGGATCAAAATCGATCCGTGCAACGGCACCAAGCCGGCTCGCTCCATGTGGGGTATGAGCCGCACCATGGTCGCGAACCTGATCACCGGTGTAACCGAGGGCTTCAAGAAAGACCTCGCTATTACCGGTGTTGGTTATCGCGCTCAGGTCCAGGGTAAAAACCTTCAGCTGGCGCTCGGTTTCTCTCATGACGTCGTCTATCCGATTCCGGATGGCATCGATATTGTGTGCCCGAAACCAACGGAAATCAGCATCACCGGTACCGACAAACAACGCGTCGGTCAGGTAGCTGCTGAGATCCGCGATTTCCGCCCGCCGGAGCCCTACAAGGGCAAAGGCGTTCGTTATGCAGGCGAGTTCATCGTCCGCAAAGAAGGCAAGAAGAAGTAACGGACCCAGATCATGGCGAACAGCAAACAAGCTTTCGAGCGCCGCCGCGATCGCGTGCGCCGTTCGATTCAGAAAGCCGCGAACGGTCGTCCGCGCCTTTCTGTCTTCCGCTCGTCGAAGCAGATCTACGCCCAGATCATCGACGATGCGAAGGGACATACGATTGTCTCTGCTTCAACGATCGAAACAGATCTCAAGGGCAGCCTGAAAACGGGCGCCGACGTCGCTGCAGCCGCAGCCGTTGGCAAGCTTGTCGCCGAGCGTGCTGCGGCCGCTGGCGTAAAGCAGGTCGTGTTCGACCGTGGCGGATATCAGTTTCATGGGCGCGTAAAAGCGCTTGCTGATGCAGCCCGCGACGGTGGACTTGAATTCTGACCAGCGCCCGTTGGCGCTCTTAAGAACGGAAGACGTATAATATGGCGAGACATGAAAATCGCGATCGCGACGAGCGAGACAGCGAATTCGTCGACAAGCTCGTTCACATCAACCGCGTTGCGAAAGTGGTCAAGGGTGGCCGTCGTTTCGGCTTCGCAGCACTTGTTGTGGTTGGTGACCAGAAGGGCCGTGTCGGCTTCGGTCATGGCAAGGCACGTGAAGTGCCGGAAGCCATCCGTAAGGCAACTGAAGCAGCAAAGCGCACGATGATCCGTGTACCGCTTCGCGAAGGCCGGACGCTCCACCACGATGTGGAAGGCCGTCATGGCGCTGGCAAGGTTCTGCTGCGTGCAGCTCCGGCCGGTACCGGTATCATCGCAGGCGGCCCGATGCGTGCCGTTTTCGAAACGCTCGGCGTCCAGGACGTTGTGGCCAAGTCTCTGGGGACTTCCAACCCCTACAACATGGTTCGTGCAACTTTCGCTGCGCTGACCAAGGAAGACAGCCCGCGTTCCGTCGCTGCCCGCCGTGGCCTCAAGGTCTCCGTGCTGCAGTCCCGCCGTCGTGACAACAACGATGAGGCGGCTTCGGCTGCCGCTGAGGCTTGACCTTAGCGGCTCCGGTCCCCAGCTGAGAGAGGGTACGTTCCATGGCGAACACCGAAAACACTGTTACGGTCGAACAGATCGGCAGCCCGCTGCGCCGTCCTAAGGACCAGCGCGCGACGCTCGTCGGTCTCGGCCTGAACAAGATGCACCGCCGTTCCACACTGAAGGACACTCCTGAGGTGCGCGGCATGATCAATAAGGTCCAGCATCTCGTTCGCGTCGTCGAAGACAACGCGTAAGAACGGGGTGAGGAGATAGAACATGAAGCTCAACGAACTTCGTGACAACGAAGGTGCCACACCGGACCGCATGCGCGTCGGTCGTGGCATCGGGTCCGGCAAGGGCAAGACCGGTGGCCGTGGTGTCAAAGGTCAGAAATCCCGTTCCGGCGTTGCCATCAAAGGCTTTGAAGGCGGTCAGATGCCGCTTCACCGCCGTCTGCCGAAGCGCGGCTTCACGAACATTTTTGCCAAGGACTACAATACCGTGTCCATTGGCCGTGTTCAGAAGGCGATCGATGCAGGCAAGCTGAATGCGTCCGAGACGGTTACCGTCGAAGCGCTGAAGGCAGCTGGTGTTGTCAAGCGGGTCCGTGACGGTGTGCGCATCGTTGCCAACGGTGAACTCACCGTTGCAGTGACCTTTGAAGTTGCCGGTGCCTCCAAGGGCGCTGTCGCAGCGATTGAAAAAGCAGGCGGCAAGGTTGCCGTACAGGGAGCTCAGGCTTAACAGCCTGGGCTTCACCCATTTCCTGGGCAAGCATTCCGGAGTAGGGCATGGCATCGGCCGCCGAGCAACTGGCGTCAAATCTCAATTTCTCAGCTTTCGCCAAGGCTGAAGAACTCAAAAAGCGCATCTGGTTCACACTGGGGGCGCTTTTGGTTTATCGACTGGGCACTTACATTCCCTTGCCCGGCATCAATCCGGACGCCTTCGCGCAGGCCTTCAATCAGGCCCAGTCCGGCATCATCGGCATGTTCAACATGTTCTCCGGCGGTGCCGTTCAGCGCATGGCGATCTTCGCTCTCGGCATCATGCCGTATATTTCCGCTTCCATCATCATGCAGCTCATGACGACCGTTGTGCCGTCCCTTGAGCAGCTGAAAAAGGACGGCGAGCAGGGCCGCAAGGTCATCAACCAGTATACGCGCTACGGTACTGTTATCCTGGCAGCGTTCCAGGCGTACGGTATTGCGGTGGGTCTGGAAGGCGCTGCCAGCGTTGTGACCGATCCGGGCTGGTTCTTCCGCGGATCCACGGTGCTGACGCTTGTTGGCGGAACCATGTTCCTGATGTGGCTTGGCGAACAGATCACGTCGCGTGGCATTGGTAACGGTATTTCCCTGATCATCTTTGCCGGCATCGTTGCCGGTCTGCCGGTGGCACTGGTCAATGTGCTTGAACTTGGCCGTCAGGGGTCTCTGTCGACCCTGCTGATTCTCGGTGTGCTGATTCTGGCCGTGGTTGTGATCGCGCTGATCGTGTTCATGGAGCGGGCTCAGCGCCGGCTTCTGATCCAGTATCCCAAGCGCCAGATGGGCAACCGCATGTTCGAGGGCAACACCTCGTTCCTGCCGCTGAAGTTGAACACCGCAGGTGTCATTCCGCCGATCTTTGCGTCGTCGCTTCTGCTTGTTCCGGCAACCATCGGCGGTTTCAGCCAGGGCTCCGGCAACGAGTGGCTGACGTATATCACCGCTGCGCTTGGGCATGGTCAGCCGCTGTTCATGGTGGCCTATGCCGCAATGATCGTGTTTTTCTGTTTCTTCTACACGGCCATCGTTTTCAATCCGAGCGATACGGCTGACAACCTGAAGAAACACGGTGGGTTCATTCCGGGCATTCGCCCCGGTGAGCGAACCGCCCAATATATCGACTACGTTCTGACGCGCATTACGGTGGTCGGTGCCATATACATCACCGTCGTTTGTCTATTACCCGAATTCCTTATTTCGGCGACGGGCGTTCCGTTCTATTTCGGTGGCACCTCTTTGTTGATTGTCGTAAGCGTGACAATGGATACCGTGTCACAGATCCAGGGCCACTTGCTTGCGCATCAATATGAGGGTCTGGTGAAAAAAGCGAAATTGAGTGGGAGGCGTCGATGAGGCTTATTCTGGTTGGACCGCCAGGAGCGGGGAAGGGAACACAGGCAGCGCATCTCGTTGCGAAATACGGAATTCCGCAACTCTCCACCGGAGACATGTTGCGAGCTGCTGTTGCGTCCCGGACCCCGGTAGGCCTCAAAGCCAAGGAAGTGATGGACGCAGGCGGACTTGTTTCGGATGAGATTGTCGTCGGTATTATCCGCGACCGGATCGCCGAAGAAGATGCCAAGAACGGTTTCATTCTCGACGGCTTCCCGCGCACGCTTGCACAGGCCGAAGCGCTTGACGAGATGCTGGAAGCAAACAGCCTGAAACTGAACGCCGTCCTGGAACTGCGCGTAGACCAGTCCAAGCTGGTCGACCGGATCATCAAACGTGCTGCTGATGCACAGGCTGCGGGTCAGCCGGTGCGCAAGGACGATGACCCGGAAGTCTTCAAGCAGCGTCTTGAAGCCTATAACCGCGATACCGCAGTTGTTGTGCCGTATTACGAGAAGACAGGTCATCTTTCCGTCATCGACGGCATGCAGTCCATCGATGAAGTGACGGCCTCAATAGATTCCGTTCTTCAAGGACTTGACGAAAAGGTTTAGAGCCGGTAAAGGACCCGCTCTACCTTACAGTTAAGCCGGTTCCATGTATGTGGGGCCGGCATTCTCTGTGCCGGGGGTACCCCGGCATTTTCGTACCCGCAAGGGCCGGACTCCACCGGACGCGGGCATTATAACCTGCGGCAAGACCATGTCTGGCCGCGTAATCATGGAGACGAACGTGGCACGTATTGCTGGCGTTAACATCCCGACGAACAAACGCGTAATCATTGCGCTTCAGTATATTCACGGCATTGGCGCGAAATTCGCCCAGGAAATCATCGAGAAGAACAACATCGATGCTGCCCGCCGCGTGAACGAGCTTTCTGACGCAGAAGTCCTGTCCATCCGCGAAACCATCGACCGCGATTACCTCGTTGAAGGTGACCTGCGTCGTGAGACCGCAATGAACATCAAGCGTCTGATGGACCTTGGCTGCTACCGCGGCCTGCGTCACCGCCGCGGCCTGCCGGTTCGCGGTCAGCGGACGCATACGAACGCACGTACCCGCAAGGGTCCGGCTAAACCGATCGCAGGTAAGAAGAAATAATTACCCTGCCTGGATTGGTGGTGGAGCTGCCGGCATTACGGCAGTGAAGAGATCAAAACAAGGATAAGAGAATGGCTAAAGACACGACGCGCGTGCGTCGCCGCGAGCGCAAGAACATTTCTTCTGGCGTTGCGCATGTGAATTCCACGTTCAACAACACCATGATCACGATCACCGACGCACAGGGCAATGCGATTTCCTGGTCGTCCGCCGGTGCACTCGGTTTCAAAGGTTCCCGTAAGTCCACTCCGTACGCTGCCCAGGTTGCTGCGGAAGATGCTGCGAAAAAAGCTGCCGAGCACGGCATGCGCACCCTTGAAGTGGAAGTACGCGGTCCGGGTTCGGGTCGTGAATCTGCTTTGCGCGCCCTGCAGGCTGCCGGTTTCCTGATCACGTCCATCCGTGACGTGACGCCGATTCCGCACAACGGCTGCCGTCCGCGTAAGCGTCGCCGCGTCTAAGGCTTCCCAGCTTTAGGTACTTGTTTCTCCAAATGGCAAAGAATGGCCTGGCGTTGAACCGCCGGGCGGGATAGCCGAAGGGACGAAAACGTGACCATTCAAAAAAACTGGCAAGAACTGATCAAGCCGACCAAACTCGAGATCAAGCCGGGTGAAGATCCGCGCTTCTTGGCAACTGTCGTTGCCGAGCCTCTTGAGCGTGGCTACGGTCTGACCCTTGGCAACGCGCTGCGCCGTATTCTGCTGTCTTCTCTGCAGGGTGCCGCCGTGACTGCCGTTCAGATCGATGGCGTTCTGCATGAGTTCTCGTCGATCCCGGGTGTCCGGGAAGATGTCACCGACATCGTACTGAATATCAAGGAAATCGCTATCCGTATGGAAGGCGAGGGCCCCAAGCGCATGGTCGTGCGCAAACAGGGACCTGGTGTTGTCACCGCCGGCGATATCCAGACTGTTGGCGATGTTGAGGTTCTAAATCCGGAACTGGTGCTCTGCACGCTGGATGAAGGCGCTGAAATCCGCATGGAATTCACCGTCAACACTGGCAAGGGCTATCATTCTTCGGACCGGAACCGTCCGGAAGATGCGCCGATTGGCCTGATCCCGGTCGACAGCCTCTACTCTCCGGTCAAGAAGGTCTCCTACAAGGTGGAAAACACCCGTGAAGGCCAGGTTCTTGACTATGATAAGCTGACCCTGACTGTCGAAACCGATGGTTCCGTCAAGCCGGAAGACGCCGTGGCATTCGCGGCACGCATTCTGCAGGATCAGCTCTCCATCTTCGTCAACTTCGAAGAGCCGCAGCGTGAAGTCGCCGAGGACAGCGTCCCGGAACTGGCTTTCAACCCTGCGCTTCTGAAGAAGGTCGACGAGCTGGAACTGTCTGTGCGGTCTGCAAACTGCCTGAAGAACGACAATATCGTGTATATTGGCGATCTCATTCAGAAGACCGAAGCGGAAATGCTGCGGACCCCGAATTTCGGCCGCAAGTCGCTGAACGAAATCAAGGAAGTTCTCGCTCAGATGGGTCTCCATCTCGGCATGGAAGTCGCCAACTGGCCGCCTGAGAACATCGATGATCTCGCCAAGCGCTACGAAGACCATCAGTACTAAGGGCGCACGCGTCCTGTGAGGATCAACCGGGCAAGAGTTCAACCAGAAGAACTGACTGCCTGAAAGAAAAAGGAGAGGGCCATGCGCCACGGTAAATCCGGCCGCAAGCTCAACCGGACCTCTAGCCACCGTAAGGCTATGTTCGCGAACATGGCAGCGTCGCTGATCAAGCACGAACAGATCGTAACGACACTGCCGAAGGCTAAAGAAATGAAGCCGATCATCGACAAGCTCATCACCCTGGGCAAACGCGGTGACCTGCATGCACGCCGTCAGGCCATTTCGCAGATTCGCGATGCGGCTATGGTTGCCAAGCTGTTCGAAACGCTCGGTGAGCGTTACAAGGACCGCAGCGGCGGTTATTCCCGCGTGCTGAAAGCCGGTTTCCGCTATGGCGACAATGCTCCGATGGCTGTCATCGAGCTGGTCGACCGTGACCCGGAAGCACGCGGTGCTGAAGATCGCGCCCGCGTAGAAGCTGAAGAAGCAGCTGAAAACGCAGCGTAACAATTTGCCTTCTTGGCAAATCAAAGAGGCGGGCAGAATTGCCCGCCTTTTTTGTTGTTCAAGCGACTGTCAGAATTGACGATTCCGTTTCGAATATTGAGACCCCGATTATCAATGATTTAAGGAAAACTGCTTAGGTTGCGCCCGTGCCTCCTGACCATTGGAGGTGGTTGGGGGAGAATTACCGTGACAGCGAAAACGAATTCCGTTTCTAGGAAAAGGTCGCCTTCTCTTAGGCTTTCTTTTGTTATTCCCGCTTTGATGATCGTGATTACGGTTGCAGCTTGTGCGGCTGTGGGCGTCATCGGCTATATGAGCGGTCGTGACGGCTTGCAGCAAGCGGCGGAAGCCGAGCTCGGCATGGTCATCACAGCGCGCAACGCGCTGCTGCAATCCCGCTTGCATTCCGCTGAATCCCAGATCGTCAATCTGGCGTCCAGCGTGTCCGATCCCTTGAGCAATCTTGGCAATGCGACCATGAACCTTGCCAAGGAAAAGGATGAAATTCTTGCGCTGTTCCAGGCGCCGCAGACACCAGAAGAACGCGCCGAGGTGACTGGCAAGGAACAGAAGACCATGTACGCCTGGCGCCACACCGAGGCGCACCCGGCTTTCTACAACGTCTGGAAGAACGGTGGCTTTGCCGATCTCTATCTGATCGATACCGAAGGTCTAGTGCTTTATTCCGTGACCAAGGGGGATGAGTTCCTGTCCAAGTTCGGCGAAGGCAGTGTTGCCGAAGGCACTGGCCTGGAGACGGTTTTCAATGCCGCCAAGGAATTGGGCGAGGGCGAGATCGTTGCCAGCAAGTTTTCCCCCTACGCACCGGCAGGCGGTGATGGGTCCCTGTTTATGGCATCGCCCGTGTTTTCCAATTCCTTCGGAACAATCAGCCTCAGCGGTGTGGCTGTCATGCGGATCGATTCCGATTTTCTGAGCGACGTCGTGGCGAACCGCGACGATCTGGGTGAAACCGGGCAGGTCTATGTGATCAACCAGGATGGCGTCGTGCTGAGCGATATGCCCTTGGCCGGTGCGCCGACAGCGCTGAATGCCACTGTTGCTGCCGAACCGGCGCTTGAAGCTGCCGCCGGCACCGAATCTGCCGGTATCGTTCAGGGGGCTGATGGAGTTGACGACCTGGTTGTTGCCCGTCCGCTTTCCTTCCAGGGTCAGAACTGGGCGATTGTTGCCGAAAAGAGTGTTGAAGAAACCCTGTCTGCCGTCACCCGCATGCGTGACCAGATGTTCCTTTGGTCACTGGCAACCATTGCCGTAGCTGCCGTCATCGCGCTGTTCTTCTCCCAGTCGATCACCCGTCCGCTGACCACGCTGGTTGGAGCCCTCTCCGAGATTGCTTCGGGTAATCTCGATGCGGAGATCAAGGCTGCAAAGCGGAAAGACGAAATTGGCGACATTGGCAGGGCTGTCCTTCAGATCCGTCAGAATGCGGCTGAGGACAACGAGCGCCGGGCGGCAGAGGAAGCAGACGATGCCAGGCGTCAGGCCGAACAGCGTCAGCAGATGCTGGCAAGTCTCGCCGGTGACTTCGAGGCGACCGTGGGCACTGTTGTGGACAAGGTTGCGCATACTGCTGCAAGCCTTCGCGAGTCGGCCAACAAGATGCGGAGCATGACTGACATTGCCGGAGAAACCTCCGCCAATGCGGCAACCATGTCCGAAGAAACCCTGGCGGAAGTGGAATCGATCGCAGCTGCCTCCGATCAGCTCTCCAGTTCGATCCAGGAAATCTCGACCCTGATCGAACGGTCCTCCAGCGTTGCTGCGGAAGCCACCAAGCGCGCAGAGACGACCAACGAAACTGTTCGCTCGCTTGCGGAAGCCGCCAACCGGATTGGTGAAGTCATAACGTTGATTTCCGATATTGCCGATCAGACCAACCTTCTGGCGCTCAATGCCACCATCGAAGCCGCACGTGCGGGTGAGGCGGGCAAGGGCTTTGCGGTGGTTGCCTCCGAGGTCAAGGACCTTGCGGCCCAGACAGGCAAGGCAACCGGTGAAATCCAGCAGCAGATTGATGCCATCCGTGGCGCCACCGACGATGCAGTCGATGCGATCGGTGACATTCAGAAGACGATCGATGAAATCACCAATTCGGTGAGCGAAGTCGCCGCTGCTGTCACCGAGCAGAGCTATGCGACACAGGGCATTGCGGAAAACACCCAGCGGGCGGCCGGTGGCACCTCCAAGGTGACCGAGGACATCCGCAACGTTTCCTCACTGTCCAACGACACCAACATGGCCGCGCAGAACTTCTCCGAAGAAGCCGCGGACATGGCGACGAAGGCGGAAGAACTCGATCACGAGGTCCGCAGCTTCCTTGCGCAGGTTCGTTCGGCTTAAAGACGCATTCACTGACTGAAAAAAGGGCCGCCGGAAAACCGGCGGCCCTTTTGTATTTGCCTCTTTTCCTCCCTATCTGCCATGTATCGCGATGGGTATGAGAAGATTCGAGAAAGAGGCTCCCGCCATGCGCCTGGTTCTGACCAGCATTATGCGTCCCCTAGTCGTTGCCGCCCTGGCAGGCGTGATTGGGGTGTCTGCCGCGTTTGCCCAGTCCGTGCAGCCGTCTCCGGCCGATCTGCGCCTGGTTCCGCAGAGCGACGCGCAGATTAAACTGTCTTTTGCGCCGATTGTGAAGAAGGTCGCGCCGGCAGTGGTCAACGTTTACGCCAGCCGCAAGGTGGTTCAGCGTCGGCAGGTGTCTCCTTTCATGGACGATCCGTTCTTCCGCAGGTTCTTCGGTCAGCCCGGCGGAAACGACAGGCCGCGCCAGCGGGTGGAATCCTCCCTCGGGTCCGGTGTCATCATTTCCTCTGACGGTACGGTGATCACCAACCACCATGTGATCAAGGACGCGGACGAAGTGCGTGTTGCCTTGAACGACCGGCGGGAATTCGATGCGGACATCGTCCTCATGGATGAGCGCACAGACCTTGCAGTCCTGAAGATCCGCGGCGAGGGCCCGTTCGAAAGCATCGATTTTGCGGATTCCGATAGTCTGGAAGTTGGCGACATCGTTCTTGCCATTGGCAACCCGTTCGGTGTCGGCCAGACGGTGACACAGGGCATCGTCTCCGCTACGGCCCGAACCCAGGTCGGTGTCACGGACTTTCAGTTCTTCATCCAGACAGACGCAGCGATCAACCCGGGTAATTCCGGTGGCGCGCTTGTCGACATGACCGGCAAGCTGGTGGGCATCAACTCGGCGATCTATTCACGCTCCGGCGGGTCCAACGGCATCGGCTTTGCCATTCCGGCGCATATGGCCCGGTTTGTCGCAAAGGCCGCCGATCATGGCGGCAAGGTTCAGCGGCCCTGGCTGGGTGCGACGGTGCAATTGGTGAATGCGGAAATTGCCGAAGCGCTTTCTCTTGACAGGCCGCAAGGTGTGCTGGTGACAGCGGTTTTCGAAGGTTCGCCGGCCCTTGAAGCAGGGCTTCGAGTCAGCGATCTGGTGATTGCCGTCGACGGCAAGGAAGTGACCGATCCCAATTCCTTCGGGTATCGATTTGCGACAAAGATGATCGGTGAAGAAACCGACTTCGTGGTCCTTCGGAGCGGCAAGGAGCAGCATCTGACGGTCGCCCTGAAACCCGCGCCGGAAACCGTTCCGCGGGACACGCGGGAACTTGTCGAATATTCGCCCTTCGAAGGGGCGACGGTGATGAACCTTTCGCCGGCTGTTTCGGAAGAACTCGGGCTTGAAGGGCTGTTCGACGGTGTCGCTATCGCCGAGGTGAAGCGTGGCAGCACGGCGGACCGGGTGGGGCTTCGCCCTGGTGACATCATCCGGGGCATCAATCAGAAGGCGATTGAGACCACCCGGATGCTGGAAGACGTCACGAAGAAGCCGCCACGTCTGTGGCAGATCGATATCGAGCGGGACGGCAAGGTCTCCCAGATCATCCTGCGCGGTTAGGGGCTGGTGTGAGCGATCTGTTTGAAGCTTCCGGATTGAGCCAGTCCGGTCCTCGGCCGCTTGCGGACCGGATGCGCCCGACCAGGCTGACCGATGTTGTCGGGCAGGATCATCTGCTCGGGCCGGAAGGCACGCTGTCGCGGATGCTCAAGACCCGGACGCTCGGCTCGTTGATCTTCTGGGGGCCTCCCGGCACCGGTAAAACAACCATTGCCCGGTTGCTTGCCAACGAAACGGACCTCGCGTTCGAGCAGATCTCCGCGATCTTTTCCGGCGTTTCTGATCTGAAGAAGGTGTTTGAAGCGGCGCGGGCGCGGCGTATGAGCGGCCGGGCCACACTGCTGTTCGTCGACGAGATCCATCGATTCAACCGGGCACAGCAGGACAGCTTTCTGCCCGTGATGGAGGACGGCACAATCACGCTGGTCGGCGCGACCACGGAAAATCCGTCGTTTGAGCTCAATGCGGCATTGTTGTCTCGATCGCACGTGATGACATTTCACTCCCTGTCGGCGATGGCGATCGAGAAGCTTCTGGCCCGAGCCGAGGAGCTGGAAGAGCGCAAACTGCCGCTTGATGAAGAAGCGCGCAGGGTGCTGATCCGCATGGCCGATGGTGACGGCCGGTCTTCCTTGACCCTGGCCGAGGACGTCTGGCGCGCCGCCGGTGAGGAAGAGGTCTTCGATGCTGAACGCCTTCAGGAAATTGTCCAGAGACGGGCGCCGATCTACGACAAGAGTGCCGATGGGCACTACAATCTGATATCCGCGCTGCACAAGTCCGTGCGCGGTTCGGATCCCGATGCCGCGCTTTACTGGTTCTGCCGCATGCTGGACGGCGGAGAAGATCCGCTCTATCTGGCGCGGCGCCTGATCCGCATGGCCGTTGAGGACATCGGGCTTGCCGACCCCAATGCGCTTGTGCAGGCCAATGCCGCACGCGACGCCTATCAGATGCTAGGGTCGCCGGAAGGGGAGCTGGCGCTTGCGCAGTCGGTGATCTATCTGGCAACTGCGCCAAAATCGAACGGCGCCTATGTGGCCTACAAGGCCGCGATGCGGGATGCAAAATCCAGCGGCTCACTGCTGCCGCCCAAGCATATCCTCAATGCACCCACCAAACTGATGAAGCAGGAAGGCTACGGCGACGGCTACCAGTATGATCACGACGCGCCCGATGGCTTTTCCGGTCAGGATTATTTTCCGGAGCAGATGGGGCGCAAGACCTACTACGATCCGCCGCAAAGAGGCTTCGAACGGGAATTGAGAAAGCGCCTGGAATTCTGGGACAAGCGGCGCAAGGAGCGCAGCTGAACCTTTCCGCTGTGGGGGCCTCAGGTGGTTTCAGCAGACGTCAGACGGTCGAGCGCACTCTTGAGAGTGGCGATCAGCTTCTCCCGGTCCTCCGGAAGCAGTGACGCGGAGATTTTTTCCAGCTGGTGTGACACCAGGTCCAGTTCATCCTTGACCGGTGCGGGGTCTTTCAGCCCGATCACTTCATAGGTGGTAACCGGATAGGCGATACCCTTGACGTTTACCTCACCATTTTCCGCGCATTTGATGTGCTCCTTAACCTGGGAATAGGTTTCGAAGGAGATTAGGACCGAGCCCGGAGTGGCAAGGCTTTCCAGCCGGGACGCGGTGTTCACACCACGGCCAATGATGGTGTAGTCAAGCCGGTCCTCGCTGCCGAAATTGCCCACGGTGCAATAGTCCGTGTGAATGCCCATCCGGCATTTCATCGGCTTCGAGATACCCGCTTCCCGCCAGGCGCCCTGCAGCGCTTTCATGCGCTCCTGCATATCGATGGCCATACGCACACAGGCGAGCGCATCTTCGGTGACGCCGCGTGTTTCCGGATCTCCAAAGAAGATCAGAATGGCGTCGCCGACGTATTTGTCGATGGTTGCGCCGTAGCGCAGGGCGATGTTCGACATTTCCGTCAGATACTGGTTCAGGATCGCTGTGAGTTCTTCCGATTCAAGCCGGTCCGCCGTTTCAGTGAAATCGGCAATATCGGAAAAGAACACCGTCAGCTTTTTGCGGGAAGACTCGATCTTGACTTCCTGACGACCCTCGAAAATGGACTTGTAAACCTGTGGAGACAGGTATTTGGCGAGCTGACGGGACAGAGCCTCAAGCTTGTTGGACTGGTCCGCAAGCTGGTCCTCGACCGCTTCGCCATGCTCGATTGTGGCCTCATAGAGCAGTTTCAGATCTTCAAGCTCGGAGCGCAGATAGTCGTTTTCTTCCTGCAAGGATTGCACGGAGTTTGTCTTGTCAGCTTGCCCGGTTTCATCTGAACTCTGGGCAGCTTCATCTACACTTTTGGCCATTTTATTCCGCGTCGAAAGGTCGGGTCACAGTCAGAGGGTTATAGCGCTGAAATTTTGAGAATCACACTTGGAACTGTGGACCATCTTAGCGGAATACACAGGGTAGGCGGGGGAAAAGTGCTCCCGGTTGCCCGGCTCAGGTTTCCCTGAAGGCTCTGTTGTCAAATTATGTTTGCACGGAAGTGAACGGGCGGGAGCATAGTTCCGCCATGTCTTGATTGGCGTATGGAAAGCACGGCCAGATAAAGAATGTAGCCACTCTTTTGTGCTAGGACTTTCAACATGATCTCCGCGGTGGCCTCATGAAGGAAATCGAACTCAGATTGGCGCTGGTGTTTTATGGCGGTGTTTCGCTTGCCATCTACATGCATGGCGTCAGCCGGGAGATCCTCAATCTCGTGCGGGCGTCGAGCTGCCGTCTTGACCGCAAATCGAACGGGGCTGCCCAGAAAGCGCCGGATCAGGATCTGCCACCCGTTCAAAGCGCCTACAAGGATCTTCTCGATCTGTTGTCGTCTGTTGCCGATATCCGTGTGGTGGTCGACGCAATTGCCGGGGCGTCCGCGGGCGGTGTCAACGGCATCATGCTGGCACGGGCGATCACTCATGACCTGCCACTCGACAGCCACAGCGAGCTGTGGCTGAAAAATGCCGACGTCACGCGTCTGGCGCGGCCGCAGCCCGGTCTGTCCCGATATTTGAAGATCTCCATTTCGCCCGTTCTGGATCAGCTCATTTCGACCCGTTTGACGAAACAGATCGAAAGTGCGGAAACGCGCGAAAAGCTGCGGCTGTTCATGCAGGCGAGGTGGTTCACGCCGCCCTTTTCCGGCGAACGGTTCATCAGCTGGATGCTGGATGCCTGCAAGAAGATGGAAGCTGGCGCGGTGCCGGGCCGCAGCCTTATCCCACGCGGGCAGACATTGGATCTGTTTGTCACCATCACCGATTACAACGGCATCAAGCGGCGCATTCATCTTGATGATCCGGACTATGTCGAGGAGTGGGATCATCGGCGCATCCTGAAGTTCCACGCCGCCCACAGGATGCCGGGGTATGTCGAAAGCCAGTTCGACACGGACAGCATTCCCGAAATTGTGTTCGCCGCCCGCGCGACGTCGTCTTTTCCGGGGGCGTTTCCACCTGCGACGGTTGCGGAAATGGAACGGGTGCTGGCCGATCATGATCTGACGTGGCGCAACCGTGATTTGTTTCTCGCAAGACGGCTGAATCTGACAGCCGAGACGGCCGGACACCACTGTTTTGTCGACGGCAGTGTGGTGATGAACAAGCCGTTTGCTCCCGTGATCGACGTTATTCAGGATCGTCCGGCTGCGCGGGAAGTGGCCCGGCGGCTCATCTATGTGGATCCGTCGCCCGTTGTTCCGGTGGAAACGGACAGCACCATTTCCGAGTTACCTGGCTTCTTTCGCGTGATCCTGGCGTCACTCGCCCATATTCCGCGCAACGAGCCCATCGGCGACGATCTGAAAGAGCTGGAACAGAATAACCGGCGCAGCCGCTGGCTGTCGCAGTTGATCGATGACGCCGGCCCGATGGTCGAAAAGGCCGTCTCCGGCATTTTGCCCAAGCGACGGCGCGTAACGCCGGACATTCTGTCAAACTGCCGCAAGCGGGCAACCGTGGCCGCGTTCGAGCAGGCAGGATTCGCCTTTCTCAATTATCAGTCCCTGAAGCTGTATTCCCTGGCAGAGCGACTGGCCGGTCTAACGGCGCGGCTCAGCGGATTGCCAAAGGTGCGGGACCAGGAAGAGGCAATCTTGGGGCTCTATTCTCGTCACATCAGCCGTTTGACCACCGAGAGCAAGGATGTGCTGGGCCGTACCGATCCGCATGTGGTTGCCTTCCTGCGTGGACTTGATGTCGATTACCGGATACGCCGGCTGCGCTTTGCAGTTCGCAAGCTCAACGGATTTTACAGCTATCGCTCCGGCTCCGATCTGCCGCCTCCCGATTTCGAGGCGCTCGATCAGATGAAGGGGCTGCTCTACGAGCAGATCGACCACCTTGGGTGGCGCTGGACCGACGGGTTCTTCGGCGGTCGCAGCCGGGAGTTGGCGGAAGCCTTCGTGCGTGCGGTTGAGGCGGGCAGCTCGAACGTTGCCGAGCATGTGGGGCCCATGCTTGCATCGCTGACGCAGATGATGGGGCTTGCCGACCTGGACCGCTTGCAGGACGAGCTTTTCGCCGATACGGCCCGCAATCTGCTCGACAAAAAGCGGCACACCTCCCTGATGGGCACCTATATCGGGTTCGGGTTTTTCGATCTGATCACCTTTCCGGTGTTGCAGCGGAACGACTTTTCAGAGGTCACCGAAATTCTGGTTGACCGGATCAGCCCTACGGACGCAGCCAGCCTTTACACGGAGGGTTTCGACCTCAAGGGCAAAGCCCTGAATACCTTCGGCGCCTTCTTCAATCGGGGGTGGCGGGAACATGACTATTTGTGGGGCCGCCTCAACGCGGCAGACAGGCTGGTCAGTATCGTGTTGTCTGCAGCAGGTGAGGGCACTTTGCCGCAGATTCAGATCAATCAGGCGCGTGCGCGGATCTTTCTGGCGGTTTTGGAAGAAGAGCGCGGCAAACTTTCTGAAATACCTGAGGAAATTGAGCGTATCGACAAGCTGATCCGTTCGATCTATCCCGACTTCGCCCATGTAGTGGCGAGCGTTTGAGCGGCTGACGGTCATTATTTGGCAAGTGATTCCTTGACGTGAGGACTGCTCTTTCGCTACGCACAAAAGTGGCCGAGGAAATGCGCGTGGAATTTTGAGTTGATGACTTTCGTTGCCGAACGATTTGGAACCGGACCAGAGGTTTTTCTGGGTTTCATTCTGGTGCTTTATGCTGCCAGCTTGATCGTGCTGTTCACGACCGGTCTGATCATGACGGCGATGAACAGTCGCCATCCCGACCGCAAGATCCAGAAACGCCAGCCGACGCATGACGCCCTGCGCGATATCAAATCCTCCATGCGCCAGCTTGCGATAACGAGCTGCTGTCTTTCCATCGGCCTTTACTGCCAGTTGCGTGGCTGGACGCTGTTCGAACCTGTCGCCTTGTCCTGGTGGTCCGTACCGCTGTTCTTCGTGATCTCGCTCGCGTTGCACGACACCTGGTTTTATTGGGGACACCGGATCCTGCACACCAAAATGTTTTACCGGTTCCACAAACCGCACCACATGACGGTGACGCCGACAGTCTGGTCCAACGATGCAGGCTCCAGTGTCGATACGCTGTTCGCCCATTCCTATTATGCACTGGTGCTGTTTTTCGTGCCCATTCCGCCGTTGGTATTCCTGGGTCACCGGCTGTTCGATCAGGTGTCGGCTGCGATTGGTCATTGCGGCTATGAGCATTTCGCGAGCCCGAGTGCCCGCAAGCCCTGGCCTTTGCTGTGTACGCTCTACCACGACCAGCATCACCAGTACTTCGTCTACAATTATGCCAACTACTTTTCGTTCTGGGACCGGTTCTGCGGCACCATTCACCCGACTTATGACGAACGGGTGGAAGGCTTTGAGGCGATTTATGCGGGCACCGGCAAGCAGGAAAAGTCATGATGGGGCTTCTCGTCGATTACCTCATCGTTCTGGCGCTGACATATGCGGCCATGGTGGTGGTCTATTTCGCGACCGGCTTCACAGTCATCGCGATCAATGCCCGCCATCCTGATCGGCGGATCCAGAAACACCGCGATGGCATGAAGCGCCAGGCGGAGGAAATCCGCGCTTCCATGAAGGCGCTGGCGACATCCTCCCTGCTGCTGTCCTCCGGCTATTTCGCACAGACCCAGGGCTGGACCCTGGTCGCGCCGCTGGAGTTGAGCTGGTGGTCGTTTCCGCTGATGTTCGCCGTCTGCTTCGTTCTGTTCGATGCCTGGTTCTACTGGGGACACCGGATTCTGCACTGGCCTTCGCTCTACAAGTTCCATGTGCCGCATCACCGCTCGATTGCACCGACCGTCTGGAGCAATGACAGCTCGACCACCGTTGACACCTTGATCGAGCATTTCTTCTATTTTCTGGTCTGGTTCGTACTGCCGGTGCCTGCGTTGAGCGTTTTTGCGCTGCGGCTGTTCGACCAGATTTCAGGCATGGTCGGTCACTCGGGCTTTGAATATTTCGCCTCGAAGTCGTCGCGATTCCCGTCGCCGCTGATTTGTACGACGTTCCATGATCTGCATCATTCGCAGTTTCACTATAATTACGGTAACTTCTTCTCGTTCTGGGACCGGATCTGCGGGACCGTGCATCCGAAGTACGATGTTCTGGTGCGTTCCATGGAAGAGACCGGGGAAATTCCGGATTCAGAAGAAACCAAAGTCAAGGCAACCGGGTAAGCCCGCACCGTTCTCACGTGTGTCAGCCAACCGACCAAATGGATGTGTGAAGAGATATGCTTGATCAGGCGCTGACGACATTGCTTGAATTTCTGCCAATTTATGCAGCGTGCTACGCTGTGAACGTGTTTCTGTATTTCGCCACCGGCTGGGTGCTCGTGAAAATACAGGACCGTCATCCCGAACGGCGTATCCAGCAGAACCGTCGCGGCGAAAAGCGCATGTGGAAGGAAATCCGCGCCAGCGTCTATTCGCTGACCGTCACCGCAGGCTGTCTTGCCGGTGGCATCTTCCTGTCAATGAAGGGCTGGACGCTGGTCGCTCCGCTGGAACTGACCTGGTGGTCGGCGATCCTGATGTTCGTCGTATCCATTCTGGCCTTCGATACCTGGTTCTACTGGGGCCACCGGTTCATGCATACGAAGGCGATGTACCGCTTTCACGCGGAGCATCATCGCTCCGTCGCGCCGACCGTCTGGAGCACCTATTCCGATGATCTGGTCGATGCCTTTGTCATGCAGAGCTATTACCTTTGGGCGGTCATCATTCTGCCGATCCCGATCCCTGTGCTCATCGTTCACAGGCTGTGGGACCATTTCAACGGCACCATCGGCCACTCCGGGTTCGAGTTCTGGGCGTCGCCCATGTCTCGCATGCCCTCGCCAATGGTCTGCGTGACCTTCCACGATCAGCACCACTCGCGCTTCCGCTACAACTTTGCCAATTTCTTTTCGTTTTGGGATCGGGTGTGCGGCACCATCGATCCGAAATATGACGACCAGGTCAAGGTGTTCGAACAGATGGATGACAAAGCGGCTGCAAAGCCGGCAGCTCCTGGCGAGTAAGGCGAAGAAGGTGGTTTTCAGGTCCTGCCGGATGCACTGCAATCTGACCGCGGGACCAATTGCTTGCGGTGTTTCAGCAAAAACAAGGATTGTCCGTTTAAACCGGTGTCCCGTGTCTGCTGAAATGCCAAGGTGGAATGAGTAACGGGGCTTTGGATTGAAACATCTATTTCTGGTGATGCTCGGCGGCGGGTTGGGCGCGGGGGGGCGGCATCTCGTGTCTCTCTTGTCACTCCGCCTGTTTGGTTTCGGTTTTCCGATCGGCACCCTGACGGTCAACGTCGTTGGATCGCTGATCATGGGGCTTTTCGTTGGCTGGCTGGTGCATCATGAAACCAGCAACTTGCAGACGTTGCGCTATTTCGTGGCTACCGGGTTTCTTGGCGGCTTTACAACGTTCTCCGCGTTTTCACTGGACACCTCGGTTCTGTGGGAGCGTGGCGATACGCATCTGGCGCTGATATACGTGCTTGTTTCTGTCACCTTGTCCATTCTTGCGGTTTTTGCCGGACTGATGCTGATGCGTCAGGTTGCAACCTAAGAATTCCTTCCCTTTGCTGCCGATTCCGCCTATACGCAGCGGAACGAATTTTCCCGACGCCTCGATGTAGGGGCGGTGGATGCGCGTCACGGCGGCTGGCCTGACGCCCAATTTGAGAAAAACATGTCCGCGATTGAACAGAAACAAGTGACCGCCGATGAGGCGGGCATGCGCCTCGACCGTTGGTTCAAGTCCCATTTCCCGGGGCTTGGCTTTGGTCATCTGCAGAAACTCCTGCGCACCGGGCAGGTCCGTGTCGATGGCAAACGTGCCGAGACCAACACCCGCATCGCCAAGGGGCAGATGATCCGTATCCCGCCACTCGGGGTGGAGCTGCCGGCGGACGACAAGAAAAATGCTAAGCCGAAGTCCAGCAAGCTGATTGCCGACGACCGCAAGGCCATCGAAGACATGCTGCTGTTTGAAGACAGCCAGGTGATGGTGCTGAACAAGCCGGCCGGTCTTGCCGTGCAGGGCGGTTCGGGGCTGAAACGTCATCTGGACGGCATGCTGGACGCTTACACCGACAGGAAAGGCAACAAGCCGCGTCTGGTGCATCGTCTCGACCGCGAGACCTCCGGTATCATTCTGGTGGCACGGACGCGCCAGGCCGCGCAGGAGCTGACCAAGGCGTTCCGCCATCGCAATACCCGCAAGATCTACTGGGCGATCCTGGCGGGGGTTCCGAAGCCGTTCCAGGGCCGTATTTCCACCTTCCTTGCCCGGAACGAAGGCGAAGAGCGGATGCAGGTCGTCCGTCAGGGTGAAGACGAAGCCCAGCACGCGGTCTCGCTCTATTCGGTTTTTGAAAAATCCGGCCAGAAGCTTTCCTGGGTCACGATGAAGCCGGTTACGGGCCGGACGCATCAGCTGCGTGCCCATGCGGCCCATATCGGCCATCCGATTATCGGTGATGACAAGTATTTCAACATCGAGAACTGGGAATTGCCGGGCGGCATCCAGAACCGCCTGCATCTGCTGGCACGCCGGATCGTGATCCCGCACCCCTCGGGCCATGGCACGATTGATGTGTCGGCCCCGCTGCCGCCGCATATGCAGCAGACCTGGAACCTGCTTGGATTTGACGCAACGGACTATGATCCGGAAGTGGATGATCCGGACGACGCGCTCAACAAGCGCTAAAAGCGGTCTTTTTTTAGCTAAAGCCTAATGGCCTGCGGAATGGATCTTCAGATTGAGGAGTTCATCTTCCGCGGGCGGCTGAAAATGGCTTGCGATGCGATCGAACTCGGCCTCCAATACCGAGAATTCGTGCTTGCCGGACAGATTGCGCTGTCGCAGCCTTGCCTTGCAGACCTCATCCGACACGTCAAAAAAATGCAGTTGGTGCGCACATTGCGCCGTCTCGGCAATGGTCAGCATCCATTGTCGGCTTTCTTTTGTGTTGGCGTGAAAGTCCAGCACGACTGACAGGCCGCTTCGAAGCAGAGTGACGGCATGCGGCGCTATCGTTTTTCTCAAGAGTGAAGAGCAGCGCACAAAATCGGCGAGGGTGGACATCTGATCGCCGAAGAGGCCGGACAGCCAGGCGTCTTCGCGAAGGAGAATGCTGCCCGGACGTTCAGCAAAGCCGTCTGCCAACGTCGACTTGCCCGAGGCAGGTTTGCCGCAAAACAGATGCAGAGTAGGGGCGGCGTCAGGCGGTAACATTCGAAGATCAGCTCGCTGTCAGATGTTTGCTGTCTTGAGGACGTCCTTCAAACGCCCTGAAACAGGGCGCTCAGTATCACCGAGGCAAATGTGACGCATATGACGCCGGCCACCAGCTTCCAGGCGTCCTTACGCTTCTTGAGGCCGGGCCAGCCAAGCGGTTTGATCACCTGGATCGCGGCAACCAGAAACAGCAGCAACAGGATGATCTTGGTCAAGAAAAGCTCCGGGCGGGCAGGGCGCGCTATGCAGGGTCGGCAGGTGCCTGAGAGGCTCCGTCAGACACGATTGTGACAGCGGCTCCAAAACGTTGAAACATCCCGCTTTCGACTGAAAACGGAATGTCTCAAGGGCATAGCCAATCCGGCGGAAGCCTGCAAGGTCAGGCGCCGGTGCTTCGCTGAAGTTTTGCCATGTAGGTCGGCAGCTTTTCCATCGACGGAACGACGATCAGCGTCTTGACGTGACCGCGTTTGAACGCAGTCAGGAACTTGTCGTAGTTCTTGAAAGCCACACAGCCATGGGATCCGATTGATCGCCGCAGCAGGCGCGTGTGTGTCAGCATGCCATCGCGGCCTTTCATGGCCGCACGGTCTTGCGGCAGCATGCGAATGGCCTCCACACCATGGAAACGCCGCTCGCGCATTCTCAAGGTATAGACGTTGGGCGGTGTCGGGCCGAGCATCTTCACGTGAGAGAACTTCGGATTGTCCATCCGGTGACCGATGCCGGAGTGTGCCTCCAGCTTGGTGCCGTCCGGCATGTGAACGGTTGCCGAGCTGATGTCATATACGGCGACCTTGCTGCCTTTGCCGGGAAGGCCGGGCTTGGTGCTGCCGAAAAGCTTGCCCAGGCCGCCGAAAACGCCGTTTTCATCGTCTTCGGGATTTCCAGGTGTTGCGTAGGCCAGAACAGGCGAGGCTTGTTCGGGCTTTTCCCTGCCTTCAGGACGGTTTTGCGCGACCACCGGTGCGCTGCGACGGGGCGGTTCGGGTTTCATGCCCGGAGTCGGTGGCGGAACAGCGCCGGGGTTCGCTGTCTCGTCCGCTGCAAGGGCAACGGTCACGGCTGTCTGGTCGGGTGTTGCTGCGACACTCGTCTCTGCCTCGGCGCCAGTGCCAGCGCCAGCGCCCTGTAAACCAGCCATTGCAACATCGGGAGCAGCGCTCTCTGTTGCTGCGTCACCAAGCGCCGCGACGCTTGTCGTTTTGGCGGCTGCCTGGCGGGCCATAAGCGTTTGGGTGAGTTTCAGCCGGGCGAGCTTGGCGGCAAGCGCGACTTTCGCTGCCTTTTTGGCTTCGGCTTCAAGGCCTGCGGCTTCCGCCTCCAGAGCGGCCTCTGCTTTAGCGGCAATTTCCTCGGCCTCAAGGGCGGCCTTTTCCATTGCCAGCGCTTCGGAAGCTTGTTGCTTTTTCGGCATCAGCGCAGTCGGTGCCAGCCCCAGAGAAGCTGCAGCAGGGGGGACCTGCGTAAGCGTCAGCTTATTCTCTGGCTCGGTGCCGTTCGCGACGAGATGAGACGGGGCGATTGAGGTTCCCAGATAGGTGGCGGTTCCGACCAGGCCGGATATCACCAAAGTTGCCCCTGCGAGGATCGTGTAAAAAGTCCGGTTGGTCTTCCGGGGCGCTGTGTGACCCTTCAGGCCGGACTTTTGTTTCTTCTGAAGCATTCAGACAAAACCACTCTTTTGCGCCGGTCGTGTTCAACCGCGCTCCAAATCTGTATCCTTTGGTGACAAATTTGCCCCAAACGTTCATGCCCACCCGCCTGCAGCAGTATCATCGAACATGGTAACCAAGACCTTTACGACGAATATGCAAACGACAATGAGATCGCTAACCACTTTAAAGAGGCAATTTTCGGGCAGTTTTCCAAAATGAGCGATATCCAAAGATTGAACGTCAATTTGCCGCAGAGTGTGGAAGTCTTTGCCTATTGTTGAAATTACCAATCAATAACGTAAATGTCGCCAGATCTTGCAAGATGGGGCGGTGCCAAATGTGCTCTTGACCCACGAGTGAAAACCCGGCACATGCGGGCTGACTTCCGTTCCCTTGGCACAGGATGCCCATGTATCTGATCATCTTCGACGTCGACGGCACGCTGGTCGACAGTCAGCAAACCATTTTGCAGGGGCTGCAAGTCGGCTTCGAAGCCGTGGGTCTGCCCATGCCGGACCGCGAAACGGCCTTGTCGATTGTCGGGCGATCGCTGGACGAAGCCTTTCTGGATCTCGTCGGACCTGAACACAGCGACAAGATCCCGGTCATGTCAGAGGCATACAGGCAGGCGAAGTGGTCTCGCAGGCGGGAAGGGCTGGACCTTGATCCGCTTTATCCGGGCGCACGCGAAGCTATCGACAGACTGTCTCTGCGAGATGACGTCCTGCTTGGAATTGCCACCGGCAAGGCGATGCGCGGCGTCAAGCATATGATGGATACCCAGGATCTGCATGGTCGCTTCGTGACAATTCAAACTGCGGACACCTCACCTTCCAAACCGCATCCGGATATGGTGCTGCGGGCGATGGCGGAGACGGGGGCGGACAAATCCCGCACACTCATGATTGGTGATACGGGGTTTGACATGGCGATGGCCAAGGTTGCCGGGACACATGCTCTGGGTGTCTCCTGGGGCTATCATGACCACGACCGGCTGACGGCCGATGGTGCGGACAGGATCGTTCAGTCCTATGCCGAGCTGGATAATGCGCTTGGCGAACTTCTGGATTTCGACAAGGAAACAATGTGATGCGCGATTTTCTTGAAACTTCGCAGGAAGATGAATCCAAGGATCCGGAACTGCGGGCACGCGAGCTTTCGCGCCGTGAATTGCCGAAGCGTTTCTACACGGAAGCAACACATGTTGCCACAGACGGCGGATTTGCAATTCACCTGGACGGCAGACCGGTCAAGACCCCGGGCAAGGCGGCCTTGCTGCTGCCGAGCGAAGTTCTGGCGAAAGCTGTCGCAGCCGAGTGGCAGGCGCAGGAGAAGGAAATCAACCCGGCCAGCATGCCGCTGACGCGGATTTCCAATTCGGCGCTCGATGCAGTGAGTGTCCGGTTCGATGAAGTGGCCGACGACATTACCCGGTTTGCCGGTAACGATGCGCTGTGTTACCGGGCCGACCATCCTCAGAGCCTGGTCGAAAGCCAAAGGCGTTTGTGGGACCCTGTGGTGGATTGGGCAGGAGGGCTGCTTGGCGGTCGTTTCGTTCTGATCGAAGGCGTCATTCACGCCGCCCAGCCTGACCCGTTGCTGGCCGCTTACCGGGCCAGGCTTTCAAACCTGACCCCGATGCGCCTCGCCGCGCTCCACACGATCACCAGTCTGACCGGATCTGCCCTTCTGGCACTCGGCCTCCTGGAAGACTACCTCGACGCTGATGCGGCCTGGACAGCCGCGCATGTGGAAGAAGACTTCAACATCGAACGCTGGGGCGAAGACGCGGAAGCTGCCCTCGTCAGAGCGTACAAACGCAAGGAATTCGACGCGGCGGTGCTGATCGTTAGGGAAGGGTGAGTTCTGACTTTTCGCAAAAGGAAGCAACGTATACTTTGTGCGGAAAGTACGACTGAACGCGGTGGCTACTAGGCCCCTGCCTTCGCAGGGGCGGCACGGGTCAGGTTGCAGTTAGGCCGGGGAAGAGATCGATCCAGTCAGGATTTGCTTCTTCGATCATCCTGATTTTCCAGGCCCGCTTCCAGCGTTTGATATTGCGCTCCCGCTGATAAGCTTCTTCTGGACGTTCGAAGAGTTCGAAATAAACCAAGCGGTTGACGGTGTATGCCTTGGTGAAACTGCTGCCGAGGCCGTTTCGGTGTTCCCAAGTCCTCCTGAGCAGATCGTTGGTCATGCCGACGTACAGAGTTCCACCGGTCTTGCTGGCGAGAATGTATACGGCAAACGGGTTCCTCTGCCTCATCGGGCTTCCTAAGCTTGTTTTCAGAACCACATTTTCCCGAAGTGGCCGCCCCTGCGGAGGCAGGGGCCCAGTAACCATCATGGTCAGAGACTTGGGAGGCCGCTTGAGCTATGCAATTCGGCGTGCTTTTCCAAGGAAGAGACTTCACCCCAGATAGAACGTTGTTGCCATCAGGAAGAAGATGAGAACGCCTAGGACGTCGTTGGATGAGGTGATGAAGACGCCGATGGCCATGGCGGGGTCGATGCCGATCTTGTCGAGAACGATGGGCACGGTAGCGCCGACCATGGCGGCGAGGGTGGTGACGCAGAGCAGTGACAGCGATGTGGCAAGCGCGAGATGAAGGGGGGCTTCCAGCGGTACGACCAGAGATGCCGCCAGCACAAGACAGCCGAGGATGGTGCCGGCGATTGCGCCGTTAAAGAGAGCCGCCATGAGTTCCTTCAGCAGGCGATAGAAGATGTCGCCCGACCAGAGGGCGCCGGTCGCTATGCCTTGAACAGCCACGGCAGAGGCCTGCAGGCCGGCATTTCCCGCCATGGACATGGTGACGGGAATGAATGCGGCCAGAATGGCGGCTTCGGCGAGCTGATCCTCGTAAGAACCGACCACTGTTGCTGCGACGCTGGCGCCTCCAAGACCGGCCAGCAGCCACGGCAGGCGGCGGCGGACGATGCGCAGTACCGTGTCATCCGACCGGGATTCTGCCGAAACGCCGCTCATCAGCAGCATGTCCTCATTCGCCTCGTCCGAGGCAATGCGGGTCAGTTGCTTCGGCGTGATCCGGCCGATCAGGTGGCCTTCGCCACTGACCACCGGCACCGTGCGCATATCGCGTTTTCGGGCGATCCGCAGCACTTCTTCCTGATCGGTGTCGGTGGAAACTGCGAGCACGTCCCGGTTCATGAAGCTCGACAACGGGGCATCTGCCGGGGCAAGCAGAAGTTTCCCTACTTCCACAGTGCCGGTCAGCTTGCCTTCGGCATCGGTCACATAAACGGTAAAGACCTTGCGGATGCGGCTGGCTTCCGCACGCATCTGCGTGACAGCCTCGCCCGCGGTGCAGGTTTCTGGCAGGGCAACGAACTTGCGTGCCATGACGCGGCCGGCCGTGTCGTCTGCGTAGGAACCGCGCGTGGCAATGTCTTCCACGTCGGGCAGGCGTGCGATCAGTTCGTCCGCGACATCGTCTGGAAATTCGTTGAGAATTTCGGTCGCGTCTTCCGGGTCAAGGCCGGCGAGAATGTCGCGGAACTGATCCAGCGTGGATTCTTCCATCAGGATGGACCGGAATTCCGGGCGCAGCTCGGCAATCACCTTGATGGATGGGTTGGCCGGAAGCCATTGAAACAGTTTGCGGGCATGTTTCAGTCGCATCCGCGTCAGCAGTTGCATGACGTCGACCGGGTCCCAGCGTTTGAGCAGCTCAACCAGTTGCGTGCGCTGCCCCGCCTTGATCATCTCGCGGACGGCCTTCTGCGCATCGTCGTTGACTTCCAGCGGTTCGTTGGCCGGCTCCCTGGTCCATGCGGTTGGGGCAAGCTCTGCGACATCGCTGGAATTGCTCATGGATACTCACTTTCCGGAAAGGGCCGGACCGCTTTTACGGATGTTTTGTGACGTCAGCCTGACAGTTGACTGCCGGTTCAGACCTCAAATTCCTCAATATCGGCAAAGGCCTGCCGTAGCTTGTCGGACCAACCCCGCGACAGCTTCTGGAAGTACTCGTCGTCCTGCTCAATGCGCACCTGGCGATCGGTCGAAAAGGTATCGGTGTTGTAGAGCAGCATATCGATCGGCATGCCGACGGACAGGTTCGATCTGACGGTGCTGTCGAAAGACAGAAGCACCAGCTTGGCTGCTTCGCCGAGGCGCATGTCTGCCCGTGTCACCCGGTCAAGGATCGGTTTGCCGTATTTGTGCTCACCGATTTGCAGATAGGGCGTGTCTTCGCCGACCTCGATGAAGTTGCCGGCTGCATAGACCTGGAACATGCGCGGTGCTTCGCCCTTGATCTGGCCGCCCAGAATGAAGGTGACGAAGAAATTTTCCGCGCTGGTTGCGAGTGCCTCGCCATCGATTGCCTTGACTTCGCGAACCGCGCTGCCGACCAGCCGGGCGACCTGGAACATGGTCTTTGCTGTCATCAGCGTTGCCCGGTCGTTTTCTGCCGATGTGATGTGTTCGCTCAGCAGGGAGACCACAGCCTGGGTGACGGCAAGGTTGCCGGCAGACAGCAAGGTAATCACCCGCTCGCCAGGTTCTTCCCACACGTGGAGTTTTTTAAAGGTGGAAATGTTGTCGACACCAGCATTGGTGCGTGTGTCCGCGGCAAAGACCAGTCCGCGATCCAGTTTCAACCCAACGCAATAAGTCATTCCCAAGTCCTCAGACTGCACTTCGACCTGTCACAGATGCCTTCGTGGTGAAGACACCCATCGGCGGGCCGCAGTGTGCCCTTAAACGTCGTCGTCCTGGGTGAGCCGGTCCGGGCGTCTGGAGAGGACGGTTACTGCTGCTGTTGTTGCTGAAGCGCGGCCTGCGCCACGTCGACCTCAACATGCAGATTTTCCTCAAGGCCGCCAAACCGGATCCCCCTGATAGGGGCAGCAGAACGGGAATCCAGGCCCACCGTCAAGCGGATATAGCGATCAGTCGGACACATTGCGTTGGATATGTCGAATCCGGTCCAGCCGAGACCGTTAATCATCACTTCCGCCCAGGCATGATGGGCTTCGGATTCCTGCTCGTCTTCCAGCAGCAGATAGCCGGAAACGTATCGCGCAGGCACGCCAATCTCGCGCGCGGCAGCGATGAAAATATGCGCGTGATCCTGACAGACGCCTTCCCCCGCAGCCAGAACCGAGGTGGCCGTCGCGTGGGTTTCGGTGACGCCGACCTTGTAGTCGACCTTGTCCCGGATGGCATGCATGAGGGCGTGAAAGCCGGCGATCTTGTCATCCGCTTCGGCATGGGCTGCCAGTCTGCGGATTGCCTGGTTCGATTGGGTGAGCGGAGTAATCCGGGTGTAAATGCGCGGAGGGATGCCGGCATCGGGTTCGTGACCGAGGATCCCGTTGGTGTCGGTCGTCTCGACAATGCCGCTGGCCGTGATCTCGACATCCTCGATCGGCTCGCTGCGCGAGACCATGTGAACCTGATTGCCGAAAGCGTCCTTGTAGGTTGTCGCCCGTTCGATGCCGGGCGCGTCAATGGACCATTCGACAACTCTCTGGCTCGGGCCATTCTCGGGCGTCAGCCGCAGCTGCTGCATGGCATTGGCAAGCGGCGCCTCGTAGCGGTATCGGGTCGTGTGTCTGACTGTCAGTCGCATGCTGCACCGATTCTGCGGGGTTCCAGGGTCAGGCGAAATTATAGTCTTCACCAAGCTGATGAGCGAAAAGATTGTTTTTGCTGATAAAGTCAGAGAGGAAGTCGTGTAGCCCCTGCTGATAGATCTCGTGCATCTGTTTTTCCGCCAGATCTCTTGCCATCTCAGCCGCCATGTCCAGGCTCGGTTCGCGCGAACCGTAGAACTGGGCCAGGTCTTCCGCGGTATCGGCTATCCAGTCATAACAATGGGCAAGGGACCGGGGCATTTCCGTTCTCAAGATCAGGAATTCAGCGATGTTGAAAGCCTTCAGCCGCGCATTCGGATAGGCAAACCGATAGCTTCGCCGTCCTGACAGTGCCCGAAGCATCGCGGACCACTGATAGTGTTCCAGAGATCCATCGTCGATGATGTCGCTATCCGGCAGCAAGGTCCAGTAATAGGTATCGAGGATGCGGGCCGTGTTGTCCGACCTCTCCACGAAATTGCCCATCTGGCTGAAGAAATAGCCATCGTCGCGGAGAATTGTGTTGAGCAATGCGCCACGGAACAGATGCGCGCGCTGATTCACCCAGGAAAGAAAATCAGGCAGTTTTTCCAAGGTCACGGATTGCGGGCTCACATCCGTGAATTCGATCCACGTCGTGTTGATGGCTTCCCAGAGTTCCGCCGTGATGCCGGTGCGAACGGCACGCGCATTGTTCCTGGCAAGCTCAAGACTGCTGCGGATACTGGAGGTGTTTTCCTTTGAGAAGATCATATGCGCCGCTACATTGCGGGCGTTCAATTCCTCGTATTTCTGCTTGAACCCGGTTTCACAGTCCGAACAGGCGAGGGCAAAGGTCCAGTGAGTGCCGTCCTCCTGACCGGAATGGGAAATGATGGCGCCGCGACAGGCGACCTCCAGGAGGCGGGAAACATTCTGGGCACGCTCGTGGTAGCGCGACATCCAAAACAGCGAAGAGGCAGTTCTTCCGAGCATCTGGTTCTCTCAGTCCTCAAGTACCCAGGTGTCTTTTGTGCCGCCACCCTGACTGGAATTGACGACGAGCGAGCCTTTCTTGAGGGCAACCCGTGTAAGACCACCGGGAGTGATGCGGACCTGGTCACCGATCAGCACATAGGGGCGAAGATCGACATGACGCGGGGCAACACCCGAAGCGACATGCGTCGGACAGGCAGACAGCGCGAGGGTCGGCTGGGCAATATAGTTGGAAGGATTGGTTTCCAGCACTTTCCGGAATTCGGCGATCTCGCGTTTGGACGCGGTTGGTCCGATCAGCATGCCGTAGCCGCCCGATCCGTGGACTTCCTTGACGACGATTTCCTCAAGATTGTCCAGCACATAGGCAAGGTCATCCGGCCGTGAGCAGTTCCAGGTGGGAACGTTGTTCAATATCGGCTTCTGGCCGGTATAGAACTCGATGATGTCCGGAACATAGGCGTAGATCGCCTTATCGTCGGCAATACCCGTGCCCGGCGCATTGCAGATCGTGACATTGCCGGCGCGATAGGCGTCGAACAGGCCCGGTACCCCAAGCATGCTGCCAGGATTGAAGGTGAGCGGATCCAGGAAGGCATCATCGATCCGCCGGTAAATGACGTCGACCTGCTTCGGCTCCCGCGTGGTACGCATGAACACATGGCCGGCATCGACGAACAGGTCGCGGCCTTCCACCAGTTCAACGCCCATGGAATCGGCCAGGAAGGCATGTTCGAAATAGGCGGAATTGTAGATGCCGGGTGTCAGGACCACGATTGTCTGGGAAGACTTGGAGGGATCCGGAGCGACGCTTTCCAGCGTTTGCAACAGATTCTCTGGGTACTGTTCGACGGCGGCGACCCGATGACTCTGGAAGAGGTCGGGGAAGAGCCGCATCATCGTCTCCCGGTTCTCCATCATGTAGGAGACGCCTGAAGGGGTACGAGTGTTGTCTTCCAGCACGTAGAATTCGTTTTCCGACACCCTTACCAGATCGGTCCCAATGATATGGGCATAGACCTTGCGGGCAGGGGTGAACCCGGCCATCTCCGGCAGGAACGCTTCGTTCTGCAACACGAGATCAGCCGGTATCCTGCCGGCGCGCAGGATTTCCTGACGATGATAGATGTCATGCAGGAAGGCATTCAGGGCGCGAACGCGCTGGTCGATGCCGGCGGACAGACGCCGCCATTCCGGTGCGGAGATGATGCGTGGGATAGGGTCGAACGGTATCAGCCGTTCGGTTGCCTCTTCCGTCCCATAGACGGCGAATGTGATGCCAAGTCTGCGGAAAATGGTTTCGGCGTCGCGGCCCTTCTTTGTCAGAAAGTTGGCTGGTTTGTCTTCCAGCCATTTGGCGAGCCGGGCATATGGCTGTCGCGGCGTGTTAGCCTCGTCGAGCATTTCATTGAAGAAAGTGCGTTCGTCCGACATTGCCTCCCCTTTTACCGGTGCTTCGTTCTTGGGCAATCATGGCAAAATTCTGAAAGGTGTCAAAGTTCAATGTCGCGGCGTCACTGCCTACAAATTAGGCAAGAGGCTGAAATCCGTCGAAATATCCTTGGGTTCCCTCAAGTAGAATATATTTTTTTCGTCTAATTGTAAGCACAGTAACGTAGGTGTTTCGAGGCGCTCAAAGCAGCACACTTCTACGAAATTACAGGCTGAAATGCACGGTTTGAGGTCGTGAAGGCCTGCAAATTCAGGTGGCTTTTGACACTGGTTCGCAGCCGTTCTGTCTCCTGCAATCAAGCCGGCCGGAGCAGCTATTTAGCTCAGTCCGGCCCGCTTTGTTGGGTTTCCCGGCCCAGCCCGCACAGACAGTGTGCAGTTTGGTCCATCGCGCCGGCTGCCCGGTTTGCTATGCGGCAACGGAGCGATAGGGAGGCAGGGAAGCGAGCGTTACCGCATCAAGGTTCTGCCAACGGACATCACCGAAACGTCGCCGTATTTTCGTCCCGTCCAGACATGCAGGCCCGCGCCAACACCAAGCATGGGAATTGTGTAGAGACCTTTCTTGACGAACCCCTTGTTTTTGGTGAGTTCGATCGCGGCGTGACTCAATTCCTCGTATTTCTCCATCGTGTTGATGATCTTGCCGATGCCCTTGATCCCTTTGAGAACGTCTCCCAGCTTGCCTGCAATCGCGAGGTCGAGATCCCAATCGGACCATTCGCCCTTCTTGTTGAGTTCGCTGGCCGTTTTGACGCCATGGGCCACGATGACGATGCCGCCGACGCTGCCGCCCAGTCCGCCGCCGAGTTTCCAGCCATCGGCCATGAGGTCGACATAGTCCACATAGCCGTTGTCGTCGGCACTGGCACGGTAGAGGCGCCCATTCCAGTTGTATCTTCCGACGGCGACCAGATCACCCGAATGGCTCTCGCCGATGCCAACCCACAAGGTGGACGCCTTCTTTGGTTTGGGCTTCATCTTCTTGGGCGTTTTGATGACCTTCGGGTTGGGCGGTGTCGGCAGTGAGTGCACGTAAATCATGACAGCGCGGAACTGTCCGTCCTCAACACCATCTTCCTGGCCCATTTCCTCCGCCAGGGATTCGCCAAGACCGTCGACCAGGTCGAAAGGGAAGCAGGAGAGGAGGCATTCTTCCAGGAACGATCTTACGGCGTTGGCCCGTTTCATCGACAAGGCCTTGTTGAAAGCCGCCTTGCCGCTTCGGCTGGAAAGTCCGACGATACTGATGCTGCCGTTGCCCTTCAGCAGCGGAACAACGTTCCGTCGCAGCCAGTTCTTGTGCTCTTCCTTGAGGTTTGCCTGGCTGACATCGAAATATTGCAGGCGGGCGAGCGTGATGACGCCATCACGGTGATCAACAACGAAATTTCCTGACATCAATAAACTCCATCATAAAAAGTGTTCTGAAACTGAAACGTTAAATCGGGTCGATGAATTCCGGGGGGCGGCATAAGGCATGCGCCGTAGCGATACAAGTCTATACTGCCGTAAGGTGAGTTTTAGGGAAAGAGGTCGGCGGGCAAAGCCGATTGTGGAAGGCTTGACCGCCCGTCTTGCCAAACACAGCCTCTGGTCTGCCAGCCCGATTTGCCGGGAAGGATTACGGCGCGTAGTTTCCCCATAAGCCCATGTGCTGACTAGGCTCTGTCGGGGGATCATGCTACGGCGTGATCCAAGCTCAAGTTTTTGGAGGACCGGATGAAAGAAGTTCTGGCCGAATTGGAACAACGCCGCGAAACGGCAAGGCTGGGCGGCGGACAACGCCGGATCGATGCACAGCATGCCAAGGGCAAACTCACTGCACGCGAACGGATCGAAATTCTGCTGGACGAAGGGTCCTTCGAAGAGTTCGACATGTTCAAGCAGCATCGTTGCACCGACTTCGGCATGGAAGAACAGCATATCCCCGGCGATGGTGTGATCACCGGCTGGGGAACGGTCAATGGACGGACCGTTTACGTGTTCTCCAAGGACTTCACGGTCTTCGGCGGGTCTCTTTCGGAAACGCATGCGGAAAAGATCACCAAGCTTCAGGATATGGCCCTGCAGAACCGCGCACCGATCATCGGTCTGTTCGATGCGGGCGGTGCCCGAATTCAGGAAGGGGTCGCGGCGCTTGGTGGATATGGCGAAGTGTTTCAGCGCAATGTTCTGGCGTCGGGCGTCATTCCGCAGATATCGCTGATCATGGGGCCTTGCGCAGGCGGTGACGTTTATTCGCCGGCCATGACCGACTTCATTTTCATGGTGCGTGACACCTCGTACATGTTCGTGACCGGACCGGACGTTGTGAAGACGGTGACCAATGAAACGGTCACGGCCGAGGAACTGGGCGGGGCGTCGATCCACACCACCAAGTCCTCCATTGCGGACGGAGCGTTCGACAATGATGTCGAAGCCCTGCAGGAAATGCGAAGGCTGATCGATTACCTGCCGATGAACAATCGCGCAGACTTGCCGGAGCTGACGAACTACGACGATCCGGACCGGATCGACACCAGTCTCGATACGCTTATTCCAGACAATCCGAACAAGCCCTACGACATGAAGGAGCTTGTCCTGAAGACGCTGGACGAGGGCGACTTCTTCGAGATACAGGGCAGCTTCGCCGGCAATATCCTTACCGGTTTTGGCCGGATCGAGGGCAGGACTGTCGGCATCGTTGCCAACCAGCCGATGGTGCTGGCCGGCGTGCTCGATTCCGATGCGAGCCGCAAGGCGGCACGGTTTGTCCGCTTCTGTGATTGTTTCGGCATCCCGATCGTGACCTTTGTCGATGTTCCAGGGTTTCTGCCTGGCACGTCGCAGGAATACGGCGGTCTGATCAAGCATGGGGCCAAGCTTCTGTTTGCCTATGCGGAAGCAACCGTGCCCAAGATCACCGTGATCACCCGCAAGGCCTACGGCGGTGCGTATGACGTGATGAGCTCGAAACATATTCGCGGCGACATCAACTACGCCTGGCCGTCCGCGGAAATTGCGGTCATGGGCGCCAAGGGGGCCGTCGAAATCCTTTACAGGTCCGAGCTGGCCGACAAGGATAAGATCGCGAAGCGAACCAAAGACTACGAAGACCGCTTCGCCAATCCCTTCGTTGCCGCTGAGCGCGGGTATATCGACGATGTCATTCGTCCGCATTCCACACGCAGGCGTGTGTCCAAGGCGTTGGCGCTGCTCAGATCCAAGCAGGCGGATATGCCATGGAAAAAGCATGACAATATTCCGCTCTGACAAATAGAGCCGTTTGGCATTCATTCGCTTTGGTTCCGGATGGGTGAATGCTGGGTCGAGGCTATGATATGCGAGAACGCGACAGGCCGGATTTTCCGGCCTGTGTCATGTCTCCGGGGTCAATCCCAGCGGGACAGACCGCGAGGAAACAATGGTTCCTTGCATTCGAACGCCACCGGGCAGCGTGGCGTGTCTCGGGTTGGGCCGTACTGCGTGAACAAGACCTGATTGCGATCGCAGTAACTTAGGTTCGAAACAAACATCGAATAGGTGTACTGGCCCGTGGTGAAGACCACGGCACCGTGCTGACGCACCATGTTCTGCGCCTGGGCACAGGTCATCTTGCGAAGATCCGGACGAGCCTCGGCCGCGGTCGAAATAACCAGACCGGGAAGGGCAAGCGCTGCAGCGCAAAGAAACAGTTTCCGCATGAGGGTCTCCTGACGTGCCATCGCCTCCGGGAGGGGACGCTTTGCGTTCTCAGCTTAGCAGAACCGTCCGGAAGTTGGGTGATGGCAGCAGTGTGCATCATGCTGCGGGACGCAATTGTGATTGCGAGCACAAAAAACACATCTGAGACACATTCGCCCGGGCTTACCGGCGGTTTTGGGCTATCTGTCTGGAGCAGACTGACCCCGCCAAGGCTTCCCGGGCTCCGTTCAGCGAGAAGCCGGAGTAGCGTCTGTCTTCCAGTTGGACGGCAAATTTGACCGCGGAACGAAGCCGGTGCCAGAAATAGGTCATGTTGTCCGAACAGGCGGGACAGTCGTTGTAGATGAAGCCGTCGTCTGCGGCTCTGAACTTTACAAGTTTGTGATCCAGTTCGATCAGAACCGTGGTGCCGGGGTCCGGTCGGCGGCCCTTGATGCGGATGTCGATCAGGGTGTTCTTGATGGCATGGCTGGGAGGACACCAGATCGTGAACTGTGCTCCTGTCGAACTTTCGATCCAGTAGCGCTCGTAACCGTGGGCGGTGTCTGTGTGCCATTTGCCGTGATCGGCGGCGACTGCCTGGAAAGGCGCGGCCAGGGTCAGGAATACGAAAAACGGGAAGGCGATCCGCATCGAGCTGTTTCCGTAATTTGTCACCGACGAAAATTACAGGTGTCAGTCAAAAACCGTTTGGTCGGGAATACGTTCAATGTCTCGCTGGCCGGGGCGGGGTCACCCCGGAAGCTTGTGTTTTCACCTTGGGTGCAGTTTCTGCCAGTCCGTGGGGCAGACATCGCCGGGGATGATCTTCTGGGCACCGCGCAGGGAAAAACCCGCGTAGCGGTCGTCCTGGAATTTGACCACCAGGGAATGGGAAGATCGCAATCTGTGCCAGACATAGCCAAAACTGTCGGAACAGGCGGCGCAGCTGGTCTCGACATATCCCTGCTCGTTGATCGGCAGTTCCATGACTTCCCGATCCAGGATCACTTTGACCTTGGTGTGGGCAGGGGGCATTTTCCCGTCGATGTCTATATGAAGCAGGGTGCCGTTGATGCTGCGTTTCGGGTGACACCAGACGACGAAATTCGCACCATCGCTATTGGTGGTCCAGTAACGCGTAAAACCGTTGATCTCGCCGCTCTTCCATTTTCCTGCAGTGTCCGCCAACACTGAGGTTGGCAGTAAAACACTTGCAATCACTGCTGCCGAAAGGATGCGTTGCATATATTTATTTCCCCATTGCCTAGGTATTTTCTGCAATAATTTTCTTAAAATTCGGATAAGCTTTTGTTCTTCAATGGGCGCATTTCCTGCCTAGAAGTAATAAAAGTGCCGGTGATGACCGCTGGTGTGACCTATCCGCAAAATCACGCCTCGTCCTTTGGATAAGTTGCGTGCCACTGTGGTGCAGCCTACAAAATGGAAAATCGTCCAGCTGGGTGGAAATTCATGTTCTCCAAAATACTAGTCGCTAACCGTGGTGAGATCGCCTGTCGTGTTATCAAGACGGCCCGCCGCATGGGCATCAAGACGGTGGCGGTTTACTCCGACGCCGATCGTGATGCGTTGCATGTGGAAATGGCAGACGAGGCGGTTCACATCGGTCCGGCAGCCGCATCGGAATCCTATCTGATTGCCGACAAGATCATCGCGGCCTGCAAGCAGACCGGTGCCGAAGCCGTGCATCCGGGTTATGGCTTCCTGTCCGAACGGGCCAGTTTTCCCGAGGCACTGGCAAAAGAGGGCATTGTCTGGATCGGTCCGAACCCGCGCGCCATCATGGCGATGGGCGACAAGATCGAGTCCAAGAAATTTGCCAACGACGCCAGGGTCAGCACGGTTCCGGGCTATCTCGGTGTCATCGAAAGCCCGGAGCAGGCTGTTCAGATTGCCGAGGATATTGGCTATCCGGTCATGATCAAGGCGTCAGCCGGCGGTGGCGGCAAGGGCATGCGCATCGCATGGAGTGCGGACGAGGTGCGAGACGGTTACACCCGCTCGAAATCCGAAGCCGCATCTTCCTTCGGGGATGACCGGGTTTTCATCGAGAAGTTCATTGAAAATCCGCGCCATATCGAAATCCAGGTGCTGGGCGACAAACACGGTAATGCGATTTATCTGGGCGAGCGTGAATGTTCGATCCAGCGGCGAAACCAGAAGGTCATCGAGGAGGCACCATCGCCTTTGCTTGACGAGGAAACGCGCCGCAAGATGGGTGAGCAGGCCGTCGCGCTTGCCAAGGCCGTCGACTACGACAGTGCCGGGACGGTTGAGTTCGTTGCCGGGCAGGACAAGAGCTTCTTCTTCCTTGAGATGAACACCCGTCTGCAGGTGGAGCATCCGGTGACAGAACTCATCACCGGTGTCGATCTGGTGGAGCAGATGATCCGCGTTGCTGCCGGCGAGAAGCTGGAACTCGCCCAGGAAGACGTAAAGCTGCACGGATGGGCGGTCGAAAGCCGTATTTATGCGGAAGATCCCTACCGCAATTTCCTGCCGTCCATAGGGCGGCTTGTACGCTACCGGCCGCCTCAGGAGGAGATCAGCAACGGGATTACCATTCGCAACGACACCGGTGTCGTCGAGGGCTCGGAAATCTCCATGTTCTACGATCCGATGATCGCGAAGCTGATCACCCATGCGCCGACCCGTGCGGAAGCGATCGATGCGATGAGCTCGGCGCTGGACGCTTTTTACGTCGACGGGATTCAGCACAACGTACCGTTCCTGACCGCGCTCATGAACCATCCGCGCTGGCGCTCCGGCGATTTGTCGACCAGTTTTATCGCTGATGAGTATCCCGATGGGTTCGCACCGGCGGTTCCCGATGACGGGGCCTATTCGATTCTCGCCGCCGTTGCTCTGTCGATGGGCGCACTGCAGCGTGAGCGTCTGGATCATCTGCCCGACCGACTTCGGGCCCATTCCGGCGCTATCCGCGAAGACTGGGTGATCAAGCTCGACAAGACCTATGTTCCGATCCGCCTTGTGGCCGGATATCCCGGCACGCCCGTCGAAATTGACGTCGCAATAGGCGATGGTCCGGTGGTCAACGTGGAATCCGAATGGGCTCCGGGCGATCCGCTTTGGTCCGGCAAGGTTGGCGAACAGGAGGTGACCGTGCAGGTGCGGACCCTGCGCGGCGGATACCGTCTGGACTGGCAGGGCTATTCTGTGATCGCCAAGGTGATGACGCCGCGGATTGCCGAACTGGATGCCTTGATGCCGGAAAAGCTGCCGCCGGATACGTCCAAGATGCTGCTGTGTCCGATGCCGGGTCTCGTGGTGTCCATCGCGGTGGCAGAAGGCCAGGAAGTCAAGGCGGGCGAGCAGCTTGCCGTCGTCGAAGCCATGAAGATGGAAAACGTCCTGAGGGCGGAGCGCGACTGTATGGTGACTGCAATCAAGGCAACCCCCGGCGATAGTCTTGCCGTAGATGCCGTGATCATGGAGTTTTCCTGATCTCTGTCAAAGTCTGATTGACAGTTATCTGACGCTGCCGATACTTAGCGGCCTGCGACCTCCCGGTCCGGGCCGCTTTCTTTTTCAATGGGTTACGAGGCATTATGACAATTTCCACCATTCTTTTCGACCTCGACGGAACCCTGACGGATCCCTTCGAAGGTATTACGCGTTCGATCCAGTATGCGGTTGAAAAGATGGGTGGGCAGGCACAGGACACGACAGACCTGCGCTGGTGTATCGGGCCGCCACTCTGGGACAGCTTCAAGGTTCTGCTTGAGACAGAGGACAAGGCAGAGCTGGACCGCGCGGTAGCGTATTACCGGGAACGCTATACGGTTTCGGGCCTCTTCGAAAATTCGTTGATCGAGGGTATCCCCGAACTGCTGACAACGCTGCGCAAGAACGGGATGGCCTTGCATGTTTGCACGTCCAAACCTCACAGCTACGCGCGCCGCATTGTTGAGCACTTTGGCCTCATCGAATTTTTCGGCAAGGTCTATGGCTCTGAATTGGACGGCACCCGATCCGCGAAGGCAGAGCTGATTGCCCACATTCTACGCGAGGAAAACATTGCATCTTCGGAAACGGTCATGGTGGGTGACCGCAAGCATGACCTTGTCGGGGCCAATGCCAATGACGTGGCAGGAATTGGTGTCCTGTGGGGCTATGGCAGCCGGGAAGAACTGGCCGCCGAGCATCCGGTACTGATTGCCGAGGTTCCAGGGGACATAGCCGCGCATTTTGGCGCCTGATAAAGCCTTTGCGTTCAAGGCGTTGCAGCGCGAGTGGCGTGTTGCTGAGAAAAATACTTTATTAATACGGATTTTAACGATTTTCCGTAAGTTAGGTTCAAGAGGAGCGGGCCTTGGCAAAACGGATTCATGCAACGGATACCAAAGATACGGCGGTGCCGCCTGAAACGGTGGTTGATGTCGGGTATTACTCACCTGCAAACAGGCCCCCGCCACCAGTCCCGGCCGGCTATGCCCTGCATCAGGTGACGGTCCGGCCTCTGACTGCTTGTCCGTTCCAGATTTGCCTTCTGGATGTCGGTGCTACGGGCGAATTACCAGACTGCGACCTGCGCCGAATTCGCGAGTCGACGTTCATCATTGCCTGTGCAGACCGGAAACTCCCAGTAGCCGATCAACTGCACTTGCTGGATAGCGGCGTTGATGAGGTGGTTGACACCAGCGATGCAGACCTTTTGCTGCTTTCGCTCAGGCGTGCCGAACTCGTGATTGCACGGCAAACGGCCTTGTTCCGCAAGTGCCGGGACCTTGCAATTGAAAGGGATAACCTTCAATCCGCGATCGACAACCTGCCGTCGCCTATCTTTTTCAAAGACCGGGCTGGCATCTACAGGGGCTGCAACAAGGCCTTCGAGGCATTTATCGGATTACCGGCCAGCAAGGTGCGCGGTTCCAGTGTTCACGACGTGGCACCGTCTGAATTGGCAAAAATCTACGAAGTCGCCGACGAAGAGTTGATGCAGCAGGGCGGCGTTCAGATCTACGAAGCTGAGGTGTGTTACGCGGACGGCGAATACCGTACGGTGACTTTCCACAAGGCTGTGACGCTGGATCCGGTTTCCGGCGAGGTGAATGGACTTGCCGGTTCCATGCTCGATATTACCGAGCGCAAGCGTCTGGAAGATCAGCTTAAGCGGGCAGCTGAACGCGATGCTCTGACCGATGCCTATAATCGCCGGCGTTTTTTTGAACTGGCGGCATTGGCTGAGGAGAGGGCGAAGAAAACGTCGACAAGTCTCTCCATCCTCGTCCTGGACGTCGACCATTTCAAACAGATCAATGACCAGTATGGGCACGCCTGCGGTGATGATGCGCTCAATCATATTGTCGGGCTGCTGAAAAGCGTTCTTCAAGCACCTCACATTTTTGCAAGAGCGGGTGGCGAGGAGTTTTACTGCCTGCTGGAAGGGTGCGGCCTCGATGAGGCCTTTAACATTGCCGAGCGCATTCGCGAGGCCGTCAACACGACGCCCCACAAGCACGGACAACAGCTCATCCCGATGCGTGTCAGCATAGGGGGGGCAAGCGTTGCTGATGGTGAGAAAATCAACCAGGCCATTGCAAGGGCCGATGGGGCGCTCTACTGCGCCAAACAGGCTGGCAGGAACCGGGTCTGCATGGCCTGATGAGCCTTCGCTGTAGCGGGCGGCTTTCTTCCTTTGTTGCATCCGGATCATTTCAGGGATACTGAAACTGTTAGAGAGCAGTTCTCGGGGCGGGGTGAAATTCCCCACCGGCGGTATCGGGGTAACCCGGAGCCCGCGAGCGCTTCGGACGGACAGTCCGAAGGTCAGCAGATCCGGTGAGAGGCCGGAGCCGACGGTTGAGGTGGTGTCTGGCGACGCCGCCTGAAAGTCCGGATGAGAGAGAACTTGACCGCTGCCTTCAGATGAAGGCCGGTGGGCGTGTGTCTTTTGAGACTGTTCTGAAAGTTGACAGAACGGATCGCGGATAGGACGCCCATGCCAACCACCTTCAAGAAACCCATTTTCGCCGCGCTTGCCATGGTCGGTGCAGGGGCCTGCTTTGCGCTTGTGAACGGTGCTCTACAGGCCTCCACCATGCGGCTGGGAGTGCCTTCGACATCCGCTGCCTTCTGGCAATATGCGCTGGGCCTGCTGGTGGCGCTGCCATTTGTCCTGCGGCGCGGTCTGTCGGCGTTGAAGACGAGGCAGATCGGCTGGCATCTGATCCGTGGCGGTTTGGCTGTCATCGGCATTCAGATGTGGGTTGCCGGCCTTGCAAGGGTTGAGATCTGGCAGGCAATTGCTCTGGTGATGACCTCACCTTTCTTCGTGATCGTCGGTGCCAAGGTCTTCTTCAGGGAACGGGTCGGGATGGTTCGGTGGCTTGCGACACTCGCGGGTTTTTCCGGAGGCATGGTGATCCTGGAACCCTGGACGGATGCTTTCAGCCTGGCTGCGCTTCTGCCGGTTGGGGCTGCAGCTTTCTGGGCCGGAACTTCTCTGGTCACCAAGAAACTGACCGCAACTGAAAACGCCGATTCCATCACCGTTTATCTGCTGCTTCTTCTGACGCCCGTAAATGCTTTGCTGGCACTGGGCGAGGGCGGCATCGTGCCGACCGGGCCAGCGCTTTGGCTGCTTGTTGGGGCGGGAGTGTTGACGGTGCTGGCGAATTATCTGTTGACGCTTGCCTATCAAAAAGCCGATGCCGCCTTTGTCCAGCCATTTGATCATCTGAAGCTGCCGCTGAATATTGCCGTCGGTTTCTTCGCTTTCGGGTTTGCCCCGAATGGAGCCTTCTGGCCGGGTGCTCTGGTGATTGTCGGTGCGTCGCTGCTGGTGATGCTGGACGAGCAGAAGCGTGGTACGCAGGTGTCCACAGCCTGAAGCGCCTAAGCATTTGCGAACAGGCGTATTTGCTCTAGGCTTTCTAGCCACGCGACCCTCGGAGACCTGAATGACCGCAGATCCATTGACCGTTCATGTGCTGATTGAGGGCCGAGTCCAGGGTGTTGGCTATCGGGCATGGTGTGCGGGCGAAGCTGAAGACAGGGCGCTGGCCGGTTGGGTGCGCAATCTCGGGTCTGGCGGAGTTGAGGCCGTGTTTTCCGGCCCTTCCGATACTGTGGTCGACATGCTTGATGCGCTTTGGCAGGGGCCGTCGCTTGCAAGAGTGAACCTGGTGAAAGACTTGGAACCGGTAGAGCCCTGCTCAGGCACCTTTGAAGTGCGCGACACGGCTTAAACACCTGTGGCCAATCGTCTTTTATATATCAATCGTCACATTGGCAGTTGAGTTGTCACGGAAATATCGCAATGTTCTGATTTTTCAGATGCAGCAATCGGTGCCGTGCAGATGGTCCGAAAAGTGTAAACGGGGAGATTTTCAGTGAAGATTGCGATACTTGGTGGTGATGGTTTTGTCGGCTGGCCCACATCCTTGCATCTTTCGGATCAGGGCCATGAAGTTCATATCATCGACAATCTGAGCCGCCGCTGGATCGATGCCGAGCTTGGCGTGCAATCGCTGACGCCCATGGATTCGATCCAGGAGCGCACGCGGATCTGGAAGCAGGAAACCGGTAACACCATTCGCTTCCACCTGATCGATATTGCCCGTGACTACGAGGTGTTCAAAGCCTGGCTGGCCGAAAACCGTCCGGACGCGATCATCCATTTCGCCGAACAGCGGGCCGCGCCGTATTCGATGAAATCGGATCAGCACAAGAACTACACGGTCAATAACAACGTCAATGCGACGCACCATCTGCTCAACGCGATGGTGGAACTCGATCTTGACGCGCATCTGGTCCACCTCGGCACCATGGGCGTCTATGGCTATTCGAGCGTCGGCGCAGCCATTCCGGAAGGCTATCTTTCGGTTGACGTGGAAACCCTCAGCGGCTCCAAGGCGTCCCAGGAAATCCTTTATCCTGCCAATCCCGGTTCGATCTACCATATGACCAAGTGCCTGGATCAGCTGCTGTTCCAGTTCTATGCCAAGAACGACGGGCTTCGGGTCACCGATCTGCACCAGGGGATCGTGTGGGGCACGCACACGGAACAGACCCTGCGCCACAAACAGCTCATCAACCGATTCGATTATGACGGCGATTATGGCACCGTCCTGAACCGCTTCCTGATCCAGGCAGCCATCGGCTATCCGCTGACGGTGCATGGCACTGGCGGGCAGACACGGGCCTTCATTCACATTCAGGATTCGGTCCGCTGCATTGAACTGGCGCTGAAGAACCCGCCCCAAAAAGGTGATCGGGTCAAAGTGTTCAACCAGATGACCGAGACCCACAGGGTGCGGGATCTGGCGGAGCTTATTTCCCGCCTGACAGGTGCCAAGGTTGCCTATCTGCCGAACCCGCGCAAGGAAGCAGCCGAAAACGATCTGGTTGTCGAGAACACGCAATTCCTGGAACTGGGTCTCAACCCGATCACGCTGGAAGAGGGGCTGTTGAGCGAAGTCGTGGATGTCGCCAAGAATTATGCCTACCGGGTCGACCGCAGCCGTGTACCGGCTGTATCTGCCTGGACCAAGGAAATTGCTGACGGGATTGAACGGGACCCCGAACATCCTCGGTTGAAGTCGGTCTCCTGAGGCCAGTGATGCAAGATGCTCCTCAGTTCGACCGTGCGCCCAGCAGTACGTGCGCCTATGTAACGCTGGTGACCAACCCGGACTATGTGCTTGGGGCGACAGCGCTGCTGCGCTCGCTCCGGCATTCGGGAACCGACGCCGATCTCGTGGTTCTCTATACGCCCGGGGTTCGTGAGGAGGATCTAGCCGCGCTTGCGGTTTTCGGTACCCGGCTCGGCCGGTGTGAACGACTGCCGACAAGCGATGCTTTCAACGAGCGCCATGAGCGCGGCCGCCTGCACAAGGCGGCTCCGTTCACGAAAGGCGGCAAGCCGGTCTTTCACACACCGCTGGACAATTTCGTCAAACTGCGGCTGTGGCAACTCGCGGACTATGAACGGGTCGTCTTCATCGATGCCGATGCCCTTGTGCTTCAGAACTGCGACAAGCTGTTCGGGTATCCGGAATTCTGTGCAGCGCCCAATGTTTACGAGAGCATGCAGGACTTTCACCGGTTGAACAGCGGTGTCTTTACCGCGCGCCCTGATACCCGGACCTTCGAGGCCATGCTGACGCGTCTTGACGAGCCTGACGCATTCTGGCGGCGCACGGACCAGACATTTCTGGAACATTATTTTCCCGATTGGCATGGCTTGCCGGTGGTTTTCAACACGCTCCAGTACGTCTGGTTCAACCTGCCGGACCTATGGAACTGGAAGCAGATCCATGTGCTGCACTACCAGTATGAAAAGCCCTGGCAGACGGGCCATGAAAAGGCCGCAAGGCTGCGCCCGCTGATCGATCTCTGGCAGGCTTTTGCGACCGGTGACGGTATACCGGCTGATATCGCAGGCCTTCCCGGTCCGCAGGAGTGGTCTGCAAAGCAGGCGTCCTGATGCATGTGCTTCTGACAGGCGCGAGCGGAGTGGTCGGCAGGTTCGTGCTCAAGCGGTTGCTTGACGATGGCTGCAGGGTCACGGTTCTGGGAAGGCGCCCGGTTGAGGGCTTTCGGACAGGCTTTTGCGCTTTCGATCTGGCTGATGGGGATCCTCGGTTTCCGCCCGCCGACGCGCTTGTTCATTGTGCGCTGGTTCATGTGCCGGGAAAGTTCCGGGGCGGTGAGGGGGATGACCCGGAGCTGTTCACCAAATTGAATGTAGATGGAACCCGGCGTCTTTTTGAGGCCGCCGGGAAAGCTGGATGCCGCGCCATCGTGTTCCTGTCCACCCGGGCCGTTTATGGCGATCATCGTCGTGGTGAGATGTTGGCAGAAGCCGATGTACCGGCACCCGATACGCTATATGGCGAAGTGAAGCTGGCCGGGGAACAGGCGCTTGAGGTTCTGTGTGGTCCGGACATCACAGGCACCGTCTTGCGGGCAACCGGTGTTTACGGCCTTAGTCCAGGTCTTGCAGACCACAAATGGTCTGGCCTCTTCCAGAACTTTGCGGCGGGTGTCCCTATTGGACCGCGCAAGGCGACGGAAGTTCACGGCGAAGACCTGGCTTCCGCCGTCGCTCTTGTTCTGGAGAAAACGGGAGTTTTGGGGACGCCGTTCCAGGTCTATAACGTCTCCGATCTCCTGCTCGACCGACAGGAGTTGCTTGCGCTTTATGCAGCGGAAGCAGGCTTGAGCTTTGACGGTCCGGCGGCGTCAGCGACAACGCCCGGCGAAATGACGACAGACAGGCTGCGCGCGCTCGGCTGGGCACCTGGTGGTCGGGACAGGTTGAAGGCTTTTGTACATTTGCTCGCAAGACGGGGCGGAGCGGGCACCTGACCCGCTGCGACTGCTGGTCAGGCGCCGTCTGCGGCTATGGCTATGGCAGGGCGACTCAGACCGACACTGTTGGGCCGAATATCTTCTCGAATTCTGCGCGGAGAACGCTGTCGTTTTCGGCCATGGTAACAGGCAGGCCAAGATCGACGAGGCTGGTCACGCCATGTTCGGTAATGCCGCAAGGAACGATCCCGTCAAAATGATCCAGTTCCGGCTCCACGTTGAAGCTGATGCCGTGGAAGGTGACCCATTTGCGCAGCCGAATGCCGATGGCGGCGATCTTGTCCTCAACCGTTGCCCCGCGGTCCGGCCGGCGCACCCAGACGCCGACACGGTCTTCCCGGCGTTCTCCGCGGATGTGATAGTGCCAGAGCGTGCTGATGAGCCAGGCTTCAAGAGCAGACACAAAAGCACGCACATCCTGCTGACGACGCTTCAGATCAAGCATGACATAGGCAACCCTCTGGCCGGGGCCGTGATACGTGTGCTGTCCGCCGCGCCCGGTCCGATGGACCGGAAACCGGTCGGGAGCGACCAAATCGCTGTCCTTCGCGCTGGTACCTGCAGTGTAAAGCGGGGGGTGTTCCAGCAGCCAGACCTGTTCGTCCGCTTCGCCGGCAATGATTCTCTGCACCCTTTCATCCATTTCCCGCAGGGCGGTTTCGTAATCGACCAATTCGTCGGAAATCCGCCATTCGACCGGCCGGGAGCCGGAAACTGGCAGAAAACTTAGGGAGAGGGCGTCTCTATCAGCGGGTGACATGTGGATGACACTTCATTGTTTTTTGAGCTGGCTTGCCATGACGTGATATGGTTAAGCGCTGGCGGGTCAGTAGCCCTATTTAAGGATCAAGGCGTCCGATGACTACCTTCGATGAAATCAAAGTCGATATTTCCGTCGTTCTCGGCGAAAACGAGATGCCTGTCCACCAGTTGCTGCGCATGGGCCGTGGCGCAGTGATCGACCTGGATGTGTCTGAAGACGACGACGTAAAGATCTATGCCAACAACACCCTTGTCGCCAAAGGGCAGGTGGTTCTTCTGGGGGAACGGATCGGCATTTCGATCACGGAAGTTCTGATGCGTCCGCCGGACATCCGTCCCATGCGCACCGATGGCCCTCTTTGAGCGGCTAAAGCATTTCTGCATAAGAAAAATCGCGTGCCTGTGAATTATTGCAAAAAGGCCTCTTGCGCCCCTAAATTCCTTTTGCTACATGGAGCGCCTCGACGCTGACAGGCGCCGGGAACAATCGAATATGCGGTCGTGGCGGAATTGGTAGACGCGCAGCGTTGAGGTCGCTGTGGGGTAAAACCCGTGGAAGTTCGAGTCTTCTCGACCGCACCATATTCGAAGCATTCCTACCGATGCTTCCTCAAAAGGCTGCCCCTTAGGGCGGCCTTTTTGCTTTTGAGCCCTTGCCTGCAAAATACCTGATTGCTCTGGGAAAATTCAGATATCGACTTTTGGGGCTTGGTGCGATGTGCTTTTCTGCACGAAACAGGCCTCAGGGGTCCGCCGGCAAAAAAATGGCTGGCACATCCACGCGAAATCGAAGGAAGCCGCCGTGTCCAAGTTCCGTTCCATCTTCAGCCTTGCCAGTGCCGCCTTGCTGTCTTCGATTGCCCTGTCCGTTTCGGTCCAGGCACAGGATCAGCAGGGGGAGGCAATGGTCCCGGCTGGCGCGATTGCCGGAGTGGTGACGTCTCCCGTCGACGGTGACATCAATCGCTTCCGTGCAGTCCTCGTCGAGACGGAGGAGGGCGTGGATCTCTACGTCTTCGCCGACGCCGGAGAGGGCTGGAAACAGGTTGCCCATGCAAAGGACATGGTTTGGCGCGGTGCCATGTATGGTCAGGAAGCATGGATGGAGGCGACAGAACACGGGTCACTGAAAATCTATTCGGAGAATTCGGTTGTCGGACGCAACCGGTGGGAACAGGTCCTGACCATCGCGTATCGCAAAGGTGTCTTTCAGGTCGCTGGTTACACTTATTCCTACTACGATACGATAGACCCCGATGCCAACGGGCAATGCGACGTCAACCTTCTGACGGGAAAGGGGGTTCTGAACGACAAGACCTTCAAGACGTCTCTGAAGGCCATGCCGGTCCAGGACTGGACGATGGAAACAAAACCGCCGGAGTGCGAGGTGGAATGATCCGGACGTCATGGTGGGAGCCAGCAGCCACCGTGATCGTGATGTCGGTTTCGCCTTTGTCTAGAGGGGGGGGGTGGCTGCCGGTTTCCGGGTGTGGGAGAAAATGGAGGTTACGGTATGACCGTTACCCCTGTGCCGAAGGGCTCAGTGCCCATGGTTGGGACCTGCTGCCACCATTCGTCGGTACGCTTTTGGGGCGCGTTGACGTTGCCCTCTGTGTTCGCGTTGTTTGACGCGCCTTTGTCGAGGGAATGTTCCGCCGATGCATAAGACCCTGAGGCAAAGCACCGGCTGCTGGTCACGGGCACGCTTGTGCCGGGCTGGTCTCATTGCACTGACCCTTGCCTGCCTGCCGGCTGCCGCGCTGGCGCAGTCGCTTTTGGTCAATCCGGCGGTTAATCCGGGACGGTTCGGCGCGATGACATGCCAGCAGCTTTGGTATGTCGAACAGGAAGTGCTGGCAGCAGGTCGGGTGTGCCTTGCCAGCGAGCGGGCCCGCCGGGCCTTCCGCCGTGCGGAGCGGTGTATTTCCGACGACGAGGCGATACTTCCGCAAGATACGCGTGATTATCTTGACCACTTGCGAAGCGTCGCCAAAGACAAGGGCTGTGATGGCCCCAATCTGCGCTGAGGGACTTTGTGGCCCGTGAGCTGACACACTGAGCAATTTCGCCTTGCCAGGTTAAGTCTGTGGACCGGTTTCGTTTTTCCGGTGGCGCTTTGCTACGGCAAACGCTAGATCTTGTGATGAGTGTCCGGTGCGTTTTACCGGCAGTTTCTGCGCGTTGTGAGGGGAGGCGCTTGATGAGTGAAGCATCTGAGCTTGATGTTGCCACCTCTCCCGTTACGGAGATTCCGGTACGCGACGAGGACGAGCATCTCAATCGCGATTTCATTGCGGCCGTTGAAGCGGCGATCGAGGCTGGCGATCAGGAAGCCCTGAGGCACCTTGCCGCCGATCTTCACGAAGCGGATACGGGCGATCTTCTCGAAACACTGCAAGCCGAGGACCGGGCGTCGTTCATTCGGCTTCTGGGCGAAGATTTCGACTATACCGCCCTGACCGAGATCGACGAGGCGGTGCGTCTGCAGGTTCTGGAAGACCTGCCGATGGAGGTTATCGCCGAAGGCCTGGGCGACCTCGATTCGGATGATGCGGTCTACATTCTGGAAGACCTCAATGAGGACGACCAGGCCGCCATTCTGGGTGAACTGCCCTACGCGGACAGGGCGCAGCTGCAGAAGGCGCTGGACTATCCGGAAGAAAGCGCCGGCCGGCGCATGCAGACCGAGTTTATTGCGGTGGCACCCTTCTGGACCATAGGCCAGACCATCGACTACATGCGCGAGGCGCGTGACCTTCCCGACAGTTTTTACGAAATCTATGTGGTCGATCCGACTTTCAAGCTGCTGGGGTCGGTGCATCTGGACAAGATCCTGCGGACCAAGCGGGACGAGAAGGTCACTTCCATCATGGAAGAGACCCGACAGGCGGTGCTTGCAACGGAAGATCAGGAAGAGGTTGCCCGCCGGTTCGAGCGCTACAACCTTGTTTCGTCCGCTGTGGTCGATGAGAACGACCGTCTGGTCGGTGTTCTGACCGTCGATGACATCGTTGACGTCATCCAGGAAGAAGCGGAAGAAGACTTGCGCGCCCTTGCCGGTGTCGGTGACGAAGAGATCTCCGATAACGTCATGACCATCGCCCGCTCGCGCCTGACATGGCTGGTGGTCAACCTTTTCACCGCCGTGCTTGCTTCTGTAGTGATTGCATTTTTCGAGGACACGATCGAGGCCATGGTGGCGCTTGCGGTGTTGATGCCGATCGTCGCTTCCATGGGTGGCAATGCCGGCACGCAGACCATGACGGTGGCCGTGCGTGGTATCGCGACGCAGGAACTGGGGGCACGCAACCTTTTGCGCATTCTCAACCGCGAAATCATGGTGAGTGTCTTCAACGGCGTAGCCCTGGCAATCCTCATCGGCGTGACCGCCTGGCTGTGGTTTGGCAATCCCGGGCTCGGCGTGGTGATTGGCGGTGCAATCGTGATCAATCTTCTGTTCGCGGGGCTTTCCGGCCTGCTTATCCCAATCGCGCTCGACAAGTTGAACGTCGATCCGGCAATCGCCTCCAGCGTCTTCGTGACGACCGTGACTGATGTGGTCGGGTTCTTCGCCTTTCTCGGCATCGCGGCGCTTTGGTTCGGCCTGCCGTTTTAAACGCTCCTGTGAAATCGCGACCTTATCGCCCTTGCGCTTCTTGCCTGGCGAGCTTGGGATGAGGACATTCCTGAACCAAGGCTGCCTCCGATCGCACATTTTTATCGTCGAGTTCGACAAACACGGCGCCGTGGAAGGGGCAGTGTTCTTTTGGGAAACGGTGCCGTCGACACAGACCCGGAGGCAACCGGATTTTTCAAAGAAGGAAGCGTGTCTTGCTCCCATCCGGTTTGCCGTAGACCATACGTTTTGAGCGAATGTTCACAAGCTGCGAGCCATTTTTTGAAACCTGTCCGGATGCAAACACCGGACAGAAATAGAGCAACTGCCCGTGTTGCAAACGCCGACCGAAAAACACGCGTGGGTGCAATTCGGAAAATCAGGCAAATCTCCTGGTCATAGCCAAAGGAGACGGGTTCGAGATATTTACTGGAGACAGCGACATCTTGGATCCCGTCTTGTAGCAACTCATCTCACCCGGCACATACTTCCAGACGCTACTCCAGGCCTGCTCCACGCAAATTGTCGCGCAGGCGCATGACCTTTTGCTGAAGATCCATAACCTCTTCCAGCTGCAGGCCCGTGGACGACAGAATGCAGGAGCCGAAATGCTCCGTCTTCTTCTGAAGAGCGCGGCCCTTGCGGGTCAGTTTCAGGATTACCTGGCGTTCGTCCTTGATATTGCGCGTACGCGTGACCAGCCCCATCGCCTCAAGCCGCTTCAGGAGCGGTGTCAGCGTGTTGGTGTCGAGTTGCAGTTTGGACGTGATTGCTCCGACCGGAATGTTGTTTGTTTCCCAGAGCACGCTCATGGCCAGGAACTGCGGGTAGGTGAGGCCGACGTCCTTGAGCAATGCCTTGTAGACACCGTGCATCGCATGGTTGGCGGAATAAAGCGCAAAGCACAGGAAGCGGTCGAGCGTCGGTTCGTCTTCCGGGGTGTGCAGGCTGTCGTCATCCAGGCTTTTTTCCGCTGAGACGGAGGCAGGCTGCTCGGTGCCGGTGTCTTCCGCAGCCACGGCTTCCAGCACATCGTCCGAATTATCGTTGCTATCGGACACCTCTTGCGCAATCGGCATCTCAACGACAGCAGCAACAATCTCTGCTTCGCGCGCAGCATCGTCCTCAGCGCCGGAGGCTGTCTCTGCCACGGTCTTAGGCTTGGCAGAGGCCTTTTTGCGCTGTTTTTTCTCAGACTTTCCGGCTTTTGCCGGCTTGTCCTTTTTTGGTTTTTCCTTCGCTTCCTGCGCGGAAAATCCAATCGCGTCCAGCAGGGACATCTGGTCAGTGGTCTCGTTCATTCGCTCCTTATAAATCGCGCGCGATATGGTCGCAACATGTTGACGATCTGCCGGTGTGCGTATATGTGGGTAATTTATATCGTGTACGATAAAAGCTTGTACGATATTAGAATGTAAACTGACCCTACAGGTAGAGAAGGAGCCTTTAAATGGCTGTCGACGTGAAATATGAAACCAGTGCAAAGGCAACCGGTGGCCGCGATGGAACGGCGGAAACCCTGAATGGATCCCTCAAGCTCAATCTGACGACACCCAAGGAGCTCGGTGGTGCAGGCGGTGAGGGCAACAATCCGGAAGAGCTGTTCGCAATTGGCTATGCCGCCTGCTTTATCGGTGCGTTGAAATTGGTAGGCGGTCAGCAGAAAGTCTCGATCCCGGCAGATACGTCAATCACCTCGACGGTTGGTATCGGCCCGCGTTCCGAGGGCGGTTTTGGTCTGGCAGTTGCACTGGAAGTGTCTATTCCGGGCGTGGACAAGACCGTGGCTGAAGACCTTGTTGCGAAGGCCCACGAGGTTTGCCCCTATTCCAACGCAACCCGAAACAATATCGACGTCAAACTGTCGGTTGCCTGATGCTGAAAGTCCGGTTCGGTCGCCGACGGCAGAACCGGACTTCTTTTCACCAGGCTCAAACTCCGGAGGGTTTCCCTTTTTTTGACCTTTCCGAAGCTGCCGAGATCGCCAGGCTCAGTGAGCTCCGCGCCAGAGGCTTAAGTCTTCCGAGATTTCTTTTCCGCCATTGACCGGTCTTGAAAACCTCCCTCATGAAGGGATGCTCAACAGGAAACGTTGCCGCATGCCCTGCAATCCCTGTCGGTTGAGTGATAAGAAGGGCGCCTGGTTCCATACGGAGAAAAAATATTATGCGGCCGAAGCTTGATGGCATTCTGGAAACCGCTGTTTATGTCGATGACATGCAGGCGGCGCACTCGTTTTATGCCGACATTTTGGGGTTGAAGCGCATGGTCGCAGGAGAAAGGCTCTCTGCGTATGATGCCGGACCAGCCCAGACTCTCCTCGTGTTTCATCGCGGCCATACCGGCGAAGACGTCAAAACGGCAGGCGGTGTGGTGCCGGGGCACGATACGACGGGGCACAGCCATTTCGCGTTTCGCATCAGCCCGGATCAGCTTGCGCCCTGGAGGGACTATCTGAACGAGATGCAGATAGAGATTATCAGCGAGGTCACGTGGCCAGCAGGTGGTCAAAGCCTGTATCTTAATGATCCGGACGGCAATGTGCTCGAACTGGTAACTGCGCCGCTTTGGCCAAATTATCAGTCTTAAACTTTGAGCGTTTTGCTGCAGGATGACAGTGTTTGAAGGTCATATCGGGTAGTGCAATGAATTTCTTGCAAGCAGTCCTGCGGACATTGTTCTACGTTGTCGTCGGCGGGGTGATTTCGATTGTCGGAGCTGCGTTTTTCTTCATGAACTGGGAGCCTGACCGAAACCAGTACAGCATACGCGGCATCGACATCTCGCACCATCAGGGGGATGTCGACTGGGCTCAAGTGGCAGCGGACGACGTTGACTTTGTCTATATGAAAGCCACTGAAGGCGGCGACTTCAAGGATCGCGCCTTTGCCCGCAATTGGGCCGGAGCCGGTGGTGCCGGTCTGGCACGGGGTGCGTATCATTTCTTCAGTCTGTGCAAGTCGGGCCGGGAGCAGGCTGAAAACTTCCTGTCCGTCCTGCCGCAGGACAGCGATATGCTGGCCCCGGTGGTGGATCTGGAATTCACCGGAAACTGCGCGCGCCGCCCACCGGCCGAGGAAGTGCTGCAGGAGATCAGTGATTTTGCGGCACTGGTTGAGCAGGGGCGTGGCAAACAGGTCATTCTCTACGTGCCGGAGGACTTCTATCTGGACTATCTGAAGGGCAAAGGCCTGAACCGCCGGCTCTGGACTCGGTCCATCTGGCATTCGCCCAATTATGTGTCAGACTGGACGCTCTGGCAGTACCACGACAGGGGAACGATCAAAGGCATTTCGGGGGATGTGGATCTGAATGTTCTGCATCCGGAGAAGAGCCTGGATAACCTCAAGTCCTGATCGCGCAAGCTTATGAAATATAAGCTTTAAAATTGGTGTGTTGACTTTAACGTAAAAAGGCGGAACTGTGCGCTCCAACAAGGAGCGGGCATGCAGCGTTATTTCACCATTACCCAGCTGACGCAGGAGTTCGACATAACGACCAGAACCCTGCGGTTCTATGAAGCACAGGGTCTGGTGTCCCCCACACGCCGTGGCCGCCAACGCCTCTACACGCCTGGCGACCGGACCCGCATCAAGCTGATCCTGCGTGGCAAACGCCTCGGGTTTTCCCTGAACGAAATCAAGGAAATGATCGAGATGTACGGCAGTGCGCCAGGGGAGACTGGCCAGTTGCGGCTGCTCCTCGACAGGATCGCTGCCCGCCGGGCAGAACTTCTGGAAAAACAGCGCGATATCGAATTGACGCTTGGAGAACTCGATGATGTCGAGGCGGGCGCTAAAGCGCGTATGGCTGTGCTCGACACAGGTTCGGAAAACATGTCCGAAGCCGATGTGGCATCAAGGAAAGGCTGATGGATCTTTTTCCTCGTGATGACAATTGGGAACCTCGCGTGCGAGCGAGTTTTGCTGCGCAGAAATTCATGACCCATCTGGGCGCGCAGATGGTTCACGCTTCGCCTGGTGCCGTCGATCTGGAATTGACGATGCGGCCGGAGCTGACACAGCAACACGGTTTCTTCCATGCCGGCGCGACCTCATCCATTGCGGACAGCGCGGCGGGATACGCGGCATTGACCTTGTTTGCCGCCGGCTTCGGCGTGCTGACGAGCGAGTACAAGATCAACCTCCTGAACCCGGCGAAGCAACCCGTGCTTCTGGCACGGGGGCGTGTGGTCAAACCCGGCCGCACACTGACAATCGCAAAGGCGGATGTTTACGGACTGGACGATGGCATGCAGGTGCATGTCGCAACGGGCCTGTTCACGCTCATGAGCGTCTCAGGCGTTAAGGACTGACGAATGACTGATATCACCACCCGGCCCCTCAAGCGGTCAGACAAGCAAGGCTGGCTTGAGCTTTGGGCCGCCTATCTTGCGTTTTACAAGCAGGACCTGGCATCGCAGGTTACCGAGAAGCTGTTTGAGCGTCTGCTTTCCGATACGGGCCACCGGGCTTTCGTAGCGGTGCAGGGTGATGAGCTTGTCGGTCTGGTTCACTACCTGTTTCACGAAAGCACCTGGGCCCTGTCGTCGACCTGCTACCTGGAAGATCTGTTTGTAAGCGAAAAACTGCGCGGCGGAGGAGCTGGCCGCAAGTTGATCGAAGCAGTCTATCAGGCCGCAACTGATGAGCCGACCGCCAGCGGCGCGGTCTATTGGCACACCCATGATCACAATACGCGCGCCCGGCAGCTTTACGACCGGATCGGCGTCTTGAGCGATTTTGTCCGATACGACAGGCCTTAAGAATTCTGGGAGGTATTCAAAATGATCCGTAACGATTTTCCGGGTTTCAATTTCGATCTCGGCGAAACTGCAGACATGCTGCGCGATACCGTTCGCTCCTACAGCCAGGACCGTATCGCGCCATTGGCGGAAAAGATCGACCGCGAAGACTGGTTCCCGCGCGAGCTCTGGCCCGAAATGGGGGAACTTGGACTTCACGGGATCACTGTTGAAGAAGAGTGGGGCGGTTCGGGGCTTGGCTATCTGGAGCACTGCATCGCCATGGAAGAGGTCAGCCGGGCCTCTGCCTCCATCGGCCTCAGTTACGGCGCTCATTCGAATCTGTGCGTCAACCAGTTGCGTCGCTGGGGGAGTGACGACCAGAAAAAACGCTATCTGAACAAGCTCGTGACCGGCGAACACCTTGGCGCATTGGCCATGTCGGAACCGGGCGCCGGGTCTGACGTCGTATCCATGAAGCTGAGGGCGGAGAAAAAGGGCGACCGCTACGTTCTCAACGGATCCAAGATGTGGATCACCAACGGCCCGTCCGCCGATACGATGATCATCTACGCCAAGACCGATCCCGAAGCCGGTCCGAAGGGCATCACGGCCTTTCTGGTCGAGAAGGGCTTTGCCGGATTTTCCGTGGCGCAGAAGCTGGACAAGCTCGGCATGCGCGGGTCCGAAACCGGTGAGCTGGTGTTCCAGGATTGTGAAGTTCCGGAAGAAAACGTCCTTGGTCAGGTTGGCAAGGGTGTCAATGTTCTGATGTCGGGTCTCGACTACGAGCGCGCCGTGCTGGCGGCAGGGGCTGTCGGCATCATGCAGGCGGCCATGGATGTGGTCATCCCGTATGTTCATGAGCGCGAGCAGTTCGGTCAGCCCATCGGCACGTTCCAGCTTGTGCAGGGCAAGGTTGCGGACATGTATGTCGCCATGAACGCCACCAAGTCTTACGTCTATGCGGTTGCCAAGGCCTGCGACAGGGGCGAGACAACCCGTGAAGACGCCGCGGGTGCGATCCTCTATGCAGCTGAGAACGCGACCAAGCTGGCGCTTGATGCGATCCAGCTCCTTGGCGGCAACGGCTATATCAACGAATATCCGACCGGTCGCCTGCTGCGTGACGCAAAGCTTTATGAAATCGGCGCGGGCACGTCGGAGATCCGGCGGATGCTGATTGGCCGGGAGATCTTCAACAAGACGGCGTGAGCCTCGAACCCAGAGAGCGGAATGAAACAGACACGGCTTCCCGACAAACCTGATGCGAAGTCTCCAGCGGGGGCCGATATCCGTTTCATCATGGATGGCCCGACAGGAAACATGATCCATTCGACCGTTCCTGTCGGCCAGACCAACCGCGCAACACGGCACAAGACGGTGCATGAATTCTGGCATGTGCTAGCCGGCAGCGGACAGATCTGGAGGTCCGACGATGCCAGCCAGGCCGTTGTCGATCTGGAGGCCGGGGTCTCGATCGATATTCCGGCCGGTACCGCTTTCCAGTACCGGAACACCGGTGACAGCGTGCTCCAGTTCATTTGTATCTCCATGCCTCCCTGGCCGGGAGATAATGAAGCCGAATTTGTCGATGGCCCCTGGAAGGCGACGGTCGGCGAAAGCTAAGACCGATTCTTTTGCCGAACCGATCCGGTTTTTCCTGCGTATCGCTTTCACTACGAAAGAGGGGCAGTGAATGACGACAGTTGCAGTGATCTTCGGTGCCAGTGGCGGAATTGGTTCGGCCATGAGGACGCACCTCGAAAGCCACGGCGGATATGACAGGGTTCTCTCGCTTCATCGCAAGTCGTCACCACCTCTCGATTTGCTCGATGAGGGCAAGATCCAGGCGTGTGCCGAAGAGGTTCGGAAGGCTGGTGGTGAGCTGCGTTTGCTCTTTGATGCGACCGGTGCTCTCACGCTCGGGACAGCACGTCCCGAAAAAAGCCTGCGGGAACTTGATCCAGAAGTCCTTGCCAGGTCTTTTGCAATCAATGCCATTGGTCCGGCACTGCTCATGAAACACTTTTTGCCGCTGCTGCCAAAAGAAGGGCGAAGTGTCTTCGCAACCCTTTCGGCCCGGGTCGGTTCGATCGGCGATAACGGACTGGGCGGATGGTATGCTTATCGGGCCGCGAAAGCCGCGCTCAATCAATTGGTCCGTACGGCGTCGATTGAGGTGGCACGAAAAAATCCTGAAGCGATCTGTGTTGCGCTTCATCCTGGTACGGTAAGAACGCCTTTGACCGAGAGTTTTGCGAAGACCGGGCTCGACGTTCAGGAGCCGGCAGTTGCAGCCGAGCGTCTTGTCGACGTTTTGACCAGTCTCAAGCCCGCCGATACCGGTGGATTTTTCGATCAGCGCGGCAAGCCCATTCCCTGGTAGGCATAAGTCAGGGGGGCGATGTTGGGCGCTTTGCGAGTGCCAGCCGATGTTCGTTAGCCAACACAGAGCTTGAGCGAAGATTGAAAAGACAAAACGCCATCCATTGAGCGGCGTTTTGCTTTCGTGTAACGGACCCTTTCACCGGGATTGCTGTCCCTGTTCTTTCCGTGCAACCTTGAAATCGGAAGGAGAGGATATGACAAATAACGATCCCGTCCACATTCAACTTGCAACACCTGCGCGCTGGGCCGATCTGGTGGATCTTTTCGGCCCGGAACGGGGGGCGTCTGGTGGTTGCTGGTGTATGTGGCCTTTCCTGAGGGGGAAGGACTGGAATGCGATGACCCGTGAGGAACGGCGCGATGCGTTTCAGCAGAAGGTGGATGCTGGTCCGGCTCCCGGGCTCCTGGCGTATCGCGGTGGTCTTGCTGTCGGCTGGATGGCTCTCGGTCCACGCGGGCAGTATCAACGCTTCCAGCTTGGTAAAAACAGCCAGCCGCTAGCGGAAGATGGCGAGGAGGCGATGGAGACAACATATGCGGTCACCTGTTTCTATATCCGCAAAGGGCACCGTGGAACCGGTTTGATGTCCCTCTTGCTGGAGGCAGGGATTGCCCATGCGCAATCCCAAGGGGCTCGTCAGCTGGATGCCTGTCCCATGGAAACGGACAAACCTCTTCAATGGGGCGAGGGCTTCGTAGGCATTGCAGACGTGTTCCAGCGCGCCGGTTTCATCGAAATCGCCCGCCGGAGCCCCAAGCGGCCACTCATGCGCAAGACACTATGAACGGAACTTCCAGATGACCGGCGAAACTGACCTTGCCACCTTGATATCGCAGATGCGTCCGATGCTGGATCCGCAGCCTTATGTGTTCTGCACATTCGCATCGAAATCGATGACGGATCTCGCGGAGTACGAACCTATTGGCCTTTTCGCGGAAAGCGAAGGCCTGACGGCCATTCTGCCGGTTGAGCGAGCGCGTGAACTGGGGTTGGCAGAGGCGGAGTGGTTCCGGCGTATAACGCTGACAGTGCATTCCTCCCTGGCGGCCGTCGGACTGACAGCATCGATTTCCGCTGCTCTGACCGCCGAAGGAATTTCGGCAAATGTGGTTGCAGCCTTTTTTCACGATCATGTTTTTGTGCCCGCAGAACGCGCCGAGGACGCTCTGGCAGCACTGCGCAAACTTACCGGAGACAGCTGATCCCTGGGTGTCCAGCTGGACCGGACTTTCGCGAAGATAGTGAATTCGGTGGATTCTCCCTTGCAATTTACGGTTTGCCTTCCCATTCCTAAACGGGAGCAAGCGGGGTAAGAGCATGCAACGGGTGAAGCGGCGTCTGGCGGCAGTTATGTGCGCGGACGTTGCGCAATATTCCAAGCTCATGGAGCGGGATGAAGACGGAACTCTGGATCGGCTCAAAGCCTACCGGTTGGTAATGTCCGCGCTGACAGAACGTCATAACGGGCGCATCGTGAACACCTGGGGTGATGCAGTCATCATCGAGTTCGCATCGGTAACAGAAGCCGTGCAATGCGCTGTTGATATCCAGAACGAGCTTTCGGTGCGCAACGCGGACCTGCCGGACATGACCCGCATGGAGTTTCGCATCGGCATAAATCTCGGCGACATCATGGTCGAAGGCGATGACATCTATGGCGACGGCGTGAATGTTGCCGCCCGATTGCAGGAAATCGCGCCGCGGGGCGGCATCATGTTGTCTCAGTCGGTCTATGATCAGGTGAAATCAAAAATGGCGCTGGGCTTCGATCCGCTTGGCCCACAGCACGTCAAGAATGTCACCGACCCTGTTGAAACCTACTCGGTACGCATCGGGGGGCGTAATTCGCCCGATGAAACCAGTGCCAGACAGGAGACGCCCCACACCGGTGCGCACCAGGACGGTGTTTCAGGGCCCGAATGGGAACGGGATACCCAGGCAGTCGCCTCGGGTTTCGAACAGGCGCGCCGCTGGTTGAGGGCTCAGCCGAAACGCGTACGCGGCTGCTTGTTCATGATCAGCTTCTTTTTCCTGCTCAATGTTCTGACGTCAGGCTTGTCCACCTTGTGGTTTATCTGGCCTTCGTTGCCGTTTGTCGTCATGCTGTTCTGGCAACTTGTTATTGGCCGTGAGGAAAAACGTCTTGGCGGGACGACAGGAACGGGCGATTGAGGACGTGAGGCCGTGCCTGTTGCCGATCTGATAACTCTTTTCACGCTAATCAGGGTCTGATGATTTGCGAGTGCAACTGACTTCGCTTACACATGGACCAACGCAGGGCGATGGAACCTTCCGTCAGCCCATCGAAACTGCCGGCCCGGCCGGCCCAACAGCAAAGGGAGCTTAATCCTGCGCATGAAAAACTATTCGACCACGGTGCCTGCACGCCTCGATGATGAAGACGAGGACAAACCCAAGAGCCAGCCGTCGATCCAGGTCGACAAGCATCTGTTCGAAGCGCGCACAGTTCTGATCACCGGTCCGGTGACACAGGACATGGCGCGCGACGTTTGCGCCCGGCTTCTGGCGCTGGCGCAGGTTTCCAACGACCCGATCACGGTCATCGTTTCGTCCCCGGGCGGTCATGTCGAATCCGGCGACATGATTCACGACACCATCAAATTCGTCGCACCTGAGGTCCGTATCCTCGGAATGGGCTGGGTCGCCAGCGCTGGTGCGTTGATTTACGTGTCGGTTCCGAAGGACAAGCGTTTCTGCACGCCGAACACGCGCTTCCTGCTTCACCAACCGTCCGGTGGCGCTGGTGGCATGGCGACGGATATCGAAATCCAGGCCAAGGAAATCATCAAGATGCGTGATCGTCTGAACAAGATTTTTTCAGACGCGACCGGTCAACCGATCGAGCGGATCGAAAAGGATACCGACCGCGACTACTGGATGAGCCCGGAAGAAGGGATCGACTACGGACTGGTTGGCAAGGTCGTCACCAGCGTCGACGAACTGGGTTGACCTTCAAGCGTCTTCACGAAGAAACAGAAACGCCGGCTTTGCCGGCGTTTTTTTTCTGAGAACGGTCAGATGCAGACCGCTTCGGCTTGAACGGCGTAAACCCTTGCCCGAGGAACCGGTTTGCGGGCGAGCACATGCGGGCGAAGCCGATCCATGAGGTCCCGGAGGTCTGCCTCGTCTTCGGTAGCAGGAGCACCGTTGAAGATGACTGCGACCAAGTGGTCGACGAATCGCTCATAGATGTTGTTGCAGGTGCAGATCGGTGCGAGCAGATCTCTGACAGGCTTTCCGTCGTAGATGGGAGCACCTCCTGCAAGAAAGACCAGGAACTCGGTCAGATCGTCCGAGTGTTCGAATTCCGGCAGAAAGCTGGCAACGTCGAAGCAGGGATCCTGTTCCAGTCGTGCCTTCAGGTGCGGCATTGCCTGTATGATCGCTTCGCGACCGCCGAGTTTCATATAGAGTGTCATCTGGTAAACCCTCATTTGAGCCTTCGATACGATGACAACAATGTAAGTCGTTAGGCGTGCCAGCCGTGTGACTCTGATCACGGATAAAACCTTTGTCAAAATAACCAGTGCCTTCCGATGGCCAAGGTCCGCCGCAAATTCACTCTTTTCGCTGGACAGAGAGCCAAGAAGGACCGTTCGGAGCACCGGCGCAGGCCGAAAAGTGAGCTGTCTCACCTTGTCACGGTCAAGTGACGCTAGGGCATTGGTCTCGGATTCCGTATAAGGCGCTCAAAGCGGATGGATATTGCGGTGAGTCGCAGTGGTTACTCGCAGTGATCCATGCGATTTCCCGACCGGCTGAGGCTGAGGGCAACAGGTTTCTTCATAAAAAACAGTGATTTAGTTATGAGGTCCCATCGGGATTTCTGCAAAACGGCGAAGAGCATATGCATCTTTGATCCACTTGGCGGGGACAGACCGACCTGGGAGATGCAGAAGGCATGGCCGTAGTGGGCAGAACGGTTGTATTGCTTGTCACGGGCAGGGGCCGTAACGACTCGGGTATTTCAAATGTATGTTTTCCTTTCCAAGATCGGCGGCTTTCTGATTCTGCCATCTAACTTTCTTGTTGTTCTGATCGCTGTCGGTCTGTTGCTCAGTCTGTCGGCCAAGTGGCGCAGAGGAGGCCGGCTTTTGACCTTTGCCGGGTTTGCCGGTCTTGTGATCTGCGCTTTCTCGCCAGCGGCAAACTTGTTGATTGTGCCGCTTGAGGACCGTTTTCAACGGCCTGCCACGCTGGAGAACTATGACGGCATCATCATCTTGGGTGGTGCAGTGGACACTGTCGTCACCGGTGTCAGGGGCGATACAGCTCTGACGATGTCCGCGGAAAGGGTTACCATCGCCGCACGTCTTGCCAAAGCGCTGCCGGAAGCAAAAATCATCCATACCGGAGGGCAGGGCATGATTGTGTCGTCGCAGGCAACGGAGGCGGAAGGCGCGGCAAGACTGTTTCGGGACTTCGGCATTTCGTCTGATCGAGTCATTCTGGAAGATCAGTCCCAGAACACTTGGCAGAACGCGGTCTACGCCAAGAAGATCGTGCAGCCGCAACCCGGCCAGCGCTGGTTGCTCGTCACGTCGGCGTATCACATGCCGCGTTCAATGGGCGTTTTCGAAAAAGCCGGCTGGACGGGCGTGACAGCTTATCCGGTTGATTTCCGTACCCGGGGACCGCAGGACAGGATGCTGGGCTTTGACGGGGCCTCCAAGGGCCTGAGGCGCTTCGATATCGCCTTCCGGGAGTGGGTTGGCCTCGCCGTCTACAAACTGCTTGGGCGGAGCACTGAATTCTTCCCTGGACCCTGAGCCTGCAAAACACTTTCGGTTGGCGCCGACTTTTGAAATCAAACCTCTTTTACTGCATGAAGCGTGTTCCCATATAATGGTGCAATTCAGAGATTCGAAAGGACGTGGGCTGATGGTCCTCGAAGCGCCGATCGTTGCGGCAGACGTCGTACAATGGCTGTATAGCGATGCGCCCCAACTGAAAGGGACGCTGGAAGTCGTCACCGAGATGGCTAAACGTCTGCGCGCCGGAAAAGTTCCGGTCGACCGTGTCATCACCGGCATCTGGGTGGTGCATCCGAACGTGCGCGCGGAAAGCTCGATCTGGATCAACGGAGAGGCGCCGCAATTGCGTCTTCATACTGCGGACAACACATCGCAGGACGAATACCAGAATAGCCCCATCAAACACGTACATGAAGAGCAGACACCGATTCGCGTCGAAATCAGCAAGACACCAGGTGCTGCCGACGAATTTCCGATTACCGCCGAACTGGCCCGGGAAGGCTATACGGACTATATCGCGCTGCCGATGCGGTTTTCGGACGGGACGGTCAAGGTTGCCAGTTTCGCAACCAAGGCGCCGGGCGGGTTCTCGGGCTCGCACATCGGTGTGTTTGAATCACTGATCCAGCCGCTCGCCCTCGTGTGTGAATTGAAGACGCTGCGCCGTACGGCAGAAACGGTGCTGGAAACCTATGTTGGCCGTCGCGCCGGGCTGAAAGTTCTGGATGGGACTACCGGACGCGGGGATGGCGAGTGGATCAAGGCGGTTGTCAGCTTTGCCGACATCCGCGGGTTTACCCGCCTTTCCAATACGTTGCCCGCCGACAGGATCGTTATGTTCCTCAACAAGTATTTCGGGGCGATGACGGCGGCTGTTGAAGCCCACGGCGGTGAAGTGCTGAAATTCATCGGCGACGAAGTGATGGCGATCTTCCCGTATGAGACCGAAGAGCAGGCCAGGGATGCCGCCATGCGTGCCCTGATGGCTGCCCGTGAGACGCTGACGCGGATCGAGGCCATCAACACAGCCCGGACATGTCCCGTCACGCCTGACATGAGTGTCGGCATCGCGCTGCACGCGGGCGATGTGTTCTACGGCAATGTGGGCAGTGAAACCCGTCTGGATTTCACTGTCGTCGGTCCCGCGGTCAATCTGGCTGCCCGAATTGCCGAACTTGCCAAGGACCTGCAGCGCCAGCTTCTCGTGTCCGATGCGTTGGCCGATATCATGGGCTGCCGGTCGGGTCTGTTCGGCCGCTATCAGGTGAAGGGGTTCGATGACCCCGTTTCGGTGTATTCGCCCGATTTGTCGGCCGATCCCCAATCGGGATATTGCCCCAAAAGCACAGCCTCCCTGGCTTTGGAAACGAACTGACGCCGGATCAGGACCAGAAGAACGGCCAGGGTGGTTGCCGCAAAGACATAAGGCCCGGCGAACCAGCCCAGAAAGCCGATTGAAAAAAACAGGGCACGCTGGCCGCGATTGAAGTGGCGGCCGGCGAGAACGCCCAGTTCTCCTGCCTGTGCGGCCATCTTGTTGATCTCTTCGTCTGGTACCTGGCCCCTGTGGGGAACCGCGCCCATGACGATGCTGGCATAGTTGAACAGCCGGTACGCCCAGCCAAACTTGAAGAAGCCATAGGCAAAGATCACCATCAGGGCGAGCACCTTGATCTCCCAGAGCGCGCGGCTGTCGGCCACGGGGATAGAAAGGTCTCCGGCAACCTGAAAGATGCGTTCGGTGGCATCCAGAAGCGCAAAGCCGCCTCCAATTGCCAGCAAGGACGTCGAGGCGAAGAAGGCCGTGCCCTGTTGCAGCCCGGACATGATTGAGGTGTCCATGATACGAACCTCGCGCAGGCTCATGACTTGCATCCATCTGCGCCGGTAGTTTTCCATTGCGCTGGACAAGGTTTTCTTACGTAGCGGGCTGAGGTCGATCAGAACATTAAAACCGAGCCAGGCGAACAGAAACCAGGCCGCGGCTACCAGGTCCAGAGTCGAGAGCGCGTGCATCGTGATCCCTTCTGATTCTCTTGCGGCCGAATCCGGCCATGCCCTGTCTTACCAGACTTTTCTGTAGGCCTGACAGACAGACTTGAAGGCACTAAGTGACTGAATTCCCAGCATCCGGGAAAGGTCTGCAAAAATGCGGGATCAGCTGCTCTCTTTTTGCGCTTGCGAAATGGTAAGGGATCGTTTACCTCCTCGCCTCAATGGCGCCATATTTAAAGGTCGGTGGGACCTGGTGTCACTCAACAATATGTAGGGTTTTTATGGACGAAAACGTGCAGAAATCTTGTTGGAGCGTCACTCTCTGGACTGTCGCTGCAGTTGGCCTGGCATTGTCGATGGTTCTTCTGTTCAACGATGTTGAAAGTGCACAACAAGCCGTCGCCGCCGCCAAATAAGCCAGCGGGACGCAAGGAAAACAAAGGCGCAGCGTGATGCTGCGCCTTTTGTCGTTTTGAAGGCTCTTTTGTTGCACCGAAGCATTTTTCCAAAGAGCCCTTGGCCGACGCCTGATCGGTATTAATTTGGCGGCGACAGGCTGGATGAAAATGAAATCCCGGGTCTGTTCGACGGTCCGTAGGATTGCCTGAATTCCATTTGCCGTACCACGGTCATGTCCCTGGGGTGGCTGATGAGGAATGCGGTATAGGCGCGCTCGCCCAGAGGCATGAGCACAAGTTGGACAGTGCCGGAGCCGGGCCAGTCAAGCTCCGCGCCCCAGGCCGGAACATCTGCCGGATCCTCTTTTCCGAATAGCGCACGGACATCGATGTCGTGGAGCAGGGCGGTGCCAGTGGCATCCCACGTGAGCGCGGCCAGGCCGCGGTCCAGAGGAAACAGATTGAACTGGGCGCCGTTAATCTCGACACTCAAGCGGTTCGCAGCATCTCTTTCGATCAGTGCGCTGCCTTCATTCATATCCGTTTCGAGGGCAACGCGCTCACCATTCGTCTCGATGAAACCTTCCGTGTTGACTACTTTGAAAATGCCAACCGGAACCTCAACTTCGGCCTGAAGCGGCACGAAGGAGGCGAGAAGGAGCAGCAAAGAGATGAGTGTTCGAAACACGCCCGGACCCTGTATTGAGACATGACACGATCATACACCTTCAAAACTTTAGAAAGTCTTTGTCCAATACCGGACTCGCTCCGTAAATCTGAAACAACTCAAGGTTACACTCTATTTTGACAGGGATACCACAAGGTCTTCTATTGTCGAATGTTCCGGTTGCCAGCCGGTGGCTCTTTGAGCATGGCTGACGTCAACCGATTGCGACAGGGCGTAGCCGGCGGACCAGTCGGTGAGTGGCTCGGCGCCTTGGGAGGCTGGTACCGTCTCGATTTCAAGCGGCAAGCCGTGGCGAGCCGAAATATGCGATGCCAGGTGGCCGACCGAAATGCCTTCAATGCAGCTCGCAATCAGGGACATGCGGAACCGGGCGTTCTTGAGGGCGAGCGCATAGAGCGCGGCAAGGTCCTGAATTTCCACCAGAGGCCACTTTGTCTCGGCAGTCGCTCGGGTTTCAAACGGTCTGCCTTCCTTGAGCGCGGCTGTCATCAGGGCAATTGGCCCGGTTGTCTGGCTGCAGGCGAGCGCCGGATGAATGACCGTCAGATTGAGATCCGTGCCATGCGACAGGGTTCTGATCGTCTCGGTCATGAAGCGAAACGCGGGCAGGGGAGCGAACTGGGTTTTCTCGCTCAGCAAGTGGGTTCCCGTCGTTGCTGGATAGAGCCAGATGCCTCCGGTGTAGATTATCTTCAGCGGCTGTTTGCGGTGTTTGGCGGCCTGCTTCAGGGCGAGCATGCTCTGCCGGTCGACCCGCCCCATATCCTCAGAAAATGTCGCACCGAGATGGATGACGGCATCACATGAAGCTGCTCTGGAGACCCAGCTTTCCGGCGTGCGCAGATCACCGGGATAGGCACTTGCGCCAGATGCACGCAACTTGGCTGAAGACGCATCAGAGCGGGCCAGACCGATTACCCTGGCACCGTCCTGAACCAGCCGTTTTACGACGGCAGAACCGATCTCGCCGGTTCCACCCGTTACAAATACTTCCATGGGCAAAGAGAACCCTTTTCGCGCTGGCGGTGCAAGCTGAAGCTGCCCGGCAGGCGCGACAATCCACCGCCGTTTTCTGCCACAATCTTGACCTTGGCCGGAAGCCTGCTAGGTGAGAAGCATGACCTTGCATCTGGTGAAACTGTGCGTCGGCGCGGACAGCGTCGAGTCCCTTCAGGCCTGGATAGATTTTCGCATGGACAATGCCCGCAAAACCGGGCTTCCGGCGGAAACGATCCATACGACGCGCATGGTGCCAACCCGCAAGAAGGAGCTGCTGGACGGCGGCTCCCTGTATTGGGTGATCAAGGGCAAAATTCAGGTGCGCCAGCACCTTATCGATATCCGGCCGTTCACGGACCAGGCGGGCGTCAAACGCTGCGATCTGGTCATGGAGCCGAGGCTGATCCTGACGCAGTTCCAGCCAAAGCGTCCATTTCAGGGCTGGCGGTATCTGAAGGTGGAGGACGCTCCGGCAGATCTGAAGGCCGATGGAGCGGCGCAGGCCATGCCCGAGGATATGCGGCGCGATCTGACGGAACTCTGCCTGCTTTGATCGGCCGACATCAGCCCGAGGCCTGCAAAGCCTTGTGAAGATGCCCCATGAGTGTGCTGAAGTCCGGCCAGCCACGCCCAAGGCCCGGATTTTCCTTCTTGCGCGTCATGGCAAGATGCGCATAGCCATGCACCAGCGACCAGACGAGGATCTCGATTTCCTCCGGATCGGTTCCCTCAGGGATCAGCGGTGCACATGTCTCGCGCAGGATCGCATAGGATCTTGAGGCGTAGTGGGCAAATTCTTCATCGTCTTCCCTGAACTTCTGTCCCGAAAAAATGAACAGGAACAGGTCCGGGTGTCCCGTCGCGAAATCCAGATACCCCTGACAAATGGCGCTCAGCCTTTCGGCAGCGTCTGGAGCGGACGTTGCTAGCCGTTGTTCCATTGCCTGGCAAAACAGGGAAAACCCGCGCGCTGCAATCGCCGTCGACAGGCCAGTGATATTCTTGAAGTGATAACCCGGCGCAGCGTGTGAAACGCCTGCCTTGGCGGCGCACTCGCGCAAGGAAAGCTTGTCCGGACCGCGTTCCCGCAACAGCGCCACACCAGCATCAACCAGAGCAATTCGCAGACTGCCGTCTCGTTTGCGGCGGGAAGGGGGAGAAGCTGTCATGGGATCTTCATCAACGATCTGCTTGACACTGTCAAGTTACGCTTTACCTTGACAGTGTCAAGTTAGCGTGAGGAGGCGGAATGACGATGGTTTCAAGGTTTGCAGCAAGCTTGGCATTCTGGACAATGGCGGTTAGCGCCGCCTTGATCGCGATTGCGTCCTTGAGGTTTCTGGCGCTGGGGGTATCCGCATCGATGGATTTCGTGGCGCATAATCTCAGCGGAAATGCGCTGATGCTTTACACGCATATTGGGATTGCGCCGTTGGCGCTTGCCTTGATGCCGTTTCAGTTCATGACCCGGCTGCGAGCGTGCAAGCCGAAACTGCACCGCTGGATGGGCCGGTGTTATGTTGCCGCGATCCTGGTTTCTGGTCTTGCGGGACTGCAGCTTGCCTTTCACACGACAGCAGGACCTTTCGCAGCAACAGGCTTTGCGCTTCTGGCGGTCTTGTGGATGCTGACAACCGGTATTGCGGTTGTATTTGTCTTGCAGCGGCAAATCGAGCGTCACCGCGCCTGGATGCTGCGTTCAGCCGCGCTTACCTTTGCTGCTGTCACGTTGCGGGTCTACTTGGGAAGCAGCATGGCGGCCGGTCTCGACTTTGCAATTGCCTATCCGCTTATTGCCTGGCTGTGCTGGGTACCGAATGCCATTGTCATGGAAATGTATCTTCAGTTCGTTCGTCCCGAACGCTTACGGTTGGCCTCCGCGACCGCCTGAGGCCGCGAACGATTGCATCCTGTCGCATCCGCTCGGCTGAGACTTGCCAAAACGGTTTCCCGGTCCCAATTTGACTGTCATGAACAGGCAGAAGGAGGCGGCCGTGAACGTCAAGACCGGCAAAGGCACGGCAGACCCGATGGTCCGTCAGGAAACTGGAGTGCCTTCAGCCGCTTCCGAGGTCTCAGCCTTCCTTCGCAAGGCCGAGGAAATCGTGCCGCAACCCGGCAGTGGAGGGCGCCTCGTGTTCGCCCTGGATGCCACGATGAGCCGTCAACCGACCTGGGACCAGGCCTGTCAGATTCAGGCCGAGATGTTTCAGGAAGCGGGCAAAATTTCGGGTCTCAGTATCAAACTTGTCTATTTTCGTGGATTTGGAGAGTGCCGGGCCTCACGTTGGTTTGCCAGTGGGGCTGAGCTTGCTCACGCCATGAGCCGTATTTCTTGCCAGGGCGGGCGCACACAGATCCGCAAAGTGCTTTCGGCCGCGCTCCAGGCCGCCAATTCCGAAAAGATCGCCGCCCTGGTTTATGTTGGCGACTGCATGGAAGAAGACGTCGACGCCCTGTGTGACAAGGCTGGCCAGCTTGGCCTGCTCGGCGTGCCCATGTTCCTGTTTCAGGAGGGGCATGACGGGGTTGCGGAGCGTGCGTTTCGCGAGATGGCCAGGCTTACCAACGGAGTGTTTTGCCGATTTGATTCCGGGTCCGCTCAGCAACTGGCGGATCTCTTGAAGGCGGTTGCGGTTTTTGCCAGTGGCGGCCGGTCGGCGTTGCAGCAGCTGGAAAAGCAGGGTGGCAAGGGAGCAAAGCTTTTGCTGCAGCAGTTGCCAGGTGCCCGCTAGGCCCTGACGGACAAGAGTTGCACAACCTTGCTGTGGTCGCTGCCACAGGTTTACATAACCGGAAAGATTCAACACGTGTGGAATAGGGCCGCTGCATCCATATAGAGCGGGCCTGGGCCGGCGAACGGGGACCCCACCGCCATATGATTTATCTGATTATCGGCTTGATATTGCTGACCGCCCTACTGACCCTCGGCAACAAGTTCGTCAATGCCAATCCGGCGGATCTTGCGAAAGGTCTGCGCCTGTTCGCAGGCGGCTTGCTCATGGTGCTGGCGCTGATCTTTGCGCTGACGGGACGGTTCATCTTCGCCGTCCCTCTCTTCGGCCTTGGCTTGTCCGTTCTGGGGTTGTCTGGTCTCAATTGGCTTTCGTCAGGCTACAAGCCTCAGAAAACCTCCGGACAACGTTCGCGTGTGCGGACCGCGATGGTCGAGATGGAACTTGATCACGATACCGGTGCCATGAACGGAACCGTGCTTGCAGGCACCTTTCAGGGGCGCGAGCTGGATGATCTGACCGAACCGGACCTTGAAGCCTTCTGGCAGGAAACGGCCCAGGACGGTCAGAGCCAGAAACTAGTCGAAGCTTATCTCGACCGCAGGCTTGCCGGATGGCGCGAACACTTCCAGGCGGATGGAGCACATCGGCAGGGAAGCGCGGCGAGCTCGGGCCCCATGACAGATGAGGAGGCCTACCAGATCCTGGGGCTTTCGCCCGATGCCGGGGACGCGGAAATTCGAGCCGCGCACCGCAGGCTTATGATGCGAGTCCATCCCGACCAGGGAGGCTCCGGTTTCCTCGCGGCGAAAATCAACGAGGCTAAAGACACGCTTCTCAGAAGACATTGACGGCATCCGTTACGCGGTTACTGGTAGATGGCGAAGCAAGCGTATTTTGCCTTTTTCAAGCTTTTGCAGGCATTCCACGCAGCTGTTTTGGTGTCGAAGCCGACGAACCGGGCCCGGTAGAGCGTCTGTCCGTTGGTGTCGACGGGTTCGGTATAGGGGACCCGGCCCCGAAGGGCGGCTCCGGTCCTGGCCTTGGCATTCTTCAGCATTGTGATGGCCTGGCCTTCGGATTCTGTCGCGGCGATCTGGACCTGCCAGCCCGGCTCGACATCGCGGGTATCACTTGTCGCAACCGTGACACTGTCGTCATCGCTGCTGTTGTCGTTGGCTACGGTTTCCGGTGCAGCCTGGGTTTCAACAGGTGTGTTGTTGATTGCGATGGTCTGAACGGAGACCGTTTTCACAGGCTGCGTGGAACCGACGGAGCGCTGCCCGCTACCTGCCTTCTTACCTTCGGACTTCGCGGCAGCGGCCAGGGCAACTCTGGAAATCGAATTGGTGTTCAGCGGCTCATCCGGGCTTGCAGGCGGGATCGGCGGCAGGGCGGTCGCAACCGCAAACGTGCTGTCAAACCGTTGCTTCACGAGTTTCGGCGGCAAAGGTACGTCGTTGCCGAAACCGGGAACCGGAGCGGGTGTCTCGACAGACGCCGTGACAGGCGCGTTCGATGCAGTCACCAGGACAGGGGCGGGAGCCGGTGTCGGGATGGCTGCGGCCTTGGCCGGTGCGGTAAACGCCAACACCATCGGGTCGCCTGAAGCCGGCACTGGTTCGCTGCCGGGTTTGATGTTCGGCAAGGGCGGGTTCTTGAGCGCGGCGGCAACAAACGTCGGTGTAGAAGATTTCTGGACGATCAGCGGAGCTGTTTTCGGGCCCCGACTTGCCTTGGGCAAATAGGTGTTGATGAGCTTTGTCATCTGGGCGTTGCGCGACGCACCGGTCCTGCCGCCCATGACAACGGCGACAATGTGCCTGCCATCCCGGTTGACCGAGGTGACAAGGTTGAAGCCGGAGGCGCGGATATAACCGGTCTTGATCCCGTCAACACCCTTCACGCGGCCAAGCAGCTTGTTGTGGTTGCCATAGGTGCGGCCCTTGTACTTGTAGGCCCGGGTTTTGAAATAACCGTAATACTGCGGAAACCGTTCCTGAATGGCGCGGCCAAGCGTTGCCATATCCCGTGCAGTGGTGCGTTGCCTGCTGTTCGGCAGACCGTGCGGGTTGCGGAAAGTGGTTTTCGACATGCCGATCTGACGCGCGGTGCGTGTCATACGTTCGGCGAATTTCGTTTCGGAGCCGGCAAGGTTCTCTGCAATGACGGAGGCAACGTCGTTGGCTGACTTGGTGACCAGCGCAAGAATTGCGTCCTTGACCTTGATGGTGCCACCAGGCTTGAGGCCCAGCTTGGAGGGCGGGCGCGCGGAAGCGTAGCTGGAAACACTCAGATTGGAGCTCAGCGACAGCCGTCCGGCTTCCAGTTCCTCAAACACCAGATAAAGGGTCATGATCTTGGTGAGAGAGGCGGGGTACCTGTAGGAATCAGCCGATGAGGAATAAAGTGTCTTGCCGGTTTTGGCGTCGACAACGATCCCCGAATATTTCGGGTTTGCCATGGCCGTTGCAGGCAACCCCAGAAGCACAAGGCCGAGGGTCAAGAACTTTGCGGTGCGGGCGAGAGCTCGCCCTTTGCGAAAAATACGCTTCCCAAACACAATTACTATCCCATTCCGGGTCACGTGGTCTGTCTCTGGAGCGGCGCGCTCTGGATCTTAACCCCCAGCGATTCAGAACGGCTGCCCCGTCGTTCTCCATGTCATTTGATGGAATCACGGTTACGAATGAGTAAATGAATGACCGAAAAACCACTTAAAAAAATAGTTTTTTGGTAGAGTTAATCTTTAGTTAAGGTCGCGATCATTCGTCTTATAAAGAATAAATTATTTCAATACATAAGTTCACTTTATAATCGGGTTAATGTTTCGTTTATCTTCGTGATCTTTTGTTTCAGATTTGATCACATTCAAGCATTTGCCCGATCTCTTGATGTTTGTTGATTGCCTCCTACTTGCAGTTGCTGGCGCAAGCCCGCATCCGGGGGAGTCGTTTCTCTTGCAGTGGTGGGGCGGTTTACGTGATGAAACGATAGGTAGTTTCGCGTAAAGGTTGTTTTGCAGTGCAAAATCGCCTTGACACTTATTGTGCAGTGCATTATCTACAAAGTCTCGTAAGGTAACGCTATATGCGCGCCGGGCCGCCCCATAAGGCCGATGCTTGGGATGGGAAACCGGTTCGCCGGAGAAGGGCAGAAAAATGATGAACAATTTGGACGATCTGCAGAAAATGAGCAAAGACAACATGGACATGGCGATGGCGTCTTTCGGCTCCGTCAGCAAGGGCTTCCAGGCAATCGCAGCTGAAATGGCCGACTACCAGAAGAAGTCCTTTGAGGAAGGTTCCGCAGCTGTTGAGAAGCTCGTTTCTTCCAAGTCCCTCGACAAGGCATTCGAAGCACAGGCGGACTACGTCAAAACCGCTTACGAAGGTTTTGTTGGAGAAATGACGAAAATCGGTGAAATGGTCACCGACATGTCCAAGGATGCCTACAAGCCTTACGAAGGCGTGATGGGCAAGCTTGCGAAATAAGTTTTCCTTCTAGCCGTCGCGAGACGGCCCGAAGACTGAAACCCGGTTCGTTTGAGCCGGGTTTTTTCGTATATGCACAGGTTTACTGGCTTTTTACGGCGCGGCCTGCCATTTGCAGCCGCATTTTGAAATGCGTTCTATTGCCTCCTTTTATTCAGTTTCAGGCAACCTACATTCCTCTTGACCGGCAGCGCTGGGACCACAAATGCGCTGTTGACCTTTATGTTGATGAAATCGACCATTGCGCGAGCGCGGCTTGCGCGGCAGGATTACCACTGAGAATGCGTATTCGCGGCGCAGTCCGTGCTGCGGAAAGCTCTGGACCAGCTGCGCAGGGCAGTGAGTTCAGGATTCGAAATTTGGTGATGGCCGGAGTGATAGAGGCAAAAGAAACGGCAATGTCGGCGGGCTCTGATTATGACAATGACGGTGGCGACGCCGGAACGGTTGTTGTCACCCGGACCAAAACAGTAACCAAGCGGCCAAATCTCTATCGAGTGCTGCTATTGAACGATGACTACACTCCGATGGAGTTCGTTATTCACGTTGTGGAGAACTTCTTCCAAAAAAACCGCGAAGAAGCGACCCGCATTATGCTGCATGTTCACCATCACGGCGTCGGGGAATGTGGAATATTTTCCTACGAAGTCGCGGAGACGAAAGTCACCCAGGTGATGGATTTCGCGCGCAAGCATCAGCATCCGTTGCAATGCGTCATGGAAAAAAAGTGAGGACAAACGCACGTGCCTTCCTTCTCACGCAGTCTAGAAAAAGCACTCCACCAGGCTCTGGCGTTCGCCAACGAGCGACAGCAAGAGTATGCGACACTAGAGCATCTTCTGCTGGCCTTGCTTGACGACCAGGACGCGGCTGCAGTCATGCGGGCTTGCAACGTCGATCTGGATACGATCCGCCGCAACCTGGTTGAATACGTCGAAACCGAGCTGGACAATCTTGTCACCGACAGTGACGAGGATTCCAAGCCGACCGCCGGCTTCCAGCGCGTTATTCAGCGAGCGGTTATCCACGTCCAGTCCTCCGGGCGGGAAGAAGTCACCGGCGCAAACGTGCTCGTTGCGATCTTCGCCGAGCGCGAAAGCCATGCGGCCTACTTCCTGCAGGATCAGGACATGACCCGTTACGACGCGGTCAATTATATCTCGCACGGCATAGCCAAACGTCCCGGTATGTCCGAGGCCCGTCCTGTCGAAGGGGCGGATGAAGAAGATGTGATGCCAGGCGCTGAAACCGAGAAGAAGTCCAGTCAGAAGACGGACGCTCTTGAAGCTTACTGTGTCAATCTCAACACCAAGGCTACCAACGGCAAGATCGATCCGCTGATCGGACGCGATACCGAAATTTCGCGAACCATCCAGATCCTGTGCCGCAGGTCGAAGAACAATCCGCTCTTCGTCGGCGACCCGGGTGTCGGCAAGACCGCCATCGCGGAAGGCCTTGCGCATCGAATCGTCAATGGCGATGTGCCGGACGTTCTGAAGGACGCCACCATCTTTTCGCTCGATATGGGCTCGCTGCTGGCGGGTACCCGCTACCGCGGCGATTTCGAAGAGCGTCTGAAGCAGGTGGTCAAGGAAATCGAGGATTATCCGGGCGCCGTGATGTTCATCGATGAGATCCACACGGTGATCGGTGCCGGCGCAACATCGGGTGGGGCGATGGATGCCTCGAACCTGCTGAAACCGGCGCTTGCCTCCGGAGCGATCCGCTGCATCGGTTCGACCACCTACAAGGAATATCGCCAGTTCTTCGAAAAGGACCGGGCACTTGTCCGCCGTTTCCAGAAGATCGATGTCAATGAGCCTTCGATCCCGGATGCAATCGATATCCTGAAGGGCCTGAAGCCGTATTTCGAGGACTTCCACAAGGTTCGTTACACCAACGACGCGATCAAGGTGGCTGTGGAACTGTCGGCGAAATACATTTCAGACCGCAAGTTGCCGGACAAGGCGATCGACGTGCTGGATGAAACTGGTGCTTCGCAGATGCTTGTTCCCGAAACCCGTCGCCGCAAGACCATCGGCGTGAAGGAAATCGAGAATACGATTGCCACCATGGCAAGGATTCCGCCGAAGTCCGTTTCCAAGGATGATGCGGAGGTTCTGGAAAACCTTGGCAAGGATCTGAAGCGGGTTGTCTACGGTCAAGATGAGGCCATCGGAACGCTGGCGTCGGCCATCAAGCTGGCACGTGCCGGCCTGCGTGAGCCGGACAAGCCGATCGGCAGCTATCTGTTCTCCGGCCCGACAGGCGTCGGCAAGACGGAAGTTGCCCGGCAACTGGCGTCTTCGCTGGGTGTCGAACTGATCCGCTTCGACATGTCCGAATACATGGAGCGTCACACCGTGTCTCGCCTGATCGGTGCGCCTCCTGGCTACGTCGGCTTTGATCAGGGCGGTCTCTTGACCGATGGTGTTGACCAGCATCCGCACTGTGTGTTGCTGTTGGACGAGATCGAAAAGGCCCATCCGGACCTGTTCAACATCCTCTTGCAGGTGATGGACCACGGCAAGCTGACCGACCACAACGGCAAGCAGGTCGACTTCCGCAATGTCATCTTGATCATGACCACGAACGCCGGTGCCGCGGATATGGCCAAGATGCCGGTTGGCTTCAACCGCATGAAGCGGGAAGGCGACGATGCGGAAGCGATCAACAAGCTGTTCACGCCGGAATTCCGCAACCGTCTTGATGCGATCATTCCGTTCGGCAATCTGCCGATGGAAGTTGTCTACAAGGTGGTCGAGAAGTTCGTCATGCAGCTGGAAGTCCAGCTGGCTGATCGTGGCGTGACCTTCGAGCTGACCGAGGATGCCGTCAAATGGCTCGCCGACAAGGGCTATGACAGCCAGATGGGCGCTCGCCCGCTTGGCCGGATCATCCAGGAGCACATCAAGCGGCCACTGGCCGACGAGGTGCTGTTCGGCAAGCTGAAGAAAGGCGGGATGGTCAAGGTCTCCGTGTCCGAAGACGGCAAGGGTCTGCTTCTGGAAAGCATCGAGGAGCGGGCAACACCGCCCAAAGCCAAGGCCAAGACCGAAACCAAGGCCAAGCCAAAGCGCCGGCGCAAGCCCGCCGCCAAGGCTGCAGCCACCAAGGACAAAAAGCCGCCTGCAGGCAAAAGCGGCCCGTCCAAGAAAAGCCTTGTGCCCAAGGTGCCGTTGGCCGACTGAGGCACTGCATTATAAGACTGGAAAGGCCCCGGAGAGATCCGGGGCTTTTTTCGTTTTAGTCTGCAAAGACAAACGATGATGCTGGAAGAGGACAGGGTCGGGCTGGGTCAATGCTTCGGGCGTGTCGTCGACGAAGCAGGCTGTGCCATTTCTCATTCATGTTTGGAATTGAAACCATTCAGGAAAATCATTTGCAGACGTCCGGCCACCCGCCTAGCTAAGAAGCAGATATTTTCGGGAGAACGGATATGAGCGATAACAAGGTTGCCATGATTACCGCAGGTGGCTCCGGCATGGGCGCTGACGCCGCAAGACGGCTGGCTGCGGACGGGTTCCGGGTTGCTATCCTGTCGTCATCCGGCAAGGGGGAGGCGCTTGCGGAGGAATTGGGCGGCGTGGGGTTCACCGGCTCCAATCTTGTTGCGGACCACCTGACCGCCTTTGTCAAAAAAACTCTGGACTCCTTTGGCAGCATTGATGTTCTGGTCAATTCGTCCGGCCATGGCCCGAAAGGTGATATTCTGGAAATCTCTGACGAGGGCTGGCATCTCGGCATGGATTATTACCTGATGAACGTCATTCGCCCGGCGCGCCTCGTCGCTCCGGTCATGGCGGCACAGGGCGGCGGAACGGTGATCAACATCTCCACCTTCGCCACCTTCGAGCCGGACCCGATGTTTCCGACATCCGGTGTGTTCCGGGCAGGGCTTGCCAGCTTCACAAAACTGTTTGCAGACAAGTTTGCGGCCGAGAACGTGCGCATGAACAATATTCTGCCGGGCTTCATCGACAGCCTGCCGGAAAAAGAAGACCGCCTTGCCCGCATCCCCATGGGCCGCTACGGCCGCGCCGACGAGATTTCCAGCCTGGTTTCCTACCTTGCCAGCGACGCGGCAGCCTATATCACGGGGCAGAACATCCGCATCGACGGCGGTCTGACACGGTCGGTGTGAGGATCTCTGAATGGGTGGAGTTGCCGCATCAAAAGATCCGAACGCTTTCCCCCTTTGGTCCTCTAGACAGAAATTTCCCAGAAAGGTAAGGCTACCTTACCAACTGTCCAGAGGTGAGTCAGCTTTATGACGGCTCCTGATCAGCCAGAAAACGCACCAAACCCGCAAGATCCGCCAGAACATGCCCGGGTCTGGATGGCGCGTGGGGCGAGGGCTGCGGTGTCTATTCCAGCGTTTATTCTGACTGCGGCTTTTGTCGGCTATGCCGGGCTTGCCCGGGAGTCCGGACTGACGCTTGTCGAAACGCTGGCGATGACCGGTTTCGTCTGGGCGCTGCCGTCCATCGTGGTTCTGACCGGCGCGATTTCTTCCGGTATGGGAATGCTTCCTGCGGGTATTGCTGTCGCTCTTGCCTCTGTTCGCTTGATGCCGATGACCATGGCGTTGATGCCTTTGATCAAGGTGCCCGGCAAGACCCGCACCTGGCAATTGCTGATCGCCTCCCATTTCGTGGCGGTGACGGCCTGGGTGTTCGCGATGAAGCACCTGCCGGATATGCCGAGGGAAGGACGCCTGCCGTTTTTCCTCGGTTTCGGCGGGGCGGTGACCAGTTTTGTGTTCTGCATGACCGGTGTCTCCTATCTGCTGGTGGAGACCATGCCGGGCATGGTAGCGGGGGCCTTGTTTCTCCTGACGCCGGTCTATTTCCTGTGTTCGCTCTGGGGCGCTTCACGGCTGAATGCGGACCGAGCCGCGATGGTTGCCGGGCTGGTGCTCGGCCCGGTCTTCTTCATCTATCTGCCTGGGCTGGATCTTCTTTGGACCGGTCTTGTGGGCGGTACGATTGCCTATCTCGGGACACGGATCATGCGCAGGGGGCTGTCGTGATGGACGGATCAACTGCGGGCGGATTGATTTCCGAAACCTGGTGGCCCTTGGCGATGATCATCGTTGCCGGCTGGTTTGCAACCGACGTCTGGCGGTGGCTGGGTGTTTTTGCAGGCGGCAAGCTGCGCGAAGATGGCGAACTGCTGATCTGGGTGCGCTGTGTCGCGACCGCGCTGGTCGCCGGTGTCATTTCAAAGCTGATCCTGTTTCCGCAAGGCGTGCTGGCGGAAACACCGCTCTGGCTGCGTGTGGCTGCCGCCGGTTTCGGGTTTGCCTCGTTTTTTGTGGCCCGCCAGCGGGTTTTTGTGGGCGTGCTCGCGGCAGAAGTTTTCCTTGTCGCGGGCTGGTTGCTCCTCGACCGAATGGCCTCCTGACACGTAGCGATTTGCCATGTTCACTTGCCGGATAGATGGGGTAGGTTGAAGAGGGGGTGATTGCATTCGGTCAAGGAGAGGAAAATGGCGGACCAGGTCGAACTCTTTTACGCACCGCAAACACGGGCCACAGGCGTGCGCATTCTCCTGGAAGAACTGGGAGCGCCTTACAAGTTGAACGTGCTCAACCTGAAGCTGGGTGAAAATCGGACGCCCCGCTATCTTGCGGTCAATCCTGCCGGAAAAGTTCCGGCGTTGCATGTCGGCGAAGCGGTCATTACCGAACAGGTCGCGATCTATGTCTATCTGGCCGATCTTTTTCCGGAAAAAGGACTGACTCCCGCGCTCGACGATCCCTTACGCGGGCCGTACCTGCGCTGGTTCGTGCACATGGCGTCCTGTTTTGAGCCCGCACTGATTGACCGCGCTCTGAAACGGGAAGAACCGCCGCCTTCCATGTCTGCCTATGGGTCTTTCGACACCGTGATGGAAAACATGCGTATCCAGCTGTCCAAGGGACCGTTTGTTCTAGGAGAGCGGATGACGGCCGTTGACGTTCTTTGGGGTGTGGGGCTTCGGTGGGGCATGATGTTCGGCATCGTGCCGGAATTCGAGGAATTCACGAGATATGTCGAGCGGTTCTCCGAGCGGCCTTCCGTGGTGAAGGTGCTTCAGGAAGATCAGAACATGGCCAAGGAACAGGACGACGCGGCTGTTCAGGCCGGTGTCGCCTAGGGGCTTTTTTCCAGCCAACATTTGCTCTGTCACGCGCTGCGTTGTCGGCAGTTGGCGGAAAACTAACGGTACTTCTGACAGGCAAACCTCCGCCGTGCACTCTCCAAGAAACGCCGCGTTTGTGTTCCCAAACTTCGAAAAATGCCCGCTCGGCTTGGGGCCGGGCGAGCGTTGTTTGTTCGTTCCTGTCGGCGGTCGGGCCGAGCCCGGTTCAGGACAGCGCAGCGCGAATTTTTTCAGCGTGTTCCGCCAGAAGGTCGTTGTCGGCCATTGTGCCTGTGTGGGGTTTCAGTGAGACGCCCTCGAAGCGCGGAATGACATGGACGTGAGTGTGGAACACCACTTGACCGCCAGCAGGCTCGGAGAATTGCTGGATGGTGGTACCGTCTGCTTCAAAGGCCTTGATCACCGCTCTGGCCATCGTCTGGGCCGTTGCCATCACCGCGTTGAGATCCTCCTGGGCGATGTCCAGAATGTTGCGGGAAGGGGCCTTCGGGACCACCAGAACATGACCGTCGCCGCGTGGCATGATGTCCATGATCACCAGTGTTTTGTCGTCTTCGTAAACCTTGTGGCTCGGCAGTTCGCCGCGCAGGATCTTGGCGAAGACATTCTTGTCGTCATAAGCGGGTGCGGACATGGGGTATTTCCTGTCTGATAGGCAAAAGAATTTCGCGAAGCGTTGGCACGATGCAAGTTGCCCCAAGACGTGAGACCGATCAATGGTGGTTCAATCGATTGCAGCCGGATTTCACATCCTGGGTGTGGACTCTGAGAAAGCCGGTTGACTTGAGGTGATGTTGTGACGGGGCTGTGAGAAAACACAGTCTGTTTGAGTGGCTATGGAACGAGCGACCGGCTTCAGAATGATTACAGATGGTTCTGCCGACGCGTTAAAGAGGTCGCGTCAGATCTTTGATACCGCGTCGGTGATTGCCGGTGTTCCAAAGGTGAAGGCCGGAGATTTCGCTCCGGCCTTCGCCGGCACCAGGCCAAAAGTGGCCAACAGTGCCGGATTGATGGTGTAAACGATCTTCGACGTGGGTGAAGCGTCAGGCAGCTTCCCCCAGTTCAGAACCGTCCTTGACCAGTTTCGCAACCGCCGCGAAATCCAGCTTGCCGGAGCCCAGAACGGGAACCTTCGACACCACACGAACTTCTGCCGGTATCATCAGGTCCTGTGCGCCGCGGGCTTTTGCGCCTTCAATGAAGGTTGTGCGATCCGCATCCGGATTTTCCGTAACGAGCACCAGCTTCTCGCCCTTGCGCGGATCCTTGATGGCGGCAACGGCTGAAAGGTGTTGCGGCCAGATCTGACCTGCCAGCGCTTCCACGGCGGACAGAGACACCATCTCACCGGCAATCTTGGCAAAGCGTTTGGCGCGGCCCTTGATGATGATGTAGCCGTCAGCATCGATCTCGACGATGTCGCCGGTGTCGTGCCAGCCATCGACCAGCGGTTCGACCACACCCGGATTGTCCGCCTTCAGATAGCCGACCATGACGTTTGGCCCCGAGACATGCAGTCTGCCGCCATCTTCAACACCTGGCACAGGTTCAAGGCGGGCCTTCATTCCGGGCATAAGTTTGCCGACCGTGCCCGGGCGGTTGTACATCGGCGTGTTGAGCGCGATGACCGGCGCGGTCTCGGTCACGCCATAGCCTTCCAGAACCCGCAAGCCGAACCGTTCCTGATAGATCTGACGGGTCGACGGTTTCACCGGTTCCGCGCCAGCAAAACAGTAGCGCAGGGAGCGGAAGTCATAGGCATGGGCGACGCGGGCATACCCGTTCAGGAAGGTGTCGGTGCCAAACAGGATCGTTGCATTGGAGGTGTAGATCAGCTCCGGAACGATCCGGTAGTGCAGGGGCGACGGATAAAGGTAGACCGGTACACCTGAAATCAACGGTAGAATGGTTCCTGCCGTCAGACCGAAGGAATGGAACATCGGCAGGACGTTGAACACCTTGTCGTTCGGCGTGAAATCAACCCTTGCGGCTGCCTGTGTGGCATTCGACAGGATATTTCGGTGTGTCAGAACAACGCCCTTCGGTGTTCCTTCCGAGCCCGAGGTGAACAGGATAACGGCCGTATCGTCCGCCTGTCGGCGCACCAGGGGGCGGCTTTTGGTCAGTAGACCGCGGATCTTGTCTGTAAAGCCGATTTCAGACCGCAGGTCTTCCATCCAGATGATGCGAACGTGGTTTTCAAGGTTTGACGCCAGTTGCTCCAGGCGGGCCTGTTTGACGAAGGCACGAGAGGACAACAGCGTTCGAACCTCTGCAGCCCGGCACGCAGCGAGAATGTTCTCCTGGCCGGCCGTGAAGTTGATCATGGCGGGCACCTTGCCGGCGGACATGGTCGCAAGAACGGTCACGGCAGCGCCATTGGCATTGGGCAGCATGATCCCCAGGGTCTCTTCCCCCTTGGTGTGCTGTATCAGCTTGCGGCCAAGCACGGAAACGCCCGTCAGCAACTTGCCCACACTCAGCTTGCCAGTCACCGGATCTTCAAGTGCCAGTTTGCCGTGGCCGTGTTCTGCGCCTGTGGCGATGATTTTTTCCAGGATGGTGACGTCTTCCATCAGGCTGGTTTCAAACATCAACTCGGACATGACGCCATAGAGCTTGGCACCGGCGGCCGCGCGCCGCTGACGGCCTCGCAGGTCGTCATTGATGTCCAGGCGGGTCGGTTCCATGATCGTTACCTTTACCTTCGGGAAAAGTCGTTTGCGGATCTGACTGGGGTTCAGATAGGAAAACGGCGTTTTTTCAAGGCCGTCGATACGAATGGGGACGATCATGGCGCCGGTCTTGTCGGCCACCATGGCGGCACCGTCGTAGACCTTCATCAGACTGCCGGTCACTGTCAGCCGGCCTTCCGGGAAGATCACCATGGGCTCACCGGAGTTCACCACCTTGATCAACGCACGGGCGGCCATGGGCTTTGTCGGATTGACAGGTATCGCATTTGCAAGGTGCAGGAAGGGTTTTACCCACCAGCGCCGGGCGATGTCATAGTCGATCGCGAAGGACGGTTTCTTTTCGGTCAGGGTCAGTGCCAGGCCGGCATCCAGCAAGCTGACGTGGTTGAGCGCCAGGATCGGGGCTTCGCCGGCTTTTTCCAGATTTTCCAGTCCCTTGACTTCCATCCGGAAGATCGCGCGATAGAGGATTGAGATCGCGTCGCGCAGCGGATTGGTCGGCAGGGTCTTCAGCATCACCGCAGCCGCGATCAGGTTCAACACTGCCAGTGCGAGAAAAATCTCTGAGACGGAAAAACCGAGTTTCTGGGCGCCTGCCAGCAGCACGCCGCCAATCGTCATCAGGGCGCCGCCAAGGGCATTGGAGGCTGCAATCCGGCGGGCACGCACCTCTGGTTTTGCCCAGGTCTGGAGCGCCGTGAAGGTGGGGACAACCAGCAGCGCACCGGAGATGGCAAGGCCGGCCATGTCAATGCTGAGACGTATTACACCCTCATGCGTCAGGAACTCCTGCAGGCTTGATGTTTGCGTCGCAGCTGGCAAGCCGGCGAGGGTCAGCGCAGCGTCGAGGCAGAACAGCGCAAGCAGCAACGTTCCGACAGGGGCTGGCAGAAGGACGACGCGTCCCGCCAGCAGCCAGGCGGCAATCGCCGACCCGATGCCGATCGATATTGCAAAAACGGTCAGGAAATAGGTGACGGCGATTTCTCCACCACCCAGAAGCGTCTTGACGATCAGCGGCAGAAGCGCGAGCACCATGGCGCCGATAAGCCAGAACCAGGCATTCATCAGGGCTGCCAGAAAGAGGCGGCGGTCAGAGGCCAGATTACGCACCACGCGCCATGTCGAGGTGGCAAGGTTCCAGTCAACCCTCAGGTCGGGGGCTGCGGCCGGTGCGGAGGGGATCTGGCGGCTCAGCCCGTAACAGGCAAGTGCCAGCGCCATCATCACCGGAGCGAAGATAAGCGTGGGAGCGCCGGTGCTGAACAGAAGCCCGGCGGAAATCGTGCCGCCGAGGATTGCCAGGAAGGTTCCCGCCTCGATCCAGGCATTGGCGCGCGGCAGACTGTCGGCAGGCAGATGATCCGGGAGCAGTCCATATTTGACCGGCCCGAACAGAGCCGACATGGCGCCGAACACAAACAGCGCGGAAAACAGGACAGGCAGGGAGGACAGAGCCATGCCGGCAACCGCAAGCCCTGCACCTGCGACTTCGACAAGCTTGGTCGCCCGCGCGATCCGTCTCTTGTCGAACTTGTCGGCAAGCTCGCCCCCGAGAGCGGACAGGAACAGGAAGGGAGCGATGAAGACCGCCCCGGCCAGTGTGATCAGAACACCGGTGTTGCCACCGTCCGTCCCCTGTTCCCCGACCTGGAACAACACCAGGAACACCAGGGCGTTTTTCAGGAAGTTGTCGTTGAACGCGGAGAAGAACTGTGTCCAGAAGAGCGGAGCGAAACGCCGGGACGTCATCAGTGGAGCGCTCATAAGGTCCTCCTTGGGAGCTGCCGTTGTTTCGGCGGCTTCATAACCTTCGGTTTAGACAGCCCGGGCGGAACGACAAGGTCTCCGCCCGGCTTGAAAGTTGGGTCAGACGTTTTCCGGCTTGCTGATATCCATCAGCAGTTTTTCAGTTTTAGCGTCTTCCAGGCGGTTGTGAAACTTGCTTGCTTCTTCGCGGTCGCGCAGTGTCTTGGTCAATGTCACCGCGGTATGTACGAGCATGATCGCGGCCATGGTGTAAAAGCCTTTGGCTGAGAAACTCGCCTCCAGGTTCCAGATGCCCAAGCCCATCATGATAGCGGCAATGGCGAAGCTGCTGGCGGTAAAAATGGTCCAGTTGTTGGTGTGTTTGACGGTTGATTCCTGCATGGGTTCGTCCTCGCGTTAGATGGTTGTTTCAAGAAGAAGGGGAAGGTCGGATTTCAGGCGGGCGAGCACGTCGTCCACTCTGGTTTTGACAGGTGCGCCGCATCCGGCGTCGCCCAGCTTTTCGATAACCGCATGCGGATTATCTGCTGCCGACAGGGCCTTGAACTCTTGCTCGGCAAGCTGGTCACGTTCCTGCTTTCTGCTGATCTCCTCCAGCTGTCCTTCGGCCACGGCCAAAGCTGACTGGCCGGTGCTGGAGCCGAGAGATTGTGCTTTCTGGATCTGGTCCCGAACCTCGACCGTGCGTTCGCCGCGTTTCAGGGCACGCAGGCGGCTTTGAGCGCGGTGAAGGGTTTCCGTGAGGCCTGAAAGCTCGTTGTCGAAGGAATGGATCGCTTCCTCGAGAGCCGTTTTTTCGTCTTCGAGCAGCGCAATGGCTTCTGCTGCTTCTCTGGCAAGGGGCTCAAGCTCTTTTAGAAGGGCGTTGCGAGCCCGGTTCTCCAGATCTTCAAGGGACGTATTGATTTGCCTCAGCCGCTTGCGGTCCTGCTGCTGTTCTGCCCTGGCGCGGGCCAGCGCAACCTGGGCCGTGCGGACGGATGCGGCGGCTGTGCGGGTGTTGATTGACAGGAGTGCGAGGGACTGGTTGCCCCGGCTTTCCTCTGCGCTGGCTAGAAACAGCGCTTTCAGTTGGTTCATGAATGGCTCAAACATTGTGCCCTCTTAAAAGATGAACGTTGTTCACTATTTGACAAAGCCACATGATTTTGATTAGGTCAAGAAGAAAAATGAACAAAGTTCACTTTTGAGGTGCGATACGGTTAATGGCCGGAGTTCAAAAAGCGAAAAGCGAAGAAACCCATCGTCGCGTTCTGGAGGCAGCGATTGCTGCTGTTGAAGCGGGGGGTATGGAAGCGGTCAACATCAGAAAGATCGCGGCCGATGCCGGCTATTCTGTCGGTTCGGTCTACAAGCACTTCGAGGACCAGGATGCACTGCTGCTTGCAGTCAACTCGGTAACGCTCGGGCGCATCAAAAATCTGATGGCCTTGACAGTCGAGACTGTCGACGAGCCTTTGGAGCGTCTGAAAGTGCTGGCGCTGGCTTACCTCGCGTTTGCGCGGGACAACCGCAATCTCTGGATAACTCTGTTCAGCCATCAGTTGCCAGAGGGGAAGCCGGTGCCTGAGTGGCACATGCAGGAAAACATCGCGCTGCTCGGCTTCATTGCGGCCCCCTTGCGTGAACTCGAGCCCACGATGCTGGAAGAAGACCTCGCTGCGCGAACCCGCACAGCCTTTGCGGCTGTGCATGGTCTCGTCACGATCAGCCTGGAAGCGCGCTTCGTTGGTCTGTCTGGTGAAAAGCTTGAAGAGGAAATGAACTTTCTGGTCGAGCGCCTGGCCGGCTAGGGTGTTCCGGTCGGCTTATACCGTTACTCGCCGGCTGAGAGTGCAGCCCCGAAAGTGTCCCTTGGCCAGACAATCGCAGGTCACGTGCCGCAGAAGGTCCGGTAGGGGCCGAATGCAGCAGGTGCGGGGAGCGCATAGGCCTCAAGGCCGGACCTTTCTTCATATGGAAAATGAAGAGCTTCCAGCAACTTGTTGATCAAAATATACTCTCCGGTCTCTGCACTTTGAAGGGCATCTTCAACCAGATGGTTTCTGGGAATGTAGATGGGATTGACCCCGTCCATTTCTGCCTTGATCTCAACCGGTGCTTTGCCTTCGTTCTCAAGGCGTTTTCTCCAGCGTTCCAGCCAGACATCAATCTGTGCCGGGCCCGTGAAGAGATCACGCAGCTTTTCGGGGGTATCCATCGCAGCATCTGCGAGATGCCGGAAAAACAGCGTGTAGTCGACTGACTGTTCTTGCAGCGCCGCAAGCATGGTCTCGAAGAGATCAGGATCGTCTTCCGCTTCTGTCTGAAGGCCTGTTTTTGCGCGCATGCCGGTTAGCCAGTCAGAGCGGTAGAGGTCGGGGAAGCGGGCGAGTTCCGCACTTGCCAGCTCGACAGCGTGGTCCGGATCATCTGGCTGGATCAAGGGCAACAGGGTTTCCGCAAGGCGGGCAAGGTTCCATTGCATGATGACGGGCTGCCGGCCAAAAGCATAGCGTCCGCCGTGGTCGATGGAACTGAACACGGCAGCCGGATCGTATGCGTCTATGAAGGCGCAGGGGCCATAATCGATTGTTTCTCCGGAAATCGTGGTGTTGTCGGTGTTCATCACGCCGTGAACGAAGCCAACAAGGACCCATTTGGCCATGAGGGACGCTTGTCGCTCAACCACGCCGCGGAACAGCTGGAGGTATCTGTCCGATTGTCCTGCGAGATCCGGGTCATGGCGGGCGATGGCATAGTCTGCGAGCTGGCGGAGTTTGTCCGTTTCACCGCGCGCCGCGAAATACTGGAAAGTTCCGACGCGCAAATGACTTGCGGCGACGCGCGTCAGTACCGCGCCTGGTTTCGGGCCGTCCCGGTAGATGGTTTCTCCAGTGGTGACCGCAGCCAATGCCCGGGTTGTCGGGATGCCAAGCGCATGCATGGCTTCGGCGAGGATATATTCGCGCAGAACAGGTCCCACGACGGCCTTGCCGTCACCACCACGTGAGAAGGGGGTCGGTCCCGACCCTTTCAACTGAATATCCTTGCGATTTCCGGCTTTGTCGATGATCTCGCCAAGAAGAAGCGCACGGCCGTCTCCAAGTTGCGGCGAGAAGCCACCGAACTGATGACCCGCATAGACCTGGGCGAGAGGTGTGGCGCCGTCTGGCTGTCTGACACCGGCGAAGATCTCGGCGCCTTCCGGCGTTTCCAGAAGCTTTGCATCCAGGTTGAGTTCAGCCGCGAGATCCCGATTGAACAGCACAAGGTTGGGGGCGGGCACCTTCGCGCCTTCCCAGGCCACGTAAAAACCGGGCAGATCCCGTGCATAGGAATTGTCGAACTGGAAGATAGGGGGACGGGCGGTCATGGAACCTGCTGTGGTCTATGGGACTGGTGTGTACCGCTTCATATAGGATCGGCGGACAGTCTGTCCGCCCCTGTCAGTCCGGTTTTCTGATCCAGGAAAGCCGCAATGTCGGAAAAGCGTTGCCCGTTACACTGCGTAGGCTGCAAGGAACACCTTGACCGCAGCCTCGACATTGGCTTCGATTTCTTCTTCGCTTGGCTTGGGACCGGCATTGAGCAGCATTCGCCTCAGGACACCCGCGACGCACAGGTCGAAAAACTGTCCGGCAGCCAGCTCCACATCGCAATCTTTCAGCTCGCCTCGGGTGATCCGCTCCTGAATGTAAGCGCCGAGGTCACGTCGGCCCTGGCAGGGACCGGCTTCATACAGAAGCATGCCGAACTGCGGGAACTTCTCGGCGGCGCCGATTACCATACGAAGGGTCGACAATTTGTCCGGCTTGGACATTTTCTGGAGATAGCTGCGGCCAATACGGTTCAGGTCGGTTTCCACATCCGCCTTGCTTACGAGGGCTTCCTGCAGGATTTCCGCCTGGCTGTACCGATCTTGCAGAATCAATGCCTCGAACAGGGCTTCCTTGCTGTTGAAATAGACGTAGAGCGTGCCCTTGGATACACCGGCTTCCTTGGCGATGACCTCCATGCTGGCACCGTCAAAGCCTTTCGCCCGGAAGACTTTGCGCGCGCCGGCAAGAATCTGCCGGTATTTGGCATTGTCGGTTTTCTGCGCCGGATCTTCGGAAAGCGCCGGTAGGTCCTGAGTGTCGGTGGTCATCACAATCTCGAATTTCTGCCGTCTTTCAGCAGGTTATAGCAAGACAACTCGTCCAACATACGCTGTTTGTCCGAAGTTGTCGTATCGGTCCCGAAGTCAGCCGACCGGCAGGCGCTTCATCATGTTCAACACTATCGGTCATTCGTTAGAACTGTTCAATCTTTCGCAATCAAACCATCAATTGCGGGCAGGGCGCATCGCCAAAATGGACCAACTGCAAGGTCCGGTCGCCGGGCTCGCGGTCCTGAAACGTTCTTGATGCCAGGTCACGTTTTCTCCTCTGTCCATCGTGGTTCCTCAAGCTATTTGATTCATGGTGCGCTGCAAAAAATTCTCCGCAACTCTTGCGCTGACCTGAATATTGAACATATAAACGAAATTGACCGAACCGTTCAGTCAACATTGGGCGGTCGAGAATTTTGGGCAAAGGATACCATCGTGGCACTCAGAGAAGGCCGCACCGAGAGCGGTGCGATCGGTGGCGGGCCGCAGACGGCGAGCCCGCAGAACCAAGACGGCAAGACTTCCGGCGACGCGGAAAGCAAGCAGGCAACACCGTCTGCTGCGAAAGACGCGAGCAAAACCAAGAGCGGGCAGGTAGCTGTATCGGCTCAGGCTCAGGTGGCGAATTCAACAGCGTCTTCGCAAACGCCTCCGACAAAAAAGAAGGGCAAGGCCAAGCGGGTCTTTACGTTGATCTTGCTCGCGGGCCTCGGCTTCGGCGGTTATGAAGCCTATCACTGGTGGACCGAAGGCAGGTTCATCGCCAGCACGGACGACGCCTATGTGACCTCCGACATCACGGTGATCCTATCCAAGGTTTCCGGATATGTTGCTTCGGTTGCCGTTGGCGACAATCAGCGTGTGAAAGCCGGCGATGTTCTTTTGACGATTGATGATGGGGACTACAAGCTGGCCGTCCAGTCGGCCAAGAACTCCATCGACAGCGCCCGCGCAACGGTCAACCGCATCACGACCCAGATCACGGCAGCCAAGGCCTCCGTGCTGCAGGCTGAAGCGTCCGTTGCGGCGGCCAAGGCCAGAAAAGAAGAAGCTGAAGCCAACTTCAACCGCCAGAAAAAGCTGGCGGACAACAAGTTTGCAAGCCAGGCAACACTCGATACCGCGGATGCCGGGCTGAAAGGCGCGCAGGCGGACCTTGAGAATGCTCAGGCGGCGGTAACACTTGCCAAAGCCAACATCGAAGTGCTGAACGGGCAGAAAAAGGAAGCCGAGCAGGCGGTGGTTTCAGCCAAGACCGCGCTTGAAAAGGCCGAACGCGATCTGGCCTTCACGGTTATTCGGGCTCCTGTCGACGGGATTGTCGGCAACAGGGCGGCCCAGGTCGGCTCCCTGCTTCAGCCGGGTAGCCGGATTGCAGCGGTCGTGCCGCTAGCCGACACCCATATCGATGCGAATTTCAAGGAAACCCAGCTTGAAGGAATTCAGCCCGGGGCTGAGGTTGAAATTTCCGTCGATGCCTATCCGGACCAACCGATCCGCGGAACGGTTGAAAGCATCGCCCCCGCGACCGGTTCGGTGTTCAGCCTGCTGCCGTCAGAAAATGCGACCGGCAACTTCACCAAGGTGGTCCAGCGCGTTCCGGTGAAGATCAAGGTTCCGGAAGAAGAAATCACAAGTGGCCATCTGCGCGCAGGCATGTCGGTGGTGGTCGAGGTCGACACCAGAACCGGCGGCCAAAAGGCCAATGTCACGGTTTCGGCGCTTCACTAGGTTTGCGGTGCGTGTCGATGACCCGCACCGGTTCAAGTTATCCCCGCGGCCTCCAACCGCACACGCCCGGTATCCGCCTCTGGCGGATACCGCCCCTTTGATGAGCATCCCTTGACCGGCAGCGTGCCGTGAGGACTCAACTTTTTTCGACTGACTGGCCAACAGATTTTCTGCCGCTTTCGGCAAAACGCCAGCCGGTCCAAGGTTACGTCACATGAGCGAGACGGCACAGAGCGAACCCATCGACGGACGCAAGCTGTTCACCTTTCTTTGCATGGTGTTCGGCATGTTCATGGCGATCCTGGATATCCAGATCGTGTCTGCGTCCCTGTCGGAAATTCAGGCAGGTCTTAGCGCTTCGCAGGACGATATCCCCTGGGTGCAGACAAGCTACCTGATTGCGGAGGTCATCATGATCCCGCTGTCGGGATATCTCTCGCGCATGCTGTCGACCCGATGGATGTTCGCACTGTCGGCCGCCGGGTTCACGGTGATGAGCCTGATGTGCGCTACAGCCTCCACCATCGAGGAAATGATCATCTACCGCGCCCTGCAGGGGTTTCTTGGTGGTGGCATGATCCCGACGGTTTTCGCGACGGCCTATCTGATTTTTCCGCGTGAGAAATTCAACGTCATCTCTCCGGTCATCGGTCTGGTGGCCACGCTGGCGCCGACCATCGGCCCGACGCTTGGTGGCTATCTCACCGAATTCGGGTCCTGGCACTGGCTGTTTCTGATCAACGTCGTGCCGGGCATCTTCGTTACGCTTGCTGCGGTCACCCTGATCGATTTCGACGAGCCGGATCTGTCGCTGCTCGACCATTTCGACTGGTACGGCTTCGCGGGCATGGCGATTTTCCTGGGGTCTCTGGAGTTCGTTCTGGAAGAAGGCTCGGGCGACGACTGGTTCCAGAGCGGCGAGATTGTCCTCTTCTCCGTGGTCACCGTTCTGGGCGCTGCCATCTTCTTCTGGCGGGCCTTTACCGCGCGCGAACCTATTGTCGACCTCAGGGCGTTCGCCGACAAGAACTTCGCGATGGGCAGTCTGTTCAGCTTCATCATGGGGGTGGGGCTTTACGGCTTGACGTATCTCTACCCGGTCTATCTCAGCGGTGTTCGCGACTACACGTCTTTGCAGATCGGCGAGACGATGTTCGTAACCGGTCTTGCCATGTTTCTGACAGCGCCGATTGCCGGGCGGCTGATGTCCTTGCTCGATCCGCGTGTCATGATGGCAATCGGGTTTTCCGGCTTTGCCATTGGCACCTACATGGTAACGGGCATCACCCATGACTGGGATTTCTGGGAGCTCTTTATTCCCCAGATCCTGCGCGGCTGTTCGCTCATGCTGTGCATGGTGCCAATCAACAACATCGCACTCGGATTGCTGCCACCGCAGATGATCAAGAACGCTTCCGGCCTGTTCAACCTGACCCGGAACCTGGGTGGAGCGGTGGGGCTTGCGGTCATCAACACGATGCTGACCAGCCGTCAGGATTTCCATTACGAGCGGATTGCCGAAACGGTCAACTGGTCACGCCCGGTCGTCAACGAGACCTTGACCAACATGACACATGCCTTTTCGGAGCTAGGCCAGAACGCCGAGGCCGCCGCCCTGAAAACCGTGTCGGGCATCGTCACCCGGGAAGCATTTATCATGTCGTTCTCGGATGTTTTCCTGATCCTGACAGTGATGTTTCTTGCCCTGGTCGCCGCGCTCTATTTCGTCGAAAAACCCAAACCCGCGGCTGCCGGCGGCGGTGGTGGGCACTAACAAAGAACGGCTGGAAGTATTGGCGGACAGGGCTCGTCTCTTCAGCCAATTTATCGCCTCAGCTGCATAGTTCTGGAGTTGCGAGGGCTGTTTGAGGCTTTGGTTTTGTGCCACTTACCCTTCACTGCATGTTCTGAGATAGAGGCTGGTGGGCTAGGGTGTGCAGCCGGAGTTGGATCACTCAAAAAATACAAAGAAAACCCGCCCGATCGTGCGCGATTGGCGGGTTTTTTCGCCCGGGCGCAGGAAGCAGCGGTGTGGCTGGTGGGAACTTGAAGATCGAACGAGATATCAGGTCCGAGGTTTAACTCAGCACCCTTAGTGCGTGTCGCTCGGCAGATGTCCGAAGCGTTCCTTGTAGTAGTAAGAGAACCGGCCAAGGTGGGAAAAGCCACAGGAGTAGGCGGCTTCGCTGACGCTGGGAGGGTCGCGTCGGGCGGCGAGCATGTAATGCGCCGTGTCCAGCCGGGCGTTGCGCAGGACCTGCATCGGGCTTTGACCGCAGATGCGCTTGAAACCTTTTTGCAGCGTTCGCACATTCATGCGCGCCGCATGGGCGATGTCGGCCAGGGTGATCGGTTCGCCCAGGTTCGCGTGAATGTACTCCAGTGATATCCGGATTTCGCGAGGGGTGGCGCGGCGGTCCGAACGCTCGATGATGTGCGAGATGTTACTGGGCTGAAGGGTGAGCAGCGCGTGGGCCAGATCTTCCTCCGCCTTCAGGTCCCGGGCCGCCAGTTCACCCAGGAACAGGTCTCCGTTTTCGATCGCCTGGGCGCAGGCCATGACGAGGCGTCTCAACTGGCGTCCCGGTCCGTTGGTCAGATCGACCTGCATCTGGAAGCGGATGGGGCCGGGCAGGGGGGCGCCGGTGATCGACCGGGCAACGGCTTCCAACTGGCTCCTGTCGACCTGGAGCAGTAGCTTGCTGCAGTCGCGTCTCCAGTGCAGCAACGCGCCTCGGTCGGGGTTCACTATGGCACCTGTCTGCGTGGTGGCGGTCATTTCCTCGCCCCGGTGCCTGATGGTTGCGCAGCCCGAAAGCGGTACCTGAAACAGATAGAAAGAGCCCAATTGTCCCGGGTCCACCGTCACGTCGGCGCCATAGCGCAGGTAATTGACGGAAACGGACCGACCGGTCACTGCATTGTGGCGGACGAAAAGACCGGACTGGCGGCCGACGACCTCCAGCTTGTGGTCGCAAAGCTTGCGGGAAACGATGTGCCGCGCTTCATCCATGTCGCGCGTGCGGACAACAGGGTGCTGCGCGAAATATTCCTTCGTCGGCAAAGCCTCTGGTGTGACCATTCGTTCCCCAACGCTAAAGGTACGGGTTTTCCCTGATCAAATTAGCGCACGAGTTCCGATTTGCTTCAAGCTTAAAATTTATGCCGGCAGAGGCGTTCGTTTTTCGGATAACTGATTGCGGGAAAGCGTTGCAGGGTAATGCGAGTTTCGTAACCGATCCGCAGCAACAGGAGCCCGGACAATGGAAAAAGGCGTGTTGAAGGCCGACAACGGCGTGAACGGTCTGGCGTGGAACGTCGTGGGACACACCTATGTGCCCAAGCTTTTGTCGAAGGATGCCTTTGTCTGGCATGCGACCATTCCCGCAGGCACCTTCGTTCCGCCGCATATCCACCCAACGCAGGACGAGTGGATCTACATGCTGGACGGCGAACTGGAGATCGAGTTTCCCGACGCGCACGACAAGGCCGGGACCGGCGACACGATCCGGATGCCGCGCGGCATCGCCCATGGCATCTTCAATCGCTCCGGCAAGACGGCGACCTGTGTCTTTGGCGTTTCGCCTGCGTGCAAGCTCTTCGAGCTGTTCACTGAGCTGGACGGGGTGACCGATCCCGCAGAGCTGGTGCGCTTGTCCGCGTTGCGCGACGTGAACTTCCTGCCGCCGCCCGATGCGGCTTGAGCCGGGGAAAGCCCTTCTAACCTTGCGCAGGGCCTTCAAAAGGTTCCTGCGCCCCTCAAAAGGTCCTGCGACTGAAGACCTCCAACAGTACCGGGTATCCAACAGGACAGCCCCAATGAGTCCGAAAATGAATTTAGCACCTCTGCGCGACTGGGACGATGCCTTCGCGAACATGAAACATGTCGAGAACTCCGCCGAGCTTCCCGGTTTCTGGGCCACGCGGGCGGCGGCTTACCGGGCGGATCTGCAGGCGGGCGGTCACCGGCTCGACCAGGATGTCTCCTACGGCAGCCACCCGAGGGAAAAATTCGACATCGTCTGGCCGGACGGCACGCCCAAGGGATTGGCCGTCTTTATCCATGGCGGCTTCTGGATGCGGCTGGAAAAGGGGCACTGGACGGATTTTGCCGAAGGCGCCCGGGCGCAGGGCTGGGCGGTGTGTCTGCCCACCTATACCCTGGCACCGGAGGCGCGGATCCACGAGATCACCGCCCAGATCGGCCGCGCTATCTCAACGGCCGCCAAACTCATTGACGGCCCAATCCGCCTTTCCGGACACTCCGCGGGCGGACACCTTGCGACACGAATGCTCTGCGTGGATAGCCCGCTACCGGCTGATGTTCGTGGCCGCATCGTTCATGCCCTGTCTATCAGCGGCCTTCACGACCTGCGCCCGTTGCTTCACACCGAGATGAACCGAACACTCAACCTGGATCTGGACGAGGCCCGCGCCGAAAGCGCGGTTCTGGCGCAGCCAGCAGCAGCCACGCCACTGACTTGCTGGGTCGGGGGCGGCGAGCGACCCGAATTCATCCGCCAGACGCGTCTCATGACCGACATGTGGTCGGGACTGGATGTGCCGGTGCGCTGCGAAGTCGAAGGCGACCACAACCACTTCACGATCATCGAAGGCCTGAAGGATCCTGAATCGCCAATCACGGCTGCCTTTGTCGGCCCTTTTCGCCAAGAGGCCGGCAACGAAAAGCCCGGACGGGCGCAGGCAACTCAATCATCAGGCATCACGAGGATAAAGGAGACAAAAATGACCGCAATGGCTCCCGGGATCGTCAATTCCCGCGACAGTCTCGACCAGATCCGCTGGAACGTTCTGGGCCAGATCTATGTTCCGAAGCAGATGACCGATGAGTGCTTCACATGGCACGCCACTCTGCCGCCCGGCACCTTCGTGCCGCCACATATTCACCCGGATCAGGATGAGTTTCTCTACATCCTCGAAGGTCGTTTCGATTTCCTGCTTGACGGACAGCCGACTGTCGGCGAGCCGGGAGACCTGGTGAAGCTGCCGCGCGGCATTCCCCACGGGATCTTCAACAAGTCCGACAGCAGTATCAAGACGCTGTTCTGGGTCACCCCGACCAGGCAACTCTACGATCTGTTCTGGGCGCTTCATAACATGGGGCCCGAGGCCGATCCGGCCGAGATTGTCGCCGTCTCGGCGGCCCATGCCATCGACTTCCTGCCACCGGAAGACGAGGCAGTGCAATGACTGTCCTGATCGCAGGCGCCGGTATCGGCGGGCTGACCACGGCGTTGATGCTGCACAAACGCGGCGTCAAGGCGCAGGTCGTAGAGCAGGCGTCAGAGGTGCGCGAGGTCGGGGTCGGCATCAACACTTTGCCCCATTCCATCGCCGAACTTGCCGAACTGGGCCTTCTGGAGCGGCTGGACGAGGTCGGACTGCGCACCCGCGAGCTGCGCTACCTGACGCGCATCGGTCAGGAGGTCTGGCGCGAGCCGCGCGGGCTTCATGCCGGCCATGAATATCCGCAGTTTTCCATCCACCGCGGCCGGCTGCAGAAGGTGCTCTACGATGCCGCGGTCGAGCGTATGGGGCCGGAAGCGGTTCTGACCGGCAAGCGGCTGTCCGGCTTCGTCCAGGACGAGGCGGGCGTCACGGCGCATTTCACCGACACGGCCGAGGGGCTCAGCTCGACAACGATACGCGCCGAGGTGCTGATCTGCGCCGATGGAATTCACAGCGTCGGCCGGCGCCGGTTCTATCCGAACGAGGGCGGGCCGAGCTGGACCGGTGTCGTCATGTGGCGTGGTGCTGCGGAATGGCCCGTCTGGGAAGACGGCGAGACCATGGCGATTGCCGGTGGACTGGGCGCGAAGCTGGTGCTCTATCCGATCGCACCCGCCAAGGACGGCCTGCAGTTGATGAACTGGGTGGTGAATGTGCGTGTCGCCGATGCTTCGGTTTCGCCGCCGCCACCGGAAAGCTGGTCGAAACAGGCGCCGCTGTCCAAGGTGCTGCCCTATGCTAAACGGTTCCACGTGCCGGGCATCGACATTGAGGCGCTCGTGCGCGGTAGCAGCGCGATCTTCGAATATCCGATGGCTGACCGCGATCCGCTGCCGCGCTGGACCCACGGGCGGGTCACGCTGCTGGGAGACGCGGCGCACCCGATGTACCCCGTGGGTTCCAACGGCGCGGCGCAGGCTATCCTGGATGCGCGCTGCCTTGCCGATGAACTGGCGGCTGCGGAACATCCGCGCGAAGCGCTCTACCGCTACGAGCAGGATCGGCTGCCCAAGACCGCCGAGGTCGTGCGCACCAACCGGATCGGGGGACCCGAGCGCGTGATTGATGAGGTCGAGAAGCTGAGCCCGCGCCGTTTCGAGAACGTGGACGATGTTCTTGGTTACGAAGACCGCAAGGCGATTGTCAAAGGCTACGCGAAGATGGCCGGCTTCGCCACGAAAGAGGATGCCTGACCGAAACTGTCGGGCGTCATCCCGGGACATCGGAAAAACAAACAAGGAAACCGGTCCCGCAAAATTGTTGAACTGAAATTCAACCCGTCCCGGAGGGGGGCAGAAAAGGAAGAATGATCATGAAAGCTCGGACGAAAATCACTTTTGCGAGCCTGGCGGCGATGCTGGCAATGAATACGGCGCTGTCGTCGGCAGCGCTCGCCGAGGACGTGAAGATCGGGATGGTTGTTACCCTGTCCGGCCCACCGGCAGCGCTCGGCCAGCAGATCGTCGACGGGTTCAACCTCGCGCTGGAGCAGAACGGCGGCAAGCTGGGCGGCCAGTCCGTCAACCTCATCGTCGAGGACGATGAGCTCAAGCCCGATGTGGCGCTGCTCAAGGCGAAGTCTCTGATTGAGCGGGACAAGGTCGACATCGTAGTCGGAACCGTGTTCTCAAACCTGCTGCAGGCGATCTTCAAGCCGGTCACACAGTCCAAGACCTTCCTGATCAGCCCCAATGCGGGGCCGTCGACCTTCGCCGGTAAGAACTGCAATCCGTATTTCTTCGTCACCTCCTACCAGAATAACCAGAACGCCGAGGTGAGCGGCATGATCGCCAATGAGGAGGGCTTCGAGAAGGTCGTCCTGATGGTGCCCAACTACCAGGCCGGGCGCGACAATGTCGCCGGCTACAAGCAGACCTTCAAGGGCGAGATTGCGGACGAGATCTACACGCCGCTCGGCCATCAGGACTTCTCGTCCGAACTTGCCAAGATCTCCACCGAAGGTGCGGACGCGCTGTTCACCTTCATGCCCGGCGGTATGGGCGTACGCCTCGTCAAGCAGTTCAAGGCCACCGGCCTTGGCGACAGCATGACATTCACGTCCGTTTTCACGACCGACGAAACCACCTTGCCTGGCCAGAAGGACGCTGCCGTCGGTTTCCTTTCGGCAGGCAACTGGGCGCCGGACATGAAGAACGAGACCAACCAGGCCTTCGTGTCGGCCTTCGAGGAGACATATGGCTATGTTCCAGGCGGTTACGCCGCCCAGTCCTATGACACGGCCATGCTGATCGCCAGCGCGCTGGAAAAGACCGGTGGCAAGGTCAGCGACAAGGACGCGATGCGCAAGGCACTGGAAGCCGCGGACTTCACCTCCGTACGCGGCTCCTTCTCCTTCAGCAATAACCACTATCCCGTTCAGGATTTCCATCTGCTTGAGGTCGCCAAGCGGGACGACGGCCAGTACTGGACGACGGTCAAGCGGACGATCGTCAAGGACTACGCCGACAGCCTCCACGACGAATGCAAGATGTAGCAAGCCGACCGCGCCTTCTCGTCGAGGGGAGGCGCATTTCTTCAATCAAAAGGCAGACGCGATGTCTTTCACTCTCCTTCTGATCCAGTGCCTGAACGGGCTCCAGTACGGCACGCTCCTGTTCCTGATCGCGGCCGGGCTCACGCTCGTCTTCGGCGTCATGGGCTTCATCAATCTGGCCCACGGCGTGCAATATATGGTGGGGGCCTATCTGGTCTTCGCCTTTCATCAACTGACCGGCAGCTTCCTCGTCTCTGTTGTCCTGTCGATGGTTGCAGCCCTCCTGTTCGGTCTGTTGCTGGAGCATTTTGTTTTCCGGCGACTTTACGGCCGGGATCATCTGACCCAGGTGCTGGCGACTTTCGGGATCATCATCTTTCTCAATGAACTGGCCAAGGTGATCTTTGGTCCGGCCACGCTGTCGATCCAGCCGCCGGAGTTTCTGGCCGGATCGATCCAGCTGACAGAGCAACTGCGCTATCCGGTTTATCGCTTCGTCACGATCCTGGCCGGGCTCGTCGTTGCAGCTCTGCTCTACGTCACGGTGACCCGAACCCGGGTGGGCATGCTGATCCGTGCCGGCGCGACCACGCCGGAGATGGTTTCCGCGCTCGGGGTCGACGTCCAGAAGCTGTTCATGATCGTCTTCGGCGTCGGCGCGATGCTTGCGGGCTTTGCCGGCGTGATCGCCGCACCAATCTTCGCGATCGAGCCGGGCATGGGCGACAACATCCTGATCATCGCCTTCGTGGTCACCATCATCGGCGGCATCGGCTCGATTCGCGGAGCTTTCCTGGCAGCCCTTCTGGTCGGCCTCTTCGACACGCTCGGGCGCACACTCCTGACCGAGGGGCTGGAACTGGTCTTTCCGCCCTCGTTGTCCACTCAGGTGGGGCCTGCGCTGGCGTCGATGCTGATCTACATCCTGATGGCCGTCATCCTGGTGGTGCGTCCGCAGGGACTGCTGCCGGCGAAAGGGGCCGCATGATGCGCGTGGACCGCAGTTTCCTTGTCATGGGCCTCGTATTCGCGCTTCTGCTGGCCGCCCCGTTCGTCCTGCCGCTGATCGGCCAAGCCTACCTCCTGAATCTGGTGATCAAGGCGATGCTGCTGGCGATCGCGGCGATCTCGCTCGACCTTCTGATCGGCCAGGGCGGGATGCTCAGCCTGGGTCACGCGGCCTTCGTCGCGATCGGTGCCTATGCGGCGGCCATCGGCCTGGACAGCGGGATCGAAAATATCCTGGTATTGCTGCTGATTGCGCTCGCTGTTTCCGGGCTCTACGCGCTTGTCACCGGTGCGCTGGCACTCAGGACCTCCGGGATCTACTTCCTGATGATCACGCTCGCCTTCGGCCAGATGACCTATTTCACACTGACCTCGCTTGCACCTTATGGCGGGGACGACGGGTTGACGCTCTGGTCCCTCGCGACCCTGTTCGGCAGTGACGTTGTCCAGAGCGGCGGTCACCTCTACATCGTCATCCTGTTAACGCTTCTGGTCACCTGGTGGGGCGTTCACCGCCTGAGCAATTCCCGTTTCGGCCGGGTCCTGCGGGCTGCGCGCGACAATCCCGAGCGGACGGAAATCATTGGCTTTTCCGTCTTCCGCTACCGGCTCACCGCTTATGTGATTGCGGGCATGATCGCCGCCGTTGCCGGCCTCCTGACGGTGCAGCAGGCAGAGTTCGTCAGCCCCGCGCTTGCTACCTGGCAAAGGTCCGGAGACCTCTTGGTGGTCGTTGTGCTGGGCGGTCTGGGAACGCGTAACGGCGCACTCTTCGGCGCGTTCTTTCTGGTCATCGTCGAGGAAGTGCTCGGATCGTTCATGCACGAATGGCGACTTCTCTACGGCCCGTTGCTGGTGCTGATGGCGCTCTATGCCCGGGGCGGGTTGAGCCACCTGCTGCTGCCGGCCCCGAAGGTCTCCGATCCCGCGAAGTCCGGGGCGGCAAAAACGGGCGCGCACCTGGTAAACACGGAGCAGGCGACATGAGCGTTCTGGAAATCCGCGGCCTGAACAAGCATTTCGGCGCCGTACACGTCAGCCGCGACATCTCGCTGTCCGTTCCCGAGGGACAATGCCATGCGCTTATCGGGCCGAACGGGGCGGGCAAGACGACACTGATCCACCAGATCTCAGGCGTTCTGCGCCCGGATGCGGGCGAGATCGTTCTTGCCGGCCGCAATATAACCGCCAGCGCGATCTGGCAGCGGGCGCAGGCGGGCCTGGGGCGCACCTTCCAGCTGACCTCGATCCTGCCGTCGTTCTCGGTTCTGGAAAACGTGGCGCTGGGAGCGCAGGCCAAAGACGGTTCGAGCTTCCGCTTCTTCCGCCCGGCCGCGCGCGAGCAGACCCTGAACGACACGGCCATGACGACGCTGGAACGCCTCAACATGGCGGAGCGGGCCCACGTGCCCGCCGCCGACCTGTCCCACGGCGAACGGCGGCTTCTGGAACTGGCTATCGCTTTGGCGGGCGCGCCGCGGTTCCTGCTGCTGGACGAACCCATGGCCGGCCTTGGGCGGGTGGAGAGCGCGATGCTGACCGACATTCTGGCCGACCTGCGCCGCAGCATTCCGATGCTGCTGGTGGAACATGACATGGACGCGATCTTCCGGCTGGCGGACACGGTTTCGGTGCTGGTCAACGGACAGGTCGTGGCTCAGGGAACCCCGGACGAGGTCCGAAACGACCCGGCGGCCCGGGCCGCCTATCTCGGAGACAGCAAGACATGAGTGCGCTTCTGACTGTTTCCGGACTGCATGCGGGCTACGGCAACGCCGAGGTGCTGTTCGGGATCGACCTCGACCTGGCCGAGGGCCAGGTGACCACGCTCATGGGCCGCAACGGCATGGGCAAGTCGACCACCGTGCGCTGTCTCATGGGGCTTTTGAGACCAAGCGAAGGCAAGGTGCTGGTGAAAGGCGAGGACCTGACCGGCGAACCGCCCCACCGGATTGCCCAGGCGGGGTTGGGACTGGTGCCGGAGGGGCGGCAGGTGTTTCCTTCGCTTACCGTCAGCGAAAACCTGCGCGCAACCGCGCGTCCTGCGCCGGGCGGATGGACGGAGGAAAAGATCTACCAGGCCTTTCCTCGCCTGGCGGAGCGCCGGCGCAACCTCGGCTTCCAGCTGTCGGGCGGCGAGCAGCAGATGCTGGCCATCGGCCGCGCCCTGATGACCAATCCGGATCTCCTGATCCTCGACGAGGCAACCGAAGGCCTGGCCCCGCTGATCCGCGAGGAAATCTGGTCCATGCTCGCCGGCCTGAAGGCAAGCGGCCTGTCGATCCTCCTGATCGACAAGAACCTCGACGAACTCTCCCGGATCTCGGACCGGTATTACGTGATCGAAAAGGGTGAAATCGTCTGGAAAGGCGAGGCGGAAGCCTTCAACGCCAACCGCGACCACGTGGAGCAATATCTGCATTTGTGAGAGGGGCATTTGGGGCAGGCTTCTGATTGATGACTGCTTCACGCCCCCAGGTCGGTTATTCTGCCGAGTGTCTTTGATGCTCATTTGCAGGCATCAAAACAAAAGTGAGGTCTCACTGTGCCCCCACCCTGGTAGTCTCGCCCGCGAACTCGTTTGCGTGCAGGACTGCTTGTAACTGTTCGGAAATCATGGGGTGAGGGGAAGAACCCGGCATAAGGCGCTCGCGTGCGGATGGCCCCCGGCTGTCTTCCTCAAAGAAGGCCTTCAGAATACTCCAACACAAGGCGATGATTTGGAAACATCCTCATGTTTCACGGGACGTTGTCTCATGAACATCGATCGGGTGACGTTATCCCACCGACATTCGACCCGGGGTCTGCCATCATGGGCCGCAAACAAAGAAAACCCGCCCGATCGTTTCCGATGGGCGGGTTCTTTCGTTTCAGGGTCGTTTGAGCCGCCTATTGGCCTGAATTGGCCGTCCTATGCGACTCGGGACAGAAGCCCGTCGGTTGTTAGCTGCAGCCGCTGGTCGAGCCGCAGGTGTCGCACTTCAGGCAGGTGCCGTTGCGTACCATGGTGAAGTTGCCGCATTCCGAGCAGCTTTCGCCTTCGTAGCCCTTCATTCGGGCCTGGGCGATTTGCTGAGCTGCGGTTTTCACCTGCGGGGCAGGAGCTGAGGTCACTTCAACTGCGGCAGTGGTTTCTGAGCCGCGAGCGAAGGCCGTTGCGACTGCTGAGGTCTGCGCGGCAATCGTTGCGCCCAGTTCCACTTTCACCGCTTCGGTGATCTCTCCGGCAGGCTCGTTGCCGGAGACTAGGCGGAAACGCTCGGTCTGGCCGCGAACCAGGCCGTGGGAAACCACACCGCCAGAGTTGCCCTTGTCCATGGTCTTGACCGCGCCTGCGCTGACCGGGCCGCTGAAAGCTTCCGGCGGAACGTGGGCAAGGTCGTGACGGCCGAGATAGGAAACGGCCAGCTCGCGGAAGACGTAGTCGAGGATCGACGTCGCGTTCTTGATCGCGTCGTTGCCCTGGACCATGCCGGCCGGTTCGAACTTGGTGAAGGTGAACGCGTCGACATATTCCTCGAGCGGTACACCGTACTGGAGGCCAAGCGAAACGGAGATCGCGAAGTTGTTGATGAACGCCCGAAGCGCAGACCCTTCCTTGTTCATGTCGAGGAAGATTTCGCCGAGACGGCCGTCATCATATTCGCCGGTGCGCAGGAAGATGGTGTGACCACCGATCTTTGCCTTCTGGGTGTAGCCCTTGCGGCGGGTCGGCAGTTTTTCCTGTTCACGGACGACACGCTCGACGATCCGCTCGACGATGCGTTCGGCAACCACTTCGGCCTTGGCAGCCAGCGGCTTGGCGGCGAGCGCCTCGATGGCCTCATCTTCGTCTTCGTCCTCATCCACCAGAAGCTGGGAGTTGAGCGGCTGAGACAGTTTGGAGCCATCGCGGTAAAGGGCGTTCGCCTTGAGGGCGAGCTTCCAGGACAGCATGTAGGCTTCCTTGCAGTCCTCGACCGTCGCATCGTTCGGCATGTTGATCGTCTTGGAGATCGCACCGGAGATGAACGGCTGGGCTGCAGCCATCATGCGGATGTGGCTTTCGACCGACAGGTAGCGCTTGCCGATACGGCCGCACGGGTTGGCACAGTCGAAGACCGGATAATGTTCTTCCTTCAGGAAGGGAGCACCTTCCAGGGTCATCGCACCGCAGACATGGGTGTTGGCCGCTTCGATTTCTGCCTTGGTGTAGCCAAGGAAGGTCAGGAGATCGAATTCCGGATCTTCCAGTTGCTCGTCGGAAACACCGAGCGCCTTCATCTGCTCGTCACCGAGGGTCCAGCGGTTGAAGACGAACTTGATGTCGAAGGCCGACTTCATGCCGTCCTTTAGCTTGGTCAGGCTTTCATCGGTGAAGCCCTTGGTCTTCAGTGCGGACGGGGTGACGCCAGGCGCCTGATCGATGGAACCATGGCCAACGGCATAGGCTTCGATTTCACCAATCTCGCTTTCCGAATAGCCGAGCTTGCGCAGAGCTTCGGGAACGGCACGGTTGATGATCTTGAAGTAGCCGCCACCGGCCAGCTTCTTGAACTTCACCAGCGCGAAATCGGGTTCGATGCCGGTGGTGTCGCAGTCCATGACCAGACCGATGGTGCCGGTCGGGGCAATCACGGTGGACTGGGCGTTGCGGTAACCGTTCTTTTCGCCGAGTTCGAGCGCGCGGTCCCAGGCTTTCTGGGCGCGTTCGATCAGGACCTTGTCCGGGCAGGACGCATGGTCGAGTGCCACCGGTGCCGTGTTCAGGCCTTCGTAGCCTTCGGCATTGCCATAGGCTGCCCGGCGGTGGTTGCGCATGACGCGCAGCATGTGGTTTGCGTTCTTCTTGTAGCCCGGGAAGGCGCCAAGTTCGCCGGCCATTTCAGCAGAAGTGGCATAGGCAACACCGGTCATGACGGCGGTGAGTGCACCGCAAAGCGCGCGGCCTTCATCGCTGTCGTAGGGTATGCCGGAGGTCATCAGCAGGCCGCCGATGTTGGCATAACCAAGACCAAGAGTGCGGAACTTGTAGGAGAGTTCGGCAATTTCCTTGGACGGGAACTGGGCCATCAGCACCGAGACTTCCAGAACGATGGTCCACAGGCGGACGGCATGTTCATAGTTGTCGATGTCGAAAGACCGGTCTTCCCGGCGGAACTGCATCAGGTTCAGGGACGCAAGGTTACAGGCCGTATCGTCCAGGAACATGTATTCCGAGCACGGATTGGACGCGCGGATCTCGCCATCGGCAAGGCAGGTGTGCCAGTCGTTGATGGTGGTGTGGTACTGCAGTCCCGGATCTGCGGAGGCCCAGGCGGCGTAGCCGATCTGTTCCCACAGTTCCTTTGCCTTGACGGTCTTCAGAACGTCGCCGGAGCGGCGGGCGGTCAGATCCCAGTCGCTGTCTTCGACAACGGCATTCAGGAAACCATCGGTTACGCGAACCGAGTTATTGGAGTTCTGGCCGGCAACCGTCAGATAAGCGTCGGAATCCCAGTCGGTGTTGAACGTCGGGAATTCGATCTTGCTGAACCCCTGGCGGGCAAACTGGATGACGCGCTGGATGTAGTTTTCCGGCACCATCATCTTCTTGGCGGCACGGATTTCGCGCTTCAGGGCCGGGTTCTTGGCCGGATCGAAGCAATCGCCGTTATCCGCCTCGCAGTTGACGCAGGCGCGCATGATCGCAGAAAGGTGCTTCTGGCAGATCTTGGAGCCGGTGACGAGTGCCGCTACCTTCTGCTCTTCCTTGACCTTCCAGTTGACGTATTCCTCGATGTCCGGGTGGTCGACATCGACCACCACCATCTTGGCCGCACGGCGTGTGGTGCCACCGGATTTGATCGCACCGGCTGCCCGGTCGCCGATCTTCAGGAAGCTCATCAGGCCAGAGGATTTACCGCCGCCGGACAGGCGCTCGCCTTCAGCACGGACGTGGGAGAAGTTGGAGCCCGTACCGGAACCGTATTTGAACAGGCGTGCTTCGCGAACCCAAAGGTCCATGATGCCGCCTTCGTTCACCAGGTCGTCGCCAACGGACTGGATGAAGCAGGCATGCGGCTGCGGGTGCTCATAGGCGCTCTTGGACTTGACGAGCTTGCCGGTCTGGAAGTCGACATAGAAGTGACCCTGGCCCGGGCCGTCGATGCCATAGGCCCAATGCAGGCCGGTGTTGAACCACTGCGGGGAGTTCGGCGCCACCTTCTGGGTCGCCAGCATGTAACGCAGTTCGTCGTAAAAAGCCTGGGCGTCGGATTCCTTGTCGAAATAGCCGCCTTTCCAGCCCCAGTAGGTCCAGGTGCCGGCAAGACGATCAAAAACCTGGCGGCCGTCGATTTCTGAACCGTAACGCTCGTCTTCCGGCAGGTCTGCCAGTGCGGCCTCATCGGCCTCATGGCGCCACAGCCAGGACGGGACGGTGTTTTCTTCAACGGCCTTCAGCTTGGCCGGAACGCCGGCCTTGCGGAAATACTTCTGAGCCAGAATGTCAGACGCGACCTGCGAAAACTGGGTCGGGACCTGAATGTTCTCAAGACGGAACACAATGGATCCGTCCGGATTCCGGATTTCGCTGGTAGCGTTCCGGAATTCAACGCTTGCGTAAGGCGATTGACCTTCCTTGGTATAGCGCCGCTCGATCCGCATCTTCTCAAGTCCCCTTTTAGATTACTGCCGGTTCCCCCGAACCAGCCTTGACCGCATCGCATCCGACGTGGCGTGGCCGCCTGCCTCTAGGTTCGGATGCCGTCCTGCAAGTTACAGGCTTCGAGCCTGTATGTAGCGTATCTTGTGTTTCTATCCACTATATATAGTGGTCATCAACAGGTTTGTCGCGACATGCGCCAGGAAGTCGGCACAACAAAACCCGTCTCCTGGCTTTGGGGTCAAAGACCTGGAGCGGTACGCCTGATACTGGTGATTTTTGCTGACCGAAGCGCCCGAATGGGCTCCCGACTACTCACATCGCAATGATGAGAAACTAATGTAAACGAAATCTTAAGGTCAAGGCCGGAGTGACAACAGGTAGTGCCTGGATTGTGGGCAAACGCAAAATCTTGTGTGGGTGTGTGGATAATGGGGACCGGAGCGGGGACCCCGTTTTGCCAAGGAAATTAGCGCTTGCTTTCCCGGCGAAGGAGTGCAGGCGCCACAAGGCGCAAGTCCCTGTGGATGATAATAGACTGCATTTGATGACAATTTGACGAAAATGGCGACGACGGATTTCAACCGGGTTTAAGCCGGGGCTGGTTTCATGCGGACGGGATAGGGAAAAAGGTCTGCATTTGATGAAACATCACGCCGCATTCGGACTAGCGATGGAAGACATTGATGCTGTCGTCGTGGAAGACAGCAAACCGATGCAGACGATTCTCCGTTCGATACTGCTCAGTTTCAAGGTCGCGCGTGTGCGGGTATTCGATTCGGTCGACGAGGCGCTTGAGGCCAGTCTGGCTGAACCGCCCAATGTGATTCTCACTGACTGGCGCATGGCGCCGACGTCCGGTTACCAGTTTCTGCGCCTTGTGCGGCACCGTCATATGGAGCCGCTTTGCTATGTGCCGATTCTTTTCATCACCGCGCATGGTACCCGCCCACTGGTGGATAAGGCCTTGAGGGCAGGGGCCCATCATGTTCTGGTCAAGCCGGTTTCTCCGTCGACGCTTTTCAAGCGGCTGAAGTGGATATTGGCGGACGACCGTCCGATGATTCTGGAGAACTCCGGCTTCTACAACATCTATGGCATCCAGAAGGCCATGGATGAACAGGCGGAAAAGATGCAATCGCTTGCCGGTGCGCGGCTGCACCACCGCGTTGCCACGCAAAAGCGTGCCGCGGTAGAAGGTGCCGTGGAAGCTGCGTTCGAGAGCAAACAGGAAGATCCGCCAAAGGTCTTCGCCGGCGTAAAGAAAGAAGGGACACCCCAACAGCATTCGGCAGCGGCGAAACATATCCGCAATGCCGGCTTTGCCCCCTTCAAGGGTCTGAAACTTCACTGAGGCCATACTTGATACGCATGGCTTGCAAACGGATGCACGCGTTGTGACAGCGGCGATCAGACCGGGCGCGCAATTTCCCGTTCTTTTCTGGATGCAAAGTCTGGACAGACGCAGCCGATAGCGCCATAGTCCGGCAAAATCCGTCCCGCCCTATTGGCGTGGCAAAGGATGTTTCCGACTTGCAATCAAGGGACCTTCAAAGGGCCATGAAAACTCTGCTGCTAGAACTGTTTACCTGGTGGAACAGCCAGACGATGGGCACCCGCTTCTTCACGTGGCGCAAGGGTGAGTTTGTCGGTGAGGATGAGTTCGGCAACAAATACTACAAGGAACGCGCAGGCAAAAGGCGTTGGGTGATCTACAACGGTCTCGCCGAAGCCTCCGCCATTCCTCCGGGCTGGCATGGCTGGATGCATCACCGCGTCGACACGCCGCCGTCCGATGAAACCTACCACGCCAAGCATTGGCAGCAGGCCCATCGGTCCAATCCGACGGGCACGCCTGCAGCCTACCGGCCGCATGGCTCTATCCTGACTCCGGAAAAACGTCCGGAAGTGACCGGCGATTACGAAGCCTGGACGCCGGGCGGCTGATCACCGTGCACTGTGAACATCAAGACTGAAATGCCCTGCATTTGCAGGGCTTTTTTTGTTTCAGCCCGAACAGGCGCCCGCAAACCGTTCGGTACAGCAGACGTGGGGCAGGGGGAATGTTGTCTGGTGAGCTGCCGTCAGATTATCTGTAATTGATCGTTGAATCCCTTAAATGGGTATACATAAAATTATTATGCAATTGAAAGTATATTTTGAAATATATTTCTGCTCCTATGTAATTTATTTGTGACTTAAAACACATAACGTAAGGTAATATGCGATGTAAAGAAGGGGATACTTATTGTCGATCGAGGAGCAGTCGGATGGAACGGGAATGGATGAAGCTTCAGGAGCTGAGCAACCGTCTCAACAACGTCTGCAAACCGGCCTGGGAAAATATTCTGATCAAGACAGGCAGCAGTTATGTGAATGCTGATGAGGCTGTCCGAAAGCTATTGCCGAAAGGGCACGATACAGAACCAGGCTGGGCCTGGACGGCGTTGAAGGGCACCATGAAAGGTCCCCTGGCTGCCTTGATCACCAATCCGGTGGCTGCGGGAATTGCGACCTTCTACATAATCGATGCTGTGAAGGGCGAAAAGGAACCTCTTCCTTCGCCGCCGCAGTTTGATACCAATCCCCAGAAGTATCTTCAGTACATCAAGTTTCACTATAATCTGGTCTATATCAATTCCACCCAGAAAATACTGAAAATGCAGGAAGCTGCGCGTACCGGCGGTTCGGTTGATATCGAACGACTCCGGCGCTCGCTGGAGCGGTCTCCCTTTGCTCATGTGCCTCGCGGCTACAAGTGGTTCAAGCACGACAAACTGGAAGAAAATATCGAAGCCGGTCTGTTGGCAATATGGCTCAATAGTCTCACCAGCGGTCAAAAGCTGGAACGGGTTTCGCGCGCGATGGGGGAAGACGACCGACGCAACGCTAGCGGTGCAACTGGAAAGTCTGACGGGAAATACCGTCATCACCTGTGGCAGAGATTGAAAGACCTGGGAGCTTTCGATCGGGCATATTCGGGGGGAGTGAAAAAGAGTGACAATGCGAAATCAACCGATGGCTTCATGACCAGCGGGACACCCTCTTATGAGTACGAATTCTGGCTCAAGATAGCCCGGGATTTCTGGGCGAAAAATCAGTCACCGTCGGACTTGTTTTATATCGCTTTGGAAGAACCAGCCGCCGAACTTGGGTTCCGGAACGCGATGAGGGCTTTTCAAACGCAGGATTTCACGCACAGAATGAGTGCTTTCCTGTCGCCATCATGGTCTACAATTCGCGATCTGGTCGGAACTGGCGCGGGGGCAAAGAATTGAGTGGGCCACCCCGGTCGTTTACTGCCTGAAAAGGGTGTTCTTGCGCATTGAACGCCGGAGATCGTTCGGCGCAGGACGTCTGAAAGCCGGCTGCCGCCGGAGGTCTCCAAGTCTGTTGTTTGGCTGGTCCGGTCCTACTCTGCCGGTGGCCTCGTAAAGTTTAGAAGCGGGGGCCGGTCTATTGCTCGTTCCAGCTATCAAGCACCGCCAACACCTCCTGGCCGTTGGCTTGCGGTGACAGGGCATAGAAGTCGGTTTCCAGTTTCAGCGCTTCACTGAGCCGTTCGTTATAGGCGGCCTGAGGAACTTCCTCAGTGCCGAACTTGCTGAGATGGTCGGTGACGAATTGTGTGTCGAGTAGCGAATAACCTCCGGCAATCAACCGGGCAACCAGATGCGCAAGGCATACCTTGGAGGCGTCGGTGCGGAAGGTGAACATGCTTTCGCCGAAAAAAGCTCCGTTCAGGCTGACGCCATAGAGCCCGCCGACCAGTTCGCCGTCTTGCCAGGCCTCCATGGTGTGGCAATAGCCCATGTCGAACAGCTCACCGTAGAGGCGTCTGATTTCCCGGTTGATCCAGGTTTTCTGCCGCCCTGGCATCGGGTGGGCGCAGCCGTCGATGACGCCCTGGAAATCCGTACTGACCCGAACCTCGAACACGTCGTTTCGAATCGTGCGACGCAGGCGGCGAGGCAGGTGGAAATTGTTGAGGGGGAGAATGCCGCGGCGTTCCGGCTCCAGCCAGAAGAGGCCAGGGTCTTCGGCAGATTCCGCCATCGGAAACAGGCCGCAGGCATAGGCTTTCAAAAGCACCTGCGGAGTGATTTCCAGAACGATGTCGTCTTTGTAACCAGCCATGAGGCCTCACTCACCAAGTGGGAAACGACGGACCGGCAGATGCGCGATAGGAACATCTGAAATCTGGTCGCAACCGGTCTTCTGGAGCATCTTCTGCGCGCTCATTCAAACACGCAATGCTCCAGACACCCGTTCCCGTATCCGGTCAGCTGGACTTTTTCGCCAGATATTGTTCCAGCCAGTGAATGTCGTACTGACCGTTCGCTATGTCCTGATTTTCCACCAGATCGCGGAAAAGCGGAATAGTCGACTTGATTTCGTCAACCACAAATTCATCCAGGCACCGGCGCAGACGCATCATGCATTCTACACGGTTGCGTCCGTGCACGATCAGCTTGCCGATCAGACTGTCGTAGTACGGCGGGATCTTGTAGCCCTGATAGACGCCGCTGTCGACGCGTACACCCAGACCACCTGGCGGGTGATAATAGGTGATGGTGCCCGGAGACGGCGTGAAGTTGACCGGATCTTCGGCATTGATGCGGCATTCGATGGCATGGCCCTCGAACTTGATGTCATCCTGGGTCATGTCCAGCGTACCGCCGGCGGCAATGCGGATCTGCTCGTTGACGAGGTCGATACCGGTGATCATTTCCGTAACGGGGTGTTCCACCTGCAGACGGGTGTTCATTTCGATGAAATAGAACTCACCGTTTTCATAGAGGAATTCTACCGTGCCGACGCCGCGATACTTCAGCTTGCGCATGGCTACGGCAACGATTTCGCCGATTTCCTTGCGCTGGTCCGCATTGAGGCTCGGGGAGGGTGCTTCCTCAAGCACTTTCTGGTGGCGGCGCTGCAGCGAGCAATCGCGTTCACCAAGGTGAACCGCGTTACCTTTGCCATCACCCAGAACCTGGATCTCGATATGTCGGGGCTTGCCGAGATATTTTTCCATGTAGAGCGCGTCGTCGCCGAAGGCTGCCTTGGCTTCCGAGCGCGCGGTAGACAGAGCCGTGTCGAGTTCGGCCTCGGAGCGGGCAACCTTCATGCCGCGACCGCCGCCACCGGCTGCGGCCTTGACCAGTACCGGGTAGCCGATTTCACGAGCGATTGCGTGAGCGTCATCTCCTGCCGTCACCGCGCCGTCGGAACCTGGAACAACGGGAATGCCGAGGTCCTTGGCCGTCTGCTTGGCCTGGATCTTGTCGCCCATAATGCGGATGTGTTCGGCCGTCGGGCCGATGAACTCGACCCCGTGGGCTTCGAGAATTTCCGCAAATCGTGCGTTTTCCGACAGAAAGCCGTAGCCCGGGTGGACGGCATCAGCACCCGTGATTTCACATGCCGCAAGAAGCTGCGGGATGTTCAGGTAGCTGTCGCGCGCTGCAGGTGGGCCAATGCAGACGCTTTCGTCTGCAAGGCGAACATGCATGGCATCCGCATCAGCCGTGGAGTGAACCGCAACAGTGGAGATGCCAAGCTCTTTACAGGCGCGCAGGATGCGCAGGGCAATCTCGCCACGGTTGGCAATGAGAATCTTGGAGAACATGGCCACGACGGCTCCTTATTCGACGATAATGAGCGGTTCGCCGAATTCCACCGGCTGCGCATCGTCCACCAGGATCTGTTTGACGGTGCCCGCCTTGGTGGCAGGAATGTGGTTCATGGTTTTCATGGCTTCGATGATCAGGATCGTCTGACCTTCGGTGACCTTGTCGCCAACCTGAATGAAGTTCGGTGCGCCTGGTTCGGCTGCCAGATAGGCTGTACCGACCATGGGGGAGTTGACGGTTGTGCCGGCGTGAGCCGGTTCGGCTGCCGGTGCGGGCGCGGCCTGGGACGGTGCTGCTGCCGGCGCCGTAGGGGCGGCCATGGGCGCTGCAACGTTCACCGGTGCGCTGATCGAGATCTGACGGGCAACGCGGATACGCGTATCGCCCTGTTCCAGTTCGATTTCCGAGAGATTTGTCTCGTCCAGGAGAACAGCGAGGTCCCGGATCAGGGCCGTGTCAAATTTCTTGTTATCATTACGCATCATGTTTGGCTCTCATACTCGGTCCGCAAGACACGCGACTGGCCGCTTTGCCGGGCGACTGCTCCATACTGGGATGGGGTCAGACCCGGAATTTCCTGCCCTGCGACTCGATCAGGGTCCGTCAGGCCGGGGCCGCAACCACGCTCTTGCTCCGCCGTTTGTTCGGGCGGACAAAGATCTTTGGCTCGTCTCTTCGAGGAGACGAGCCACGCTTCTTATAGGGATTCAATTGAAACAGGAAAACCCCCGATTTCTCACTGACATGAGGAATGGGGGTTTCCAACAGGCAAGTGTGAGCCGAAACGCTGTTTCGGCTCACCGGGTCAGCAGGTTGTCTGGCCGCAGTTCTGCAGTGCGTCGAGCTTCTGGCTCAGTTCCTGGTAGCCGACTGCGCCCATAACCACGTCGTTGCCCACGACATAGGAGGGGGTGCCCGTCAAGCCGAGGCGGTTGGCGAGGGAATAGACCTCTTCGATTGTCTGGCTGGCTTCGTCGGTCTTCATGGATTCCAGAATATCATCTTCGGAAATGCCGACGGAGTTCGCTGCTTCGAGGGCGCTGGCACGATTGGCCTGTCCGCGGCTCAGCAGAAGCTTTTCGTGAAATTCGCTATATTTCTCCGGTGCGATGGAGTTGACTGCAACAGCAACCTGAGCCGCTTCAACGGAGCCCTGGCCAAGAACCGGGAATTCCTTCAGAACCACCTTCAGGTCCGGATGCTCTTCGATCAGCTTGACCATGTCGCCGTGTGCGCGCTTGCAGTAGCCGCAGTTGTAGTCGAAGAACTCAACCAGCGTCACGGTGCCTTCCGGATTGCCAAGCACGACCTGGCGGGACGAATTGAAAAGAACATCTGCGCTGTCGGTCAGGGTCTGCACGCGTGCAGCTTCAGCAGCTTCCTTTTCCCGGCGATCAAGTTCGGTCAGGGCTTCGGCAATCACTTCAGGATGCTCCAGCAGGTATTCCCGCACGATTTTTTCGATCTCGCTGCGGTCCACCTCCTGTGCGGCAACAGGGCCGGCCAGCAGGGCGAGCACAAGCGCACAAGCCGACAGGATGCGCAGCAGCGCCGGCGGGCAAAGCGACCCGGTCTTCAGGAACAGGGGCTTCGGGGAAATCTGGGTCATTCAAGGCTCCTCAGGCAACCGTCTCTTGCGTTCGGACGGCATCCCATACGTGTCACAGGTGTCAGCGGCCGTTCTTCGGCAGATTAGGTGGGTTGTACGCTACAATGTCGTCGGCTTGAAGCCATGCTGGCGTTCCCCTCTTCAAACTTTTTTGAGCGCGGGCCGCGTAGCGTTTCGCCGCCTGGAAATCTCCGCTCACCATCAGGCCCTTCGCGGTCGCCAGATCAGCCTCCGCACGCTCACCCTGGCGGCCATGGGCAATGGCCAACTGGCTGTAGGCAACGCCTGAGTTCTTGTCCCGCTGGATTGCCTGTTTCAAGATTCGTTCGGCTTCCGGCAGTTTTGATTTGTCGTTGGAGGCAACCAGCGCATATCCGAGCCATGTCAGGAACTGCGGTTCTGTCGGTTTGAACGACAATGCCTTGCGGAAGGGGGCGATGGCGGCTTTCGGATCGCCACCCTCAAGCAGGGCCTGTCCCTTGAGCTCATAGTAATAGGGGTTGTTCGGCTGGGTGCGGATCAGGGCATCTATTTCCTTGACCGCGCCTTTGCCCTTGCTCTTCATTGCGGCGATGGCACGGGCGTACTGAGCCGGCGGGCTCTTGTCGCTGCGCGGATAGGCGCGCAGCGTCGCGGACGGGTGGCTGGTGAAGGCAAACAGCTTGGCGCGGACCATATCGTGCCGGTATTGCAGCACATAGTCTTCCGGTTGATTGAAATATTTCGATTTCTGCGCGTCGGTCACCAGGCTGTTGTAACGGTCCTGGGCCATCGGGTGGCTCTGCGCATAGGGATCGGCGTATTTGCGCGTGAACATCTGCTGTTCCGACATGCGTTCGAAGGTTTTCAGCAGTCCGCGCGGGCTTTGTTTGGTGGCGCTCAGAAATTTTAGAGCAGCCCGGTCTGCCGCGGCTTCTTCACCGCGCTGATACGACAGGAATGACCGCTGGCCGACGGATCCCGACCCCATGATCACCGCACCACCGCCGGTCGCAACCTGGCCAGACCCGGAGGCCGCCCCCGCTGCGGCGGCACCCGCACCGAGGATCATGCCGATGACGGAGATGATCTGGGCGTTGGCGGCAGCGGCCCGCAGACGGACAAGGTGGCGTCCCGCAATATGCCCTGATTCATGGGCAATGACGCCGATCACTTCGCCCGGTGTTTCCGATTCCATTATGACGCCGATGTTGATGAACATGCGGCGGCTGTCGGGAACAAAAGCGTTGAAGCTCTTGTCGTTGACCAGAATGATCTCCGGTTCTGAATGCGAAATACCGGCAGCCTTGAAAATGGGGGTCGCATAGTCCTTCAGAAGATGTTCCGTTTCCGCATCCCGCACCAGCGGCAGGCTGCGCCCCTGAGCCGTTGCGGGCAAAGATAAAACGGGCAAGGCGAGGGCGGTAGCGCAGGCAAGAGCGACCGCCTTGCGCGCCATGTTGCGCGGAAAACCGATGTTCAAAATGTCGGAACCAGGCACAGGTGCAAAACTCCAATCCGGACCGGAATGCTTTCCAGGCTCATCTTCAAAGACAGATCTCATCCTGGGACATGAATGTGTGGCGAAGGTATGGAGGTGTGCGTTGCGGGTCAAGGAAACCGGCATGACAAAAAAGTAAGGTTCTCAAGCTTGCATGGCAGAGGAACGTTCCAAAATCTGCAGATGCCGCGTTGCGTTGCATCGAATGGAAAAATCCGCGATAGGGTGAAGCCAGTTTCTCAGCCGGATTTTCAGGACACATGCAAAAGTCTCTTCTTCAGCCGTCTCGCCGCAGTGATGTTGCGCCCTTCATCGCCATGGATGTTCTAGCCGAAGCGGCACGCCTGGAAGCAGAGGGGCGCAGGATTGTCCATATGGAAGTCGGGCAACCGTCGGCTCCGGCTCCAAAAGCCGCATTGGAAATGGCAAGGAAGACGCTCGACCACGGTCGTCTCGGCTACACTGAGGCGCTCGGTATCCGCCCCTTGCGAGAGGCATTGGCTGCTCATTATCGCCGGACCTATGGTGTCGAGGTTCCCGTAGAGCGGATCATGGCGACCACGGGCTCTTCGGCAGGATTCAATCTCGCGTTTCTGGCCGCGTTTGATCCAGGTGACCGCATTGTCCTGACAGCGCCCGGATACCCGGCCTATCGCAACATCCTGAAAGCGCTCGGCCTTGTCCCGGTCGAGATCGAGGTAGGCGCGGAAACCCGCTGGAGCCTGACACCGGCCCATCTGGAAGAGGCGCGGAAAGAAGGGCCCGTGAAAGGTGTTCTGGTTGCCAGCCCGGCCAATCCAACCGGCACCATGATGACGCCGGAGGCCCTGGAGGATCTGATCCGCTATTGCGACGATGCGGGGATCTGGTTCATCTCGGACGAGATCTATCACGGCCTTGCCTATGACGGCGATGAGAGGACCGCTCTGGAAACGTCGCAGAACGTCATCATCGTCAACAGCTTCTCGAAATACTATTGCATGACCGGTTGGCGCATTGGCTGGCTGGTGTTGCCGGAGCAACTGGTGCGCCCGACGGAACGGATAGCCCAGAGCCTTTATATTTCCCCACCGGAGCTGTCTCAGATCGCAGCGGAAGCAGCCCTTGGTGCGGTGCAGGAACTGGAAGCGGTCAAGGCGGGGTACGCGGCCAATCGCGCGTTGTTGCTGGACGGGCTGCCGAAGATCGGTCTCGACCGGCTGTTGCCGGTGGACGGAGCCTTTTACATTTACGCGGACATAAGCCGCTTCAGCACAGACAGTCTCGACTTCGCAAAGCGGATGCTGCACGAGGCAGGGGTTGCGGCAACGCCGGGAGTTGATTTCGACCCGGTGCACGGCCACGAATTCTTGCGCTTCTCCTTTGCCGGTGCCCATGAAGACATGAAGGACGCATTGGAAAGGCTTTCCGGCTTTCTCGGCTCGGGGCGTTAGCCGGTCTCAAGCAGGCAATAAAAAAGGCGGCACATTGGCCGCCTTTTTCTATTTCAAAGCTTGTCGAATGCTCTTCAGAAGAACGAACGGCCGCGCTGCCACCAGCCGCCGCGCTTCGGCTTGTCGTCCTTGGTGTCGTCGCCAGTTGTTTCGCTGGTGACAACCGGCTCGGCCGGTGCCTTGGGGGCTGGGGCTTCTTCTTCGGCGTCGGCTTCGCTGGCAACCGGTTGTTCGGACGTTGGCGTGTCGACCACAATGGTTTCGGCTTCAGCCGTCACCGGGCTTTCTTCTGCTGCCTCGGCCTGAGCCGGAGCGGCAACATTGTCCTGCTGAGCAGCTTCGTCCGCCGGGGTTTCACCGCTCGCGTCCGAGGCTGTCTCACCGTCAGCAGCTTTCACGTCGTCAGCCTGGGCATCATCCTGCGACGTTGCTTCAGCGACCACTGTATCGTTGCCGTTTTCGGCGGCAGCGGTGGCATCTGAACCGGGCTGATCGTCCTGGGTCTCACCGGAGGCAGCTGCGTCGCGGTTGTCACCGTCGCCTTCGCCGTCATTTTCGGCGCCACCTTCAGCCTGAAGCTCGTCACCGTTGCGGCGTCCGCGGCGTCCGCCACGGCGACCGCGACGGCGCTTGCGGCGCGGTTCGTCATCGCCGTCTTCTTCACCTGAACGGGCTTCCTGCGGCTGTTCGTCATCGCCATCGGCATCGTCCGTCTCGGCGTTCACCTGCCGCGTTTCGCCATCATCCTGCTGGTTGTCGGAACCGCCTCTCCGGCGCTTGCGACGGCGGCGTTTGCGACGGCCATCATTGTCGTCGTCCTGCTGCGCGAATTCCTCGATCTCCGGCTGTTCTGTTTCTTCGTCGATGATCTCGATCGTGTCCGGCTGGACAATCGCCGGCGCAGGCATCGGCACACGGTCGCGATCAACCGGTGCACCGCGCTCCAGAACATAAAGCTGGCCGTTGACCATGTCGTCCGCATGGACTTCCACATCAATGGCGAAGCGGGTTTCCAGATCGACCAGGTTCGAACGCTTCTGGTTGAGGATGTAAAGTGCGACATGCGTGGTGGTGCGGATGATCAGATTGTGGGACGCGCCTTTCAGCAGGTTGTCTTCAACTGACCGCAGCACGTGCAGGGCGACAGATTCCACCGACCGGATCATGCCGGTGCCCTGGCAATGCGGGCAAGGGGTGGTCGAGCTTTCCAGAACACCGGTGCGGATGCGCTGACGCGACATTTCCAGAAGACCGAAGTGCGATATGCGGCCAACCTGGATGCGGGCGCGGTCGTTCTTCAGGCAATCCTTCAGCTTGCGCTCGACGGACCGGTTGTTCTTCGATTCTTCCATATCGATGAAGTCGATGACAATCAGGCCGGCAAGATCGCGCAGGCGCAGCTGACGTGTCACTTCTTCCGCAGCTTCCAGGTTGGTCTGGAGTGCGGTGTCCTCGATATTGTGTTCGCGGGTCGATTTGCCGGAGTTCACGTCAACCGACACCAGAGCTTCCGTCTGGTTGATGACGATATAGCCGCCGGATTTCAACGTGACCTGCGGAGAGAACATCGCATCGAGCTGCGGTTCCACACCGTTTCGGATGAACAGCGGGGAGGGGTCGCGATAGGGCTGGACGTTCTTTGCATGGCTCGGCATGAGCATGCGCATGAAGTCCTTTGCCTCGCGGTAGCCTTCTTCGCCCGCAACAAGGATCTCGTTGATGTCCTTGTTGTAAAGGTCACGTATCGACCGTTTCACCAGACTGCCTTCCTCGTAAACGAGGCTTGGAGCACTGGATTTCAAGGTCAGTTCGCGGACATTTTCCCAAAGCCGCATCAGGTATTCGAAGTCGCGCTTGATCTCCGCTTTGGTCCGGCTCGCACCGGCCGTGCGCAGGATAACGCCCATGCCTTCCGGCACATCCAGTTCGGAGGCGATCTTCTTCAGACGCTTGCGGTCGGTCGGCTGGGTGATCTTGCGCGAGATGCCGCCGCCACGGGCGGTGTTCGGCATCAAGACGGAATAGCGGCCTGCCAGCGACAGATATGTGGTCAGCGCGGCACCCTTGTTGCCGCGTTCTTCCTTGACCACCTGCACCAGAATGATCTGGCGGCGCTTGATGACTTCCTGGATCTTGTATTGCTTGCGCAGCGGGACAATGCGCTCGGGAACTTCTTCCATCGCATCTTCCGCACCAACGGATTCGACGGCGTCGACATCGTTGTCGGCATCATCGTCATCATCGTTCTGGTGCCGGCGGCGACGGCCGCGACCACGGCCACGCGAGCGAACCGGAGCTTCTTCTTCTTCCTCATCTTCGTCTGTTTCTTCCGCGGAAGATGAAGCTTCGTCGTCGTCTTCGTCAGAGGAGGTCTCGTCTGCGCTGCGGGCAGACACAGCTTCGCCATCCGCTTCGTCGGCTTTTACAGCTTCCTCGTCACCTTCGGCAGCTTCGTCGGAAGCATCCGCTTCAACCTTGTCACTGGCGACAGAGTCGGTGGCTTCGTTGCGTGCTGCGCGGGAGCGGCGGCGGCGCTTTGGCTTTTCCTCGCCATCCGAATCATCGCGCTGCCTGTCGGCTGCTTCCGCTGCCAGCAAAGCTTCGCGGTCAGCTACCGGGATCTGGTAATAGTCCGGGTGGATTTCACTGAAAGCAAGGAACCCGTGGCGATTGCCGCCATATTCGACGAATGCCGCCTGCAGGGAAGGTTCAACCCGCGTCACCTTTGCAAGATAGATATTCCCGCGAAGCTGCTTGCGATTAGCTGCTTCAAAGTCGAATTCTTCAACCCGATTGCCACGCACGACGACGACCCGGGTCTCTTCCGGGTGGCCCGCGTCGATCAGCATTTTGTTTGCCATTATTAAACTTCTCCACGGCAGCGCTCATGGGCGCATGTGCGAAACGCGCATCGCCCAGTAGGAGGATATCTGCCGTATTTGTTTTGCTAAGATGAGAGAGAGCATCTGCGCCCGGCGCGGTCGTATGATCAACGCAGGCAGCCGCTGAAGCGGTACCTTGCTGTATGTCGATCACCATGTGCATCGCGCGGGTCCTTCAGGCAACGCAGGCCCTCTAGTTAAGTCATTATACCTTGCGCCGGAATGCAGCCTGGCATCGCCAATGGACCTGCATCCGGTTCCGGAATGGGTTCGCTCCCAACGGCCGCCGAAAAACCTCGCCGGGGAATTTGCCGTTTTGTAAGGGCATCACGTCGCGAGGCGGGCGGTCTCAAAGAGGTGCCGATACCAGGTCCACTTTCTTCCAGGGCTTGTCTTGAAGCGGCAGAACGGCCTCTGTTCTGTCGTTAGAAGGCCTGGGAATGCGATAGCGTTGTGGATAGATACCCATGTCCGCTACCCGGGACGGTATCGGTTTCAAACCGAAATCCGTAAGGTACTTTTACGGTCCGACGCTGCGCATTGCAAGCAATGTGAATTGGATATGGCATTTTCCTTGCGTAGCGTATGGCGTATGACAGGGCCGGTGGGGGCTCAATATGCGAAGTTTTCGAACAACGTGACCGAAATAATTGAGTTCAAGGACGGAATGAAACCGCAAGTAAACCATGCCCTGAGCGCAGTTTTGACACTGGTGATGTCTGTTGCCGTGGTTTTGGGCCTCAGTGCCGGCACGCTCGCCGCGCTGACGATGACCGCATCTGCCGAGCCGGAGAAAGCCCAGGTGACCGGAGCGCGCGTGGCGGGTGATGAAACGCGCACGCGATTCGTTCTGGACATGAATCGGCAAGTCTCACCGGTCATTTCCGGCCTGGCCAATCCGGACAGGCTGATTATCGATCTTCCGGAAGTGGAATTTTCGATACCGGCCGATTCCGGCGAAAGCGGAAGAGGGCTCGTCGCCGACTGGCGCTTCGGCCTGTTCGCGGTCGGCAGATCCCGTGTGGTGATGGATCTGACGGGGCCGGTCAAGGTCGACAAGACGTTCTTCCTGCCCGCCGTCGATGATCAGCCGGCCCGGCTTGTGGTCGATCTGGTGACTGCGAGTGCTGAGGATTTCAGGACCTTCGTCGAAACTTCCAGGCCGAAACGTGTCGCTACCAAGGACAATTCCAAACCCAAGAGTGATCGGCTGACCGCGCCAAAGAACAAGGACAAGCCGTTGATCGTTCTCGATCCGGGCCATGGCGGGATCGACACCGGGGCGGTAGGCGTTCATGGAACCCTCGAGAAAGCGATCGTCCTCGATTTTTCGAAGCTTCTGAAGGAAAAACTGGACGAAAGCGGTCTCTATAATGTGAAGCTGACCCGGGATGACGACACATTCATCCCCCTGGGGCGCCGGGTTGAGATCGGTCATGAACTCGAAGCCGACCTGTTCATTTCCATTCACGCCGATTCTGTTCGACGCGGCCAGAAATTCGCACGCGGCGCAACTGTCTACACGATTTCCGACAGGGCATCCGACCAACTGGCCGAAGATCTGGCTCAGTCGGAAAACATGTCGGATGTGATTGCCGGTGTGGATCTTGCGGAGGAGCCGACCGAGGTTACCGATATTCTGATCGATCTGGCGCGGCGCGAAACGCGGTCGTTTTCGGTCTACTTCGCCAGATCGCTGGTTGAGGAGCTGAAAAGCGCGGTTCGGCTGATCAATAATCCGCATCGTTCTGCTGGTTTCCGAGTGCTGAAAGCCCATGATGTGCCGTCGGTTCTGATCGAACTCGGCTACCTGTCCAACGAGTATGACGAAAAGCTTCTCATTTCAGACGAGTGGCGTGACCGCATGGCCAACGCCGTAACAGAGGCCGTTGATGGATTCTTCCGGCCCCGGCTGGCCCGGCAGCAAGCTTTGCCGTCCCAGTAAAAATCATTGTATTGCTTTAAAATTGGCAGGTTTGCACTGGCGATTGCCTCAGCATCGCCATATTGGTGCACGAGGAAGACGAACAAGTTTGTGCGACTGTCTGCATCGGTGATGCTGAGCAAAAGTTTCCGTGTTAAAAAGCTGGAAGCGCTAGGAACGGGGAAAGACGAGCCCGCGGTATGAGATTTTTGGTGAAGTTTTTTGGCTACCTGTTCGGAATCGGCGCGATCTTTGCGTTGCTGATTGCCGCTGGAGTCTGGATGTATTTGCAGGACCTGACCAAGGATCTGCCGGATTATACCGCCCTGAAGAACTACGAGCCGCCGGTCATGACCCGCGTGCACGCGGCCGATGGTAGTCTGATGGCCGAATATGCGACCCAGAGGCGCATGTTCCTGCCGATCCAGGCGATTCCGGATCGGGTCAAGGAAGCCTTCATCGCGGCCGAAGACAAGAATTTCTACACCCACATCGGTGTCGACCCGGAAGGCATTGCCCGTGCAGCGGTGCGCTTCATCCAGAATTACGGCTCGGGCCGCCGTCCGGAAGGGGCTTCGACCATCACGCAACAGGTGGCAAAGAACTTTCTGTTGTCGGATCTCGTGAGCGAGGAGCGCGAACGCCGCTCTGCCGCCTATGAGCGCAAGGTCAAGGAAGCCATTCTGGCGCTGCGTATCGAGCAGGCCTACTCCAAGGACGAAATTCTCGAGCTTTATCTGAACGAGATCTATTTTGGTTTTGGTGCCTATGGTGTTGCTGCCGCGTCGCTGATCTATTTCGACAAGTCCGTTCACGAGCTCTCGCTGGAAGAAATCGCCTATCTGGCAGCGCTGCCGAAGGGGCCAAGCAACTATCATCCCTACAGGAAGACAGAAGCTGCAATCGCGCGGCGCAACTACGTGCTCGACCGAATGATCGCTGATGGGTACGTGAGTGCCCAGGAAGGCGAGGAAGCCAAACAGAAGCCGATTGTCGTCAAACCGCGTGAAACCGGTTCCCGACTGGTCTCCGCCGAGTATTTTACCGAAGAAGTCCGCCGCGAAGTGGCTGACATTTTTGGCGACAAGCGCCTTTATGAAGGTGGGCTTTCGGTTCGCTCCACGCTTGATCCGGAAATGCAGAAACTCGCCCGCAAGGCGCTTATGAATGGTCTGATCGACTTCGATCACAAGCGCGGAGGCTGGAGAGGTCCGGTCGACAAAATCGAGATTGGCGCTGATTGGGGAATTGATCTGGCGAAGGTGGAAGCCTTGGGCGACCTTCCCGAATGGAAGCTCGCAGTGGTTCTGGAAGCTGGCGGCGACGAAGCCAAGATAGGCCTTCAGCCGGAACGTGAAGTCAGCGGCAAGCTCTCCGACGAACGCAAGACCGGCCCCTTGTTCCTGAGCACCATGAAATGGGCCCGCGTCAAGGGCAAGACGCCCAGTGCCGTCTCTGACGTCCTGACGCCTGGCGATGTTGTTTATGTGGAAGAGAGCCCGGTTGCACCGGGAACCTATGAACTGCGTCAGATTCCGAAGGTATCCGGCGCGCTGGTTGCGATGGACCCCTATACAGGCCGCGTGCTTGCCCTGGTGGGCGGATTCAGCTTCGCGCAGAGCGAGTTCAATCGCGCTACGCAGGCCTACCGGCAGCCGGGTTCGTCCTTCAAGCCGTTCCTTTATGCTGCCGCACTAGATAATGGCTACACACCGTCTTCGGTGATCATGGATGCGCCTCTGGAAATCAGCCAGGGACCGGGCCTCGGCACGTGGCGGCCGCAGAACTACGGCGGCAAATTCTACGGCCCGTCGACCTTGCGCACGGGGATCGAGCTGTCGCGAAACGTCATGACCGTCCGCCTCGCGCAGGACATGGGCATGCCGCTGGTTGCCGAATATGCGAAACGCTTCGGCATTTACGACAACATGCTTCCGGTCCTTTCCATGTCGCTTGGTGCGGGGGAAACCACCGTGCTGCGCCTGACGACCGCCTATGCAACGATCGCCAATGGCGGCAAGAAAGTGCGGCCGACCCTGATCGACCGTATTCAGGATCGGTATGGCCGCACCATCTACAAGCACGACAGCCGCATTTGCGACGGCTGCACGCAGGACGTCTGGGAGGGGCAGGACGAGCCGACCCTCATTGATGACCGCGAGCAGGTTCTCGATCCGATGACCGCCTATCAGATCACCTCCATGATGGAAGGTGTGGTTCAACGCGGCACGGCGACATCCGTGCGGGCGGTCGGGCGTCCGGTCGCCGGCAAGACCGGCACCACCAACGACGAAAAAGACGCCTGGTTCATGGGGTTCACCCCGGATCTGGCCGTTGGCGTCTTCGTTGGCTATGACACCCCGAAACCGATGGGCCGCGGTGCAACCGGCGGTCAGGTGGCAGCGCCTATCTTCATCGACTTCGTGAAGGCTGCGCTGGCCGACAAGCCACCGGTGGAATTCCGGGTGCCCAAGGGCCTCCAGCTGATTCCGATCAACCGCCGCACCGGTCTGAGAACCGCGGCAGGTGCGCCGGGATCTATTCTGGAAGCCTTCAAACCGGGCATGGCTCCGCCGGACAGCTACTCCGTCATCGGGTTCCAGGACACGATGGGGGTTCCGACGGCCGTTTCTCCGGAAGCGCAGCAGGCCGTTACGGTCGGCACGGGTGGACTTTACTGATCCAGCCGACCGAGAGGCAGCTTGACTGGCCGGGCCGTTGGCGATCCGTTTCGACGGTTTACAGCGCAGTCCGGCTTGGGTAATGTCCCGCTCCAATTCTCGGCCCGGTGCCTCTTTGTGGAGACCGGGCCGCTTCACATCAAAAGCGAGGTATCCGATGCGCGCCGAAATGGAAGCGATCGTTGATGAAATCAAGCAGGCCATAAGCCTGCTGAGGAGGCATCTTTGACTGGGACCAGGCCGTTGTCCGTCTGGAAGAGCTGAACGCCCTTTCTGAAGATCCGAACCTGTGGAATGAGCCCTCGAAGGCGCAGAAGATGATGCGCGAGCGTCAGCAGCTCGATGACAGCATCTCTGGCATCAAATCTCTGGAGCAGGACCTTTCCGACAACATCGAACTGATCGAACTTGGCGAGATGGAAGACGACAAGTCTGTCGTCGTCGATGCCGAGGAAGCTCTTCGCGGTCTGAAAGGCAAGGTCAACCAGCTTCAGCTCAATTCGCTGCTGTCCGGCGAAGCTGATGCAAACGACACCTACCTGGAAATCAACTCAGGTGCTGGTGGGACCGAGAGCCAGGACTGGGCTTCCATGCTGCTGCGCATGTATCGCCGGTGGGCGGAAAAGCGCGGCTTCAAGGTCGAGGTGCTGGAATATCATGACGGTGAAGAGGCGGGTATCAAATCCGCGACCTTGCTGATCAAGGGTGAGAACGCCTACGGCTGGATGAAGACGGAGTCGGGCGTGCACCGGCTCGTTCGGATTTCGCCCTACGACAGCAACGCGCGCCGTCATACCAGCTTCTCCAGCGCCTGGGTCTATCCGGTGATCGACGATTCCATCGAGATCGACATCAACGAGAGCGACTGCCGCATCGATACTTACCGAGCGTCCGGCGCGGGTGGTCAGCACGTGAACACTACCGATTCCGCCGTGCGTATCACACACCAGCCAACCGGCATCGTGGTGCAGTGCCAGTCCGAGCGCTCGCAGCACAAGAACCGGGCAACCGCCTGGTCGATGCTGAAGGCCCGTCTTTATGAAGCCGAGCTGAAAAAGCGTGAAGAAGAGGCGAGTGCAGAAGCTGCCTCAAAAACCGATATCGGCTGGGGGCATCAGATTCGCTCCTACGTCCTGCAGCCCTATCAGCTGGTCAAGGACCTGCGCACGGGCGTTGAAAGCACGTCTCCGGGGGATGTGCTCGATGGCGATCTGGACGAGTTCATGGAAGCTGCGCTGGCTCAGCGTGTCTTTGGTGGAGACCCGGTCGAAGTTGCGGACATCGATTAAGGACACATCGTCCAACGCACATGAAAACGGGGCCGTCTTGGCCCCGTTTTTTTTGTTGGAATGACTTTCAAAGTGCCAGCGCAGCAAAGCGATCGCCGGCGGCCAGAAAGGGAGCCGGATTGCTGGGCTTGTTGTTTCGACGAATCTCATAGTGAAGATGCGGGCCAGTGGACCGACCGGTGGAACCGACATTGCCGACAAGGTCGCCAGCCAGGACATGATCGCCTTTTGAAACTTTAATGCGGCTCATATGGGCGTAACGGGTGATGAAGCCATTTGCATGGCGGATTTCCACCATATTGCCGTAACCGCCATGACGTCCCGCGCTGATCACCGTGCCAGGTGCCGTTGCAACAACATTTGCGCCATAGGCGACCTTGAAATCGATACCGGTGTGCATCGCCAGCCGTCCCAGGAACGGGTCGACGCGCGGGCCATAGGTGCTGGATACCGAGCCGTTGCGGACCGGCCGTTGGATTGGGAGGCGCAGCGCTGTGAACTTCACACGCCTCAGAGTTTCAAGAGCGGTGTTGGCACGGTCCAGGCGGTCAGGGAAGTTCTCGTCATTGAGCGGCTGAAACGGACCACCGAGAGATGTCTTTTCGCGTAATGTCGCGTTAAGCCCGGGCGTAATGGACCGTGTGATACCCAGGATATCCTCTATACGGCCTTCCGTGGCGATGGTGATCGCGTCGACCGCGGCCGTGCTTTCCTCGCCCATCACGGAGATATGCGCTTTTACGGCATCAAGCGCAGCTTGCTTTTCAGAGTTTTTTTTTAAGTCAGCGTCTGATGCGGCGGCATCTTTCACCGGCTGCTGAAGAATGGTCAGCGGATCGAACGACCGTGTCGACCCATCACGCAAGCCTAGAGCCTTGACCGGTTCTTCAATCAGTTCGCTCTCGCCGCCGATTGCTGACTTGTCGTTGCCATCCAGGGAGGCGAGGTTACGCTCATCGATGGAGGGTTTTTCCGGCGGCATCGGCTTGCTATCGCTCAAGTAGATCCCAACGCTTTCTGCCCGTGCCACAAGGTCGGCAACGATGGCGTGGCGCTGATTGAGATCCTGTTGCCGGCGAAGCACGTCCATGACCTTGATCTCGACAGTTTCCCGGTCGACCATCTGGCGGCTCGTCAGATTGGCGATTTCGGTGCGCAGGCGGTCGATATGGTCCTGATACTCCAGCACCAGTTCCGTCCGTTCCGCGCTGGCCTCAGCCATCATGTCGCTGCGCAGGGCGTAGTAACCTATCGTGCCTGCGACTGCCAAGGTTGCCGTCACGCAACCGATTGCCCCGCAAATCAGGTGAACCGGCCTCACACTGTAGGTGGTTGTCTTTGCGCCCTTTTCCAGAGCCGGGTGATGTGGCTCTGTCCGGGGGGCTTGATAGGTCCGCGTCGTTTCTTGGCGCTGTTGCATTGTCACTCAGTCACTGTCTGCATTCTGCAAGAGATCTGAGCCTGATTAGAATTTGGTAAGGTTAATAATTCGTCTTCATGCGCGTGAAATTTATCCGGCAAGACGCGCAAGAGGCTTGTAAAAACCGGGGGTTAGTCCTGCTTCAGAACGCGCGCGGTCGTTGAAAGGCGGTTTCAGCGCTCCCCGGAAATGGCGGCGCACAAAGCCCTGGAAAGCCGGTTCGGGTCTGATTCCCTGCCGGTCACACAAGAATCGGAACCATTTTGCACCGAAGGCGACGTGGTTCTTCTCGTCGCGATAAATGATGTCGAGGCATTTTGCGGTGTCCTCGTCATCGATTTCGCGTGCCTTTTCGATCATCGGCGGCGTGATGTCGAGGCCTCTGGCCTCCAGGACCAGGGGAATGATGGCCAGACGCGCTGCAAGGTCGTGTCCGGTGTCCTGGGCTGCCTGCCATAGACCATCATGGGCGGGAAAATCTCCATAGGAGGCATCCAGCTTCGCAAGGCGCTCCTGCAGCATGGCAAAGTGTTTTGCTTCCTCCAGCCCGACCCGAACCCAGTCGTCATAGTAGGAGCGTGGTAGCCGGACGTGCGCAAACCGGCCAATCAGATCCCATGTCAGATCCACTGCGTTGAGTTCGATGTGCGCCAGCGAGTGAATCAGGGCAAGGCGGCCTGCCTTGCCCTTCAAATTGCGTTTGGGCATGTCGCGCGGTGCCAGCAGAACCGGCTTGTCGGGCCGCCCCGGCCGGTCCGGCATTTCTCCGTCCAGGGAAGGGGAGCCGAGCGCCAGGTCCCGTTGAAACCACGCCCTTGAAACAGCATAGGCAAGCCGAACCTTTTCGGCCGTGTCCGGTGCGCAGACAATCGCCTTTGCTCCGGCAACGAGGCTGTGGGGCATGGTTTCCATTCCGGGACGCTTCACTGGTTGGCAGGTCGTTGTCGAGGAGAAGACCTCACAGGGCTTGCGCAGCCTCAAGCACGGCGTCCGCGTGGCCGGGAACTTTTACCTTGCGCCAGATCTGCGCGATCTTGCCGTCCGGACCGACGAGAAACGTGGACCGTTCGACGCCCATGTATTTCTTGCCATACATGGATTTCTCGACCCAGACGCCATAAGCTTCAGCAGCTTCCTTTTCCGTATCCGCCCCAAGTCTGATCGCAAGATTATGTTTGGCGATAAACTTGTCGTGCTTTGCCGCGGTATCTGGCGACAGCCCGATAATGGTCACGCCGAGTTTGGCAAAAGCGTCGGTCTGCTCCGTGAAGGCGATAGCCTCCTTGGTGCAGCCCGGAGTGTCATCCTTGGGATAGAAATACACCACGACGGGTTTTCCTTTCAGGGCGCTCAGCGACACCTTGTTGCCGCCATCCCCTTCCAGTTCGAAATCCGGTGCGACATCCCCGACGGCCAATTCGCTCATCATGCCTTCCTTCTGTCAAAGTTTGTGCGTTAATGCCGGTTTCCGGCTGCTACTGCAATGGCTGTGGTCGCTTTTAGCAAAGCTTTCGCAGTATCATCAATCGCCAAGCGACTCGTCCGGAACAGCGACGGCATAACGCGTTGCCTTGCTCCAAACTCGAACCCAAGCGCCTGTCTTACGCATACAGGCGAAAGATTGGATTGACGTATTTGCCAAAATCCGGCGAACCTGAGAACACGCCCAAAAAGGGGCGGCAAAAACGCAAGCGTTTGCGCTACTTTGCCGCCGCGGTTCTGATAGGTCTCGTTGCCGGTCTCATCTTTCTTTTTGCCACTGGTCCGGTACGCATTCCGCTTCTCGGGAGCCTTCTTGCCTATCAGGGCACGCGCGGCCAGGTGCAGCTGTCCATCGGCAGTGCGAGCGTCGATTTTACCGCTCCAGAGGGCATCAATATCCTGGTATCCGATGCGAAGGTGGACATTGCCGGTGGATCGCCTGTCAGCATCAGTTTTCCTGAATTGACCGCACCGCTGAACCGGGATGCGCTGCTTTCCGGCGAGGTTCATTTCTCGTCGCTCAACCTCGTGAAACCTCATGTCCGGATCGTTCTGGCCGGTGGGCCGGCAAAGCTCCCCAAAATGGGGCCGCTCATGGAGGCGGTCGACAGGGTGAGCGATGTCGTGGACGACCAGTTCGCCCGCCGGGGGCTCAGCTTCGTGAAGATCCGGGATGCCACTTTCGAATTGGCCGGATCATTTCCCAGGCGCTACTCGGGCATCGATGCGGACATTCTTCGCGACGAGAACCGCTCGATACGCGCCTTCGCCCGTGTCGCCGGGAACATATCCACCTGGCGGCTGGAGCTTGCCCGCAATGCCCCCCCAGGTGCGGATGCCAAGAGCATCGGCGTTGTGGTCAACGGCATCACACTTGCCGAATTGCTCGGTCCAAGTGCCAGATCGGTGCAGGGCAAGGGACTGGGGCTTCCGGCTTCCGCGAAAATCGAAAGCCGGCTGACGGGAGACGGCAAATTCATTTCTGCCAATGCGGTTGCCCGCATTCGCAATGGCTGGTTTCAACTCGGCAAGACACTGGTGGCCTTTGACGATGCAGCACTGTCGCTGCTGTTCGAGGCAGGACAGGACACGATTGAGATTACCAAATCGCATGTCATTCGCGGTAACTCGCGCATCTTTTTTACAGGGTCTATCGGGCCTGTCGCAGGTGATTCACACGAGTGGCAGATCAATCTCGATTCGGAATATCCGCAGTTTGGATCTGCCGATGTTCCGGAAGAGCCGAATATGCTGGATGGCATCCAGGTCCGTGCACGGTTCGATCCGCTTGAGAAACTGCTGACGGTTGACCGTTTCACGGCTCGCGCCGGCAAGGCGGTAGTCCATGGGGTTGCTTCTCTGCAGATTACCCCTGAAGGGCCATATCTGGCGCTCGCCGCCGACGGCGAACTGATACCGCTTGCCGTGGCGAAGCAGCTTTGGCCGATCACGCTTGTGCCGCCGGCACGCCGCTGGATCATCGATCGCCTGAAGAACGGTCTGATCGAGACGGTTTCCTATACGGGGGCGCTGCGTCCGCCGGCATTCGATCCGCGTAACCCTGATCCGGGCTGGTCGGGCAACGATATGAGCCTCGACATGACGTTTTCCGACGGTGCGGTGACACCTGTGGGTGACGTTCCCGAGATCGCCGGTCTCGAAGGCACGCTCACAATCAAGGACGAGACGTTGACCGTTTCAGCTAAAAACGGAACGGCGACGTCTTCGAAAGGTGGCCCGGTTGTCGTGCCGGATGGTGTCTTCCAGATTCATCACCTGCCGTTGCGGGATGGCAAGATGGCAAACGTGAACGCGCGTATGGAGGGAGCAGCGGCTGATCTCGGGGCAATGGTCAACAGCGCGCCTTTCCGTGTGCTGGACCGGGCAGACCTCAAGAATGACGGCGTTGAAGGATCAGGTGAACTCGACATTACCGCGTCGTTTCCGTTGGGCAGGGAAATCGACCTTGCCGATATCGACTGGCAGGCGACAGGCCAGCTGAAGAATTTCTCGGACAGCAACCCGATAATGGGGCACACGGTCCGCAAGTCGGATGTTGCGCTGGATGCCAACAAGGATCAGGTCGCAATTACCGGAAAGGGCATCCTGGATGGACTTCAGGCCGATATCGACCTGGTCGTGCCCTTGGGCGAGTCCGGCGTTGCTGCGCGCCAGGATGTGGTGGTTTCACTCAACGCACAGCAACTGAAGGACAAGGGTGTTGATCTGACGACCTTTCTTCAGGGCAACATGAAGCTCAGCGTTGCCAAGGTCAGTGACGGACAGGAATTTGTCATCGATCTGAAGCAGACGGATGTCAGGCTTCAGGCACTTGGATGGCAGAAAGCCAAGGGCGTTCCTGCGAAGGCATCCTTCAAGCTGGTCGAGACAGACAAGCAGCGCCGGGTGAAGGATTTCAAACTTGTCTCGGAAGGGGTCGACGTTGCCGGTTCCATGCGATTGTCGCTGGCCGGTGATCTCGTCAGCGCGGCCTTCAGCACGTTCAAGCTGCGTCCGGGTGACAATGTCGAAGTCGACATCCAGAAGGCGTCCGACGGGCGCTACGATATCATATTTGCCGGATCTTCTTTCGACGGCCGTGGGCTCATCAAGAGCATGCGCAGCCCAGGCAGCAGCAAGGGCGCGGGCGATTTTTCAGGTGGCGCAAGAATTGCCGCCAATATCGACCGGGTCACCGGGTTCAACAATCAGGCCATCGAAAAGTTCGTGGGCAAGATCGATACCGGCGCCAAGGGACTGATTTCAGCGGACTTGAGAGGGCTGGTGAACGGTCGCGCGAATTTCGAATTCACCGTGACGGACCAGGGAGGCTCGCAAGCGGCCATCGGCCGGTTCGAGAATACCGGTGCGACGCTTCGCTTTCTCGATCTCTACAAGCGGATGCGCGGCGGAACTGGCGTCCTCAACGTTGCAATGGCCGACGAGAACAGTTGGGTCGGCGACTTCAACGTTCGCTCGCTAAGGATCACGGAAGATCCGGCCATCCAACGTATCCGGGAACAGAACCGTGCCAAAAAAATTCCCGACGGGCGGCCGGTCAACAGCAGTGAAGCGGCGGATACCGCGAGTTTCGAAACACTCGATATCAACTTCTCGCGGGACGGCGATTTGCTGACCATCAGCCGCGGTGCTCTTGAAGGCAATGCTCTTGGAGGAACTGTCAGCGGTTCGGTGGATCTGTCGCGGCAAACGCTCAACCTGACAGGTACTTTCGTGCCGATCTACGCACTCAACAACTTTTTCGCCAAGATACCGTTGCTGGGTTTTGCACTCGGCGGCGGTTCAGGCGAAGGCCTGATCGGCGTGACCTATCGTCTGTCGGGGCCCGTTTCCGATCCGGTGCTTTCCGTCAATCCGATTTCGGCGATTGCCCCTGGTATCTTCCGCAAGATGTTCGAGTTTCAGCCAAACTGAGCAAAAGCTCTTCCGTGCCGGTCTGGTGCTCTGATTTGCGGTCTCCGTCTGGCTGCGTTCGAGATGACTGGTCAGGAGGGCGGAACAAAAAAGCCGGGCATGGGCCCGGCTTTTGTCCGTCGAGAGCTTGGGTCGCTTAGACCGGCTTGAGAAGCACGTGCTTTTTCTTGCCGAGAGACAGTTTGACGATGCCGTCACCGGTAACGTCTGCAAGCGTGATCTGGCGCTTGTCGTCCTGTTCGCCCTTGTCGTTGATCTTCACGGCACCACCCTTGATGTTGCGGCGAACGTCTCCGTTGGAGGCGCAAAGCCCGGCGGTTACGAATGCGGACAAGACCCCGAGGCCCGCTTCCAGATCCGCTTTTGCGATTTCCACCGTCGGCAGGCCCTCGGCCGTCTGGCCTTCTTCAAAGGCCCTGCGTGCGGTCTCTGCAGCCGCTTCGGCGTTTTCCCGACCGTGGATCAATGCGGTTGCTTCCGTGGCCAGGATCTTCTTGGCCTCGTTGATTTCGGAGCCTTCAAGCGCGGCCAGGCGGGCGATTTCGTCCATCGGCAGAACCGTGAACAGCTTCAGGAAACGCTCAACGTCCGCGTCTTCCGTATTGCGCCAGAATTGCCAGTAGTCATAGGCGGAAAGCTGCTCTTCGTTGAGCCACACCGCACCGGCGGCGGTCTTGCCCATTTTCGCGCCCGACGACGTGGTCAAGAGCGGAGAGGTGAGGGCGAACGCTTCGACATCGCCCAGTCGGCGGACGAGATCCGTGCCGGACAGGATGTTGCCCCACTGGTCGGAGCCGCCCATCTGAAGGCGGCAGCCCGTACGCCGGTAAAGCTCCAGGTAGTCATAGCCCTGAAGGAGCATGTAATTGAATTCGAGGAAGGACAGATGCTGCTCGCGTTCCAGGCGCAGGCGCACGCTGTCTCGCTGGATCATCTGGTTGACCGAGAAATGCCGTCCGATATCGCGCAGAAATTCGACGTAGTTCAGTTTCAGCAGCCAGTCGGCATTGTCTACCATAATTGCATCCGTCGGGCCCTCGCCGAAGGTGAGGAGCTTTTCGAAAACCTTGCGAATGCCGGCCTTGTTTTCCTCAATCACCTCTTCGGTGAGGATCTTGCGGGATTCGTCCTTGCCTGAGGGATCTCCGACGCGCGTTGTGCCGCCACCCATCAGCGCGATGGGACGGTGGCCGGTTTTCTGGAACCAGTGCAGCATCATGATCGGAACAAGAGAGCCGGCATGAAGGCTCGGAGCGGTGCAGTCGAAGCCGATATAGGCTGTTACGGTTTCCTTCGCGCAAAGAGCGTCTAGACCGTTGGGGTCGGAGATCTGATGAATGAAACCGCGTTCTGAAAGAACGTTTAGAAAGTCCGATTTGAACTCGCTCATGTTCGCCTGTCCGTCCGTCTTGTGTGCCTGCCGGCATTCCTGCGGTCGTGCTCTAGCGCGTGCCGCAGGACTTGTAAATTGCGACGGCCGGAAAATCGGGAGCGCAGATGCTCTCAGGCGGCGGTTAGTTGCCTGCCTGGCCGTTGGCACGCACTTTCACGCAGACGAATTTCAGCTCGCCACCTTCCCAGGCAAGGCGCATGCCTTCCGAGAGTGTCCGCGGGACGGCTTCGCTGAGTGCTGCCTGGCATTCCGTCTCATCCTGAAACGTGCCTTGATCGGCAACAGCCCAGACATTCGGACCACTTAAAAGCTGAATGGAAACCGCCATAATCACCCACATGGAAAACTCCTTTTTTCTTGCCGGACCGCGAGGGGCCGGCGACTTCAAACATACTTTCAAGCTTAATCCGGCGAAAGTGAAGCATCGTGATGGTGGTCACAGCCAAAGTTGCCGGCAAATCCTAAATTGAAATCATCAGCAGCGCACGGAAAGCCGCTGTTCAACAATCGAAAGGAGTCGTCATGTTTCGCAAGTTTGCAATAGCCGCCGTCACAGTCGCCACCATGGCTACCGCTGCCGTCACCATTACTCCGAATGAAGCTCATGCCAAGAACCGCGGCGGTGCGATTGCCGCTGGTGCCATCATCGGCCTTGCCGCCGGCGCCATCATCGCTTCCCAGGCTCAGCCGCGCTACTACCAGCCGGTCCGCTGCCAGAAGCGCCCGGTGACCCGTTGGAGCCGTTATTACGGCCGCTACGTTGTCGTCGGTTACCAGCGCGTCTGTTACTGATCTCATCCACAATGTCTGCGAATGGCCTCCTTCGGGAGGCTTTTTCGTCTTGAGATTTGGTTGATCCTGCTTTTCAACACGGAACAGTGAAATTTTCATCCGGTGTTCCATGTCGTCCAATCTCCCACAGTCTCCTTCCCGGGCTCATGGCCTCATCTGCGGCACTCTGGAGCCTGGTCCCCTGAACGCCATCACGGATATCGACGGTGTTGCTGTCGGCCATCGGACCTTGAACGAGGGCGATCTCAGAACCGGGTTCACCGCTCTTGTGCCACATTCCGGCAATCTCTTTCGCGAGAAGCTTCCAGCCGCTGTCGAAGTCATCAACGGCTTTGGAAAGAGCGCTGGTCTGATCCAGGTCGATGAACTGGGAACGCTGGAAACACCGATCCTGCTGACAAACACCTTTGGCGTTGGAACCGGCGTAAACGCGCTTATCCGTCGGTCGATTGCCGAAAACCCGGAGATTGGCCGCTCTACAGGAACCATCAATCCAGTGGTGATGGAATGTAACGATGGCTATCTGAGCGACATTCAGGCAATGGCCTTGAGCGAAGCCGATGCCGAGGCGGCCCTGAATGCGGCCGGTAGAACGGTTGAACAGGGCAGCGTCGGGGCCGGGACGGGCATGAGTGCCTTTGGTTTCAAAGGTGGTGTCGGCACGGCGTCTCGTGTCTTTGATCTTGGCGAACGTCAACACAGGCTTGCCGCTTTGGTGCTTGCCAATTTTGGCCGGCCCGGCGATCTGGTGATGCCGGATGGACGGCGACCGCACCCAAAACAGGCCAGGCAAAGCGAAGAACGCGGTTCTGTCATCGTCGTTCTGGCGACGGATGTGCCTCTGGAAAGCCGGCAATTGAAACGGATTGCGCGGCGGGCCGGGGCGGGGGTGGCGCGGCTGGGTGCCTACTATGGCAATGGAAGCGGCGATATCGCGCTCGCCTTTTCAACTGCCGCCAAGGTCGCGCACTTCGAAGAGGGTGACTTTGTCGCTCGCGATATTCTTAGAGAAGACAAGATCGATGTTCTGTTTCAGGCGGCTGCCGAAACGACGCAGGAATCCGTTCTTAACGCAATGATCGCATCTCCGGCGATGCGCGGACGGGGGCGCAGCAAGCGGCCGTCACTTGCTGACTGGTTGCGCGTAAACACTTAGATCTTGCGCGATTTATTTGAGTGAGATCCATTTCAGGCCGAGCTTGAGGCCTGCTGAGGGCGGTGGCCACCAGGGCACTTCCAGCGTCACAAGCATCCGTTGAATGCAAAGACATCGTTACGCCGACCAAACAAAAAGGCCGGGCAAATGCCCGGCCTTTCCGTTGATCTGAACCTGATGGGATCAGACAGAGTAGTACATGTCGAACTCGACCGGGTGCGGGGTCATTTCGTAACGCTCGACTTCTTCCATCTTCAGTTCGATGTAAGCGTCGATCTGGTCGTCGTCGAACACACCGCCAGCTTTCAGGAACTCGCGGTCTGCATCGACTTCTTCCAGTGCTTCACGCAGAGAGCCACAAACGGTCGGGATTTCTGCAAGCTCTTCGGCCGGAAGGTCGTAGAGGTTCTTGTCCATTGCATCGCCCGGGTGGATCTTGTTCTTGATCCCGTCGAGGCCGGCCATCAGCAGAGCGGAGAAGCAGAGGTATGGGTTCGCGGTCGGATCCGGGAAACGAACTTCAACGCGCTTTGCCTTCGGAGAAGCCGTGAACGGAATACGGCAGGAAGCTGAACGGTTACGCGAGGAATAGGCCAGCAGAACCGGAGCTTCGTAGCCCGGGACCAGACGCTTGTAGGAGTTGGTCGACGGGTTGGTGAAAGCGTTCAGCGCTTTGGCGTGCTTCAGGATACCGCCGATGAAGTACAGGCAGTTTTCCGAAAGATCGGCATACTGGTTGCCGGCAAAAGTCGGCTCGCCGTTATTCCAGATGGACAGGTGGCAGTGCATGCCGGTGCCGTTGTCGCCGAATACCGGCTTCGGCATGAACGTGGTGGTCTTGCCGTAAGCATGAGCTACCTGATGGACGACATACTTGTACTTCTGCATGTTGTCGGCGCAACGGGTCAGGTTGTCGAACTTCATGCCGAGTTCGTGCTGGGCAGCAGCCACTTCGTGGTGATGCTTTTCGGTCGGAACGCCCATTTCTGCCATGACGGACAGCATTTCGGAGCGGATGTCCTGAGCGCTGTCGACCGGCGGAACCGGGAAGTAGCCGCCCTTGGTGCGCGGACGGTGGCCGAGGTTGCCGGTTTCGTATTCGGAACCCATGTTGGACGGCAGTTCCGAGCTGTCGAGAATGAAGCCGGTGTTGTACGGGTCAGCGTTGAAGCGGACGTCGTCGAACATGAAGAATTCAGCTTCCGGACCGACGAACACGGTGTCGCCGAAGCCGCCGGACTTGACGTAGGCTTCTGCCTTCTTCGCGGTCATGCGTGGGTCGCGGTTGTAGCCTTCGCCGGTGACCGGGTCGACGATGTCGCAGAAGATCGCCATGGTGGACTGCGCGAAGAACGGGTCGATGTGTGCAGATTCCGGATCGAGGATCAGCATCATGTCGGACTCGTTGATGGCCTTCCAGCCGGCAATGGACGAGCCGTCGAAAGCAACGCCTTCAGCGAACATGTCTTCGTCAACGAGTGCTACGTCCATGGTGACGTGCTGCATTTTACCCTTAGGATCGGTAAAGCGCAGGTCGACGAATTTCACGTCTTTTTCCTGAATCTCCTTAAGGATTTCAGCGGCAGTGGTCATAGTGTCCATCCCTTTAGTTTTTCATGTGAACGGTTGGGTACTGTTCCGGTCCTGCAAAGTGTCTAATATTTGGCTCCGTTGCGTGGGACCGGAATTCGGATTGCCGGCGGTTGCCGGAATGGGTGGGTCAGATAGCGTCTATGCCGGATTCACCGGTACGGATACGGACTGCTTCTTCGATATTTGATACGAAGATCTTGCCGTCGCCAATGCGGCCTGTTTGCGCGGCGGATCTGATGGCGTCAACGGCTTTTTCAACCATGTCGTCGCCAAGCACGATTTCCACCTTCACCTTCGGCAGGAAATCCACGACGTATTCTGCGCCGCGATAAAGTTCCGTGTGGCCTTTCTGGCGACCAAAACCCTTGGCTTCCGTGACGGTGATGCCCTGGAGACCGACCTCTTGCAGAGCTTCTTTGACCTCGTCCAATTTGAAGGGCTTGATGATCGCTTCGATCTTTTTCATCACCTTGTGTCTCTCTCCACTTTAAAGGCCGGATAAGTTCGGCGTGCCCTTTTCCGGTGCGCAGGTCAAAGCGACCCACCCGAGCCCGGAAGGGACCGTTGTCAGCAATAAAGCACGATGTGTGCCAACCCGGCATGCCACCCCGGAAATTTTACCCGTTCGGGGAAATCCGCCACTAAAAGCGGCAAATTATACGAACGGAATGATTGCCTACCACACATGACATTGGTCATATGATGTTAAATTGAGCAAACAGATTAAAAAGTAGGCTGTATTTTATCATTTGGTCCAGACGTACATCCGCTGTGTGCATGGTGATTTGCACAATCTCACGTCAATCGAGTGCGGCAACAAGGCGGTGAAAAGGACGTAGGCCGAGATAGCGCAATTTCCGAGCGAGGAACCATCCTTATCGTTGTGCGTTGCAGACACACGGGAGAATGGAGACACTTATGCTCTTTTATGCTTTGGCTCTCGTGGCCATCGCACTTGTCGCCGGCACGTTCGGTTTCTTGGGAATGGGAAGTGCAACGGTGCCGGTTGCTCTCATCCTGGCCGGATTGTTTGGTGCGGTTTTAGTACTTTCGCTCATCGCGGGCGTGCTACGAAGGTAAACGCGAGAGTGCCAGTCCCTGCTGGTTTTTGATGAACGCAGCGTCTGGTCTGCAAATTTTAGTGAGGAAATCTTTGCGCAGGCTTACATGGCACAATGCCAGCCAGTCCGATGAGCAGCTTCGGGAATACCTCATTCTCGCCCTGTTGCGTTCGCGTACCTGCGTCATGCTGCAGGACGACTTGCTGAATTACCTCTACATCACGAACCTGCCGCATATTTGGTCAGCGCCTGTCGGGGATGCCCCGACGGATGAGGAAATCTTTGGTGCGGGCATCGGCAGGCAGCTCGGTGAGGCGAAGAAGGTGGTGCTGCAAACCGGGCAAGCGGCTAAACTGCAGGTCATGACCGACAGTGGTCAGATTTTTGAAGTCCACATCGAAACGATTGCCGGTGTCAAAGATGTTTCACAGGTTCTGACAACCATCGTCGACATCACTGAAAGCAGCCGCAGGGAGCAGGCGCTCAAGGATCTTCTGCTTGAGGTCAGCCACAGGTCGAAAAATCTTCTGGCGGTCATTCAGAGCCTTGCCACGCAGTCCGCGCGCTATTCAGGGTCCCTTGAGCAGTTCATAGCCGAGTTTCAGGGGCGTATCTTTTCCCTCTCCAATTCCCAGGACCTTGTGACGGAAGCTGACTGGTTCGGTGTGCGCCTTTTCGATCTTGCGCGATCTCAAATGCTGCTGTTCGGCGCAAGGCGCGTTGTTCCGATTTCTACGACAGGCGAAAACCCGCTGCTGACGCCCAATGCTGCGCTTTATGTGGGGCTTGGGCTTCATGAATTGATTGCTTCGACGTTTTCCGATTCAGGGCTGGAGGGTGTTGGCAACATATCTCTTACCTGCAAGACGATACTGCATCGGGGGCGGGCGTGTCTGTCCATCAACTGGACTGCCGGCTGTGCCGCTGCACCGGAAGCTGATGAGAAAACGGCAGGTAGCGTGGAAGAGCAGCACAGAAGTGCCTTTTCAGCGTTGTTGCTCGAAACGGTGTTACCGCAGTCCCTGAGCGGGTCTGCTACATTCAGTGTGTCCGCCGGCAGCATTTCGTACAGCCTGTTGTTTCCCAAAACAGACTACAACGTTCGCCGGGAGGGGCGTGAAGATATGATCTGGGCCTAGGATTTACGTTGATCTGCTTGAGGTCTTGAGGGAATACGTTCAACTTAACGTTGTTCCCGGATTTAAGCTTACGTATTTTTTGATTGATACTGTCGCGAATACTGAAATTAACAAATGTTATGAAGATTCTTGTTGTTTTCATGTTCGTTTTGCAAATGATTTTGTTGCCGGGCCCGTGAAAACTTTCTAATTCTGAGTCCTTCAAGCTTTCTTCCAGGGTCAGGCCAGCGGCGATGAAAAGACACATACCCCTTCTTGTGTTCGTGATAAGTGCGGCGATTGGCCTGTCGCTCACCTATGTCATTCTGGACAGGGAGCGGGCCGTTGAGCGACGCGAATTCGAAATACTCGCCGAAGAAGCTGTTGACCGTATTCGCGGACGCACCGAACAGAATTTTTCCCTCATTGCGGCAACGCATTCGTTTTTTGAAGCCGATCGCGGGTCGATATCTCGGCCCAAGTTTCAGAGCTTTGCCTTGGGGCTTTTCCTCAAGGGGCACCTGTCGGGAATGCAGGGGATTGGCTTCGCCAGATTGACACGGGCCGGTAGCGAGGATGAAGCCAGCCAGCTGTTGCTGGAGAACTATGACCTGGAACGTCAGGTCTGGCCGGCTACAGATCAGCCGTATCGTACTCCCATCGTTTTGATTGAGCCGCTGGATCTGCGTAACAAGGCTGCTCTGGGCTACGATATGTTTGCCGATGAAACACGCCGCAAAGCGATGATAGCATCAGCTGAAAATTTTGCCGTGAAAGCCTCGGCCCCTGTGATGCTTGTTCAGGAAATCACAAACGAAAAGCAAACCGGCTTTCTGGCGTATCTGCCCCTTTTGGCAGTGGAGGATGGCAGCGGAGAAACGCTGAACGGGGAAGATCGGATCGAAGGCTTTGTTTATGCGCCATTTCGTACCGGAGATCTGCACAAGGCCGCGCTGACGTCACCAACTCCGGTTCCTGTTCTCGTCAACACCACCGATGTTACGGACGGTGCCGCCGAACACCTTTATACATCGGAAGGTTTTGAAGAGCGTGCCGGAGAGGCGCGCTATCTTGTAACGCGGCAGATTGAAGTTGGCGGGAGAGTCTGGGAGATCTCGGTTATCGAAGCAGCCCACAAGGACAATGCCTTTCTTTATTGGCGTACCTTCATGCTTGGTTCGGTCTCTCTGCTTTTCTCCGCGGCTTTCGCGGTTTCGATTCGTTCCCGGTTGCGGGCGAGGGAGGCCAATCAGCGCCTGAAGGAAATGTCTGAAAAGACGATCCAGGAAAAGGACCTGATGCTTCAGGAAATGAAGCACAGGATCAAGAATTCGATTGCGCGCATTCTTGCAATTGCCCGCCAGACAGCCGGAGCTTCCGAAAGCCTGGAGGAATTCAACGATTCGTTCAGTTCGCGGTTGCAGGCGATGGCAAATGCCCAGGATCTCCTGACCCGCTCCAGATGGTCAAAGGCCGATCTGAAGGCATTGCTTCTGCAAGAGCTTGAACAGGTTTTCGGCGAAGGAGCCCAGGGCATCAAACTTGCGGGGCCGGCGGTTCAACTCAGTGAGACTGGGACCCATGCGCTCGGGCTGGTGTTTCACGAACTGGCGACGAACGCGATGAAATATTCCGATGTCTTTGCCCAGAACGGACGCTTCGAAGTGGTCTGGAGGGTCGTCCCGGCTAAAAAGGGCATGCAGCTTGAACTCGATTGGCTTGAGGAGACCGGCAAGGTGGTCGAGTCTCCGAAGACCTTCGGCTTCGGCAGCAGGCTTATGGAAGCCTTGGTGGCTGGCGAGATGAACGGCAAGATTGATCGGCAATTCACCGCCAAAGGTGTCGCCATCCGCATTTCCGTGCCTCTGGTCTGAACCTGGTTGCAGGGCGCGAGATCCGGTTCGGCGCTGTCTGAGGCCGGGGCGAAGAGAAGAGGTGGCTGAAAAATGAGCCTGCACGACGCGATGCTGCAATGTGCGCTGCTGACCCCGCAGGAAATGGGAACTGCGGACCGACTCACAATAGAGGGCGGCGTTCCGGGAATTGACTTGATGGAACGTGCAGGCCAGGCAGTGGCGAAAGCTGCCGCGGATATGGTGCCTGCATCTGGCCGGATTGTCGTTCTGTGCGGACCCGGCAACAACGGCGGTGATGGCTTCATTGCAGCGCGTTGTCTGGCCGCGGCGGGATACGACGTTGAAGTCAGGCTGCTCAAGTCACGAGATGGTCTGAAAGGGGATGCGCTTGAAGCTTTTCAGCGTATGAAACTTTCTGCCCTTCTTGCGGCAGAGGGCGATCATGTCGCGGGCGATTTAAACACTTCTCTGACAGATGCCGATTTGATTGTAGATGCTCTTTTCGGTGCCGGATTGGACCGGGCTTTGACCGGTGGTGTTGCGGAGGTGGTCCGAGCTGTCAATGCTTCCGGTACCGCTGTGCTTGCCGTGGATCTGGCGTCGGGAGTTCAGGGGGCAAACGGGGTGGTTGATGGCGAGGCCGTCAGCGCACGTGAGACAGTCACCTTCTTCCGTCAGAAGCCGGGACATCTGCTTTATCCTGGCCGGCAACTCTGTGGCCGGATCAGTGTTGCACAGATCGGCATCGAAGCGGGTGTGCTCGATCAAATCGCGCCCGCCGCATTCGCCAACGGTCCCGAACTCTGGTTGGGCAGTTGGCCGCAAGTCGCGCCCACCGGTCACAAGTATTCCAGAGGACATGCGGTTGTTTTCGGCGGGCCGGTTGCGGCGACAGGCGCTGCGCGGCTGTCGGCCGGGGCTGCATTGCGGGCAGGGGCGGGCCTCGTCACGCTGGCCTCGCCCCCGGATGCGCTTCTGGTCAATGCCAGCCATCTGACGGCAGTGATGCTGAAGAAGGTTGCATCCGAAACCGGAATTCGCGATCTCTTGTCTGACAGGCGCCTCAATGCGGTTCTGATAGGTCCAGGCTATGGTGTCGGGGAAAAGATGCGCTTGGCAGTTTCGGATATCCTGGATGGCAAGCGGGCAAGCGTTTTCGATGCCGATGCGCTGACGAGTTTCGCGGACGACCCATCCGAATTGTTCGTTCGTCTGAAATCGCATCCGGAGCCTGTTGTCCTGACGCCGCATGAGGGGGAGTTTGCCCGTCTTTTCTCTGATCTTTCCGGTGACAAGTTATCACGCGCTCGCGTGGCGGCGCGAAGATCCGGGGCTGTCCTGATTTTGAAGGGGCCGGACAGTGTTGTTGCAGCACCGGATGGGCGGGCGGCGATCAATTGCAATGCGCCGCCATGGCTTGCAACGGCAGGGTCCGGCGACGTGCTCGCCGGAATCGTCGTGGGTCTGCTGGCGCAGGGCGTTCCCGGCTTTGAGGCGGCGGCAATGGCGGTCTGGCTACACGGTGAAGCGGGCCGGGAGGCGGGGCCGGGGCTGACCTCAGAGGATCTTGGGACAGCCCTGAAACCTGCGCTTCGCACACTTGTGGAGAAGTCCGGTTTCCGATGAGGCAAAGCACCGCTTTTTCCTTTGACGGGAAAATTTGCGATGCTATAGAGGCCCCGCTTAAATCGCTGGGTGCCGCGTCACTCACTGCGATGCGGATGTGGTGAAATTGGTAGACACGCCAGATTTAGGTTCTGGTGCCGCAAGGCGTGGGGGTTCAAGTCCCTCCATCCGCACCATTCTTCTCTATGATCGATATTTCCATGCCTGCTGGTATTTGGGCTGATTAGGCTTCTCCCTTTGAGCCATGATCCGGTGCGGTCGTCACTTGGGGCTGGGTGTTGAAAGCCTTGCAGGCGCTACGCGCTCAAGTGCCACCTTGGTAAGGAGCATCGTTGTGGTGCAGCTGGTGCGACAGGCGCAGTGTTCGGCGGCGACATGTGCTGCGGGAATACCGGTGAAGCCAGGGGCGAACGTTTCGGCCCAGGTGGCCGGCAAAGATCAAATGACCTTGCCGAAAGAGCCGATTTCAGGCGATTTGCGCCAGCAAAACCCTTGTCTCCCCTTGACACTTTCGGGCCTACGCAGTATCGCGCTCCCATCGTGCGTCTTGGACTGTGTTCAAGGCGATGCGTTGCCGTTTGAACGCTCCCGGCAAAAGGGGAGTGCAGGCAATGCGGCACACGGGATTTTAAAAACGAAACCTCCGGGGCGGATTGCCGCTCGGGACCGAGGACGACAAAACCCATGCAGGTAACCGAAACCCTCTCCGAGGGCCTCAAGCGTGAGCTGAAAATCGACATTCCGGCTGGTGATCTCGCCGCCAAGCTCGACGATTACATGGCCGACCTGAAATCCAAGGCCAACATCAAGGGCTTCCGCCCGGGCAAGGTTCCGCTGGCCCATCTGAAAAAGATGTATGGCCGCCAGGCCATGGCCGAGATCCTGTCGAACACCATCCAGGAAACGACTCAGAAAGCCGTTGAGGAGCGCTCCGAGCGCCCGGCTCTGACCCCGGAAATCGATTTGCCGGAAGAAGATGCCGAGAAGATCATGGCCGGTGACGCCGATCTTTCCTTCAAGATGACCTACGACATTCTGCCGAGCTTCGAGATCGTCGATTTTTCCGGTATCGAAATCGAGCGTCCGGTCGTTGAAATCGCCGAAGAAGAAGTCGACGAGCAGGTTTCTCAGATTGCCAAGAACAACGCTCCGTTCGACGCGAAAGACGGTGCGGCTGCCGACGGCGACCGCGTCACCATGTCCTACCTTGGCAAGATCGACGGCGAGCCTTTCGAAGGTGGTGCCGACGAAAACGGCATGCTGGTTCTCGGTTCCGGTCAGTTCATTCCGGGCTTCGAAGAGCAGCTCGTTGGCGTGAAGGCTGGCGACGAGAAGGTCGTGGAAGTGTCCTTCCCGGACGACTATCCGGCTGCACATCTGGCCGGCAAGGCAGCAACCTTTGACGTCATCGTCAAGGAAGTTGCAGCTCCCGGCGAAGCCAAGGTCGATGATGAGTTTGCGAAGAACCTCGGCCTTGAGTCTCTCGACAAGTTGAAGGAAATCGTCCGCGGCCAGATCGAAGGCCAGTTCGGTCAGATGACCCGTCAGCGCGTCAAGCGCCAGCTGCTCGACAAGCTGGATGAGCACTATTCGTTCGACCTGCCCGAGAAGCTTCTGAACTCCGAGTTCGATGTTGTCTGGCGTCAGGTCGAAGAAGACATGCAGCGCAACGAGAAGACCTTCGAAGACGAAGAAACGACGGAAGAAGAAGCGAAAGCGGAATACCGCAAGATCGCTGAACGCCGTGTCCGTCTTGGTCTTGTCCTGTCCGAAATCGGTGAGCAGAACAACATCCAGGTGACTGACGAAGAACTGCAGCGCGCTCTTTACGACCGCGTCCGCCAGTTCCCGGGTCAGGAACAGCAGGTGTTCGAATTCTACAAGAACAACCAGCAGGCTCTGGCTTCCCTGCGTGCGCCGATCTACGAGGAAAAGGTCGTCGACTTCATGCTGGAACTCGCCAAGGTGACCGACAAGACGGTGACCAAGGAAGAGTTGGAGAAGCTGGTCGCTGAGGAAGAAGACGAATCCTAAGGTCAAACCGCTATCGAGAGCATCCTCTCGATAGCGGCCAATCTGGCCAATCGGTTTTCCCGTCTATCCCCAGATGTGGCTGCAGATTTAACCTTGCATTCACGCCGCATCTGTCATGACTTTGCGTTGAGGGCGACATCCCATATATACGGGGTGTCGCTTTTTTCGAGTCAGGCCCTGAATCGATGCGCTTCAAGGCCTGTTTCCTGTCTGGAGAGTCTCCAGGCAACATCTCAAGCATATGGATGAGGTATGAAGGATCCTGTCGATATCTACATGAACACTCTCGTGCCTATGGTGGTCGAGCAGACCAACCGGGGAGAGCGGGCCTTCGATATCTATTCGCGCCTGCTGAAGGAGCGCATCATCTTCCTGACCGGCCCGGTCGAGGATCATATGGCAACCCTGGTAAGCGCTCAGCTTCTGTATCTGGAAGCTGAAAACCCGAGCAAAGAGATCGCGATCTACATCAATTCCCCGGGAGGTCTCGTGACCTCTGGTCTCGCGATCTATGATACCATGCAGTTCATTCGTCCGGCTGTGTCGACGCTCTGCATTGGCCAGGCCGCTTCCATGGGCTCGCTCCTTCTGACCGCAGGCGAGAAGGGTATGCGCTACATCCTGCCGAATGCGCGGGTGATGGTGCACCAGCCTTCCGGCGGTTTCCGCGGTCAGGCGGCCGATATCATGCTTCATGCACAGGAAATCCTGGCTATGAAGCGCCGGCTGAATGATATTTACGTGAAGCACACCGGCCGTACTCTCGACCAGGTCGAGGGCGCGCTGGAACGTGACAACTTCATGACCGCTGAAAAAGCTAAAGAATTCGGGATCGTCGACAAGGTGATCACCGACCGCAACACGCTCGGCAGCGACGAAGAGAAGTGAGAGAGTTACCCGGCTTTAAGCATGGATTGAATTTCCACGCTTAAAGCCGGAAAATCCTCGGGTGATGCCGGGTTTTCATCTTCGCCTTAAACCTATATTGATTTTTACTGGCGAAGCATGATGACATCACAATGTGAAGTGGCGCGTGTGCGCCGCTTCTGAACCGGTTCAGTCATAATTTGGCCTTAACCGGAGAGATTAAGGGGAAATATCCCCCGTAAACGCGAGGTTGACTACATGACCAAGGCCAGCGGCAGCGATTCCAAGAATACGCTTTACTGCTCCTTCTGCGGCAAGAGCCAGCATGAAGTTCGCAAGCTGATCGCCGGCCCGACTGTTTTCATTTGCGATGAATGTGTCGAGCTGTGCATGGATATCATTCGTGAGGAGAACAAATCCTCGCTGGTGAAATCACGGGACGGGATCCCGACTCCTCAGGAAATTCGCGATGTTCTGGATGACTATGTCATCGGGCAGGGCAGCGCGAAGAAGGTTCTGTCGGTCGCCGTTCACAACCATTACAAGCGCCTCAATCACGCATCGAAGAACAACGATGTCGAGCTGGCGAAATCAAACATCCTGCTGGTCGGGCCGACCGGTTGCGGCAAGACGCTGCTTGCGCAGACCCTTGCCCGCATTCTGGACGTGCCTTTCACCATGGCAGATGCCACCACGCTGACCGAAGCCGGTTACGTGGGCGAGGACGTTGAGAACATCATCCTGAAGCTTCTGCAGTCCGCCGACTATAACGTCGAGCGTGCGCAGCGCGGCATCGTTTATATCGATGAGGTCGACAAGATCAGCCGCAAGGCCGACAATCCGTCGATTACCCGGGACGTTTCGGGCGAGGGTGTTCAGCAGGCACTTCTGAAGATCATGGAAGGCACTGTTGCTTCTGTGCCGCCTCAGGGTGGTCGCAAACATCCGCAGCAGGAATTCCTGCAGGTGGACACGACCAACATCCTGTTTATCTGTGGTGGTGCTTTTGCCGGTCTCGACAAGATCATCTCCGACCGCGGAACGCAGACCTCCATTGGCTTCCAGGCCAAGGTCCATGCTCCGGAAGATCGCCGCATTGGCGAGCTGTTTTCCGAACTGGAACCGGAAGATCTGCTGAAATTCGGTCTCATTCCGGAATTCGTCGGCCGTCTGCCGGTGATTGCGACCCTGGAAGACCTCGATGAGGACGCCCTGGTCACGATCCTGACAGAGCCCAAGAACGCTCTGGTCAAGCAGTATCAGCGTCTCTTCGAAATGGAACAGGTTGAACTGTCCTTCCACGAGGAAGCCCTCAAGGCAATCGCCCGCCGGGCCATCGAACGCAAGACCGGTGCTCGTGGCCTGCGCTCGATCCTTGAATCCATCCTGCTCGATACGATGTATGAGCTGCCGGGTCTGAAGGGCGTGAAGGAAGTCGTGATCTCTCCGGAAGTCGTGAAGGGCGAGGCGCGCCCGCTCTACATTTACGAAGACCGTGAAGAAACATCGGCTACCAGCGCCTGAGGCGCTGAAGTCTGTTTCCAGTGACTTTGACGAAATGCCGCTCCAACCGAGCGGCATTTTGTTTTTGGGCGACAGGGCCATGTGGTGCAGCGTTTTCCACCGGCACGATGAGTCGTCAACAGACAAGACCTGTGGGCAGCAACCGATTGCCTTGACACCGGCAGGTCTGGTGTCCACCTAATAGACCTAAGGACGGCTTATGCGGATTGTCGGCGCGCCCATCAGGGGTGCCGTGGTCTGGCCTTCAGGACCTTCGGTTCGAAGCCGTTTTCCAGTGTTTTGGCTGCCTTTTACCGAGTGGGGCCGGGACACGCTGAGAAAGGAAAAAAAATGAGCGACGCAGAAATTCGCGCCACAGATCAGGACAGCACGTCTGTCTACCCCGTCTTGCCCCTGCGCGACATCGTTGTCTTCCCGCATATGATCGTGCCGCTGTTCGTCGGCCGCGAGAAGTCAATCAAGGCGCTCGAAGAGGTGATGACCACCGACAAGCACATTCTTCTGGCGACACAGATGAATGCCGCTGATGATGATCCCAATCCGGACCAGATCTACAACGTCGGCACCCTTGCGACCGTGCTGCAGCTTCTGAAGCTGCCCGACAACACGGTGAAGGTTCTGGTGGAAGGCGGCGCACGTGCGCAGATCGGCGATTACACCGACCGTACCGACTACTTCGAAGCCTCCGCAACGGTTCTGCCGGAGCGTGATGGCGAGAACATCGAAATCGAAGCGCTTGCGCGCTCGGTCGTGTCCGAGTTTGAAAACTACGTGAAGCTGAACAAGAAGGTTTCGCCGGAAGTTCTGGGCGCGATCAACCAGATCGATGATTATTCCAAGCTGGCCGATACGGTTGCCTCTCATCTGGCAATCAAGATTCCGGAAAAGCAGGAAATCCTCGGCGTGGTTTCCGTCGCAGAGCGGCTTGAGCGCGTTCTGGGCATGATGGAGAGTGAAATCTCTGTCCTGCAGGTGGAAAAGCGCATTCGCTCCCGCGTCAAGCGGCAGATGGAGAAGACCCAGCGCGAGTATTATCTGAATGAGCAGATGAAGGCCATTCAGAAGGAACTCGGCGACAGCGAGGACGGCCGCGACGAGATTGCCGAACTCGAAGACAAGATCAAGAAGACCAAGCTGACCAAGGAAGCGCGCGAACGCGCCGCTGCCGAGATCAAGAAGCTGAAACAGATGAGCCCGATGTCCGCGGAAGCGACCGTCGTGCGCAATTATCTGGACTGGATGATCGGCATTCCGTGGAACAAGAAGTCCAAGGTCAAACACGATCTTGCCTTCTCTGAGAAGGTTCTCGACACCGACCATTATGGCCTGGAGAAGGTCAAGGAACGGATCGTGGAGTATCTGGCGGTGCAGAGCCGGGCCAACAAGCTGCGTGGTCCGATCCTGTGTCTCGTTGGCCCTCCCGGCGTCGGCAAGACCTCGCTCGGCAAGTCGATTGCGAAGGCCACGGGCCGTGAATTCGTTCGCATGTCGCTTGGCGGAGTGCGTGACGAAGCGGAAATCCGCGGTCACCGCAGGACGTACATCGGCTCGATGCCCGGCAAGGTCATTCAGTCGATGAAGAAGGCGAAGAAGTCCAACCCGCTCTTCCTGCTCGATGAAATCGACAAGATGGGCATGGATTTCCGCGGCGATCCGTCTTCGGCTCTGCTGGAAGTGCTGGATCCGGAACAGAACTCGTCCTTCATGGACCACTATCTGGAAGTAGAATACGACCTCTCGGATGTGATGTTCGTGACGACGGCGAACACGCTGAACATTCCGGGCCCGTTGATGGACCGTATGGAAGTGATCCGCATTGCCGGCTACACGGAAGAAGAGAAGGTGGAAATCTGCCGCCGTCACCTCATTCCGAAAGCCGAGAAGGATCACGGCCTGCGTGAAGGTGAGTTCTCCATCGAGGATGAAGCGCTTCACTTCATTGTGCGCCGCTACACCCGTGAAGCGGGTGTGCGTAACCTTGAGCGTGAAATGGCGACCCTGGCCCGTAAGGCGGTCAAGGACATCCTGATGAGCGAAAAGGAAAGCATCACGGTGACGAGCGAAGTTGTCGAGAAATATCTCGGCGTGCCGCGTTACCGTTACGGTGAAGCAGAACTTGAAGATCAGGTCGGTGTCGTGACTGGCCTTGCCTGGACGGAAGTCGGCGGTGAGTTGCTCACCATCGAAGGCGTCATGATGCCTGGTAAAGGCAAGATGACCGTCACCGGCAACCTGAAAGACGTGATGAAGGAATCGATTTCTGCAGCGGCGTCCTACGTCCGTTCGCGGGCGATCGATTACGGCATCGAACCGCCGACCTTCGAGAAGAAGGACATTCACGTCCACGTTCCGGAAGGCGCCACCCCCAAGGATGGCCCGTCCGCGGGTATTGCCATGGCAACGGCTGTGATCTCGACCATGACCGGAATTCCGGTTCGCCGGGATGTGGCGATGACTGGTGAAATCACCCTGCGCGGTCGCATCCTGCCGATCGGTGGTCTGAAGGAAAAGCTGCTGGCCGCTCTGCGTGGAGGCATCAAGCTGGTCATGATCCCGGAAGACAACGCCAAGGATCTGGCGGACATTCCGGACTCGGTCAAGAACTCGCTTGAGATCATCCCGGTTTCGGGCATGGAAGAAGTGCTGAAAAACGCTCTTATTCGCCAGCCTGAACCCATCGAATGGGATGAGACAGCCCACGAGGCCGCAACCAAAGCGCGTGAAAAGGACGATGACGCCTCCGGCGTTCTTGCCCACTAATCGCGACATTGCAGTGCATAAATTGGAAAGCCCCGGGAAAACCGGGGCTTTTCTTTTGAATAATCGGTCGAAATGGCTGTTTTCTGCGAAAAAACCACTTGCGTTTCAGTTCAAATCAACCGAATTTCGCGCAACGGCGCTGACAGGAATCGTCGGCAATCTGCCGTTTCTTAGAAAGGTATCTGCTATGAATAAGAACGATCTGATCGCAGCTGTTGCAGAAAAGACCGGCCTCACCAAGGCGCAGGCAGGCGAAGCAGTTGACGCAACTTTTGATGCTGTGACCCAAACGCTGAAAAGCGGTGACGAAGTCCGCATCATCGGTTTTGGTAACTTCACTGTTTCCGAACGTGCAGCAACCGAAGGCCGTAATCCGCGGACTGGCGAAACGATTCAGATCCCGGCTTCTAAGACGCCGAAGTTCAAGGCCGGCAAAGGCCTGAAGGACGCCGTGAACGCCTAATAGCGCTCACCTGCGATTTCTTCGCTGAGCCCCGTATCCGGAAACGGATGCGGGGTTTTTCTTGTCTGGCTGATCTATTTTGGGTGGAGGGCTGGCGACGTGCGCCGTCTTCAGTATAGTCCGCCTGTCGTGAGGCGATGACAATTGCTCGACAGGAGTTCGAATGTCACTGCAAGCCTTGATCCGCAGGCGCCAGCGGGCGCTTTTTGATGCCTGGGTCCGTAACCCTCTGGTGCAGGTTCAGGTGGAACACCCTGAAGCCCTCGGCCGCCTGGTGTTCCTCGATGATTTTGATGATGACGTACACACTGCCAAAGTCGGCAGGAGCAGCCTGAAAAACGTTGCTGTCGTGCAGAAACCCGGCAATCCTGATGAATATGCCAGCGTCTGGGTGAGGGCGGGTTATTCTTCCTATCAGAAAGCCTGGCTGCGTTTTGTCGAACAGGTCTATGGCATCAAGGCGACGCCATCCGACCTTGCCGGCTATAATATCGATCACCTTCTCAACAAGGCGCGCAGTCCCAACAAGGCCGGTTTCATTCGGGTCGAGGCTATCAATGATGCCGTCAATCAGGCCTGGGGCGGCTTGTTCGAACGTGCCGCCAGCAATCCCGACTTCAGCGCAAATCAGAATCGTCTTCGCCGGACGATGTCCTGGATTATAGCCGCAAAGCTCATGGATCAGCCGCCGCCGAGGGGACCGAACGATCAGCAAGGGATTGCCCGTCTGGTGCAGTTCTTCAATCAGAACGGACTTGCCGCGGACAACCCGCAGCGCGGGCTCGCCGACATGCTCCAGTTTGCCTACAAGTTCCAGTAGGCTTACCTGGCGTGCGCTATTGCCTCTTGCGCGACGCGTTGTCCGGAAAGCCAGGCGCCGTGTACGGTTGCCGGATAGTCGGCAACTGTTGCTTCTCCAGCAAAGAAGACCCGGCTGTTGAGGTCCGCAGCCAGAGCCGTTCTTGCACCGGGCGCCACATCAACCGGCAAGAAAGAGTAGGAGCCTTGTGTCCAATTATCCTCTTGCCAGGCTGAGCTTATGCTGGCGACAGGTGGCGGTATGTCGCGTCCGAACATGGTCTGCAGCGCTTCAAAGGCGGCGCGTCTGCGGGTCTCTTCACTGAGCTTTTCAAGTTCCAGCGCAAAGGCTCCGGCATTCAGCGCGCAGAGAATCGGTTTTCCAGTGACGGGAAAAAGATTTGGCCAATAGGCAAATGCGTCATGGGTGGTGGAGATGCGGCCGAAATTCAGGACGGTTTCGTGCCAGAAGGGTTCTGGAAACGACAGATAGACCTTGTCGAGCAAGCCCATCCCGAGAGCATCGATAGCGCGGCACTTGGTATCGGGGAGAGGCGGGGAAAAGGCGATTGAACCGGCCTTCAGGGCACCGAGAGGCACAGTGCAGACCGCATAATCGGCCTCAAGAACCTTGCCAGCGACGCTGACGCTGACGCCTTTCGAGGAATGCTCGATGCGGTCCACGACGGCTTCGGTGAGGATGGTCAATCCTTGTGATACCCCTAGTGCAATCTTGTCGTAGCCGTTCGGCAGCACCGCATCTGGTCCACCAAATGCCGTGCCTTCGTCTACGCCCGCCAGCGACAATTCGGTGGCTGAAGCTGCGAATTCCTGTTCCAGCAGGCTATGCGCCAGAAAGCCGATTTCGGCATCTGTGAGCTGCAACAGGGATCTCTGTTGGCGAATCTTCCTGATGGCGTTCTTGGCAGAAATCCGGGAGAGGGAGGTTTCATTTTCCTCCATGAAGCCCTCCAGAGCATCTGCGAAGATCTCGAAACGCTCGACCGAGCGGCCATCATGTCCGGTCAGATCGAAGACCTCCTCGTTATCATAGTCCCAGTCGAACAGTGGTTGAGAGAAACGCTGTGCGAGTTCCGTGATCGGGTTGGCTCTGGTTCCGTGGATCCAGCTTGCTCCAAGATCCAGCGGCGTACCCAGTGACCTGTCAGTATGCAGACGGCCGCCGATCCGGCTGCGAGCCTCAAGCACGATTACAGAAAAACCACTGTCTGCCAGCGTTTTCGCGGCAGCCAAACCGGCGATACCTGCGCCGATGACCAACGCTTTGCGGCCATTGGCAGAAGAGGCAGCGCGGGCCCCTTTCAAAAGCGGCAGAGCGAAGAGACCTGACAAAATTCCTGTCAGAATTGACCGGCGTGACGTCAGCATGGTGTTGGCTTTCTCCTGCTTCCGGAATAGCCAGTTTGCCTTCAGTTCCCACCGTCATCCACAGGCTTTGTCATGGAATTAGAAATCTGAGATTTTGCTCTTGCCAAGCAGCTGGCGAGCCCCTAAAAGGCGTCTCACCTCGTTGAGGGCGATTAGCTCAGTTGGTAGAGCGCTTCGTTTACACCGAAGATGTCGGGAGTTCGAGTCTCTCATCGCCCACCATTCCCTCTCTTAAAATCCGCCAATTGAACCCACGGTGTAGGTGCATCGGGGGCTATTTGCATTGTTTGCTGTCGTTAGGCTACGCCAAGCGACTGGCTGGCGGAGACGGTCAAACTCACGTTGCCTCCCGGGTTCCTGCGCTCGGTTGCACTTTTGTGCTGTGTTGATTTCGTTTTGCCTTCGATTGGTGAGTTTTCTTTTTCCTTTTTGTCCGATAAACTTCTTCGGCTAAATAAAAAACTTGTTTGAAGGTAGCTACTTGGCGCGATGGGGATCCTAGTTTTCATCAAGATGTTCGGGGCGGTCATGCTGCTCCTGTACGCGGTTCGGATGGTGCGAACGGGGTTCGAAAGAGCTGCCGGGCCCTCTCTCAGGCGTGCCATTGGCAAGGCGTCTGCCGGGCCGGTTGCCGGCGCCTTGTCGGGAACAGCTGTTGCCATCTTGCTGCAAAGCGCAACAGCGGTTGCGATTCTGGCGGCAGGATTTGCGACATCCGGTTTTATCACCACCGCTGCCGGATTGGCGGTGCTGCTGGGGGCCGATCTCGGCTCGGCGCTTGTCGTTCAGTTCCTTGTCTTCGATCTCAGTTGGCTGGTGCCTCTCTTGTTGGGAGGTGGCGCCTGGCTGTTCCTGAAGCTCGACGCGCGCTCTGCAAAGCAGATCGGACGCATTCTCCTGGGAATCGCCTTCATTCTGATTGCGCTGCAAATGATCGGCGAGGCGACAACGCCTTTGAAGGAAGCGCGGTTCATGCCGCAGTTTGCAGGCTACCTTGCGCAGGACACGCCGACGGCAATGGCCGTTGGCGCTCTGCTGGCGTTTCTGGTGCATTCCAGCGTGGCAGCCGTTCTGATGATCGCTGCCCTGGTGCAGAAGACTGGCCTGCCGCACGAGGCCGCCATTCCGCTTGTGCTGGGGGCAAACATCGGTGCCGGTATCGTCGCGCTCTGGCTGACGCGCGGCATGGACCGCAAGGCCAAGCTTCTGCCACTCGGAAATTTTGTGTTCAGATCCACCGGTGCTGTGCTGGTGATGCTGGCGCTAGAAGTTCACGATCTGCCGCTGGCAGCGCTCAGCACGGATCCGGCACAGCAGATTGTTGCCGTTCATGTCCTCTTCAATCTTCTTCTCGTTCTTGTCTGTCTGCCACTGACGAAGCCGGTGGCCTGGCTGGTTGAGCGCCTGGTGCCTGACACAGAGGAAGCAGAGGAGAGGGACCGGCTGATGCCGCAAAGCGCGCTCGACAAACAACTGATCGGCAACCCCAGGCTCGCCCTTGCCAGCGCCACACGCGAGTTGCTGCGCATGGGAGAGCTGGTCGAGGTGATGGCCAGACCGGTTCTCATGATGCTGGAGAAGGGCAGTGAGCCGGAAATCAGGCGCCTGCAGCAGTTGGACAATCAGGTCAACGCGATCCACTCCTCGGTCAAACTCTATATCGCGGAGGTAAACCGAGGAGAGCTGACCGGAGAACAGGCCGAACGCAGCATGGAACTGGTCGGTTTCGCGGTCAATCTGGAGAGGGCAGGTGACCTGGTGGCAAAGAACCTTCTCGAACTTGCGCTTGAACTGCAGAAAAACAAGATCAGCTTTTCGCAGGAAGGGCTGAAGGAGCTGACCTGGATGCACGACCGCGTTCTGGCAAATATGGAGTTGGCCCTCAATGTGCTGGTCTCCGCCGATGTCGCTTCCGCGCGTGAGCTGATTGCAGAAAAAGACAAGATGCGCACGCTGGAGAGGGAAAGCCATAACCGGCATCTTGAGCGATTGAAGTCCAAGACGGTTGAGAGCATGGAATCGAGCAACGCCCATCTGGAGGTGATGCGCAGTCTCAAGGAAATAAATTCTTTGTTCGCTGCCGCGGCCGTTCCAATTCTCGCCAAGGAAGGCCTGCTGCGCGACACGCGGCTGGTGCCTGCGGAATAATAATGCCCGGCCAGCTTGCGGGAGCCGCGCAAACCTGAGTCACCTTGTGTGCCGGCGAAACGGTCTTGCTTGAAGCCAACAGAAAATGGCCGCTCAAGGCACAGACAATTCCGTTACGAAACAGGAAGTTATCCACACTGAATGGCAAAGCAGCCTTGGGGAAAATCTGCGATTGGGCGCGGCTTTGTCAAAAAACGGCAATTCGGATGGAATAGGGTGCTTGACTTCCCAAACCAGCCGCCGTACATCAGCGCCACTTCAGGGCGACAACGCGTTGCCTGACGAAGCGGGTGTAGCTCAGTTGGTTAGAGTGCCGGCCTGTCACGCCGGAGGTCGCGGGTTCGAGCCCCGTCACTCGCGCCACTTCCCATCAATGTACTTTGGTGCAACGGGAAATGGCGCAGATACCGTGAATGTGCGGGTGTAGCTCAGTTGGTTAGAGTGCCGGCCTGTCACGCCGGAGGTCGCGGGTTCGAGCCCCGTCACTCGCGCCACTCACGGTTTCTCTTCTTCACCAGATAAATCTGCCGAAATGGTTACGCCGCGCTTGAAGCGGTTGTCTTGTTGCGCCGGTCGTCGCCCCCCTTGGCATCGACGGTAATATGACTATCATGCGTTCAATGCAGGTGCGGCGCAGTTCATTCAAATTTCAGCTCTTTTGGTGTTTGAATGTCGCAGTTCGCGATTCTGCGCGCGGGTTGAATACGAACGCAGGTGCGGCATATTTCCTGAAGGGTTGTGCAAAGTTTTTGCCCACCTGCAAACTGGCTGAAATTAAGGATTTGTCGGGGGTAGGTGCGAAGTAGGTGCAAACATGGCAAGAGTTTGACCGCATGTGGGTCTTGCGTTGCACCAAGTCGTAAGCTAAGCGTGCGATCGCATGTTGGTTTCATTATGCCGACGGGCACTGCGTGACCTGCCGGTATAATGAGGCAACGGGGCGCGCAGCCCCGGCACCGGATCGCCTCCCGATCCGCCTCCATATGCAAGGACGCGAAAGACATGGAAGAACTCTTGCGGGAATATGTCCCGATCGTTGTGTTCATCGGCATTGCGCTGGTGATCGGCCTTGCGCTGCTTATTTCGCCGTTCATCCTGGCTTACAGGAATCCGGATCCGGAAAAGCTGTCGGCCTATGAGTGCGGTTTCAACGCCTTCGACGATGCGCGCATGAAATTCGACGTGCGCTTTTATCTGGTCTCGATCCTATTCATCATCTTCGACCTTGAAGTCGCGTTCCTGTTCCCCTGGGCAACTGTTTTCGGTGACCTTGGCTGGTTCGGCTTCTGGTCCATGATGGTCTTTCTCGGTGTCCTGACCGTCGGCTTCATCTACGAATGGAAAAAGGGAGCGCTGGAATGGGATTGACCACGACCAAGCCGCTCGTCGCGCCACAGCCGCAGGGTGTTATCGACCCGAACACGGGCAAGCCTGTCGGGGCGGATGACGCATTCTTCATGGGAGTCAACAACGAGTTGGCTGACAAGGGTTTCCTCGTCACCTCCACCGACAACCTCATCCAGTGGGCCCGCACCGGCTCTTTGATGTGGATGACGTTCGGTCTGGCGTGCTGCGCCGTGGAAATGATGCAGATGTCCATGCCGCGCTACGATGCCGAGCGCTTCGGTTTCGCGCCGCGCGCTTCTCCACGCCAGTCCGATGTCATGATCGTTGCCGGAACGCTGACCAACAAGATGGCGCCGGCGCTGCGCAAGGTCTACGACCAGATGCCTGAGCCGCGCTATGTCATCTCCATGGGCTCCTGTGCCAATGGTGGCGGTTACTACCACTATTCCTATTCTGTGGTGCGTGGATGTGACCGGGTCGTGCCGGTCGATATCTATGTGCCGGGCTGTCCTCCGACAGCCGAGGCGCTGCTCTACGGCGTGTTGATGCTTCAAAAGAAGATCCGCCGTACGGGCACGATCGAGCGATAAGGATCTGCCGCCGGAGAGGCGGCGGATTTTTGAGGAAATGGGTGCATGGCGCCCGCGAAACTGACTGACCGGGCCGCGTCCTGTGGGGCGCACTGAAGACCCGGCAAACTGGATCGATCTGCAGTTGGCACGTAACCGGAACCGGTTGGCCGCCTGTTGATCCACGAGTGAGGTCGAACACGATGGACGAGACGTTGAAGGAACTCGCTGAGCATATCGAGCTCGGTCTGGGTGAGTCCCTTGTGTCCTGGAAGGTCGAATACGGTGAGCTGACGCTGACCGTAAACGCGACCGATATTCTCGATGCGATCCGCTTTCTGCGCGACAACAGTTCGTGCAAGTTTGTCAATCTGACGGACATTTGCGGTGTGGACTATCCGTCGCGTGAAAAGCGCTTCGACGTTGTCTATCACTTCCTGTCTCCTGTTCAGAACCAGCGCATCCGCGTGAAGGTGGCCACCGACGAGAATACGCCGGTCGCATCCCTGACACCGCTGTTTCCTGGTGCTGAATGGTTCGAGCGGGAAGCCTACGACATGTATGGCATTCTGTTTTCCGGCCATCCGGATCTTCGCCGTATCCTGACCGACTACGGTTTCGACGGCCACCCGCTGCGCAAGGACTTTCCGGTTACGGGCTTTGTGGAAGTTCGCTACGACGACGAGAAGAAACGCGTTGTCTACGAACCGGTACGCCTGAATCAGGAAATGCGCTCCTTCGACTTCCTCTCGCCCTGGGAAGGCACGGACTACGTGCTGCCTGGTGACGAGAAGGCAACGACGAACTGAGGGGCGGAGCAGGAATGAGCGAACGACTTTCAGGTGGTTGTCTTTGCGGCGAGGTGCGGTTTACCGCAACGCCCGTTGATGGCGAAATGGGGGTCTGCCACTGCGCCATGTGCCGCCGCTGGGCCGGTGGTACATACATGGCCGTCAGCTGCGGATCGATGGACAGTCTTGATGTTGAAGGTGAGGATGCGCTCGGCGTGTACAAGTCTTCCGACTACGGCGAACGGGTTTTCTGCAGCAAATGCGGTTCCTCACTGATGTGGCGCATGGCCGATGGCTCGCATGTGAACGTTTCCGCGCAAGCCTTTGACGACCCTTCCGTGTTCAAGTTCATGTCCGAAATTTTCGTTGACGAACAGCCGGAAAACTACGCTTTCGCTAATGAAACCCGCAGAATGACCGGTCCCGAAGTCATCGCCTATTTCACGCAAAAAATGCAGGAACCTCAAAATGGCTGAGGCTCAGGTTCGTAATTTCAACATCAACTTCGGTCCGCAGCACCCGGCGGCGCACGGTGTGCTGCGTCTCGTGCTTGAACTTGACGGCGAAGTGGTAACGCGTGTGGATCCGCACATCGGTCTCCTGCACCGTGGAACCGAAAAGCTGATCGAGCAGAAGACGTATCTGCAGGCCGTTCCTTATTTCGATCGCCTCGACTATGTGGCGCCGATGAACCAGGAACATGCGTTTGCCCTCGCTGTTGAGCGTATGCTCGGTGTTGAGGTTCCCAAACGCGGCCAGTTGATCCGCGTCCTTTACTCGGAAATCGGCCGTCTGCTGTCGCACCTTCTGAACGTGACGACCCAGGCCATGGACGTCGGCGCCCTGACGCCACCGCTTTGGGGCTTTGAGCCCCGCGAAGAGCTGATGGTGTTCTACGAGCGGGCCTGCGGTGCGCGTATGCACGCCGCTTACGTCCGTCCGGGCGGTGTTCACCAGGATCTGTCGCGCGAGTTGCTCGACGATATCTGGGATTTCTGCGATCCGTTCCTGCAGACGCTGGACGATATCGAGGGTCTCCTGACCGACAACCGCATTTTCAAGCAGCGTAACGTTGACATCGGCGTTGTCGATCTGGACGACGCTTGGGCGTGGGGCTTCTCCGGTGTGATGGTTCGCGGCTCCGGTGCGCCTTGGGATCTGCGCAAGTCGCAGCCTTATGAATGCTATTCCGAACTTGATTTCGATATCCCGATCGGCAAGAACGGTGACTGCTATGACCGCTACCTGATCCGCATGGAAGAAATGCGCCAGTCAGTCCGGATCATGAAGCAGTGTCTTGAAAAGCTGACCGTCGAAACCGGTCCGATTTCCTCTATCGACGGCAAGATCGTGCCGCCGAAGCGTGGTGAGATGAAGCGTTCCATGGAAGCGCTTATTCACCACTTCAAGCTTTACACCGAAGGCTATCACGTGCCCGAGGGCGAAGTTTACGCCGCCGTCGAGGCACCGAAGGGTGAATTCGGCGTCTACGTGGTCGCGGACGGTACCAACAAGCCGTACCGTTGCAAGATCAAGGCTCCGGGTTACAGCCACCTACAGGCCATGGACTTCCTGTGCCGCGGGCACATGCTTGCCGACGTTTCGGCAGTGCTGGGGTCGATGGACATCGTGTTCGGTGAGGTCGACCGCTGATGCGGGCGGCTCACAACCAATTTTCGACCCTGGCAGCCGCCCGTCCGGCTCCGGTCATTATGACAGAACGGGGATAACACCATGGCAGTTCGTCGACTTGCCGCGGAACAACCAGAAAGCTTCGCGTTCACCGAGAAGAACCTCGAGTGGGCGAAGAAGCTGATCGACCGTTATCCGGAAGGCCGTCAGGCCTCCGCGGTCATTCCGCTTTTGTGGCGTGCGCAGGAACAGAACGATGGCTGGGTGAGTGAGCCGGCGATCCGCTATATCGCGGAGCTGCTGGACATGCCGAAGATCCGTGTTCTGGAAGTGGCAACGTTCTACACCATGTTCCAGTTGCAGCCGGTCGGAAAGAAGGCGCACATCCAAGTTTGCGGCACGACGCCCTGTCAGCTACGCGGTTCCGAAGATCTGATCAAGATCTGCAAGAGCCGCATTGCCAAGCACATGCACGAAATTTCCGAGGACGGCATGTTCTCCTGGGAAGAAGTCGAGTGCCTGGGAGCTTGCGTGAATGCGCCGATGGTGCAGATCTTCAAGGATACCTATGAAGACCTCACGCCGGATAGCTTCAACGAATTGATCGATGATATTGCCGCCGGCAAGGAAGTGACACCGGGCCCGCAAAACGGTCGCCGGTTTGCCATGGCCGAGGGGGGGCAGACGAGCCTGACCGAGATCGATGACGATACAAAGGGTGTTCTGCCTGTCCCGCATCTGGTCGATGGATCTGAAGTAGCCTCTCATGCCTTTGCCGGTCCTTCGATCAACGCAGGCGGCAACGATTATGATGGTGTGCCGACGCCGGCTGAAGACGCGGTCGCTCGTGTGAGAGCTGCTCATGCAGCCAAATCCGAGCAGAAGACCGAAGAACCTGTTGGCAAAGTTGCCGCACCGGAGAAAGCAAAGCCTGCGGCGCCCAAAAAGGCGCAGTCTGGTGAGGGCGACGCCGCAACGTCTCCTTCCACACCCAAGGCGCGCAGCGAGAACAAGGGTCGTCCCGATTCAAACGACCGGACAGAAGTCGAGGTTGCTCGCACCGCTGATGCCAGTGATGACGAGACCTCCGCAGCGGACAAGGGCGGTGAGGGCGAGAAAGAGCCTGAGCTGCTGAAGTCAGCGCGTGACGGCAAGGCAGACGACCTCAAGAAACTCAAGGGCGTCGGACCCAAGCTGGAAGAAACGCTCAACGAACTCGGGTTCTACCATTTCGACCAGGTCGCAAACTGGGGTCCTCAGGAGATTGCCTGGGTCGATAGCCGGTTGAAGTTCAAGGGCCGGATCGAGCGTGATGGCTGGGTCGAACAGGCAAAGATCCTCGCTTCCGGCGAGGAAACGGAATTTTCCAAGCGCGTGGAAGCCGGTGAAGTGGCCTCCTCCAAGAGCGAAGACTAGGGGGAAGAGATGCTGAAGGATCAGGATCGGATCTTCACCAATATCTACGGTCTCCACGACTGGGGCCTGGAAGGCGCCAAGAAGCGCGGACAGTGGGACGATACCAAGGGCCTCATCGACAAGGGGCGCGACTGGATCATTCAGGAAATGAAGGATTCGGGTCTGCGTGGCCGTGGCGGTGCGGGCTTCCCGACTGGCTTGAAATGGTCGTTCATGCCGAAAGAGTCCGATGGCCGTCCGGCATATCTCGTCGTCAACGCCGACGAGTCCGAGCCAGGCACCTGCAAGGACCGCGAAATTCTGCGGCACGATCCGCACACGCTGGTCGAAGGTTGCCTCGTCGCCGGTTATGCGATGGGTGCCATTGCTGCGTATATCTACGTACGCGGCGAGTTCATTCGTGAGCGCGAACGCCTTCAGGCAGCTATCGACCAGGCGTATGACGCCGGTCTGATCGGCAAGAACAACAAGAACGGCTACGACTTCGACATTTATGTCCACCACGGTGCAGGCGCCTACATCTGCGGCGAGGAAACTGCGCTGCTGGAGAGCCTGGAAGGCAAGAAGGGCCAACCGCGCCTGAAGCCGCCGTTCCCGGCGAACGTCGGCCTCTATGGTTGCCCGACCACGGTGAACAACGTGGAATCGATCGCTGTTGCTCCGACCATCCTGCGCCGCGGTGCTGCATGGTTCTCGGCGCTCGGCCGTCCGAACAACACAGGTACCAAGCTTTTCTGCGTTTCCGGTCACGTCAACCAGCCGTCGACCTTCGAGGAAGAGCTGGGCGTTCCGTTTGCCGAGATGATTGACAAGCATTGCGGTGGCATCCGGGGCGGTTGGGACAATCTGCTTGCCGTTATTCCAGGCGGTTCATCTGTTCCGTGTCTGACATCGGAGCAGATCAAGGACGCGCCGATGGACTTCGACACGTTGCGCGGCCTCGGCTCCGGCCTGGGCACGGCGGCCGTGATCGTGATGGACAAGTCGACAGACATCATCAAGGCCATTGCCCGCCTGTCCTACTTCTACAAACACGAAAGCTGCGGCCAGTGCACGCCGTGCCGTGAAGGCACGGGCTGGATGTGGCGTGTGATGGAACGCATGGTCAAGGGTGAGTCCTCCTATGAGGAAATCGACATGCTGTTCAAGGTGACCAAGCAGGTCGAAGGCCACACGATTTGCGCACTCGGGGACGCGGCCGCCTGGCCGATCCAGGGTTTGATCAAGAATTTCCGGCCTGTTATCGAGCAACGCATCGATGACTATGTCGCCAAGTCGAAGTCTTCTTCGACCATGGTGGCGGCTGAGTAAGCGGAACGGGATTTGGAGAGCAACGGATGACGAAGCTCATCATCGACGGCAAGGAAGTGGAAGTCCCGGCGGACTACACGCTGCTTCAGGCCTGTGAAGAGGCGGGCACCGAGGTTCCGCGCTTCTGTTACCATGACCGGCTGTCGATTGCCGGCAACTGCCGCATGTGCCTGGTGGAAGTGAAGGGCGGACCGCCCAAGCCGACCGCCTCCTGCGCCATGGGTGTGAAGGACCTGCGTCCGGGACCCAACGGCGAGCCGCCGGTAGTCGAGACCAAGTCCGAAATGGTCAAGAAGGCCCGCGAAGGGGTGATGGAGTTCCTGCTCATCAACCACCCGCTGGATTGCCCCATCTGTGACCAGGGCGGCGAGTGCGACCTGCAGGACCAGGCGATGGCCTATGGCGTCGATGGATCCAGGTTCCACGAGAACAAGCGCGCTGTCGAGAACAAGGAAATCGGTCCGCTGATCAAGACGATCATGACCCGCTGCATCCATTGCACACGTTGCGTCCGTTTCACGACGGAAGTGTGCGGTGTCACCGATATGGGCCTGATCGGCCGCGGCGAAGATGCGGAAATCACCACCTATCTCGAGGCGGCTCTTTCGTCCGAAATGCAGGGCAACGTCGCAGACCTTTGCCCGGTTGGTGCCTTGACGCACAAGCCTTATGAGTTCCACGCCCGTCCTTGGGAATTGACCAAGACCGAAAGCATCGACGTGATGGACGCGGTTGGCTCCGCGATCCGTGTCGACACGCGCGGCAAGGAAGTCATGCGGGTGATGCCGCGCCTCAACGAAGAGGTGAACGAGGAGTGGATCTCCGACAAGTCCCGTTACATCTGGGACGGTCTGAAGACCCAGCGCCTCGACCGGCCTTATGCCAAGAAGGACGGCAAGCTGCAGCCTGTGTCCTGGGGCGAAGCGTTCCAGATCATCGCCGACAAGGTGAAGGCCACGAGCGCTGACAAAGTCGGTGCTCTGGCCGGCCAGATGGCAGGCGTTGAGGACATGTTTGCGCTGAAGACCCTGATGGAAAAGCTTGGTGTTGCCAACATCGATAGCCGCTTCCCGGGATCTCCGCTGCATCCGAAAAATGGCCGTGCAAGCTATCTCTTCAACAGCACCATACAAGGCATTGAAGACGCTGACGCGATCATGCTGATTGGCACCAACCCGCGCCAGGAAGCACCGGTTCTGAACGCCCGTATCCGCAAACGCTGGGTCCGGGGCGACGTGACCATCGGCCTGATCGGCGAAAATGCAGACCTGACCTATCCGGTGACCTATCTGGGGGCCGGTCCGGACAGCCTGAAGCAATTCGTGAAGCACGCTCCGGCAAAGTCCGAGCGTCCGATGTTCATCATCGGCCAGGGTGCGCTGAACCGTCCGGACGGGGCTGAAATCCTGGCAACGCTTGCCGAGGCTGCCAAGTCTCTGGGTGTCGTGAAAGACGGCTGGAACGGTTTCAACATCCTGCACACCGAAGCTTCGCAGGTCGGCGCGCTCGATCTCGGTTTCGTACCGGGCGAGGGTGGCAAGGACACCGGCGCAATGCTCGAGCCGGGCGCACTGGATGTGCTGTTCCTGCTCGGCGTCGATGAAGTTGAAGTTCCGGAAGGGGCTTTCGTTGTCTACCAGGGGACGCATGGCGACCGCGGTGCACATCGTGCCGACGTGATTCTGCCAGGTGCCGCCTACACGGAAAAATCCGCGATCTACGTCAACACCGAAGGCCGCGTCCAGATGGCTGACCGGGCTGCGTTCCCTCCGGGCGATGCCCGCGAGGACTGGGCGATCCTGCGGGCATTGTCTGCGGTTCTTGGTCAGACGCTGGAGTTCAACTCTCTTGCCGAATTGCGTGCCAAGCTGTTTGAAGCTGTGCCGCACATGACGGGCATTGATGCGATCGAGGCCGGTGATGCTGGCGATATCGAAAAGCTCGGTAACGCCAAGGCCGATATGGATAGCGCGGGCTTCGCCAACGTGATCCGCGACTTTTACCTGACCAACCCGATCGCTCGCGCGTCGAAGACGATGGCCGAGTGTTCGGCGCTCGCCAAAACGCGAGCGGCAGAAGCAGCAGAATAAGGGGTAGGGGACCGATATGTCTGAGTTCATGACGACCTACGGTTGGCCGTTCCTCTGGATGGCGTTCCAGAGCATTCTGCTGATGGTCGTGCTTCTGGTGATTGTCGCCTATGTGCTTTACGCAGACCGCAAGATCTGGGCTGCTGTCCAGATCCGCCGTGGTCCGAACGTGGTTGGCCCATGGGGCTTGCTACAGAGTTTCGCCGACCTCTTGAAGTTCGTTCTGAAAGAGCCGGTGATCCCGTCCGGGTCCAACAAGGTGCTGTTCCTGCTGGCGCCACTGGTGTCCGTGCTTCTGGCTCTTGCAGCCTGGGCCGTTATCCCGGTGGCGGACGGTTGGGTGATCGCCAACATCAACCTCGGCGTTCTCTTTGTCTTCGCGGTGTCATCGCTGGAAGTCTACGGTGTCATTATCGGTGGTTGGGCATCCAACTCCAAGTACCCGTTCCTGTCGGCGCTGCGTTCCGCCGCGCAGATGGTTTCCTATGAAGTTTCCATCGGGTTCGTCATCGTAACCGTGCTTCTGTGCGCCGGAACGTTGAACCTGTCCGGGATCGTACACGCTCAGCAAACCGGTCTTGCCAACATGCTCGGCGTGCCGTGGCTGTCGTTGCTGAATTGGTACTGGTTGCCGCTGTTCCCGATGTTCGTGGTGTTCTTCATCTCCGCGCTGGCTGAAACCAACCGTCCGCCATTTGATCTTGCGGAAGCGGAATCGGAACTGGTTGCCGGCTTCATGGTGGAATACGGCTCGACCCCGTACATGATGTTCATGCTCGGAGAATATGTCGCCATCTGCCTGATGTGCGCCCTGATGAGCATCTTCTTCATGGGGGGATGGCTGCCGCCATTCGACTTCGCACCCTTTACCTGGGTTCCGGGCATCGTCTGGTTCCTTCTGAAGTGTCTCCTTGGCTTCTTCATGTTCGCCATGGTGAAGGCAATGGTTCCGCGCTACCGCTATGACCAACTGATGCGCCTGGGCTGGAAAGTGTTCCTGCCGCTGTCGCTCGCCATGGTCGTGGTCGTTGCCGCAGTCCTGATGATCATGGGCTGGGCACCGGGCTCAGCGTGACCATCTCGCTCGCCGGTGCAATCGGCGCCGCCGTCGGACTTTATGTCGGCTGGCTCGATTGGAAGATCCTGAAGGGGATGCTTCAGGCGGCTGAGACGAAGAACAGACAAGCTGGCGGCGACGGTGGTGTCGCAGCCAGACACAAGGCGCTCCTGGGCGCACTGGTTTTTGGAGTTCCGGTGTTCGGTTTCCCGATCATCGGCTATTGGGCCGCCAGTCAACTGGCTGGTTGAGGAAAGAGAGGCTAAAAGCGATGGGACTTAGTCAAGCCGTCAAATCGCTGTTTCTGCAGGAGTTCGTGTCTGCCTTCGTTCTGGCGATGCGCTACTTCTTCAAGCCGAAACCAACGGTCAATTATCCGTTTGAAAAGGGCCCGGTGAGCCCGCGTTTCCGCGGGGAACATGCCCTGCGCCGTTATCCGAACGGCGAAGAGCGCTGCATCGCCTGCAAACTGTGCGAAGCGATTTGCCCGGCACAGGCGATCACCATCGAGGCCGGTCCGCGCCGCAACGATGGCACGCGCCGCACCACGCGGTACGACATCGACATGGTCAAATGCATCTATTGCGGCTTCTGTCAGGAAGCCTGCCCGGTGGACGCGATCGTCGAGGGCCCCAATTTCGAATTCGCTGCGGAAACCCGTGAAGAGCTTTACTACGACAAGGAAAAGCTGCTTGCGAATGGCGACCGTTGGGAACGCGAAATTGCCCGCAACATTGAAATGGATGCTCCTTACCGTTAGGAGCATACACACCAATGGATTCTAGCCCGGCAATCCGGTCGGGCACAGTACTTCCGGCCGCAAGGCCACACGACAGGCAGGTCTTCGAAATGATCCTGAAAGCCCTCTTTTTCTACCTGTTTGCCGGCGTCACACTGGCGTCAGCATTCATGGTGATCGCGTCGCGCAATCCGGTGACGTCGGTTCTTTTCCTGATCCTGGCGTTTGTGAATTCCGCAGGTCTTTTCATTCTGCTGGGTGCCGAATACCTGGCCCTTCTGCTGGTGGTCGTCTATGTCGGCGCGGTAGCGGTGCTGTTCCTGTTCGTCGTCATGATGCTGGATGTGGACTTTGTCGAATTACGACAGGGCTTCCTGCAGTATCTGCCTATCGGCACGCTGGTCGGTGTGATTCTGCTGGTCGAGCTGCTGATGGGCCTCGGTGCCTGGGTCATCGCACCGGGTGTTCTCGGCCATGGGGCTGAACCAATGCCCGCGCTGAGCGAGGTGAGCAACATCCAGGCAATCGGATCGGTGCTCTACACCAAGTACATCTACTTCTTCCAGGTCGCTGGCCTGGTTCTTCTGGTGGCCATGATCGGGGCAATTGTCCTGACCCTGCGCCACAAGCCAAATGTCAAACGTCAAAGCATTCCGGACCAGGTTGCGCGCAATCGCGAAACCTCTATCGAGGTCCGCAAGGTGGAAACGGGCAAGGGTATCTGACGCAACCACGTTGCGTTTTCGAGAAAGTCCGGGAACCGGCACGCTCCTCCGTGCTGTTTCCGGTTTGGGTAAACGAGGGGAGCACGGCGAGGCGCCCATGGAAATCGGTCTGTCGCACTATCTGTCGGTCGCGGCGATCCTGTTCACAATCGGGATCTTCGGGATCTTCCTGAACAGGAAAAACGTGATTGTTATCTTGATGTCTATCGAACTGCTTTTGCTGTCGGTGAACATCAACTTTGTCGCCTTCTCGTCGTTCCTCGGCGACATGATGGGCCAGATCTTCACCATGCTGGTTCTTACCGTGGCTGCCGCAGAGGCCGCCATCGGCCTTGCGATCCTGGTGGTCTTCCACCGGAACCGCGGCTCCATCGCCGTGGAAGACGTCAACGTGATGAAAGGGTAGGAGCTGATGTATTCCGCAATCCTGTTCCTGCCGCTGATCGGCTTCCTGATCGCCGGTCTTTTTGGCCGCGCTATCGGAGCCAAGGCCAGTGAATATATTACCAGTGGTCTGCTGATCGTTGCAGCACTGCTGTCCTGGATCACCTTCTTCGGGTTCTGGCTCGGCGGTTCCGAATTGCAGGTCGTTGATCTGTTCCGCTGGATCAATGCCGGTGACCTCAAGGTATCCTGGTCCATCCGGGTCGATACATTGACTGCCGTGATGCTGATCGTGGTGACTACGGTCTCCGCGGTGGTGCACGTCTATTCGATTGGCTATATGCATCACGACCCGCATCGCCCGCGTTTCTTTGCCTATCTGTCGCTGTTTACGTTCGCGATGCTGTCGCTGGTAACAGCCGATAACCTGCTGCAGATGTTCTTCGGCTGGGAAGGGGTGGGCCTTGCCTCTTATCTCCTGATCGGCTTCTGGTACCAGAAGCCATCTGCAAACGCGGCCGCGATGAAGGCATTCGTCGTCAACCGCGTTGGTGACTTCGGATTTGCGCTTGGCATTTTCGGCGTTTTCTATCTGTTCCAGAGCATCGATTTCACGACCATCTTCAACGATGCGCCGTCCTTCATTCAGGAGCACGGCGAGGTGATGACGTTCCTTGGTTATCATCTTGATCCGCATGCCGCGATGACGGTCGTCTGCCTGCTGCTCTTCATGGGCGCCATGGGCAAGTCGGCTCAGTTCCTGCTGCACACCTGGCTGCCGGACGCCATGGAAGGCCCGACGCCGGTGTCGGCGCTTATCCACGCGGCAACCATGGTGACCGCGGGTGTCTTCATGGTGGCACGCTTGTCGCCGCTGATGGAACTCTCGCACACCGCGCTGACAGTGATCGTGTTCTTCGGTGCAACGACGGCCTTTTTCGCCGCGACCATCGGTCTGGTGCAGAACGACATCAAGCGCGTGATTGCCTATTCGACCTGTTCTCAGCTCGGGTACATGTTCGTCGCGCTTGGGGTAGGGGCTTACTCAATCGGTATCTTCCACCTGTTCACGCACGCCTTCTTCAAGGCGCTCCTGTTCCTATGCGCCGGTTCGGTCATTCACTCCGTTTCCGACGAGCAGGACATGCGCAAGATGGGTGGGCTGCGGAAGCATATTCCGATTACCTACTGGACGATGATGATCGGGACGCTCGCCCTGACGGGTGTCGGCATTCCGTTCACCCATATCGGTTTCGCAGGCTTCATTTCCAAGGATGCGATCATCGAGGTGGCCTTTGCAGGCTCCACGGGCGAACACGCCAATCCGATGGCGCTTTACGGCTTCTGGATGACCGTGATCGCTGCTGCACTGACGTCGTTCTACTCCTGGCGTTTGACCTTCATGACCTTCCACGGCAAGCCGCGTGCTTCTGTCGATGTTATGAAACACGTGCATGAATCGCCGCTGGTGATGACCGTGCCGCTGTTCATCCTGTCCATCGGCGCCGCACTTGCCGGCATGGTCTTCTACGGTTCGTTCTATGGCGAGGGCTATGCGGAGTTCTGGAAGGGCGCGCTGTTCACAGGTGAAACCAACCATGTGTTGCATGCCATGCATGACGTACCCGGCTGGGTGACGGTCTCGCCGTTCGTGATGATGGTTCTGGGCTTCCTGGTTGCCTACCAGTTCTATGTCCGCTCTCCGGAGATGCCGAAGCAGCTGGCGGAGCGCCATTCCGGCCTCTATCAGTTCCTGCTCAACAAGTGGTACTTCGACGAGCTCTATAACTTCATCTTTGTCCGTCCTGCCATGTGGCTCGGCCGGGTCCTCTGGAAGAAGGGCGATGGAACCGTGATCGACGGTTACGGCCCGAACGGTGTTGCCGCCCGTGTCCAGAACCTGACCGACTGGGTCGTCAGACTGCAGACCGGATATCTCTATCACTATGCATTTGCGATGCTGATCGGTGTGGCTGCGCTTATCACCTGGTCGATGTTCACCGGTGCGGGCACCGGCGGGGGTGCACACTAATGATTGACTGGCCAATTCTGTCACTCACGACGTTCTTGCCGCTGCTGGGCGTGCTCTTCATTCTCCTGGTTCCGGGAAATGACGAGGGCAGCAAGAAGAACATCCGTATGGTCGCTCTGGTGACCACGTCGGTGACCTTTCTTCTGTCACTGTTCATCTGGGGCAATTTCGACTACGAGAACTCCGGTTTCCAGTTCCTGGAGCACCGCGAATGGCTGGGTAGCAACATCAGCTACCGCATGGGCGTTGACGGTATTTCCGTCCTCTTCGTGATCCTGACCACCTTCCTGATGCCGTTCTGCATCCTGGCCTCCTGGGACAGCGTACAGAAGCGGGTAAAGGAATACATGATCGCGTTCCTCGTTCTGGAAACGCTGATGATCGGCGTCTTCTGCGCGATGGATCTGGTCGTGTTCTACGTCTTCTTCGAAGCCGGCCTTATTCCGATGTTCCTGATCATCGGTGTGTGGGGCGGTCCACGCAGGGTCTACGCGTCCTACAAGTTCTTCCTCTATACGCTGCTCGGCTCCGTTCTGATGCTGATCGCCATCATGGCGATGTACTGGAACGCCGGCACCACCAACATTGAAGAGTTGCTGGTGCATCAGTTCCCGGGTGGAATGCAGACTTGGCTCTGGCTGGCTTTCTTCGCGAGCTTTGCCGTGAAGATGCCGATGTGGCCGGTGCATACCTGGTTGCCGGACGCGCACGTGGAAGCACCTACTGCCGGGTCCGTCATTCTGGCTGGCGTGCTCCTGAAGCTTGGCGGTTACGGCTTGCTGCGCTTCTCGCTGCCGATGTTCCCGCTTGCCTCCGACATGTTTGCACCCTTCGTGTTCACGCTGTCTGTGGTGGCGATCATCTACACGTCTCTCGTGGCACTCGCCCAGGAGGACATCAAGAAACTGATCGCCTATTCATCGGTCGCTCACATGGGCTACGTCACCATGGGCATCTTCACGATGACAGAGCAGGGCGTGCAGGGTGGTATCTTCCAGATGCTTTCCCACGGCATTGTCTCCGGTGCGCTGTTCCTTTGTGTGGGCGTCATCTATGACCGGATGCACACGCGTGACATCACGGCCTATGGCGGTCTGGTGAACCGGATGCCCAAGTATGCGGTCGCGTTCCTGATCTTCACGATGGCCAACGTCGGTCTTCCGGGAACATCCGGATTCGTTGGTGAAATCCTGACGCTGATGGGGGCGTTCCAGGTCAATACCTGGGTGGCGTTCTTTGCGACCACGGGTGTTATCCTGTCTGCCGCCTATGCGCTTTTCCTGTACCGCCGCGTCGTTTTCGGCGCGCTGGAAAAGGAAAGCCTCAAGTCGATCCTCGACCTCAACCTGCGGGAAAAGGTCATCCTGGTTCCCATGATCATCCTGACTATCTTCTTCGGGTTCTATCCGATGGCGATCCTGGATGTGACACAGGGAGCAGTCGACAATCTCATCAATCAATACACCGCGGCGCTCGACGCGGCTGGCATAGTCCAGCACGCAGCATCCGCCGCCGTGGCCCACTAGGTTTCGAGGACGAGACAGAGCTATGTCTGAATTGACCCTATTGCCAGATCTCAAGCCGGTTCTGCCGGAGATCATCCTGGCCCTCGGAGCCATGGTGCTGCTGATGATCGGCGCCTTTGGCGGCAAGCGTGTCAGCTACGCCGTCTTCGGCGGAGCAATGGGCCTGCTCGGCGGCACCTTCCTGGTGCTTCTGTTCGTGCCGGCCTATGGTGAAACCTTCGGCGGTTCCTTCATCCTGGACGATTTCGCCTACCTGCTCAAATTGCTGGTGCTGGCGGGTTCGTTCTTTGCCATCGCCATGTCCTGGGCCTATGCCAAGAGCCAGTCCTTCGACCATTTCGAATATCCGATCCTGATCGTACTGGCGACGCTCGGCATGATGCTGATGTTGTCGGCCAACGACATGATTGCGCTTTATCTCGGTCTGGAGCTGCAGAGTCTCGCACTCTACGTCGTTGCCGCCATCAACCGTGACAGCGTTCGCTCGACGGAAGCCGGTCTGAAGTATTTCGTTCTGGGCGCTCTGTCTTCGGGCATGCTGCTCTACGGTATGTCACTGGTCTATGGCTTTACCGGTCAGATCGCTTTCGATGGCATTGCAGAAGCGTTGGCGCACGACGGAGCGTCTATCGGTCTCGTGATTGGCCTGACGTTCATTCTTGCCGGTATTGCCTTCAAGATTTCCGTGGTGCCGTTCCACATGTGGACGCCGGATGTCTATGAAGGTGCGCCAACTCCAGTCACTGCCTTCCTGGCGGCTGCGCCCAAAGTCGCTGCGATGGGCATGCTGGTCCGCATCGTGATCGAGGGCTTCCAGCCGGTTACGAGTGACTGGCAGCAGATCATCGTGTTCGTGTCGATTGCGTCCATGGTGCTTGGTGCGTTTGCTGCTATTGGGCAGCACAACCTGAAGCGACTGATGGCCTATTCGTCCATTGGTCACATGGGTTACGCCCTGGTTGGCCTGGCCGCCGGCACCCAGACGGGTGTAGAAGGCGTGATCTTCTACATGATCGCCTACATGGGCATGACGCTTGGCGTGTTCGCCTGCATCCTGTCCATGCGCCGCAAGGATGGCATGGTCGAAGAGATCAACGATCTGGCCGGCCTGTCTCAGACCAATCTTCCGATGGCTATACTGCTGGGCCTCTTGATGTTCTCGCTCGCCGGTATCCCACCGTTGGTCGGTTTCTTCGGCAAGTGGTATGTCTTCAGCGCGGCAGTCGAGGCGGGGCTGTTCCCGCTGGCCATTGTCGGTGTGGTCGCGTCTGTTGTAGGGGCCTATTATTACCTGCGTATCGTCAAGGTGATGTTCTTCGATGAACCGGCTGAAGCCTTCGAGGCCATGCCGATGGAGCTTCGCGTTGTTCTTGGTCTGTCGAGCCTGTTCGTGATCTTCTTCTGGCTGGCACCAGGGCAGATCGTCGGTGCGGCAAGCACTGCTGCGCAGTCGCTCTTCTGACCGACCTTATGATGCTGTATGGATCTGAACGTCCGGCGCCCGGTGCGCCGGACTTTCGCGTTGTGGAACTCGAAACTGTGGGTTCCACAAATTCGCTGTGTTTTGACCGTGCCCGGCAAGGCGACGCCGGGAAATTGTGGATCCGGGCAGAAGAACAGACCTCCGGGCGTGGCCGAAGGGGACGTGACTGGTCCTCACCGAAGGGCAATCTGTTCGCAAGTTTGCTTTTGATCGACCCCAAACCGGCCGAACGGATTGGCGAATTGCCGCTTGCTGCCGCTGTTGCGCTCGCTGAAGCCGTTGACAAAGCTGCCGGTACACTGCAACTGGTAAGTCTGAAGTGGCCGAACGATCTGCTTGTTGAGGAGGCGAAGCTGTCCGGCATACTGCTGGAGGCTGAAACACTGGCGGATGGACGCCAGGCGGTTGTCCTCGGTTTCGGTGTGAATTGTGTTTCCCACCCGCCGTTGTCTCTGTACCAGGCGACAGATCTGAGGAGCCTGGGCTATCAGGTTAAAGCTCAGCGGCTGCTCGACTGTCTGGCAGAGACGGTTGCGGACAATCTGTCCCGCTGGCAGCAACCAGATGGGTTCAATGAAATTCGCCTTGCCTGGCTGAAACGGGCGGCGCATCTGGGCAAGACCATAACGGTTCGAACCGCCCAGGAAGAGATTACCGGCACTTTTGCCGATCTGGACGCACGCGGATACCTGGTCTTGAAGCAGGACGGTGGCGGCGAGCGTACGATTTATGCGGGTGATGTGTTTCTGCCTGGTGCCTGAGCGCCGGGCCGTTGCCCGATCTGACGTTTAAAGGAGTAATTCATGGCTTCGGCCAAGAACAAGAACAACAACAACGATATCGTGTTTCTGCCATTGGGCGGGGTTGGCGAAATCGGCATGAACCTCGGTCTGTACGGCTACGGGCCGGAGGACGACCGGACATGGCTCATCGTCGATTGCGGCGTGAGTTTTGCCGGACCGGAGCTCCCGGGTATCGATGTGGTCGTCCCGGATATCAAGTTTCTGGAAGATGAAGTCGACAATATCGCCGGCATGGTGATCACCCATGCGCATGAGGACCATTACGGTGGCATCCTGCACCTTTGGCCTTACCTGAAGGTGCCGGTCTATGCGACGGCCTTCACTGCCGGGCTGCTCGCCGCCAAGACGGAAAGCGAGCCGGGTGCGGAAGAAGTGCCGGTGACGGTTGTCAAGCAGGGCGAGCGCCACAAGATCGGTCCATTCGATGTCGAATTTGTAGCGATGGCGCACTCCATCCCCGAACCTTGTGCTCTGGCGATCCGCACACCGGCCGGAATGGTGCTGCATACCGGCGACTGGAAGATTGACCGCACGCCCGGCGTCGGGCTTCCGATCGATCTCGATCGGCTTGCAGAGCTTGGGCGGGAAGGCGTGATGGCGCTTGTCTGCGACAGCACCAATGCTATCCGCGAAGGGGTTAGCCCAAGCGAGGCTGATGTTTCCGTCGAGCTGAAGAAAGTGATGGCCAAGGCCAGCAAGCGCATTGCCGTCACCACATTTGCGTCCAACGTGGCGCGTATTCGCGCCATTGCGGAAGCAGCTGCTGCCAACGACCGCGACATGGTGATTGTCGGCCGCTCGATGCATCGGGTGATCGAGGTTGCCGGCGAGCTGGGATATCTGGATGGGCTGAAGTCGTTCCACGATGAAGAGGCTTACGGCTATCTGCCCCGCGAAAAGACGGTGCTCTTGTGCACCGGCTCCCAGGGGGAGGCGCGTGCCGCACTTGCCAGGATCGCGGCCGGAGAGCACCGTAATATCGCGTTGTCAAAGGGCGATATGGTCATCTTTTCCTCGCGCACGATTCCCGGCAACGAGAAAGCCGTTGCTGAGGTGCTGAACAATCTCGCTGACAAAGATGTCAACATTATCACCGACCGCGACGCGCTTGTGCATGTGTCCGGTCACCCCCGCAGAGGCGAACTCGAGCAGCTTTACAAGTTGCTCCAGCCGAAAGTCGTGCTTCCCGTTCACGGTGAACCGTTGCATCTTGCGGCCCACGCTGCGCTTGCAAAGGACCTTGGTGTGCCTGAGGTGGTGCGCGGCAAGAACGGGGACATCATCCGTCTGAGCGCGGGCCGTGCCGCAATCATCGATGAGGCTCCATCGGGTATTCTGGTGAAAGATGGCGACATCCTGGACGATCCGGAAGTCACCGGCGTAAGAGAACGGCGTAAACTGTCGTTCGCAGGCGCTGCCGTCATTGCACTGGTGGTCAACCGGGCAGGGGATCTTCTGGACGATCCCAATGTGGCACTGCTGGGCTTGCCGGACACCGATGATGAAGGTGATCCGATGGAGGATATCGTCATCAAGGCCGTAAGAGGGGCTGTCACCAGCATCCCGAAGGGTCGGCGAAAGGACAAGGATCTGGTTGCAGAGGCCGCGCGCCGTGCAGCTCGATCCGAGATCCAGAAGGTCTGGGGCAAAAAGACGCTCTGCAAGGTGATGGTGACCCAACTATAGTCATCTCGGCGGCCCGGGTGGCCGCCGACAGCGGAGGTTTCTCAAATGATCGGACGGCTCAATCATGTCGCCATTGCGGTTTCGGATATCGAATCGGCAACGGCAGTTTACCGGGATACGCTCGGGGCTGAGGTTTCAGCCAAGGAAGAGCAACCGGATCACGGCGTCAGCACGGTGTTTATCCACCTGCCGAACACCAAGATCGAGCTGCTCGAACCGCTCGGAGAGAATTCTCCCATTGCGAAGTTTCTGGAAAAGAACCCATCCGGCGGCATTCATCACGTCTGCTACGAGGTCGATGACATCATTGCCGCCCGCGACAAGCTGCTGGCAGATGGTGCCAGGGTGCTTGGCGATGGTGAACCGAAGATCGGTGCGCACGGAAAGCCTGTTCTGTTTCTCCATCCCAAGGACTTTCTCGGAACCTTGACCGAACTGGAAGAGGCTTAATTCATGTCGATCCCGTTTGGCATGGCCATCTATTTCATACTCTGGTGGATTTTCCTGTTCGCCATGCTGCCGTTCGGGTTGCACCGGACGCAGGAGGAAGCAGGCGAGATTGTTCCTGGCTCCGAGCCAAGCGCTCCGGAGCGTCCCAATTTCAGTCGGGTCATCATCCTGACCACCGTCGTGACGACGGTGGTCTTTGTCGGGTATCTCGGTTTGCGCAGTTCAGGATTTGGGCTCGACGATATCCCGTTCCTGAACCCGCCCGCAGGCAGCTATAGCCACCCGTCCGACTGACGAGGCGCTGTCCGGATGTCTCGAACCGGGCTCTATGAGTATCGAAGTTCAGAGCAAAGAAAACCGGCAGCGTAGCTGCAAAGAAAAAAGGCAGAGCCAAGCTCTGCCTTTGAAAAGTTCCGCGTCTAAATTCGACCCTGTACCCTTACCATCCGGTATTCCCGTATGGCTGGGCGGCTGCAACCCAGAAGGTGCGCCTAAGGGTCCTTCCTCCCAAGACTCAGACCGCGATGTCCTTGAGCCTCTTGGCATTTCTGCCAAGGCATCTTTTTCTTATTGAAAGGGAAACTAGCGGATAGATTCAGTCTTGTCACCTATTTGTCGTGCACAGGCTATTTTTTTTGCTTGCCTATTTCCTTGGCGGTAATTGGGGCCAAGTTGCTGGTTCCAAAACTGTCTAAAAATTAGACGGCAAATCGCAGCCAATGCCTGCGTTCGTGCGCTTTTTTGCCGTCATTTCTGTATAAGGCAGCCCTGCCTGCGCAAAGGACTTGTATTTGGTGGCTGCTTGCGCTTTGACTGCGCACAAAACAGGCGATGCCCTAGATTGAGAGAACATTCATGCGTCTTTCCCGTTACTTCCTGCCCATTTTGAAAGAAACACCCAAGGAAGCGGAAATCGTGTCCCACCGGCTGATGCTGCGTGCCGGCATGATTCGCCAGCAGTCTGCCGGAATCTATTCCTGGTTGCCGCATGGGTTGAAGGTCCTGCGCAAGATCGAGCGGATCGTGGAAGAAGAACAGGCCAGGGCAGGGGCCATTCAACTGCTGATGCCGACCATCCAGTCGGCGGACCTGTGGCGGGAAAGTGGTCGCTACGATGCCTATGGCAAGGAAATGCTGCGCATCACCGATCGTCATGAGCGGGACATGCTGTTCGGGCCGACCAACGAAGAAATGATCACGGACATCTTCCGCGGGTACGTGCGTTCCTACAAGGACCTGCCGCTGAACCTCTATCACATTCAGTGGAAGTTCCGCGACGAAGTGCGCCCGCGCTTCGGTGTCATGCGTGGTCGCGAGTTCCTTATGAAGGATGCCTATTCGTTCGATCTGGACAAGGAATCGGCTCGTCATGCCTATAACCGGATGTTTGTCGCCTACCTGCGCACATTCGCCCGGATGGGGCTGAAGGCGATTCCGATGAAGGCCGACACAGGCCCCATTGGTGGCGACATGAGCCATGAGTTCATCATTCTGGCCGACACCGGCGAGAGCGAAGTGTTCTGCGACAAGTCGCTGCTGGAGCTGCCGACGCCTGGGGAAGACACGGATTTCTTCTCAGATCTGACGCCGATCGTGACCGAGTGGACGTCTCCCTATGCGGCGACGGACGAAATGCACGACGAAGCCGCATTCGGCGCGTTGCCTGAGGAAACCCGGGTTTCGGCACGCGGTATCGAAGTGGGCCATATTTTCTACTTCGGCACCAAATATTCCGACGCTATGGGGGCCAAGGTCGCGACTGCAGAAGGCACGGAAGTGCCGGTCCACATGGGCTCTTACGGTGTGGGTGTGTCGCGCCTTCTTGGTGCCTTGATCGAAGCCAATCATGACGAGAATGGAATCGTCTGGCCGAAATCCGTCGCACCGTTCCATGTGGGGCTGGTCAACCTGAAGCCGGGTGACGAGCTGACGGATCCGGTGTGTGAAGATCTCTATGCCAAGTTTGAAGCTGCCGGCATCGAGGTTCTTTACGACGACACGGACACGCGTGCAGGCGCCAAGTTCGCGACGATGGATCTGATCGGCTTGCCGTTCCAGGTCGTTGCCGGACCGCGCGGCCTGAAAGACGGATTGCTGGAGGTCAAGGACCGGGCAACTGGGGAAAAGGAAATGCTTTCTCCGGAAGCCACCTTGAACAAGCTGACGGCGGCATTGACGGACTAACCAAGTCCGGTGATCCTCTGTGCGGGGATTCGGTCGCAGCGGAAGTTGCGGCCAGCCGGTCTGCCTGCAGTGCTTCGGTGGGCGGCTGTGCTGAATTTTGGGGCTGTGCTGAACTGGATGGACAATGACAGCGGTAGAGACGGCGGACATTGACGACGGTCGCAAACCGGCAGCTCCAACACGTGCCTTTTCCGCATTTGAATGGATGATCGCAGGTCGCTATCTGCGGTCCAGGCGGCGCGAGACTTTCATATCCGTTATTGCAGGCTTTTCGTTCGCCGGCATCATGCTTGGCGTTGCGACGCTGATTATCGTGATGGCCGTGATGAACGGTTTCCGCACCGAACTACTCGGCAAGATCCTTGGGATCAACGGGCATATGCTGGTTCAGCCCATCGATCAGCCTCTGACGGACTACGATGCCGTCTCCGGCCGGCTCAAGGGCGTGCCGGATGTCATCAGCGCGATGCCCTTCGTCGAAGGGCAGGCGCTGGTCTCCGGGCCCGCGGGAAATTTCGGAGCGCTGGTGCGCGGTCTTCATGAAAGCGATCTGCGCCAGGTGCCGCTGATCGCGAATAATGTCCGCCTGGGTTCGCTGGATGGTTTCGACAAAGGCGAAGGGATTGCAATCGGCTCGCGCATGGCGCAGCAACTCGGGGTCACCCTCGGAGACAATGTCACGATCATTTCGCCGCGCGGCAGTGTGACCCCGATGGGTGTGACACCGCGGCTGAAGGCTTATCCGGTCACCGCCATCTTCGAAATCGGCATGAGCGAATATGACGCGACCTTCCTGTTCATGCCGCTGGAAGAGGCGCAGGCCTATTTCAACATGGACGGTAAGGCGACCGGTATCGAAGTTTATGTGGCGGACCCGGACAAGGTCGGTGCCATGAAGAGCATGATCGAGGAAACCGCGGACCGTCCGACGTTTGTGACCGATTGGCGCCAGCGCAATGTGACGTTCTTTTCGGCACTGGAAGTCGAGCGCAATGTGATGTTCATCATCCTGACGCTGATTGTTCTGGTGGCGGCGCTCAATATCATTTCCGGCATGATCATGCTGGTGAAAGACAAGGGCAAGGACATTGCGATCCTGAGGACCATGGGTGCAACGCGCGGGTCGATCATGCGCATTTTCCTGATTACCGGGGCCAGCATCGGGTTCGTCGGAACGTTCGCAGGGTTCTTTCTGGGGCTTCTGGTGTGCCTCAACATTGAATCTATCCGTCAGTTCGTTTCCTGGCTGACGAGAACCGAACTTTTCGACCCGACACTTTATTTCCTGTCCCAGTTGCCCGCGGAAATCGATTCAGGCGAGACGACCACTGTGCTCATCATGGCGCTTGTTCTGTCGCTGCTGGCGACAGTCTATCCGGCCTGGCGGGCGGCAAGGCTCGACCCCGTCGAAGCCCTCAGATATGAATAGGGAGACGGGAGATGAACATGGCCGTTGACCCCAGCCAGACACCCGGACTGGCACCAGCCGCCCTCCAACTGTCGGGTATTACCCGCAGTTTTGAAGAGGGGAACCGCGAACTTCATATATTGAATGGTGCAGAGTTGCGCATAGAGGCAGGTGAGATGGTTGCCCTGGTGGCGCCATCCGGGACCGGCAAGTCAACCCTGTTGCATATCGCTGGCTTGCTGGAGCGTCCGGACGAGGGCGATGTATTTCTGGGGCCGGTCAATTGCTCCGATCTGTCGGATGACGATCGTACTGCCATCCGGCGCAACGACATCGGTTTCGTCTATCAGTTCCATCACCTGCTGCCGGAGTTCACCGCGCAGGAGAACGTGATGATGCCGCAAATGATCCGCGGTCTTTCGCGTAAGATGGCCGCAGAGCGTGCGGACGAGCTTCTGAAATACATGCGTCTTGGGGATCGTGGCAGCCACCGCCCGTCCGAGCTTTCCGGTGGGGAGCAGCAGCGGGTTGCCGTTGCGCGCGCGGTTGCGAATGCGCCGCGGATCCTCCTTCTGGATGAGCCTACGGGAAACCTGGATCCCAATACAGCGGGTTATGTGTTTGACGCGTTGCAGGCTTTGGTGCGGGCGTCTGGCGTTGCAACGCTGTTTGCGACCCACAACCTGGAACTGGCGGGCCGCATGGACAGGGCAATCACGCTCGCCGATGGTCTCGTCAAGGACCTCTAGTTTTCCCAAACAGTTCTCTGAAGCCAAAAGTTTCCACTGTGGCTGTGCCTGGCTGTCTTCAGGTGTAGCTGCGATGAAGAACAAAGCAAAAACTCTCAGTTTTTAGCAAATTTGATTTGTCTGATGGCAAGAGGAACAAAAAGGGCTTGCAAAGAGAACAAATATGGAACATACTCCAATTACGCAATGAGCCAAGGTTGGAGGGTGTGATGATGATCCATGTCGCTCGTGATTTTGCCGCTTTCGGTGCAATGGTTTGTTTCTGCACGACGCTTGCCGTCTGGGGCGATGTGTTGCTCTCCGTCGGTTGATCCTTTCCGGCTGTGTGAGTCTCGTGCCGGCAGCTAATGCCGGTTCGACTCCTTTCTGAACCGGGTCCTACGCCGCCGATGGGGCGGGCAGGCCTTGGGGCAAAGAACAGCGGGAACAACTCTCCTGGCGTCTCGACAGGCAATCCTGAACACGCTTCACTTGAGCGCTGATTCTGGAAGATGCTAAGAGAGCCGCCATGTCTGGTACAGATCCCAATATTTCCCGGTCTTCCGGTTCGGTAGAAGGTGCCGGCGACGGTTCAGGCGGTCCCGGTTACGTTCATCTTCGCGTGCATTCCGCCTTGTCGCTTCTGGAAGGCGCCTTGCCGATCAAGAAACTTCTTGACCTTGCCAAAGCAGATGATCAGCCGGCTTTGGCGATTACCGACACCAACAATCTTTTTGGCGCGCAGGAATTTGCGACCAAAGCTTGGGGAGCCGGTATTCAGCCTATCGCCGCTTGCCAGCTTTCTGTGTTTTTTGACGACGGACTGGAGAGTGGGCGGCGGGGCGAGCCTGCGCTTTCCGATGTCATTCTGCTTGCCATGACAGAAGCCGGTTACGGCAATCTGATGGAGCTGAGCTCTCGCGCGTTCCTCGATACGGAAACTGGTCTGAGGCCACATGTTTCTATTGGCTATCTTCTTTCAAAGTCCGAAGGGCTGATTGTTTTGACCGGTGGGGTTGGCGGGCCAATTGGTGCTGCGCTCCTTGCCGCACGGAAGGATCTTGCAAAAAGCCGCCTTGAGACGCTCGCCGACCGGTTCCCAGGCCGCTGCTATGTCGAAATTCAGCGCCATGGCATGGAAGCAGAACGCAAGACGGAAGATGCGTTTCTGGATCTGGCCTACGAACAAGGGCTGCCGCTGGTCGCCACCAACGAAGCTTTCTTTCCCAAGCGGGAAGATTATGAGGCTCATGATGCGCTGATCTGCATTTCCGAGGGCAGGGTGCTGATCGAGGACGACCGCAGACGCCTGACGCCTGAGCATTATTTCAAGAGCCGTGCGGAAATGTGCGCGCTTTTCGCGGATTTGCCGGAAGCGTTGGAGTCCACAGTCGAGATCGCCCGTCGCTGCAGCTTCCGCCCGTTGAAGCGCGCGCCAATCCTGCCTCGCTTTGCAGGAGCCGATGCGGATGCGGAAGAAGCTGAAAAGGCAGAAGCAGAGGAACTGATCCGCCAGGCCCGTGAGGGATTGCGTGCGCGTCTCGATGCACATGGATTGGCGCCGGGGCTTGAGGAGAAGGACTACTGGGATCGTCTCGACTACGAGACCGGCATCATCGAGCGCATGAAGTTTCCCGGCTACTTCCTGATCGTTGCGGACTTCATCAAGTGGGCCAAGGGGCAGGGCATTCCGGTCGGGCCGGGCCGTGGTTCAGGTGCGGGGTCGCTGGTCGCATGGTCCTTGACCATCACTGACCTCGATCCCATGCGGTTTTCGCTGCTGTTCGAACGCTTCCTCAATCCTGAACGCGTGTCGATGCCTGACTTCGACATCGACTTCTGCCAGACACGGCGTGAAGAAGTGATTCGGTATGTGCAGGAAAAATATGGCCGCCAGCAGGTTGCCCAGATCATCACCTTCGGGTCGCTTCAGGCCCGCGCGGTGTTGCGCGATGTCGGACGCGTTCTGCAGATGCCCTATGGCCAGGTTGACCGCCTCTGCAAGCTCGTGCCTGCCAACCCCGCAAATCCGGTAACGCTCGGTCAGGCGATCGAAGAAGAGCCGCGTCTGCGCGAAGCGGCGAAGGAAGAGGAAATCGTCGAGCGCCTGCTGGGCATGGCTCAGAAGCTCGAGGGCCTTTACCGGCACGCCTCGACGCACGCCGCGGGGGTCGTCATTGGCGACAGACCTCTGGAACAGCTGGTGCCGCTCTACCGAGACCCGCGCTCTGACATGCCGGTCGCCCAGTTCAACATGAAGATGGTGGAAGATGCCGGGCTTGTTAAGTTCGACTTCCTCGGCCTGAAGACGTTGACGGTTATCGATACGGCGGTGAAGCTGATCGAGCGGCGCGGTATCGACGTCGACGTTGCGGCGTTGCCGATTGACGACGAAAAAACTTACCAGCTGCTAGCCCGGGGTGAAACATTCGGCGTGTTCCAGCTGGAAAGTCAGGGCATGCGCCGCGCGATTGCCGGCATGAAGCCGGACCGGTTTGAAGACATCATTGCGTTGGTGGCGCTCTATCGCCCCGGACCCATGGAGAACATTCCGGTCTACAACGCGGTGAAGCACGGCGAGCAGGACGCGGACTGTCTGCACCCGCTGCTCGAACCTATCCTGATGGAGACGAACGGCATTATCGTCTACCAGGAGCAGGTGATGCAGATCGCGCAGGTTCTGTCCGGCTACTCTCTCGGTGAAGCTGACCTTCTGCGCCGCGCCATGGGTAAGAAGATCGCCGCGGAAATGGAAGTTCAACGGGCGCGCTTTGTCGATGGTGCAGTTGAGCGCGGCATCAACAAGAGCCATGCCGGTACAATCTTCGACCTTGTGGCGAAGTTCGCCAACTACGGCTTCAACAAGTCGCACGCCGCAGCTTATGCGCTGGTCTCCTATCATACCGCCTGGCTGAAGGCGAACCACCCGGTCGAGTTCATGGCAGCTTCCATGACGCTGGATTTGGGGAACACCGAAAAGCTGGGAGACTACCGGCAAGAAGCCCGGCGCATGAAGATCGAGATCGAGCCGCCTTCCATCAACCGGGGGCAGGTCTACTTCGACGTGGCCGATGGCAAGATCCTTTACGCCATGGGGGCCATCAAGGGTGTCGGCGAGCAAGCTGTAGAGCATATTGTTGAGGTTCGCGGCGACAAGCCGTTCAAGAGCCTTGGTGATTTTGCGCGGCGAATTTCACCCAAAGCTCTCAACAAGCGCACGCTTGAAAACCTGGTGGCGGCCGGCGCCTTTGACGAGTTGGAGCCGAACCGGGCGCGGGTCTTTGAAGGTCTGGACCGGATCATGGGGCTGGCGCAGCGTACGGAAGAAAACAGGACGCTCGGTCAGGACGAACTTTTCGGCAGCAGCGACAGTGAAGAACCCTTGCAGCTCGACGATGTTCATGGCTGGACCAACGAGGAAAAGCTTCAGCGCGAGCATTCCGCCATCGGCTTTTATCTGTCTGCCCACCCGATAGACGAATATGCATCCGTGCTGGAGAAGATGCGGGTTCAGCCCTGGAGCCAGTTTTCGGAGGCCGTCAAGAAGGGGGCTTCCCATGGCCGCCTTGCCGGCACAGTGGTTTCCATGCAGGAACGCAAGACCAAGACCGGAAATCGCATGGGGATCGCCCGTCTTTCCGACGCGACAGGCCAGTATGAAGCGCTGCTCTTTCGTGAGAAGCTTGAACAGTTCCGCGACGCCCTGCAGGCGGGTCGGTCTGTGGTGGTGCTTGTCGGGGCTGACATGCGCGACGACGAACCGTCTCTCAGGATCGAGCAGGTCGATCCGATTGATCAGATGGCAGCGCGTCTTCAGAAAAGCATGCGTGTCTTCGTCCGTGACGAGCGGCCGATCCCGAGCCTTGCCAAGCAGCTGCAGGTGAGGGGGGAAGGCGATGTGACGGTGATTGTTCTTCTTGAAAACGGTGCACGGGAAGTCGAAGTCAAGCTTCCAGGACGTTTCCGTCTCTCTCCGGAAATCGCCGGGGCGTTGAAGGCGGTGCCGGGCGTCACCGACGTTCAGGTTGCATAGGCTTGTTTACGCCTAAGTTCCGGCTGGCCAGATAATCTCCAGCCGGATGCCGCCCGGCTCTGTGAACATCATGTGCTTGCGCGGGCCGCCGCCGAGGGGCTCAGGCTCAAATTCAATTGTAATGCCCGGCCACGTGCGAATTTTGGCTGCAAGGTCAAGAAGCTTTTTCTCGCTTTCAACTTCCAACGCCACGTGGTGCAGGCCGATATTGGTCTTGCGATCGAACTTCGTCGTGGGCCGCGAGCGGTCGGCTTGCCAGAGAGTGAAACGCGCTGTGCCGTCCGAGACGGTGGTGCGCGGATAGCTGTCATCGCGCGCCAGCAGGTTCCAGCCGAGCAGCTCGGTAAAAAAGGCGGTGGTCTGGTCCAGGTCCTGGACGGTGAGGCCGAGGTGGTTGATGCCTTTGGTGGTCAAGACGAGGCTCCGTGAAAAGTAGCGGAAGCCTATCCATACATGCGCGGACTGATTCTGTCCTTACCGTCAGAGCAGCGCAATGATTGCCGTCCCGCCGATCACTGCAAAGGCGCCAAGCGTGGCCAGAGGTTTTGGCGCCTGTTTTTCCTTAAGCCAGAGGATCGGCAAGACAAGGATCGGAGACAGCGACCCCAGGATGGCAGCCAGGCCGGCGTGGAAATTATTGAAGGCGTAAAGCAGCAGCGATGTCGAAATGATGTAGCCAATGACGCCAGGAAGGATCGTCTGTCCAAGAAGCGGAACGGTCAGTTGGCTCTTGGGTTTGAAAGCCCGGGTGGGCCACAGCGCGATCACGGATATGATAAAGGCGGCACCAAGAAGCCGGACCGCGGAAACGGCGAGGGGGGCTCATGCCTTCCGCCATAGCGGGCTTTACCGCCAGAAAACCGAACCCCTGACACAGAACCGCAACAAGACCCAGCAGAACAACGGCCCAGAGTTGGCCGTTGAGCCGATCGCAGTCCGAGTTTTCATTGCTGCCAAACTGGACTGCCAGCAGCAGACCGGAAAGAACGACAAGACCACCAATAATATCCCAAGTGCCGAGGGTTTCACCGAACCAGAAGAATGCCATCACGGCGACAACAGGTCCCTTCAGCGACAACATCAGTTCCGTCCGCCTCGGTCCTCCCAGGCGCAGGCATTCAACCATGGCGAGATTTCCGGCGAGGATGCCGAAAGTCGTGCTCAGAACGAAAGCGGGCCAGTGCTGCCAGGGGATGGACGACCAGTCTCCAAGGGTGGCGCAGAGCGCAGAGACAAGTGCCGCGCAGGCGGTCAATTGGATTCGCGTGAATTCGAACGCTCCTAGAAGCCTTGCTGGTGTCTGGGCAAGAACAATGCCCGTTGCCCAACCGGTTGAAGCGCCGACGGCGGCAGCGATCGGCAGAAGCAGCATGACAGGTGATCCTTGGTTTGCTACATATTCAGTAGCGATACCACTGCTACATAAATAATAGCAAGGAAAATACATGGCAACTTCCATACCCAGGCCTGGGCTGCCGGTGCGTGGATCAAAGTCCGGCAAACCTATCATGGCGTTGTTCGATCTGCTCGGGCGCAGCTGGGCACTGGGAATCATCTGGCAGCTCTCGGAAGGCAGCCTCACTTTCCGACAGTTGCAGGATCTTTGCGAAGGTGTGTCGCCAACGGTTCTCAATAAGCGATTGAAAGAACTGAAGGAATGCGCATTGGTAAAGCATGACGGCAGTGGCTACCTGTTGACAGACCTTGGGTTGGAACTGTTTGAACTGCTGGCGCCGTTCGGCGGTTGGTCGCAAAAGTGGTCGCAGGCGGTTTTGGAGAAAATCGAAGTCAAGAAATAGAGCTGAACCGAAGGTAGGATGCAGGCGATGCAGGCAAAGGTCTGCAAAGGTGCAAAACCGGCAAGAAAACCGGCCCTTAGGCCTTGAAATAAACTTTCCAGCCAACTATAAGGCGCGCATTCCACACGCAAGGGGCGGAAACCGAGCTTATCGGTATCCTTCCGGTGGCCGAAGGGAAATCTCTACGGTCCACATCCTCTTGCGGAGGTCAAACCGGAAAACTCAGGAGATAAGGGCCATGGCATTGCCCGATTTCACCATGCGTCAGCTGCTGGAAGCTGGCGTTCACTTTGGTCACCAGAAACACCGTTGGAACCCGCGTATGGGTCAGTACATCTTTGGTGTACGCAACGATGTTCATATCATGGACCTGTCACAGACCGTTCCGCTGTTTCACCAGGCACTCAAGGCCGTGTCCGACACGGTTGCCGGTGGTGGTCGCGTTCTGATCGTAGGTACCAAGCGTCAGGCTCAGGAAGCCGTTGCTTCTGCAGCGCGCAACTCCGCTCAGTATTATGTCAACGCACGTTGGCTCGGCGGCATGCTGACGAACTGGAAGACCATCTCCCAGTCAATCCAGCGCCTGCGCAAGCTGGAAGAAACCCTGTCTTCCGATGCTGCTAACGCTCTGACAAAGAAAGAGCGCCTGTTCATGGACCGTGAGCGTGAAAAGCTCGAGCGGAACCTTGGCGGTATCAAGGACATGGGCGGTATCCCGGATCTGATCTTCGTGATCGACACCAACCGTGAAGCCATCGCCATTCAGGAAGCCCGTCGTCTGGGTATTCCGGTTGCTGCGATCCTCGATTCCAACTCCAATCCGGAAGGCATTACCTATCCGGTGCCGGGTAACGACGATGCAGGCCGCGCCCTGTCGCTGTACTGCGACCTGATCGCACGTGCTGCCATCGACGGTATCTCCCGTGCACAGGGTGCTTCCGGCATGGACATCGGCGAAGCGGAAGAAGCTCCGGTTGAAGAAGTTCTTGCCACGGCTTCCGAGGAAGCTCCGGCTGAAGCAACAGCTGCCGAGGCTTAAGCCTCTCCTGCCGCGGTTCGCCGCGGCAGAATACTGTTGAAATTCGCAAGGCGGGCTGCAGTTTGTTGCAGCCTCGTCATAAAGACGCGGAAGGCCATCGGCTAAACCGTGTTTTATCTGAAACCCCCATGCACGAGGCAATCGATGAGCATTACCGCTGCGATGGTAAAAGAGCTCCGCGAGAAATCCGGCGCTGGCATGATGGACTGCAAGACCGCCCTCACTGAAGCGGGCGGCGATATGGAAGCAGCTGTTGACTGGCTGCGTACCAAAGGTCTGGCCAAGGCTGCCAAGAAGGCGGACCGTGTGGCCGCTGAAGGTCTGGTTGGTGTTGCTTCTGAAGGCACTAAAGCTGCCGTGATCGAGCTGAACTCCGAAACCGACTTCGTTGCGCGCAACGAAGGGTTCCAGGAGCTGGTCTCGAACGTTGCCAAGGTTGCTGTCGGCACCGATGGTTCCGTTGAAGCCGTTTCGACTGCAAATCTCGGCGGTAAGCCGGTTGCAGACGCGATCACGGACGCAATCGCCACGATCGGCGAAAACATGACGCTGCGCCGCACCGCGGTTCTGGCCGTGAATGAGGGCGTTGTTGCGACCTACGTTCACAGTTCCGTTGCTGATGGTCTCGGCAAGATCGGCGTTCTGGTGGCTCTGGAATCTGCAGGTGACAAGGACAAGCTGAATGGTCTCGGCCGTCAGATTGCCATGCACGTTGCGGCAACCAGCCCGCTGTCGCTGAATACCGAACAGCTGGATCCGGCAGTTGTCGAGCGTGAGAAGTCCGTCTTCTCCGAACAGGCACGCGAATCCGGCAAGCCGGACAACATCATTGAAAAAATGGTGGAAGGCCGTTTGCGCAAGTTCTACGAGGAAGTTACCCTCGTGAAGCAGGCCTTCGTGATCAACCCGGATCTGACGGTTGAGCAGGCCGTAGAGGCGCTCGCGAAAGAAATCGGCGCCGAAGTCAAACTTACCGGCTTTGTCCGCTTCGCCTTAGGCGAAGGGATCGAGAAGGAAGAGCAAGACTTCGCCGCAGAGGTGGCAGCAGCCACCGGGCAGTAAGCTCAAGAAAAAGCGCCGGCAAGTCCGGCGCTTTTTTTTTAGAAAGACAATTTTTAAAGGGTGCACCCATGACGAATTCCTTGCGCTGGAAACGGATCCTTCTGAAACTCTCCGGCGAGGCCCTGATGGGGTCGCAGGCGTTTGGAATTGACCCGGCCATTGTGCAAAGGATCGCAAAGGAAATCGCCGACGCAGTGGCTCTGGGAGCCCAGGTCGGCGTTGTCGTCGGCGGAGGCAACATCTTCCGCGGTGTTGCCGTTGCCGCCAAGGGCGGCAATCGTGTGACCGGCGACCACATGGGCATGCTTGCAACCATCATGAACAGCCTCACGCTGGCTGATGCCCTGCGCCGCCTGAAAGTCAACGCGCGTGTTCTGTCTGCCGTCTCGGTGCCGTCGATCTGCGAGACCTTCTCGCAGCGTGTCGCCGACCGCTACATGGAAGACGGCGATGTGATCATTTTTGCAGGCGGCACGGGAAACCCCTTTTTCACCACGGACAGCGGCGCGGCTCTTCGGGCCGCGGAAATGAAATGCGACGCTTTCCTGAAGGGCACACAGGTGGATGGCGTCTATTCCGATGACCCGAAGGTCAACCCGAACGCAGAGCGCTACGAGACGCTCGGTTACGAGGAAATCATAACCCGTAACCTGAAAGTCATGGACACCACGGCCATTGCCCTGGCGCGTGACAATTCCATTCCTGTCATTGTGTTTTCCATTCATTCTCCCGGCGCTCTCGTCAGCGTGCTTCAGGAAACCGGCACCTACACTGTCGTGGGTGACTGAAAGTTTTAAGAACCAATCCCGGTTCAAGCTCTTGTGTTTCGGTGCGTTTATGCCATGTTGGCGCGCGCCGAGACTCTATTCAGCCAAGCACAAAACAACAGTGAGGAAACAATGTCGGTAGAAGGTGTGGACCTTGATGATCTGAAGCGCCGCATGCAGGGAGCGCTGTCGGTTCTGAAAACAGAATTTGCAGGACTGCGTACCGGCCGCGCGTCGTCGTCCATGATGGATCCGATTACTGTTGAAGCCTATGGCCAGTCCATGCCGATCAACCAGGTGGCCACCGTTTCCGTTCCCGAACCTCGTATGCTTGCAGTTCAGGTCTGGGACAAGAGCATGGTGTCGGCCGTCGAAAAGGCGATCCGGGAATCCAATCTGGGTCTGAACCCGGTTGTGGACGGCATGCTGCTGCGTCTGCCGATTCCCGAGCTGAACCAGGAACGCCGCCAGGAATTGATCAAGGTGGCTCACAAATACGCTGAACAGGCGAAAGTTTCCATCCGTCACGTCCGCCGCGATGGCATGGACACCGCCAAGAAGGCGGAAAAAGACGGTGACATTTCTCAGGACGACAGCCGCGTCGCCTCCGATGAGGTGCAGAAGCTGACCGATCAGATGATCGCGGAAGTCGACACCATGCTGGAGAAAAAAGAGCAGGAAATTTCCCAGGTTTGATCGGCCAGGGAAGGGTGAGTTGGGGGAGCATATGAGCGTCAGCCCGGACCGCAACCTGCATGCACCTGCTGCAGATGAAACCGGTGCGAAAATGCCCCGTCATGTTGCCTTCATCATGGATGGCAACGGGCGGTGGGCAACCGCGCGCGGTTTGCCGCGAACTGAGGGGCACCGGCAGGGACTTGGCGCGCTGCGCAAGGTTATCCGTCATGCCGGTCAGGTCGGCATCGAAACCATTACGATCTACAGCTTTTCCTCTGAAAACTGGAACCGCCCGCAGACCGAAGTGTCCTTCCTGATGGGGCTGCTTCGCCGGTTCGTACAGCGTGATCTCAGTGAGCTTCACGAAGCCAATGTGCGCATCCGTATCATTGGCGGGCGTAGCGACCTGGAGCCGGGCATCCTCGCACTTCTCAACGAAGCTGAAGACCTGACCCGTCACAACACTGGTCTGAACCTTGTGGTTGCCTTCAACTATGGTTCGCGGTCGGAAATCGTTCGGGCGGCACAGGAGCTGGCAGCTAAGGTTCAATCGGGCGAAATTCAGCCGGCTGACATAACCGAGGAATCGATTACCGCAGCGCTTGACACATCCGGATTGCCGGATCCGGATCTTATCATCCGCACGAGCGGGGAAATGCGCCTGTCCAATTTCCTTCTGTGGCAGGCCGCCTATTCGGAATTCTACTTTTGCGATCTTTACTGGCCGGACTTCGATGAAGCGGCCTTCGACAAGGCTTTGAGCTGCTTCTGCAGCCGCGAGCGCCGGTATGGCGGCCTTGACGCCAAGGCAAACTGACCTCCGGCTCGAGCAATGGCAGAACCCGACCAGCACCCGAAAAAACTATCCGACCTTCGCCTCAGGTTCCTTTCGGCTCTCGTTTTGGGTCCGCTTGTTCTGCTGATAACGTATCTTGGCGGTCTTCCCTTCGCTGCACTGACGCTGGTCGCGTCCGGTCTGTTTCTCTGGGAATGGTTTTCGATCACAGGAACCCCGGCAAAGTCGGTAGGGGCCCTGACCGGGTTCGTCACGCTTTTTGCAATTGCAATCCTGTGCGTCGCCGGACATCCAGGGCCTGGGCTGGTGGCTATGGTGCTGGGCGCTTTCATCGCCTATGCCGTCAGCGGCTTTTCGAAGACTGGCCGATGGGCGATAGAGGGGATTGTCTATAGCGGGCTTGCCCTGTTTTCGCTGCTTGCGCTTCGCGAAGGCAGCGAAGGACTTCTTGTGGCATTTTTCCTGGTGTTCGTGGTCTGGGCCACGGACATCTTCGCGTATTTTACCGGTCGTGCATTGGGTGGCCCCAAGCTCATGCCGCGTGTATCACCTAAAAAGACCTGGTCTGGTGCTATTGGCGGACTGGTGCTTGCGACGCTGTTTGGCACGGGTGTCGCCCTTGTCGCCAATGCACAGCATCTTGTGTTGTGGGCATTGCTGGCCGCCGGTCTTTCGGTTGTCTCTCAAGCCGGAGATCTTCTGGAATCAGCTATCAAACGGCGTTTCGACGTCAAGGATTCCAGCCGGCTTATTCCAGGACATGGCGGCATCATGGACCGGATCGACGGGTTGGTCGCTGCTGCGATCTTCGCCGTGCTCATTGGCCTGGCGGCAGGGGGCAGTCTCGCTGATCCGCTTGCCGGTCTCGGTCTGACCTAAATTTGGAGTAACAGGCATGGCAGCTGCCTTAGCAGCACGCGACCCTGGCGCGAAAACCCGGATAACCGTTCTCGGCGCCACCGGGTCCATCGGCCAGAGCCTGGCGGATCTTATTGAAAGAAATCCGGACAGCTATGAGGTTGTGGCGCTGGTTTCGAACCGGAATGCCGCGGCTCTCGCCAACATGGCGAAAACGCTGAAAGCAAGTTCGGCGATCCTTGCTGACGAAACTTGCTATCCGGAACTCAGGGATCGGCTTTCAGGCAGCGGGATCAAGACCGGAGCCGGGGAGGCTGCCGTTCTGGAGGCGGTCGACCGGGACACGGATATTGTCGTCGGTGCCATAGTGGGCGCGGCTGGACTAAAGCCGACCATGGCCGCTATTCGCGCTGGACGCCGCATTGCACTTGCCAACAAGGAATGCCTTGTTTGCGCGGGCGACTTGTTCATGAAAAAGATCCGGGCAACCGGGGCGGAGCTTTTACCCGTCGACAGCGAACACAACGCTGTGTTTCAGGTGTTTGAAACCGACAAGGCCGATATGGTCGAAAAGGTAATTCTCACAGCCTCGGGTGGGCCGTTCAGGACGCTTTCGAAAGACGGCATGAAAAGGGTGACGCCGCAGCAGGCGCTCAAGCATCCGAACTGGGACATGGGCGCGCGCATCACCATCGATAGTGCCACCATGATGAACAAAGGCTTCGAGGTGATTGAAGCTTCTCATCTTTTTCCGGTTTCTCATGATCAGCTCGGTGTGCTCGTCCATCCGCAATCAACTGTTCACGGTCTTGTGCAATACAAAGACGGTTCGTTGCTGGCGCAACTCGGCAGTCCGGACATGCGCACACCGATTGCCCATTGTCTCGCGTTTCCGCGGCGGATGAACGTTCCGGTGAAACGTCTGGACCTTGCCGAACTTGGCACACTTACTTTTGAAGCTCCCGATCTCGACCGGTTCCCGGCGTTGCATCTGGCACTGGAGGCCATGAGGGCAGGGGGAATGGCGCCGGCGGCCCTCAATGCCGCGGACGAAATTGCCGTGGAGGCTTTTCTGACCGGACGCATCGGTTTCATGGATATTCCGGCCGCCATCGAGACGGTGCTTGAAGCCATGGGGGCAGGAGGGCTGTTGAGCGAGGCCGCCGGTGTGGAAGACGTTCTTGCTCTCGATACCGAAGTGCGGCGAAAGACCGCTGAATGGATAGAGGCGCGGCATATGGCGTGTTGACGGTTCTGGAAATTTGGTTTGCGACCATTAACACGCCGTAATTTTCTTTTTAGTACAAAGCTTCAAAATAATCCTAGCTGCGCAGGATCGGACACACTTCATGGATCTTCTTGCTTCCGCCTATTCCTTGATAGCCGGCACGATCATTCCCTTTCTATTCGTGCTGACAATCGTGGTCTTCTTCCACGAATTGGGCCATTTCGCAGTGGCTCGCTGGTGCAATGTGAAGGTTGACGCCTTTTCTGTCGGCTTCGGGCGGGAGCTTTTCGGTTTTAACGACCAGAAAGGGACCCGTTGGAAACTGTGCTGGATTCCGCTTGGCGGCTACGTCAAATTTGCCGGCGACGACAATGCGGCAAGTGTTCCAAGCCGGGAAGCCATTGCGCAAATGAGCGAGGAAGAACGGAAAACCGCGTTTGTCGCCAAGCCTGTCTGGCAGCGCATGGCTGTGGTCGCCGCCGGTCCCATTGCCAATTTCCTCCTCGCAATCGTTATTTTCACGGCACTTTTCGTCACTTCGGGCAAACAGGGCTTCGAACCTGTCGTCGAACAGGTGATGCCCGGTGGGGCTGCTGAACGCGATGGCCTTCTTGCTGGTGATGTCGTGAAGGAAATTGACGGCAGGCCGATTCAGACTTTCGGTGAAATGCGACAGATCGTCCTGATGAATGCCAATACGCCTCTTGTCTTTGAAGTCGAGCGTGCCGGCAAGGATGTCAACTTGACGGTTACGCCTGACGCAAAAGAGAAAGAAGTCTTTTTTGGCGAGAGACAGGTGGCCGGCGATATCAGTCTCCGTGGTGTTTCCGATCCGTCCCATCTCGTTCACATCAAATACGGTCTCGGCGAAGCTCTTGTTGAAGGCACTGCGGAAACCTGGCGCATTATTGAAAGCACCGTGAGCTATATCGGGGGTATCATCTCTCAGCGGCAATCGGCCGATCAGCTCGGCGGCCCGATCCGCGTCGCCCAGATCTCTGGTCAAGTCGCAGACCTCGGGTTCATGCCGCTTATTTCGCTTGCGGCCGTTCTCTCCGTCAGCATCGGTCTGATCAATCTGGCTCCGGTGCCGATTCTTGACGGCGGGCACCTCGTCTACTTCGCTGCCGAAGCCCTGCGTGGCAAACCGCTTAGCGACAGGGTGCAGGACGTCGGTTTCAGGATCGGACTGGGGCTTGTTCTCATGCTGATGGTGTTCGTCACCTGGAAAGATATCATGCGGCTTGTGGGGACCAATTCATGACACCCGTGACATTGACGCAACGTCTTCAGACTAAATCGCTTTCCGCCCGGAAGGGCTGTTGCGTTATCGGTAAAAACCTATAAAACACTCGTCGGTTCCGAGAATCTGCTGGGGTGAGTGCGGATTCCCGGAAGGGGTATTAAAAATAAAGGCATAGCGCAATAATGCAGCGATTGCAGAGACTTACACGGGCCGTACTGTTGGCGGTGGCCGTATTTTCGATCGGGACTGTTTTGCCGAAAGCTTTCGGGCCGGTGTCCCTGGTTTCACAGGCTCAGGCGGCCGTTGCCAGAAGCATTGACGTGCGTGGCAATACCCGTGTCGAGGACGAAACCGTTGTCAGTTACATGACCATCGTTCCCGGGCGTTCGTACAGTGCGTTCGATGTCGATGAGTCTCTAAAGGCGCTCTACGCAACCGGGCTTTTTGCAACGGTCGACATCACCCCGCGTGGTAGCGTTGTCGTTGTGACGGTTACAGAAAACCCGATCATCAATCAGGTGTCTTTCGAAGGTAACCGGAAGATCAAGGACGGTGCGTTGGAAACGGCCGTACGCTCGCAGCCTCGTTCGATGCTGTCCCGTGCGAAGGTTCAGGCCGACGTTCAGAACATTCTTGAAGCTTATCGCCGCTCCGGTCGCTATGGCGCGTCCGTCGAGCCGCAGATCATTGATCGTGGTCAGAACCGTGTCGATCTTGTGTTCGAGATCAACGAAGGTGCCAAGACTGGCGTTGAGCGTATCAGCTTCATTGGCAACTCCGCATTCAGCGATGGCCGGCTGCGCGATGTTATCCGTACCCGGGAAAGCGGCCTTCTGAGCTGGCTTCGCAGCACGGACACCTACGATCCGGACCGTCTGGCCGCGGATGAGGAGCTGCTGCGTCAGTATTACAACAAGAAAGGCTATGCGGATTTCCGTATTGTCTCCACGAGTGCGGATCTCGATCGCGAGCAAAACATCTTCTACGTGACCTTCACTGTGGAAGAGGGTGAGAAATACGAGATTGGTGACGTTGAGATCGTTTCCACGATCCCTGACGTTGATCCTGAAGATCTTCGCCGCCTTGTACGTACCAAGAGTGGCCAGACTTTCAATTCTCTGCGTGTCGAACAGTCTGTCGAAGACATCACGCTGCGTGTCTCGGAAGAAGGCTATGCCTTTGCCCGTGTCCGTCCGCGGGGTGCTCGCGACTACGACAACAACACGATTTCGCTGATCTACTACATCGAAGAAGGTCCGCGCGCCTATATCGAGCGGATCAACGTGATCGGCAATGACCGCACACGTGAGTATGTTATTCGCCGCGAGTTCGACATTGCCGAAGGGGATGCGTTCAACCGTGCGCTTATCGATAAGGCTGAACGTCGTCTGCGTAACCTTGGTTTCTTCGAAAGGGTCTCGATCACCACACAGCAGGGCAGTGCGCCCGACCGCGTGGTTGTGAACGTTCGTGTCGAGGAAAAGCCGACCGGCGAAATCTCTTTCGGTGTTGGTTATTCGACCGTCGACGGTGTCATTGGCGACATTTCGCTCACCGAGAAGAACTTTCTGGGCCGCGGCCAGTTCGTGAAGCTTGCTGTTGGTGGCGGCACGGACACGCAGTCTTACGAATTCCGCTTTGTGGAGCCGTTCTTCATGGGGCGTCGTGTCGCGCTGGATCTTGATCTCTACCGCAAGGTGGATGATGCCAACGACTATCGCTCCTTCGATCAGGAGAAGACCGGTGGTGGTTTCGGCTTCACGTTGCCGTTACGGGAAGATGAGCTGACTGTCCGTCTGTTCTACAACATCTTCCAGGAGCAGAACTCCGATCCGGACAACAACTCGACCGACATCAACAACTGTGACACTGCAAGCCTTTCCCTGGCGGTCTGTGACTCCCTCGGTACCTATCTGACGTCCCTGGTTGGTTACGAGCTGCGTTACAATACGCTGGACCGTGTCCTGGATCCGTCCGACGGTATCTATGCGTCCTTCGGTCAGGAAATCGCTGGTCTGGGTGGTGACAGCTTCTACATCAAGACCGAAGTCCAGGCACGTGCCTACAAGGAAATCCTGGCTGATTACGGTCTCATCGGAAGCCTGTCGGTGCGTGGTGGTAACATCATGGCCCTTGGTGACGAGCGCTTGCGTGTGTCCGAGCAGTTCATGCTGGGCGGGAACCTGGTGCGTGGTTTCGAAAACCAGGGTATCGGTCCTCGTGACGCCACGACTGAAGATGCAATCGGTGGCCGCTTCTACTTCGCTGCAACAGCGGAAACGATGTTCCCATTCCCGGTCATTCCCAAGGAATTCGGCCTGAGTGGTGCGGTGTTTGCCGATGCTGGTTCCTTGTGGGATGCAGACAGCAGCCTCGTGAGCCTCGTGGATAACAATGGTGGTCAGATCGACTCGAACGACTTCAACGTCCGTGCGTCGGTTGGTGCAGGTATCCGCTGGAACTCTCCGTTCGGACCTCTGCGGGCAGACTTTGCATACCCGATTGTCAAGAACGACTCTGACAAAACGCAGATTTTCCGGTTGAGCGGCGGTACGCGCTTCTAAACTGCGGTCACATAGGATAGAAAACGGCCGCCGATCCGTTCGGCGGCCGTTTTTGTTGGCTGGCAAGAAGGATAATATCATGTCCGAGCCAAATTTTTTTGAATCTCCGGCTCCGGTCTCTCTTTCAGATATCGCGTCCTGGGCGGATGCGGAGATCGCTCGCGGCGAACCTGAGTTGATGATAACGGGTGTCGCGCCGCTGGAAGATGCTACGCCCGGCGCCCTGGTCTTTTTCGACAACACTGCTTATCTCAAGAAACTGGATGGCACCACGGCAGCAGCTTGCCTGGTTAACAGGAAGCACAAGGACAAGGTGCCTGAGGGCGTTGCCGTTCTTGTCTGTGCAGATGCCTACCGTTCCTGGGCAAAGGTGCTTGCCAAACTTTACCCCGCAGCCATGGTGCCGGTAGACGCAGGCCCTGCGGTGATTTCAGAACGGGCGGTAATTGATCCGGCCGCTTCGCTTGAAGACAATGTCACCGTGGAAGCGGGCGTTGTGATCGCAGCCGGTGCAGAAATCGGTGCAGGTACGGTCATTCGTGCCAATGCTGTCATTGGGCAAGGCGTGAAGATTGGCCGTGACTGCGTAATAGGTCCAAATACTACGGTTCAGCATACTGTTATTGGTAACAGGGTTTATCTGCATCCGGGCGTTTGCTCCGGCCAGGATGGCTTTGGGTATGCAATGGGGCCCCTGGGGCACCTCAAGGTTCCCCAGGTCGGCCGGGTGATCATTCAGGACGACGTAGAAATCGGTGCCAATACGACCATCGACCGTGGGGCAAACAGGGATACGATCATCGGCGAGGGCACGAAGATCGATAACCAGGTTCAGATTGGCCACAATGTGGTGGTTGGACGCCACTGCGTTATTGTTTCCCAGGTTGGTTTGTCCGGAAGCTGCACGCTTGAGGATTTTGTCGCCATCGGCGGGCAAAGCGGAGTGCGCGGTCACGTTACCATCGGTATGGGATCTCAGGTGGCTGCCGTAAGCGTTGTAAATGATGACCTGCCTGCCGGCGGGCGCTACGGCGGCACACCGGCTAAGCCGGTCAAACAGTGGTTCCGCGAGGTCGCTGCCGTCAGAAAGCTTGCAGAGCGCGGCAGCGGATCGTAAACGGATTACAAACAGGACTTTGCGGCGGTCATTCGCCAAGGGGTGGTATATGGTAGACGCAGAAAACAAAACACTTGCCAGCGCAGACATCATGAGGATCATGAAGCTCCTGCCGCACAGGTATCCTTTTCTTCTGATCGACAAGATCATCGAGATGGACGGTGACGACAGCTGTATCGGCATCAAGAACGTCACCATCAACGAACCGCATTTTACAGGACACTTTCCAGAGAGACCGGTTTTCCCGGGCGTTCTTCTGATCGAGGCCATGGCTCAAACGGCCGGCGCGCTCTGCGTGCATGCGCGCGGTGACGATGCTCCGCCGCAGTTGGTCTACTTCATGACCATCGACAAGGCGAAATTCCGCCGGCCGGTGGAACCTGGTGACCAGGTTTATTTCCACGTCAAGAAGATCAAGCAACGCTCCAACATCTGGAAATTCGATGCTGTCGCCAAAGTCGATGGCAACAAGGTTGCAGAAGCAGAAGTCAGCGCGATGCTGGTAGATGCGTGAGGATATATGACTGACATCCATCCAACGGCCATAGTCGAAGACGGGGCCGTGATCGGCGAGGGCGTTCGTATCGGGGCATATTCGATTGTCGGCCCGAACGTGAAACTCGCCGACGGAGTTGTCCTGGAATCGCATGTCGTTGTTTCGGGTCACACAAGCGTTGGGGCCAATACGCATATTTTCCCCTTCGCAAGCATTGGCCACAAACCGCAAGACCTTAAGTTTTCTGGTGAAGTCAGCTTTTTGGAAATCGGTGCCAACAACCAGATCCGTGAACATGTGACCATGAACCCGGGTACGGAAGGTGGCGGCGGCTATACCAGGGTCGGTGATAACTGTCTTTTCATGATGAGCTCGCATGTCGGCCACGACTGCAAGGTCGGTGACCATGCGATTCTGGCCAACAATGCCACGCTTGCGGGTCACGTCGAACTTGATGATTTTGTCATTCTAGGCGGTTTGAGTGCTGTCAGGCAGTGGTCGCGTATAGGAACGGGCGCAATCGTGGGGGGCATGACTGGTGTCGAATTCGACGTCATTCCTTTTGGCTCCGTGATCGGTGATCGCGCCCGCCTTGCCGGGCTCAACCTTGTCGGTCTCAAGCGCAAGGGTTTTCCTCGGGAACAGATCCACGCCCTGCGTGCAGCATATCGGGCACTGTTTGAGAGCAATGAAGGAACCTTGCGCAGCCGGGCTGAAGCGGTGGCCGCTGAAGGTACTGATCAACCTCTGGTCAAGACGGTTACCGACTTCATCCTTGAAAAGGAAGACCGCCGGTTCTGCACGCCGCGCAGCGACGACTGACGGATGGCCGGGGCGGATACGGCGACAGGACCACGCCTTGCCCTGATTGCGGGGAATGGCAGTTTGCCCTGCCAGATCGCGGATGCTCTCAGCAATGCCGGACGTGACTTCAAGATTATCGCCATCAAGGGTGAAGCGGACGAACGCACACGCGTTCAGGCCGACGCTGAGCTTGGTTGGGGCGAAATCGGTCGGCTCTACAAATTTTTGGAAAAAACGGGCTGTCAGGACGTGCTTCTGATCGGTGGTGTTTCCAGACGCCCCGATTTCACGTCCATCCTTGGTGATTTAGGTACATTGAAGCGATTGCCGACGATTATCAGGGCGTTGGCCGGTGGTGACGACAGTCTTTTGACCAAGGTGATCCGCCTGTTCGAAGTCGAGGGGTATCGGGTTGTGGGGATCAAGGATGTAGCGCCGCAACTGCTGGCTTCAAGCGGGGTGCTGGGAAAAGTGCAGCCAACCCAGACGGATTGGCGGGATGCGGAACTCGCCTTGCGGGCGTGTGAAAAGCTTGGCGAACTCGATATCGGCCAGGCAGCCGTTGCTGTGGGAGGAAGGGTTGTTGCGCTTGAGGGGGCGGAAGGAACTGATGCCGTCTTGCAGCGGTGTGCGGAGTTGAAGCGCAATGGCCGAATACGGGCCAAGGGTCGCGCCGGTGTTCTCGTGAAGACGGCCAAACCAAATCAGGACTTGCGCGTGGATCTGCCTACTGTCGGGCCGAAAACCATCGATTTGGCGGCGGCCGCAGGTCTCGCGGGAATCGCTGTTGAGGCGAGCGGTGCCCTGATCGCCGAAAAGGAAGTTACCCTCAAAAGGGCTGATGACGCGGGTCTTTTTGTTGTCGGAATAGAGCACGAATCGAAACTCGATGGCGCTTCACCTGATCAGTCGGACGAGCGTTCGTGATGAACGGACAGGTGCCCTCGATCTGCGTGGTCGCCGGGGAGGAATCCGGAGACCAGCTTGGTTCGGAGTTGATGAAGGCACTCAACGAGCGTTTGGGGACAGGGGTTCGTTATTGCGGTGTTGGCGGCGAACGGATGACGTCTCTGGGGCTCAAGAGTTTCTTCGATATGTCCGATGTCTCCGTCATGGGACTAACCGCAGTGCTTGCCAGACTTCCGTTGATCATCAAACGTGTCTACCAGACCGTGGATGCGATTGTTGCGGCCAATCCAGATGTGCTGGTGATTGTCGACAGTCCGGATTTCACCCACAACGTTGCCAAGCGCGTGCGCAAACGGGCACCGCATATTCCCATCGTAGGCTATGTTTCGCCGTCCGTCTGGGCTTGGCGTCCAGGCCGCGCCCGCAAGATGAGTGTCTATGTAGACGACCTTCTGGCCCTGTTGCCTTTTGAGCCAGACGTACACCGCAAACTGGGTGGACCACGTACGCACTACGTTGGCCACCCTTTGAGTGAAAAGGCAGACGAGCTCCGCCCCGCGGCGGGCGAAAGATCATCGGTCGACGCAGACGAGAAGATCTTGCTCGTGCTTCCAGGAAGCCGGCGAAGCGAGATCGACAGGCTCTTGGCGGACTTCGGGGCAACGGTTGCACTCGTTGAAAAAAAGGTGCCTGGCCTCAAGGTGGTCTTGCCTGCTGTTGTGCATGCCGAAGATAAAATCCGCCAGGAAACTGCCGGTTGGTCCGTCCCGGTCGAGATCGTCACGGGACTTGAGGCAAAGCGGGCAGCCTTCAGGAAAGCGCACGTAGCCTTGGCCGCGTCGGGTACTGTCTCGCTTGAACTTGCCCTTTCAGGCGTTCCAATGGTGGTTGCCTACAAGGTCGACTGGTTCTTCAGGCGTATCAAGGATCTCAACCAGATCTTCAAATTTTCCAGCGTCGATTCCTTCGTGCTGCCGAATATTATCCTCGGGACAAAAGCGATACCGGAATTCCTTGATGAGGAAGTGCAACCGGACGTGCTCGCCTGCCATCTTGTTGAGCTGCTGAAGAACGGTCCAGAGCGTCAGAAGCAGATCGAGAATCTGCAGAGACTAGACGATGTCATGCGACTGCCGGATGGTCATAGCCAGCGGGGTGCTGCTGCAGATGTGGTGCTTGAGGCTATGAAGGCTAAGGCCTGACGATTTCCTAAATTGACTGACTGCTGACAGGAAGAAGTTGGATCTTCAAGCAGACGGAATAGCTCTGCGAGGCTGGGAAGATCGACGGTTTCTCCATGTGTGTTTGAGACCAGTTGACCAGGCAGACACCCAGCAGAAGCGCAACGCAACAGACCTTCCTTCTCCCATGCCGAACAACATCAGCTTTCTTCAGGCTGCTTTGCGTCTAGCCAAATACATGCAAATAATCCGGGTGCGTTCTATACGTGTTTCACGGTTCCAGTTAGGCACAAAAAAGACGCCCGGCAGTTAAGCAGGGCGTCTTCATTTTGGCATGTACGCAGATATAAGCTGCGAAAAATTACAGGCGACTGCCGGCGTGCGCCTTAACGGCGCTGTTCGATCGGCGTGTAGTCGCGCAGCTTTTCACCCGTGTAGAGCTGACGCGGGCGACCGATACGCTGGGACGGATCTTCCACCATTTCTTTCCACTGGGCGATCCAGCCAACAGTACGGGCCAGAGCGAACAGAACGGTGAACATTGTTGTCGGGAAGCCGAGCGCTCGCAGCGTGATGCCAGAGTAGAAGTCGATGTTCGGATAGAGCTTCTTGTCGACGAAGTATTCGTCGTTGAGCGCGATTTTTTCGAGTTCCATGGCAACGTCCAGAAGCGGATCGTCTTTGATGCCAAGTTCGCCAAGAACCTCGTGCGTCGTTTTTTGCATGATCCGAGCGCGCGGATCATAATTCTTGTAGACACGGTGACCGAAACCCATCAGGCGGAACGGGTCGTTCTTGTCCTTCGCGCGGGCGACGAACTCCGGAATACGATCCACGGAGCCGATTTCCGACAGCATGTTGAGGGCAGCTTCGTTGGCGCCGCCATGTGCCGGACCCCAAAGGCAGGCAATGCCGGCCGCGATGCAGGCAAACGGATTTGCACCGGAGGAACCGGCCAGACGAACCGTAGAGGTCGAAGCGTTCTGTTCGTGGTCGGCATGAAGAATGAAGATGCGGTCCATGGCGCGGGCCAGAACCGGGTTCACCTTGTATTCCTCGCAAGGCACGGCAAAGCACATATGCAGGAAGTTGGCTGCATAGCTCAGGTCGTTGCGCGGATAAACGAAAGGCTGACCGACATGGTACTTGTAGGCCATTGCGGCAATGGTCGGCATCTTGGCGATCATGCGCAGCGACGCGACCATCCGCTGGTGCGGATCGGTGATGTCTGTCGAGTCGTGATAGAAGGCAGACAGCGCACCGACCGTGCCAACCATGACAGCCATCGGGTGAGCGTCGCGGCGGAAACCGGAGAAGAACCGGTTCATCTGTTCGTGGATCATCGTGTGATAGGTCACACGGTTGACGAAGTCTTCCTTCTGGGTCTTTGTCGGCAGTTCGCCGTAAAGCAGAAGATAGCAGGACTCCAGAAAGTCACCGTGATCTGCGAGCTGCTCGATCGGGTATCCGCGATAGAGCAGGGTGCCTTCATCACCATCGATATAGGTGATCTTGGATTCGCACGACGCGGTGGAGGTGAAACCCGGGTCGTAGGTGAACATTCCGGTGTCCTTGTACAAGGACGAGATGTTCACGACGGACGGTCCGATGGATCCGTCAAGAACGTCGAATGCGTGGTCGTTACCACCGACATTGAGCTTGGCGTTGTTGTCGGCCATTCAGAAACCCCTTTACGTTAAACGGATGTGCCGTCCTGGTTCGACCCTTCAGGCGATGGGTCCCGTTTCCGGTTGCCGGACCAGCACTGGAGACTTTTCGCGTATTGCGTATCCCATTTACTGCACTGCCGCAAGCTGGGCGATATAACGCTTTGGTCAAAGACGTATTTCGCCCGCCAGTGCAGCCGCCGGAAGCTTGGATTTTGCTGTAAGGTGCACCCGGCGGCACTTGATATCAGGCAGCCTGATCCTGAATTCTGGCCAGAGATTCTTCCCGGCCGAGAGCGATCAGAACATCATAGATGCCGGGTGACGTGCCGCGGCCCGTCAACGCGGCCCTTAACGGCTGGGCTACCTTGCCGAGTTTCAATTCCTTGCTCTCCGCGTAGGCCTTTACCGCTGTTTCCAGTGGTTCCGCAGTCCAGTCAGAGACACCCGCGACAACACCGTGGAGATCTTTCAGGATAGCTCTGGCATCGTCGTCCAGTATTTTCCGGGCCTTTTCATCAGTGTCTAGCGGGCGTTGACGCCAGAGATAAGAAGCGCTTTCCGTCAGCTCCACCAGAGTCTTGGCCCGTTCCTTCAGTCCCGGAAGCGCAGAGAGAGCAGTTGCCTCGTTGTTGCCGTCTGCAAGCCAGGAAAGAACCTTATCGCCGCCTTCGGCATGTGCGAGATAGACCTTCCAATGGCTCAGCAAATCGCTGTCCTCGGTCGCACGCATGTAATGCCCGTTGAGGTTTTCCAGTTTCTTGAAATCGAAACGCGCAGCCGACTGGCCGACGGCGTCGAAATCAAACCACTTGATCATGTCTTCCAGAGAGATGATTTCCTCGTCGCCGTGGCTCCAGCCAAGCCGGGCCAGATAGTTTCGCATGGCCTGCGGCAGATAGCCCATCTCGCGATAGGCCTCAGCGCCGGTCGCGCCATGCCGCTTGGACAGTTTTGCACCGTCCGGCCCGTGAATAAGAGGAATATGCGCCATTGCCGGCACATCCCAGCCAAGAGCCTGGAAAATAAGCGTCTGCCGGGCAGCATTGGTCAGGTGGTCCACACCGCGGATGATATGGGTGATGCCCATGTCATGATCGTCCACCACGACGGCATGCATGTAGGTTGGAGTGCCATCCGACCGCATCAGAACGAAGTCGTCGAGATCCTTGTTCGGGATCACGACTCGCCCCTGCACGAGATCATCGACAACGGTCTCACCGTCCTGAGGCGCCTTGATACGGATGACAGGGTCGACACCTGCAGGGGCTTCGGAGGTGTCGCGTTCGCGCCAGGTACCGTCATAGCGAGGAGGTTTGCCCTCGGCTCGGGCTTTCTCGCGCATTGCGTCGAGTTCTTCCGGCGTACTGTAGCAGCGGTAGGCCGTGCCGTTTGCCAGCATTTGCTCGACCACTTCCTTGTGGCGCTCAACGCGGGAAAACTGGGAGATTGGGTCTCCATCCCAGTCCAGTCCAAGCCAGGACAGGCCGTCGATCAGCGCGTCCACTGCTTCCTGCGTGGAGCGGGCCCGATCCGTATCTTCGATCCGCAGCAGCATCTTGCCGCCATGATGGCGAGCGAATAGCCAGTTGAAAAGCGCGGTGCGGGCGCCGCCGATATGCAGGAACCCGGTCGGAGACGGGGCGAAGCGCGTGACGATGTTCTGTGCCATGGTGCTTTATAAAAGTCTCTGTCAGTATGACGGCGCGGAGCGCGCCGAGTTGGTGGCGCGGTCTTAGCACAGGCTTTGGCGAGGCTAAATAGGCGCTTCTGCCCTTTCTTGGACCAAACGGGGAGCTGGGGTGACGTCACTGACCGGTCCGCAGGATACGACTGACAGCCGGTCGCAAACGGCACGGCATGATGATCGGGGGCAAAGTTTATCACCTGCTGCTACCGGATCTGACGCGCGTTTGAGGCGGCGTTTGTGGGCGTCGGGCGACAATCGCCATGCCAGTTCGATAATAAATTCTGCGACAGATCGTCTTTGGGATGCCCAGGGCCTCTTGTGGGTTGCCTTCGCGTTCGCAGCGGGAATTGGCGCTTACGTCTGGTTGCCTGAGGAACCGTCCTGGATGCTGTTGATGTCTGTGACGATTATCGCAGCGGTCGCAGTCTTGCGCGTAGGACAACGCGGAAAGGTGGCGGTTTCAGCCATGCTCTGTCTGGCTTTCTTCGCCGGGCTGGCTACGTCCAGTCTTCGCACTGCTTATGTTTCAACGCCGCGCCTTGCTGAACCGATAAACGCCGATGTGACCGGCGTTGTTGAGGAGGTGGATACAGGGGCGCGGGGTAGTCGGCTCGTGCTTGCGGTAACCGCCGTGAATGGTCAACCGGCGAGGGAACTCGAGTTTCCGGCCAAGGTGCGCTTGCGTGTTCCCGCTGACAGTGGGGTGCAGGTTGGGGAAACCGTTCGTGTCAATGCGCGCCTCTTTCCGCCGCCTGGCCCTGTTTTTCCTGGAGGGTATGACTATTCGTTCCGGGCGTTTTATCAGCAGATAGGTGCGACGGGTTTCAGTTTCGGGCCACCTCAGGTCATGAAGGTTCCAGGTCGCGGACTTTGGCTTCATCCCAGCGTCGCTGTTGCGAAACTGCGTAGCGATATCGCGGAACGGATCAAAGCCAGTCTTGCTGATGGACCCGAGACCGCGTTGATCGTCGCCTTGCTGGTTGGCGACCGAAGCGGCATCGGTGAGCAGCAGGAAGACGTTTTGCGTTCGGCCGGGCTCGCTCACATCCTAGCAATTTCAGGGCTGCATATGGCGCTCTTCGCCGGGGGCACCTATGGGGCCGTGTTGCTTCTTTTGTCGCTTGTTCCGATTTTGACGTTGAGGTGGCCCGTGCATAAGTGGGCAGCACTTTCAGCTCTTGGTGCTGCGGTCGTCTATCTGCTCCTCTCCGGTGGCGCAGTCGCCACACAGCGATCCTTTCTGATGATTGCCATTGTCTTTGTCGGAATTCTGTTCGGTCGGCGCGGTCTGACTTTGCGCAGTGTGGCACTGGCAGGCCTCCTGCTCCTCCTGATTGCACCCGAGCGACTGTTTTTCCCGGGCTTTCAGATGTCATTCGCAGCCGTGATCTGTCTGGTTGCTGTTTATGACTTGTGGCGACACAGAGAGCGCTTCGGATCTACCGGTGACAAAGTGTCAGGATGGGGCATGGCGACAGGCGTTTTTCTTGGCAGGTGGGTTGCCGGTCTGCTTGTGACTGCGCTGGTTGCAGGATTGGCGACCGGCATTATCGGAGCTCATCATTTCAGTCGAATTGCGCCTTATGGCGTCGTGGGCAACCTGCTGGGGATGCCCGTCTTTTCGCTGCTTGTCATGCCGATGGGGGTGCTGGCCTTCGTTCTGATGCCCTTCGGACTGGCTGCGCTCCCTCTGACAGTGATGTCTTTCGGTGTCTCGCTCCTGTTGAAGGTGGCCTCTTTTACCGCCGCTCTAGATGCCGACGGTGGCACATCGGGTAGGCTCGACGGAATGGCTGCAAGTCTGCTGTTGTCGGCGCTTTTTGCCGGCCTGCTGCTGCCTGGAAGGAAGCGTCTGTTTGCCGGATTGCCACTGCTCGCCGGGCTGCTGATTGTCATCACTGACCGGCCTCCGGACATCCAGATTGCTGCAAGCGGCTCTCGTATAGCTGCTCGGGATGATGCCGGATCCTTGAGGTACGCTGCCAGAGGACGGTCCTTTGCGACCGACCTCTGGCTCCAGTCCGAAGGCGTTCCTGAAGACGCGATTTTATCGCGCAAGATAAAGTCGCCACAAAGAAAATGCGATGATGATGGCTGCGTCGTCAGAGCATATGGACCAGGAGAAGGATCAGAGGCGCTGGAACAGGCTATGCCGTATTTAGCGATAGCTCAGCCCAGGACGTTCGAAGCGTTTCAGATGGATTGCAGGTATGCCGATTTGATCGTGACCGATCTAGTCGCTCCGAAGGGGTGCGGCTCAGGATTTGTTCTTGACCAGAAAATGCGCTCCGCACGCGGCGCGGTTTCGATCTGGTTGTCAAGAAGCGCCACTCGGCAGGAGACCGATACCAATAGGCTTTCCGATGCCCGGGAGAACCCACCTGACGGAAAGCTGAAAATCGAAAAGCTGGTGTTTGCCATCCCAGATCCGCCGCGTCCCTGGCATCAGCCAGGAACGGTCGCAAGGGAGGGGTTGCGTCAAATCGGCCATGCATCAAATGCAAAAGGGCGCGAGGACGAGTAGAGGATCAATATTGCCGAAACAGGGCAACGAGGCGTCCCTGAACACGGACACGACCAGGCCCGAAGATCCGTGTCTCATAAGCTGGGTTCGCTGCTTCCAGCGCGATTGAGGCACCTTTCTTGCGCAGTCGCTTCAAGGTTGCCTCCTCATCGTCCACAAGAGCGACGACGATATCTCCACTGTCGGCGCTGTCGGTCTTGCGGATCAGAACCGTGTCACCATCCAGAATGCCGGCTTCGATCATGGAATCGCCGCGCACATCCAGTGCGTAATGCTCTCCGCGTCCAAGCAGGTCCTGAGGCACGGTGATCGAGTGGCTGTGGGTTTGAATGGCCTCGATCGGAACGCCGGCTGCAATTCTGCCCATGACTGGAATTTCCGTGACACCGATAGCGGGTTCCGGCGCCACTTTCGCAGGTTCCGGTTTGCCCAGTGAGCCTTCTATGACTTCGGGCGAGAAGCTGCCCCTCGGCCGGGGAGCGCCCAGGCCCGGCGCGATGGAATCGGGGAGGCGCACGACCTCCATAGCTCTGGCCCGGTTGGGCAAGCGCCGGATGAAGCCACGTTCTTCAAGTGCGGTGATCAGACGGTGAATGCCTGACTTGGAGCGCAAATCGAGCGCATCCTTCATTTCGTCGAAAGACGGCGGCACACCGGTTTCTTTCAGTCTTTCGTGAATGAACATGAGCAGTTCGTACTGCTTGCGCGTCAGCATGTAGGCGTCCCCTGACCGAGAAAACATCTGGTACAAATCAAGAACATGATACCTGTTCTCATTGTGTTCTGCAAGGGTAAATGTTCTCTTACTGTTCTTGGCGTTCTGCAAGCCGCCGCGTTCAATTCGTGGCTGATGTCGCTGCGTCGTCATGCGTTAAGCGGCTTTTGATCGCTAATTCGCAGGTGACAAGCGTTGGTGCTCCACCGGCAGCAAGAATGACTTCGTGCAATCCTCAATTCTGATCGATGGCTCGTATGGGAACACAGAGCTCCTGATTTGGTGTTGTCCCGGCATACGGAGAAAGCAGTTTTTCGGAAATCAGACCTGTCATGGCATCTGCTTCGCGAAAGACGGCTCCGGCAAGGCTGCCAAGGCCGTGGACTTCATAGGGCGAACCCTCCAGCAGGAGAGCAAGTTCGCGGATGCTGTTTGTCAGGTCGGCAAATGGAGCCAGCGTCGTGATGAGGTCGTTGTCCTTGATGGGGCCGGAGTGGGTCTCGGCTTGCTGTACGCGAAACAGCGTGATTTCGGTCTCCGGTGCGCGCGAAGCCTCAAACGCTGCACCTTGCAGACCATACCCCTTGATAACGCCAGCGCGCGCTATCTAAAGCGTGTGTGGCAACAGGTGATGAAGAAGCTCTCTGCCTTCCTCGTGCCAGTAGGCGTGTACATGGGCGAACCTCTCGCCGTCCTTCCTGCCAAGAATTGCGATAGCTGTTTCAAGTATGGCACCCTTGGAGGAATGCGTGTCGCTTTACCAGGCCGCGTGGCGGTCCTTGATCGCGCAGGCAGGCATCACGAAGTCAAACGCCTCACGCGTCAGACCGGAAAGATCGAGTAGGGCCGAAGTCAGCTCATGCCGCTCGGCGTAACGACCCAGAACCTCCAGAACGGGGAGTTGATCCGTGAGGTCTATCTCTAAAGGACTGCCCGGCATCTGGTGTGTGGCAGCCGGTTTTCGGCAAAGGGACTTGATCGCTGGATATCGGCAAGTTTTCTTGGGGGCTGCCGTCTTACAGCAAGCCCATCTCAGTCAGATGCTCTCGCACCAGTTTCTTCGTGATCTTGCCATAGGCGCTGGTCGGCATCGCGGGAATAAAGAGGTAGCGTGCCGGCAGCTTGTAACGTGCGATCTTGCCGTTGAGATAGTCTGTCAAAGCCTGAGGGTCGGGGGCTTTGCCCTGGGCTGCGACACAAACGGCAAGTCCGACTTCGCCCCATTGTCTGTCTGGAATGCCGAGAATTGCGACTTCGGAGATTTCCGGATGTGTGAGCAGTATTTCCTCGACTTCCTTCGGATAGACGTTGGAGCCACCCGAAATATACATGTCCGAAGCACGGCCGGTCAGGAAAAGGTAGCGCTGTTCATCCATGTGGCCGATGTCACCCGTTCGGAACCAGCCATTTCTGAATGATTTTTTGTTGGCTTCGACGTCATCCAGATATCCTGCGCAGACAGCCGCACCGATAACGCAGACTTCACCCGTTTCATTGGGGGGCAGGTGATTGCCGTCTTCGTCCTGGATCGACACCTCTATGCCGGTGCGCTCCGTGCCGCAGGTGCCACTGCGTGTCTCGGGCCCGTCCTCCAGAAAATGATCCTGTGGCCGCAACACAGTTATGTTTCCGGTGACCTCGCCAAGTCCGTAGTATTGAACCAGAACGTTGCCCAGTTTTTGGAGCGCCAGTTTCTGGTCTTCCCGGTACATGGGGGCGCCCGCATAGATGACGTGGCGAAGGCTCGAGTGATCGAACCGGTCGACCGAAGGATCTTCCACCAGGCGTTTGACGATTGTCGGAACCGTGAAAAGATTGCTGATCTTGTGTTTTTCGATGAGCTCGAAAGCGGTGGCTGGATTGAAACCACCTCGCGGCAGAAGCACATGTGCGGAACCGGCCACAAACTGTGCGATGAGTTGAAGCCCAGCGCCGTGCGACAACGGCGCTATCACCAGCGACGCGTCCTGTTCCGTGGTTCCTGGCAACAGATCCGCCATGTAGTTGACGCAGACGAATCCGATTTGCCCGTAACTGAGGACGACAGCCTTGGGGCGACCTGTGGAGCCAGACGTGAAGAACAACCAGCACGGATCGTCGTAGTCTACGCGCTCGTTGGCAAAGGCGTGTCCCAAGTGGCGGGAGACGAGATCCTCGTAGTTGGTGCCAAAATCGCTCGACCCTATTGTCACACACCCTGCTAGCTGGGGTCTTGCGTTCCGCACGGCATCGGCCTGGGCACTGAAACTTGAGTCACACAGGAATACCGTCGCCCTTGCTTTTTCTGCTGCATAAGCGGTCTCGCCAGGCGCTTGTCGGAAGTTGCAGGGAACCCATATGGCCCCGAGACGGAAAGCTGCCAGCATGATCTCGATCATCTGAACCGAGTTTTCAGCCTGCACCAGCAGACTATCACCCTTGGTAACTCCAAACTCCGCCTTGAGGCCTGTCGCAAGAGCTGAAACGCGCGAATCGACCTGCGACCAGGACCAGGTGGTCCCATCCTGAACAACCGCCGGTCGAGATGGCCATCGTGCTGCGTTTCTGGTCAGAAAATGCGCAAGATTGGACACGCGATTGGAACAGCGCTCCACCATCTGAGTTTGCCTCCCGGTTACTGGCTTTTTCTGACGTTAGGTTGACCACAGTCTGTTTGACAAGTTGCGAACGGCATTCAGGCCGTTCCGCTTTGAAGGCAAATCGTGCAAGGATGCCACTAATCGGTTTCGATGGTTGTTAGAGGATTTCGAATGAGCGAGATGACGATTACTGACTGGGATGATGCCTATTCAAATGCTGCTCATATTGCAGGTGCAGACGATTTTATCGTGCGTTGGGCACAAGATGCCGAAGCCTTCCGGAAAAGCTGGGTCGAAAAGGATCTGGATGTCGTTTACGGGGAGGGGGAACGTCAACGGTTCGATGTGTTTCGGCCTGAGAGAAAATCCAAAGGTCTCGTCGTCTTCGTGCATGGCGGCTACTGGCTGAGATTCGACAAAAGTTCGTGGTCGCATTTCTCAAGTGGTTGCCTGGCAAAAGGCTGGACGGTGTGCATGCCATCCTATGAGCTGGCTCCGGATGCGCGAATCGCAGACATGACACGGCAGATCAGTTCGGCGGTCACGAAGGTGGCAGCTCGCGTTGCCGGGCCGATCCGGCTTGTCGGACATTCCGCCGGAGGCCACCTGGTTACGCGGACGATTTGTGAAGACACCCGACTGTCAGAGGACGTACTGGCTCGGATCGAGAGAGTTGTATCCATTAGCGGGCTACACGACCTCCGTCCGCTTAGAAACACCGTGATGAACAAGTCGTTCCAGTTGAGCGAAGAGGATGCGATTGCCGAGAGCGCTGCACTTATGCAGCCTGCAATTGACAGTCCGGTCGTTGCCTGGGTTGGAGGCTCGGAACGACCGGAATTTCTCCGGCAGTCGAAACTGCTTGCCGATGCCTGGTCGACGGCAACCTATCGGGAAGACGCAGACCGGCATCATTTCGACGTCATCGACGGCCTTCAAAAACCGGATAGCGAGTTGACTGAAACCTTGCTGGCTTCTTGAGCCACCCGACGAGGAGACGCTTATGCGTACTGAAAGCGACAGCATCGGTGAGATAGATGTGCCGGAAGACAAATACTGGGGTGCGCAGACACAGCGTTCCCTGAAGTACTTCTCAATCGGCAGTGACCTGATGCCGATTGAGCTCGTGCACGCCTATGGCATCTTGAAAAAGGCGGCCGCCCTATCAAACGAAGAGCTGGGCCTGCTGCCTGGAGACCTTGCGCGCTTGATTGTCCGGGCCGCGGATGAAGTGAGTGATGGAAAACTGGACGACCACTTCCCGCTGCATGTCTGGATGACTGGTAGTGGCACTCAAACCAACATGAATGTGAACGAGGTGATTTCCAATCGCGCAATCGCACTGGCAGGCGGCGTAATGGGAACAAAAGATCCGGTTCACCCCAACGATCATGTGAACCTGTCACAATCGTCCAATGACAGCTTTCCAGCCGCCATGCATATGGCTGCCGCACTCCAGGTGACACACCGGCTGCTGCCAGGGGTTCAGACACTCCAGAAAAGCCTTCAGGACAAAGCCGATGCCTGGGACGGTATCATCAAGATCGGCCGAACCCACATGCAGGACGCTACGCCTCTGACACTGGGTCAGGAATTTTCCGGGTATGCCGAAATGCTGCGTCAGGACATTGAGCGTATTCGTTTTGCGCTCAACGACGTCTATGGACTGGCGCTGGGCGGCACTGCGGTGGGGACGGGGATCAATACACATCCTCGCTTCGCCGAATTGTCTGCCGCAAAGATCGCTGAATTGACCGGCTTGCCGTTTTATACGGCTGGGAACAAGTTCGCCGTACAGGGCGCGCATGATGCGCTTGTCATGCTGAGCGGGACCTTGAAGACGCTTGCTGTCTCCTTGTTCAAGATAGCAAACGACATTCGTCTTTTGTCGTGCGGACCGCGGTGCGGATTTTTCGAATTAAAAATACCGTCCAATGAACCCGGGTCCTCGATCATGCCGGGCAAGGTCAATCCGACACAGTGCGAGGCGCTCGCGATGATCGCAGCGCAGGTTATGGGAAATGATGTCGTGGCCGGGATAGGTGGCGCCAGCGGTTACCTTGAGATGAATGTCTACAAGCCGTTGATGATCAATGCGATCATGCAGTCGGTCAGGATCATGGGCGACGGCTGTACCAATTTCTCTCGGTTTCTGGTCGAAGGCATGGAGCCGAACGAAAAGCGCATCAAGGAATTCCTTGATCAGTCCTTGATGCTGGTCACCGCCCTCAGTCCACTCATCGGATACGACAAGGCCAGTCATGCCGCACATCACGCTTTTGAGCATGATATGACCTTGAAACAGGCCTGCCTCGACCTTGGCTTTGTCAGTGCAGAGGAGTTCGACAAGACAGTCGATCCTGCGAAAATGGTCCAGCCATCGCTTTGACAAGCTCGGCTGCTTCCTGATGTGCGTCTTCGCCGTGCGCTGGGCTGATGACCTTTAGCCGCCTACAGAAGGCTACGCTCTGCAAGGTTGCGCATCAGGGAGCTTATTCCGAAAGTCCATTCGGGACATTCCGTCGAAAGCCGGACCGTGTTGCTCAAGCTGCCCAGGCCCGGGCTTTCGATCGTGACAACGTCGCCCAATTTGTGGGTAAAGCCTTCACCCGGAACATCCCTGTCCTGGGTTGGGGCAAAGAGGGTGCCGAGAAAGAGCATGATGCCGTCGGGGTACTGGTGGTGCCGGCCCAATGTCTGCCGGACCAGATCCTGAGGATCCCGGCTTATCTCCTTCATTGAAGATCGACCCTTCAGGACAAATCCGTCAGTTCCCTCGACGGTCAGATCCAACTCCGCCTGGCGTACGTCATCCAGCGAAAAGGTGTCATCGAACAGTCGAATCATGGGGCCGATCGAGCAGGATGCATTGTTGTCCTTGGCTTTGGACAGGAGCAGTGCCGAGCGGCCTTCGACGTCGCGCAGGTTGACATCGTTTCCAAGCGTCGCGCCGACAATCACGCCTTTGGAAGAGACAGTCAGCACCACTTCCGGCTCCGGGTTGTTCCAGCTGGATACTGGATGCAGACCGACGTCAGCACCAGGCCCGACGGAAGAAAGAACCTGAGCTTTGGAAAAGACTTCGGCGTCCGGACCGATTCCGACTTCCAGATATTGGCTCCAGAGCCCTTCCGAGATCAGCGCCTGTTTTACCTTCGCGGCTTCTTCTGATCCGGCGCGCAGGTTTCTCAGGCTGTCGCCGATAGTTGCGCCCACCCGCGCACGGATTGCTTCCGCCTTTTGGGGATCACCGGCTGCTTTTTCCTCGATAACGCGTTCCACCATGGAATTGGCGAAGGTAACGCCGCAGGCTTTCACCGCCTGCAGGTCGCATGGGGCAAGAAAATGGATATTGGCGGGATTGTCGGAGGATGCTGCGGCAATCGTGCCAAGAGGGCCGAGGTTCTCGCCTTCTGCCGCGTCAACATAAGCTGCCGGATCCTGCATTTCGCAGATGTCTCTTACGGTAGGGGCGGCCTTCGAGGTGATGTCGATGACGTTGTTGTCGCGCAGGGTAACGACAGCAGGTCCGTTGGCGCCGGGACGCCAGACACGACCCAGATAAGTGCCGGAGGACATTTCGGTTTCTGAATAAAAGCTCATGGCGTTTCCTGATTGGCCGCAGGGCCGTCATTGTTGGTTTTCCCTAATCTGCTGGGAAAATTCTCACTTGTCCAACAAATGTGGAAACGCGGGTTTCAGTGCACCCGATAGGACGCTTCCCGTGCCAGTGTTATTCCTGAAACATTGAAGCGACCAGTTTGTCTGCCATGGCCTTGTTCAGAACCAGCATGTCTTTCATGCGTCCACGCGCCAGTTCGGCGTCGCCGGAATCGATGGCTTCAGCCACGCCTACATGATTGCGGCGGGCAACTTTTTCTTCCGGTGGTGTTTTCAGGGACGTGGCATAGGAAAACAGCATGACCGCGTAAATAAGGTTTTGGAGCTGGGAAAGCATCTGGTTGCCACTGGCCTGAAGGATCGTGGCATGGAACATGTAGTCGGCACCAATCATGCTGGCTCGACCATCCAGGGGGTGAATGGCCCGTGCGGCCGCCAGAATGGTGTCGCGTTGGTTCCGATTTGCATTGACCGCGGCCAGTGCGGCCGCCTCTGGCTCGAATATCAATCTGAGATCTGTCGCTTCGGCATATATTCTCGCCGTTTGCGGACTTTCCGGGTCGTGCCAGCGAATGACGTCCGGATCAAGAAGGTTCCAGTCGTCAAACGGGCAGACGCGGGAGCCGTATCTGCGGGCCGTTCGTATCAGCCCCTTGCCACACAATACCTTGATGGCTTCCCGAACGACCGTCCGAGAAACGCCGAGACTCTCGACGAGTTCATCCTCGCGCGGAAGAATCGCGCCCGTCGCATAATCACCATGCGCGATCTTCTTGCCAAGATGTTCGACTGTATCTTTGACCGCTCCGGTCGGCAGAGATGTGAGGACTTTGTCCGGTAGTTCGAAGAAATTGCGTTTCTTATTATCCATTCAACAGACTCGGGCAGTCGGGTCTCACATACGGATTGTGAACGGTGAGACCGGCGTTGCATCCTTCGCATGTCTTACAAGGCAATTTTTTAAAATACTAGAAATAATAATCTAAAATAACGTTCTAGTAAGCTAATCCGTCGCTATTAACGTTTTTGCGACGCTAAATATTGGCCGTTTCGTAATGAAATGAGGCAAATCGTTTTAAATTTGTAGGACAATTACTGAGAATTTGGCCGTTGAAAGTGTATAGCCTTTACGCCAGTTTCCTGATGCCGTCGTTCCTGAGGTCACGTATACTTGCTGGTGGCACCAGATCAAAACTCCGGTTGGCTGGCCGTTTCGCCAGCGGAACTGAACCCCAGCGACGGTCTTTGGGGCTGCGTGCGGCCGGCGATTGCACGTTTCGGTCGAACAGGTTCGGGCAAGCTTTGCAGTCTGTCCGTCAGGCAACCATCTCCGAGAACATTGCCAACGCCAACAAGCCAGGCTTCCGCGCCAACAGCCTGGGCCGTTTCCGACAGTGATCAGCAAGCCCCAGTTCGCCTTGACTGCGACTCATGACTGGCACCATGGCCAGACCAGGAAAGCTGCAACTAAGTCCGATGTCGAAAAGGCAGCTATCTGGACCCTTACGCATTCTGGACACTCCATCGGTCTGGAGCAAAAGCCGATGATGGCTGATTGGATCGCGCGCGATTAGTCATTGAGCGCCAGTATCGCGAAGTCTTTCCTCCGTACAAGCCTGTCCGGAGTGTAAACCTTATGCGCTGCCGCTAAAATTATTGGTATTTGATATTTTCGTAGATTCAAGACTAACCGTTGCAGCGTAGAATGGAGGCTGTTTCAATTTACAATTGATTTTTATGGAAAATTTAGAAAACCAGGCGAATATGGAAGATACATTGGCGCTTTGATTGAATGAGACCCGCAATGAGGGGCGTTGATCAGGCGAGGGGCAATATCGATGTGTCTGTGAATCAAGCATTGAAATGACTGCCCGTAAAGGCGGTTAGGTTTTCGTTCTTGACCGGAGCCACGTGAACCGGGTTTGCCGGATTGATGTGAGCTGGAACGGGCACCATGAATTGAGGTGGGCGTCTTGACACTTAACGGCGGTACGTCGCTGCCATATTCATCCAAGGAGATGGGCCGGGCCAGCCTGTCCCGGACGTTCATTCTCTATACGCTCGGTCTTTTCGCCGTACTTGGTATCATTTTCATTGGCATTCTCACCAAGATAACCTGGGATGCGTCTCACGCCCGCGCCATTCGTGTAACCGAGGCCTTTTTTCAAGCAACGAAGCGACCGTTCGAGCGTGCCATCTGGACAGTGAACGCCGACGCGACCCTGCAGCTCATCCGAGGGCTGGAAAGTCTTGAGGTGGTTGAAAAGGTTTGGGTCGAGACGCCCGACACAGGCAATTTCGGCGAGCCTGCGAGCGGAGAACGTGCTGCTGAAGCGCTCACCTATACTCTCAATTCGCCAAGCACAATTCTGCACAAGGATGCAATCGGCCGGGTCTTCATTCTGATCGACAGGAATACGATCTCCTATGAGATTGTCTCCACTGTGGGTTTTATCGTCACTGCGATCATCGTCTATCTGCTGCTGCTGGCGATTGTCATCAGGACCGTCTTTCGCCGTCTGATCGGGCAGCCGTTGTCTGCAATCGTGGACTACCTGTCGACACCGCGACTGATCGAGGACCCGCCCAAAGCCGAACTCATGCCTGGCCGCGTGGACGAGATCGGCATACTTGCGGCCAGTCTGCAGTCCATGGTTCAGCGTCGCCATCTCGACCTGCAAAAAATTCAAGAATATCAGACGAACCTCGAGGATTTGGTGGCCCATCGGACGGAACAGCTCAAGCTGGTGCAGGAAGAGCTTATTCAGGCAGACAACCTTGCTGCGCTGGGAGCGCTTGTCGCCGGCGTGTCTCATGAATTGAATACGCCTTTGGGGAATGCCCTGATGGCAGCGACCACCATCAAGGATTCAACCGGTTACCTGCGCAGTGAGCTGGAAGACCAGAAGCTGAGCAAGGAAGCTCTTGAGAGCGAAATCGAGCGTATTTCTGATACGGCCCATATTATCGAGAAAACACTTGGGCGGGCTCGCGAGTTGGTGGGGAACTTCCGGCAAGTTGCTGTCGATCGCCAGAGCGAGAAAAAACGCGCTTTCAATTTTGATCACATCATTCGCGAGACCTTGGCGACATTACAGCCGACACTGAAGAAAACGCCCTTCAGGATAGAACTGGATCTCCATGCGGATGAAACTATCGACAGTTATCCGGGGGCCGTTAGTCAGCTCGTTTCGAATTTCGTCGAAAACGCGATGAAACACGGGTACGAAGGGCGGAGCAACGGATTGATCAAGTTGTCTTCTCAGGTTGTCCATTCCAGCGATGCGGGGCATGGCAATTCGAATGAATGCAAGATTATCTTCAAATGTCAGGATTTCGGTGTAGGCATCCCGGAGAAGAATCTGAAAAAGGTATTCGAGCCGTTCTTCACAACGAAGTTTGGCAAAGGAGGATCCGGCTTAGGGATGGCGATTTGTTACCAGCTGGTCACGGAAGCCCTGAGTGGAACCATCTCCGTGTCATCGAACGTCGGCTCCGGAACAGAATTCACAATCGAGTTCCCCGCGGTCGTTGTTCAGGACACCCGGAAGAAGCTCGGACAGAAGGTGCATTGAGATGGTAATGGACTTTCTTGCCCCTTCCGAGCCGGAAGTGAAGAAGCCTGTCAAGGCGCCGTGGAAGATCCTGATCGTCGATGACGACCCCGACGTGCATGAGGTCACCAAGATAGCGGTTGGCGGTTGTGTGTTCGAAAACCGCCCGTTTGAACTGCTGCATGCTCTTTCTGCCCAGGAAGCCCGGCAAATCCTGCTGGAGAACGCGGATATTGCCGTGGCCCTGGTCGACGTCGTCATGGAGAGCGACACGGCAGGGCTTGGGCTTGTGAGCTGGATCCGTTCGGAACTCGGCAATCATTTTACGCGGTTGATCCTGCGTACGGGCCAACCCGGGTATGCTCCGCAGACCGATGTGATCATGAAGTTCGATATTGACGGCTATACGGAAAAAGCCGAGCTATCTCGCACCAAGCTGATTACCGCGATTGTCACCGGTTTGCGCGGCTACAAGCTGGTCATGTCACTTGAGACAAATCGCAAGAAACTCAAACAGTTGAATGAGCATTTTGCTGCGATTGTTGAAAAGAACGCCCTGAGTGAATTTGCCGCCGCCGTACTGAAGCACTTCACGGTTCTGGCCGGGCAACCTGTCGACAGTCTTTTGTGCGGTCTTGAAACGCTGCCGGACTATGGATCTTTCGACAAGTCCAGCATTCGAGTGTTGGCCGCCACCGGAAACTTCGAAGACAAGATCGACTTGCCGGTGGATGTCATCAGTGACGACGCCATTCGCAACGCGGTATCAAGATGTGTCGAAAGCCAGGCGACGATTGCGTCTCCCGATGGAGTGGCGTTGCCGCTTGTTACCCGGAACGGCATGACAGGCGCACTCTATCTTGGCATGAGCGAGGAGTTGCTCGAAGAGCTCGTTGGTTCCGAAGTGGTGCAGCTGTTCGTTTCCAATGTGGCGCTGGGGTACGAAAAAACAGGTCTGTTGGAGCATATCCGCAACCTGGCTTACGTTGACCGTGTCACCGGCCTGTCGACTTTTTCAGGATTTCTCGAAACCTTCCAGAGACATGCAGCCAATGGGCCGGAGCTACTGGTCATTCACTGCGACATCTATCGCTTCCGGGTCATAGTCGACGGGATTGGTGACGAAAAGGCAGGCGCGGTTCTGAAGCGGACTGGACACCGGCTTTCGCAGACATTTCCAGGCGCGCTTACCATTGCACGGAAGGAAAAGGACGAGTTTCTGATCCTTTTGAAGGGCGGGCAGGAAAACACAATTCAGGATGTGGTCGCGCGCGTTGAAGATGCCTTTCAGCAACCGATCACGCTTGAGGATAACCAGATCAGCCTGCGGCTTCGGTTGGGGTTCGCGTCGACCGATGCGGAGGCCCAGAACGCGGAACAGCTTGTGCGCTTCGCCTCGATCGCTCTCAACGATGTCCGGCAGAAGGGCGTTGCGAATCATGCTGTCTTTCATCCCCTGATGCAGGAAGCGGCCTTCGAGCGTCTGCGGCTCGCCTCGCTCCTGACCGGCTCCACCAATCAGACGAAGTTCTCGCTGAGCTATCAGCCCATCATGCGGGCCCGGGACGAAAGTCTGGCATCCTTTGAAGCCCTGATGCGTTTCCGCACGCCGAACGGTACCTTCCTCAATACGGCACGGATGATCGAAGCCGCCGAAGCCAGTGGTCTCATTACCGAAATCGGTGCATGGATGTTCAAGACATCGTTCGCCGAATTCAGCAGCTTGACCGGGATATCAGACGACGTTCGGCTGAATGTGAACCTGTCTCCCAAGCAGGTTCAGACCAATCGGCTTTACAAGGATATCGAAGATGCGGTGACTGCAGCCAAGTTGCCGCTCGACCGACTGGTTTTCGAGGTGACGGAAGGGCTGTTCTTGAGCAATGATCGGGTAACACTGGCTTTGCTCACCTGGCTTCGTGAAAAAGGTGCGCGTGTCGTTATTGACGATTTTGGTACGGGGTATTCCTCGTTCAGTTACCTGCGCAAACTTCCCGTGGACGGAATCAAGATTGACCGAAGCTTTACCATGAACATGGATCAGGATGCCGATGCGCTCGCAGTCGTGAAGTCGATCATCGCTGTTGCGCAGGCTCTGGACCTGAATGTCACTGCCGAAGGTGTCGAAACGGTTGCCCAGAGAGACATCATGCAGGAGCTTCATTGCGACTATCTGCAAGGATACCTCTACGCCAAGCCCCTGCCGGCCGACGAGCTCGAAGGGTTCGTTCAGAAAACCGTCGAACCCGGTGTCGCCTTCGGATAAAATTGGTTGTCTGTCCAACTGAACAATACTGGCCGGAACTGTCAGGACGAGACCGTTCGAACGGTGTAGACTGCGCCAGCCGGTTCATTCGTGGATGGGTCCAGACGCTAGCCTCCAGGGATTGTGTTCTGCAATTCTGTTTAGATAAGCGATTGAAAATTTGTACGAAACACGCTCTCATACGGGAAAACGTGTTTGCGGCGAACGCCCCAATCGCGTTGAATGCTGACTGGACCTTTGAAAAAATGCGCCAAAGCGCGACTTGGGGAGAAAATACATGGACATGAGCGGCTCCCACCGGATCCCGGCCAAACGGGAAACCGTCTGGCAAGCCTTGAACGATCCGGACGTCCTCCGGGCCTGCATTCCTGGCTGCGAGAGCCTCGAAAAGACCTCGGACACCGAAATGACCGCTGCGGTCACGTCGAAAATCGGGCCTGTCAAAGCGAAGTTCAAAGGGGAAGTTACCCTTGAGAACATGAATCCTCCGGAGAGTTACACGATCGTGGGCGAAGGCAAGGGCGGAGTTGCCGGTTTCGCCAAAGGCTCCGCGGATGTGAAGCTGACGGAAGAGGGCGACGAGACCATACTTGCCTATGAAGCCAAGGCACAAGTCGGCGGCAAGCTTGCCCAGCTCGGCAGCCGGCTGATCGATTCCACCGCCAAGAAGATGGCGGAGGAGTTCTTCACGAAGTTTTCCGAGATGGTGGGAACGCCTGCCGAGCCGCAGGAAACAGCGGCCGCGGCGAGCGATGATCTGGATCCCGGCGTGGCGGAGGAGGCCAAGCGGATCGCGATTGAGGAAACGCCTGGCGAAGTCATGCATGCCATCGAGGACGCAGAGCATGCGGTCGAGGAAAAAATCCATCAAGCGGAACAGAATATAGAAGCCGCTGCTGGACGTAACGTTTTTGGCGGTCCCATGGTCTGGGGGCTTGTCTTGCTCGCAGCCGTGATTGTGGTGCTTGCACTTGCAAGTTGACCGGGCCGTATAAAACTTGAAATGATCGGGCTCTGACAATTCAGGACGCGCCAGAGCCCCAGCACAAAACACGGTGACAAGCCGGGAAATTGGGTCAGTGAGAAACAATCTAATCGGATTGTTTTTCCATTCGCTGGTCTGGACCGGATTTTCGGATGGATTTGTCTGTCATTGTTTGCAGACAGGCTGTCTCGAAAGCCATGGTCCAGGGACTTTCATGAGGGAGAGAAATTCATGTCGAAAGTATCGATGGTATTGAACGGCAAGACGGTTTCGGCTGATGTCGAAGACCGCACGCTGCTCGTATCGTTTATCCGGGATGTGCGCGGGTTGACCGGCACGCACGTGGGCTGTGACACCTCGCAATGCGGGGCCTGCGTCGTTCATGTCGACGGCAAGGCCGTCAAATCCTGTAGCATGCTCGCTGTCCAGGCTGATGGCGCGGAAGTGGTGACGCTGGAAGGGATCGGTACGGCAGACAGCCTGCACCCTGTTCAGGCCGCCTTCCGTGAACATCATGGACTTCAGTGCGGTTTCTGCACGCCCGGCATGATCATGACCGCCGTGGACATGATCAATCGTTACGGTGCCGGCAATCTCGATGAGACGACTATCCGCCACGAGTTGGAAGGCAACATCTGCCGTTGCACCGGCTACCACAACATCGTCAAGGCAATCAAAGCTGCCTCCGATCAAATGGCCGGCATGGCTCAGGCTGCCGAATAACGGCAAGGGCTGAACTCCCAAAGTATGATGCGCGGAGCAATTCGCGCAGCAGGACGACAAGACCAATCAACCGAATGCAATGCCGGGAGGAACGGGCATCTTCGGTTTGACCGCCAGGTCTTGAGAGATCGTTGCCTGACAGGCAGCAGCCGGATTGTCCGGCGTGTGGAGGATGTCCGGTACAGGCGGAACCGGAGCAGATATTCGGGAGAGAAAAAATGGCTGTTGAGGGGATTGGTGCTCGTGCCCTGCGTAAGGAAGACAAGCGCTTCATTACCGGCAAAGGCAGATACACCGACGATATGACCATGCCGGGTATGGGCCATGCCGCCTTCGTTCGCTCGCCGCATGCTCATGCGAAGGTCAAGAGCATTGACGCTAGTGCTGCGCTGGAAATGCCGGGTGTGGATGCCGTTCTGACTGGCGATCAACTCGTCGGCGATGGTATCGGCAACCTGATCTGCGGCTGGATGATCCATTCCAAGGATGGCTCGCCGATGAAGATGGGTGGTTGGCGCGCTCTTGAGCCGGAAATCGTCCGCCATGTGGGCCAGGCTGTTGCGGTGGTCGTGGCCGATACGCAGGCGCAAGCACGCGATGCTGCCGATGCGGTGGTCGTCGACTATGAAGAACTGCCAGCTGTTATAGATCCGCTGGCGGCGCTTGAGTCAGGTGCCCCGCAAATACATCCAGAAGCCGAAGGCAACCTGATCTACGATTGGGAAATTGGCGACGAGGCTGCCACAAACGCAGCCTTTGAAAAGGCCGCTCATGTAACGCGCATGGAGATCCATAACAACCGTCTTGTCCCGAACGCGATGGAACCACGCGCGGCACTAGCCGGTTACGATGCGGCTGAAGAGCACTACACGCTCTACACCACATCACAGAACCCGCATGTGGCCCGGCTTGTCTTGTCGGCCTTCTATAACGTTGCCCCGGAAAACAAGCTGCGTGTGATCGCACCTGATGTCGGTGGTGGCTTTGGTTCCAAGATCTACATCTACCCGGAAGAGATGGTCTGCCTGTGGGCGTCCAAGCGGGTCGGCCGCCCGGTCAAATGGGTGTCTGACCGAACCGAAGCGTTCCTGACGGATGCACATGGCCGTGACCACCGGTCGGAAGCGGAACTTGCACTCGATGCCGACAACAAGATCTTGGGTCTCAGGGTCAAGACTATTGCCAATCTCGGCGCATACATGTCGTTGTTCTCGTCGTCCGTGCCGACTTACCTCTATGCAACGTTGTTGTCGGGGCAGTACGACATTCCTGCGATCCATGCCAACGTGAAGACGGTCTACACCAACACCACCCCGGTGGACGCCTATCGCGGCGCTGGCCGGCCGGAGGCGACCTATCTTCTGGAACGGATCATGGAAACGGCGGCTCGCGAAGTTGGCTTGTCGCCAGCTGAGTTCCGCCGCAAGAACTTCATCCGAACGTTCCCGCACCAGACGCCGGTGATCATGTGTTACGACGCAGGCGATTATGATGCCACGCTGGACGCTGCGCTAAAGGCTGCGGACTATGATGGCTTTGCCGCGCGCAAGGCTGAAGCAGCCTCCCGCGGCAAACTTCGCGGTATTGGTCTGTCCTGCTACATTGAGGCGTGCGGCATTGCGCCGTCTGCTGCCGTTGGTTCTCTCGGTGCAGGCGTCGGACTTTGGGAATCTGCCGAGGTCCGGGTCAATCCCGTCGGGTCGATTGAAGTTCTGACCGGTTCGCACAGCCATGGCCAGGGACACGAGACAACCTTTGCCCAGCTCATCAGCGAACGCTTCGGCCTGGATACCAGTGCAGTGTCCATCGTACATGGCGATACGGACAAGGTTCAGTTCGGCATGGGGACCTACGGCTCGCGCTCCGGAGCGGTCGGCATGTCTGCAATCGTGAAGGCGCTCGACAAGGTCGAAGCCAAGGCAAAGAAGATCGCAGCTCATTTGATGGAAGCCTCCGAAGGCGACATCCAGATTGAGGGCGGTGAGCTGAAAGTGGCCGGTACCGACAAGAAGCTGACCTTCACCGAGGTGGCTCTTGCCGCCTACACGGCTCACAACCTGCCGGAAGGCATGGAACCGGGCCTCAAGGAAGGCGCCTTCTACGATCCGACCAACTTTACCTTCCCGGCAGGCACGTATGTTTGCGAAGTCGAAGTGGATCCGGATACGGGCAAGACCGAAGTTGTCAACTTCGTCGCTGCTGACGATTTCGGCAACATCATCAACCCGATGATCGTGGAAGGTCAGGTGCATGGCGGTATCACGCAGGGCATTGGTCAGGCGCTGCTTGAAAATGCGTCCTACGACGAAAACGGCCAGCTTCTGACGGCGTCCTACATGGACTACTGCATGCCGCGTGCCGATGATGTGCCGTCCTACAGTCTGTCGACACATGTAACGGCGTGCCCGGGCAACCCGCTCGGCATGAAAGGCTGCGGTGAGGCAGGTGCCATCGGTTCTCCGCCGGCTGTCATCAACGCGATCACGGATGCGATCGGGGACAACAGCCTGTCCATGCCGGCGTCTCCGGAAAAGGTCTGGGCGCTTTACCATGCAGGTGTGAAGCAGGCGGCCGAATAACGCCCAAAATCGTGATTTACGGGCGGGATAACCCGCCCGCCATTTTACAAGTTCGAAATACGGGGAGACCCAGCATGTATGAAACGACATATCACAAGGCCGGATCGGTGGCGGAAGCCGCTTCACTGATGGCCAATGCCGATGACGGCAAGTTCCTTGGTGGCGGCCAGACTTTGCTGCCAACCATGAAACAGCGGCTTGCCGCCCCAAGCGATCTGGTCGATGTCACCAAGATTGCAGACATGAAGGGGATCAGTGCCAACGGCGATGGTGTGACCATCGGTGCAGCGACAACCCATTACGAGGTCTCAACCTCCGATCTGGTGAAGCAGAAGCTTCCTGGGCTGGCTTCACTTGCCGGCGGTATCGGCGACCCCGCGGTTCGTCACATGGGCACCATGGGCGGATCGATTTCCAACAATGACCCCGCTGCCGACTATCCTGCGGCTTTGGTGGCTCTTGGAGCGACCGTTGTCACAAGTAAACGGGAACTGGCAGCGGAAGACTTTTTCACGGGCATGTTTGAAACCGCGCTCGAGGAAGACGAAATTGTCGTCGCCATCAAGTTTCCGGGCGCTGCTGCAAGTGCCTATGCCAAATATCCCAATCCGGCATCGCGTTATGCCATGGCTGGGGTTTTTGTTGCCAAGGCCAGCGATGGATCGGTCAAGGTGGCGGTGACAGGCGCCGGGCAGAACGGTGTGTTCCGCATGTCCGCCATGGAAACCGCACTTTCCGGCAATTTCTCGCCAGATGCGGTCGCCGGTATTGCTCCAGATGCAGATGATCTTCTGTCCGACATTCACGGGTCGGCAGCCTATCGCGCAAACCTGGTCACGGTCATGGCGAAGCGGGCAGTCCAGAAGGCTTGACGGACGTAGAATTGATCTGAAAATGTGAACCCGGCCGGCACTCGGCCGGGTTTTGTTTGTTCAGCGGGGTGTTTTCAACCGCTCAAACAGGCACGGAACGCAAACTGTCGCTCGGTGGCAGTGCTTTTCAGAGCACCAGAATGGGGACTTCGGCCCCTGCGTCCAACGCCGGTGCATGAGGCGGACGGACCACAAGTGCGCCGGATTTTGCCAGCAGATTCAGCATGGAACTGTCTTGCCGCGAGAAGGGCGTAACCATGAGTTGGCCGTCTTCCGATGTGGAAAGCGTTGCCCGGACATAGTCCTGTCTGCGGTCATTTTCCGGAAGGGGGGCGGTGAGGGTGGCACGTTGCGTGTCGGACCCTTCCTGTCCCTGACCGAGCATGGCCTGCATGAGCGGCTTCAGAAAAAGGAGGCCGCAGACGAGGCTGGAAACGGGATTTCCCGGCAGACCAAGCACCTTGGTGTTGCCAAGCCGTCCGGCCATCAACGGTTTTCCCGGACGCATGGCAATTCGCCAGAACGCCAGGTCCATGCCTTCCTGTCCAAGAATGTCCTGTACGAGATCGTGGTCGCCAACCGAAGCGCCGCCCAGTGTAACCAGGATATCGGCTTTCTCTTTGATCGCACGTCTGACGTGGTTTGCGAGCGCGACCGGTTCGTCTGGGGATATTCCAAGATCCAGTGGTTCACCGCCACAATCTTCGACCATAGCCGCGATCCCGGCATGGTTGGAGGCGATGATCTGGTCCGGACCGGGTTGCGTCCCCGGGCGAACGAGTTCGTCGCCGGTTGCCAGGATTGCGACCCTGGGACGACGGTGTACCGGAAGCATGGCATGGTTCATGGCTGCGGCGAGGGCAAGATGCCTATAGGCTAACCTGAGCGGCGGCTTCAGAAGTACGTCGCCCTCGGAGAAATCCAGCCCGGCTGGCCGCACGTATGCGCCCTTCGCTGGATTTTCCAAAACTGTTATCCGCTCGCCGTCACGCTCCGCGTTTTCCTGAATCAGGATCGTGTCCGCGCCGTTCGGAACCGGTGCACCGGTAAAGATCCTCACCGTTTCACCCGCACCAACCGTTCCGGCATATCCGTGGCCGGCGGGTGCTTCGCCAATAACGGTCAAGGTGGAGCGTTCGCTCGTCAGATCATCGTGACGTATGGCGTATCCGTCCATCGCGGAGGCTGCGAACGGTGGTTGCGTTCGCGTGGAGACGAGCGGTTCCGACAAGTACCTGCCGTTGCCGTTCTCAAGCGAAACAAGCTCCGTTTCCAGGGGCATCACCCCGGAAAGCAGCTTCGTCAACGCATCCGAGACGGGCATCAGGCTCATCAGGTGCCACCCAGGCTGCCGTCTTTGTCGAGCGTCCAGTGGCCGGACTTGCCTCCGGACTTCTCGACCAGGTGGATATTGCCTATCACCATGCCCCTGTCGACGGCCTTGGCCATATCGTAGATTGTCAGGCAGGCGAGGGAACAGGCGGTCAAGGCTTCCATCTCGACGCCGGTCTGACCGCTGACCTTGGTTGTCGCTGTTACGACCAGGCCGGGCAGATCATCGTCCGTGTCGATGTCGATGGAGACCTTCGACAACATCAGTGGATGGCAGAGTGGGATCAGTTCGTGCGTCTTTTTGGCTGCAAGTATGCCGGCTATCCGCGCCGTGCCAATGACATCGCCTTTTTTGGCGTTGCCGGAGCGGATGAGATCCAGCGTTTCGGGACGCATGGTGACAGTGCCGCGTGCAACAGCAATCCGATGGGTGACAGACTTTTCGGAGACGTCCACCATGTTGGCGGACCCTGCCGCATCCAGATGGGTCAGTGTTGGGTCCTGGCTGGCCATATCCGCCTAAACCGCTTCGGTGATCGCCTGACGGGCGAGAAGCGTTCTGGTGGCTGAAGCAACGTCTTCCTTGCGCATCAGGCTTTCGCCGATCAGGAAGGTCGAGATACCAACCTTGTTCATCCGAGCGAGATCGGCTGGGGTGAACAATCCGCTTTCACCGACGATGATCCTGTCGTCCGGAATGTCGGGTGCGAGATCTTCACTGGTTTCCAGTTTGGTCTCGAAGGTCTTGAGGTTGCGGTTGTTGATTCCGAGCAGACGGGAAGACAGCTTGAGAGCGCGCTCCAGTTCTTGTGCGTTATGCACCTCGAGCAGGACATCCATCCCAAGTTCAAATGCGGTGTCTTCCAGTTTTTTGGCCGTGTCGTCATCGACCGCAGCCAGAATGATCAAGATACAGTCACCCCCCCAGGCTCTGGCTTCATACACCTGGTAAGGATCATAGAGAAAGTCCTTGCGCAGCGCGGGCAGGGTGACTGCGTCACGTGCGGCGGTCAGAAACTCAGGTTTTCCCTGAAAGGACGGCCCGTCCGTCAACACGGACAGACAAGCTGCCCCGCCTTTTTCATAAGCCTTGGCAAGGATCGGGGGATCGAAATCCTCCCGGATGAGCCCCTTCGAAGGGCTGGCTTTCTTGATTTCGGCAATAAGGGCGTAATCGCCTGCAGCGTGTTTGGCTTCGATCGCCTTCTGGAACCCGCGCGGAGCGCTCACCTCGCCGATGCGCGCCTTGAGATCGTCAAGCGAGACAGCCGCCTTGGCGGTGGCGATTTCCTCACGCTTGTAGGCTTCGATTTTTTGAAGGATATCAGCCATTTCTTACCCGTTTGACGCTGCAACCAGCTTTTCCAGTGTGTCGGCTGCCGAACCACTGTCAATGGATTGAGCCGCCATCTCGACACCGTCTTTCAAGGTGTCCACCTTGTCGGCAACAAGCAGAGACGCGGCCGCGTTGAAAAGAACTACATCGCGATAGGCATTTTTCGCCCCGGCAAGGACGCCACGCAGCGCTTTGGCATTTTCGGAAGGAAGCCCGCCCTTGAGATCTTTCGGATCGGAAATGGCAAGTCCGACGTCTTCCGGTGAAATTTCAAAGGAACGGATCGTTCCGTTCATGAGCTCGCTGACGGCCGTCGGCCCAGTGGTGGTGATTTCGTCCATTCCGTCAGAGCCATGAACCACCCAGGCTTTTTCCGAACCCAGCTCGCGCAAGGCCTCCGCTAACGGCTCCACCCATTTGCGGGCAAAGACACCAACCATCTGGCGCTTGACACCTGCAGGATTGGTTAGAGGACCGAGCAGATTGAAGATGGTGCGCGTGCCCAGTTCCATGCGTGTCGGGCCCACATGCTTCATGGCAGCATGGTGCAATGGGGCGAACATGAAACCGATTCCCGCCCTGGTGATGCAGTCAGAAATCTTGTTGGCATCGATATCGATGTTGACGCCAAGTTCGGCGAGCGCTTCCGCCGCGCCGGACTTGGAAGACAACGACCTGTTGCCGTGTTTGGCGACCGGGACACCGCAGCCGGCAACGACCAGAGCCGTGCAGGTGGAGATGTTGTAGCTGCCGGAGTTGTCGCCTCCAGTTCCCACGATGTCGATAGCGTTGGCCGGGGCCTTTACCGGGACCATCTTGGAACGCATGGTCGCGACAGCGCCGGTCACCTCGGCGATGCTCTCGCCGCGCACCCGCAAGGCCAACAGAAAGCCGCCAAGCTGAGATGGCGTTGCAGATCCAGACAGGATCACCTCAAAGGCTTCGCGGGCTTCTTCGGGGCTCAAGGCATGACCGTCTGAAACCTTGGCAATGAAGTCCTTGAATGTGCTCATCTCGTCATTCCACTTTCAAACGGATCAATTCCGGTCCAATCCGATCATCTGGGAAATGGCGGCATTGTTGACTTCAACGCCTGCCTTGTTTTCCTGATCGGTAATGAACTGGCCGAGCAGCGTATCCTGAAGTTGCTGGGAAAGCTGCTGTCCCAGGGCGGCAACTTGCGGTGCACCTTCCTGGAAATCCGGAATGTTCGAACCCGTGACCTTCAGGACGAGACGGCCTTTTCCGTCATTGGCTTCGGCAACAGCAGCCGTTCCGACGGGGCCACTGAAGACAGCTGACACCGCATCGCGGCCAAAATCTCCGGACGGTGTGTTGCGCTTCAGGTCCGCGGCAGATTTCACATCAAGTCCGGTTTCCGCTGCAAGGGCGATGAACGGCGTGCCACCTTCGGCTTTGGTCAGCAGGTCTGCGGCGGTATCGCTCAGGCGTTTCGCAAGTTCATCCTTCTTCCAGGCTGCGATGACGTCTGCCCGGACTTCGTCGAGCGTGCGTTCACGCGAAGGGATGACCTTGGCAACGTCGTACCATAGAAATCCCTGGTCCCCGAACTGCAGAACGTCGTTCTCGATCCCGATGTCGCTGTCGAACGTTCCTGCCACCAGGCCTTCCGCATCTGGCAGGGTGACGGGCTTCCCGTCTTCCCCGTTTCCGGAAGCGTCGAAAGCGGGCGGAGTTTCCACGCTCAGCGAGAAACGTTCACCGATTTCATCCAGAAGCGCTCCACCTGCACGGGCATCCTCGACTTCATCAAGAATATCGAGAATTTCCCGCTCAGCCTGTTCCTTCGCGAGGCTCTGGACAATCTCGTCTTTGACTTCCTCAAAGGGTTTGGTGCTTTCCGGAAGGATCTCCTCGACATTGAGAATGACAGTGGAGAACCGACCCTCGGCCGGGCCGCTTGTCGCGCCGTCCTCAAGACTGAACGCGGCGTCGCCTATCGCTTCATCCAGAAAATCGGCTTTTGCCATAACGCCCAGGGTTACGTCATTGTTGGTCAGATTCCGTTCGCTCATGAGCTCGTCGAAAGTCTTGCCGTTTGCAAGTTCCTGAGCGGCTTCTTCCGCGGCCTGTTGAGACGGGAACGACATCTGGCGGATCTTGCGCCGTTCAGGCTGGAAGAAATCTTCCGACCGACGTTCGTATTCCGCGCGCGCGTCCTCGTCGGAGATATCATCCGGACGGGCCAGCGAGGTTGGCGTCAGAGCGACATATTTGATTTCCCGAAACTCGGGTGCGCGGAAGTCATCCTTCTTTTCTTCGAAGTAGGACTTGAGAACGTCTTCCGTGGGATCTTCGATCTCTCCGATGAATTCCGGCGTGACCAGCAGGTAATCGGCGCTGCGCGCTTCTCCCTGATAGGTGTCCAGCAATTCCAGATAGGTCACCGGTGCCTTCATGCTCCCGGCAATACCTTCCGCAAGCTGCGCACGCTCGGCAACCTTGCGGCGTTCGACGACATATTCGTCTTCCCGGTAACCGCTTGCGCGCAGAACCTGTTGCAGCCGGTTCTTGTCGTAGCGTCCGCCGGGACCCTCGAATGCGGGATCGCTCTGGATGATCGTTGCGAGGCGTGCGTCCGAGACACCCAGCTTCATGGTCTGCGCTGTATCGTTCATGGCCGCTTCGGCAACAAGTTTGCCGAGCGTTTGCTGCGGCACACCGAGAGCCGCACCTTCCGCCGGTGTCAACTGGCGTCCGAATTGTTGAGCCAGCCGCCCAAGGTCTTGCCTGTAAGCCCGGTCGAAATCGAACAGCGAGACTTCCGTGTCACCGACCTTAGCGGCAGTGTTCTGGCCGGTACCGGTCAAAAAACCGCTAATGCCCCACACGGCAAAGCTCATGATCAACAGAGCAATAAACAGTTTGGCAACCCAGGTGCCAGCGCCCTTGCGCAGCGCGTCAAGCATGACGACTCCCGTATTCTTCTTCTTTCCGGCAGCCGGCATCACCGGCTGAATTCAGCGCCGGCCTTGGCCGGAGCGGGCGGATCATAAAGACGCCACGCCGCTGCCGCAAGGCGGCCTTTGACAAACTTCGGAAGCGATTTGGGTTTTCCCGCCTTCAGGGTGATTGCAACGCTACGGCGCTTCTGCTCTATAGGCGGCAAATCCTGGATCATGCCGAGGGAGAAATTGAATATGAGTGCAGCGATCAAGCCGCTGGTGGCCGGTAACTGGAAAATGAACGGCCTCAAGGCAAGTCAGGCTGAAGTCTACAAGATGTGCGCCGGGATCGGCGACGATCTAGCGGATTCGGTCGACGCGATGATCTGCGCACCGGCAACGCTGATTGCAGCGATTGCCGAAAAGACGGGAAATGGCACGTTGAGCGTTGGCGGACAGGATTGCCATACGGCCGTTTCGGGCGCCCATACAGGCGATATTTCCGCTGAAATGCTCGCGGATGCTGGTGCAAAAGCAGTCATCGTCGGACATTCCGAGCGCCGGACCGACCACGGTGAAAGTGACGTCGATGTCAATGAGAAGGCCCGGGCCGCGTGGAGAGCGGGCCTTGTTGCCATTATCTGCGTTGGAGAAACGGAAGCAGAGCGCAAGGCGGGACAGGCGCTTGCGATTGTCGAGCGTCAGTTGAACGGATCTATTCCGAACGGTGCGACGGCCGACAATTGTGTCGTTGCCTACGAACCTGTCTGGGCGATCGGTACCGGCCTGACCCCAACGACAAACGACGTGGAGGAAATGCACAAGGCCATGCGTGACAACCTGTCTGCAAGGTTCGGTTCAGAAGGAGATTCCATGCGCCTTCTCTATGGCGGCTCGGTGAAACCGGCCAACGCCCGCGAATTGATGGCGGTTGCCAATGTCGATGGGGCGCTGGTCGGCGGCGCCAGTCTCAAGGCCGAGGACTTCCTTGGCATCCTCGCGGCTTACTCCTGACGCTACCCTTAATATTGCGCCGGCCTTGAAGGTTCTGTGATGAAGGCGCAATTGAAGGGTGGAAAGCTGACGGCGTCTGGTGTAGAAGGCCGCAAATCTTGTATTTAATGAAGAATGGCGTTCGATGGAAACCGTAGTCATCGTAATCCACTTGATGGTCGTCTTGGCCCTTGTGCTTGTTGTCCTCCTGCAGCGTTCCGAAGGTGGGGCGCTTGGCATTGGCGGCGGGGGCGGTGGTCTGATGTCCAGCCGTGGGACTGCGAATATTCTGACGCGCGCGACTGCTGTGCTGGCGGTGGCTTTCTTCGCCACGTCGCTGACGCTCAGCCTGATTGCCAAGAATCAGGACCGCCCTGGTTCGATTCTTGATGCCGTGCCGACGGCAACCCAGGGAGCGCCCGCTGCAACGGACGGTGCGACCGAAGGTGGTTCAGGCGGTGTCCTCGATTCGTTGAAACAGCTCAATCAGCAAGAACCTTCAGGACCCCAGGTCCCGGCCGCGCAATAAGGCGGCCAAACGGGTCTTCGGACCCATTCACCTGACATATGCCCTGCGGCTTATCTCGCAGGGCATTTTTATGTGTTGAGAACGCAACTCCCGAGTGGCCAAAGCGCCCTCGGCAAGGATATGGTATCGGTCCATGGCGCGATATATTTTCATCACTGGCGGCGTGGTCTCCTCGCTTGGAAAAGGTCTTGCTTCAGCGGCACTGGGCGCATTGCTTCAGGCACGTGGATACAAGGTCCGTCTCCGCAAACTCGATCCCTACCTGAACGTCGATCCGGGCACCATGAGCCCGTATCAGCATGGCGAATGCTTTGTCACTGACGATGGTGCGGAAACAGACCTCGATCTCGGCCACTACGAGCGGTTCACCGGTCGTCCTGCCAACCAGCAGGACAACATAACCACCGGGCGGATCTATCAGGACATTATTGCCAAGGAACGGCGAGGCGATTATCTGGGCGGAACCGTCCAGGTCATTCCGCATGTTACCGACGCAATCAAGAATTTCGTTCTGACCGGCAACGAGGGCTACGATTTTGTCCTCGTGGAGATCGGCGGAACGGTTGGCGATATCGAGGGGCTGCCCTTCTTCGAGGCGATCCGCCAGCTTGGCAACGATCTTCCGCGTGGCGACGTCGTCTATGTGCACCTGACCCTGATGCCGTACATTCCAAGCGCCGGCGAAATGAAAACCAAGCCGACACAGCACTCGGTCAAGGAGCTGCGGTCTATCGGTATTCAGCCGGATATCCTGATGATCCGCTGCGACCGCGCGATCCCGGAAACGGAAAAACGGAAGCTGTCGCTGTTCTGTAACGTGCGTGAAAGTGCGGTCATTCCGGCTTACGACGTCAAGTCTATCTACGATGTGCCGATTGCCTATCACAAGGAAGGCCTGGACGACGAAGTTCTGGCGGCCTTTGGCATAAAGGGTGCTCCAGCGCCGGTTCTCGACCGCTGGAATGGCATTTCGGAGGCGGTTGCCAATCCGGAAGGCGAAGTCAAGATCGCCATCGTCGGCAAGTACACGGTTCTCAAGGATGCCTACAAGTCATTGATCGAGGCATTGGTTCATGGCGGCATCGCGAATCGCGTCAAAGTGAACCTCGAGTGGATCGAATCGGAAACCTTCGAGAAGGAAGACCCGAGCCCTTATCTGGAAGGGGTGCACGGCATTCTGGTTCCAGGTGGTTTCGGCGAACGTGGGGCAGAGGGCAAGATTGCAGCCGCAAACTTTGCGCGCACCCGCAAGATCCCTTACTTCGGCATTTGTTTCGGCATGCAGATGGCTGTTCTGGAAGCTGCCCGTAATCTCGCCGGTATTTCGGATGCCAATTCCACTGAGTTCGGTCCCGCGAAGGAACCTGTTGTTGGCCTGATGACCGAGTGGACGAAGGGCAACAACAAGGAAGTGCGCGATGCAGAGGGCGATCTGGGCGGAACAATGCGCCTTGGGGCCTATCCGGCAGCTCTCAAAACGGGGTCGCGGATCGCTGAAATCTACGGCACGACAAGCATTTCGGAACGTCATCGTCACCGTTACGAAGTCAATATCGGCTATCGCGACAAACTCGAGAAATGCGGCCTGATTTTCGCCGGTACATCTCCTGACGGTGTTCTTCCGGAAACAGTCGAAATTGCTGATCACCCCTGGTTCGTCGGCGTTCAGTACCATCCGGAACTGAAGTCCCGTCCTTTCGATCCACATCCGTTGTTCGCTTCCTTCATCAGCGCGGCAGTCCATCAGGGCCGCCTGGTCTAATCAGCCTGAGCGGGAAGGGGAGGAAACATGGTTCGCGGGCTTGATCATATCGTTGTTGCGGTCAAGGATCTGGAGTCCGCGGGCGAAGCCTGGAGTGAACTCGGTTTCACGGTTACGCCCGAAAATCGGCATTCCTGGGGAACGGCCAACCGCTTGGTGCAGCTCGATGGTTTCTTCGTCGAATTGCTGAGCATCGCTGATCGGGATCTCATTTTCGAAGCCTCCGAAAATGCGTTTTCGTTTGGAGCCTTCAACCGAGACTTTCTCGTCAACCGGGAAGGGGCCAGCATGCTGGTTCTGGACAGTGCTGATCCGCAGAAGGACAGGGACGATTTCCATAAAGCGGGACTGAAACTCTACGAACCGTTTTCCTTCGAGCGTACTGCCAATCTGTCGGATGGCAGCAAGGCACAGGTTGCCTTCGACCTGACTTTCGTCAGTGACCCGCTCGCCCCTGAGATCGGTTATTTCACTTGCTGCAACAGGTTTCCGGAGAACTTCTGGAAGGGCTCCTTTCAAAACCACGCCAATGATGCGTCAACGGTCAAGGCGGTTTATCTCGTCGCAGGTGATCCTTCTGACCATCACGCGTTTCTGGGTGGTTTTACAGGTCAGCGCGAAATGCGCGCGACCAGTCTCGGTCTGGAGCTGAACACAGCTCGCGGTACGATTTCGGTCCTGACGCAATCAGCCTATGCGTCGCTGGTTGGAGCCGAAGAAGCTGGTCAGATTGCCGGGCCGCTGCCGCAAATTGCGGCTCTCGAAATCGGCTGCAAGGGACTGACTGAGCGAAAAACAGTTCCGGCGAACAAGCTGAACGGACTGACATTGATCCTGTCTCCTCAATAATCTCCGACTAAAGCGCTGTTTTAGGTGTCATGAACGTGTGTCGCCTTTTGACCTGGGACGCCTCGACGTCGTGCCACATCCCGAAAATCACCAAGTCCCAGATTTGAAGTTTGCCGCTCCTGGCTCTCCAGGCGGGCGATACAGGGCTGACTTTGAAAACGTTAAGGAATTAATCCCCTGAGACCACACGGTTCGGGCACTATTCTCTTGTTGAATCAACCAGTCCTTTTATAGTGATCCTCATATTTAGCGCCTTGGCCTGGTGGTCGGACTGCGGAGTTCACGAATGACTTTTTTGCCTTTTGCCTCTATCCCTCGCACGCTTGCACTGGTTGCGGCCACTTCGGTGCTGCTGGTCGGCTGCTCTGACGACAAGCAAAAGGCGGCACCAGCTGCGCCGCCACCATCGGTAAGCGTTGCCAAGATCGAGTCTCAGAGTATTCGTCAAAGTGCGCGCTTCGTCGGTCAGGTTGCCGCCATCGACAAGGTCGATCTGATGGCCCGTGTCAAAGGGTTCCTGGAAAAGAAGGCCGTTCCCGACGGCTCCGTCGTCAAGAAAGACGACCTCTTGTTCACCATTGAAAAAGCCCAGTACCAGGCGGCTTTGACAAAGGCGCAGGCTGATCTTGCGAGTGCAAAGGCCGACGCTGCTTTGAAGTCAGCCGATGAAAAGCGGGACAGAGACCTGAGAGACAAGGGGCACCTGTCCGAGGCGGCCTATGAAGCGACTCTTGCTCAAAAACAGCAGGCAGAAGCGTCAGTGGAAGCAGCGCAGTCGTCTCTTCAGGAGGCACAACTCAATCTCAGTTACACAGACATTTCGGCACCTTTCGACGGGCAGCTCGGCAAGACCACCTATAGCGTCGGTGAGGTTGTCGGGCCAGGGACCGGGTCTCTTGGCAGTCTCATCAGCCTGGCTCCCGTTTACGTCAATTTCTCCGTCAGCGAGGCGCAGTATCTGAACGCGGTCAAGACCCACGGCATCAATCCGGCCGATATCACACCGGAGGAATCTCCTGATCTCAAGTTGGTGCTGCCAAATGGCCAAGACTATGACGAAAAAGGCAAGATCGTTTTCATTGATAACCAGGTCGACACGGCCACGGGAACGATTTCGTTCCGCGGCCAGTTCGCGAACAAGGACATCCGCCTGATTTCCGGTACCTATGTCACCGTCGTCCTTGAGGCCCCCAAGACAGAAACAGCACTTGTTGTTCCGCAAGCTGCAATTCAGCGGGATCAGGAAGGCGCGTTCGCGCTCGCTATCACAGCGGACAAGAAAGTCGAGCAGCGTTACGTGACACTGGGTCAGCAGGAAGGAGCGAAATTCGTCGTCTCCAAGGGCCTGAAAGAAGGCGACGAGGTCATCGTCGAAGGCTTGCAGAAAGTGCGCCCCGGTGTCGTCGTCAACCCGGTTCTTGCTTCCAAGCCGGCGGAGAAAAGCTAAATGTTTTCACGCTTTTTTATCTACCGGCCGAAATTCGCGCTGGTCATTTCCATTGTGATCACGATTGCCGGTGTGCTCGGCTATCTATCGCTTCCAGTTGAACAGTTTCCGAATATCACGCCGCCGGTCGTCAACGTTGCCGCAACTTATACCGGCGCAAACGCCGAAGTGCTGGAAGAAACCGTAGCCGCCCCCATCGAGGGGCAGGTGAACGGCGTTGACGATATGATCTATATGCAGTCGACGAGTAACGACAGCGGCAACTATTCTCTCAATGTCACTTTCGCGGTCGGAACAGATCCGGACATTGCGACGGTCAACACCCAGAACAGGGTCAGTCAGGCCAACAGTCAGCTGCCAAGTGACGTGACGAACAATGGCGTGACAGTGCAGAAAGCCAGCACGAACATGCTGCTGGTGATTACGCTGTATTCGCCGAAAGGCAGTTTTGATCCGGTTTTCCTGTCAAACTACGCTTCGATCAATCTGAAGGACGCGCTTGCCCGCGTGCCAGGTGTCGGTCGTGCAGACGTGATGACCGATTTTTCTTATGGCATGCGTATCTGGCTCGATCCGGACAGGCTTGCCAGCCTTGGCCTGACGCCTACCGATTTCATTACAGCCGTACGAGACCAGAATATTCAGGTGGCTGCCGGTCAGATCGGCTCGCCTCCGGTGCCGGACGGGCAGCAGTTTCAATACACCATCAAGGCAAAGGGGCGGTTGTCGTCGCCGGAAGAGTTCGAACAGATCGTGCTGCGAACGGGAGCCGATGGTGCCGTCGTAACGATTGGTGACGTAGCCCGGGTGGAACTCGGCGCTCAGGTCTACAATGCCTCGGGCGAATTCAACAGCAAGCCGGCCACTGTTCTGGCAATCTATCAGGCCCCTGGCGCAAACGCGCTGCAGGTATCGCAAGACGTGCTCGCGCGTCTTGACGAACTGGCCAAGAACTTTCCGCCGGACATGGAATACGGTGTTCCCTTCAACACCACGGATTTCGTTCAGGCCTCGCTCAACGACGTTATTACCACCCTGTTCCTGACCTTCCTTCTGGTGGTCTCGGTGGTGTTCATTTTCCTTGGGAACTGGCGGGCCACGATTATCCCGACTGTTGCAATTCCGGTGTCGTTGATCGGTACATTTGCCGTGTTGTTGGCCCTCGGCATGACGCTCAATACGATTTCGCTATTCGCGCTCGTGCTGGCCATCGGTATCGTTGTGGATGATGCGATCGTCGTCGTGGAAAACGTGGAACGCATCATTTCCGATGAAGGTTTGCCACCGAAGGAAGCCACCACAAAGGCGATGGAACAGATCACCAGTCCGGTGATCGCCACCACGCTTGTGCTTCTGGCTGTGTTCGTCCCGACCATCTTCATGCCCGGCATTACTGGACGTCTCTATTCGCAGTTCGCAGTGACGATCTCGGTCTCGGTGCTCATTTCCTCGATCAACGCGCTGACGTTGTCGCCGGCGCTTTGCGGTCTGATCCTCAAGGCTCGCTCAGGACCCCCGCGTGGCATCATGGGGCTTTTCGACCGTGGGATCACCTCGGTCCGCAATGGCTATACCGCTGTCATTCGCCGTCTCGTCCGCTTCGCCATCATCGGTTTGGCGGTCGTTGCCGGTGCGGTTGCTCTGATCGTGACGCTTGGTGGATCTCTGCCGCAAGGTTTCCTGCCTTCGGAAGATCAGGGGTACCTGATGGTCGACGTTCAGCTTCCCGACGGAGCCTCGCTGCAGCGGACAGAAACCGTCACCAAGCAGGTGGTTGAACTGGCTTCAAAAACCGCAGGTGTCGAAGACATCGTCATCGTCAACGGCTACTCGATCCTGAATGGCGCAACGTCTTCGAATGCGGCTCTGGTGATTGCCACCATGAAGAACTGGGAGGACCGTCAGGCGCCTGATCTGCGTATCAACGCGATCCTTGCAAAGTTCTGGGCGGAGTTCTCGACCATTCCCGGCGCAAATATCATCGCCTTCAACCCTCCGCCAATTCCAGGTCTGGGTACGACTGGCGGGGTTCAGGCGATGTTGCAGCAGACCGGAGGCGGCACTCCGCAGGATCTGGCATCGGCACTGGGTTCGATGATCTATTCTGCCAATCAGAGCCCTGAGGTGGGCCGGGCCTATTCAACCTTCCGAGCCAATGTGCCGCAGGTGTTTGTCGATCTCGATCGAGAAAAAGCCAAGACGCTTGGCATCAACGTTTCTGATGTTTTCACAACGTTGCAAGCCTATCTGGGGTCTTATTACATCAACGACTTCAACATCTTCGGCCGTGTTTACAAGGTCATGATCCAGGCAGAGGGCAAGTTCCGCGATCGGGTGGAGGATATCGGGGCGCTGTATGTACGGGCGAGCGACGGCACCATGGTGCCCATGCGAAGTATTCTGACCACGCAGAACGTGCTCGGTCCGCAAATCCTGACCCGGTACAACATGTTCAGAGCGGCAGCTGTGATGGCTGATCCGGCACCCGGCGCATCGACCGGTGTGGTGATCAACGAAATCAACGCCGCCGGCGCTCAGGCTCTTCCGTCCGGCTATGCGCTCGAATGGACGGGAACAGCTTTGCAGCAGTTGGGATCAGGCCAGATTGTTCTGTTGATCCTGCTCCTGTCGATCCTGTTTACTTATCTGTTTCTGGTTGCCCAGTACGAAAGCTGGACAATGCCCATCGCGATTTTGATGTCGGTTTCCTTTGCGATCCTCGGAGCGCTTGTGGCGGTGTTCGTGACTGGAGGTGACGTCAATCTCTACACGCAGATTGGAATGATCATGCTGGTCGGGATGGGGGCGAAGAACGCCATTCTGATCGTGGAATTCGCGATAGAACAAAGGGCCGATGGCAAGAGTATCAAGGACGCGGCCGTGGAAGCGGCTCATCTCAGGTTCAGGGCGGTGATGATGACCGCCTTGTCGTTCCTGCTGGGGGTTGTCCCACTCATGACAGCCTCGAGCGCTGGTGCCGCCAGTCAGAAAGCCATCGGCTTCGCAGTGTTCGGAGGAATGCTGTTTGCAACGTGCATTGGCATTCTGATGATCCCTATTTTGTACGTGAACTTGCAGACCATGCGTGAAACCGTCAAAGGCTGGTTTGGCGGGAAGGAAAAAGGGCAGACGGCAGAGGAACCTGTGGCTTCCTGATTGTAAAATAATTTCAGTTCGCGATCCTATTTGCGTTGTTTGAAAGTGACGTAAAGTAATCAAAGCCGGGCGATCCATAGGGATTGCCCGGTTTTTCGTTTTGAGACCAAATTGGGTAAAGCTTGGAATCTAGAGCGATCCACGCCAGGCAATGTAAAAAAGATCTAGCCGCACGCTGGTTCAGCACAACGGCAGATGTTGCAAGCTTAAAAATTTTTGGGATAAGACCTTGGAAATATTGGTGAGCCGACAGGGGTTCGAACCCTGGACCTACTGATTAAAAGTCAGTTGCTCTACCAGCTGAGCTATCGGCTCTCACCAATTTCCGAAGCGGTTCAGTGCGTTGTTGCAGCGCGACCGCGTTGGTGGCGTGTGTTTAGGCCGAGCTTGAGGACAATGCAAGAGGCAAAATCGACTTTTTCAACAGGCTAGGAAAAATCGGCATTTTTGTATGCACGTCGATGAATACACTGGGGAAAATTCGCGTAGTGATGAATTACAATACCGCTTGTTGATAGTGTTAAATTGAAAGCTAATAGTAATACCTAGAGAAAGTCGATTTACTATTTCAGAATATATTTGCAAAGTTTCGCTTTAAAGAAAATAACGATCATTCTCCTGCGAAAACTGTCAGGTAGCGCAATAAAGTCGAGTGATGTAACGTTGTTGGATACATGAGAGGTTACATGCACACCACGACAATCGACACCCATACGAGCTCCGTCGAGTTTGATTTCGTGAAAGGGCACATCGCTGCGACGATGACGCTGATTCATGGACTGATCGACCAGGGCTTGATCGACCGGGAACGGCTCGACCTGTTTTTTGCGTCATTTATCGGAGATCTTCCGCATAGCCGGGAAACGCTTGGCTTGCGTCTGATCCTCGATCAGTGGCGACAGGGCCTTCGCGATGGAGACGCTGACGAAGAGCTCAAGGGCAAGCTTTTTGAAGTTATCAAGGGAGGCCGTCACAACTGATTTTTCTTCAGTATGGCCGGCCCAGGGTAGGGGGCCGTGGCATATTTCGTTGCTCGACCTTGATGAAACGAAGATTATTTGAACTTTAAAAATTCACTTTTCAATTTGTAGCCCTTACCGATCCGCTTTCTCAGTTCAGGTATTTTGTGATTGAACCGGTTGTTGCCAGCTGGTGTTCATAAGACACCTTTGCTACTCCTTGGATATCGTGTTTGGTGCGGAAACAGCGCCACTGGATCAATGGAAACCGATGCGGGTTCCCAAGTGCACGGGTCGCGTTCGGTGTGCTCGTCAGTTGGAAAGGGATGCCGCTTCCAAGAAACGGCAGAAGGGCTGAACTGTTGGCAAAGCTACTGGAGACTGTCGTTGCTACAAAGCGCTTGAGGCGCCACTTGACCGGTTTCAGTTCCACACGCACCCGCCTTTCAGCGTTCCTTGGCGCCGGCTTGCTTCTTGTCGGTTGTGCGATTGGAAGTGCCCGTGCGGATGAACAGCATTTCATAACCATAGGAACCGGCGGGGTGACGGGCGTCTATTATCCTTCCGGTGGCGCGACCTGCAAAATCGTCAACATGACCCGGTCAGAGCACGGTGTTCGGTGTTCTGTCGAAACCACACTCGGCTCAATCGCCAACATCGGGAAAATTCATTCCGGCGAAATCGATTTCGGTTATGTCCAGTCCGACTGGCAGTACCATGCCTATCTGGGGACATCCGCATTCGAAAAAGACGGCCCGTTCGAGGAACTGCGCTCTATCTTCTCACTCCATTCCGAGGTTGCGACCATCGCAGTTCGAGAAGATTCTCCTTATCGGGAGTTCGACGATTTGAAAGGGTCGAGAATAAACATAGGCGGCAAAGGGTCAGGATCGGCGGCCTCCTGGAATTCCCTTATCAGCAGATTGGGCTGGTCTGAGAGCGATCAGGAGAGCCTTCAGGAACTCAAGACTTCCGAATTGTCGGAGGCACTGTGTTCGGGCAGGATTGATGCCTACTTCGAACTTATTGGCCACCCCGCCGCCTTGATTGAGGAAACTCAGGCTCGCTGCAACATCCGCTTGATCGGGATAGACGGCAAGGCAATCGATGCGCTTGTGGCTGAGGCCCCATACTATATGCCTGCCGACATTCCGGCGGGTCTTTATGGGCTTGATCAGCCCGTTGGTTCTTTCGGCGTTGTCGCCACTTTCGTGACCTCCGCGCGTATGCCGGAAGAGATCGTCAGGACGCTTGTGAAGGCTGTTTTCGAAAATTTTGAGAGCTTCAAGCGTCTTCATCCGGCTTTAAGCCTCCTGACCGAGAAGGACTTGGTGGCCTACAAGATGCCGGCGCCGCTACATCCTGGCGCATTGACCTACTTCCAGGAAAAAGGCCTAGTGCCCGCAACCGCTCCGGCGCAGGCAAACTGACCGGGCGAACGTCGCTCTCCAAATGGTGAGCACTTGTGTCTTTGGTCAACGTTGGGAAACGGCTAAGAAGGTCGCCCCAAGCCTCACCGGATTGCCGGTGTGGCCGCCAGAACAACCGGAATATCGAATGATTCAGGAAGTCACCATCGTAGGCGCTGCGCTTGCCGGCGTTCTATCTTTTGTCTCGCCTTGCGTTCTGCCCCTCGTGCCACCGTATCTCGGGTTCCTGGCGGGTGTCTCGCTGGAGCAACTGTCTGGTGAAGCCGAAGACAGCAACGCAGCGTCGCGGCGTGTTTTTCTAAGCGCCCTGTTTTTTGTGCTGGGTTTTTCGACTGTGTTCGTTCTTCTCGGTGCGACAGCCAGTTTCCTGGGCCAGTTCATTCGAGCCTATCTGGACTATCTGAGCTACATTGCGGGCGCCGCAATCATCGTCATGGGGCTTCATTTCCTGGGCGTTTTCCGCATAGGCATGCTTTACAAGGAAGCGCGTGTTCATGTGGAGAAAAAGCCTGCAGGACCGTTTGGCGCCTACGTGATCGGCCTAGCATTCGGATTTGGTTGGACCCCCTGTGTCGGTCCAATTCTGGCTGCCATTCTGTTTGTCGCAGGCGGCAAGGAAACGGTCGGGCAGGGCGCTTTGCTGTTGAGTGCCTACGCTCTCGGACTCGGTATCCCGTTTTTGATTGCTGCGCTTTTCGCGTCGCCGTTCCTCAAATTCATGCGAAAGTTCCGCAAACATATGGGCGCGGTTGAAAAAACCATGGGCGTAGTGCTTGTCCTGACCGGGGTCATGTTCTTGACCGGGCAGATGGCTGTTATGTCCTACTGGCTCCTGGAGACGTTTCCCGCACTTCAGACGATCGGTTAGCGCATCAATTGAATAACAGCGCCAAGAAATTGGCGCTCTGGTGAGCCACACTAATCGTTTTTGATTTGGGTAGACTTTTAAAACGCCGTGTCGCGAAACTCGGCGGCGGTCACAAGCGGTTCCCCCGCGAACAGGGCCGGGTGGCAGAGTTCCGTGACATCCAACAGCTGAAGGCATGCAACGGCGGCATCTGCCGCATTAGCGAATGGGCCGACCATCAGGGCAATGCCCTCTTGTGGCGTGGTCTGTTCCATCAGAAGCGGGCGAAGGTCACGCATGCGTTCCACGTTCTGATTCTTGAAATCCGCCCATGCTTTCGCAGCCGCAGCCGTGGAGCTGTAGTGACCAATGATCGCCCCGAAATCGCTCCGCTTCAGTTTGCTGTCGCCGCCACCGCGCAGCCGCCCGGCTGGACTTGAGGGTGTGACCACCACTGGTCTGCTGGTCGTTTGCGTAGGAGTTGCATCGAACGCATCCGTTATTGCCTGAGAAGAAGGCGTGTTTTCTTCAACCGTCAAGGGAATGGATCCGGTTGCCTGTGGCGCTTCACCTGCAGCCGGCAGGTTGACCCTGGGCAGATCGACAATCCGAACTGGTTCGCTCGGATTGAATTTCTGAGAAGGTGCATTGGATGCTTTGGTTCCGACCTGCATGCTGACCATTCTGGGGGGGGCCTTGGAAGCTTCCGGCATGCGTTGCAGAGACGCATCCTTTCTGACCGTTTGAGCTTGGGCCGCTGAAGTTGCCGGAACCTGCTGGTTGACCTCAACTCTCATTTTCGGAGAGGGGGGCGGAACAGGAAGCGAAGTCTTGGGGTTTGATTTTGCAGCTTCTGTACGGATCACACCGGGACCAGGCTCTGCCGGTTCACCATTGCTCCCAACCGTGGTGTCGGAGCTGGATGACTTCGAACGGGCGGCTTCCTTTTCCAGCGCAGCAATGCGCCGCGAGTAGGCGACGTTTTGTTCGGCTAATGCGCCCAGGCGTCGACGCAATCCGACGATTTCCTTTTGCAGGACTTCAATCTGGCTTTGGCTCAAAGCGGGCAACGGAGCATCTTTACCACCGTCCGGCAACTGCATGACCTCGATCGGGACACCTTTACCGGAAGAGGTCGAGATAGAGGCAGTCGTTGCAACCCCTCCCATCGGAGGAAGCGTAAGGCCAGAGGGAAAATCAAATTTCGGAGTGAACTGCTGTGGGGCGTTGCTGAACTGGTACGACGCAAGCCCGACTGTGCCCATGCAAACGGCCGCAAACGCCCACGAAAGCACGCCGACACGCGAAGGCGTGAACGTTTCGCGGACTATGTCCCGAACAGATTTTTGTGCCTTCCGCTTTGCCAAAAGTCCTGCTTTCCGCACCTGAAACCGAATCTCAAAGAAGATACCCCATCAGGTGCGTATTATGGTTAAGGAAACGCAAACTCGAACGCTCCGGAAGTCAGATCTTTCAATGTTCTGTGGATCGGGGCATATAGTGGCCGACACGTATGTGTGATGCCCTGATATTTGACAGTGGACCATTGATGACTGAACGTTCTTGCCTTTCGATTGTTCTAGCCGCCGGGCTCGGTACCCGGATGAAATCCAACCTGCCCAAGGTGATGCACGAGATTGGTGGCTTGCCGCTGGTCGGGCATGTGATCAAGACTTTGAAGCAAGCGGGATCCGATCGAATTTCAGTGGTGGTCGGGCCAGACATGCCGGAGCTTGAAAAGCTGGTGAATGTATTGGCGCCAGAGGCGACTTGCCCGGTTCAGCGCGAGCGGTTGGGGACGGCGCATGCGGTTCTTGCTGCGCGAACTGCACTGGAAACGATTTCAGACGATATTCTGATCCTTTTCGGCGACACACCACTGGTAACGCCGGAGACGATTGGAGAAGTTCGCAACGCTTTGGCCGACGGGGCGGAGGTTGCTGTTCTCGGGTTTGAGACCCGGCAGCCATTCGGTTACGGGCGGCTTGTGACTGAAGATGGCCGCCTGATCGCCATTCGCGAAGAAAAAGACGCTTCGGACGATGAGCGGAAGATCACATTTTGCAATTCCGGCATCATGGGCTTCTCAGGCAAGCACGCACTCTCGTTGCTGGATTCAATTGGCAATGCCAATGCCAAGAGCGAGTTCTACTTGACCGATGCAGTTGAAATCGCCAACAGCAGGGGCTTGAAAGTCGTTGCGATTTCCGCTTCCGAAGCAGAAACGCAAGGCATCAATACGCGCGCTCAACAGGCTGCTTGTGAAGCGGATTTCCAGGACCGGATGCGCCAAGCCGCGTTGGAAAACGGCTGCACGCTGTTGGCACCGCATACGGTTTACTTTTCGCATGACACGGTCCTGGAAACGGATTGTGTAATTGAACAAAGCGTGGTCTTCGGGCCGGGGGTGAAGGTCGCCGCCGGAGCGAGGATCAGGGCTTTCAGTCATCTGGAAGGTGCGACCGTCGGTGAAAACAGTGTCGTTGGTCCCTATGCGCGATTGCGGCCAGGCGCAGTCCTTGGAGCTGATACCCGCGTCGGAAACTTCGTTGAAGTGAAAAACGCCACCTTCGGGGACGGGGCCAAGGCGAACCATCTCAGCTATATCGGCGATGCCAGCGTTGGCTCCAAGTCGAACATCGGAGCGGGCACCATCACCTGCAACTACGATGGGTATCTGAAACACCGTACTGACATTGGAGCCGGTAGTTTTGTAGGATCCAATTCTACGCTCGTTGCGCCGGTAACACTCGGCAGCGGCGCGTTTGTTGCTGCTGGAAGCGTCATTACGGCCAATGTCGAGCCGGACTCCATGGCTTTCGGGCGGGCGCGTCAGACCGTGAAGGAAGGCAAGGCCAAGGAATTGCGCGCACGGCTGCAGGCAGCCAAGAACAACAAATCCTGAGGTATAGACATTTCCCCACCCCTGTCATTTTCTGAAACAGGTATTGATTTCTGATTGATTGGCACCGTCGTTTAAAGCAGTGCGGTCCGCTGGATCTATTTTTAAAGGGCTTTTTGCATGTGTGGCATTGTTGGCGTGTTGGGAACGATTGATGCGGCGCCTCGGATTGTGGATTCGCTCAAGCGTCTGGAATACCGGGGTTACGATTCTGCTGGCGTTGCCACACTGGTGGATGGCGCCATCGTGCGTCGCAGGGCTGAAGGCAAGCTCCGCAACCTGGAAGCAGCTCTCGAAAAAGCGCCTCTGATGGGCTTGTCCGGTATCGGGCACACCCGGTGGGCAACACATGGTGCACCGACTGTCGCCAACGCCCATCCGCATCAGGCCGGTTCGGTTGCTGTCGTTCATAATGGCATCATCGAAAATTATCTGGACCTGCGTGAGGAAATCGTTGCCGCGGGCGCAGTGCTGGACACGGAAACGGATACAGAAGTCGTTGCCCATCTGGTCAATCTGGCGATGGCAAAAGGCCTTTCTCCAAAGGATGCTGTCGCAGAAGTGTTGCCACGCCTGAAAGGCGCCTTCGCGCTCGCCATGCTGTTTTCCGGCGAAAACGATCTTCTCATCGGAGCCCGCAAGGGATCTCCGCTTGCCGTCGGCCATGGTGACGGTGAAATGTTCGTCGGTTCGGATGCTATCGCCCTGTCGCCGTTTACCGACCGGATTACCTATCTCGACGAAGGGGACTGGGCGGTCATCACGAGAGCGGGTGTTCAGATCTTCGATCAGCAGAACCGTCCCGTCACCCGCCCCGAGGCAAAGTCTTCTGTGACTTCCAGCCTGATGGACAAGGGCAACTACAAGCACTTCATGGCGAAGGAGATACACGAGCAGCCTGAAGTTCTTGGCCATACGCTGTCGCGCTATTTCGATTACAAAACCAAACGCGCTCGGGTGGAAGGTGCCGAAGAGCTGAAGTTCAAGGACTTGTCGCGGCTGATCATCACAGCGTGCGGGACAGCTTATCTTGCTGGTCTGGTGTCCAAATACTGGTTCGAGAAATATGCCCGTCTGCCGGTGGAGATCGACATTGCCAGCGAGTTCCGCTACCGGGAAACGCCGGTGAGCGACAAAGATACGGCACTGGTGATTTCCCAGTCCGGGGAGACCGCCGACACACTGGCCTCGCTGCGCTATTGCAAAGACAATGGCGCGACGATCGGGGCGATTGTGAACGTTCCTGAAAGCACGATTGCGCGTGAGGCCGACAAGGTCTTTCCGACCGTCGCGGGACCGGAAATCGGCGTCGCCTCCACGAAAGCCTTTACCTGTCAGCTCGCAGTTCTGGCCGGACTAGCGTTGCAGGCCGGGCGGGAACGCGGCGTTCTGACACCCGAGCGGGAACAGGAACTGGTCGCAGAATTGACGGAAGTTCCAAGCCTCGCGCTGAAGGCTCTGGCCTGCGAAGTCGACATAGAGAAACTGGCGCATCCGCTCTCCAAGGCAAGCAATGCCCTCTATCTTGGCCGGGCAACCAATTTCCCGCTTGCGCTGGAAGGCGCGTTGAAGCTGAAGGAACTCTCATACATCCACGCAGAAGGCTATGCTGCAGGAGAACTCAAGCACGGGCCGATTGCGCTGATCGACGAAAATATGCCGGTTTTCGTCATTGCGCCCTTCGATGCGATTTACGAGAAGACCGTTTCCAACATGCAGGAAGTTGCGGCTCGCGGCGGACGGATCGTCCTGATCACCGATCAGCGTGGGGCATCGGAATGCGGTAACGCCGCTGAGAATACGGTTATCCTTCCGGACATGACCGACATTGTGGCGCCGATCATCTACGCTCTGCCGGTTCAGCTTATTGCCTACCATACAGCCGTGTTCATGGGCACAGATGTCGACCAGCCGAGAAACCTGGCAAAATCTGTGACGGTTGAATAGTCCGTGGACGGCATAAGCACACACGACCGGGTTCTGCCGTTCGAAGAGCGGTACAGGAGCGATGTGATCGCGCTTTGGGACAAATGCGGTCTGACGCGTCCCTGGAATGATCCTGACAAGGACATCGACCGGAAGCAGACCGACGAAAACGGCGCTTTTTTCGTGCTGCTGTGTGGAGACAGGCTGATTGGGTCTGTCATGGCCGGTTATGACGGTCATCGCGGGTCGATCAACTATCTTTCTGTCGACCCGGACTTCCAGACGGTTGGACTTGGCAAGATGCTGATGAGCCGCTGTGAGGCCTTCCTGATTGCCCGGGGGTGCCCGAAGATCAATCTGATGGTGCGTCAGGGCAATGAAAAGGTTCTGAGGTTCTACGAACAGCTCGGTTATGCCGAAGAAACAGCCGTTGCCTTGGGCAAGAGGCTTATTCCGGACATTAAACCTTAAAGCTCAGGACGGATCCTTGCACCCGTCAGGCGGAGTGCTACCCGGCCCGGAGGGACGCGACAGCACGTAGGCGGCACAGCCGATCATGAACAGTCCGACACCAATCGCAAGCCACAGGCCGGGATGGGCTGACAGATAAAACACGCAGTAGCCGAAGGTCATGCCGGAAACGGCGAAGATCTTCGCTTTTGGCGGGATCGCACCATGCTCGCGCCAGGCCACCACGGGTGGTCCGAAAATGGGATGGTTGAGAATGCGGGCTTCGAGCGCGGGAGATGACCTGGCGAAGCAGGCCGCAGCCAAAATGAAAAAGATGGTGCTTGGCAGGATGGGCAGGAATGCACCGACAATCCCGAGGCCGACGCATCCGGTTCCCAGAAGTTTGAACGTGGTCCGCCGCAACACTGCCTCCAAATCCGGCACAGTCTGAATATATCGCTGAAAAATAAATCGAGCGAAAGATACCACGCTGCGATAAAGATGCTTATCTAAGTGCGGATCACTTGAAAAGACGAGCATACACAGGGAAGTTTCGGGTTTAACCCATGAGCCGACACAAACATAAAACAGAAGAAGCCAACAAGATAGGCCATCGGTCGCGTTCGACAACCCGTCTTCGCAACTACTTCCTGACGGGGCTGGTCATTGCCGGCCCTATCGGCATCACCCTGTGGCTGACCTGGACTTTCATCAAATGGGTTGATGGTTGGGTCAAGCCATTTGTGCCCAAGTTATACAACCCGGACACCTACCTGCCGTTTCCGATACCGGGCTTCGGGCTCATCGTTGCAGTCTTCGTACTGACGGTCGTCGGTTTTCTCGCGGCAAACTTTCTCGGTCGTAGTTTCCTTTCGGTTGGCGAAAAAATCGTCGGTCGAATGCCGCTTGTTCGCAATATTTACAGTGGCTTGAAGCAGATTTTTGAGACGGTGCTTGATCAGCGCGGTAGCAGCTTTACAACGGCGGCGCTCATCGAGTATCCGCGCCGCGGTCTCTGGGCAATCGTGTTCATTTCCACCGACACAAAGGGGGAAGTGGAACGCAGGCTGAAGGACAAGGCCGATACGCTTTCCGTGTTTCTGCCGACAACGCCAAACCCGACGTCGGGCTTTCTGCTGTTCGTGCCCAAAGAAGATGTCATTGAGCTGGATATGAGCGTCGAGGATGCGGCAAAGCTTGTCATCTCGGCTGGCCTGGTCAATCCCAAATACCCTGAGATCCTTGCAGAAGATATCGTGGACCCCGCGCAACTGGAACGGGTGAGAACCTCCGAAGACGCGTGAGCGTTTCAACCTCCTTGAGTAACACCCGGATTTAAGCTGAAGCGGCGGGCGCTTTTGCGGTTTGACGCGGGATTGGTTTGGTTCGCTGCGCGAAGGATGTGCTCATCAATAGCCGTCGCGCGATCATGTCGAGCGCTCCTATCGGCTTTGCAGCTTTCTGAAGTGGGGTCAGCCTGCGCGGAGAAGCCTGATGGCCGCGTCCCGTCCGAACAGATACAACAGGCACCGCAAAGCTTCGCCGCGTTTTGTTTTCAGATCGGGATCAAGTTCAAGGATCAGCCGTGCGTCGTCACGGGCGACTTCCATCAGGTCGGCGTGTTCATCGGCCCGGGCAATTCGAAAACCCGGAGTGCCCGATTGGCGGGTGCCCAGAATTTCACCACCCCCGCGCAGCTTCAGGTCTTCTTCCGCGATCAGGAAACCGTCGTTGGTCTGGCGCATGATGTTGAGCCGGGCGCCCGCCGTTTCACCAAGCGGTCCCTTGTAAAGCAGAACGCAGGAGGACGGTTTGTCGCCACGGCCAACACGGCCCCGCAACTGGTGCAATTGCGCCAGACCGAACCGTTCGGCATGTTCGATCACGATGATCGTGGCGTCTGGCACATCGACGCCGACTTCAATCACGGTGGTTGCTACCAGCACCTTTGTTACCCCGGACTTGAAGTCTGCCATTGCGGCGTCTTTTTCGTCGGCGTTCATGCGGCCGTGGACCAGCGAAACCCGTTGTCTGAGAGCATGTTCCAGAACCCGATGTCGCTCTTCGACAGCGGCTAGGTCGATCTTTTCAGACTCTTCCACCAACGGGCACACCCAATAGACCTTCTGGCCGTCCCCGACTGCTGCGCCGACCCTGCCGATGATTTCGTCCAGTCGGTCCAATGACACCGAGACTGTTGTGATTGGCTTGCGGCCTGCCGGCTTGTCCGTCAGGCGCGAGACATCCATATCGCCGAAGCCGGTCAGGACAAGCGTTCGCGGGATCGGTGTTGCGGTCATGACAAGAACATCGACGCCATTGCCCTTGGCAGACAGGGCGAGCCTCTGATGGACGCCAAAGCGATGCTGTTCGTCGACGACGACCATGGCCAGGTTTCGGAACGTGACAGTTCCCTGGAAAAGGGCATGCGTACCGACAACGAGATCAATCTCTCCAGCGTCAAGCTGCTCTTGCCGGATGCGGCGCTCCTTCTGGCTGTCCTTTCCGGTCATCAGGGCAAGGCGAATGCCAGCTTTTTCGCAAAGCGGCAACATCGACGCATAGTGCTGGCGGGCGAGGATTTCCGTCGGCGCCATCAGCGCCCCTTGGGCACCGGTTTCGATCACCTGCGCCAGGGCGGCGAGAGCAACCACGGTCTTTCCGGCGCCGACATCGCCTTGCAGCAACCGCAACATGCGTACAGGCCTGGCGAGGTCTTCGTTTATTTCTTCTATCGCTTTCGCCTGACTCCCAGTCAATTGAAACGGCAAAGACCCAATTACCGTTTTTTGCAAATCTCCCTTTGGTCTGCGGGCAATGCCGCCGAGCGTGCGCATGTGCGCGCGCACCATGGCAAGGGCAAGTTGACTGGCAAGCAATTCGTCATAGGCAAGGCGCTGCATGTAAGGGGATGCAGGCTCGATGTCGCTTCGTTCGTGTGGAGCGTGAAGCGTTTTCAGGGCTTCTGCAAAGTCTGGCCAGCCTGTTTGATGAAGATGTGCCTCATTCAGCCATTCCGGAAGGATCGGTATGCGCTCAGTCGCGGCCTTGACGGCCTTTTGCAAGGTCTTGGAAGCCAGTCCGGCAGTCAGCGGGTAGACCGGCTCTATTGCCGGCATTTCTTCTGCTTCTTCGGGTTTCAGCGAATAGTCCGGATGCACCATCTGGGGGCGTTCGTTAAACCATTCGACCTTGCCGGAAACGATCCTGCGTTCGCCTTCGGGAAAGGTTTTTTCCAGCCAATCGCGACGTGGGTGAAAGAACACGAAGGTGATCTGCCCAGTCTCGTCGAAGGCGTTGATCCGGTAGGGCGCTTTTGAATGCCGGGGCGGTGCCATGTGCCTGCCGATGGTGACGTCCAGCGTGACGATGTCGCCATTTTCCGAATAGGCGATGCCCGGGCGGTGGCGCCGATCGATCAGGTTATGGGGAATGTGAAAGAGCAGGTCCGCAACTGTCGCGTCGCGGTCCGGCTGGCTGCCGACGAGTCCTGAAACGAGTTTCTCGATCTTCGGCCCAATTCCGGGCAGGGTCGAGACCGGGGCAAACAGGGGATCGAGAACCGGCGGGCGCATGTTCGGCGTTTGAACCTTTGGAAGGTGGTCGGACGTCAGGCATCAGGGCCCCTGTTCTGCCACGAAGGCGGAGTGCTGCGCAACAAATAGAACATTCTGTGAACTGGGCGCTGACAAGCACGAACTCTGGCGTTATATAACCGGCACGAATTCACCCGTCCGGTTTGCTCCGGTGAAAGCAGATCTGCCTTCGCCGCATGCCGGTCAGCTTCACACAGGTCTGTTTCACATGTCCGAAATGTCCGGCACGCAAGTCGATCCCAATGGCGGCGAACGGGATTCCCGGCGCAAGAAAATACTGTTTCGGTGCTGGCATCGGGGCATGAAGGAAATGGACCTTCTGTTGGGCGGTTTCGCCGATGCCGAGATCGACAACCTGTCGGATGAAGAGCTTCGCGAACTCGAACACCTGCTGACCGCGTATGACCAGGATCTTTACGCCTGGATGACCGGGCGCACGCCCTTGCCACCGGAGTGGGACGGGGCGCTTTACCGACGCATCATCGCATACCACGAAGCCGCCGGTCCGGCCGGGTTCGTTAAATAACAACAAGGACACCAGCCGTGTTTGACAGCCTGCTGAAGGATCAGGCCAACGTGACGCTTGCCGGCGTTCCGGATGGCGCTGAAAGCTACGCTCTTGCAAGGCTGCTTGCCGAATCCGGTTCGCAGGGCCTTGCCCTGGTGTTTGTCGCCCGCGATGCCACGCGTATGGCCATGGTCAGCGAAGCGCTCCAGTTTTTCGATCCGACAGTCGAAATCCTTCAACTACCCGCCTGGGACTGCCTGCCATACGACCGCGTTTCCCCCAATGCGGCCATCAGTGCACGCCGCCTGCTGGCACTTGGCCAACTTGCGCGTGGCATGAAGGAGGGCAAAAAGACCGTTTTGATGACGACACTCAACGCGGCTCTACAGCGTGTTCCCGAGCGTTCGTTCATGGCTGATCAGACTTTCTCCATGGCACCGGGAAACCGGGTCGACATGACGGCGATTTCGACTTGGTTGGAAATGAACGGCTTTTCGCGAACCCCGACGGTGCGTGAGACCGGTGAATATGCAGTGCGTGGCGGCATTGTCGATCTGTTCGCGCCGGGCGAGGAAGAGCCGGTACGGCTCGATTTCTTTGGTGATACGCTGGAATCGATCCGCTCGTTCAATGCGGAGACGCAACGAACCTCCAAACAGCTGAAGCGGCTTGATCTGGTTCCCATGAGCGAGGTCGTCCTTTCAGAGGAAGCCATCTCGCGCTTTCGCCGTTCCTACCTGGCCAATTTTGGTGCGGCCAGCCGCGAGGACGTGCTCTATCAATCTATCAGCGACGGCCGCCGCTATGCGGGCATGGAACACTGGTTGCCGCTGTTCCATGACCGGCTGGAAACCCTGTTCGATTACATCGGCGACGCGCCGGTCGTTCTCGACACCAGCATGGGCGACGCGGTGCGTGAACGGGTCGATCAGATCAACGAATATTATCGCGCGCGCCAGGAAGCGCGTGAAATGGGAACAAGCGCCGGAACGGTTCCCTACATGCCTGTGGAGCCGGCGACTCTTTATTTCACTGAAGAGGAGTGGCGCGCAGCTGTTGCAGATCGGGCAAGCGCTGCACTTGATCCCTTTACCCCGCCGCCAGGCAGCGGCAAGAAAATTGTCGAGCTTGGCGGGCGTCAGGGGCGGAGTTTCGCTGCCGAGCGGGCTGCGGGCGACATCAATATTTTCGATGCGCTGACTGCCCATGTGCGCGAGCTGCAAAAGCAAGGCAAACGTACGGTGATTGCCTGCTGGTCGGAAGGCTCGCGGGACCGTCTCGGTCAAATCCTGGAAGATCATGGTCTTGGGGCCGTCAAGAACGCTGAGACACTGAAAGACATTGAGGGTCTTCCCGCAAAAACGACCGCTTTGTGCATTCTCGGAATCGAGCACGGCTTCGAGCTCAAAGACGTCGTCTTCATTGGCGAGCAGGACATTCTTGGCGACCGCCTGGTGCGCAAGTCGCGCCGCAAGGCAAAAGGCGCCAATGTCATTACCGAAGCGACGGGCCTTTCGGAAGGCGATCTCGTGGTCCATGTCGACCACGGTATCGGTCGTTTCATCGGCCTCAAGACCATTGAAGCTGTCGGCGCGCCGCATGACTGCCTGGAGCTGCAATACGCCGGTGGTGACAAACTCTATCTTCCGGTCGAAAACATCGAGCTTCTGTCCCGTTACGGGTCGGAAGACCAGGAAGCTCAGCTCGACAAACTTGGCGGCGGTGCCTGGCAGGCCCGCAAGGCCAAGCTCAAGAAGCGTATTCTTGAAATTGCCGACGGGCTGATCAAGACGGCGGCGCAGCGTGCGCTCAAGACGGCACCGGTGGTGGAAACGCCGGACGGTGTCTACGACGAGTTCGCAACAAAGTTCCCCTATGAAGAAACAGACGATCAGCTGACGGCCATCGATGCCGTTTTCGAGGATCTTTCGTCCGGCCGGCCCATGGACCGGCTGGTATGCGGCGACGTTGGTTTCGGCAAGACCGAAGTCGCACTTCGCGCGGCCTTCATTGCCGCCATGTCCGGTCGGCAGGTGGCTGTGGTGGTGCCGACGACGCTTTTGGCCCGCCAACACTTCAAGACCTTTGCCGAACGCTTTCATGGCCTGCCGATCAACGTGGCCCATGCGTCCCGCCTGGTGCCGACCAAGCAGCTGAACCTTACGAAGAAGGGTATTGCCGACGGGTCCGTTGATATTGTCGTCGGTACCCATGCGTTGCTCGGCAAGTCCATCGAGTTCCGTGATCTCGGCCTTCTGATCATCGATGAGGAACAGCATTTCGGCGTGAAGCACAAAGAGCGGCTGAAGGAGTTGAAGTCTGACATTCACGTGCTGACGCTTTCCGCTACGCCGATCCCACGGACATTGCAGCTTGCGCTGACCGGCGTGCGTGAACTGTCGCTGATCGCTACGCCGCCGGTGGACCGGCTAGCGGTGCGAACCTTCGTCTCGCCATTCGATCCGCTGGTGGTTCGTGAAGCGCTTCTGCGTGAGCACTATCGCGGTGGACAAAGCTTCTATGTCTGTCCGCGTCTGGCGGATATCGCAGAGCGCCTGGAGTTCCTGGAAAATCAGGTGCCTGAATTGAAAGTGGCGGTCGCTCATGGCCAGATGCCGCCGGGCGAGCTGGAAGACGTCATGAATGCCTTCTATGAGGGCAAGTATAACGTGCTTCTGTCCACGACCATCGTGGAGTCCGGCCTAGATATTCCCACCGCTAACACATTGATCGTGCACAGGGCCGACATGTTCGGACTTGCGCAGCTCTATCAATTGCGGGGCCGTGTCGGCCGGTCCAAGACCCGTGCCTATGCGCTCTTTACCGTTCCTGCCAACAAGACGCTTACGACTACGGCTGAGCGGCGACTCAAGGTGCTTCAGTCACTGGAAACTCTTGGGGCCGGCTTCCAGCTGGCAAGCCACGATCTCGACATTCGCGGGGCAGGGAACCTGCTTGGCGAAGAACAATCCGGTCACATCAAGGAAGTCGGCTTCGAACTGTATCAGCAGATGCTGGAAGAGGCGGTTGCCCAGCTCAAGGATGGCGGAGCGGATTTCGGCGACGAGCAATGGTCGCCACAGATCAACATCGGCACGCCGGTGCTCATCCCGGAAGACTATGTCGCCGACCTGCAGCTACGCCTTCAGCTCTATCGCCGCCTGGGGGATGTTACCGAGGCTGAGGAAATCGATTCCTTTGGTGCGGAACTGATCGACCGTTTTGGACCGCTTCCGGAAGAAGTGCAGCATCTGCTCAAGATCGTGTTCATCAAGGGGCTATGTCGCAAAGCCAATGTCGAAAAGGTCGATGCCGGTCCGAAGGGAATCGTCATCACGTTCCGCAACAGCGAATTTTCCAATCCTGCAGGGCTGGTTTCCTATATTGCCGAACAGGGAGTGCTTGCAAAGATCAGGCCGGATCAAAAGGTGGTTCTGACGCGCGACTGGGAAAAAACCGACGCTCGTTTGAAAGGCACTGCAACGGTGCTGACCAAGCTGGCGCGGTTAGCGGCTGCCTGAAGCGGGGCGCAATATTCAAAGCATGTTGTACGTTGAAGGCGAGACCATCTGGGTAATTCGGGTGTTCGCGATATTCAGCCAGATGTTTGGGTTCCAGCTCAGAACTCGGATTTTCCCAACTTGCCTGCAATAACATTTGGAGATGATGTTCGGGCACAATCGGCGACCTCAAGGCGGATGCAAGTCAAACGGGCTTCAATCCCCGACCGTCCAGCCTTCCGCGCCGACCAGCGGTACGTAGGAAACTGTGCCGTGAGTGTCTGTTTCGAACGCCGCTTCTGAAATCCGGCGCACCCTCAACAAATCTTGCAGCCGCCGTGACTGGCCAACCGGAATCACCAGTCTTCCTCCTACTTTGAGTTGTGTTTTCAGAGAATCAGGAACCATCGGCGCACCCGCGGCTACAGCGATTGCATCAAAGGGCGCTTTGGCTGGACATCCAAGAGTGCCGTCGGTGTAAAGGACCTCAACATTGCTGCAGCCTGCCTTCTCCAGATTTTCCCGTGCCAACCGGGCAATGTCCGGAAAACGTTCAAGTGTGACAACCTGATCCGCCAGCTGTGCAAGCACGGCCGCCGCGTAGCCCGACCCGGCTCCAACCTCAAGAATCTTGCCGTTTTCCGCGCTTTCGAGGAGTTCGCAGGTGAGAGCGACCACGTAGGGCTGGGAGATTGTCTGACCATGACCGATGGACAGCGGCCGATCCCAATAAGCGCGGCTTTTCTGGTCCTGGGGAACAAAAAGATGACGAGGGACACTGGACATGGCAGCCAGTACCCTTTCGTCACGAATGCCGCGTGCCCGCAACTGCAGTTCGACCATTTCTGCGCGGGCAGACGCGAATTGATCCATAAAAGACTGCTCCTGCCCGGTACAAATTTACCGTGCATTTGATGGTCGGTATCAAGACTCTATTAAACCTAAGTCCGCATAGTGGGCAGACCAAGAGGCCATTGTATCAGCGTTAAGGTCCAAAGAGTGCCCCGAGCAGCTACCCGTCAGCGAAAACAATCCTTTCTCCGCCGATTGATCACGCCCGCAATCGCTATTGCGGCGCTTGGTTATTTTGGCTTTCATGCCATGAGTGGCGAACTCGGCATGGTTGGCCGAGCCATGATCGAGCGTCAGGTGTCGGAGCTTGAAACGGAATTGGCCGACCTGACCGCACAACGTCAGGAACTGGTTGCCAAGGTCAGTCTTCTTCGGCCGGAGAGCCTCGATCCGGATATGCTGGATGAGCGTGCGAGGCTTAATCTGAATTTGGTCCATCCTTACGAGTTGGTAGTGCTGCGGCCCGGGCACCGTTACGGTGTTAACTGACTTTTGGTTGATTTTAGATAATTAACAATAAATCGGTTAATCAGGGTATTCTCTATAAAAATCATCATCCTATCTCAATTGCTGCAGTGCGAGATATGTGGATTGGATTGACAGACCCAACCGGATAAGTTGCTCCTACCTATCTTAGGGGAAACGTCACGCCGAGATGAGGGTTATGGCCACAGCAAGAAAAACTACTTCCGCCAGCTCCAAGAGCACTAGCCGGACACGCAGCTCCGCCAAGAAGGCGCAGCCTGCGATCGCCAAGTTCGATAAGGACGAAGAACTACACGCTTACCGCGAAATGCTTCTCATCCGCCGTTTTGAGGAAAAAGCCGGACAATTGTACGGTATGGGCCTCATCGGTGGATTTTGTCATTTGTATATCGGACAGGAAGCTGTCGTCGTCGGTATGCAGATGGCCAAGAAAGACGGCGATCAGATGATCACCGGTTACCGGGACCACGGCCACATGCTGGCGATGGACCTTGATCCGAAAGGCGTGATGGCGGAATTGACCGGTCGTCGCGGCGGCTTGTCGAAAGGCAAGGGCGGCTCCATGCACATGTTCTCCAAGGAGAAACATTTCTATGGCGGCCATGGCATCGTCGGTGCCCAGGTGTCCCTCGGCACCGGTCTCGGATTTGCCAACAAGTACCGTGAGAACGGCAACGTGGCGATGGCCTTCTTCGGAGACGGTGCGTCCAACCAGGGCCAGGTCTACGAGAGCTTCAACATGGCCGAGCTCTGGAAACTTCCGGTCGTTTATGTCGTTGAGAACAACAAATACGGCATGGGCACCAGCGTCGCCCGGGCATCTGCTACCACGGACCTCTCCCAGCGTGGAGACTCCTTCGGCATTCCAGGCAAGCAGGTCGACGGTATGGATGTGCGCGCCGTGAAGGCAGCCTCTGAAGAGGCGCTGGAATGGTGTCGTGAAGGCAAGGGGCCGTTCATTCTCGAAATGATCACCTACCGCTATCGCGGCCACTCCATGTCGGATCCGGCGAAATACCGCTCCAAGGACGAAGTCCAGAAGATGCGGACCGAACACGACCCGATCGAGCAGGTGCGTGCGCGCCTCATGGAAAATGGATGGGCTTCCGAAGACGATCTCAAGGGGATCGACAAGGAAGTGCGTGCCCGGGTCGCGGAAGCCGCCGAATTTGCCCAGACAGATCCGGAACCGGATGCGTCTGAACTCTATACCGACATTCTGCTCTAAGGCCGGGGGACAACATGCCGATTGACATTTTGATGCCGGCGCTTTCGCCGACGATGGAAGAAGGCAAGCTCGCCAAGTGGCTCAAGGCCGAGGGTGACACCATTTCCGCAGGCGATGTGATCGCCGAAATTGAGACCGACAAAGCCACCATGGAGGTTGAAGCGGTCGACGAGGGCACACTTGGTAAGATCCTGGTTGCCGAAGGTACTGACAACGTCAAGGTGAATGCCAAGATCGCGATTCTGTTGGCCGAAGGCGAAGACGCCAGTGCCATGGACTCCGGCGGGGATGCACCTGCTGCAGATAAGCCGGCCCCGGCTCAGGCAGAAGCTTCGAGCGCTCCGGCTGTCGCGTCCGCACCAACACCGGCAGCGCCTGCTCCGGAGACTGCTGATGATCCGGAAGTTCCGGAAGGCACGCAAATGAAGTCCTCCACCGTGCGCGAAGCTCTGCGCGATGCCATGGCCGAGGAAATGCGCCGCGATCCCGACGTGTTCGTCATGGGGGAAGAGGTTGCCGAATACCAGGGCGCCTACAAGATCACCCAGGGCCTGCTCGACGAGTTTACTGCCAAACGCGTCATCGACACGCCGATCACCGAACATGGCTTTGCCGGCCTTGGTGTTGGCGCCGCGATGGCAGGTCTGAAGCCGATCGTTGAGTTTATGACCTTCAATTTCGCCATGCAGGCGATTGACCAGATCATCAACTCGGCTGCCAAGACGCTGTACATGTCCGGTGGACAGATGGGCGCTCCGATTGTTTTCCGCGGTCCGAATGGCGCCGCGGCTCGCGTTGGGGCCCAGCACTCGCAGGATTATGCCTCCTGGTATGCCCATGTTCCTGGCCTGAAGGTTATTCAGCCCTATTCGGCAGCGGACGCAAAGGGCCTTCTGAAGGCGGCCATCCGTGACCCGAACCCGGTCATCTTCCTGGAAAACGAAATCCTTTACGGCCATTCGTTCGAAATTCCGGACATGGACGATTTTGTCCTGCCTATCGGCAAGGCCAAGGTGGAACGTAGCGGAACGGACGTGACGCTGGTTTCCTGGGGTATCGGCATGACCTACACCATGAAAGCGGCTGATGAGTTGGCAGGGATGGGAATCTCCGCCGAAGTCATCAACCTGCGCACGATCAGGCCGTTGGACATTGACACGGTGTTGGCATCCGTCCGCAAGACGGGCCGTATCGTGACGATCGAAGAAGCCTTCCCGATGTGCTCGGTATCTTCGGAAATCGCCTACCAGGTGCAGGAAAAAGCGTTCGACTATCTCGATGCGCCGATTCTTCGGGTGACCGGCAAGGACGTTCCTATGCCTTACGCCGCAAACTTGGAAAAGCTGGCTCTGCCGAACGTTGGCGAAGTCATCGATGCGGTTAAAGCCGTAACCTATACCGCCTGAGGCCAGGGAGACGGACATGCCAATCAATATTACCATGCCGGCCCTTTCTCCAACCATGGAGGAGGGCAACCTGGCCAAATGGCTGGTCAAGGAAGGCGATCAGGTTTCGGCTGGCGATGTGATCGCCGAGATCGAAACCGACAAAGCGACCATGGAAGTGGAAGCGGTTGACGAAGGAACGGTCGGCAAGATCGTCGTGCCTGCGGGAACCGCGGGCGTGAAGGTCAATGAGCTGATCGCCGTTCTTCTGGAAGACGGTGAAGACGCCAGTGCCATCGACACCTCGGGTGGGTCTGCTCCGGCAGAAAAGTCCGGTGGCGAAAAGGTGCCAGCCGTGCCGGAAAGTTCGCCGGCTATCGAAGTTGGGGCCAAGGCCGCGACGGATCCGGTTCCGGCTCCGAAAAACGCCGATGGCGACCGTATTTTCTCGTCGCCACTTGCCCGGCGCCTTGCCAAGCAGAACGATCTCGATCTGAAAGCGCTCTCCGGTTCCGGTCCTCATGGCCGCATCGTGAAGCGAGATATCGAGGCAGCTCTTAAAGCTGGTACAGGCAAGTCGGCTGCTGCTGCTGAAGCTCCCAAGGCGGCTGCCGCAGCATCTGCACCGGCAACCGGACCGTCCGCGGAGCAGGTTCTGAAACTGTTCGACAAGGACAGCTACGAACTCGTGCCGCATGACGGCATGCGCAAGACCATTGCCAAGCGGCTTACAGAGTCCAAGCAGACCATTCCGCACTTCTATGTGACCGTGGACTGTGAACTTGATGCTTTGTTGGCGCTTCGCGCGCAACTCAACGAAGCGGCCGCGAAGGACAAGGACGGCAAGCCGGCCTACAAGCTGTCTGTAAACGACATGACCATCAAGGCTCTGGCTCTTGCCCTTCGTGATGTTCCGGATGCGAACGTCTCCTGGACCGACGACAACATGGTCATGCACAAGCATGCCGATGTCGGTGTCGCTGTCTCCATTCCTGGTGGTCTGATCACGCCGATCATTCGCAGAGCTGAAGAAAAGCCGCTTTCCGTTATTTCCAACGAAATGAAGGATTATGGCAAGCGGGCGAAAGAGCGGAAGCTGAAGCCGGAAGAGTACCAGGGAGGCACAACAGCGGTCTCCAACATGGGCATGATGGGCGTGAAGAATTTCTCGGCCGTCGTCAATCCGCCGCACGCGACCATTCTGGCCGTTGGCGCTGGCGAAAAAAGGCCCGTGGTCAAGGACGGTGAACTGGCGGTTGCCATGGTGATGAGCGTCACGCTCTCGACCGATCACCGTTGTGTGGACGGCGCTCTTGGTGCCGAACTGCTGGCCGCCTTCAAAGGCTACATCGAAAATCCGATGAGCATGCTTGTCTAAGCCTCATCTGCGGCGCGGGGGCAACTCCGCGCCGTTTTCAATCGATGACATCAATCGCCGGGGAACAACACCATGGCTGATACCAATTACGACGTGATCATCATCGGCTCCGGGCCGGGTGGTTACGTAACCGCTATCCGTTCCGCCCAGTTGGGCTTCAAGACCGCGATCGTCGAGCGTGAGCACCTGGGAGGCATCTGCCTCAACTGGGGCTGCATTCCGACGAAGGCTCTGCTGCGCTCTGCGGAAATCCTTGACCATGCCAACCATGCCAAGAGTTTCGGCCTGACATTGGACGGCACCATGAAGGCCGACGTCAAGGATGTCGTTGCGCGTTCGCGCGGCGTGTCCGCACGGCTGAATGGTGGCGTCGGTTTCCTCATGAAGAAGAACAAGATCGATGTGATCTGGGGGGAAGCCAAGCTCACCAAACCCGGCGAAGTCAAAGTCGGAAAATCGTCCAAGCCTGTTGTCGAGCCGCAGAATCCGGTTCCGAAAGGCGTGAAGGGCGAAGGCACCTATACGGCCAAGCATATCATCGTGGCGACCGGCGCCCGTCCGCGTTCTCTGCCGGGCATCGAACCGGATGGCAAGCTGATATGGACCTATTTCGAAGCCATGAAGCCCGCCAAGATGCCGAAGTCGCTTGTCGTCATGGGCTCCGGCGCTATCGGCATCGAGTTCGCGTCCTTCTACCGCTCCATGGGAGTTGACGTCACTGTTGTCGAACTGATGGCCAACGTGATGCCGGTTGAGGACGAGGAAATCTCGAAGTTCGCTCGCAAGGCTCTTGAGAAACGCGGCCTTAAGATCATTACGGAAGCCAAGGTGACTAAAGTCGACAAGGCGGCAAATTCGGTTACCGCTCATGTCGAGACCAAGGACGGCAAGGTCAGCCAGATTACGGCAGACCATCTGATTTCCGCTGTCGGCGTTCAGGGCAATATCGAAAATATTGGTCTTGAGGCACTTGGCGTAAAGACGGATCGTGGCTGTGTCGTCATCGACGAGTATGGGCGCACCAATGTTCCGGGCATCTACGCCATTGGCGATGTCGCCGGCCCGCCGATGCTGGCCCACAAGGCCGAACATGAAGGTGTGATCTGTATCGAGAAGATCGCGGCTGTTCCGGGTGTTCATGCGATGGATCACCGCAAGATTCCGGGCTGTACCTACTGCAATCCTCAGGTTGCCTCCGTCGGTCAGACCGAAGCGAAAGCCAAGGAGCAGGGCCGTGAAATCCGTGTCGGCCGTTACATGTTCAACGCCAACGGCAAGGCAATTGCGCTCGGCGAAGACAATGGAATGATCAAGGTCATCTTCGACAAGAAGACCGGGGAACTTCTCGGCGCACATATGTGCGGTGCCGAAGTAACCGAACTCATCCAGGGCTTCGTTGTCGCCATGAACCTTGAGACGACCGAAGAAGAGCTGATGCACACGATCTTCCCACATCCGACCTTGTCGGAAATGATGAAGGAATCCGTGCTTGATGCATACGGCAAGGTGCTGAACGCCTGATCCCTGTCGGCCCCGGAAATGTACCGGGGCCGACCCTCTTGTGCTGCTCCTGAAATCAGAAAACAGTCAACGGCGTTGGGCAGGCCTAGGGTCCACACCCTAAAGGCCAATCAAGACAACAATGCTGGACGCCATTCCTGAAAAGGGTAACGTGAGGCTATCTGGGAAAAGGCTGAAAGGAGCCGTCATTCATGGATGTAAAAGCAATTCTGATCTGGGTCGCAATCGGCATTATCGCTGGCTGGCTGGCAAGCATTGTCGTTGGCGGCGGTGGTTTGATCCGTTATCTCATCAGCGGTCTTATCGGAGCGTTTGTCGGTGGTTTCCTGTTCAAGCTCGCGGGTATCAACGTCAATCTCGGCAACGCCTACGTCAATGAAATCGTCGTGGCCGCCGTTGGAGCGATTGTCGTTGTTCTTCTGGCGCGTTTGCTCTCTTGAGGAAACGAACTTTCGGAAAATAGGAGCCCGCGATGGGGTGGATCATCACAATCATCATCGGCCTGATTGCGGGCGCCGTTGCTCACCGTGTGCTGAACAGCCGCGGTGGTTTTCTCGGCAGTCTTGTCGTCGGCCTTGTCGGGGCGCTTGTCGGTGGTGAGCTGGCGCATCTCTTCAATCTGCACGTGACAGGCGGGATTCTCGATCGGCTGATCATCGCCGTTCTAGGCTCGATCCTGTTCCTGTTCATCTGGAAGAAGATGTTTCGGTGACCTGATGGGAATGAGCCGGCGAGGACAGGAGTTTATTGGATGACGGGTCAGGGAATTGAAGTTTCAATATATCTTTTTCTAATTTTCTACGGAGCAATTTTCCGTAATACGATTTTTAGCCGTTTATTTTTGGTACCTGCCGCAATAGTCCTTGTTGTGGGCGCTATTACTGTTGGTATTGAACTATCGTTTATCGTCATTTTTTGTCTTCTGCCTATCGTGGATTTGTACAAGCGCATCAGAACCAGATTTCCCGGGTCATCTTCCTCCGATGAGCCTTTGGGGCAATCGGAAGCGAATTGACGAATGGCGTCACCAGACCAATTCCCGCTTCGGGCAGCCGACAAGCTTCGTTACGGAGATACGGACCGGCAGGGACACGTCAACAACGCCGTTTTCGCCACGTTTTTGGAAACCGGCCGTGTCGAGCTGCTCTACAATGACGCACTGGCAGACGATGGCGCAGCTTTCGTGATCGCGCGGTTGGAACTGGACTTCCTGGCGGAGGTCAATTGGCCGGGCGATGTAGAGATCGGAACCGCAGTGCTTGACGTAGGACGCAGCTCGTTCAAGTTGTTCCAGAAGGTATTTCAGGATGGCAGGGCGGTGGCACAGGCTGTCACGGTAATCGTCCAGATGAACGAGAGCACGCGCAAGTCTCAGCCGCTTTCGGAACACGCAAGGAAACGACTACAGGAACTGACCGGGCCTGCGTTAAGCACATAGCTGGCTCAACACTAATCCGTCTTGACCTTTCACCGGAATAACGACACTTAAGGCCCATGGTTACGATCGTCGACACGCTTAATCGCCCGCAGCAGCAATCCGAAGCGCGCCCGCGCCATCCGGAGAAAGCTCACCGTCCGGACAATCCGATCCAGCGCAAGCCACAATGGATCCGAGTCAAGGCGCCTACGTCTCCGGTTTATCGCGAAACGCAGAACGTCGTGCGCGAGAACAATCTTGTCACGGTCTGTGAAGAGGCGGGTTGCCCGAACATCGGTGAATGCTGGTCTAAAAAACACGCCAGTTTCATGATCCTCGGGGACACCTGCACGCGTGCCTGCGCTTTCTGTAATGTGCGCACCGGCATGCCTGGCCCGGTCGACCCCAAGGAAGCGCAAGGCGTTGCGGATGCGGTTGCCGCCATGGGACTTGAGCATGTGGTGATCACCTCTGTCGACAGGGATGATCTGGACGATGGCGGCGCCCGGCATTTTGCCGATGTGATCACCGCCATTCGCAAGACTGCGCCATCGACCACTATTGAGGTTCTGACCCCTGATTTCCTGCGCAAGGACGGTGCTCTGGAGATTGTCGTTGAGGCAAAACCCGATGTCTTCAATCACAATCTCGAAACCGTGCCGTCGAAATATCTGACAGTACGTCCCGGGGCCCGGTACTTCCATTCGATCCGCCTTCTTCAGAAGGTCAAGGAACTGGACCCGGAGATGTTCACCAAGTCGGGCATTATGGTCGGTCTCGGTGAAGTCCGGAACGAAGTTCTGCAGTTGATGGATGACCTGAGAGCCGCCGATGTCGATTTCCTGACAGTCGGGCAATATTTGCAGCCTTCGAAGAAGCACCATCCGGTCGTGTCCTTTGTGACACCGGAGGAATTCAAGGGCTATGAACGCATTGCGTATGCAAAAGGCTTTCTGAAGGTGTCGGCCAGCCCGTTGACGCGGTCTTCACACCACGCTGGTGAAGATTTCGCAGATCTTCGTGCAGCTCGTAAAGCCAAGCTCGGCCACTAACGCCAAAGCAACAGGACACTGGACACCGTATGCCCAGTTTTTCATCCGACCAAAAGGTCAACCACAAGGCGGACGAAATGTTCCGCCTTGTTGCCGACGTGGAGCACTATCCCGAATTCGTTCCGCTTTGCCAGGATCTACAGGTCCGTGGCCGTAAGGAACTGGATGGCGGACGGACGGTTCTGGTGGCCGACATGACGGTTGCCTACAAGCTGTTCAAGGAAACCTTCACCAGTCGCGTTGAACTGCGCCCACATGAGCAGACAATTTTGGTGGAATATCTGGATGGGCCGTTCAAGCACCTGGAAAACAGGTGGACCTTCGAGGACGAAGGCGAGGGGACCTGCACCGTCGGTTTCTATATTTCATATGAATTTCGCAGCAGAACGCTCGGCTCTCTCATGGGTGTCATGTTCGAGAAGGCGTTCAGGAAGTTTTCGAGCGCCTTTGAAGCCCGAGCTGATCAGGTTTACGGCACCTGATATCGGCGTCTGGTCGTTTTACTTGAATTGCTTGAAGGCGTCGCGAATGATGCGTATGCGGCTCGATTGCATGTCGAGCGGTTGTGCCTCGCGGCGGATCTTTTCGATTTCCTTCTTCTTCAGTCCAAGACTATCCAGCGTTGCGAAGGAAGTGTAGTCGGTGCATACGGGCATGCGGCTGGAGCCGACGTTCTCTTCCACAACAAGATCCCTGCCTGCAGCAGCTTCTTCCTCCGTCCAGATGACCGTGTTGGAGGATACCCAGAAGGTGCGGTCGCAATAGCGGGCCTTGTAGTAGCCTTCTTTGGGTTTTGTCAGGATTTCATGAAAACCGGTGAACGTGCCATTTGAGTATTGGGACCGGATATAGAAGTCACTCTGAGCGTATGCATTGCCGGCAAACGTGCTACCGGCAGCGATCAGAGTTGCGAAGAACGCGAGGGCGCGTTTCATGTCCAGGTCCTTTTTCGTTTGCGTTTCGTCACCTTGTTGTTGTTGAAAGTCTAAGCTGACCAGCTTACCCGAGCCTTACTGGCCTGGTGCCGGCTTTTATCAGTTGCGGTGATACGTCTTGGCAGCGGTGTCGCCGCCTGTTGTTTTGAAGGCTTCGCGAATGACGGAAAAACGGTTCACCCGTTTCAAGGTGGTCCCGTCGTTCTGAACGACAAGCCGCGGGTCATCCTCCACGCCAAGGTCTTCCAGCGTCACCTGTTCTTCAGGATGGTCGCATATAGGGCGCCAACCCTTGCCCCGGTTGAACTCCACGCGAACTTCGTAGTCCTGCTGCACTTCCAATTGCGTCCAGGCAACGGTTGCATAGCGCACCCAGTAGGATCTGCCGCAATACTGAACTTGCACAAGTCCGTCCGCCATCCGGTCATAGATACGGTGCGATCCGCGGAAAAGCTTGTTGCTGTCGCGCGAAATAATGTAGGTGTCGCCCGGCTTTGGCGTCATGCTGCCCGCCTGTGCGTTTGCGCAAGCAAGGACAAAGGTACCTCCTGCAAGAAGCGCACGCTGGATTGACATATCCCGTTTCCTTTACCGCGCATTTATTTCGCGCGTTTGTTCCTGCTTGAGGTGATCATACTGCAAGTGGTTGTAAGAGAGATTTCGCAAGGGAAATGAGTTTTACTAAAATTTGAAAGTCGCTGATTTCTTTATGTATTTTTGCTAAAAAAGATCTTTTAGGGACTGGGGGTTAGCGCGTGTGGTAAGTGCTGTGCCCTTCTTCGGAAGTGTCGCTTTGGAATATCGATCCAATCACGGAAAGTCGGCTTCGTGGAGAGGAAGGCTCGTCCGTTTTGGCAAGCAGGTCGCGCGCACTTACCGTGATGCCGATATCCTGAAGCGTCACCTGTTGCTCAGGATTGCCGCAGATAGGGCGCCAGCCCCGGCCGAAGTTGAATTCCACCTGAACAGTGTTGCCGCGTTCCGATTCTACCTGCGTCCAGGCGACGGAATGACTGCGCACGAAATAGCTGCGCTCGCAATAAGAGACCTTGTTCAGCCCGCGAGCGTAATCGGTAAACAGCTTGTGGCTACCGACAAAGTTGCCGCTACGATCACGTGAAATCAGGTAGAAATCACCGGGCTGGGGAATGGCTCCTGCCAACGCAGTGGAACTTGCGCACAAACATGCAGCCAGAAGGGTCGCTGGTTTCAACATCTGGGATCGGATCTTGAGTTACGTAGAAGTCAAGTTTCCGGAAATATACATATGGCCAATTGTATGCCCAGCGCGAACTCCAGAGAGCGTTAATGAGCGTTTACTCAGGAAATCGCATTTAAAATCGATGTAAGGGCAGTTCTGACTGTCGCCAGCCGGATAGATTGTCGACCGTTGTCCGTAAACCGGCAATGGACATGATCCGTCGGCTGGTCCTTCGCCGCAACCGCCACATGAACCGTTCCGACAGGTTTTTGGGCACTTCCGCCCCCTGGTCCTGCGATGCCGGTTACAGAGACCGCAACATCCGCATTGGAGCGGGCCAGAGCACCTTCGGCCATTGCTATGGCAACTTCCTTGCTGACGGCGCCGTATGCATCAATGAGGTCTTTTGGAACGCCGAGCATTTCGGTCTTTGCTTCGTTGGAATAAGTCACGAAGCCCCTGTCCACGGCGGCTGAAGACCCTGCAATTTCGGTAAGCGCTCCGCTGATCAGCCCTCCAGTGCACGATTCTGCCGTCGCCACCATTTTACCGGCGGCCATCAGCCCGTCGAGCACGGCGATTGTCAGAGGGGCAAGTTCTTCCAGACTGTTGGGGGATGTTTCAGTCATCGGATGTCTAGTCCTCGTCTTGAAAGGGCAGGCGAACCGTCACGCTGGCCAGTGCTGCGATACCTTCCTTCCGGCCTGTGAAGCCGAGGCGCTCGGACGTCGTGGCCTTGATGGATATCCTTGAGACAGGCACGGAGCAGATCCTGGCAATCGACGCGCGGATATCCTCGCGGTGCGGACCTATCTTGGGTTCTTCGCACACGATGGTGACATCTATATGGGCCAGTCGACCGCCACGCTCGAACAGTCGGCGCATGGCGTCCTCCTGAAACCTGTCGGAGGAGGCGCCTTTCCATTGCGGATCGCTTGGCGGAAAGTGCTGGCCGATATCTCCATCTCCGATGGCGCCCAGTGTCGCGTCAGTGATGGCGTGGAGGACCACGTCTGCATCTGAATGACCCTTGAGCTTTTGAGTGTGCTCTATGGTCACCCCGCCCAATATGACGGCATCACCGTCTTCAAAGGCGTGAACATCGTATCCGATCCCTGTTCTGATATCGGCAAGGGCAGAAAGCGGCAAGGGCGCGACGGAAGAGGTGGACATCAATTGTAACTCGGCTTGTTGTTCTGCGCGCAGCAGGTCAGCGGCAGTTGTGATTTTGAACGCGGCAGGGTCGCCCTCTGTCAGGACAATGGTCATCCCATCCCATTCCGCAAGTCCGGTGTCGTCGGTGAACTCAACTTTACCGGCGGCGAGTGCCTTTTCGTGTGCCGTTAAAATGCGCTGCAAGGAAAATGCCTGCGGCGTTTGCGCAGCCCAAAGACTGGTTCTGTCGACAGTTTCAATCGAGTGGCCTGTTTGATCCGCCTTTTTCAAAGTGTCCACGACGGGTAAGGCCGCGAGAACTCCTTCTTCGCCGGCATCCAGTCGTTCAATTAGCCGGTCGATCACGGCCGCCGGCAAAAACGGTCTCGCTGCGTCGTGGATCAATACAAAATCAAATCCTTCGGCTGCGAGAGCCTTAAGGCCGGCCAGAACCGATTGTTGTCTGGTTGCACCGCCAAAAATGGGCGGGCCGATCTTGCGGGCGCAATCGGTATCAACAGCTGCGGCGGCGTGTGAAAACAGACTGACATCGTCAGTGTGAATTGCGATTACGATACGGCAGATCCGGGGGTGATTCCCAAGTGAATTCAGTGTATGGGTCAGCACCGGACGGCCAGCAAGCGGCCTGTATTGCTTAGGTAGGGCATCGCCGGAACCCGCAAGACGGGTGCCACGCCCTGCGGCAACAATCAGGGCGGCGGCTGTTTTTGTCATTAACGGGCTCCTCGTGCTTTGCATCAAACCGTCAGCTTGGAACCGTCTTTACATATGAACCAGTTCGAACCGCAAATTTTGACTTGTTGCATTGCGAAAAATGTCTACAATATAGGCAAAATTAAATCTGCACAGTCAATAAGCAGAAAAGAGATGCAGTGTTGCCGTCTATGAAAATACTCAACATTGGCCGGTATCAACTCGCAAACCCGGCAGTGCTCGCGCCGATGTCCGGCGTGACCGATCTTCCTTTCCGTCGACTGGCTGCCCGATATGGCGCCGGCATGGTTGTCAGTGAGATGGTCGCGAGCGAATCCTTTGTCAAAGGAGATGCCGAAACGCAGATGCGTGCGGAAGCTCAGGACAAGGGGCTTCATGTTGTTCAACTTGCGGGCCGTGAATCCAGATGGATGGGCGAAGCTGCAAAGGTTATCGCCGGTCTCGGTGCAGATGTCATCGATATCAACATGGGGTGCCCGGCCAAGAAGGTGACGTCCGGATACTCCGGGTCTGCATTGATGCGGGATCTGGATCATGCCTTGACGCTGATAGAGGCGACTGTTGCGGCGGTGGACGTTCCTGTCACGCTTAAAATGCGCTTGGGGTGGGATGACAAAAGCCTGAACGCGCCTGAACTGGCCCGCCGGGCAGAAGCAGCAGGAATTAGGCTGATCACCGTTCACGGGCGAACCCGTTGCCAGTTCTATAAAGGCAATGCGGACTGGCGGGCGATCGCGGCCGTCAAGGAAGCTGTTTCCGTGCCGCTGATCGCGAATGGTGATTGCAAAGGTTTTGACGATGCTGTGCGCATGCTGGAACTTTCCGGCGCGGACGGCGTGATGATCGGTCGTGGTGCCTACGGGCGACCGTGGTTGCCCGGTCACATCGGTCACTTCCTCGCAACCGGGGAGAAGCTGGAAGCGCCCAAGGGATCTGAGCTGGCGGAGCTGGTGGTAGAGCACTACGAAGCAATCCTGAGCCACTATGGCGAGAAGCAGGGTCTTCGCATCGCGCGCAAACACCTTGGCTGGTATCTGGACGAGGCTGTGACTGCAGGCAATGCGGATATTCCCGGACCTGTCCGCAAAACCCTTATGACTTCCAATCAGCCGTCGGAAGTTCTCCGGCTCGCCAGTGATTGGCTTTCTTCCTCGAACATACGGAAAGCAGCTTGAAGGACACCATGTCTCAGACAGGCCGTACGGCCGCGCTTGCGAGCGACGGCCCGACTATATTGGATGCATTGCCACACCCGGTGCTTCTGGTTGCACCCGATGGTGTTATCGAGACGGCCAACATGGCCGCGGAAATTTTCATGCGCTCCAGCGTGTCCGTGCTCCGCCGTCATCCGATCAGTGATTTCGTTCCCTTCGGCAGCCCTTTGCTGACCCTGATAGAACAGGTGCGTGAGCGTAGTGCACCGGTGAATGAATACAAGGTCGACATCGGTTCTCCGCGTATTGGTGCGCCCAAGGTGGTGGACATCAACGCAGCACCGGTTGCTGAACGGCCGGGGGCGGTGGTGCTGATGTTCCAGGAGCGCACCATGGCCGAAAAGATCGACCGGCAACTGACGTCCCGGGGCGCGGCTCGCACGGTTACCGGTCTTGCCGCCATGCTGGCGCATGAAATCAAGAATCCCTTGTCCGGCATCCGCGGTGCGGCGCAATTGATAGAGCAGTCGGTTCCTGCCGAAGACCGCGCGCTGACGCGCCTGATCATGGATGAAACCGACCGGATCGTGAAACTGGTCGACCGGATGGAAGTTTTTTCCGACGAGCGGCCCATCGAGAGAGAACCCGTCAACATTCATGTGGTTCTGGATCATGTGAAGCGTTTGTCGGATTCAGGCTTTGCCCGCGGCAAACGTATCGTCGAAATCTACGATCCGTCCTTGCCACCTGTTTATGCCAACAAGGATCAGCTCATTCAGGTGTTTTTGAACCTGATCAAGAATGCCAGCGAAGCGATAGGAGATGATCCCGACGGCGAAATTCGCATCACGACAGCGTTTCGTCCAGGCGTTCGATTATCTGTTCCCGGTACTGACGAAAAGGTAAGTCTGCCACTGGAATTCTGCGTTCAGGACAATGGGCCAGGTGTTCCGGAAGATCTGCTTCCTCATTTGTTTGAACCGTTTATCACGACCAAGACAAATGGCTCAGGCCTGGGACTTGCGCTTGTGGCCAAAATCATTGGCGACCACGGCGGCGTCATCGAGTGTGACAGCCAACGCCAGAAAACCGTTTTCCGAATATTGATGCCCGCGTTCACGGGCGACAACACGGCTTCGTCCGACCGGACCAGCAGAGGGACCGAGTAACCATGCCGACGGGCACGATTTTAGTTGCAGACGACGACGCAGCCATCCGCACCGTTCTTAACCAGGCCCTCTCCCGGGCTGGTTATACGGTGCGGCTGACCTCCAACGCCTCAACGCTCTGGAGATGGGTTTCCTCGGGTGATGGAGACCTTGTGATTACTGATGTGGTCATGCCGGACGAGAATATCTTCGATGTTCTGCCGCGCATGAAGAAAATGCGGCCGGAGCTTCCGGTTCTGGTCATGAGCGCGCAGAACACCTTCATGACGGCCATCAAGGCCTCGGAGAAGGGGGCCTATGAATATCTGCCCAAGCCGTTCGACCTGAAGGAATTGACCAGTATTGTCCAGCGCGCGCTGGAGGAGCCGAAGAAACGGCCTGCGGTTGATCTGGATGATGCCGGCGAGGGCATGCCACTGGTCGGACGCTCTCCCGCGATGCAGGAGATCTACCGGGTACTCGCACGGCTTATGCAGACCGACCTCACGGTCATGATCAACGGCGAATCTGGTACCGGCAAGGAGCTTGTGGCGCGCGCACTGCATGACTACGGCAAACGGCGGAACGGCCCGTTTGTCGCAATCAACATGGCAGCCATTCCGAGAGATCTCATCGAGGCCGAATTGTTCGGCCACGAAAAAGGGGCCTTTACCGGTGCTCAGAACCGCAGCTCCGGCCGGTTCGAGCAGGCGGACGGCGGAACACTGTTTCTGGACGAAATCGGTGACATGCCGATGGAGGCCCAGACCCGGTTGCTGCGTGTCTTGCAGCAAGGGGAATATACCACTGTTGGCGGTCGCACTCCGATCAAGACGGACGTCCGGATCATTGCCGCCACCAACAAGGACTTGAGACATCTGATCAATCAGGGCCTCTTCCGTGAAGACCTTTATTTCCGATTGAATGTCGTTCCGATCCGCCTGCCACCGCTGCGCGAACGCGTTGAAGATATCCCGGATCTGGTGCGGCACTTCTTTGCGCTCGTGGAAAAGGAAGGCCTGCCGGCCAAGCAGATCGACCAGGGGGCGCTCAATCTGCTGCGCCGATATCGCTGGCCAGGGAACGTGCGTGAACTCGAAAACCTCGTTCGCCGTCTGGCCGCGCTCTATCCTCAGGACGTGATCAGCGAAAACCTGCTGGAGCAGGAACTTAGCCAGCCGTCGGTTTCGCCTCTGGAAGAAGATACCCAGGAGACAATCAATCTCGGAGGGTCTGTCGAACGTTATCTTTCCGGTTACTTCGACACTTTCGGCGACGCCTTGCCACCTCCGGGCCTCTATCATCGTATTCTGAGAGAAGTCGAGTATCCGTTGATCAGCGCGGCCCTGGCGGCTACAAGAGGCAATCAGATCAAGGCTGCGGAGCTACTAGGGGTCAACCGGAACACGCTGCGCAAGAAGATCCGGGATCTTGATATTCAGGTTATGCGGTCCACCCGGTAGACTGACGAAACAGGATCAAATGATGCTGCGGTCAGACCGTCAGGTCTGGCCGCATCTTGTTACTGGCGACGACAATGCCTCGGACATCTGAGTGAATCAGATCGACAACCCGTTCGACTGAACCTCAAATCGGGCCGGTTTCATGGAGCCAGACTGCTGACATGCCCCTTCACGCGGCAACGGCAAGACGCTAGGCGTCCCCTCAAAAGAGGCATGAAATCAATCCTCTATGATAAAGTGATGGCCTGTCCACCGCAATTTATTGACGTGTCTTTGCGTCTGTCGCAATTTCGCAACATTGTGTGATAAGTTTGCCGCAAATCAAGAAGGACGGTCCGCTTTAGGCGGGCGTTAGGCAACAGAGACCGAATGATACTGGAAGCAGTAAAAGAACCCGTCGCGCAATCAAGCGCCGCTGGAAAGTTCTCGCGGCGGATTGGGCTTGCGATCATTCTGCTTGCTCTTGTCTCCATCGGGGTCACCTTCGTCATTCTGATGGGCCTGACTTCCATCGATCCCACGCGGGACGTCATCACGGTCGCGATGACGATCAACGGTGCGCTGGCAGCGATTCTTCTGGGTGTTATTGCCTTCGAGATCCTGAAGCTTTGGCAAGCGCGCCGGCGCGGCCGTGCTGCCGCACGTCTTCATGTGCGTGTCGTGACCCTGTTCAGCGTCGTTGCCGCGGTTCCCGCCGTGCTTATGGCCATTCTGGCAGCCATTACGCTCGACCGGGGACTTGATCGCTGGTTTGAAGACCGGACGCGCCAAATCGTCGACAATGCCCTGACGGTTGCGCAGGCCTATCTTCAGGAACATGCCAGAGTTCTGCGTGGTGACCTGATCGCCATGACCAACGACATTGACAGGGCCAAGGCGGTCTACGACTTCGAGCCGACCCGTTTCGATCAGTTCTTCTCAACGCAGGTTTCGCTTCGCGGTATTCTTGCGGCTTTCATTCTGAACGAGAATGGTGAGGTCGTCACCCGCGTCGTCCTTGATCCGAAAGCGGAAGTGCCGTTGCCGCCTGCCGACAGTTTCTTCAAGGCAAAATCCGGAGATCCGATCCTGATTGCGCCGGGAAGTTCCAACCTTGTCGGCGGGGTCATGAAATTGTCGGCCTATGACAATTTCTACCTCTATGCCGTGCGCGCCATTGACCCGCGTGTGGTTGAATATCTGCGTCTGACCGAGACGGGAGCTTCCCAGTACCAGCAGATGGAGAACAGTCGCTTCGGCGTTCAGGTTGCCTTCGCTCTCGTTTATCTGGGGGTGGCGCTGGTGTTGCTGTTGTCGGCAATCTGGATCGGATTCGGATTTGCCAACCGACTGGTGTCACCAATCCGAACGCTGATATCGGCGGCTGATGAGGTGTCCAAAGGCAATCTTGTCGTCAAGGTGCCGACAGAGAAGTCCGGCGGTGACCTTGCCAATCTGGGCGAGACCTTCAACAAGATGACCGGGCAGTTGCTTGGGCAACGCGACGCGCTGCTGGCTGCCAACGAACAGATCGACCGCCGTCGCCGCTTCAACGAAGCTGTTCTTTCGGGTGTTTCCACCGGTGTCATCGGCGTTGACGACGAAGCCTCGATCATGTTGATCAACCGCTCCGCGCTGGAGCTGCTGCAGCTTGACGAGGTTCAGATTCTGAACAAATCGCTCGTTGAAGTGGTGCCGGAACTTGATGAATGCATTTCGGATGTCTTGAAACTTGAGACCGACAGGGTTCCGGAAACGCAGATCGAGATCGCGCGGGGAGGGCGTCTGCGCACCATCAACGTACGCATCACCCGGGAACAATCGACCCGGCGCGAGCACGGATTCGTGGTGACGCTGGACGACATTACCGATCTGGTTTCAGCACAGCGTAATTCGGCCTGGGCCGACGTTGCCCGGCGTATCGCGCATGAAATCAAGAACCCGTTGACGCCGATCCAGTTGTCCGCCGAGCGAATCCGTCGCCGGTATGGCAAACGCATTGAGGAAGACCGCCAGGTTTTTGATCAATGCATCGACACGATTGTGCGGCAGGTTGGCGACATCGGCCAGATGGTGGACGAGTTTTCTTCCTTTGCCCGGATGCGCAAGCCGACGAAAACACAGGGTGATTTGCGTGAAGCTGTGCGGGATGCGGCCTTCATGCAGTCGGTCGCAAATCCGGATATCAGTATCACCGCAGATGTGCCCTCCAGCCCGGTGACGGCCGTTTTCGATGCACGTCTGGTTGGACAGGCTTTGACCAATGTGGTCAAGAACGCAGCGGAAGCTGTAAGCGCACGCACCGGTGACGCCTTGCCCAAGGGCAAGGTAATGGTTCATTTACGCGACGACTCCGATGGAGGCAGCGGCCGGATCGTGATTGACGTAATCGACAATGGTATCGGCCTGCCGGAAGAAAATCGCAGCCGGCTTTTGGAACCCTATATGACAACCCGGGAGAAGGGGACGGGCCTTGGCCTCGCCATCGTCCGCAAGATCCTGGAAGACCACGGCGGTGGCATCGAATTGCTCGACGCCCCCAAAAGCAACCCAGAGGACACGGGCACGCTCGTTCGACTGACATTGGCAGCACATGCCGAGATCGAGGCTGAAACCGACCTGCAAAACCAGACTGTGACTTCCCATGGCGCATGATATTCTTGTCGTAGACGACGAAACCGATATTCGCGAAATGATTGCTGGCATCCTTGATGATGACGGCTATGGAACGCGGACCGCACATGACTCCGACAGCGCTCTGGCCGCAGTGAAGGAGCGCAAACCTTCTCTGGTGATCCTGGATATCTGGTTGATGGGAAGCCGCCTCGACGGTTTGGCGCTGCTTGATATTTTCCGTGAAACCGACCCGGAAATGCCGGTTGTTATCATCTCCGGTCACGGCAATATCGAAACGGCTGTTTCGGCGATCAAACGCGGCGCCTACGATTACATCGAAAAGCCGTTCAAGGCTGATCGGCTGGTCCATATCGTCGAGAGGGCTCTCGAAGCCTCCAGCATGAAGCGTGAAATCCGCGACCTGAAGCAGCGCAGTGGCGAGACCAGCGAGATTATCGGCAACTCTTCGGCTGCGCACAATCTGCGTCAGACCATTCAGAAGATTGCCGGGACGAACAGCCGTATTCTGATCGTTGGACCTTCCGGGGCCGGCAAGGAACGGGCGGCCCGGATGATCCACGACATGTCGCCGCGCGCCAAAAGTCCGTTCGTGGTGATGAATGCCGCGACGATCACACCTTCACGTATGGAAGAAGAACTCTTCGGGATCGAGGATGAAAGCGGCAATCTTCGCAAGATCGGTGCGCTCGAAGAAGCGCATGGCGGCACGCTCTATCTCGATGAAGTTGCTGACATGCCTGCCGAGACTCAGGGAAAGATCCTGCGCGTCCTTGTTGAGCAGAGCTTTGCCCGCGTCGGGGGCACCCAGAAGGTTCAGGTTGATATTCGTATCCTGTCCTCCACATCGAAGAACCTTGAAGAACACATCGCCTCTGGCCTGTTCCGCCAGGATCTTTATCACCGGCTAAGCGTGGTTCCGCTTCGCGTGCCGGGGCTTGCCGAGCGGCGGGAAGACATTCCGGTTCTGGTGCAGCATTTCATGACACAGATTTCGGGGGCGTCGGGCATTCCGCAACGGCCAATTGGCGATGACGCGATGGCCGTGCTGCAAACGCACGACTGGCCGGGCAATGTGCGCCAGTTGCGCAACAACGTCGAGCGCCTGATGATTCTGAGCCGCGGCGATCCGGACAGCACCATTACTGCGGATCTTTTGCCGGCCGAGATCGGCGAAACCTTGCCGAGCCTGCCGACGTCCGGCACGGGCGAACACCTGATGTCTGTACCGCTGCGCGAAGCACGGGAAATTTTCGAGCGTGAATATCTTCAGGCACAGATCAAGAGATTTGACGGTAACATCTCGCGGACAGCCGAATTTGTCGGTATGGAACGGTCTGCGCTTCACCGGAAGCTGAAAACCTTGGGTATGACCTGAGGCCCTTCGGGAAGCGATAGGTAACGGCAAGGCGGGAAAGGGATCTTTCCATGAAAATCGTGATTTGTGGCGCGGGGCAGGTGGGCTACGGCATTGCCGAGCGTCTGGCTGCGGAACAGAACGACGTGTCTGTGATCGATTCTTCTCCGCAACTGATCAATGCCATCGGCGATCAGCTCGATGTGCGTGGCTTCGTCGGGCACGGGGCGCATCCGGACGTTCTGGCGCAGGCTGGCGCCGAAGAAGCCGATATGATCGTTGCCGTGACGCTCTATGACGAGGTCAACATGGTGGCCTGTCAGGTGGCGCATTCGCTGTTCAACGTGCCGACCAAGGTTGCCCGCATCCGGGCCCAGTCGTACCTGCAGGGGCGTTGGCGCAATCTTTTCTCACGCGACCACATGCCGATTGACGTGATCATTTCACCGGAAATCGAAGTGGGCGAGATGGTTCTGCGCCGTCTGGCTCTTCCCGGAGCTGTCGAGACCGTGCGGTTTGCGGACGATCAGGTCGTTGTCGTCGGCATCATGTGCGAGGAAGACTGCCCGGTTGTGGATACGCCCTTGCGACAGCTTACCGAGCTCTTTCCGGATCTCGGCGCCGTTGTCGTCGGCCTCTACCGTAACAACAGGCTGTTTGTTCCCAAGAGCAGCGATTCCATCCTGACCGGAGACCTTGCCTACGTGGTTGCCCGCCGCGACCAGGTTCGCAGGACGTTGAGCATCTTCGGACACGAGGAGCCGGAAGCCGCGCGTGTCGTGATTTGCGGCGGCGGCAACATCGGGCTTTATGTCGCCAAAGCTCTCGAACAACGTCAATCCGGCACGAAGATCAAGCTGATCGAAGCCTCGCGCGAACGGGCGATGGCCGTGGCAGATGAATTGAAGCGCTCGGTTATCCTGCATGGTAGCGCACTGGATCAGACGATCCTGAATGAGGCGGACGCAGGCGACGCTGACACCATGGTGGCTCTCACCAACGAGGATGAAGTCAATATCCTGTCCTCCGTCATGGCCAAGAAACTTGGCTGTAAGCGGTCGCTGTCGCTTCTGAACAATCCGAGTTATCCAGCTTTTGCAAATGCGCTTGGGATCGATGCGTTCATCAACCCGCGCGCCGTCACGATTTCCCGCATTCTGCAGCATGTGCGGCGCGGGCGTATCCGGGGCGTTCATTCGCTTCAGAACGGTGCTGCTGAAATTGTTGAAGCGGAGGCACTCGACACGTCACCGCTGGTTGGCAAGCCGTTGCGGGTCATCGATCTTCCGTCCGGCATCCGTATTGGTGCGGTTTTCCGCGGTGGCGAAGTGCTCACTCCGAACGGCGAACTGCAAATCCAGGCGCAGGATCGTATCGTGATCTTCGCGGTTGCGAACCGTGTGCGTCAGGTAGAACAAATGTTCCGCGTGAGTCTTGACTTCTTTTAAGGCTGACTGGCTTCTTTCTGGCCTTGCTTTTGTGTGATCTACAGGCCAAAACTTTCAAAAATACCAATCGGTTCGTTTCGAACCACCCTGTTCTGGAGGATCCATGAGCCGGATTGCCTATGTCAACGGCCAGTATGTTCGTCATGCCGACGCTGCGGTGCATGTAGAAGACCGCGGGTATCAATTTGCCGATGGCGTTTATGAAGTGTGTGAAGTCTGGCAAGGCAAGATTGTCGATGTTCCAAGGCATCTGGATCGCCTCGGAAGATCGTTGAGTGAGCTGCGCATCGAATGGCCGATGGCGCGCAAAGCCGTCGAATTTGTGCTTCATCAGGTGGTTCGCCGAAACCTTGTCCGCAACGGACTGGTCTATATTCAGGTGACACGTGGTGTTTCCAAGCGCGATCACTTCTTCCCGCCGGCACATGTTGTGCCGTCGATTGTCGTGACGGCCCGTTCGGCCAGCCCGGCTGCTGCGCAGGCGCAGGCGGAACAGGGTATTTCGGTTGTCAGTTATCCTGAAAACCGGTGGCCGCGCGTCGATATCAAGACCGTCGCTCTTTTGCCGAACGTGCTGGCGAAGCAGAACGCAAAGGAACACGGTGGCAAGGAAGCCTGGTATGTCGATGCCGACGGTAATGTCACCGAGGGCGGATCGACCAATGCCTGGATCGTGACAAAAGATGGCGTTCTGGTCACCCGTCCGGCTGAAAACGGCATCCTTCGGGGAATAACCCGAGCAGTGATTCTGGATCTCATACAAAAGGAAGGGCTGACGTTCGAGGAAAGGGCGTTTAGCCTAGAAGAGGCTTTCGACGCCAAGGAGGCCTTTGTCACGGCGGCCACCACTGTCGTGATGCCGGTGACACGTCTGGATGGAAGAACCATCGGAAACGGTCATCCTGGATACGTTGCAACCCGATTGCGCGAATTGTTCCATACTGCTACTGATTTGCAGGCGGTATGATTCGATTGGCTTCTTTGGGCCGAGAATACGAAACTGTTTCAGACCGAGGCAGACGGTCTTGACTGGTGGGCTATACGAAAAGCGGGCGGTGCGTCAAACCTTAGCCTTTGATATTCAACGGCTTTTGACGGAATGCTGCTGAAACGCCGGATGCTCGGCCGCATCCGGGGCAAATAGGATAAAAAGACTGATGGCTGAGCGCGCACAAAATCTTCAAGACACTTTTCTAAATCACGTTCGCAAGCAAAAAACTCCTCTGACGATTTTTCTGATCAACGGTGTGAAATTGCAGGGTGTTGTGACATGGTTCGACAACTTCTGCGTTCTGCTGCGTCGTGATGGGCATTCCCAGCTTGTCTACAAGCATGCGATTTCCACAATTATGCCAAACGGACCTGTTCAACTGTTCGATCAGGCAGAGGAAAACGCTGAAAAGGCAAGCTGATTGAAACCGAAGTCTCGCGCAGACGATTTTTCTAAATCCAATGGTTCCGAAGAACCAGGCCAGAAATCGCTAAGGTTGAAGGATACTGGGGTTGACCGTCTGCCCCAGCCTTTTCGTGCGATGATTTTGGAGCCGGTTCTGCAATTGCGTGGCGAGTCCAGCCAGGCAGACCTTCGTGGCAACCGCAGTCCGGAAGCGCGTCTGGAAGAAGCCCTCGGCCTAAGCGCCGCCATCAATCTCAACATTGCGCATTCCGGCGTTGTCCGGATCAATAATCCCAGGCCCGCAACACTGTTTGGGGATGGCAAGGTTGCCGAACTTGCCGGCATCGTCGCGAGCGAGGATCTTGACCTCGTCGTTATCGATCATCCACTTACGCCGGTTCAGCAGCGTAACCTTGAACGCCGTCTCGAGACCAAAGTGATCGACCGTACCGGTTTGATCCTTGAGATATTCGGTGACCGGGCACGGACCAAGGAAGGTCGCCTTCAGGTCGATCTGGCGCATCTAACCTGGCAGAAAAGCCGTCTTGTGCGGTCCTGGACACACCTTGAGCGTCAGCGCGGTGGGGCGGGCTTCATGGGCGGTCCGGGCGAAACCCAGATCGAAGCTGACCGCCGTCAGATTCAGGATCGTATCATTGCGCTTCAGAAGCAGCTTGAGCAGGTTCGCCGTACGCGTGATCTGCACCGCAAGAAGCGCAAAAAGATCCCGCAGCCGGTGATTGCTCTTGTCGGCTATACCAACGCCGGAAAATCGACACTGTTCAATCGGATGACCGAATCCGATGTATTCGCCAAGGATCTTCTGTTCGCGACGCTTGATCCAACCTTGCGCAAGGTCGCCTTGCCGCATGGCAAGGAAGTCATCCTGTCGGACACGGTGGGTTTCATCTCCGATCTTCCAACGCATCTGGTGGCCGCTTTCAGAGCGACGCTGGAAGAGGTGCTTGAAGCGGATCTCATCCTGCATGTGCGGGATATTTCGCATACAGACACAGAAGCGCAGGCAGAGGACGTCAAGAAGACGCTGACAGATCTTGGTGTCGATGCTTTGACCGGTGCGCCGATCATCGAAGTGTGGAACAAGATCGATTGCCTTGATCCTGCCTATCGCGAAAAGCTGCTGGAAGATGCCGGCGAAGAAGGTCCGATTGCCCTTTCCGCTTTGACGGGCGAAGGGATCGAGCAGCTTTACGCGCGCGTCGATGCCTTCATGGCGCAGCATGACGACATTCTGACTGTCAAGATACCAGTTGCCGAAGGGGCGCTGCTGGCGAAACTCTATCAGATGGCCGAGGTGATGGAACGTACGGACGCCGAAGATTTCGTGACGGCCGAAGTGCGCGTTTCCGACAAGCAGCGCGGTCCGTTCCGCGAGTTTTACGCAGCTTATCTTTAGCTAGTTACGTCGAAAGTATGCAAAATCGGGACGAGCCGCACGGACTATTTGTTCTTGGCGGCTTGCCAAGCTGCTTCCATCTCATCCAGCGTCATTGCTTCAAGCGTCGTGTCCGTTTTCACAGCCTGCTCTTCAATGGCTGCAAAACGTTTGCGGAATTTTCGGTTGGTGCGCCTAAGTGCCTCTTCCGGATCGATGTCCAGGTGCCGTGCGAGATTTGCAAGCGCGAACAGCGTGTCGCCGAGTTCATCTGAAATCCGGTCTTTGTCCGGTGACGGCCCAGCAAGTTCCTCGTCCAGCTCGTGGGTTTCTTCTCGGATCTTGTCCAGAACCAGCCTTGCGTCATTCCAGTCAAATCCAACCCTTGAAGCCCGTCGCTGAAGCTTGTCAGCTTCCTGAAGGGCCGGGAAGGCGGTCGGGACGTCGTCGAGGAAGCCCTTTGGCGCTTCTTCGATGCCGAGCGCTTCCTTGGCTGTGCGTTTTTCTGCCCGCTCTTCCGCCTTGATCCGTTCCCAGATACCTTTGACATGTTCCGGCTTGTCGCCGTTCTCGTCACCAAAAACATGCGGATGCCGGCGGATCATTTTTTTTGTGATGGCTTCCACCACATCGCCGAAGTCAAAGTGTTCTTCTTCTTCCGCCATGCGGGCGTGATAGACGACCTGAAGCAACAAATCGCCGAGTTCTTCGCGCAACTCCACCACATCGTTCTTGGCGATGGCGTCCGCGACCTCATAGGCCTCTTCCAGCGTATAAGGCGCGATGGTCTCGAATGTCTGTTCCAGGTCCCAGGGACAACCGGTCACGGGTGTTCTGAGCGCTGCCATGATCTCGATAAGGCGGGTGATATCGCGGCTGGGTGTCATTGAGGGAAAACATCCTGTCTTCTTGTCATCCGGGATGATGCCTTTTGACATATCCAGGATGACAAGTGGAGAGAGAATTTACCCCCTGAGAGACGGATGCCAGAAGGTGACGGCGCGTTCCAGAAGCGCCACGAGGCCGTAGAACAGGGAACCGGCGAGGGCAGCGACGGCAATCTCGGCCCAGACCATGTCGACATTCATCCGGCCGACTTCCGTGGAGATGCGGAAACCCATGCCGACGATTGGTGTGCCAAAGAATTCCGCGACGATGGCACCAATCAGGGCGAGCGTCGAATTGATCTTGAGCGCATTGAAGATGAAGGGCATGGCCATCGGCAGGCGCAGCTTGAAGAGCGTTTGCCAATAGTTGGAGGCATAGGTGCGCATCAGGTCACGCTGCATGGCCTCGGAGGCGGACAGGCCCGAAACCGTGTTCACCAGCATGGGGAAGAAGGTCATGATGATGACGACCGCAGCCTTTGATGGCCAGTCGAAGCCAAACCACATCACCATGATGGGGGCAACACCGATGATCGGTAGGGCAGACACCAGATTGCCGATTGGCAGCAGCCCTCGGCGGAGGAAAGGCACCCGGTCCACCAGGATTGCGGTGATAAACGCGGACCCGCAGCCGATGGCGTAACCGGCCAGAACAGCCTTCAGAAAGGTCTGGCGGAAGTCAGCCCAGAGTGTCGGACCGGAATTCGTCAGGCGAACCCATATCTCGGACGGAGCCGGTAGCAGAACCTTTGGAATGCCTGCGCCTGTCACGATGATCTGCCACAGCACCAGAAGTGTGATGCCAAAGAGTGTCGGAATGGCGATGTTGATGAGCCGGGTTGCGAGCGGAGACATGCGGCGCCATGTAGCAAGACGCTCCACGAACAGCCATGACGCCGCCCAGGTAGCCGCGACAAGAGCCCAGAAACCGAGCGTGGCCTCTCCGATATGGTTTGACGCCGTCGCAATCAGCAACCAGGCAGCAACGGCGGTCACGAGACCAAGTACAACATCGCCAACCGGATTGCGCATGAAACCAAGTTCGTAACGCACACCGGCAATTGCCAGGATCACAAGGCAGATGGCCAGCCGAGGCACATCCATGACGCCGTAGTCGGGGCCGAAGATCGGACTGAAGAGGCCGATCACGACCATGGCAACGATGAACCAGGCCAGCAGCGCGGGCATATCCAGGCGGCTTTTTTTCGCGGTCATTGTGCTCATCAGGCCATCCCCATGCGTTTCAGCGTGCGTTTTTCGATCACACCAATCAGTGCAACCAGAGCCCCAGCCAGGAAGGCGGCCATCAGAAGTGCGGACCAGATCTGGACGGTCTGGCCGTAGTAGGAGCCCGCAAGCAGCCGTGCTCCAAGGCCGGCAATGGCACCGGTTGGCAGCTCACCGACGATGGCCCCGACGAGCGAGGCCGCCATGCCGATTTTCATGGAAGTGAAGAGGTAGGGCACCGCATAGGGCAGGCGCAATTTCCAGAAGGCCTGGATACGCGTCGCCGAATAAGTGTGCATCAGGTCCATGTGGATGACTTCAGGCGATCTCAGCCCCTTCACCATGCCAACCGTAACCGGGAAGAAGGACAGATAGGTCGAAATCATGGCTTTCGGCAGCAGGCCGGCGATACCGACTGCGTTCAGGACCACGATGATCATGGGCGCAATGGCCAGAATGGGTATGGTCTGCGAGGAAATGACCCAGGGCATCAGCGACTTGTCGAGAACACGCGAATGGACGATTCCAATCGCCAGAACTATGCCGAGCGTCGTGCCGATGAGAAATCCTAGGAGCGTCGAGGACAGCGTAATGCCTGTATGATAGAGCAGGGACCGCTTGGAGGTGATTTTCTTGTTCACCGTCGTGTCCCAGATTTCCACCAGCACCTGGTGCGGAGCGGGAAGGACCGGGCGTTCCTGATAAAGCGTATCGGCAACGAGCTGTGAAAATGCGACGTTCTCCTGGCCGGCTCGCTTATAGATGTCTCGTTGGAAAGGCGCGTTGAGAGCAACTGCCGAGATGTACCACAACGCCAGAATGGCCAACACCACCACGATGACTGGGCCAACCGTGCCGGACATGAGGCCGGAAAACGGATTGGTGCTGCGGGACGGGGAAAGTGAGGTGTCGGTCATGTGCCCAGGCTCCTCAGTTTGGCCCTTGTCGCGACGACGGTAATCTTTCCAGCGACCGGCAGTTCCGCGGCCCTTTGGGCTTGCACACACACAACGGCATGTATTTCCTGACCGAGGCCGGAAAAGGCTTTGGATACATGGGGGGCCCTATCAATCCTCATAGGAATGTCCCGCTTTCAGGCCTTCGCGCACCCGGTGAGCAATTTTCAGAAACTCAGGTGTTTCGCGAACATCGAGACTGCGCTCGCGCGGAAGGTCGCTTTCGATAACGTCATAGATACGTCCCGGCCGCGGGCAGAGCACGACGATCTTGGTCGACAGGAAAACAGCCTCGGGGATTGAGTGGGTAACAAAGACAACGGTCTTGTTGGTTTTTGCCCAAAGTTGCAGAAGCTGCTCGTTCAGGTGGTCGCGAACGATCTCGTCAAGCGCCCCGAAAGGCTCGTCCATCAAGAGCAGATCCGGCTCGACGGCAAGGGCACGGGCGATGGAAGCGCGCTGCTGCATTCCACCGGAGAGCTGCCAGGGATACTTCTTCTCAAAGCCGGTCAGGTTGACCAGTTCCATGTTGCGGGAAATGCGTTCTTGCTGTTCAGCCTTTGACAGCCCCATGATTTCCAGCGGCAACGCCACGTTCTTGGCAATCGTGCGCCAGGGGTAGAGGGCGGCAGCCTGGAAGACATAGCCATAGGCCCGGTTAAGGCGGGCGTCTTCCGGAGACACACCGTTGACCGAGATGGAACCGGCTGTCGGTTTTTCAAGATCGGCGATGACCCTGAGCAAGGTGGTCTTGCCGCAGCCAGAGGGACCGATGAAGGAAACGAAGTCTCCCTCTTCGATCTTCAGATCGATGTCTGAAAGCGCATGAACCGGCCCGTCGTTGGTCTCGAACGTGAGCGAGAGGTTCTCGATATCGATTACCCGGTTCGGGCTGGCGCTTTGTTTGTTTTCCACCATTGCGGTGTCCTTTGCGCTGGCAAGTGCAGTCATCAATTTCCTCGCGGCACGAAACGGGTCCGGTTTGACACTTTCGTTTCTTGAAAGTCCCCGCCCTTCTGAAGGGCGGGGACGAATTTGGATCAGACGCCGCTGGCGGGAATGCCGGTACGCTCCACCTTACGCGGTGCGGTCAGTTCCTTCCACGTGCTCAGCGCCTTGTTGACGGCCTGATGCGGTTTGCGCGCGACGAATTCGCCGTGACCCTGGCTGTGATTGACCGTGCCATCTTCAACGGCAACGCGGCCACGGGTCAGCGTATAGCGTGGCAGCCCTTTGACAGCCTTGCCCTCGAACACGTTGTAGTCGATGGCCGACTGCTGGTTTGTGGCGGAAATGGTCTTTGATTTTTCCGGATCCCAGACCACGAGATCGGCATCCGCGCCAACCAGAATTGCTCCTTTTTTCGGATAGATATTTAGGATCTTTGCAATGTTGGTTGAAGTGACGGCGACGAATTCGTTCGGTGTCAGACGGCCGGTATTCACCCCATAGGTCCACAGCATCGGCATACGGTCTTCAAGGCCGCCGGTGCCGTTCGGGATCTTGGTGAAATCGCCGACGCCAGTGCGTTTCTGATCGGTCGTAAAGGCGCAATGGTCCGTAGCAACCACCTGCAGCGAGCCGGAGGCGAGACCTGCCCAAAGGCTGTCCTGGTGTTTCTTGTCGCGGAACGGAGGCGACATGACCCGGCGGGCCGCATGGTCCCAATCGGCGTTCTTGTATTCGCCGTCATCAAGCGTCAGGTGCTGGATAAGCGGTTCGCCGTAAGCCCGGATGCCATTTTGACGGGCCCGGCGAATGGCTTCATGCGCCTGTTCGGAAGACGTGTGAACGATATAGACCGGCACGCCAGCCATGTCTGCGATCATGATCGCGCGGTTGGTAGCTTCGCCTTCCACTTCCGGCGGACGGGAATAGGCATGGGCTTCCGGACCGTTGTTGCCTTCTGCAAGCAGCTTTTGCTGCAAGGTGGCAACCACGTCTCCGTTTTCTGCATGCACCAGCGGCAAGGCGCCGAGTTCGGCGCAGCGTGAGAACGAGGCGAACATCTCGTCATCATTCACCATCAAGGCGCCTTTGTAGGCCATGAAGTGTTTGAAGGTGTTGATGCCCTTCTGTTGCACAACGGTCTGCATGTCATTGAAGACCTGCTCGCCCCACCAGGTGATCGCCATGTGGAAGGAATAGTCGCAGTGGGCCATTGACGACTTGTTGTCCCACATCTGCAGCGCTTCCAGCAGGGATTGGCCAGGCGAGGGCAGGGCGAAATCGACAACCATGGTCGTACCGCCGGCAAGTGCCGCGCGCGTTCCGCTGTCGAAATTGTCCGTCGAGAATGTGCCCATGAAGGGCATTTCCAGGTGGGTGTGCGGATCGATGCCGCCTGGCATGATGTAACAGCCGGTCGCATCCAGGGTTTCGTCACCGGACAGGTTGGGTCCGATTTCGACAATGCGGCCGTCTTCGATTTTCACATCGGCTTCGTAGGAAAGATCGGCGGTAACAACCGTACCGCCCTTGATCACTTTGCTGGCCATTTGTGTTCCCCTTTTCGTTTGTCACTTGCCCGGTGCGAATTGCTGGTATTTCTGGCGGTAGTCTGCCTCAGGGGCAGGTTTCTACCGGTGCCGTTAGATCCCGGTCCTTCAGGATCATGGCGATATTCTCTTGCGCGGCGACCTCGCAGGCTTCTGAAAAGTCTATCGGTCGGTCCGTATATTCTGCGTCGAAAATCGGTTTGCCATCCCGGACATAAGCGCCAACGTCGGCACACCATCTGTCCTGAAAACAGCTTTCGGCGATCAGGAAATCCATGTGATCGATCAGGTCGGCTGTCAGGTCGGGCACATTTTTCTGACCGATACCGAGGTCGAGAGAATGTGCGATGGCAGCCAGCCTGGCGACATAGGCGACGACATCATCCGCAGTGATCGGAAATCCACTGTCGTTGTCATGAACGTCCATGTTGTCAGGTTCAATCGCGTCGAAGCCTTCGTTCTTGCAGGCCTCGAAACGGGATTTCATGATGGGAAGCAGGACATCAAGTCGGCGAATGTCGAGAAAACGTTCATCCGGCCAATCTTCATAGGTCTTGCCCACCACATCTTCCGGAAAGGCTTTGTAGTCCCTCGTGCCAGCTTCCAGCGTACCGATGCTGACGTAGCATATGGTTCGCACCCCTTTCTGCTGCAGCGCGGCAAGGTCGTCCGGTGTCACCAGATCGGGGTGAAGATCCAGAACGCTGACCTGCCGGTTCAGATCGACCGGTTCGGTGAGCTGCCAATCCCAACTGTCGCCAACGGAGAAGGCATGGGCAGGTGCCGCAACCAGGAGCAGGCCGCAGAGCAGTACCAATGCCTTTCCGTTTGCAAGCATCTATTCGCCGTTCCTCTTTTCCAATTCCGGATCAAGCCCGGGACAGTTTGGCTTGCGCAAACGCGGCGCGGATCCGCGCCGGTCTGCCGTTCTTTTGCTATTCCACAATCTCCGCCGTTTCGACGACCGCGTGGAACAGGACGTCCGCACCGGCTTTTGCCCAATCTCTGGAGATCTCTTCTGCCTCGTTGTGCGACAGGCCGTCGACACAGGGGCACATGATCATCGCGGTTGGAGCGACCTTGTTGATCCAGCAGGCATCATGTCCGGCGCCGGAAATGATGTTCTGGTGGGAATAGCCGAGGCGTTCGGCTGCATTGCGGACAGCCTTGACGCACCCCTTGTCGAATTCCACCGGGTCGAAGCCACCGACCTTTTCGAACTCCACGTCCAGTCCCATCTCATCGCAGATTTTCTTCGCGCCTATTTTCAGACGGTCTTCCATATCCTTGATGACGGCAATGTCGGGAGAGCGGAAATCGATGGTAAAGACGGCCTTGCCGGGGATCACGTTTCGAGAATTCGGGAAGACGTCGATATGGCCTGCGGCGCCAACGGCATGTGGTGCATGCGACCAGGCGATTTCGTCGACCAGTTGAAGAATGCGGGCCATGCCGAGGCCGGCATTCTTGCGCATGGGCATCGGTGTGGAACCAGTATGGCTGTCCTTGCCCGTAACGGTGACTTGTGTCCACGACAGGCCCTGGCCATGAGTAACGACGCCGATGTCCTTGCCTTCCGCTTCCAGGATCGGGCCCTGCTCGATATGCAGCTCGAACATGGCGTGCATCTTGGTCTTGCGGGCACCGACTTCTTCATCGCCAACCCAACCGATGCGTTTCAGCTCGTCGCCGAATTTCAGACCTTCGTGATCGCTCCGGTCATAGGCCCAGTCCTGGGTGTGAACACCGGCGAAGACCCCGGAGGCAAGCATTGCCGGAGCAAAGCGTGTGCCTTCTTCATTGGTCCAGTTGGTGACAACGATCGGATGTTTTGTCTTGATGCCGAGGTCGTTCATGGTGCGGACGACTTCCAGCCCACCGAGAACGCCCAGAACGCCATCGTATTTGCCGCCGGTCGGCTGCGTATCGAGGTGGGAGCCGACATAGACAGGCAGGGCGTCCGGGTCTGTTCCCGGACGCGTCATGAACATGTTGCCCATGGTGTCGACAGCCATGCTCATGCCGGCTTCCTCGCACCACTTCTGGAACAGCTTACGGCCTTCGGCGTCTGCATCGGTCAGGGTCTGGCGATTGTTGCCGCCGGCAACACCCGGTCCAACCTTGGCCATCTCCATCAGACTGTCCCAGAGGCGTTCTGCGTTGATCCTCAGGTTTTCGCCGGGGGCTGCCATGTCTGTGTCTCCTAAAACGTGTCTATGTCTCTGGTCTTGCCGGATGTCAGTCGATTGCGTTCAGCACGCTGCGCAGCTTACCGAACAGTTCGTCGATCTGTTCCTTTGAAATAATCAGGGGTGGAGAGAGGGCGATGATATCTCCAGTGGTCCGGATCAGCAGCCCGTCGTCATAGGCCTTCAGAAAGGCCGAGAACGCCCGCTTGGTCGGTTCGCCTGCAATCGGTGTCAGTTCGATTGCGCCAATCAGGCCCAGGTTGCGGATGTCGATGACATTCGGGCAATCCTTTAGCGAATGCAGGCCGTCCTCCCAGTATTGGTCAAGGTCGGCGGCGCGCGTCAGGAGGCCTTCTTCCTCATAGGTGTCAAGCGTTGCGAGTGCGGCTGCGCAGGCGAGGGGGTGCGCGGAATAGGTATAACCGTGGAACAATTCGATCATGTGTTCCGGACCGGTCATGAAGGCTTGATAGATGTCGGACGTGCAGAATACGGCGCCCATTGGAATGACGCCGGAGGTCAGCCCCTTCGCCGTTGTAACGAGATCCGGTGTGACACCGAAGAAGTCGGTCGCAAACGGCGATCCCAGACGGCCGAAACCGGTGATGACCTCATCGAAAATCAGCAGGATGCCGTTCTGTGAGCAGATGTCGCGCAGGCGTTCCAGATACCCCTTCGGCGGGATCAGAACGCCGGTCGAGCCGGCAACAGGTTCGACGATCACAGCGGCAATTGTCGAAGGATCGTGAAGCTGGATGATACGGATCAGCTCTTCGGCATATTCGGCGCCGCTTTCAGGCATGCCACGGGAAAATGCGTTGCGTTCGGGGTCGTGCGTGTGGCGCATGTGGTCGACGCCGGTGAGCATCGTGCCGAAGGTCTTGCGGTTGGAGACAATGCCGCCGACCGAAATGCCTCCAAAGCCGACACCATGATACCCGCGCTCGCGACCAATCAAGCGGGTGCGTGTGCCCTGACCGATGGCGCGCTGGTAGGCAAGTGCGATCTTCAAAGCGGTGTCGACACTTTCCGATCCGGAGTTGGTGAAAAAGACATGGTCCAGCGGGGAGGGCATCATCGCTGCAAGACGGGCGGCCAGTTCGAACGCCTTGGGATGGCCCATCTGGAAAGCGGGCGCGTAGTCCAGTTCGGCAATCTGCTTTTGCACCGCTTCAACGACCCTTGGCCGGGAATGGCCGGCATTGCAGCACCAGAGTCCTGCCGTGCCGTCGAGCACCTGCCTGCCATCGGCGGTGGTATAGTGCATGTCCTTGGCGGATACGAACATGCGCGGAGACTGTTTGAACTGCCGGTTGGCCGTGAACGGCATCCAGAAAGCTTCGAGATTGTTGGTGGCAGCCTGGCTCGATGCTGACATACGTCCTCCTTGCGACCCTTCGTTATGGAAGCGGCCGACTGTTGCGAAATTGTGTTGGAAGGAATAGCACGCGCACCGCGTCAACGGCAGTGCTCACTGCGCCGGTCCTCTCCCCACACTGTTCCCAGGCGTTCCGGATGGGCTTTTGCCTCTTTCCTGTCCGCCTTAATCCTCTGTCTGGCCTTGCAGCCTGTCCGGTTTTGCCCGGATTTATGTAGTGGCCGTAGGTCGCCGGTGGTTCAAGACATCCCCATTGCGAGGGACGGATCAATCGACTAGCCTTCTGACCAACTGGTCAATTTACCCTAGGAGGGATTTGACCAAATGGTCAAGATGCAAATCCGGTTGTCATGACTAATTTCTGGTCATTCCTTCCGATGCCGCATTTGCCAAGCGTTGAATCGGTGTAATTTCAGGAAAATACACTGTTATGAATTGGGAACAGGGTTGGTATCCTTCGGGGCAGAAAGCGGAACAATTGATGGCGGATTTGGGCGGGCAAGCACAGGCATCTTTGAAATCAGGCGGACTGAGCCGGATCCAGGAAAAGAACCGGTCCCTGATTCTGGAGGCGGCTCTCGGCGAGTTTTCCATGAAGGGATTTTCCGGCGCGACCGTTGAACGCATTGCCGCGGATGCGGGAATGTCGAAGTCCAATCTGCTCTATTACTTCTCATCGAAGGAAGCGATCTACAACGCGACGTTGGCTCATATTCTGGAAGTCTGGCTGGCGCCCTTGAAGACGCTTAATCCGGACGGAGAGCCGGCGCAGGAATTAGCCGCCTATATCCGTCAGAAGATCGAGATGTCGGCCAGATTTCCCGAGGCGTCGCGGCTGTTTGCCAATGAGGTGATGCAGGGCGCACCACAGATATTGCCGATCCTGCAAACGGACCTGAAGCGGCTGGTTGCCGAAAAGAGCCAGGTGATCGAAGACTGGATTGCGGCAGGCAAGATGCGCAGTGTCGATCCCGTGCATCTCATTTTCACGATCTGGGCAACAACGCAGCATTACGCCGACTTTTCCGTACAGATCAAAGCTTTGACCGGAAAAGACCTTTCCGATGCGGCCTTCCAGGCTGAAACGGAAGCAGCGGTGACGACGCTGATCCTGAACGGTGTCGGCCTGAGTTTGCCAAGTGAAGACGGACTGGCGGAATGAGCGGCGGCGATGATCCGCACGCGTCATCCAGAATCGAGGTGACCGGTCGGCTTTTCATACTCAGGGAAGATTTGACCGAAGACTTTATTCGAGCTTCCGGGCCTGGCGGGCAGAATGTCAACAAGGTGTCGACGGCTGTTCAGCTTCGGTTTGATCTTGCGGGCAATGATACGCTGCCGGAGGACGTCAAGTCGCGTGCCGCAAAAATTGCCGGAAGCCGGCTGACCCTCGGCGGCGAGATTGTCTTGCAGGCAGATAGGTTTCGGACACGCGAACGGAACCGGGAAGACGCGCTGCAGCGTCTTTTGGAATTGCTTCGAAAGGCGACGGAAAAGCCAAAGCCTCGCAAGGCGACAAAACCGACCCTCGGCTCCAAGAGACGCCGTCTCGATGCAAAGAAACAGCGTGGCCAGATCAAGAAGATGCGCGGCCGGTCAGCGGGTTACGACGGTTCGTAAACCGGAGCCGGTTGCTTTTTCCGGGGCATCCCTAGTTTGTAACACGGGTGCATACCCGCTGTTGGACCGGTTCACACCCCGCCGCGCTTCAGGTCATTGATGACAAGACCGAGCGGAAAACTCTGCCTTGAACGTGTGGAATTGATTTTTCAGATATCCCGCCCGGATCGGGCAATGCCGTGGGCAATCAGGCGATCGATGATTTCCGGATAGCTGACACCGCTCGCCGCCATGGCTTTCGAGTACATGCTGATGTTTGTAAAGCCCGGGATCGTGTTGAGTTCGTTGATGAGGACGTCCATGCTCTGGGTAACAAAAAAATCTACACGGGCCATTCCATCGCAGCCGAGTGCGCGAAAGGCTTTTGCTGCCAGTTCTTTCAACCGGCTCTCAACTTCGCTCGGCAGTTCCGCCGGCACTTTCAGCGCCGCACCGTCTTCGTCGACATATTTGGCGTCGTAGGTGTAAAAGCCGTGGCTCTCGGCAGGGGCGATTTCTCCTGGCCGGGAGACGAACAGCGTGCCATCGCACTCTTCCAGAACCGCAAATTCGATCTCACGTCCAAGCACAAATTCTTCGGCAAGAAGCTTGCTGTCGTGCTTGAAGCCTTCTTCAAGGGCAGCGTCATACTCGGCCGCGGTCGTAACCTTGCTGACACCGACAGAGGACCCTTGCCGCGCAGGTTTGATAAAAACAGGCAGGCCAAGATCAGTCTTCAGCAACTCGAAGGCCGGAGCATCATCCGGGCGAATGGTAATCGAACGGGCGGTTGGAAGGCCTGCCTCGGTCAGAAGCCGTTTTGCGAGGTCCTTGTCGAGCGCGTTCGCTGACCCCGCGATACCGCATCCAACGAGCGGTACCCGAGCCACTTCGGCAAGCCCTTGCACGGCGCCATCTTCACCGTGGAGACCGTGGAGCACCGGAAACAATGCATCGAGCTTTGCAAGACCATGAGTTGCTCCGCTTTCGTCCAGCGCTATCGCTCGTCCCTTGCCACCCGGAACGAGGCAAATCTCACTGCCGGAAGAGGGCCGTGTCAGATTTCCATTTTCATAACTGCTCAACAGCCATTGCCCCTCTCGGGTCACATACACGGGTACAGCGTCGTACTTGGAAGGGTCCAGCGCGTGCATGACATTCGTGGCGGAAAGAACTGAGACTTCGTGTTCGGCGGAACGGCCACCGAAGAGGACGGCAACGTGGAGTTTCTGAGATTGAGAGGTCAAAAAAGTCTCCAGTAGAATCGCATAAGAAAATTGAACTTGGCATCAGCGATAGCGCGATATTACGGCGCCGCAAAGTCTGACAACCTTTTACGCAAGCATTTCACGCGACACCGGCCTTCGATCTATCCGCCGCGTGACCGACCTGAGAGTATTTCCGATCGCAATCTCGCCATCGTACTATTGGTTTTACGAAACGGATGGTTTTGAATTGACGCATTGGCCGGGCTGAAATGGTGCTAGGAAAGACCGTCTGGCAACGTGAAATTTTCAGAAGAAATTTGTTAAATGAAAGACGAACTCCGCAAAACATATACGTCAGCAAACAAGGCGGCCTGGAATGCGTCAGCATCGTTGCACAGCAGTGGTGAACGGTGGAAGCTTTTGCTGGAAGAGGCCTCGAGACCCGGGTTCAGTGTTCTGGACGAGCGCTTGACCGCAACTTTGAAACGTATGGATTTCAAAGGAAAAACAGCAGTTCAAATTGGTTGCAACAATGCCAGAGAGCTGTTGTCACTGGCATCCCTTGGAATTCGACCCGCCCTGGGGATCGATCAATCAGGTGAATTTTTGGCGCAGGCTCGTCAGCTTGCTGACGCCGCCGGTTTGGCGCTTCGCTTCCTGGAAGCTGATGTCTATGATCTGCCGGAAGATGTTGGCAGTTACGATCTGGCCCTTATCACCATCGGTGTATTGAACTGGATGCCCGATCTATTCGACTTTTTCCGCATTGTGGCCGGTCTCCTGAAACCCGGTGGGGCTCTGGTGATTTACGAGACACATCCGTTTCTCGAGATGTTCGATCCGGACAGCAAAACGCCGTACGAACCTTCATTCAGTTATTTTGACCGTCGACCGCAAGAGGTATCCGATGCCATCAGTTACGACGGCAAGAACCACGGGAAGGGGGAGACCGGCTATTGGTTTATTCATTCACTCGGTGACATCGTCAGCGCGGCCGCCGCGTCCGGTCTGCAAATTATCGAGTTGAAAGAATACGGCCATTCCATTCGCGAACCTGAGTACGACCTCTATGAGAACCGGTATGCCCAGGTGCCGATGTCGTATTGTCTGGTTGCAGCAAAGCCCTAGATGTCGCCAGCTGAATGCCAGCCTGGTGATGGTGTGCGGGCGGGCTCAGCAAGCGTGTTTTTAGCCCGATTTCAGCCCGCAGATGACGGGCAGGCGAGGGGCGTGATAAGCGCTATGCGAAGTAGGATGAACTGATTTTCATGGGGCGTATCAGGCCCCAGTGTGTTTCCTGAGGCGGCCCGAACGCGCGAAATCCTGCCTTTTTGTATGCCGTGATGGCACGAATGTTTTCCGGGTGAGGATCGGTTGCGACGACGGGAGCGCCTTCCTCAAACAGCATCTTCACGTGCTGCGAGATAAAAGCAGGTCCATGACCTTTTCCTGTCAGATCTGGCTCGCCAATGTATTGGTCAATGCCTCTGGCGCCCGCGGGAAGCCCGTAAAAATGATGATCTTCAGAGCCATGGACCGTGTAGTCCTGTATGAAGGCAAAGGGGCCTTCCGCCGTTGAGACAATCCATCGTCTTACCTGAGGATCTGCCAGCTTTTGCTCGGTGTAAGGCTCAACATTGTCCCACCATTCACGAACATGCGGTCGGGATAGCCATTCCGTCAGCAGACCAAAATCGGCTGGTGTTACCCTTCGAAAAGCGTATCGGTCGGTTGCTGACATGTCCGTGAAATATCATATGAATTGCCGAAGCGTGAAGGCTTCCTGTTCGTCACATCGTGTAATCCTCCGGAAGCCAAAGCTGTATCGGAGACCCTGCGTGCGATTCGGTGATGGCCAGGACCTATTTCGCTGGCGACGCTCGAAAGGCCTTGCGAGAGGCCTTGCGCGACGGACAATCAGACCTGGCAAAGGGCAAAGGCGTGGGCGCTCTGGAAGGCTCTGGTTTGCCTGTCCGGGTTGTCGAGCCCAGACATCGATGGGACACAAGCCAGAGCTTTGCAGGCAATGTGCAACGAAGAATAGAGATCCATGTCAGATGGAAACTCAACGGCGGTTCATTGCGGGTTACCGAGCCCGTGAGGCGTCGTCTTCAGAACAGATTGTTCCCAACAGGAAATCGCGATGCAGAATTACACTTACAGCCGGCACGTCATTCTTTCCGGATGTTCCGGCGGTGGAAAGTCGACCCTTTTGGAGGAACTGGCCCGACGTGAGTTTCAGACAGTTCCGGAACCTGGCCGCAGGATTGTCGCGGAAGAACAGCGCGGCGAGGGGAAGGCGCTTCCCTGGGTTAGTCTAGAAGCTTTCGCAAGGCGTGCCATCGAGATGTCATCCCGAGACCGGGTACAGTTTTCCAGTGCCGACAGTTGGGTCTTTTTCGATCGCGGTCTTATCGACGCAGCGGTCGCGTTGGAGCACGCAACCGGGATAGCAGCATCTGATACTGTCAGCAAAACAGCCCGGTATCATCACCAGGTTTTTCTGACTCCGCCCTGGCTGGAGATTTATGAGACAGACAGTGAACGTCAGCATTCTTTTGATGAGGCTCTTGCAGAATACCAGCGATTGCTCGCAACCTTCGAGCAGCTAGGTTACGATGTAATCATCCTGCCAAAGATTGACGTCAAAAACCGTGCGGACTTTGTGCTGAGACGTCTGTGCTGACTTCTGACGCTCAAAATCGGTATTCGGTTCTTGCCAGCTTCGCCTTGCGCTTTGCGGAGAAATGCTGGCAGCAAATGCCTTCAGCCAGTCACGGGACGGATGGTAACGGCTATCAGGACTGCGGGCGAATGTACCACCGTTGTGAATTGTCGTGTTTTCACCATCCATCTTTTCGGTAATGACGAGATCTTCCACCATGAGACCTCGCACCGATCCCATGGTCTTGTCGTCGCTGGTGCTTCCGGGCGACATGGGCAAATGGAAGGTTCGTCCATACTTTTTCATTCTGCAGAAATAGACGTTGTTCTGTATGGCAAGCAAGTCGGCTTGTATTCCATGCTCTAGCGACCGACGCTCAACAAAGCGGGAAGCGTGACGTTCTTGAATTGGACATGTGAGACATTTTAGTCCGGCGGCAACACAAACAATTCGCATAATCAATATTATGGAACATTTGTATTAGTGGCAGTTTTGTTTCGGTGTACCAGTGCCTTAGCTGCAGCCATCGACTGTCGCTTGAGATTTGCTCTGGAAAGCGCGTCGTTTCATGTACGGCTGACTGGTCGACGACGTGGCTCAGTCGTCTTCGGAACCGTCGATCACTTTTCGCGCGATGTCGTAGGAAAATCCGGCGCGGCACAAGGCAGCCAGGTCCTTGTCGCGGCGGTCGTCGCGTGCCGGTGGCGTTCTGAACGGTCCGAGACGTCTGCGTCTTGCAAAGATTTGGGCAGCTTCTTCGTCGCTGCGCTCGTCCTGTGCCAGCACCGTCTGAATTGTAGTTCTGTCGACACCTTTGGCTGTGAGCTGCGCTTCGATCTTACGGGTTGATCCGCCACGGCGCCGCAATCCGGCGGTTTTGGTTTCCGCGTAGGTTTTGTCGTTGACGAGACCTGTCTGGACGCATTTTTCGACGACAGCGTCGATCACATCCGAATAGTCGGCCGGTTCAAGCTCAAGGCTCAAACAGGCTTTGAGCACCTTGCGTTCGAGAACCTTGCGAAGATTGGCTGCTGATGTTGCATAGCGTTCCAGATAATGAAGCGCAGACCTGATCAGCCGGTCTTCGGTCGGTGGTTTATATCGCGGCTTACCAGCCATCGGTCGATAGGATGCTTTCTTTGCCCATGACGGCGTTTTCCGCGGTCAGAACCATTCCATCATATGCCGGTTCTATGGTCTCAGGCAGTTCAGCGGACAGAACGTGGTAGTCCAAGTCGTTGTGAAGATTGGTGAAAATGGCACGTTTCGGTGCTATTTTACCAGTCCACGAAAGCGCATCCGTAAGGCAGAAATGGCTTGGATGCGGTCTGCGGCGCAAGCAATCCAGGATCAAAAGATCGAGGTCTTTCAACTGGTTAAGGCTTGTTTCGGGAATGTCCGAAACATCTGGAATGTAGGCAGCACCACCGATGCGAAACCCGAGTGCATGGATCTCGCCATGGACGACATCGAATGGTTCGAATGTGATCGCGCCACCGCTTCCATCGACTGTAACAGGCGTAGCCGGCTGAAGTTCACGCCGCTCCAGAATGGGTGGATAGTTGGACCCTGCCGGTGTTTCGAAACAATAACTGAATGCCGTGAGTGCCCTGTCGGAGGTTGCGTCATCCATGTAGACAGGCACTCTTTTGCCGGACTGGACCCAGAAGGCTCGCAAGTCGTCAATTCCGTGCAGATGATCGGCGTGGGAATGGGTGTATAGAACGGCATCCAGCTGCTTCACGTTCGCAGCCAGGAGCTGCGACCTGATGTCGGGGCCGCTGTCTATCAACACCGTTGTGCACTTGTTATCCACACGCTTTTCCACAAGAAGCGCACAGCGGCCGCGTCGGTTCTTCGGCTCATTGGGATCGCAGTCGCCCCAATCGTTGCCGACACGCGGCACGCCACCGGACGAACCGCATCCGAGAATGGTCAGCGTCAATGTCATGAAGCAATCGCTTTTGTTTGCTGGCTCTTACGGGGTACCTTGTTGAAAAGGCGAAAGAAATTGTCAGTGGTTTGCCGGGCAATCTCTTCTTCCGAGACACCGCGCGTTTCCGCCAGAACCGCTGCTGTCATGGCCGCATAGGCCGGTTCGTTCCGCTTGCCGCGCTTGGGCTGCGGGGCCAGATAGGGAGCGTCGGTTTCCACCAGCAAACGGTCGGCCGGCAGTTCACGGGCTATGTCGCGGATCTCTTCAGAGCGCTTGAAGGTCAATATTCCGGAAAAGGAAACATAAAGGCCAAGCTCGATACCCGTCAGTGCCAGATCGCGGCCGGACGAGAAGCAGTGCAGAAGGGCGGGAAAGGCCCCCTTCCCCATTTCCTCGCGCAAGATCGTGGCCATGTCGTCATCTGCGTCGCGTGAGTGAATGACAAGCGGCAAACCAGTGCGCCGCGCTGCCTCGATATGGATGCGCAGACCTTCCGCCTGTGCGTCGCGCGGAGCCTTATCGTAGAAATAATCCAGACCAGCCTCACCAATCGCCACCACCTTGGGGTGGTTCGTCAACTGCACGATTTCGTCGGCTGTTATCCCGCGCTCCGTCCCGGCGTTGTGGGGGTGTGTTCCAACCGAACAATAGACGTCCGGATATTCTTCCGCGATTGCACGCACCTGGTCGAATTTGCGGATATGGGTGCAGATGGTCACCATCAGCTCCACACCGGCCGCTTTGGCCCGGGCGATCAGGTCGGCGCGTTCGCCGTCAAAATCAGGAAAATCGAGATGGCAGTGGCTGTCGACGAGCATTTAGGATCCAAATGTCTTTGATTGGTAAGCCGCATATAGGTGCTATAGCAGCCTTTTAACAAGAGAATCGGATCTTGCCCAAGTCACGAAGCGCCGACTACAACGATTTTCGTTTCGCTCTGGCGCATCACTGATACAGCTTGTGACCGTCAGGCAGCGCGCAGCGCGAAGAAGAAATCCAGTACGACCTGTTTCTTGTCGAGATTGAGCGCATCCGCGTCTCGGACCGCCTTGTTCATCTTGTCCCAGAGCTCGACGATTCCGTGAGCGTCGCGGACACCGTTGGCAAGTTTCCGGCGCATGCGGTCATGCAGCCAAATCTGCATGATGTGCTGGAAGCTTTCCCAATTGTCGGATTGGCCACGAGCGGCAACCAGATCCGCCAGTGCATGGACTGCCGCCAGATCTAGCTGATGCGGCCGGTCGGCAAGCTGACGAACGCCCTTGGCAATGGCCAAACCATCGCCGGAAAGCAACGTGATGGCCGAGCGAAGGCTACCATCGGCTGTCAGCGCCAATTCACGAAGGTCCTCCGGTGAGCCAACCGAGGCACCAGACAGATCCTGCAGGCCCTCTGCGATTTCTTCCTCGGTGAGTGGATCAAGATCGAGCCGTCGGCATCTGGACCTGATGGTCGGCAAAAGACGCCCGGGCGCGTGGCTCAAGACCAGGAACAGGCACCTTTGCGGCGGTTCTTCCAGGATCTTCAAAAGAGCGTTGGCGGAACTGATGTTCATGTCGTCTGCCGCATCGACAATGCAGACTCGCCAGGCCTTCGCCGATGCGGTGGTGCCAAAGAAGGAGACGGTTTTGCGAACCTCGTCCACCGGCAGATCAGCCTTGAACCGCTTAGCCTTGTCGTCCCAGGGGCGGCGCAGATGCAGGATATTCGGATGTCCGCCTGCTTTGAGCTGACGTGCAACGGGATGATCCGTCAGGACGGCAAGGTCCCGTGCGGCGGAGACTTGCGGGCCGAATCTATCCGGATTGGCGATTACGAAGCGCGCGAAACGAAAGGCGAGTGTCGCCTTGCCAATGCCTTTCGGCCCACCCAGGATCCAGGCATGATGTAGCCGTTCGGATCTGTAAGCCTCCAGAAGCGCCTGTTCGGTCCTGGCGTGCCCAATCAGGCGGTCGCGTTCGTGCGGCAATGGATACCCCGGCAGGGCATCGACCTCTGGAATGTCGATTGGTTCATTGGCACGGGCCATCAATTTGCCTCTGCGGGTATGCCGGTTGAGGTTTTGTCTTGTGGCAGGTCGCCGGAAAAGGTTTTCATCACGGCATCACGAATGGCGCCTGCAACTTCATCAAGGTCTTTTGAACCGTCAATGACCGCAAATCGAAAGGATTCGTTTTTTGCGAGTTCAAGAAACAGGTCGCGTCTGCGCTGATGAACCTTGAGGTCTTCGTCCTCGAACCGATCCGGTCCGCCGCTGTCATCTGTGCGAGACCGTTCGGCCACCCGGGCAAGCCCGATTTCAACTGGAACGTCGATCAGAATCGTCAGGTCTGGATAAACACCGGCGACCGCTGCCGTTTCCAGCAGCTTCAGATAGTCACGGTCGACACCTGCCTCGCCCTGATAGACCCAGGTTGAATCGGCATACCGGTCGCAAAGCACCCAGTCTCCGCGCTCAAGCGCCGGCTTGATGGTCGTATCGACATGGTCTGCCCGTGCAGCGGCAAACAGCATTGCCTCTCCGCGCGGTCCCAGATCCTTAGCGCCGCCAGAAAGCAGCATTGCCCGGATCTTTTCAGCCCCCGGTGAGCCACCAGGCTCCCGCGTGACAACGACTGACTGGCCCAGACTTTCCAGATAGGTTTTCAGGCGGGTGATCTGGGTCGATTTTCCCGCCCCCTCGCCGCCTTCAAAGGTGATGAAATGTCCTGCCACCCGTTCCCGGCTCCGCTTGTTCTTGTTGGTCTTTGTCACCGGCTTTAACAGCAAATGCAATCGTTGTGGACCGTTTAGCCGATCCAGCCAAACAGAAGTTCCTGCAGGCCGTCGAGAGCACGTCCGATCATGGTCCCTTCCGCAACCGCATTTCCGGTCACGAGAGGAGACCGGTAGACGATGCCGTCCTTGCCGATCACACGGATTTCGCCAACCTTCTCTCCAGCCTGGACAGGCGCTGGAAGCGGGCCGTTGTAGATGACCCTGATGCGGTAGTCCAGCGTGCCGCCACGTGGCAGAAGCACGTTGACGCTCTTTTCGGAGATCAAGGGCACAGACCCGGAAACGCCGCCGAAAACACGGCCATCAGCAACAACATCGCCCGCTGAAAACAGCTTCTGGACGGAGAAATATTCCCAGGCGCCCTCAATGACTTCCTTGAGCGTCTGTAGCCGGTGTTTGTCGGAAGAGAGACCGGCAACGGCCGCGATCACCCTGCGCCCGTTCCGGTCCACCGAACCAAGGCCGGAATACCCAGCCTCAGCATCACTACCGCCGCCAAGGCCGTCGAGGTTCCGGATTTCGCCAAGCAAGGGATTCTTGTTGCGCTGAAATATCTTGTTCCAGGTGAAATCCGGGATTGCAAACATCGGATAGAGATCGGCGTGGCTCTCCAGAATATATTCCGCAAGCCTTGCCTGGTCCCGGACTGTTGTCCGACTGGGAACCTCTGGATAGCCGGTGGGATTGCCGAAGCGGCTGTTTTTCATGCCGATGGATTGCGCAAGTTCGGTCATGCGCACCGCGAAGGCTTCTTCTGATCCGTCAAGGCATTCCGCCAGCACGATTGCGGCATCATTGCCGTTGTGTACCAGCAGACCCTTGAGCAGATCTTCAACCGGAATGTCTGACTTGATGGCGGCGAACATTGTTGCGCCACGCCCAGACGGCGCACCGCCTGTTCGCCAGGCATGCTCGCTGACCTTGCAGGTCTGATCGATCTTCAGTTCACGCTCCTTGAGCGCTTTGAAAACCGTCGCTGCTGTCATGACCTTGACGAGCGCACCGGGGGAAAACGAACCGTCCGGTTCCTTTGCAAACAGGATAGTGCCGGAAGCGGGCTCAAAGAGAAAAGCCATCGGAGCTTTGGTCACGATGGTTTCGGCAGCTTGCGTGGGGACCGAAAGGGATGAAGCAAGCAGGAACGAAAAAAGCGCCCCTCGCCTTAACAGGCGACGGGACGCTTTTAGAAGTACGAATACAGAATGTGCGGAGGCCATAAAACCGCTTGCCTTATTCATCCATACAGGCGCGGTTCGCGGAAGAAGCCGGACATCATCCGGCTTCTGGTCCGATTAGCCGCCGTTTTGCAGTTTGACCACCAACTCCCGCATGGAAAGGCCCGTGGCGGAAGCATTTGCCAGGAGCGAATGCGCGTCGGAGACTCGGCGATTTGCTGCGAAGGACGAAATCGCACTGCCGTTGACCAGATTGGTGGATGTGCCCGGTGCCGGAACGCGCAGCACACCAAGCGTTCCTTCTGCAGGCGCCAGGCCTGACGGCGAATACGCCGTTTCAACCGGCTCGAAACGATTGTTCGACGCAACTTCGATGTTTGGTCTGCCGGCCTCGAATGCCAGTGCCGGGTCGAAAGCGACTGCAACTGTGGTTCGCTGAGCCCGGAAAGCCGTAGCTGACGATGCGGTGGTCATATAAGGACGGGTGCTTGGAGCGGGCACGGCACCGAATGTAACCTGCGGAGTGGTCCGCTGAGGTGCGACTTGCTTGGGGTCTGCCTGGGCAAGCAACGTGCCGGGCATAGTCGCGCCAGGTTCGACAGCACCCGGCCCGCGGTAAGACGCCATCAGGAATGCTTCATCCTGTCCGTGCAGCGGTGCGCGACCGACATATTCGACCTTCACCTTGCCGACACCGGCGCTTTTGGTTCCAAGCATGGTTGCCGCACGTTCCGACAGGTCGATCACGCGGTTGCCGTGGAACGGTCCGCGGTCATTGACGCGCACGATCATTGAACGACCGTTTGCCACGTTTGTTACGCGGGCATAAGACGGCAGCGGCATGGTGGTGTGTGCGGCGGTAATGGAGTTCCGGTCGAAGATTTCGCCATTGGCTGTCTTGCGGCCGTGAAATGTCGGCCCGTACCAGGAAGCAAGACCGGTTCTCTTATAATCCGGATCTTCTTTCGGATAATACCACTTGCCGGCAATCTTGTATTTCTTGCCCACAATGTAGCGTCCGCCACCTTTCGGCACGGCCTGGCCTTCCGCGACCACGCGCGGACTGCCCTTGACGCCATATTTTTCCGGGCTGAACTTGGATTTCTGCTGTGGGGCACTGCTACATGCGGCAACAGCCGAAACAGCGGCCGCAACAATCAACCCCGTGCGCAATTGCGCACCGAGTTTGCTGCCCGGACGCGAGTTGATCTCAAGCGTCGCAGCCGGCTCCCCTGAAGACGTTCCTGCCACCTGGTTTTTCACCCGGCAAGATTTCCCGCCTGTCCCTTGCATACTGCCGTCCTACTCATTACGCGCTGGCGGCCCCGCGGCTCACGCGATCATTCCGGTGCGTGGTTCGGTCCGCAACGGTTTTCAAGGCATTGTTCCGATCTTCAGATCAGTCCCCGCAAAATGCACTGCCCCCGCTGTACATCCTGCATATGCCCTTGTTTAAGCGCAGTTTTATTACTTCAAAGTAAACTAAACGTCGAGACCCCTGCGTTGCCCAATTTCAACTCTCCACCGCTTTCAGGGAACCTGAGGCTTGTTCCTTCAAGTCTAAATGGCGTAACTCTCTGAAATATAGTGCGAAAATTTGTGCCAATTCACCTAATTTCACCTGTTGCTCTCAGAGCACAGGTAACAAGAAATCGTCATTCGGTTCAGATGTGACGCAGGTCACATTCTGCCCTGTCAATTCCGCCTAGGGTGAATTTGTTGCTGATGACCGCCCTGTCACAGCAATGCTGGACCCCACCTCCAGCTTTGGCCGCCGGTTCAAAACCCTGCCCACGACACCGGACCGGCGGCCCTGCCCTTTGGCGATGTTCCTGCGCTCGCAGTGCCCGTCCTGCCCCTGTTAAGCAAGCGACGCAGGAACATCCCAAAGGAGCCCTCTCCCGCCGTGCATCCACACGATTTCTCAAGCTTGAACCTCTTGCGGGTGATTCCGGCTTGACTTTCCGATTGAGAAAAAGGAAACGGTTTGAACAACCGGGCCGCCACGGCTTCGGTTTGGTGAGGTGGCCGAGTGGTTTAAGGCAGCGGTCTTGAAAACCGCCGTGCGTGAGAGCGTACCGTGGGTTCGAATCCCACCCTCACCGCCATTTTTTTCTTAAACAATTGATTTTATTTGATAAAATGGCGCACCTAGGCGCTGTCATACCCGTTGTCATAACTGTGGATGTTTTTGTATCGCGCTACTTCATATGGCGCCCATATTCATTCCTAAGTCTCCCGAGGAACAGAACCTTCCGCTTGAGCGGTAAGCTCGCTAAGAGCGTGCTTACCAATCTCGATTGTTCCCGAGAAGTCACATATGAGTTGACTGTGGAACCATATTGGGATTCCGTCGCCTTTTTCCGAGCCATAAGAATGCATCATCATCGGCTGGAACTCACCCAATTCGACTTGCAAAAGCGTTAACTCTCTTATCCGATCGTTATCTCTATTTCTTTTCGCTTTGACGATCTCAACTTCCAGGTCGCGATACCGCTCAGCATCGCACCCTGGGAGTACCTTGGGAGGTATGTACAAAGGAATGCGATGTGCTAACGCATGCCGATAATTCTGCAAATAGCGAAACCACCCATCATGTTCGGTGAGGAAAGACCTAAACTCCGTTGAGAGGTTACATCGCAATTCTTCGTTGTCTGGTCCGAGACCAATATAGCTGTCTGGGAAAGTTTTGCCTTTTGAAGTCCGCAAGTCTCGTTCCAGCACCAGTATCCTTGCCAGATTGTCCAAGGTTCCAAACACGTTGAAGATAAAGGCCTGCAGGTACACCGTTGCATCATATAACGCTTCGTCAGTGGGATCGGTTTCGTTCGGCGGGATAAAATCAAAAATGCGCGTCGTGCAGAGTTTCAATGTGTGCAGTCTTCGAATCACACCGTGTGTCGCAATTTCTCGCGCCCTTTGGTGATGATAGCGATGTAAAAGAAACTTGGTAGACAGTTGGTCTTCCCTATCGTGCCACTCACCAAGCAGCTTCCACATTTCACGAATCTCGCTATCGGTGAACATGCTAAGATCCTTGCATTGAATGAAGCATCAACTCGGCCGCAGCGTGATCTGCTCGCCGCTACAGTTTCCGCCCAATCTCTCCCTTCCCCATCTGCCAGTTTGTTTTACGCTTTCCGATATTCATGGGGTGACTCAACTTAATGTGGTAACCTGAAGTGCGGCTAAACTTAGCGCAAATATCGCAACGTACTTCATACCGAATATAGGAAGTCTACCAATGGAACTGGACGGTTTCTATTTAGCCTACATGTCGTCGGTTGGATATGGTCTCGTGTTGCTTGTTATTAAAGATGGAAACATCGTTGGGGCCGACGCGGGTGGTGTAAAATTTGATGGCTCTTTCGAAAGAATAGAAGAAAGTGGCGTATATAAAGGAAAAATATTAGTATGCGCTCCACCAAATATAGATCTAGTGCAGGGCGTTCATACAGGATCCGAAGGGTTAACTTATGAAGTGCCACTGACAATGCCTGAAAATTTCTTAGAAGTACCGTTTTTCAAAATTGATACTCCATTTGGTGCAGTAAATATCAAATTGGAGAAACTAAGAGATTTAGGCGCGGTTCAATGATGGATTATCTCATTGAAAACCCAATAACGGTGGCAACTTTTCTGAGTGCCTTGGCAGCTTGTTTCTCTGCTTTTGCGACATGGCAGGGACCGAGAGCTGCCGCCAAGATTTCAGAAAAAATGAGGAAAGATAGCGAACGTGAAGGTGAACGCCGAAGAATGAAGCTTCATGTATTTGCTACTCTGATGCAAGAGCGGGCAACTGTCGCGTCCTTCCAATCTGTACAGATGCTGAATTCTATAGACTTTGTATTTCACGATGCGCCGAAGGTTAGAGAAGCCTGGGCGGATTTGTATTCTATTTTCAATACGCGTGACCTTCACCTGCAGCTTCAAGAGGATAAACTGCGGTATCTTTTGAAGGAGATGGCGGAAGATATTGGTCTGTCTGATAGCTTAAAAGTAGATGACATAGCTAGGATCTACTATCCTAACGCTCTTGCGCAGCAAGAGGAGCTGGATAGAATTCAGCGCGAACAGGCTCTGTTAGCTGTGCGATCGCGCGGTGCTAACAGAGAACCTGACCAGTCATCTGAGATTGATCCAACACTGGTGGCAAAATTCCCACCAAAACCAAACAGTTCATAATTGTCGAATTGCTCAGAATGATATGGCGTTAAGAAATGCCCCCTCCCCGCCGAAACAGGAAGGGTGCGCGCAGCTATATTGCCTTCTTCGCCTCTTCACGCCGCTCATCCAGATACGCGGCCAGATCGGCCACGTGTACGAACCGCTCCGCCTTCTGACTGTCGCTCATGCGCGCGATCGGCAATCGGATCCTGCCATCCGCAAGAGCGCGCTTAAAGGCGATATCGGTCATATCACCGAAGTAATCCCTACGGATAACGTCGAGCGGGATGGCGACACGCTCATGTTGAGCCATGAGCAGGAACAGAGTCTTCATCACGCGTCCTTCGGCACATAGTAGTCAAAGCAGAGGTCGGTTCGACGCAGACCAGTTTGATCTTCGAACCACTCCATGTGGGATTTGAACAGTCGATCGATCGCCCGGCCGCGCTCCTGCGCTTGTTCGCTAACCGTCTCGGCAATGCCGCACACAGCCTCAATTTCTCCAGCCATAACACAAAGCTGAAACAACGCACCTTCTCGCGTGCCGGCAGCGTGGTGGGTGACTTCCGTCTCAAGAGCCCGCAAGCGGTCTCCAAGGTCTGCGGAAGGCGATGCCTGCATCGCCTTGATGGTCTTTGCTGCCTGCCTGGCAAGCTGGCCGGCGACGTGCTGTCTCGTGCTCATTTCCTTCACTCCAATTCGATTTCCGATGCCCGAATGAAAACACTGAAAATCATGAATTGCAATAAAATAAACAAAAACAATGACTTAGCTACTATCTCTACAAATTTGTAGAAATGGTAGCCCTTGATCCAAAACATGAATTATCAGGGACTGGTGGAGAAAAAGGTTTTCTCGCGTTGGTCCCACACGGCAAGCAACTGTATCGACGCAATTCAGATTGCAACCCAAAGAACAAGATGCTTATTTCGCTCAACGTTAGGGAGTAATTATGCGCAAATTTATTGTCGCGGCCGTGGTCGCATGTTTCAGTACGACAGCCTTGGCGGATGCGGTCGAAAGTGCCTACTATTTATGTGCAGTAATGGATGCGACAGGCCTTGCCAGTTCGAAATGTGAAGTATCTGGCTGGAACTCAACAGTAACCGTTTCGGTCGACATGAACAGTGGCGAAGCGAGAAAGCTCTGCGGGCAAGTTTCCGACTTAATGCAAAGCAAGGGGCGTTTGTTCGGAGATAATTGGACGTTACAAATCAAATCCCCTTATAGCGGGGACAACAGCATTGCCTACTGCAAATTGCCGTAAGGTTGATGCTCCTAACAGCAGCACAAAGCCCTCGTGAGCGGCGATTGCCTCGCTGCCCACGAGGGCTTGTTTTCATAAAACTCTTTCTGTGGTGGGGTGAAAATGACTGCCTTGACAGGCTAAAAACGTCACTAAGCCGCCATCTCCAAACGGTCGACCCGCTCGTAAAGCTCCTTCATATCTTCCAGAAGGTAGGCAACAACGCGCTCATAGGCAAAGCCCTCAACGTCCCCGGTTTCGCCATAGGTAACAAGGTCGGTCAGGCCGACTTCGTGCGCAGCGTCGGCAACGATGCCGGTGAACGTCCTGTCTTTGTCGTCAGCGGCACACAGGCTGTTATACGTGACGCCTTCCAGCTTCCGAAGCCTCTCGCGGCGTTCCGGCTCGATACGCTTGACATTCGTCTTGTACTTGGCGGCCGAAGTTGCCCTGTAAATTAAGCTACTCCCCGATCATTGGACAGTTTTCGGCATAAATTAAGCTACTGTCTGCATCTGCTGGTCGGGTTGGTTTTGATTGATTGCCT
>NZ_JBXUKV010000010.1:0-278670 GCF_057180185.1 Labrenzia sp. ATLA3
GTTTCCGCAAACCACATTGTGGCTCGGTTCGCATCGATGAGACCTATGTGCGCGTCAAGGGCCAATGGCACTATCTGTATCGGGCCATCGACAAGCATGGAAATCCGGTCGATTTCTTGCTCACGGCAAAGCGCAATCTGAATGCGGCCAAGCGGTTCTTTCGAAAAATATCGAAGGATGCCCCGCTGCTTTCACCGAGCAAAATCGGCACAGATGGTGCCTGCAGGTTTCCTGCGGACATCGGGGACGAGGTTGACGGCGGTTTGCTTGCTTCTGATCCGGTGCACTATGTGACCAAGCATTTGCAAAAAGGTATCGAGAGCGATCATTTCAGGATGAAGAAGAACATGCCAAAAGTCGGCGGGTTCCGTTCGTTCAATTCAGCCAGAAAATCTATTGCCGGTTTTGAAGCCATGCTGTGGCTAAGGAAGGGCTTCGACTTTGACGGTCAGTGGAACGTCCGCGAGCAGAACGATCTGCTTGCGGTGCTCTTCGGAATCGAGAAAGGGAACGAAGCCTGAAAAGCGCTCCCATAACGGGATACGTCCGTCTGCGAAAATTGCGACAGGCCCGATGGGCGAGCATTTTCTGGGGCGCTTGATCAACCGACAGTTCGGACAATTTAGAAGGTGCCCTTGTGAAGGCAGGGATAGCGGTCTTTTTGAGGTTAGCGATGCGAAGGAATGATGAAGAACGTTTTAGGGGAAAAAATTTTAAGGTCATTATTAAGGGGATCTTTTTTCTTGCTGCCGCTCTGATTTTTGCGCTGCTTCGCGAAATTTTGCCAGTGCCATATGGTAATTTCGTTCCAGGGATGGTTGCGGTTTCCGTTGCTGCGTTCGCAGTTTATAAATTTAGGTAAAGGGAGCTGATCCATGCCGTGCTAGGAGCGGACGAAGTGCCGGTCAAACCGGTTCATCCATTTGCCGATCGCTTCCCGACTGACACCAATATCCCTCTGCGGTTCTGTCGCCAAGGGCGGCCTGCGGGTCTGTCGTGAAGGCATCGAGTAATGCTCGTCGGGGTGTCCACATAGTCACTTGATAAAGACCGGCCTCACAGGTGCCGCCCTAATAGGATATCTGATTGTCTCAGAAGGTTCCCGTATTCTCTTCCCCCCGCCCCGTAATCTCGTGCCGGTGCCATGACCCAAGAACTCCTCAAACGTTATCAGCCCAACTATCTGGGGGTTATGATTCTAGTTTTGTCCCTAGACGGCTTTCAGAAGATTTTGCCGCACATCTTTCTAAAACTCGATGACCCGAAGGCTTTTCAGCGAGCATGCTTTGCCGCCACGAAAGAAGTGCCAGAAGCCTATTATGATGAGAATGCGGTGGGGTGGCACCAGTGGCATGAGAAGATTGGTGCCAACTTCAGCAAACGTGCTGTTTACGATATTGCCCAACCGGATCGAAACCGTGTTCTGCACTGGCTTGAAAATGGAAACCCTTGCCAATTCCATGGCTTTGCTCATCGGCATTTTTGGGCTGGAGCTTGTACCTGGGCGCATAAATCCGACGCTGTTGCCGAGCACTTCAATGGCCCGGATCTCATGGTGATCAAGAATTTTGCGGAAGGCGTCTTTACCGAAAAAAATGACCCCGCTTATTCGGAAATAAAAGAGGACATTGCCTCAACGCCCGAGACCTTCTTCGACACATGGCAGAAGACCAAGTTCCACATATATATTATCCCGGGTGCAATGATTTCGGCTCCCTTTATTGGTCTCAATTGGATGCGAACCTCCCATATCGTAAAGAAACACACCGATTCTTATCTTTTGAAAGGCGGCGATCCCGCACTTCTGGAGCGAATGGTCATCCTCTATTCCGAGTTGAAGGAAAGCGAGACAAAATGGTCGCAGCCCTACATCGACGACAAGGAAGCCTTTAAAATCGAAAACCTTTGGTCGAATAAATTCCGGGAAAGCGAATTCTCATGACAATAAAGGTGAAATCGTCTTTTTTTGAAACGGGCGCAAAAAACAATGAAGAAGCTGTCATTCAGTATATCGAAAATAAATATAAAGCTGAATCAGCAGCCAACTTCTTCAATCTGAATAGTAGCGAAGAATCGCTGCGTTCCTTCGTCCAGCATTTATACGATCACGATATCTATGATGAAGAACTTATTGATCGGCTAACCGGCCGCATTGTTGATGAAAATTTACATCCGCTGCAGTGTATTCGGCTATCACAAATCATCAACGATCCGGACGAAGACCTTGAGGGCGAGGACAAGGAAGCCTTAATCGATCAGGTTCTTAATCTAGAGTGGCCTCACAAGCTTCAAAACTAAATTGGTGTGCTCAATGGCCGAACTTCTGTCCATTCTCACTCCTACTCCCGAACAAGAAGCAATAAACCTCGCACTTGGGGCCTGTCGCGAAGTTTTTCGCTTTAATCACGCCTTGAGATTTGGCTGTTGAAAGGGCGCTCCAGAAATTGGAGTTCCAGGAACATTTCTTCCAAGTCCCGATAGCTCAGCGGATAACGCAAATACCAGGACACTGCCTGGATGATCAGCCAAGCCTCGAACTGTCAGCCTTTGAAGTCAACTTTCGAACCGCGATTCCGCATGTCATCGCTGTCCGCCCGGACTTATATTGGTGCTGACAGGAGGCCGGTGATCTCTTCTTCCGCCAGCAGGTTTTCCCCGTTGCTACGGATATAGTCCAGAACCTTTTGCATTGCAGGATCCAGCGTCAGGTCGGCGCGGTGCAGGACAAACCAGTGCCGTACGATCGGCAGCAGTTCGGCGCGGATAATAGCAAGACGGTTCGATTTCAGTTCCTCGATCACGGTGTGCGCGGAAATCAGGGCGATGCCGAGACCGGCAATCACGGCCTGCTTGATCGACTCGTTCGATTCCATTTCCGTGAAAGTGAAGGCCTGGCCTTCACCCAGCTGGTCCAGAAAACGCATTGACAGGATGCGGGTCCCCGAACCGGGCTCGCGCATGATGAAGTTCTCGTTGACGATGTCTGAACTTTCGGCCGTGCCGCCTTGTGCCAGGGGGTGGGCGGGATGGGCAATCAACACATGGGGATGGTCGCCGATATTGTAGGCGGTTACCTCGGGTTGACGCGGTGGACGTCCCATGATCGCAATGTCGATCTTGCCGGAATCGAGATCGGAAATGGTTCGGTCACGGTTGCCAACTTGCAGCACCACTTCAATGTCCGGATAGTCCCTTTTCAGCTGGGCCACGATTGATGGTGCGAGATATTTGCACGTACTGACCACTCCCAGGACCACGCGTCCGGCCAGGCCCTTCTTCATTGCATCGATACTGCCGATCGCCCTGTTCAGGGCTGACAATGAGGTTTCATACGCGTCCAGCAACGCCCGGCCCGCTGTTGTCGCCTCGAAACTGCCGGCCCGGGTGCGGTTGACAAGAGCGCAGCCGAAATTCTCTTCCAGCACCTTGAGTTGGGTATGGACGGCAGGTGGCGTCAGGCCCAGCAAGTCAGCAGAATGACTGATACTGCCTGTTCTGACGACGGTGCTCAGAGCTCGCAACTGTTTGAAAGTGATGGCGTTAAGACGTGTCATTTAATTATTCTAAAACAAGGTTCTGAATTTTTAAATTTAGTTTATTTTCAAAACCCTGAATATCAAGGCCATCCACGAGGACGGGAGGCCTTGATGATCGACAATCGCCTAGCAGAAAAATGCGACCATCTTCCGGCTGAATGCCAGACCCTGGTCGACGCTCTCTGCCGCGTGGCCATTACGCTGTCGCGAAAGATCGCAAGGGGACCGCTGGAGGGGACGTTCGCAGCCGAAGTCGGCCGGAACACCGGAGGCGACTCGCAGAAAGCGCTCGATATCGAAGCCGATCTCGCGTTCGCTGACGCGGTGACCGGTTGCGGCGTGCGCTGGTATGCTTCCGAGGAACAGGAAAGTGTCCTGGAGATCGATCCGAACGGCTGGCTGGCGCTCGCGATCGATCCGCTCGATGGTTCCTCGAACATTGACGTCAACGTATCTATCGGCACCATATTTTCCGTGTTCGATGCCAAAGCGGATCGCGAAGCGTCTTTCCTGCGGCCGGCCCGGGAACAGATTGCGGCCGGGTATTTCATCTATGGCCCGCAGACCGCGCTTATCCTGACCTTCGGCGCAGGCGTGCTGCACTATGTGCTGGACCCCACCGATCTGCAGTTCAAGCTGATCAATGACCACCTGGTCATTCCCGAAAACGCCAGGGAATTTGCCATCAACGCGTCGAACTACCGCCATTGGTCCAGGCCGGTACGGGCCTATATCGACGATTGCCTGGCAGGTGACGAAGGCCCCCGGTCGAAAAACTTCAACATGCGCTGGGTGGCCTCGCTGGTGGCTGAAACTCACCGGATCCTGAGCCGGGGAGGCATCTTCCTGTATCCGGCGGACAGCCGGCCCGGCTACGAAAAAGGGCGTCTCAGGATCGTCTATGAATGTGCGCCTATTGCTTTCCTCGTTGAACAGGCCCGCGGCAAGGCGACCACCGGCACCGACCGCGTGCTCGACCAGACCGCTCAAACGCTACACCAGCGTACGGGGTTTGTTTTCGGATCGGCCGACAAGGTTGACCGGGTTACCGCCTATCACGACCTGCCCGACCAGGAAGTCTCTGCCTTGTTCGGCACCCGTGGCCTGTTTCGTGGCTGAGACCTGTGCCCGCGTTGGCACGACAAGGATCTGAGGGATTATCATGTCCAAGAAACATCCGATTATCTCGGTGACCGGCTCCTCGGGTTCGGGCACTACGACGGTCAAGAGCACCTTCGATCAGATATTCCGCCGGGAGGGCATCAGCACCGTTTCGATTGAGGGGGATGCCTTTCACCGTTACGACCGGGCAGAGATGAAACGGGAGCTTGATGTCCGCAAGAGCGCCGGCGACGAGACCTTCAGCCATTTCAGCTATGACGCAAACGAACTGGAAAAGCTTGCAGAGGTCTTCCGCACCTATGCTGAAACCGGCCAGGGCGAAACCCGCCATTATATCCATGACGAGGAAGAAGCCGAACGTTATGGCGCTGAACCTGGAACCTTCACCGGCTGGGCGCCTTTTGAGGAAGGCTCGGACCTGCTGTTCTACGAAGGGCTCCATGGCGCCGTCGTAAATGACAGCGTCAACCTGTCGGCGCTCGCGGATCTGAAGATCGGCGTCGTCCCGGTGATCAATCTGGAGTGGATCCAGAAGATCCACCGCGACAAGGCCCGGCGGGGCTATTCGACCGAGGCCGTGACGGACACGATCCTTCGGCGCATGCATGCCTATGTGCACTGTATCTGCCCGCAATTCACCGAAACCGACATCAATTTCCAGCGGGTTCCGGTGGTGGACACGTCAAACCCATTTATCGCGCGCTGGATTCCGACCGCGGACGAGAGCCTCGTGGTCATCCGCTTCAAGAACCCGCGCGGCATCGATTTCGCCTATCTGCGGACCATGATCCACGACAGCTGGATGACCCGCGCCAATTCCATCGTCATTCCCGGCGGCAAGATGGATCTGGCGATGCAGCTGATCTTCACCCCGATGATCCTTCGCCTCGTCAACGAATCCAGACGCGCCTAAAGGAGAGCCCAATGAACATTCAGGTCACCATGCAAGCAACGGAAACCGCGATGGCCAACGCCATTCGCGCCCTTGCGATGGATGCGGTCCAGGCGGCAAAGTCCGGGCATCCCGGCGCGCCGATGGGCCTTGCAGATGTCGCTACGGTGCTCTTCAACCGCTTCATCAAGATCGATCCGTCAGATCCCGACTGGCCAGACCGTGACCGCTTCGTGCTGAGCGCGGGTCACGCTTCGATGCTGCTCTACGCAATCCACCACCTGCTCGGCTATGACGACATGGACGCGGAGCAGCTCCGCCGCTTCCGCCAACTCGGCGCACGCACGGCGGGTCATCCCGAGCATGGCCATGCCAAGGGCATCGAGACGACCACGGGACCGCTCGGCCAGGGCATCGCCACCGCAGTGGGCATGGCGTTGGCAGAACGCATGCTGAATGCCCGTTTCGACAACGATCTTGTCAACCACTACACCTATGTTCTTGCCGGTGACGGCTGCCTCATGGAAGGCATCTGCCACGAGGCGATCGACCTCGCCGGCCACCTCGGCCTCGGACGCCTGATCGTCTTCTGGGACGACAACCGGATCACCATCGACGGCGCCACGGACCTGTCGACATCGATGGATCAAATGAAACGGTTCGATGCCGCCGGCTGGCAGGTGCAGGCTATTGACGGCCATGACATGGATGCGATTGCCGATGCCATAGCCAATGCTTGTGAAGAAACAGGCAAGCCGTCGCTGATCGCCTGCAACACGGTCATCGGCAAGGGCGCACCCAACAAGGCGGGCAGCCACAAGGTCCATGGCGAGCCCCTCGGAGACGAGGAGATCGCTGCGACCCGAAAAGCGCTGGATTGGCCGCATGCTGCTTTCGAGGTTCCGCAACCGGTTCGAGATGCCTGGGCGGCTGTCTCGCGGCGCGGTCGCATTGCGAACGAGACCTGGAAACGACGAAAGGCAGCACACCCCCGGGGTGCGGAGTTCGACGCAAGTTTCGCCGAACCGGACGCAGATACCCTCGGTAAGGCGATCAGCGATCACAAGCGGCAGCTCAGCGTGGACGCGCCGAAGATCGCAACGCGCAAGGCTTCGGAACTCGCCCTTGAAGTGGTCAATTCCGTGCTGGCGAACACGATCGGTGGCTCGGCCGACCTGACCGGGTCGAACAATACCCGGACGAGTGGCATGCGAGCAGTCTCCCGGACAAATTTCGGCGGCAACTATCTCCACTACGGCATTCGTGAACACGGCATGGCAGCGGCCATGAACGGCATCACGCTTCACGGCGGGTTCCGCGCCTATGGCGGCACGTTCTTGGCTTTTGCCGATTATTGCCGACCGTCAATCCGCCTGTCGGCCCTGATGGGCGTGCCGGTGACCTATGTCATGACCCATGACAGCATCGGCCTTGGTGAGGACGGCCCGACCCATCAGCCGGTCGAGACGCTTGCCTCTTTGAGAGCCATGCCGAACCTGACCGTTATCCGTCCGGCCGACGCCGTGGAGACCGCCGAAGCCTGGGAAATTGCCGCGACCGCGAAGAAAACGCCGACGGTGCTGTGCCTGTCCCGGCAGGGGCTGCCGACGGTCCGCAAGGATCATACGTGCGAGAACAGGACCCGCCGCGGTGCCTATTTGCTGAAGGAACCGTGCGGTGCCCGTCATTTGACGCTGATCGCCACCGGGTCAGAGGTCGAGATCGCGCTTGCTGCCGCAGACCTTCTGGCGATCAACGGCATCAAGGCCGCCGTTGTCTCTGCCCCCTCTTTCGAACTTTTTGCCTGTCAGGATCAGGCGTATCGCGACGCAGTGCTCGGCACAGCGCCACGCGTGGGTGTGGAAGCGGCTGTCCGTCAGGGCTGGGACGTCCTGATCGGTTCCGGCGGCGCATTTGTCGGCATGACCGGCTTCGGCGCGTCGGCCCCGGCTTCCGACCTCTACGAACATTTCGGCATCACCCCGGTCGCCGTCGCCACCGCTGCAAAAGCACTTCTGTAAACTCGAGGAGATCTCCATGGCGCTCATCACTCTCCGGCAGCTCCTGGACCACGCCGCCGAGCACGGCTACGGCGTTCCGGCGTTCAACATCAACAACATGGAACAGGGACTGGCGATCCTGCGCGCGGCTTCAAGCTGCGATGCGCCAGTCATCCTGCAGGCAAGCCGAGGGGCGCGCTCCTATGCCGGCGACATCATGCTGCGCAACATGGTTGCCGCGCTCGCCGAGATGCATCCAGGCATTCCGATTGTCATGCATCAGGACCACGGCAACAACGAAGCCACGTGCCTTTCGGCGATACGCCACGGTTTCACTTCGGTGATGATGGACGGCTCGCTGGAAGAGGACATGAAGACACCGGCAAGCTACGATTACAATGCTGAGATCACCCGCAAGGTGACACGCGCCGCCCATTCGGTCGGTGCATCGGTGGAAGGCGAACTCGGCGTCCTGGGCTCCCTGGAAACCGGCAAGGCCGGCGAGGAGGACGGCTCGGGCGCTTCGGGCAAGCTCGACCACCACCAGCTCCTGACGGATCCGGACCAGGCGGCAGATTTTGTCCAGGCGACCAGATGCGATGCGCTCGCCATCGCCTGCGGTACAAGCCACGGGGCCTACAAGTTCAGCCGCAAGCCCGATGGCGAGATCCTGTCGATGAAGACCATCGAGGCAATCCACCGGAAACTGCCCTCGACTCATCTCGTCATGCACGGCTCGAGTTCGGTTCCGCAATATCTGCAGGATCTCATCAACGAAAATGGTGGCGATATGCCCCAGACCTATGGTGTGCCGGTGGAAGAGATCGAGCGTGGCATCAGGATGGGCGTGCGCAAGGTCAACATCGACACCGATTGCCGCATGGCAATGACGGGTCAGTTCCGCAGGGTCGCGAGGGAGAAGCCGGCCGAATTCGACCCGCGCAAATTCATGATCCCAGCGATGACCGAACTTGAAACCCTCTGCCGCGACCGGTTCGAACGGTTCGGCACCGCCGGACAGGCTTGCAGGATCAGGCCGGTGTCGCTCGACGACATGGCCGAGCGCTACAGGTCGGGGTCTCTCGACCCGCAGACCGTGACTTCCCGGGCCGCATAACCCGCCAACCAAGGAGACGGACCATGAACCAGATCAGCACGCCCAAGGAAATCAAGGGCAAGGAACGCTACAAGGCCGGTGTCCTGAAATATGCCCAGATGGGCTATTGGGACGGCGACTATGTACCCAAAGACACCGACATTCTGGCCCTCTTCCGTATCACGCCACAGGATGGCGTCGATCCGATCGAGGCCGCTGCCGCGGTTGCCGGCGAAAGCTCCACGGCAACCTGGACAGTCGTCTGGACCGATCGGCTGACTGCCTGCGACAGCTACCGCGCCAAGGCTTACCGGGTCGAGCCGGTGCCGAACCAGGAAGGACAGTATTTTGCCTACGTCGCCTATGACCTGATCCTGTTCGAGGAAGGTTCGATCGCGAACCTCACCGCTTCAATCATCGGAAACGTGTTCTCGTTCAAGCCTCTCAGGGCCGCGCGCCTCGAGGACATGCGCCTGCCGGTTGCCTATGTCAAAACCTTTGCCGGACCACCGACCGGTCTGATCGTCGAGCGCGAGCGCCTCGACAAGTTTGGCAAGCCGCTCCTGGGTGCAACCACCAAACCGAAACTCGGCCTTTCGGGCAAGAACTACGGCCGTGTTGTCTACGAAGGCCTCAAGGGCGGTCTCGACTTCATGAAGGACGACGAGAACATCAACTCCCAGCCCTTCATGCATTGGCGCGACCGCTTCCTTTACTGCATGGAGGCCGTCAACAAGGCGAGCGCCGAGACCGGTGAGATCAAGGGGCACTATCTCAATATTACCGCCGGGACGATGGAGGAAATGTACAGGCGCGCCGAATTCGCCAAGGAACTCGGCTCCGTGGTCGTCATGGTGGACCTGATCGTCGGCTGGACCGCGATTCAATCCATCAGCAACTGGTGCCGCGACAACAACATGATCCTGCACATGCACCGCGCAGGCCATGGCACCTATACGCGGCAGAAGAACCACGGCATCTCATTCCGCGTCATCGCCAAATGGCTGCGTCTTGCAGGCGTCGATCATCTGCATTGCGGCACCGCTGTCGGCAAGCTCGAGGGAGACCCGCTGACCGTCCAGGGCTACTACAATGTCTGCCGAGAAACGTACAATGAGGTCGATCTGCCGCGTGGCAACTTCTTCGAGCAGGACTGGGCCGATCTGAAAAAGGTCATGCCCGTTGCTTCGGGCGGCATCCATGCCGGCCAGATGCACCAGTTGCTGGATCTTTTCGGCGACGATGTCGTGCTGCAGTTCGGCGGGGGCACTATCGGTCACCCGATGGGCATCCAGGCGGGAGCGACCGCCAACCGTGTGGCGCTGGAGGCCATGGTGCTCGCGCGCAACGAAGGCCGAGACATCAGGAACGAGGGTCCGCAGATCCTGCGTGAGGCCGCCAGATGGTGCAAACCGCTGGAAGCGGCCCTCGATACCTGGGGCAACATCACCTTCAACTACACCTCGACCGACACGTCGGACTTCGTCCCGACCGCCTCGGTTGCAATGTGAGGAGAACGACTCATGCGCATCACTCAAGGATGTTTTTCGTTTCTGCCCGATCTGACCGATGCCCAGATCGGTGCCCAGATCGAATACTGCCTGCAGCAAGATTGGGCGATCGGTGTGGAGTTCACCAACGACCCGCATCCTCGCAACACCTATTGGGATATGTGGGGCAACCCCATGTTCGACCTGCGGGACGCCAAGGGCGTGATGATGGAACTGGAAGAATGCCGCAAGGCTCATCCGGACGCCTATATTCGCATCAATGCCTTCGACGACGTGCGCGGCATAGAGTCGGTCAAGATGTCCTTCATCGTCAACCGTCCGGCCGCAGAGCCGAAAATCCATATGCAGCGCATCGACTTCATCGACCGCGCCCAGAAATACAGCTGGGACGTGCGTTACTGAACCTCGACCAGCCCACCTTCGCACGCTGCAGGACAGCGTGCGGCTCTTCCGCAAATGCAGGAGCGTGCGCAATGACCACCGAGATGATCGATGCAACTGAAAAAGCTCCGCCGACCACGATCGATCTGGCCACCGAGTATGAATCGTCCGGGGTTGCCGACGTCCTCAGGGAACTGGACGAGCACCTGATCGGCCTTGCCCCGGTCAAGCAGCGCATCCGCGAGACTGCGGCTTTGCTCCTGGTCGACCGTGCCCGGCGCGAAATGGGACTTACCCAGGAGACCCCTACCTTGCACATGTCCTTCACCGGCAATCCGGGTACAGGCAAGACCACGGTCGCGCTGATGATGGCAGGCCTGTTGCATCGCCTCGGCTATGTGCGAAAGGGCCATCTCGTATCCGTGACTCGCGACGATCTGGTCGGTCAGTACATCGGCCATACGGCGCCCAAGACCAAGGAGGTGCTGAAGAAGGCCATGGGTGGCGTCCTCTTCATCGACGAGGCCTATTACCTTTACAAGCCCGACAACGAGCGCGACTACGGCCAGGAAGCAATCGAGATCCTGTTGCAGGTGATGGAGAACAACCGCGACGACCTGGTCGTCATCATGGCTGGCTACGCCAACAAGATGGACCAGTTCTTTTCAGCGAATCCCGGTTTCCGTTCCCGCATCGCCCATCACATCGATTTTCCGGACTACGCAGAGGAGGAATTGTTGCGCATCGCCAGGTCCATGCTGGCGGCGCAGAACTATTTTCTCGATGACGCTGCCGAGCGGGCTTTGGCCGACTATATCGGCCTCCGCCGGCAGCAGCCGCACTTCGCCAATGCCCGCTCGGTGCGCAATGCCCTCGACCGGGCGCGCCTGCGCCAGGCCAACCGTCTCTTCAGTGAAGCCAAAGGCCCGCTGGATGCCGATGCCCTGTCGATGATCTGTGAACCGGACATTCGGGCGAGCCGTGTCTTCAGGGGCGGCCTCGATACCGACCTTGCCGCCCGGCCGCAAGCGGCGGAGTAGCCGGACCACTCAAGCAAACCTCTGAGGACAGACCGATGACCTTCGAACCTTCCGTCAGGATCGCCCCCTCGATCCTTTCCGCCGACTTCGCTGATTTCGGCGCCGAAATCCGGGCAATCGAGCAACAGGGCTGCGATTGGGTACATGTCGACGTGATGGACGGTCATTTCGTGCCGAACCTGACCTTCGGCCCGCAACTCTGCAAGGCGATCCGGCCCCACATAACAACGGTGATGGACGTCCACCTGATGATCGCGCCTGCCGACCCCTATATCGAGTCTTTCGCGGAGGCGGGGGCGGACATCATCACCGCGCATCTGGAAGCCGGCCCCCACCCCCACCGGACGCTCCAGGCCATCCGTGCGACGGGGAAAAAGGCCGGGCTCGCCCTCAATCCTGGAACACCGGTAGAGGCGGCGACTCCCCTCCTGGACCTTTGTGACCTGATCTTGGTCATGACAGTGAACCCCGGTTTCGGCGGCCAGAAATTCATTGAAACGCAGGTTGACCAGATCCGCCGACTGAAGGCACTCATCGGTGACCGGCCGATCCTGATCGAGGTCGACGGAGGCATCGACCCGACAACCGCGCCTCTCGTGTCGGATGCCGGGGCGAGTGTGTTGGTCGCGGGTTCCGCCGTGTTCCGGGGCGGCTCCGTACGGGTTCCTTCCGTTTACGGCGACAATATCCGCACCCTTCGCGAAGCGGCGGCAGAGGCAAGCACAAAGGCGGCATGACCGAGCCGGGACATTCCGAACGGTGCTGTCACCTTATTCCTATGGCAACAATTTCTGTGTAGCTGCGGGTGTATGGCCAGAACTGCGCCGACTTACAAAAACCATTCGCTATCCGATTGAAATTGTCTCACGTGCTGTTTGGCACTATTTCCGTTTCAATCTGAGCCTGCGCGCTGTCGAAGAAATGTTGTTCGAACGGGGCGTCGTCGTTTCTTATGAGACCATCCGTCGATGGTGCCGCAAGCATGGTACCGAGTATGCGCGTCGTCTGCGCCGCAAAGCACCGGGAAAAGCTGATATCTGGCACCTCGACAAAGTCGTGGTGCGCATTCATGGCCGGAAATGCTGGCTGTGGCGTGCGGTTGATCAGGACGACTATGTTCTCGATGAGATCGTTCAGACGCGCCGTACCACCAAGGCGGCCAAGCACCTGCTGATGCGACTTTTAAAGAAGCAGGGCCTGCCACCAAAGCGCATGATCACCGACAAGCTGGCTCCTATGGTCCGGCCAAACGCCAGGTCATGCCCACCGTCGAACACCGCTCACACAAAGGTTTGAATAATCGGGCCGAGAGAATCCACATCTTCCGTTTCGAAAACGGGAAAGAACGCGCCAGGGCTTTCGGTCGATAAGGTCACTGCGGCACTTCGTGTCGATATTTTTTCTGTGCGGAACCACTTCGTTCCATCACACGCCGTCCACTCTGCAGCACAAATTCGAGATCATCGACTTCGGGCCATTGCCGAGTGGAAAACCGTGAGTGAACGACACGTCTGAAAAAAACGACGCAACTTCCCGAGTCTATACTTTAAACAATGTGACAGCTCAGTTCGTTCTAATCAATGCAGATGTTTTGAACCTGGCGAACCGAAGTAGCAAATCGGAGAAGGAAATCAGGATGAGTGTTGATATTTGGGCGAGTAAGGCAGGGGTCGATCCAACTCGAATAAAGTTTTTCGAAGCCGATTTATCGCTTTCGGATCTGAACAAAGCGATCGAGTCTGGGGAAAGAAATGTAAAAGGTGAAGCCTTGTCCGCAGACTGGTTTCCCAAAGAGGCTTACGGAAGGTATGCAGAAAAATTCCTGCCGAAACAGGAAGATCTTATCTATTTTGGAAGTTTTTTCGTTGTGTCTGCTCGTTTAGCGAAAATTCTGCAAGATCTCGATCTTGGGGGCGGCGCGCTGTATCCAATAAAGCTATTTCAGCATGACCGTAAAACTCCGGTCGACGGCTCCTACTATTGCCTAAATTTCGGGAATGCAAAACTTTGGTTTCTCCCGGAAAACTCTCCGCGGACAAGGTGTTTGAACACGACTAACGGTCCGCATTGGAAGCCACCCATGGAGCTAAATGATGACGACATCACCGTAAGTGCAGAGGCCGCGGCAGGTGCAGACCTTTGGATCGATCCAAGATTAAAAAATGTGTTTTTTGTCAGTGCCCGATTGGCCACTGCTTTGCGGCAGGCCGACCTCGAAAAGTTTTTTCGTTTTAAGAAATGCAACATTCTAACCGGTACGGTGGAGTTAAGTTAGTCGGGACTTGGAGGAAATGTTCCTGGAACGCGGCTTCAAAGTCGATCACAGCACTATCAACCGGTGGGTTCTGACCTATGCTCCTCTGATGGAGAAACGGTTGCGGCGTTTCCGCAAACCGCATTGTGGCTCGGTTCTCATCGATGAGACCTATGTGCGCGTCAAGGGCCAATGGCGCTATCTGTATCGGGTCATCGACAAACATGGAAATCCGGTCGATTTCTTGCTCACGGCAACGCGCAATCTGAATGCGGCCAAGCGGTTCTTTCGAAAAATGTTGCAGGATGCCCCGCTGCTGTCACCGGGCAAAATCGGCACAGATGGTGCCAGCATATTTTCTCCGGCCATCCAAGGTTCAGTTGACGGCGGCCTGCTTGCTTCGGATCCGGTGCACTATGTGACCAAGTATCTGCAACAAGGCATTGAGAGCGGCCATTTCTGGCTGAAGAAAATATGCCGAAAGTAGGCGGGTTCCGCTCGTTTAACTCAGCCAGAAATTCCATTGCCGGTTTTGAAGCCATGCTATGGCTCAAAAAGGGCTTCGGCTTGACCGGCTAGTGGAGCGTCCGCGAACAGAACGATCTGCTTGCGGTGCTCTTCGGAATTGAAAAAGGGAATGAAGCCTGAAAGTCGTTCCCAAAATGGCAGAAACCTGCCCGAACGCAAAAGTTGCGACACGCCTATTGGGCGTCGGCCCTATTTGAAGCACACCATATTCCATTTAACGATGTTATATGTGATGCTTTTGATGTGACGTCTCTCTTTGAGGACCAGACAGGTACCGAGAGCGATAATGTGGGAACTGGGGCGCATGACAATGGATACAGGGACAGTCCTCGCGGATGCGCCGCGCGCGCCCGCCTTCATCGTGACCATCTACGGCGATGTGGTGGAGCCGCGCGGGGGCATGCTTTGGATGGGCACCTTGATCGACTGCTGTGCCGCGCACGGTCTGAGCGAAAGTCTTGTGCGCACCGCCATGTCCCGGCTTGTGGCGGCAGGGCGTCTGGAAGGGGTGCGGGTCGGGCGGAAAAGCTACTACCGCCTCTCCGAGGCCGCTCGGGATGAGTTTCACGCAGCGGCAAAGCTCCTGTTTCGACCGACGCCCGCGACAAAGGGCTGGTTGATTTGTTTGTCAGACACCTCTTTCGATCAAGAACTTGCCGACGGCTGGGTCCGGTTTTCGCCGACCGTTGCCCTTGCGCCGGACCGCCCGGATGTGGCGCGGATGGACGGCGTTCTGATGGCGGCCCGGCATTTGGGCGGATACGGCGATTTGCGGGCTCTGGCGTGGGACAAATGGGGGCTTGAGGCGGTCGCCGCGGCCTATGACAGATTTCTGGACCGCCATGGGTGGCTGATGTCTCGGCTGGCGGAGGAGACCCCGTTTCCGTCAAAGGACGCGCTGGATCTGCGCTTGCGCCTTGTCCACGATTACCGTCTCGCGGCGCTCAATGACCCGAGGCTACCAGAAGACGCCTGTCCGCCGGACTGGCCTGCGGACCGGGCGCGTCAGCTTTTCGTGCGTGCCTACGTCGGCCTGTCCGCGCCCGCGGACCGCTACGTCGGAGAGGTTTTTCTTAGCAATGACGGGGCCTTGCCCACGCAGAGCGCCGGGAGCGAGCGGCGTCTGATCCAGCTGAATCAAGAGATCGCCGCGTGGGCGGAAAACGGCTGATCACTCAAAGCATCACGTAAAATCGAATAAATCACTTAACACGTGCTGTTTTGAGTGCTATATGTCTGACCGAACGGTCGGCCTATGGTTCGGCGGGAGAGTTCTGAGGGAGGAAACTTGATGGCTGACGCCTTTATCTGCGACGCTGTCCGCACACCCATCGGACGCTACGGCGGGGCCTTGTCCGGCGTGCGCGCCGACGATCTGGCCGCAGTGCCGCTGGCCGCGCTAGTCGCGCGCAACGGGTCTGTCGACTGGGAAAGCGTGGACGACATCATTTATGGCTGCGCCAACCAGGCGGGGGAGGACAACCGCAACGTCGCACGGATGGCGGGGCTGCTGGCCGGTCTGCCGATTGAAGTACCGGGCACGACGGTCAACCGGCTGTGCGGGTCGGGCATGGATGCCATCGGCCTTGCGGCGCGCACGATCCGCGCGGGCGATGGTGACCTGCTCCTGGCGGGTGGTGTCGAGAGTATGAGCCGCGCGCCCTTCGTGATGGCCAAGGCGACCTCTGCCTTTTCGCGCAACGCCGAGATGTATGACACGACCATCGGCTGGCGGTTCAAGAACCCCAAGCTGAACAAGGCTCACGGCACACATTCGATGCCTGAAACCGCCGACAACGTGGCCGCCGACTACGGCATCTGCCGCGCCGATCAGGACGCCTTTGCCGCACGGTCCCAGGCGCGGTGGGAAGCGGCGCAGGCCGCAGGTATCTTCGCCGAAGAGATCGTCTCTGTTACAATCCCGCAGCGCAAGGGCGATCCAAAAGTCGTCGATACCGACGAACATCCGCGCCCCGGCACAACGGTTGAGGATCTCGCGCGGCTCCGCGGCGTGAACGGACCGGATCTGAGCGTGACGGCTGGCAACGCCTCTGGCGTGAACGACGGGGCGGCTGCGGCGATCATCGCCTCCGAGGCCGCGGCGCAGAAGAACGGGCTAACCCCGCAGGCGCGTATCGTCGCCATGGCGGCGGCGGGGGTGCCCCCGCGCGTGATGGGCATGGGGCCGCTGCCCGCGACGCTCAAGGTGCTGGGACTGGCTGGTCTGACGCTCGACCAGATGGACGTGATAGAGTTGAACGAGGCCTTTGCCGCTCAGGGTCTGGCCGTGATGCGCGAGCTGGGCCTGCCCGATGATGCGGCCCATGTGAATATGAACGGCGGGGCCATAGCGATGGGCCATCCACTAGGCATGTCGGGGGCGCGGCTTGTGCTGACCGCCGCCCGGCAACTGCATCGCACGAATGGCCGCTATGCCCTGTGCACCATGTGCGTGGGCGTGGGGCAGGGGATCGCGATGATCCTCGAACGCACTTAATTCTTTTCAGGAGGAGCGGACATGTACGCACAGATGGTCAAATCGGAAGGCATGAAGTCTCTGGAAGAGATGAGCCCCGAAGAGCGCGCCTTTCAGGAGCGGATCGACGCGAACGAGAAGATCGAACCGAAGGAATGGATGCCCGAGGGCTATCGCAAAACGCTGATCCGTCAGATCGGCCAGCACGCGCACTCTGAAATCGTGGGCCAGCTGCCAGAGGGCAATTGGGTGACCCGCGCACCCACGCTGGAGCGCAAGGCGATCCTTCTGGCCAAGGTGCAGGACGAGGCGGGGCATGGGCTCTACCTCTATTCAGCGGCCGAGACCTTGGGCGTCACCCGCGACGAGCTGACCGAAAAGCTGCTGTCGGGCGACATGAAGTATTCGTCGATCTTCAACTATCCCACGCTGACCTGGGCCGATATGGGCGCGGTTGGCTGGCTGGTCGACGGGGCCGCGATCATGAACCAGGTGCCGCTGCAGCGGACCTCTTACGGGCCTTATAGCCGCGCGATGATCCGTATCTGCAAGGAGGAAAGTTTCCACCAGCGGCAGGGCTTCGCCATCATGATGAAGATGGCGAATGGGACGCCCGAGCAGAAGGAAATGGCGCAGGACGCACTCAATCGTTTCTGGTTCCCGGCGCTGATGATGTTCGGGCCCTCGGATGCGGATTCGGTTCACTCCGCGCAGTCGATGGCCTGGAAGATCAAGATGAACACCAATGACGAGCTGCGTCAGAAGTTCGTCGACGAGACCGTGCCGCAGGCAGAGTTCCTGGGCCTGACCGTCCCGGACGAGACGCTCGCCTGGAACGAGGAAAAGGGCGGCTACGACTTTGCCGAGCCGGACTGGAACGAGTTCTTCGAGGTGATCAAGGGCAACGGTCCGTGCAACGAGGAACGTCTGAGCGCGCGGCAAAGGGCGTGGAGCGACGGCGCGTGGTTCCGCGAGGGGCTGACCGCCTATGCCGACAAGGCCGCGTCGCGCCGCGCGGCAGCACAGATGGCCGCCGAATAACCGGGATCAAAGGGAGGATATGGCATGAGCAAGAAAGAATGGCCGCTCTGGGAGATTTTCATCCGGGGCCAGCACGGATTGAACCACCGCCACGTGGGCAGCCTACACGCGCCGGACGCCGAAATGGCGATCCGCAACGCGCGAGATGTCTACACGCGCCGCAAGGAGGGTGTCTCGATCTGGGTCGTACCGAGCGCACAGATCACCGCGTCGAGCCCCTCCGAGAAAGGGCCGATGTACGACCCTGCCGAAAGCAAGGTGTACCGTCATCCGACGTTCTATGACATTCCTGACGAAGTGGGGCACATGTAATGCCGTCGCTTCCCGATGCCGCAACGCCGGACGCCGCCGCTCTCGCCAAACAGGCCGCGGCGCATCAATCCCACGATCCGCATGTCGCGGACGTTGACCTGCAACCTGCCTTCTTTGATTGGCTGTGCCGGATGGGAGACAATTCCCTGGTCCTCGGTCACCGCTTGTCGGAATGGTGCGGGCACGGTCCCGCGCTGGAAGAGGACATCGCGCTGGCCAATACCGCGCTTGACCTGATCGGGCAGACGCAAATGTGGCTGGCGCTCGCCGGCGAGGTCGAGGACGCGGGACGCACCGCCGACGATCTGGCCTATCTGCGCGACACGAGCAAGTTCCGCAATCTAAAGCTGGTCGAACTACCGAACGACGATCTGGCCGTGACCCTGATGCGCGGGTTCCTGTTCGATGCGTTCCATTTCGAGCTGCTGAAAGAACTGGCTGGTTCGTCCAGTCCGCGCGTGGCCGAGATCGCCGCCAAGGCGCTGAAAGAAGTGTCCTATCACCTCGAACGCTCTTCGGATCTGGTGGTGCGGCTGGGCGACGGCACGACCGAAAGCCACGAGCGGATGCAGGCCGCTCTGAACCGACTCTGGCCCTATACCGGAGAGATGTTCAAAGCGGACGGCGTGGACGAGGCTGTGGCCGAGGCCGGGATTGCGCCGAAGCTGTCGGACGTGCTGCCAGTCTGGCAGCGGACGGTGGACGATGTTCTCTCCGAGGCGACGTTGGCCAAGCCCGACCGCAAGTTCGACGCACAGACCGGCGGCAAGCAGGGACGCCACACAGAGCATCTGGGCTTTCTTCTGGCCGAGATGCAGTTCCTGCAGCGCGCCTATCCCGGCGCGAGCTGGTAAAGCCGATGACGACGCTTTTGCCATCGACCGATCAGGTCTGGGACTGGCTCTCCGAGGTGCCCGACCCCGAGATCCCCGTGGTCTCTGTTACGGATCTGGGCATCGTGCGCGAGGTGCGTTGGGACGAAGGCACGCTGGTGGTGGCCGTTACGCCCACCTACTCGGGCTGTCCCGCGACCGCCGTGATCGACCTGATGATCGAGACGCACCTGCGTGAGAAGGGCATCGACGATCTGCGGCTGGAACGCCGCCTCTCGCCGCCCTGGACCACCGACTGGGTCAGTGAGGAAGGCCGTGACAAGCTGCGCGCCTATGGCATTGCGCCGCCTGTGGACGGCACCGCCTCGGACGGCATGACGGCGGGCCGCGCGGCACGGTTGTCGGGCAAGTCGAACCTCGTGATCGTATGCCCACGCTGCGGATCGAACCAGACCGAGAGGGTCAGCCAGTTCGGCTCGACCCCCTGCAAGGCCAGCTACCGCTGTCGCGACTGCCTGGAGCCTTTCGACTACTTCAAGTGCCACTGAGCCACTTCGGTGCCCCTACGGGGCATCGCCGACGCATTGCCCTATCCAGACAGGAGGAGGTCTGACATGCCCCGTTTCCATCCCCTAGAGGTGACCGACATCCGGCGCGAGACCCGCGACGCCGTTGTCCTCACGCTGACGCCGCGGCCCGAGGACGCGGCGAATTTCGAATTCACCCAGGGCCAGTACCTGACCTTTCGCCGCGATTTCGACGGCACCGAACTGCGGCGGTCCTATTCGATCTGCGCCGGCAAGGACGAGGGCGCGCTCAAGGTCGGCATCAAGCGCGTCGACGGCGGGGCCTTCTCGACCTGGGCCAACGAAGACCTGAAACCCGGCGACACGCTGGACGCGATGGTGCCGCAGGGCCGGTTCTTCACCCAGATCGACCCGGCCAGCACCAAGTCCTACCTTGGCTTTGCCGGTGGGTCGGGCATCACGCCGGTTCTGTCGATCATCAAGACCACGCTGGCGCGGGAACCGAATGCCAGTTTCACGCTGGTTTACGCCAACCGCCAGACCTCTTCGATCATGTTCCGCGAGGAGCTGGAGGATCTCAAGAACACCTATCTCGGGCGCTTCTCCGTTATCCACATCCTCGAAAGCGAAGGGCAGGAGATCGACCTCTTCACCGGGCGCATCGACGCGGAGAAGATGGAAATGCTGTTCCGCCTCTGGATCGACGCCGAAACCGTCGACACCGCCTTCATCTGCGGCCCCGAGCCGATGATGTTGACCATCGCCGAAAGCCTGCGCCAGGCGGGGCTGAGCGACGCGCAGATCAAATTCGAACTTTTTGCCTCGTCTCAGCCGGGCCGCGCGAAAAAGCGCGCCGTCTCGCAACAGGCCGCCGCTGCGGGCACTAGCTGCGAGGTGTCGGTGACGCTCGATGGCACGACCCGCACGTTCCAGATGCCGAAAGACGGCACCGCCGTGCTGGACGCCGCGATCGAGAACCACATGGACGCGCCGTATTCCTGCAAGGCGGGTGTCTGTTCGACCTGCCGCGCCAAGGTGCTGGAAGGCGACGTCGAGATGGAGATCAACCACGCGCTCGAAGATTACGAGGTACGCGCCGGCTACGTGCTGTCGTGCCAGTGCATTCCGCTCTCTGACAAGGTGGTGCTCAGCTATGACGAATGATTTCGACACCATGACCATGGGCGACTACCTCGCACAGGGGGGAAAGCTGACCTCGCCCGAGAATGTGCCGCCGCGCTATCGGGGCGAATTGCTGCGGCTGATGTCGTCTTTCGTTGACAGCCAGCTGGCCGCCTCGGCAGGGTTCGCCGGGGCGATCAACTGGGCGCCCGGCATCAAGTCCCGGATCGCCGCCAGCCGGATCACGCTGGAAAAGGCCGACCACGCCGAACGGGTGCTGGATCTGATGGTAGGTTTTGGCACCGACGCGGCGCTCTATGAGCGGGCGCACGATTGGGCTGCGCGCGAACCTCGCGACAGCACATTGGAGGCCAAGCGCCATGGCGGCGACATGCGCCTGTCGGTCTTTCACTACCCGCTGACCGGCTGGACCGACGCGGTGGTGATGAACGTACTCATGGGGCTCGCGACGCAGCACGCGGTGGGCGAGTTGACGCAGTGCTCTTACCAGCCGCTGGCCGATGTGCTGCGCGATCTGCTGCCGCGCGAACGGCGGCACATGGAACTGGGGCTCGAAGGGCTGGAGCGGATCGGCGCGACGGAGGAGGCCAAGACCTCGGTCGCCTATTGGATGCCGCGCGTGGCCGAGACCTTTGGCCCGGCGCAGTCCGACAGGTTTGAACGGCTCAAGGCGATGGGTCTGCGCCGCACCGACAATGAAACGCTGCGCACTGCGTGGCGCGCCGAGGCAGAGCGCACGCTCTTCGCCCTCGGTCTGACCTGAACCGAAAGGACAAGCAGATGCTGGATACCGGACGCACCGCGCGCCGCCTCGAAAGCTATGTGCAAGGCGCCTGGCGCGCCGGAGAGGGGGACGGCAAACCGCTTGCCAATGCCGCTACCGGCGAAGTGCATGCCTACATCGGATCCGAAAGCCTCGATTTCGCAGGCGCGCTTGACTGGGGCCGCGACGTTGGCGGCCCCGCCCTGCGCGCGCGCACCGTGCATGAACGCGCGTTGATGCTGAAGTCCATCGGCCTCAAACTGATGGAAATGAAGGGTGAGTTCCACGCCGAAAGCCTTGCCACAGGGGCCACGCCAAAGGACGCCTGGCCCGATATCGACGGCGGGATCGGCACGCTTTTGACCTTTGCCTCGGTGGCGCGGCGCGAGCTGCCCAATGCCAAGGTCATCCCCGAGGGGGCTGTGGAGCCGCTGTCCAAGGATGGCAGCTTTGTCGGCCAGCACATCCTCGTGCCGATGCGGGGCATTGCCATTCACATCAACGCCTTCAACTTCCCGGTCTGGGGGATGCTGGAAAAGATCGCGCCCGCGCTGATTGCCGGGATGCCGTGCCTTGTGAAGCCAGCGTCCTCGACCGCCTATGTGACTGAACTGGTGGTGCGGCGCATTCTTGAGATGGGCATCCTGCCGGACGGCGCGTTGCAGCTCGTCTGCGGCGGAGTGGGCGACATGCTGGATCATGTCACCGGTCAGGATGTGGTGACCTTCACCGGCTCTGCCTCCACCGGGCGTAAGCTGAAGGCGCACCCGGCGATTGTCGAAAACGCCACGCGCTTTACGATGGAGGCGGACAGCCTCAACGCCGCGATCCTCGGCCCCGATGCGGGTCCCGACACGCCGGAGTTCGATCTGTTCGTGCGCGAAGTGCACCGCGAGATGACGACGAAGGCGGGTCAGAAATGCACCGCGATCCGGCGCGTCATCGTGCCGAAAGCGCTGGAACAGGACGTCATCGCGTCCCTGTCCGAGCGGCTGGCGAAAACGCCTGCGGGCCTGCCCGATCTGCCCGAGACCCGGCTGGGCGCGCTGGCCTCGATCGGCGACCGCGACGGCGTGCGCGAGAAGATCGCAGAGATCGCGAAAGAGGCCGAGATCGTCTTTGGCGATCCGAATACCGTCAAGGTGGCCTCGGGCGATGCCGAGGAGGGCGCGTTTCTGAACCCGGTGCTGCTACGCTGTCCCGATCCGATGACCGCCAATGCCCCGCATGAGGTCGAGGCCTTCGGCCCGGTCGCGACGGTGATGGGCTATGACGGGATCGACGAGGCGGTCACGCTGGCGATGAAAGGAATGGGGTCGCTGGTGTCGTCGGTCTTCACCAATGACGAAGACGTCGCCGCCAAACTGGTGCTGGGCATCGCACCCTTCCACGGGCGCGTGATGCTGGGCAACCGGGACAGCGCCAAAAGCTCGACCGGGCACGGGTCGCCTATCGCGACGCTGATCCACGGTGGACCGGGGCGCGCAGGTGGCGGCGAAGAGATGGGCGGCATGCGCGGTGTGAAGCACTTCATGATGCGCACCGCCGTGCAGGGGACGCCAAGGCTTCTGTCGGCTGTAACGGGCAACTGGGTGTCGGGCGCCCCGGCAGAGCAGGGGACACATCCGTTCCGCAAATCTCTGGCCGAACTCAACATCGGCGACCAGCTGCTGACCGACAGCCGCGTGGTCAGCAAGGAAGACGTCGAGCATTTCGCGGAGTTCACCGGAGACACCTTCTACGCCCACATGGACAGCGAAGCGGCCAAGGCAAACCCGTTCTTCGAGGATCGCGTCGCGCACGGCTACCTGATCGCCTCTTTCGCGGCGGGTTTGTTCGTACAGCCCGATCCGGGTCCGGTGCTGGCGAACTACGGCGTCGACAACCTGCGGTTCCTGACCCCGGTCTATTTCGGCGACAGCCTTCAGGTGCAGCTGACCTGCAAGCAGATCAACCCACGCGAGGGGACGGTATACGGCGAGGTCCGCTGGGACTGCCGTGTCACCAACCAGCGCGACGAGGTTGTTGCACAATACGACGTTCTGACCATGGTGGCCAAAAGCTGGCCGCTGCCGGACGAGGGCTGAGCGTGGCGATCTGGTCTTGGGACGGCGTGGTGCCGGTGGTGGCGACGTCGGCCTTCGTCCACCCGGACGCCACGCTGATCGGCGACGTGATCGTGGGGGCAGGCTGTTACGTCGGCCCCGGCGCGGTCCTGCGCGGCGATTTCGGGCGTGTCACGCTGGAGGCGGGCTCGAACGTGCAGGAGACCTGCGTCGTCCACGCCTTTCCGGGCAAGGACGTTCTGGTCGAGGAACGCGGCCACGTCGGGCACGGGGCGGTGCTGCACGGTTGCATCATCGGTCGCAATGCGCTGGTGGGGATGAATGCCGTCGTCATGGATGAGGCGCGGATTGGCGAGAACAGCATCCTCGGTGCTGCGGCTTTCGTCCCGGCGGGGGTCGAGATCCCGGCGGGGGTCATGGCCGTCGGCGCTCCTGCCAAAGTGTTGCGGGATCTGACGGAGAAGGAAATCGACTGGAAGTCGCGCGGCACGGATATCTATCGGCAGCTGGCCGTCGATGCGAAGACGAAACTGGCCCCCGCGCAGCCGCTGACAGAGGTCGAGGCGGACCGCCCCCGGGTGACGGCGCCGGACTACGATCCTCTGGTGGTCGAGCGTGCGGCTAGCGGACGCCCTTGATCCCTTCGAGAATCAGGGTCGTCGCGATGCTGGCGTAATCTTCACGGCTGATCTTGCCGCCGTCGCGGAACCACATGTAGACCCAGTTCATCATCCCGAAGAGTGACATGGTCACGGGCATCAGCAGCGGCCGCTCGGGCGTGTCCAGATGCGGGTGCATCCGCGAAATTACTTTCGAGAAATGTCCAACGATCCGGCGTTCGATGGCCGTGACCTCGCGCTTTTGCTCGTCCGACAGGGCGGGCCCTGCGTTCAACTGAACCTTGTGCTGATCGTCGGCGCCCTTGTAGGCGTCGAGCACCGTCATCACCAACCGCTCCAATCGGTCGCGCGGGGACAGCGTCTCGTCACCGGCCTGGTCGAGCGCGGCATCGACCTCTTCCAGATGTGTCTTGATGATCGCGAAGATCAGCGCGCCCTTGGACGGATAGTAGTGGTAGAGCAGCGACTTGGAGACCCCAGCCTCGGCGGCGATCTGCGACATGGAAGCCTTCTCCATGCCTTGGGTCGCGAAGACATGCGCGGCCGTCAGCAGCAGGCTGTGCTGCTTTTCCTCGAAGTCTTCGGCGCGGGTTCTGGCCATGGGTTAGCGTGCTCCTTGCTGTCCGGCGGTCGCAGGTGGACGACCCCTTCTACCCGCCGGACGGCGTTTTATCCAGCCTGTCGCCGGATCACGACTTGGGACGGTTGTCGACGACGCGCTTGGCCTTGCCTTCAGAGCGCGCGACGGTTTCGGGGTCGTGCACCTCGATCTTTGTCGACACGCCGACCACCGATTTGATGTGATGCGACAGTTCCCTGGCGGATGCGTCGCGGGCGTCGCTGTCGGAGCGGGCGGGTGTGCTTTCGACATGCACGGTCATGACGTCCATCCGGCCCTTGCGCGACAGCTCGATCTGGAAATGCGGGGCAAGCCCCTCGCATTTCAGGATCTGCTCCTCAATCTGGGTCGGGAAGACATTGACGCCGCGCAGAATGATCATGTCGTCGCTGCGCCCGGTGATCTTTTCGATGCGCCGCATTGACCGCGCGGTGCCCGGCAGGATGCGGGTCAGATCGCGGGTGCGGTAGCGCACCATCGGCAGCCCTTCTTTGGTGAGCGTGGTGAACACCAGTTCGCCCATCTCCCCGTCGGGCAGCACCTCGCCCGTGGCGGGGTCAATGATCTCGGGGTAGAAATGATCCTCCCAGACATGCAGCCCGTCTTTGGTTTCCACGCATTCCTGCGCCACGCCCGGGCCCATGACCTCGGACAGGCCATAGATGTCGACCGCGTGCATGTCGAAGGCCTGTTCGATTTCCTCACGCATGGCATTGGTCCAGGGTTCGGCCCCGAAGATGCCGACCTTGAGCGAGCTCTCGCGCGGATCGATGCCCTTGGCCCGGAATTCATCCAGGATCGACAGCATGTAGGACGGTGTCACCATGATGATCTGCGGCTGGAAATCCTGGATCAACGTGACCTGCCGTTCGGTCATCCCGCCGGAAATCGGCACCACGGTACAGCCCAGACGTTCCGCTCCGTAATGCGCGCCAAGCCCGCCGGTGAACAGCCCGTAGCCATAGGCCACATGGCAGATGTCCCCCTTACGTCCCCCGCCCGCGCGGATCGAACGGGCGACGAGGTCGGCCCAATTGTCGATATCGTTTTGCGTATAGCCGACGACCGTCGGCTTGCCGGTGGTGCCGGACGAGCCGTGGATGCGCACCAGATCCTGCCGCGGGGTGGCGAACATGCCGAACGGGTAGGTGTCGCGCAGATCCTGTTTCAGCGTGAAGGGAAACTTGGCGAGGTCGGCCAGCGTCTTGAAGTCGTCGGGATGCGCCCCGTGGTTATCGAACTGCTTTTTGTAGAACGGAGAGTTGTCGTAGGCGTGGCGCAGCGACCAGGCCATGCGCTTTTCCTGCAGGGCCGAGATTTCGTCGCGGCTGGCGATCTCGATGGGATCGAGAATGTCTTTCGTGGGGCTCAGGTCTGTCATCGGTTCCTCCCTTAATGATCACTGTGCCGCGGATTGGTCCGTCAGCATGGGCGTATTGAGTGTCCGCGCGTGTCCGCGGAATTCTGCGATGACGGTCCCGTCCTCCCGGGTGATCGTCACATCGTAGATGCCGGAACGGCCCTTGCGCGACACCTCACGCGCGCTGGCCGTCAGCCTGTCCCCCAGGGCACCCGGGGTGATGTAGGTGACCGAGCAGTGCTGCGCGACTGTCACCGCGTTGTAGGTGTTGCAGGCAAAGGCAAAGGCGCTGTCGGCCAGCGTGAACAGGTATCCGCCGTGGGCATTGCCGTGGCCGTTGGTCATGGCCTTGGTCAGGGTCATCAGAATCGTCGCCTGACCGGGGGCCACATGGGTCAGATCCATGCCAAGCTGCTGGGACGCAGTGTCGGTCGACCACATCTGCGCTGCGCAGGCCTCGGCCAGTTCTTGCGGGGTCATCATGTCGGGGTCGGCCATGATCATTTACCCTTGAAACCAGGCGCACGCTTTTCGAGGAAGGCCGCCACTCCTTCTGCGTAGTCGTCTGAATAGCCTGCCTTGCGCTGGCAGTCCCGTTCGCGGTCGAGGTGAGTGTCCAGGTCGTTGGTCGCCGCTTCCTGAATCAGCACCTTGGTCAGCCCCAGCCCGACGGTCGGCCCGGCGGCAAGTTTGGCGGCAAGTGTCCGGGCCTCGTCCATCAGGGCGTCGTCGTCGATCGCCTTCCAGATCAGGCCCCAGTCGGCTGCGGTGTCCGCCATCAAGGGCTCGGCCGTCATGGTTAGCGCTTTGGCGCGTGGCTCGCCCAAAATGCGGGCCAGCGACCAGCTGCCGCCCGCATCAGGGATCAGCCCGATCTTGGAAAAGGCCTGAATGAATTTCGCGGATTTTGCAGCCAGAACGATGTCGCAAGCAAAGGCGATGTTGGCACCTGCACCGGCTGCGACGCCGTTCACGGCACAGACGACAGGTTTGTTCAAAGCGCGTATCTTCCGCAAGAGCGGGTTGTAGAAGGTCTCGATCGTGTGGCCGAGGTCGGGCTTCGGTCCGCCCTTGCGCGGATCGCGATCGCCCAGATCCTGCCCCGCGCAGAATCCGCGCCCCGCGCCGGTGATCAGAACGGCACGAATTTCTGCGTCGTTGTGCGCGCGCTCGATCTCGGCCCGCAGGGCGAGGTGCATCTCTTCATTGAAAGAATTCAGCTTGTCCGGGCGGTTCAGCGTCAGCGTCAGAACGCCGGAGTCCTGCTCGGACAGGATGGTTTGCGATGTGGTCATTTGGTCCTCCAAGGCCCTCTCTCCCAGGCCGTCGTAAATAATGCTTGCATAAACCGACCGGACGGTCAATCATTACGTTCAAGCTTTGGGAGGAGCCATGACAGATTTTTTTACCCACCACCGCGCCCTTCTTGACGACGCCCTGACAGCGTTGACGACGCGCAAATTCTGGACCCCCTTTCCCGAGATCCCGAGCGGTAAACTCTACGGGGAAACCGCGCGCGAGGATGGCGAGTCTGCGTGGCAGGCACTGCTGGGCAAGCCGTTCGATCTGCCGGACCAGCCAGGGATTGGGCGCGTCGGGGCCGAGGTCTCGCCCTGGGGACCGGACTTGGGGATCACCTATCCAGCCGCCGATCCTGATACATTGATTGCCGCCGCCGAGGGGGCCGCAAGCGCCTTTGCCGAAGCCGGGGTTGAGCGGCGCGTCGGCGCGCTGCTGGAGGCGCTGGTGCGGCTCAACCGGATGAGCTTTCTGCTGGGCCACGCCACGATGCACACCACGGGGCAGGCCTTTGCCATGGCCTTTCAGGCGGGCGGACCGCATGCGCAGGATCGCGGCCTGGAGGCCGTCGCCATGGCCTACGCCGAGCTGACCCGCTACGCCCGAGATGCGGTCTGGGAAAAGCCGCAGGGCAAACACGCGCCGCTGGTCATCGAAAAGCACTGGACATTGGTACCGCGCGGCCCCGCCCTGACCATCGGCTGCAACACCTTTCCGACATGGAACAGCTATCCGGGGCTGTTCGCCAGCCTCGCCACCGGCAATCCGGTGATCGTCAAACCGCACCCGCGCGCGATCCTGCCGCTCGCGCTGACCGTGCGTGTGCTGCGAGAGGTCCTGGCCGAGGCGGGGCTGCCTGCCGACGCGGTCGTGCTGGCCGCCGACGCGCCGGGCGAGGAAATCACCAAGACCCTCGTGGCGGACGACCGGATCGCCATGATCGACTACACCGGTTCGACGGCGTTTGCGGACTGGATCCGTGCCAACACCAGCGCGCTGGTCTTCACCGAAGAGGCGGGGGTGAACTCGGTCACGATCACCGGCACCGACGATTTTGACGGCATGTGCGCCAATCTGGCGTTTTCGCTGTCGCTCTACTCCGGGCAGATGTGTACCTCGCCGCAAAACCTCTACGTCCCGAAGGACGGGATCGAGACTGACGCGGGCCACAAGAGCTTTGACGCCGTGGCAGAGGGGATTAAGGCCGCGATCGACGCGCTCCTGTCGGACCCTGACCGGGCCGCGGGTGTCTGCGGGACCATCGTAAACCCCGACACGCTGAAACGGGTCGAGGCTGCACGCGGGGCAGGGCGGGTGCTTCGCGACAGCGCCGAGACGGGCACAGGCCGCAGCGCCACGCCGCTGATGTGTCTGGCCGAAGGCGAGAGCGGTCCGCAGGACGATGAATGCTTTGGCCCCGTCTCTTTCGTTGTGCCCTGCGACAGTGCCGAGGACGCCATCGCGCGGGCCGTAAACATCGCGCGTCGCAAGGGGGCGATTACGGCAGCCCTTTACGCCACGGACGAGGCGCTGATCGACAGGGCAGCACGGGCCTTTGCGCAGGCGGGGGTGAACCTGTCGGTGAACCTGACCGGCAACATCTACGTCAACCAATCGGCGGCCTTTTCCGACTTTCACGTCACCGGCGCGAACCCGGCCGGCAATGCCAGCCTGACCGATACCGCCTTCGTCGCCCCGCGCTTTCGGCGGGTGATGATCCGCAGGCCCAAGACCGCCTGACAGGCCGCCTAACAGGCCGACATTCGACAATCACACTGGGAGGAACCAACATGCTTAAAACCACCACGGCCATCGTCACACTCGCCGCCCTTGCCGGTCTCACCGGGGCCGCGCAGGCCGAAATCCGGCTGGGCGCAAGCCTTTCGGCCACCGGGGGGGCCGCCTTTCTCGGCGACCCCGAGGCCAAGACCATCGAGATGCTGGTCGAGCAACTGAACGAAGCCGGCGGCATCGACGGCGAAGAGATCGCGCTGACGCTTTATGACGACGGCGGCGACCCCAACAAGGCGCGCACATTTGCCACCCGCTTGGTCGAGGACGACGAGGTCGTGGCGATCATCGGCGGCTCGACCACCGGCACCACCATGTCGATCCTGTCCGTCGCCGAAAGCGAGGGGATCCCGTTCATTTCTCTGGCGGGGGCGATCTCGATCATCGATCCGGTGCGCGACTATGTCTTCAAGACCCCTCATACCGACCGGATGGCCTGCGAAAAGATCTTCACGGACATGCAGGCGCAGGGGATCACGAAGGTGGGCATGATTTCCGGCACGGACGGCTTCGGTGCCTCAATGCAGGCGCAATGCAAGGAGGTCGCGGGCGACTACGGGGTCGAGATCGTGGCGGATGAGACCTACGGTCCGCAGGACGCCGACATGACCCCGCAGCTGACGCGCATCCGCAACACCGACGGCGTGCAGGCGGTTCTGAACCCCGGCTTCGGCCAAGGCCCGGCCATCGTCACCCGCAACGTGGCGCAGCTGGGTTTCGACGTGCCGCTCTACCAAAGCCACGGGGTTGCCTCGGATGCCTTCATCGAGCTGGCAGGTGCCGATGCCGCCGAGGGCGTGCGCCTGCCGGGCACCGCGCTGCTGATCGCCGACAGCCTGAGCGAGGACGATCCGCAATACGATGTCGTGACCTCTTACACGACAGCCTACAGGGACGCCTACGGGCAGGAAACCTCGACCTTCGGGGGCTACGCGCATGACGCCTTTGCGCTGATGGTCGACGCGATGAAACGGTCCGGCGACCCGGAGGATCCGCAGGCGATCCGCGATGCGCTTGAAGAGACCAGCGGCCTTGTAGGCACCACCGGAACCTACAGCTTCTCGCCCGAGGATCACCTGGGCCTCGACCTCAGCGCCTTCCGGATGCTCGAGGTCAAGGACGGCGGCTGGCAGCCCGTCGAGTGACTCGCCCGGGGCTTCGGGGGGACCTCTCCCGAAGCCCCCGTCTCCATCGCATCTACTGGAGCCAAAAATGGACGCCCTGCTACAATTTCTGTTCTCCGGCCTGACCGTGGGTGCTGTCTATGCGCTCGTGGCTCTGGGGTTCACGCTGATCTACAACGCCTCCGACGTGGTGAACTTTGCCCAGGGCGAATTCGTCATGCTGGGCGGGATGATCACGGTTTTCGCCTATCAGGCCGGTGTGCCGCTGCTGCTGGCGGCGACGCTTGCCATCCTGATCACCGCCGCCTTGGGCGTCGCGCTGAACAAGCTGGCGATCGAGCCCGCGCGGGGCGCACCGGTGGTGTCGCTGATCATCATCACGATCGGGGCCTCGATCCTGATCCGGGGTGCGACACAGCTGATCTTCGACAAGCAGCTGCACCGCTTCCCGGCCTTTTCGGGCGACGATCCGATCCGCGTGATAGGGGCCACGATCCTGCCGCAAAGCCTGTGGGTGCTGGGCGGCGCATTGGCGGTTTTCGCGGTCCTCTGGGTTTTCTTTAGCCGCACGCTGACCGGCAAGGCGGTGCTGGCCACGGCGAACAACCGGGTCGCGGCACAGCTGGTTGGCATCAATACCGGCTGGATCATGACACTGTCCTTCGGCTTGTCAGCGGCCATCGGGGCCTTTGCGGGCGTGCTGGTCACTCCGATCACACTGGTCAGCTACGACGTGGGCGTGACCCTGGCGCTGAAAGGCTTCGCTGCCGCGATGCTGGGCGGCATGGGCAACCCCAAGGGTGCGCTGGTCGGCGGACTGCTGCTGGGCTGCCTGGAGGCCCTGACGGCGGGCTACCTCAGCTCGCAATACAAGGAAGCGGTCGCCTTCATCGTCATCCTCGGCACGCTCTTCGTTATGCCGCAGGGCCTGTTCGGCGCTAGAACGACGGAGCGTGTGTGATGGCCGGTCGAAGGAAATGGATATCCTTGGCCGTGCTGGCGGCGCTCATCGTGCTGCTGCCGCTGGTCTTCCCCTCGGGCTATTACTACCGCGTCGGTGCGCTGGTCTTCGTCAATGCGTTGTCGGTGATGGGTCTGGTGATCCTGATCGGCTACGCCGGGCAGATCAGCCTTGGGCACGCGGGCTTTGCCGGGATCGGCGCTTATGCCTGCGCGCTGGCGCCCGAGCATCTGGGCCTGCATCCGCTGCTCGCACTGGTGCTGGGGGCCGCGATCTCGGCGGCGATGGCCGCGCTGATCGGACGCCCGATCCTCAGGCTGAAAGGGTACTACCTTGCCGTGGCGACGCTGGGTTTCGGCATCCTCGTGTCGATGGTGCTGACCAATGAACGCGCACTGACGGGTGGCCCCGACGGAATGGTGGTCTCCGATCCCGGCCTGCGCAGCCTGCTGCGCGATATGGGCTGGCGGGTGTCGGGTGGAGAGTTCTGGTACGGCGCCTCGGGCTTCGTGCTGCTGGTGGGCGCTTGGCTTGCGCTGAACCTGTACGACAGCCCCACGGGGCGGGCGATGCGCGCGCTGCACGGGTCAGAGGTCGCGGCCGCCACGGTCGGCATCGACGTGCCCCGGCAAAAGCTGCGCGCCTTCGTGATCTCGGCGGTCTACGCCTCGGTCGCGGGCTCGCTGCTGGCGCTGCAGAACGGATACATCACGCCGGATGTCGCGGGCTTCATGCATTCGGTCGAGATGGTGACGATGGCGGTACTGGGCGGTGTCGGCTCGGTCTTGGGGGCGACCTTCGGGGCGGCGATCCTGACGCTGTTGCCGCAGGTTCTGACGGTGTTCGCCGAATATGAACAACTGGTGCTGGGCCTCGTCATGGTGCTGGTGATGATCTTCATGCCCCAGGGGCTGCTGCCCTCGATAGCGCAGCGCCTGAAAGGGAGGAACAAATGAGCCTTCTGGATGTGAATGGCCTTGGAATTAGCTTCGGGGGGCTTAAGGCCGTCGACGATGTCAGCTTCGCCGTCAAACCCGGAGAGATTGTGTCGGTCATCGGGCCGAACGGCGCGGGCAAGACGACGCTCTTCAACATGATCTCGGGGATCTACCTGCCCGGGCGCGGATCGGTCTCACTCATCGGGACCGACGTGACCGGCACGGCCCCGAACCGGCTGGCCGAGATGGGCCTGTCGCGCACCTTCCAGAACCTGCAGATCTTTCAGGAGATGACGGTACTCGACAACGTTCTGGCGGGCTATCACCTCAGCGAGCGCGGGTCGGTGCTGGCGGACCTTCTGTCGCTGCCGGGGATGCGCCGCCGCGCGGGCCGGGCGCGGGCGGGCGCAATGAAACTCCTGAACCGCGTGCGGCTGGACGACAAGGCAGACGAGATTGCGGGCAACCTCAGCTACGGCGCGCTCAAGCGGCTGGAAATCGCGCGAGCGCTGGCGCTTGACCCGAAGATCCTGCTGCTGGACGAACCTGCGGCGGGCTGCAACGCGGTCGAAACCGAAGAGATCGACCATCTGATCGCCGAACTGGCCGCGCAGGGCATCGCTATCCTGCTGGTGGAACACGACATGAAGCTGGTGATGCGCATCTCGAACCACATCGTGGTGCTGGATCATGGCCAGAAGATCGCCGAGGGCGACCCGGCAACCGTCTCGCGCGATCCGGCGGTGATCGCCGCCTATCTTGGCACCGAGTACAAGGAGCCCGCCCATGTTGACGGTTGAAGGGGTGCGCTCGTGCTACGGGCGGATCGAGGTGCTGCACGGCATCGACCTGGAGGTCCGCACGGGAGAGATCGTGACCGTGGTGGGCGCCAACGGCGCGGGCAAGACGACTTTGCTGAAATGCCTTTCCGGCACCCAGCCCATCAGCGACGGCACGATCACCTTTTGCGGCGAAAGCTTTGCGGCAGTGCCGGCCCACAAGCGCCTGTCACACGGCCTGGCCCAATCGCCCGAGGGGCGGCAGATCTTCACCAATCTCTCGGTCGAAGAGAACCTGCGTCTGGGCGCGTTTCTCTATGCTGACGACCGGGTGCAAAGCGACATGGACGATGCCTTTGCCATGTTTCCGATCCTCAAGGAAAAACGCAACCTCGCCGCTGGGGGCTTGTCGGGCGGGCAACAGCAGATGCTGGCCATCGCCCGCGCGCTGATGGGCCGCCCGCAGTGCCTGCTGCTGGACGAGCCGTCGATGGGCCTGGCCCCCCTGCTGGTCGCACAGATCTTCGACGTGGTGAAATCGCTGAAAGCACGCAACGTGACCGTCCTGCTGGTCGAGCAGAACGCCTTTGGCGCGCTCAAGATCGCCGACCGCGGCTACGTGATGGAAACCGGGCGGATCACGATACAAGGCCCCGCGCCGGACCTTATCGCCGATCCACGGATCAGAGAAGCTTACCTGGGAATTTGACATGACACGTCTGACACTTCGCATGGATGTCGACATTGCTGTCGTCACGCTGGACAATCCGCCCGTCAACGCGATCTCCGAGGCTGTCCGAAAGGGGTTGGTCGAAATGGTCGACCGGCTCGACGCCGACGATACCGTGCGCGCCGTGGTGCTGATCTGCGCCGGGCGGACCTTCATCGCGGGTGCGGATGTGCGCGAATTCGGCAAAACGCCGGTAGAGCCGCACCTGCCCGACGTGGTGGACCGGATCGAGGCCGCGCAAAAACCCTGGGTCGCGGCGATCCACGGCACGGCGCTTGGCGGAGGGTTCGAGATCGCAATGGGCTGCCGCTTCCGCGTGGCGCTTGGCAGCGCGAAGGTCGGCTTGCCGGAGGTCAACCTTGGGATCATTCCCGGCGCGTCCGGCACGGTCCGCACACCACGCCTTGCGGGAGTCGAGTTTGCGGTCGACCTGGCAACCGGCGGCAAGCCCGTGTCCGCTGCCCGTGCTCTGGATGCCGGACTGCTGGACCTTGTGATCGGAAATGATCTTGAAGCCGCCGCGATCGACTTCGCCAGACAGGCGCTGGACGCTGACCTGCCGCAGCCGGCATCACAGATCCCGCTGGAACCGATGCCCGATGCGTTTTGGCAGGCATCGCGGACGTCCGCCGCCAAGGCCGGGCATCAGGCCCCGGTGCGCGCGCTCGACTGCATCCGCTTTGCGACCGAACACGACTTCGCCGCCGCGATGGCCCACGAGCGCAAGACCTTTCTGGATTTGCGCGCCTCGGAGGAGGCCGCCGCTTTGCGCCACGTCTTTTTCGCCGAACGCGCGGCCCCGAAGCCTGAGGTGCTGACAGGGATCGAGCCGCGACAGATCAAGACGGTGGGCATCGTCGGGGGTGGCACGATGGGCGCCGGGATCGCCGCCGCCTGCCGCGAGGCGGGGATGCGGATCGTCCTGATCGAACGCGATGAGGAGGCCGTCGCGCGGGGGATGCAAAACATCGACAAAATCTTTACCGGTGGTGTGAAGCGCGGCAAGATGAGCGAAGCGGACCGCGCCGACCGCATGGCAGGGGTGCAGGGCAGCACCGACTACGCCGCGCTTGCACAGGCCGACATGGTCATTGAGGCGGTCTTTGAAGAGATCGGCGTCAAGCGCGCGGTCTTCGAGCGGCTCGGTCATTTCTGCCGGGCCGATGCGGTGCTGGCGACCAATACCTCGTATCTCGATCCCCGCGACATCGCGACAGGCCTTCCGCACCCCGAGCGTTTCATCGGCCTGCATTTCTTCAGCCCCGCCCACATCATGAAACTGCTCGAAATCGTGCCCCCCCCCGACACCGCGCCCGACGTGCTGGCGACGGGATTTGCGCTGGGTCGCGCGCTGAAAAAGATGCCCATTCAAGCCGGTATCTGCGAAGGGTTCATCGGCAACCGGATTCTCAAACGCTACCGCGCCGAGGCCGAGGCGCTGGTGAAAAAAGGCGTACCGATTGCCGAGATCGACGCCGCGATGCGCGACTACGGCTTCAAGATGGGGCCCTTCGAGGCGCAGGACCTGGGCGGTCTGGACATCGCCTTCCTGCAGCGCGAAGGAGCCCGCGACGCCGGACAGAAGGTGCCCGAGACGTTGGGCGACATCCTCGTACGGGCAGGGCGCAAGGGGCAGAAAACCGGGGGCGGTTGGTATGATTACGCCGACGGCGACCGGACCCCGCAGCCGTCGATCACCACGACAGCATTGCTGGCGCCCCACGTGTCCGCAGACGGGCAGGGGCCGTCGCTCCGCCCCGACATCGCCCGGCATCTTGTCGCGACGATGGCCTCGGAAGGAGAGGCCATCCTCAACGAAGGGATCGCGCAGGCCCCCGAGGACATCGATCTGGTGGAAATCCACGGTTACGGCTTTCCCCGCTGGAAAGGCGGGCCGATGTTCGCCACCCGCGACCGCGCCTCCGGGGGAGCTGCCTGATCGCCACCAAGGCTTTGCGCGATACGCCGATTGATCTGAAACAGCGGCCGGCGCTTTTTCGTTCCCCGGCCGAAGTTCAAGAGCTATGCCGAACTCAACGCATCGCTGTCCAGATCAACGATCAACGGTGAGGTCAGATGATCGTACATGACTTTTGCGAATTCTTTTCGAGCTACAAGCAGTGTCGATCACTGCAACATGCCCTAGCTTAAATTTCACCTTTGACGTCAAATCGGTGTCCGTCAAATCTCGCAACCGAAAGACCGTCAATACTTTCGCGATTCCAACTTTGGATGTCACTTTTTCAACCCACTCAAGCCCACAACCAGGAGCTCTTACCAAAGTGTTTACTACCCACTGACTTTGAGTCAATGAGATCCGAATTGGGGTATATTGCAGTGTTCAAAGAACTTGAAAATAACGCAATCTAAAATTGTATTCTGCGCGAGGCGCTATGGTACGCCATGACAAAAAATTTTTCTTACCGGATGATCAGGGGGAAGAGTTAAATTAAATTGTAAGTCAAAGAAAAAACGAAGAACATATCAGCAAAGATATAAAATATAAGTTCCTAAAATTTTTATCTTTACAATATTTTTAACAATTAACAAAAATTAATATCTAAGAAATACCTTTATAAAATTTTACAAATGGCTGGAAGATTGGAAAAATACTAAGGACTCTAAGCTTGGAAATTTTACCGACGCAATTGACTATCCGAGAAGCGCGCACCGGAAAATTGGCCTATTCAACACTTGGTTTCGATTGAAGAATAACCCTCCGGACTACTCAAGTCTTCGATTTATCGACTTGGCACTCTGCACCTACTCAAGCGTAAAAGAAGGGGAAATTCTTGAGAATGAGAAGGTGGCAGCTGAAAGAACCCAGAATTTTAAGTGTGTTGAGTGCGGAGAGTGAAAAGGGCTTCCGCTTTCCCAGGTCGATCATTTCTTACGCGGTTTAGGCCTATCATCAGTTTGCGTTGAGTACGGCGGATGTTGATGATCTCCTTGCGGAGCGGGGGATGTATGTCAGCCGGGAGGCGATTCGCAAATGGGTGAACCGGTTTGGCCCGCATTTTGCGCGTTGCATTTGCCGGGATCGACTAAAGCCAAACAGCGAATGGCATCTGGATAAAGCCGTGATCGCCATTGGCCGAGTGAAATACCGGTTCTTGCGGGCAGTTGACGGATATGGAGACGTACTCGACATCTTGGTTCAGCCCTGCCGGATTGCCAAGGCGGCCAGACGCTTATTTTGCGCGCTGGTCAAGCAATTCGGCGGGCCCAGGGTCGTGCTAACCGACAAACTGCGGAGCTGACCAAGCCGGTTCAGGCGCTTGCACCAGATGCCGAGCATCGCGCTCACAAGGGGCTGAACAATAGGATTGAGAACTCCCACCGCCCGACACGGACGCGGGAGAAGATCTTTGGCCGGTTCAAATCGCCTTGGCAAGCGCAACGATTTCTGTCCGCCCACGATCAGATAGACACGATCTTCCTGCCGCGGCGATACAAACTGTCCGCTGCCTCATACAGGGACGCGAGAGCAGATGCGTTCAGCCTATGGCAGGTCTACACCGGAGAGATGAATGCCTGAAATCCGTCTAATAACGAACACCTTGCTGACTGAACAAAACAAGTTGGCAATGCCAAGATGACAGAGGCTCTTGTTCTTTGGCTACGAAAGTTGGGCCACCACCGACATTTCGCCATATGCCACGAGAATGTGGCAGACATCATTGCTGGTTTGATGGGGCTTGCTGAAAAAGCTAGCCTCACGCGTACGCGAACCGGCCCAAAGGACACCGCCCTACGAACGGCACGAAGTTGCTACAATCATCTTGCGGGCGACATGGGGGCACGACACTTCGATGCCCTCTACAAACGTGGCTATCTGTCCAGGTTGGATGCGGACCTCAGATTAACCTATTTAGGTCGCGATCGGCTAATTTGAAAGGATGTCTGTCAGGAGCCGAAGGCTGGCCGGGGCGGCGAAGCGAATGCTTATTACTTTCGCTGCCGCGAATGTCCTCAATGAACCCAGGGGATACAAGGTTCTGTTTTAGCGTGCCGGCATATCCGCAGTGGATGGCGTGGAGGACGCATATCCAAATGCGGAATGCCATTTACGTTGTTGAAGACAAAGGTCAGGCGCCTGCCTACTTCTTGCCTTTGCCGTCCTGAAGTCCATATCCGGAAAAGGATTTGAGTGTGTCGGCGATGACCTGATCGGACAGGAGAACCGGGCCGCCGATCTGGAGGCTCAGGTAATATTGCCGGGCGATCGTTTCCAGTTCGACGGCCCGCCACATGGCCTTGCCAAGGCTTTCACCGACCGCGATCATGCCGTGATTGGCCAACAGGCAGGCGGTCCGGTCCTGCATCGCTTCAATTGCGAGTTCGGACAGCTCCGCCGTGCCGAAGGTCGCGTAGCCCGCGCAGCGCACATTGGTGCCGCCGAATGCCGCTATCATGTAGTGGCAGGACGGGATTTCCTTCCTCGCGATGGCCAGTGTTGTGCAATAGGTTGGATGGGCGTGCACGACTGCTTCGGCATCCTTGCGCTCGCGCAACAAGGCGTGGTGGAAGCGCCATTCGGTCGAAGGTTTCAAGGGGCCCTCCCAGGCGCCCGACAGATCGTTGAGGTCGACGGACGCAATCATGTCCGGTTCCATTTGATCGTAGGGGGTTGCGGATGGCGAGATGAGCATACGGTCCTCATACCGGACCGAAATGTTGCCTGACGTCCCCTGATTGAGTCCGTTCGCGTTCATTTCCCGGCATCGGGCGATCAACTCCTCACGGAGCGAGAGTTCTGCCTTTTTCATTTTGAGCGTCTCCTGTTTGTTTTCAGTTCGGGCCTGCGCCAGCCGTGTGGCGGTCGCATGCCGTTAAAATCTCAGGTTTTCCATTGAAAAATCCGCGGTGGCCCCGTTGTCCGGCGTGCCGGCCTGGACCCCGGAAGTGATTAGCAGGGTTCGGCAGCCGGCGCGGTTGCCGCCGAGAATGTCATGACGGGGGCTGTCGCCGATCATCAGGCATCGCTCGGGCGTGACCGGACCGAGTGCCCGCAGGCCGGCGGAGAACATGGCCGCATCCGGCTTGCCGAGATGGACGACCTCGCCCCCCGCATCGGCATAGTCTTTCGCCACGAGGCCAGGTCCGTAGGACGCCTGGTTTCCGGCATAGATGGTGGTGTCCGGGTTGGCGCAGATGGCGGGAACGCCGGCCCGTGCCAGAGGGGTAAGGAGGCGCCTGTAATCCTCCCGGCTGTGTGTTTCGGGATTGTTGCCGCTGATGATCACGAGTTCGACAGGGGCCCCGGGGTCGGCTCCTGTCACGGGCAAGTCGTCAATCAGGCTTTGATCGTTTTCCCGCGACAGCAGCAAAACGGCTCCACCCTCGGAAAGACGTTTATCTGCAAGGCGTTGAAGCAGCAGGTCGCGGGCCAGTTCGCCCGATGTGACAATGGCCTTGAAGGCGCTCACCGGGAAGCCAAGCCGGGCCAGGCGATCCGCGTTGGGTTTGGCGAGCCGTCCCGAATTGGAAAGGGCAACCATCGGCACCCCGCGCTCCTGAAGAGCCTGAACGCACTCTATCGCGCCCGGGAAAGCCCTCTTGCCGTCATGCAGCACGCCGAACTGGTCGAGCAGCAAGCCGTCGACAGAGCCAAGGATTTCAGAAAGGTGGGTGATCGTTTGCGGCATGTCAGGACAAGGCCTCGCGGGCGGTGAACGCGGATCCGACCGCGGCTTCTTTGGCGAGAACCGGTTCGGCCGGAACATCAAGCAGCTTGAGTCGGATACGGGTCCAGACGGGGTTGTTCGCGCCGCCGCCAACGGTCCTCATGCTGGTCAATGCCGGAGCGCCGAGCTCCACGAGGCGCTGGTAGCCGAGCCTCTCGATCCGGGCAATCCCGGTCAGCAATCCCTTGAAGAAGGCGGCATTGTCCTCCGGCCGCGGCGTCACGCGGGGCGGCAGCTTCGGGTCATTGATTGGAAACCGCTCGCCGGGCCGGGGCAGTGGATAGTAGTCGAGTTCGCTGGGCGTTTCCGGATCGATGCCGGCGGTAAGCTGCGCCATTTCTTCGAGATTGAAATGCGCGAGAAGAGCCGCGCCGCCGCTGTTGGACGCGCCGCCCGCGAGCCACAGATCGCCGATCCGGTGACTGTAGATGCCGTATTCCGGGGCGAACAACGGACCATCGCACAACACTTTCAAAGTCATGGTGGTGCCGAGCACCGTCACGCCGTTCCCGGGGCGCTTGGCGCCGGTGGCGAGGAACGACGCGCAGCCGTCGCTCATTCCGGCGACGATCGGACGGCCGGCCGGCAGCCCGAATGTGCCGCCGGTGCGGGCGGTGACGGTCCCCGTCGGCACGACCTCCGGCAGCAGGCTCCGCCGGATCGAGGTTCCGTCGAGCCAGTCCGGCCAGGTGCGGTTGACCGGGTCGTAACCGGTCTTGAGTGCATTGCTTTCGTCACTCGGCACAGGCGCACCCGCGAGCCGCTCGGCGATCCAGTCGGCCTGATGCACGATCCGGGCAACGCCGGGCCGACGCTGCAACTCTATCGCGCGGGCCAAGGCGGAACTGGCGCCATGGGCCGCGCTTTGGCCTGGCGCGACCGCCGCGATCTCTTCGGGAATGTGCTGGTCCGCGACCGCGTCGTTGTACATCAGGGCGTGCCCGATCGGTTGTCCGTTTCCGTCCAGAGCAAGGACGGTGCCTGACGTTCCGTCCACGCAAATTCCAGCAATCGCGGAAAGGTCCGCCGTCCGTCCCAGATCGCGGAGGCAGGTATCGAGCGCTTGTTCCCACACGGCGGGGTCGCGCCGGATATGGTCGTCCGTTTCGATAACAGCGCGGCCAAGTCCTAGGATCGTTCCGTCCGCGCCGATGGCCGCGGCCCGGACACCGGAAGTTCCGATATCGATCCCGACAAACAACGCGTCTCCGGTCATGTGACGTGTCTCTGCGTGCTTTGCTCCTTGTTGAGCAACTTCCGGTAAGTCTCCGCATCCCAGTCGAGAAGTTCCGCTTCCTGGTCCCTCGACAGACGCGTCACGCTCGCATTCGGATCGACCCGCGCCAGCACGTCGCCGAATGCCGAAGCAAGGGCCAGCTCGGAGCGGGAAGCCGTTTCCGGCATGGCGACGCCGTGGCCCGGGACGATCACCAGCTTGCTGGGGAATAGGGATTGGGCAGCTCTTGCCACGGCTTGCGAAACCGTCTCGGACGGCATGGCGATGGTGACGCCCGGACCCAGGAACACCAGATGGTCCGGATAAAGCGTTCGCCCATCGGCAATCTTGAGCAGGCGTTCGTCCAACGCGATCCGTTGGGTCGGCCGATGGGGCACGGGCATCCAGCCGGTGCCGGAAAGCCGATCCTTGAGCGCCGGAGAGGCATCCGCCGGATCCGCCTTGGTCGTCGGTGTCAGCCTGGCGCTGACCTCTCGCAGCAGACTGTCGGCTTCAGCAACCGTCTCGCCACAGACGACGAGACCGTGATTGCCGAGAACCAGGATCTCCGTTCCCGCCGGCGCGTGCGCGCGAATGGCGCGGGCGAGGCCGCTGCCGGGTTTGGTATAGGGGATGAACGCGAACGAGAGACCGGCGAGCTTTTCCGCCAGAAACGCGGGCGCGTCTTTCCGGATCGCCGCCGCGATCGTGGCCACACAGTGGGTGTGCAGCACGACTTTGGCCGGCGAACTGGCGTGCACGGTCGCCTCGATGGAGGCCCGCAGGCCGGACGGATTTTCGGATGCGTGTGTAAACGGTCCGACGTCGTCAGCGCTTTCGTCGTTCGCCACAATCGCCTGGGTCAGGCCGTTATAATCGACGGGCACGAAGATATCCTGCGCCTCAGCGTCCGCGAGCCAGGTCCCGGAGGCCTTCACCCACATGATGCCCCCGGACTTGATCGATGTGTTGCCGCCCGGCCCTTGAACCTGCAACGGATCCAGGCCCAGCCGGGTCGAGACCGTCCGCAAGGCCGCGAATTCCGGATTTGCCCGCAAAGCCTCGTAAGCCGTCATGCCGCCCCCCGTCTGCGTGTCATCCAGGCCTCGATCGAGGCTATTTCCGTTTCGTTCAGGAAAAGCCCGTGCTTCGTCCGGCGAACCAGCATGTCCTCGGTTGTCTGGGCCCATTCGTTGTCGGTCAGCCAGCGGGCTTCGATTTCATAGAAGAGTCCGCCGAAATGCGTTCCGAGATCGGCGAGGGAATGCGCACCTGACAGCAGGTCGAAGGTTGCCGTGCCATAGCAGCGCCCGTAGTGGCGAACCAGATCCGGCGGAAGTTCCGGGAAAGCGCTCTGGAGGGAGGCAAGCCAGACGTTCATGTTCGCATCGGGAATATCGCCTCCGGGCAGAGGCGCGTTATCGGTCCAGGCGGGCCCCATCTTGGGAAAGAACGGGGCGAGACGCTCAAGTGCGTGTTCGGCGAGCTTTCTGTAGGTCGTCAGTTTGCCACCAAAGGCGCTGAGCAAAGGGGCCTGCCGGCCGGCGCCTTTGCGTCCTTCATCCAATTCGAACGTGTAGTCGCGGGTAACGGCGGATGCCGATTTGCCGTTGTCGTCATCGAACAGGGGCCGGACACCGGAATAGGCGTGCAGCACGTCCGACGAACCATGCTGCCGGAGGAAGTAGCTGTTCAGGATATCGAGCAGGTAGTCGATCTCGCCCTGATCGACCCGGACGTCCTCCGGCCGACCGTTGAACGGCACATCGGTCGTGCCCACCAGGGCAAGGTCGTCGAAATAGGGATTGACGAAGATGAGGCGCTTGTCCGGTGCCTGCAGCACAAAGCCGTTTTCTCCGTCCCACCACTTGCGCATGATGATGTGACTGCCCTTGACCAGACGGACGCTGGATTTGGAGGCGGTACCGTCAATGGACGTAATGACCTTTTCCACCCACGGGCCGGCGCCATTGAAGATCGCCCGGGCATAAACCGTGCGTTCTGCTCCGCTTCGCGTGTCCTGCAAGGTCGTGCGCCAGAGATCGCCGTCGCGTTCGGCGGCGCTCAAGGCCGTCCGGGTCAGGATCTCTGCACCCCGTCTTGCCGCGTCGATCGCGTTGAGGACAACAAGCCGGGCGTCGTCAATCCACACATCCCAGTAGGCAAAGCCCTTGTCGAAGGTTGGCCGGAGCAACGTGTTGCCCCATTCCGCCTTGAGATCGGCGCCTTTCGAGCCCGGGATCCGTTTGCGCCCGCCCAGGTGGTCATAAAGAAACAGGCCCAGACGGATCAGCCAGCGCGGCCGCTGTTCGGGGCTGTGGACCAGAATGAGGCGCAGCGGCTTCGACAGGTGTGGGGCGACGTTGAGGACGACCTCGCGCTCGATCAGTGCTTCGCGCACCAGGCGGAATTCGTAATATTCCAGGTACCGCAGGCCGCCGTGAATATATTTGCCGGAGCGGGAGGACGTGCCTTCGGACAGGTCGTCCTTCTCGCACAGAATGACGGACAGGCCACGGCCCACCGCGTCGCGCGCGACACCGACCCCGTTGATGCCTCCGCCGGCGACGAGAAGGTCGACAGGGTTTTCCTTGCTTCCGATGTTTGGGGTTTGGGAACCGCTGACACTCATCCTTGGCTTGTCCTCAGCATGGATTCACAGGTGGCTCGCCGTCGAGCCAGCGCCGGACTTCCTCGGCGGCTTTCGAGGCGGCGATGCGAACGGTCTTGAGCGACGCCCCGGCAATATGCGGTGTCAGTGTGACATTGGGCAGTTGCAGCAGCGGCCAGTCGGGCGGGGTCGGCTCGATGGCGAAGGTCTCCAGCATGGCACCGCCCAGGTGGCCGCTTTTCAGGCTGTCGTAGAGCGCGTCGTAATCCATCAAAGGCCCTCTGGCCGTGTTCACCAGAACGGCGCCGGGCTTCATATCCGCGAGTTCCCTGGCGCCGATCATGCCCCGGGTTTCATTGGTGACCCGGGGGTGGAGCGACACCACGTCCGACTGGCGCAACACTGTCTCGAGTGACACATGTTCGACACCGGCATTGGTGTCGTCGGCAGACAGTTGAACGTAAGGATCGCACACCAGAATGCGGGTGCCGAAGGCGCGCAGCAGGCGTACCACCCGTGTGCCGACCGCGCCGTAGCCGATAATCCCGACGGTCATGTCGGAGAGCTCGTCGCCGGTGACATCGGCGCGGTAAAGATCGCCCCGATACTCCCCTTTGCGCAGGGCGTCATGGCCTTTGGTGATGTTGCGGGTTTCGGCAAGGATCGCGCCGATGGTGAACTCCGCCACGGCGGACGCGTTACGTCCGGGTGTGTTCACGACAAGAACCCCGTGCGCGGCGGCGGCGTCCATGGCCACATTGACCGGCCCGCCTCTGGAAACCGCGACGAGTTTGAGCGACGGCGCGGCTTCGAACACCGACCTCGACAATGGCGCCAGATGGGTCACCAGGATCGGCGCATCGCCCAGATGGGCAAGGACCTGCTCCGACGTCCCCATATATTCCTTCAGGCCCTCCATGCCCGGAACCGCGTAACCGTGCTCCATCGGTTCATCCGGCCAGGGAAGATCCAGGCTGCGGCAGACGATGCGGTCGCCGCAGGCCTCGTGCAGCGCGGCGGCGAACATCTCGGACAACATGAACCGGTCGCCGATAATGGCCACTTCCGTTCTCATGACAGTTTCCTCCGGGCGAGGGCCTGTGCGGTCCATGTCTCCGACATGGCGCCTCGGGTTGCGAGATAGGCGGAAAACAGGGTGTCGAACGTGTCGGCGAGCTCGGGATCCGGCTCTTCGGCGGGCTCGACCAGGGGATCGACCCAGGCGCGCGTCGCCGATGTGAGATCCGGATAAAGCCCTTGCTGCACGGCGGCCATCATGACCGCCCCTGCCGCTCCGGCCTCGGGCTGCGCCACCGTTTTGACCGGCGCCCGCAAAGCCGCGGCCAGAAGTTTCTTGAGCGCGCCGGATTTGGCCGCGCCGCCGGTCAGGTGAATTTCGCCGGGCACATGTCCAAGTGCCCGGTAACAGTCACGGGTCGCGAGAACCAGACCGTCGAAGATACTGCGCAGGATGTCGAACCAGCCGGTGTTTTGATCCATGCCGGTCAGGGCCGCCCGAGCGGACGGGTCGGCAAATGGCCCCCGTTCGCCGGCGGAGGAAATGTAGGGCAGGTAGAAGGCGGCGCCCGGCCGGGCGGCCAGGATCTTGTCGTCCAGGCCGATCAGAAGCTCGTCCTGCGTTTTCTCGACGCCTGAGTCGAGCAGCATCTCGCGCATCAGGCCGAGCGCCCAGTCGATGTTCAGCGTCGCCGCCATGTTGGTCTGTATCTGGGCAAACGTGCCGCCCGGGAACGGCATCGTGTACCCCGACCGCTCCGGGTTGAGGACCACTTGATCGGCGTCGGAAATGAAGCGCATATGCATGCCCGTCGAGCCCAGAATGGTGATGCCCCGATCGGCGGCGGGATCGTGCAGACCGGCCCCAAGCGCGCAGCACATGACATCCACGCCTCCCAGGCAGACGGGCAGACCGGCCGGCAGGCCCGTGAGGGCCGCCGCTTCCGCGGTAAGAGCATTGGCCCGCCGGGTACCGTCCACGATGGGCGGCAGCAGGTGCCGGTGGGGCCTCAAACCGAGCGCGTCGATGACCGCGTCGCTGTAAGCGCCGGTTTTGTAGGAGCAGAACGTGAAGCCGGCTTCCGAAACATCGGCGGCGATGACGCCGGTCAGTTTGAAGTAGAGCCAGTCCTTGCAGTGAAGAGCCGCGGCGCTGCGCTCCAGAAGCTCCGGCTGGTGGAGCGCCATGTGGACCAGATGGGTCCGCATCTGGCAGACGTTCAGCCCGGTCGCCGTCTCCCGGTAGATCGTTTCGATCGCTTCCGAATCTGAAAGATCCCGTGCGGTCTCCGCGGAGCGCGCGTCGAGCCAGAGCCAGCCGTCGTGGACCGGCTCTCCATCGGCGTCGACCAGCCATGTTCCGTCTCCCTGACCTGTGATGGCGAGGGCCAGGACATTGGACGCGTTGCCCGGAAGTTTCGCGACCAGGTCTCGCAAAACCTCCGCCGTGTCCCGCCAGGTCCGGGCCATGTCCTGTTCCACGCCGCCGTCCGGCCGGCTGTGGTAGACATTCCGTCGATGCGCCATGGCGAGCTGACGGCCCGACAGGTCATAGGCGACGGCTTTGATGACCGACGTGCCCGCATCGACTCCAATCAGCACCTCCCCGCTCATGCAAGTGCTCCCCCATGAGAGAAGGCACGGCCGCTGTCCGCCGCGAAGATGTGAAGGTCATGGGCGGCCACGTCGATGCCGATGGTTTCGCCCGGCGCGTGATGCGCCCTGTCGTGGCGGACCGAGACGATGGTCTGGCCGGCAAACCGGGCCGCGATGTGGGTCTGGTCGCCAAGCCACTGATTGGCGTAGACCCTGGCCGGGTGGCCGCCGGCGGTGATTTTCACCGCATGGGGCCGCACACCGATGACGAACGCATCCGATGCCAGCAGGCGCGCTTTGAGATCGTCGGAAAAGGCGCTTGCCGGATAGGTCAGGCAGACCCCGTCGGCGAGGTTCAGTTTCAGATCGTCGCCGTCCGTTTCAGCCTGGGCAGGAAACACGTTCATGGGCGGTTCGCCGATGAATGTGCCGGTGAACAGATTGGCAGGCCGGTCCTTGAGGTGAAGCGGTGAGTCGAATTGCTGCAGGACGCCGCCTTCCATCACCGCGATCCGATCCGCAAGCGCGTTGGCTTCCGTCTGGTCGTGGGTCACCAGAATGGCGGTCAGTCCGCGTTCCTTGATGAAGTGCTTGAGGCGGCCGCGCAACAAGGCCCTGAGCTGCGGCTCCAGCTGGCCCATCGGTTCGTCGAGCAAATGCAGATCCGCGTTGCGGATCAGTGCGCGGGCGAGGCTTGCTCTTTGCTGTTGCCCGCCGGAGATCGACCCCGGATAGCGATCCAGAATGTCCTCGATCTCCAGAAGGTGGGCGATCTCAGCCACCTTTTTTCGAATCTCGTCCTTCGCCAGACGCTCGGACTTCAAGGCGAAGGCGATGTTCTCCTCAACCGTCAGTGGCGGATAGAGCGAATACCCCTCAAAGGCCATCGCCACATTCCGCCTGGCCGGGGCAAGCTTGTGAATCGGGCGCCCCTTTATGAGAATCTCGCCCGAAGACACCGCTTCGAACCCGGCGATCATGCGCAAGGTGGAGGTCTTGCCGCAGCCGGACGATCCCAACAGCGCGACGATTTCGCCCTGGGTCACGCTCAGGTTCAGATACTTGACCGCCCGGACCGGATGACGGGAGGTCTCGTTATAGATCTTGTCGATCTGTTGAAGGTCGAGCAGAACGTCGCTCATGCCGCTTTCTCCGCTGCGTGACTGGTTCCGTTCGGGTCGAGCCGGACGCCGGTCTGGCGATCGAACAGGACCGCGTCGCTCGGATCGATGGTGATGTGCGCCATTCCCGACGTGGGCGCGGGCATCTCCGCAGGACGGGAGACCAGAATTTCTCGTTTGCGCAGCGTGGTGACCAAGGTGACGGCCTTTTCGTTGAATGGCGTTTCCGCTTCGATGGTGACGGGCACGCCTTCATCGGCATCCGTGAAGCTCAACGCCTCCGGGCGCAGGCCGAGGACGCACTCCCTGCCGACAGTGCCGGACAGTCCGGGGTCGAGCTGGATTCTCCGGTCGGACAGGCTGGCATAGACGCCGGAGGCGTCGCTCTGGGGAACCACATCCAGAAGGTTGATGGTCGGATCGCCGAACAGTTTGGCGATGTTGATTGTCGCCGGACGCCGGTAGATCTCCTCCGGTGTGCCGTTCTGAATGATCCGGCCGCCGTCGAGCACGGCGATCCGGTCCCCGAGCGCCATGGCTTCGCGGTAGTCCTGGGTGACATAAATGACCGTGGCGCCCTGATCGGCCAGCAGGCGGGGCAGTTCCAGGCGCATCTCGAACCGCAGCTTGGCATCCACGTTCCGCAACGGGTCGTCGAGCAGCAGAACCTTGGGCCTGGACACCAGCGCCCGGGCCAGCGCGGTTCGTTGTTTTTGTCCGTTCGACAGGGCCTTGGGTGTGTGGGACAGCACGTGATCGATCTTGAGCAGCTTGGCGACCGTATCGACGCCGGCGCGGATCTGATCGGCCGTCCTGCCGCACGCGGTAAGGGGGCTTGCTATGTTGTCGAAGGCATCCATGTGCGGAAACAGCGCGAAGTTTTGAAACGCCATGCCGATCCCGCGATGCTCCGGCAGCACGTCCGTCACATCCTCTCCGCCAATCAGAACCTCGCCGCCGTCTTGTTCGACGGCGCCGGCGATGCAGCGGAGCAGGACGGTCTTGCCCGCCCCGGACGGACCGAAGAGAACCAGGGTGCTGCCTTCGGGCACATCCAGATCGATGCCTGAGAGCACTTCGGTGTCCTTGAAGCGCTTGACGAGTTTTTTGAGTTCAATACGGCTCATGAGTTCATCCTTTCACCGCGCCGAGCGAAAGGCCTTCCACCAGATAGCGTTGCGCCCACAGGGCAAGGAGCAGGGTCGGTGCGATCGACATCACGATCGCGGCGGCGATCTGGCCGTATTGAATGCCGGAGGCCGTGACGAAAGCGAGGGCGCCGACCGTCACCGGCTGTTTGTCGGCGGACGCCAGAACCAGTGCGAAGACGAAATTGTTCCAGGCGAAAATAAACGCCAGGAGGCCGGCTGCCGCGATGCCCGGACCGGCCAGCGGCAGGGCGATCTTCCTGAAAGTGGCGAACCAGCCGTGCCCGGCGATGCGGTAGGCATGTTCGATGTCCGGGGAAATATCCTCGAAATAGCCGCGCACGATCCACAGAATCAGCGGCAGGCAGATCAACTGGTAGACCCAGACCAGCCCGAGATAGGTGTTCGCCAGTCCGAGCGCCTGGAAATAAAGCGTCAACGGCAACAGCACCAGCAGGGGCGGGGCGAAGCGGAACGACAGCAGCGTGAACGCGATGTCCTCCGAGCCGCGGAACTTGTGCCGGGCAAAGGCATAGGCTGCCGGAACCCCCAGGAGCAGCGCCAGCGCCACGGAAAACACCGACAGCAGAATCGAGTTCAGCAGGTTGTTCATGAAGTGGATGCTCATGGTGCCCGCGTTGGAATCGAGTTCACCGGAAATGATCGCCGCATAGTTCTTGAGGGTCGGCACGAAGGACATGCTGGGCGGTGAGCGTAAAATGGTCTCGTTGGTCTGCAGCGACATGAGCACGATCCAGAAAATCGGGAACATGAAGAAAACCACGATGGCGGTGAGGGCGATGGCGCGCAGAATGCGCTCTAATGCGGATCGGTGATCCATGGTTATGCCCCTCCTTTGGCGCGTTCGCGCAGGCGCAGCCAGTTTTTCACAAAGACGTTGGATAGCGCGTAGGTGATGGCCCAGAGGATCATGAGCAATGCCGCCGATCTTCCCACGTTGGTGGACTGGAAGAAGTTCAGATAGGCCTCGACCTGGAACACCATCAGACGGTTTCCGGGGCCGCCCTGGGTCATGGCGTAGATGATGTCGAACTGCTGGATGGAATCGAGCAGGCGGAAAAGGGCCGCCGTCAGAATGTAGGGCGACAGCATCGGCAGCGTGATCCGCCAGAATTGCTCGAACCGGGGCACGCCATCGAGCGCGGCCGCCTCGAACGGTTGGGTCGGCAGGGACCGCAGACCCGCCAGCAGCAGGATCATGATGAACGGCGTGTAGACCCACACATCCACGAGGATGACGGTCAGAAGCGCGGTGTTCGGCGACGACGCCCAGCGGAAATCGTGGAATCCGAGCAGCTGCATGAAATAGCTCAGGATGCCGAAATTCGGATTGGTCATCAGCTTGAACATGAGTGCTGCCAGCGCGGGCGCGGTCATCAGGGGCATCAGGAGCATGATCGACACGAAGTTGTTCACCCGGCTGCGTCGTTGAAGCAGCAGCGCTATGGCGAGCCCCAGGACGAGCTCGATGCCGACCGTCAGTCCCGCGTAGACCAGCGACACCTTCAAGGTGTTCCAGAAGTCGGGATCGGTGAAGAAATTCAGATAGTTCTCGCCCCAGTTCATGCCTCGGTTCCAGGGCTGGGACATGCGGTAACGCTGAAGCGAGTAATAGATGGCCGTCACGAACGGGATCAGGATCCCGATGCAGACCAGAAGCGCCGGCAGGCTGAGCAGGTAGGGCAGCAGCGTCCTGGACAGGCGGCTGGAGCGCCGCAAGACGGGCATGTCGGCTTGAACGGACATAAGACCTCCATGGCGCGCGGCGCTTCTGCCGCTGCCGGTTCGCTGGAAGGGTGTGCAGGGCAGACTGCCCTGCACATGTCAGTTGACGTTGATGTTGATCAGCGCAGGCCGGCTTCGGAAAGCTGACCGTTCATGCTGTCGGCGAGCTGATCCAGACCTTCATCGACCGGGATTTCCTTGGCGACCATACGCTGCAGCATAGCGGCCCATTCCGTGGTCAGATCGAAGAACAGCGGCTGAGGCGTGAACTTGATCGAAGCGCCGGGCGCGGACGTCTTGTACATGTCGACGTAGCCCGGATAGCTCTTGTTGAGCTTCTCCTGGAACATCTCGTCCTGCCAGACCGTGTTGCGGACCGGATCCACGAAGTCCATCTTCCGCGCGCCGAAGAGGGCGTGCTCGGGTCCGGAGGCCCACTGCATGAAATACCAGGTGGCATCCAGGTCCTTGGAGAACTTGGACATGGCCAGTGACCAGATCCAGATGTTCGGCGTCGGACCCTTGGCATCCGGGTTGGCCGCGAACGGCGCGTAGGCCAACTGGCCGGCCATGGCGTTGTCGCCGCCGTTCATGAAGTAGCCGAGAATGTCGGCGTCGAAGATCATGCCCGACTTGCCGGCCCCAAGATCCGTGCCGACCTGGTACCAGGTATGGGTCGACCAGTCGCTTGCGCCGCTTTCCTGGATCATCTTGACCCACTTGGCGTGGAAGGCCTTCGACCCGTCGGTGTTCATGGCGGCGGAAAGCTTGCCGTTGTCGTTGGTCAGATCCATTTCGCCGAAGTTGGCGTAGGCCGACAGGAAGCCGGGGTGGATGGTTGCCCAGGAGCGCGAGCCGCGCACGCCGATGCCGTAGATGCCGTCGTTTCCGGCCTGAACCTTGGCGGCGGCCTCGATGAGCTCGTCCATATTGGTCGGGACGGCAACGCCCGCCTTGTCGAACATCGCCTTGTTGTAGGTGAGGTTGTTCTGCTCGTAGCCCCAGGGGATGCACCATTGCTTTGCATCGTCCGAGCCGAGCTTGCCGCCCGGGATGCCGTTCCAGGCGCAGGACTTGCGCACGCCTTCCAGCATGTCGGACCAATTGTAATGCGGATTGGTCTTTTCCGGGTCGTTCAGCCACTCATTGTGATCGACGATCCAGCCTGCCGGTCCGTAGGTCCAGGTCATGTAGGCGCCGGTCATGAAGGCGTCGTATTCCGTGGATCCGGAGGACAGGGCCGCCGTGACCTTGTCGAAATAGACGTCTTCCGGGAAGACGTCGTAGGAGACGTCCATGCCGGTCAGTTGCTTGAACGTGTCCAGATTGGCGATCATGGCATCCGTGTAGGGATGCTTGTTCAAAAGCAGCTTGATGCTTTTGCCGGAATGTTTCTTCCAGTCGAAATCCGCCGCCAGAGCGCGGGTCGCCATCATGTTGTGCAATGTTCCGGCCGAGGCCGCCGTGAGCCCCAGAGCCCCAAGCCGCCGGATCAGGCTGCGTCTGCTCATTCCACCGTTCAGAAACGTGGAAATCAGATCCTTTTCCTTTTCGTACATGGTCTTTCCTCCCAAAAAGCCCTGACTTGAAAGTGCTCCCGGCGTCTATGCCGGAGGCCGCTCGACGATAGCCCGGGCCGTGGCTTCGTCTGTGATCAATCCGGTGAGCAAGCCGCTGGCGAGTGCCGCGCGGATCGCTGGAATCTTGGTCTTTCCGCCTGCGATGGCGACCACCTCCCGCCCTCTCAGGGTTTCAAGGCGCGGTGCCATGACGCGGTCGTCATAGGGGCTGGTCAGGATGCCGCCATCCTCGCTCAAAAACTGTCCGAGCATTTCCGCAACCGCGCCGGCCTTGCGCAGATCCATCGCCGCCGAAGCGCCATCGAGCATGGAACAGCTGATGCCGCCTTCGTCGCTGCCGACATCGCCGATACCCACGACAACCAGCGTGGCCTCTTCGATCAGCTCCATGGTTTCGACGATGCCGAACTGCTTCAGCATCACCTGCTTGTCTCCGGCGGAGTTCGCATAAAGCGGTGCCGGCATGAGGAACGAGGCGGCGTTGGTCTTCTGTGCCAGCCGATGGATGACGTCGTAGGGATTGGCGGCAAAGGACCGGGTCAGACCGCCGAGGACGGACACGAAGCGCACATCCGGCGTGGTCTGCCGGCCCATGGCGTTCACCGATGCGGCGAGTGTCCGGCCGTTTCCGACCCCGATCACCTGATGTTTGCGCCCGGCGGCGGCCTGCATGAAGAAGTTCGCGCCGACGGCCGACAGCGTCTTCAGCGGTATCGGATTGTTGTCCGGAATGTCCATGCCGATCCGACAGAGATCAAGGCTGTAGCGGTTCATCAGCTCGGTTTCGAGCTGAACGCAATCGGTGGCTTCCACGTCGACGAAGATGCGCACCAGACCCTCGTTCTGGGCTCGGGCGATATAGCGGTGGGCGCGGGTGTTGGGAACATTAAGGCGCTTGGCGACTTCGGCCTGGGTCATGCCACCGACGTAGTGCAGCCACGCGGCGCGTGCCGCAAGATCGGCGTCCCCATCGGTTTTCGTTGGCATCAGGCCCTGGCCGTCGTTCATCTCTCTACCCATTCTATTCATTTGAAATAAATTTCATACCTGGAATTTATTTCCAAAAAAGGAACCACAGACTGTCGTTGCCCGCAAGGAAAATTTGACTCAAAGCCCAACCAGTCAAATCTATGACGATTCTTTAATTATGTATTTCAATTACTTACTGCCAGCATCGCGCTTGGAATCAGACGTTGGAAGATGCGCGCGGTTCTTTGCCAAACATCCACCCGCAAAACACACAAATGGAAAAACTGTTTCCAGTCAAACCTTTACAGGGCAGAAACTTGTCGAGAGGATGTTCGGCAGGCTCAACGAGTTTCGCAGGATCTCCACACGCTATGACCGCATTGCCAGGGATTTTCTGTGGCCCACCCTGCCTCGCGGCAACCGTATGCTACTGGTAATGAATCTGAAGCCTAGGAAAACATCCGTTCAGGACATCGCGCATGCAGCTGGCTTGTCATAGCCAGGACTCTACCTGCATTTTTCCGGTAAAGACGAGATCTTCTCCGCAGCAATGGAAACGCACCTAGCCATGAGTGCCCCGGAAGCGGCCGGTAAAAGGTTCATTGCGGTGGCCGACGAACCGGTTTCAATGATTACAGTAGCAAGGATGCTGCCTCGCCATGTTAGAACTTCGGCGGCCAAAGCTCCTCGATTTCAACTTCCAGATGCCTTCGCCCGGTTGATGTCCCGGTTTGCGCCAGCTCTACGCTACATGACGCTGCAGCTGTGAAAGTACAGGCAGGCATCAAGCGCAAGGGGGCTATCAACACACTGGGATGGTCGCCTCGCAGTCTGGAAGTAACAATAAAAGTGACGACAGAGAGCCTGCGCGCGCTGCTGGAGTGACTTCGCGCAAGTTGGCTATCGTTACATTGAGGCTTGTATTACCGCGTACGAACAACTCACTAGCCAAAACTTCAACCCGACCAGATATTTCCCAGGCTGAAAAACACGACCGCTGAAGGACCGGACAAAGGGGGCACCGGTTTCGTTCCTTGAACTAACGTTCCAGGCTGACCAAACTTGGTTGTCAATGTCGACGTCGCATCTCAGACGCGGTCCAGAACCTCGGGACTGTAGCCCGGCATCACGTCAGCGCGGCTTCCGAGGAATTCAAGCCAGGCGTCGAGCAGGCGCTCCCGCTCTTCGTCCGACGCATCGAAACTGCCGTGGATTGCGATACCACGCAGCATACACAGGTTTAAATGCAGGAAGGTTAGGACCTGCGGGTCCTCCGCCTCATCTTCACGCCCCAGCAACTGCAGGGAGAGGAAGTCGCGCACGGAGCGCCACCGGGCAAGGACGCTGCGCAGATTGGCAGCAAGATCCCCGTCCATCCGGGCCGCCATCATCAACTCGAGCGCTGCCACATAGTTTTGCGAGGAAAAGACCACACGCCACAGGTGCCGGGTGTAGGCTTCGAAGCTTATTGGCTGTCCTTCGGGCAGTGAGGCGATATGTGTGCGCCGCTCCGCTTCCCAGGCTTCCAACAGATGTTCGAATGCAGCCGACAGGATGTCGACGCGGGTGGGAAACTGGTGCGTGAGAGCACCGCGCGAAACACCGGCACGGGCGCAGATTTCCTGCGTTGTGGTCTTCTCATAGCCGACTTCAGCGAGGGCACTCAAGGTGGCCTCGCACAGCTTCAAACGCATGGCTGCGGATTTTTCCGCCTGTGTCCGACGAGGTGGCTTCCTGCCTGTCATTCCGTACTCCGGTAAGGGGCGGGCGCACCTTGAGGGAGCGCGTCCGCCCGATGTCGTGTCAGAGGATCGTCTGGACCCCGATGTCCTTCGAAGTCTTGGTCAGCACCTCCGGGGTATCGGCGACAATAACCGTGTCATCCAACCGGAATCCTCCCAGGCCCCAGATATAGATGCCGGGCTCTGCTGAGTACACTTCGTTCTTCATCAGAAGACGGGTGTTGAAAGCGGTGTCGGCCGGATACTCGTGACCGCGCATGCCCACACCGTGGCCGGTCCGGTGCATGATGTTTTCGCCAAAGCCGCGGGCCTCGATCACCTCGCGGGCGGCATTGTCGATACCACATACGGTTTGGCCGGGTCGCATCGCTTCGATGGCCGCTATCTGGGCCTGGAGGGCGGCGTCATAAGCCTCTTCCTGCGCCTTCGACGGACGGCCGCAGAAGAGCGTGCGCTCGTTCTCGATGGTGCAGCCATTGAGACGCGGTATGATGATATTCACCAGTCCGTCACCTTCCTGGATCGTTGCACCGGTTTGTGCGCCGTTGCCGTGCGGGGAGGAGGAATGCTCGCCGCGCAGGGTGTAGATGCGCCACTCACAGTTCTGGCCCGGGAAACGGCGAGCGGCCTCGACCACGGCCTGGCGCTGCATCTCCACGTCCAGCTCTTGAATCAAGCGGCCGGGCCGGATGTTCTCGCGATAGCGGTCCTGAAGCCAGTCGGAGATGGAGGCGGCTTCGCGCATCAGCGCAATTTCCTCGTCGGTCTTCACCAGACGCAGATCGCGGAGGTCCTGAACCATGGGTACGGCCTTGCCGCCGCCCAGCGAGGCGATGATCGCGGTCATGTGGGCGGAGGCGCCATCGTGGCCAAACGTAGCACCATGCAGCCCACGCGCACGCAACCGGTCGGCCACATGGTCGTGAAAGCCGGTCAAGAGCCGTACGCCCTCGCGCTGATGCTCGTAGTAGAACTCCACGTCGGCGAGCCATGCGCTGCCGCGCTCACGGGCGAAGTGGAAGTGGTGTGTCGAAAGAGAGTGCAGGACGGCAAAGATCTCGCCCTCAGCGGGAACGACCACCGCGACGGGGCGTTCCCACACCTGAACGTCGACAATCCAGTTGGTATAGAACTCGGAGTCTGCGCCAAACAGAACCACGGCGTCGAGCCCTTTGCGGGCCATTACGGCGCGAAGCGCCGATATCCGGTGTTCGAAGACGTCAGAGGACAGGAAACCCATGTCGGGGAGCCTTTCTTTTTTGGATTGGGAAGCTAGACGGTTTTGCTGCGCACGACGCGCGTCACCACCAGGGTCGCCAGAACGGTCGTCGCCATGAGAATGAAGGCGAGGGCGGAGCCGAACGGCCAGTTCGAGATCACCGAGATCTGCTCGTAAAGCGCTGGAGCCATCATCTTGTAGCCCGGCCCACCAAGCAGATATGGCGTCGCGTAGGCGTTCATGCAGAGGATGAAGATGAGCGCGAAGCCGGCGGTCACGCCAGGCATGACGAGGGGGAGAAAGACGAGGCGAAAGGCCTGGAATCGGCTCGCGCCGAGATTGAGAGCGGCGTCCACAACCGAGAAATCGACGTTCTCGATCACGCTCTGCAAGCTGAGCACCATGAAGGGCATGACGACTGAAAGCGTGCCGATGATCACGGCCCAGTCGGTGTACATGATTTCAAGCGGGCTCTCTATGAGGCCGAGCTTTATCAGCGTCACGTTCAGAATGCCCTGCGATCCGAAAAGCGCAATCCATCCGGCGGCGCGTACAACATTGCCAACCAGCAGCGGAAACACCACGAGGACGACCAGAAGGCTCTTGTAGCGGCTTTTTGTGCGGGCGAGGAAATAAGCCAACGGAAAGCCCAGCAGAAGGGCGCCAAAGCTTGCGCCAAATGCTACCGCGAGGGTCGTGAGAATGACCTCGTGGTAGTAGGGTTCGGCGAAGAAACGCGCGTAGTTCTCCAGGGTGAAGGTCTCGCGCATCAGCATGATGGGGTCGTAGGCGTTGAAGCTGTAGCGTAACAGCGTCAGCATAGGCGCGACCAGCGCCACGACCACCAGCAGCGTCGCGGGGAGGAGCAGCGCGGACGCCGCCCCTCCACGCTTCAGATCTGTTGCGGACAGAGCCATCGGCGATCAGGCCTTGAAGCTCTGGTTCCACCAAGCGAGCGTTTCGCTCTGCTCCTTGGCGATGTAGTCGAGGTCCGGCAGGATGAAGTTCTCACGCTCTGCGTCGGTGAAACCGAGATCCTCGCGCATCTTTTCTGGGATCGGAGCGTCGGAAACCGTAGGCAGGTAGCCCATCGCTTCAGCGAACTTGAGCTGCAACTCGGGATCGAGCAAGGCATCGAGAGTGACCCCCGCGCCCTTCACGTTCGTGGCGAAGGATGTGCAACCGGCTTCGAAGACCACCGGAACCGCACCCTCGCTCGGGGCGACTGCGACGAGGTCGAGCCCGGCCTTGCGCCACTGGAAGGCGCGCGCCTTCCACATGATCGTGGCCTTGATCTCCTTGGCATTGAATGCGTTTGCGATTGCCTCGTTGGAGGAGTAGACACGCACACCGCCGGACTTTTCCTTGTACTCTTCGTAAGCGGCCTTTGCTGCGGCGAAGTCATTGCCATTCTTGCCGAAGGTGGCTGCCGCGATCACCAGGTAGTAATTGAAAAGAATGTCGGAGAAACCGACCTTGCCTAGATATTCCTCCGTCCACAGGTCCTTAATTGACGTGGGCGGGGTGTCGACCTGCGAGCGGTCGTAGATGATCGTCATCGCGCTATAGATATGCGGGATGGCATAGGGCTTGGCGAACTGTGGGAAGATTTTGTCCTGGCGGGTAAGGCCGAGTTCGTCAACCTGCTTCAGGGCGCCAGCGGTGGACATCTGATGCATGTCGGAGTTGGACAGGCAGGAGACGTCCATTGCGCCGCCACCAATGCGCAGGGCGGTGATCATCTTGGTCTTGCGCGAGGTCGCGTTACCCGTGTCGATGACGAGATCGACGCCGCTTTCTTGGGTCTTGGGATCGACTGCCGACTTGAGCAGACGCTCGTAGTCCCCGCCCCAGGCGCCGACGATGACGCGGCTCGTCTGGGCGCGCAGAACGGATGGTGCGGCAAGGGTTGCGCCTGCGGCAGCGGCCCCCATGAGCATGGAACGACGGGTCAGGGTAAAACGGGACATTGTCTTCTCCGAAGGTTTTCTTATGGACTGGGAAGGTGAAGGGAGCGGGGCGGCCTGGTCAGGCCGCCTCGGACATGTCGTCAATGAGGAGCTGGGTGGCGTTGGTACGCCAGCCAACACGGATCGTGTCACCGACCGCCAGGTGCAGCTCGCTGCCGGTTCGGTTCTGGTGATGTGCAACGACGCGCTCGCCACCAGGGAGCAAGAGGCTCGCCTCGGTTATGGAACCGAGGTAGGTGACTGTCTCGACCGTGGCGTCCAGTACCGTTTCGACGCCTTCCGTCTCGCCGCCCAGCAGCAGGTTCTCGGGCCGAACGGCAAGAACGCGTGGCCCGTCGGTGCTGGCGCTTGGCAGCTTGATGCCACCATCGGTTCTGAAACCGCCTTCGACAGGCGTTCCCGTCAACACGTTGGAGTGGCCCAGAAAGTCGGCGACAAAGCGCGTCGCGGGTTCCTGGTAAAGATGCTCCGCCGTGCCTTCCTGCACGACCCGGCCGGCGCGCATGATAACCAGCCGATCGGCCATCATCAGGGCCTCCTTCTGGTCGTGGGTGACGAAGACCGTTGTGAGACCAAGTTTCTGCTGAAGGGCGCGCAGTTGCATTCCAACACTCATACGCAGCTTGGCGTCGAGGTTCGACAAGGGTTCATCGAGCAGGAAGACGTCCGGGTTGACCACAAGGGCGCGGGCTACGGCCACACGCTGCTGCTGGCCGCCCGATAGCGCACGCGGACGTCGCTCGGCGTAGTCCGTCAGCGACACCAGGTCGAGGGCATGTGCGACACGCTTCTCGATTTCCGACTTGGGAACCTTGCGCATGGCCAGGCCGAAGGCAACATTCTCCGCAACGCTCATGTGGGGGAAAAGCGCGTAATTTTGAAACACCATGCCGGTGTTGCGCTTGTTCGGTGCCAGCTTGCTGACGTCTCGTCCGTCGATCTCGATGGCCCCGGAGGAGATGGGCACAAAGCCGGCAATCGAGCGTAGAAGCGTCGTCTTTCCGCAGCCCGAGGGGCCTAACAGGGCGACCAGTTCTGCAGTCTCTGCCTTGAGGTTGATGGTGTCCACCACGCGGTGGTCGCCATAGGTCTTCACAAGGTTACGAATTACGAGCTCGGCCATATCACACCACCTGAGAGAGCTTGACGAAACGGTCGGAAATCAGCAGCAGCGCACCGATAACGAGGATCTGCACTGTGCTGGCGGCCGCGAGTGTCGGGTCCATGTTCCACTCGATGTACTGGAGCATCGCGATTGGTAACGTTGTGGCGCCGGGTTGAACCAGCAGCACGGAGACCTCGAGGTTCTCGAAGCTGATTACGAATGAAAACAGAGCCGCGGCGACGATCCCCGCACGCATGCGCGGCAGCGTCACGAGAAGAAATGCCTTTAGCGCGCCGGCCCCCAGGTTCCGGGCAGCTTCTTCCACCGAACGGTCCAGCATCCCCATGGAAGCTGCGATCAGGCGCACCGACCAGGGGATGGTCAGCATCACATGCGCTATCACCAGGCCGACGAGCGAGCGTGTCGGGTTCCAGCCCGTAGACTGGGCAATCTGGATGTAGAAGACGTAGAGCGCCGTGCCGATTACGATCCCCGGAACAAGGAGGGGAGCAAGAAGGAAGCTCTTGATTGCTTCACGGCCGGGAAACTCGAAGTGAACCAGCGCCAGGCTTGCCAGTACGCCGGACACAACGCCGATCAAAGAAGCGAGGACGGCGACCTCGGCACTCGTGATGAAGCCGCTGATCAGCGCCTCCTGCTCGAACACGTTGGCGAACCAACGCAACGTGTATCCGGGAGGTGGGAACGACAAGAACTGGCTGTTGAAGAAGCTGACATATGTAATCCCCAGCACCGGCAGCAGCAGGAAAAGATAGAGCAGCACGATCAGCGAGCCGAACAGGAGGCGAGATGTCAGAGCACGGGCCATTCGGCACCTCTATTAAAAACAGAACGTACTGTATGTTTATGGGTTTAAATAGGATGTGCAAGACATTTTTGAAAGCAGATACAGGCAAAATTGCCTAATAATTTGGCATTTTGCGATCTGTGAGTGCGCTGATTTGGTGGGGAGCGATTCATCTCGATCTTCTCCTCCGTCTGCAACCTTTTCGTCCCGCCCAGCTCACAACGCTTCGCTCTTCGCTTCCACAGCCCTTGCCTGCGCGCATTGGCCGATCGGAACGCCGTAAGCCCGTGGCCATTTCTAAAAAACCCAAGGCAAACCAGTGAGGCTTGACAAGCCTCGCTTAGTTATTGAATGATCGTTCTATAATGAAGGAAGCCTATGCCCCACCCGATTCAATATGATCTCGATGATGTTCTTGATCGCACCATGAGCGCGTTCGGGCAGTTGGGATTGCTGCGCGTTCGGCCAGCGTTGGAGGTTGTTTTTGCGCGGGCACAGGCTCAAGGCGACCTGCCTGAGCAGCTGTTGGCTGGAGTATTTGCCATTCAAACTTAAGCGGTGATGAACGGACTGGCCGCGCTCCAACAAACAGGCACGTCGCAAGACCAAATTGTATCGACGCCAGGGTTTGGCCCGATCAATCGCTCCTCTGAAACAAATGGATGACTGACATGAATCGAAAGATCTTCCTGACTATTGCCTCCCTCATTGCGTTGAGCATCGGGTTTATTGCCACCTTCCTTCCAAACATTCTTCTCGTCGATATGAAGTATGCTGTCCCCAGCGAAACAGGGCTGGTCATGGCGCGAACTGCTGGCGTTTTTCTTTTGAGTTTTGGGGTGTTGAATTTTCTCGTGCGCGCTGACGAAACATCGCCAACAATGGTCAGCCTGCTTATGGCCAATGCTCTTCTTCAGCTTCTGATCCTGCCCGTTGACCCTCTGGCCTATGCGTTGGGTGTCTACGGATCTGTGCTGTCGTTCATCCCGAATACGGTGCTGCACGTCGGGCTGTTGTTCGGGTTTGTGTATTTTTGGCGAAATGCGAGGGTGTCGCTGCAGACCGCGAATGGAACTCAGTGATGTCTTTGTTCGTCATGACAGGCGCAACGTCGGGCATTGGGTTGCAGGCGGCGCGGCAATTGCTCGAAAATCCACGGCATGAATTGATCGTTGGCGCCCGTGATCCGGAACGCGCAGAAGCTCTCAGGCGGTTGGCACCGAAGGACCGCCTGAAAATCGCGCCCCTTGATACATCATCCCTGAAATCGGTCAGAGCATTCGCCGGCTTTGTCCAAAATGCATCTGCAGGCCGGAAGATAGCAGCACTTGGTCTGAACGCAGGAATGCAACCTTCACACGCGGCGAGGTTTACAGAAGACGGTGTAGAGGAGTGTTTTGCGGCCAACTACTTGGGCCACTACTGCCTGAGCCAGCTTTTGCAGCCCCTTATGGAGAATAATGCTGCGATCATTCTCACTGCAAGTGGCGCCCATAACAAGGCTGACCCAGTCGGCAAATTTTTGGGGTATCACGGCCAAAAGTATTCAAGCGCCGCCAAAGTCTCGGTAGGCGCGTTGAGCGAGACAAGCTCCCCGGCCCAGGGCGCCCGCGATCGCTATGCGACATCGAAATTTTGCGTGCTGCTTTATGTGTTTTCAAAGGAATCCGTGAAGATGCATGAAAACGTAAGACTGATCGCTTTTGATCCGGGCACGGTTCCCGGCACGCAGATTGTGCGAGATCTCGGCCTTGTTGCGAAATTCGCCTGGTCTACAGTCTTCCCAGTCGTCGCAGGCATGCTCTCCGGGTTTAGTACAACAACCCAATCAGGAGACGCTTTGGCAAAGCTGATGGTTCTTCCTGACCTGGCCCCTCACACGGGCTTGCACATTGATTACCGTCTCAAGACCGCGAAAGACTCCCCGGAAACGCATGACAGCAATTTGCAAAGTGACTTGATGGCCTATTCAGAAACTGCTTGGCCGCACTCAGCTTGCGCTCTGCCGTGAGCAGGAAGTCGACCGGATTTCCCTGCTTATCAATGGCTCGATACAGATAACGCCATTGGCCTTGATGCGGACCGTGCCGCAATGCGGTTTTCGGAACCGGCACAATCGTTTTTCCATCAATGGGGCGTAGGCCAGGCCCCACCGCTTGATTGTGCCGTGATCGACTTGAAAGCCGCGTTCCAGGGATATGTCCTCCAGATCGCAGTAGCTCGGTGAATACCGCAGCTACCAGGACACTGCCTGAAAAATATGAGCGGTTTCCGCTCAAAAATCAGAGCCGTGCAATAGGAAGCCGGTCTGATCTGGCATAATCTGATCGGCGGGAGGACAGGCAGTTTGATGCCATTCGGAGCCAAAAGGCTCAATCTGGCGAGGAGATATCTCTGGGGTGCAGTTGTTGCGGCCCTGATTCCGCTTGTCCTGATCGCGACGCTTTATGACCGCTACAGCGCCAACCTGATCGACAATCTCGTCACCAACCGCGTGAATGCTCACCTGGAAGGGGCGGCGGTCCAGATGAGCAACTTCATGGCCGTTCAGGTCAACAAACTGGAGAGCATCGTCGACCTTCCCGACACAACCGACTTCTTTCTCGAGCCGGATGGCAATTCGATCTCGCCCCTGATGCGGGACTTCCTGTTGCTGGAAGTCGAAAGCCCGGATGTCTATGCCATCGAACTGTCCCGGGTCTCCGGCGAAACCGTCGCAACGGTACCAAGGAACCGCGCAAGGGAAGAGCCTGCGGACCTGACCACGCTGCCGCTGGTTCAGCATGGTGTGGTGGAGGTACTTGGCCCGGTCCTGCCTGAAAACGGGCGTCCCGGCTGGTTCCTGATCCGCATGCCCGTCCTGTTCAACCAGAAACAGATCGGCATGGTTTCGCTCCGCATGCGGCTGGCCTCGCTTACGGAACTGGCCGCGCAGCTCGTCGAACCTGGTGTCTACCAGCCGCAGATCGTCGTGTTCGACCGGGAGCGCCTGACACCCGTCGGAACCCGTGCCGAGGAAACGGACATTCTCGCCCGCTCCCGCCAGTTCCTGCCGGGATGGCGCATCCAGCTGGTCGATGGCGGGGGCGATCTGGAGGAGCCACGGAATCGCATCCGGTATATCCTCCTGATCGCGGCCATCGTTTCCGCTCTCGGGCTGGTCGTCCTCTTTTTCATGATGTCCCAAAAGCTTACCGGTTACCTGCTTCCGCTGAACGAGGGCGCCCAGGCGATCGCCAACGGCAATTTCGGCGTTTCCGTTTCGGAAGACGGGCCGGGTGAACTCGGGTCGCTGGCACGTTCCTACAACCGTATGCGCGAACAGCTTGAAAACCTGATCACCTCGCGGGTCGAGGTCGAAAGGCGCGCCGCGCTCGGAGGCATGGCGGCGGGGATCGCTCACGAGATCCGCAATCCGCTGGCGACTGTGGTGACGACCGTTCACGGGCTGAAACGGAATGAGCAGGACGCGGAACGGCAGAAGATGTTCGAGGTGATTTCCTCGGAAATCACGCGCGTCGACAAGACCATCGGGGAGTTCCTGAACTATGCCAAGCCCAGTCCGCCGGTGCGCGAGCCGGTCCTGATCCGAGAAGCCTTCCGAACCATCCGGACGCTGCTGGCCACAACCGCGCACGAGAAGAATATCGTCATCGATCTCTCGGGCGAGTCCAGTCTGCAGATTGAGATGGACCGTGCGCATTTCAGCCAGATCCTCCTGAACCTGACCCTTAACGGGATCGACGCAATGCCCGACGGCGGTCACCTCCAGCTGCGCGCGTATCGCGATGACGGCAAGGTCGTCGTGAGTGTGGCAGACGATGGAACGGGCATGGATGCGGAGACCAGGTCCAAGGTGCTCCGTCCCTTCTTCACGACCCGGGGAAAGGGCTCCGGGCTCGGGCTGCCCGTCACCAAGCAGCTGGTGGAGACGAACGGCGGCCAGATGTTCATCGAGAGCGAGGCTGGTCACGGCACGACGGTCATTCTTGTTTTTCCGAAACACGATGCGGCACAGGAGAGGACGGCATGAACAGACCCAATGTCCTGATCATCGACGACGAGATCAACCTGACACGCTCGCTGGCCTTCACCCTCCGGCAGGCCGGCATGGACTGCCAGGAAGCACATAACGGCCATATCGGCTGCCGGATCGCCCAGCGGGAGACACCCGATATCGTGCTTCTCGATGTACGCATGCCCGGCATGGGGGGATTGGAGGTTCTCGACTGGTTCATCACGGAACTGCCCGGCGTTCCCGTCATCATGATGTCCGCGCTCGACGACACCCACGATGCGGTGACGGCGATCAAGATGGGGGCCGTGGACTATGTGTCCAAGCCATTCGATGTTGACGAGCTGATCCATCTTCTCAACGAGACGGAGTCTCGCCGCCAGCTTGATTCCGAGGTCCGTTATCTGCGTCAGCAATCCACCGAGTTCGATTTCATCGGCGGATATGCGGGCATTGCAAAGCTCCGCCACGAGATAGAGCAGATCGCGGCGAGCAATGCCCCGACCGTTTTTCTCTCCGGTGAAACAGGTGTCGGCAAGGCCGTGGTCGCTCGTGAGCTGCACAAGCGCGGCAGCGGCTTGGACGCGCCTTTTGTGGAGGTGAATTGCGCGACGCTGCCGGTCCGGCAGATCGATGCCGAGCTGTTCGGCGCCGAAAAGGCAAACGGTGCGGCCTTGCGCAGACGCGGGCTTGTCGAGATCGCCCATGGCGGCACGCTGTTCCTCGATGAGATCGGTGAGATGCCGCTGGAGATCCAGGCCAAGCTGCTGCATTTCCTGGAAACACATTCCTACCGGCTGGCCGGCAGCAACCGGGAGCATCACGCCGATGTGCGGGTCGTCGCGGCCACAAACAAGGACCTTGCCACGGCGGTCAATGAGGGCACGTTCCGGCAGGACCTTTTCTTCAGGCTGAATGCCGTGCCAATCACCATTCCGCCGCTGCGCGAACGGGAAAAGGACGTCGAGCTTCTGGCAGCGCATTTCGCGGCGAAATATGCCCGGTCGTCCGCGGTCATGCCGATCGGCTTCGACAAGGCGACACGCGCCTTCTTCCAGTCCTATGACTGGCCCGGAAATGTCCGCGAATTGAAGAACCTCGTCGAACGCCTGTCGATCCTCTATCCGGGCAAGACGGTGACGGCCGATCTCCTGCCTGCAGAATTCAAATCCGTCGAACCCAAGACGGCTCTTTCCATCGAGCAGTCGATGGAGAATGTCGAACGAGACCTGATCCGCGACGCACTCATGCGCTGCAAGGGCAAGAAGGGGCTGGCCGCGGACCGGCTCGGCATTTCCCGTCACGCGCTGAAGCGCAAGATGCAGCGGCTGGGGATTGCATGAAGACCATCGCCATTTTCCGGGCCGTTCTGTTCTGTCTTTTCCTGTGTGGTCCGGCCGCCGCGGACGAGCCTCTTCGGGTGAAGGCCGGCTGTCTCTATCCGCTGACCGGGCCGGGCGCGCTTTACGGCCGCGACAGCGCGGTCGCCATCAAGCTCGCGCAGCAGCATCTGAAAACCCTGGAAGCGTTCGGGTATCCGCAGGTCGAAGTGCTGATCGAGGACACGCGCTCGAAATCCCTCCGCTCTCTCCAGATCGCAAGGCGGCTGGTCGACGAGGACAGGGTCGATTTTCTGTGCGGCGTGGTCAATTCCAGTGTCGCGCGCGCCGTCTCGGAGTTTGCCCGCGACGCCGGGGTCTTCTTCATCGGCACCGACCATGCCTCGCCAACGCTGACCAGCGAGGATCTGCATCCCTTCTATTTTCGCGTCAGCAACGACACGCGCCAGTCGATGCGCGCCGGGGCCAAGTTCATTCAGGAAACCTATGGAGGGCGCAAGGACCCGATCAGGATCGCGTTCATCGGTCCGGACTACGAATACGGCTACCAGGCCTGGGACGATCTGCGAACCTTCCTGTCACAGCAGAATCTCGATTTCGAGATCACGGGCGAATACTGGCCGAAGGTCTTTGAGACCGATTTCACCCCGTATATCCAGCAGCTTATGGCGACGCCAACCGATATCGTCGTCAACGGCCAGTGGGGACTCGATTTCGTGACCTTCGTCAAGCAGGCGAAACAGCTGGACCTGTTCGACAAGGTCCAGTTCATGAATTTCGACGCAGGCGGCAATTACGAGGTGCTGGCAGAACTTGAAAACGACATGCCCCTCGGCCTCGTCCTCTCGGCACGGCATCACATCAACTGGCCACCGACGGACCGCAACCGATCCTTCGTGGAGGCCTTTCGAGAAGAGGCCGGGCGCTATCCGAGCTATGCGGCTGAGGGCGCTTATGCCGGCGTGCTGGCCATTGCCGAAGCCGTGCGCCTCGCGGGCGGCACCGACGACCAGGACAAGCTTCGCGAGAAACTGGAAACGCTGACGCTGAGCCTGCCGGAAGACCCTGAGGGCTTTCGCTCGAAAATGGATCCGGACAGTCACCAGGTCCTGCAGGTCCAGGCTATCGGCAAGACGGTCTATGACAACAGCTACGCACCGGCGAAAGTGATGCTGGGCGATTGGCGGATCTATTATCCGCCGGAGACCTGGCCGGTCCTTGACGACGGCAGGTAGACGGCCCGATTTCATGACATGAGCGCTCTCCGCGCATGATCCCGGCCCAATGAGCGCCTACCGCTCATTTACCGTTCCGCGATCCATGGTTTTCCGCCCGTTTCCACTGAAAACTCCAGGACATGCGCTGCAAGGCGCATTGGGAGGAAAATCGCATCACCGAACGGGAAGGTAGGCACCGGGTGCCAGCCGACCGCGTGCATGCGGCTGTCTTTCCCGTCGAAAGATCAAGTGGAGGAGAACTGATCATGGCATCAGGCAAGCAGGCTGCGCGGTCGAGCGCAATCCGGAAATCAAGACACATTCTCATGACGGCAACGACCCTCGGACTGGCCTCGGTGCTTGCCGCGGCTGCGCCTGCACAGGCCGAGGAGGGATCCGTCAAGATAGGCTTCGTGACCTTCCTGTCCGGCGGGGCGGCGGGTCCCTTCGGCGTTCCTGCGCGCAATGCTGCCGAATTGATGATCGAGGCCATCAACGCGGGCTCCGTGCCGGCGCCCTATGCCAGCACCGGTCTGGCGGGAAAATCGATCGACCCGATCTTCGTTGACGAAAACTCCAAGCAGAAGAACGCCGACTATCAGAAGCTCGTCGAAAAGGACGAGGTCGACATGGTTCTCGGCTACATCTCGTCCAGCAGCTGCAAGGCCATCGCGCCGGAAGCGGAGAAGGCGCAGAAGCTGACGATCCTGTTTGATTGCGGCACGCCGCAGATCTTCGAGGAAATTGTCACTGATCCGCAGTACACGTTCCGCACCGGCGCCCATGCCACCATGGACAATGTTGCCGCGGCCCGTTACCTCGCCGACACCGGAGCGAAGACCGGATCCTATGCCGGGATCAACCAGAACTACGCCTTTGGACAGGACTCCTGGCGCGACTTTTCCGCGTCCATGGCGCAGATCAACAGTAATGCCAAGATCGCGGCCGAGCAGTTCCCGAAAATCTATGCCGGACAATACGGATCAGAGATATCGGCTCTCTTGACCTCGAAACCCGATGTCGTTCATTCCAGCTTCTGGGGCGGCGATATGGAGGCCTTTGTCATCCAGGGCTCCGCCCGCGGCATCTTCGAACGCGCCAAGGTGGTGCTGACAACCGGCGAAACGGCAATGCATCGCCTCGGCGCGCAGATGCCGGACGGCACGATCATCGGCGCACGCGGTCCCCATGGCGACCTGGCCCCGGAATCCGAACTGAACGACTGGTTCCGCAAGGCCTATTACGACCGGTTCGGCACCCTGCCAACCTATCCTTCCTACAAGATGGCGCAGGCTCTACTGGGTGTGAAGGCGGCCGCCGACAAGGCAGGCAGCACGGATCAGGATGCGGTCATCGGTGCCCTGAAAGGTCTGGAATGGGAAGGCCCGAGCGGCAAGGTGTCCATGGCTCTGGCCAATGGTCACCAGGCGATCCAGGGAACCGCCTACGGCACCTACGAATTCGACAAGGAAACCGGCAAGGCAAGCCTCGTCGACATCGTTCGCTATGACGCCGAGTGCGTTAACCCACCTGCCGGAATGAACTCCATCGACTGGATCAACAGCGGGTTCGAAGGCGCCAAGTGCGACTAGCCGTCAGGCACTTGCGTCAGAGGTGTCCTCAGGCATCTAGCCCGATCCTCTGACACATTGCCGGGTTCCGCACATCGCATTGCGGCGGGACCCGGTCTTTCCCGGCAGCCGGGGCGCCCGGAGGCCACATTCACATAAGACTGGTACGGAGAATTCAATGCTAACCGCTGTCGCGATAGCAGTGGACGGGCTCGGCTTTGCCGCGTGGCTCTTCCTGTCATCCGTCGGCCTCACGCTGGTTTACGGCGTGATGCGGATCCTCAACATTGCCCATGGCGGTTTCTATGCGCTCGGCGCCTACACGTCCGCCTGGGCCATCGGCCTCTACACACAGACCGGCAGCACCATCGCGCTGACCTACCTGATCATCCCGCTCGCTGCGCTCGCGGCCGGTCTCGTCTCGGGGCTACTCGTGGAGCGCGGCATCCTGCGGTTCATGTATGGCCGGGACGAGGTGCTGATGGTCCTGGTGACCTACGCCATCTTCCTGGTGCTGGAAGATGCCACCAAGCTGATCTGGGGCACGGACTCCTACGTCTCCTACCAGCCAGCCTACTGGCTCGGCACAATCGACGTTTTCGGTCTGCCCTACACGGTCTACAAGTTCCTCATCGTCGGTGTGGCCATCCTTGTCGGCGCGGCGCTCTACTTCGCCCTCAATCACACACGGACAGGCAAACTTCTGCTCGTCGTGATCGAGGACCGCGAGGTCAGCAGCGCGCTCGGCATCAATGTCACGCTGTTCTTCACGGTCACCTTCGTCATCGGCGCAACCCTGGGCGCACTCGGCGGCGCACTGACAGCTCCGGAGATTTCCGTTGTGCCTGGTATCGGCGCGGAAATCATCGTCATGGCCTTCGCGGTGATCGTCATCGGCGGCATGGGTTCGATCGGCGGCGCCATGCTTGGCGCGCTGATCGTTGGCTTTTCCCGGGCAGCCTTCGTCCACCTGTACCCGCCGGCGGAGCTTTTCTCGATCTATCTCGTCATGGCCGCAGTCCTGACAGTGAAGCCTTATGGGCTGTTTGCACTCTCGGAAAGCAGGAAGATATGACCAAGTCCTTCGACAAAACCGAATGGGGACTGCTGCTCGCGCTGCCGGTTCTCATCTGCCTCACCTTCGTTCTTCCCGCATGGGTGGTCAATTACATCCAGGTGTCGCTCGGCACCGGGCTGGTCGCGCTCGGCGTCATGATCCAGATGCGCGCGGGCCTCGTGTCCTTCGGCCAGGGTCTCTACTTCTGCATCGGCGGATACACGGCCGGACTGGCGGGCAAGTTCCTCGGCATTTCGGATCTCTTCGTGTTGCTCGTGATGGGACTTCTGGCAAGCGTCGTCATCGCCTTCCTGCTCGGCTTCCTGCTGCGCCGCTACCGCGAGATCTTCTTCGCCATGCTGAGCCTGGCGGTCTCGATGATCCTGTTCGGCCTGCTGTCCAGCACCGAGGAACTCGGCAGCACGGACGGCTTCAACCTGCCGCAGCCCACCTATCTCGGCTGGGCGCCCGAGGGCGACCTGGGTGAAACGGTTCTCTACGTGGTCACCTGCGTTGTCACACTCGGCCTCGCACTCGGTCTCAACAGGGTCCTGCGCAGCCCCCTCGGCTACATCAACGAGGCCATCCGCGAGAACGAACTGCGGGTCGAATACCTGGGAACCTCGGCGCATCGTGCCGTCCACATTACCTATGTGATCGCTGCAGCCGTCTCGGCAGCGGGCGGGGTCCTGTGGGCCATGGCGCTCGGCCATGTCGATCCGGAGATGACCAACTGGACCACGTCCGGGCAATTCGTCTTCGTGTCGATCCTCGCCGGGACAGGCAACATTGCCGCGCCTCTCATCGGCACGTTCCTTCTGGAAATTGTCCGCGTCTACGCAGTCGAGATTTCACCGAACACCTGGCAAATGATCCTCGGCACTTTGATGCTCCTGACGATCATTTTCCTGCCCAGGGGCCTGTGGTCACTGATCGCTTCGGCAAAACGGAAAACAGCCGCGCCGAAGGCCTCGGAAATCATGGAGGGAAATTGACATGACACCCATCCTGGAAACCAGAAACCTGGAACGCACCTTCGGCGCTGTCGTTGCCGCCAGGGACATCAACATCCGGATCGGCGCCGGTGAAATCCTCGGCGTCATCGGCTCGAACGGGGCCGGCAAGACCACCTTCGTCAACATGGTCACCGGCTATCTGCCGCCGAGCGCCGGCGAGATCCTTTACCGGGGCAGCTCGATCACCGGCAAGCCGACACGCGAGATCATGCGGCTCGGCATCTGCCGCTCCTTCCAGATCCCCCAGCTTTTCCCGGAAATGGATGTGCTGGACAACATGCTGATCGCGCTGACGATTGCGAGCCGCGTCAAACCCGCCCTGCTGACGCCGGCCATCGATGCAGGCCGGGAGGAGGAGGCCCTGTCGCTCCTCGCCCGCTTCGGCATCGAGCGCTACGCCCACCAGGAAATCGCGACGCTGCCGCAGGGCGTGCGCAAGCTGGTCGACATCGCCATGGCCACTGTCTCGGACCCTGACCTACTTTTCCTGGACGAGCCCACCAGTGGTGTCAGTGCCGACGAGAAGATGGACTTCATGGAAACGCTCATCAACGCCCTGAAGGCCAACGACACGGCGGTTCTGTTCATTGAACACGACATGGAGATCATCGAGGCGTTCTCGCCGCGCTGTGTCGCCTTTTACGAAGGCACAATTCTGGCGGATGGGCCGACGCGCGAGGTTCTGGAAAACCGGAAGGTGCGGGAATTCGTCATTGGCAGCGAGTTTCACCGCAAGACCGACAAACAGGCGGCGCCCGCCGCCGGAAATGGAGCCGCCTGATGCTGACCATCAGCCAACTCAACCTTTCGATACAGCGCGTTCCCATTCTCCGGGGCGTTAGCATGGACCTGGAGACCGGGACCACCTGCGGCCTGATCGGCCGCAACGGCGCCGGCAAGACAACGTTGATGCGCGCGGTCATGGGCCTGCTTCGAGCAGACAGCGGATCGATCCTGTTCAATCACGAGAGCCTGCACACGGAGAAAGCCCATCAGCGCGCGGCGCTCGGCATCGGCTACCTGCCGGAAGACCGGCGGCTGGTGCCGCATTTCACGGTCGAGGAGAACATTCTCGTGCCGCTCTGGGCGACGGGCAACACCGATCGGTCCCGTGTCAAATGGGTCTATGACCTCATGCCTGAGATCGGCCGCTTTGCCGGGCGCAAGGCGATGACACTCAGCGGCGGGCAGCAGAAGCTGGTCGCCCTGGCGCGGGCACTCGTGTGCGGCTCAAATCTCCTGTTGCTGGACGAACCCTTCGAGGGCGTTGCGCCGGCGCTCGCCCAACGTCTCATGGAGGTGTTCGCGAACCTGAAATCGGAACATCTGACGGTGCTGATTTCGGAATCCGACTACACCCATTCCGAGAACGTGGTCGACAAGGTCTATTCGATAGAAAGAGGCCAGATAAGCCTCATGAACTCTCTGGCAGCGTGAGGTGGATCATGGATGATTTCGTTTTCAACACGACCCCCTCGATCCGGCTTCAGAGAAACGGCGCCGCCCGGCTCGGCGAGATGCTTGAAACCATGCCATTCGCCGAGAAGAACCGCAGCGTGCTCTTCGTGACAGATCCCGGGATCGTCAAGATCGGCCTCGCGGAAACCGCGCTGGCGAGCCTCCAGTCAACCGGCTTCAATGTGACACTGTTCGACGGCGTCGAGGCCGATCCCAAAGCGGACACCGTTCTGGAGGCGGTCGACATTGCAAAGGCTGACAACATCGCCTGCATCGTCGGCTTCGGCGGCGGCAGCTCGATGGATGTGGCCAAGGTTGTTGCGCTGCTTTCTGCGTCCGACCAGCCGCTGGACACAGTCTACGGCGTCAATCAGGCGCGCGGCACCCGGTTGCCGCTCGTGCTTGTGCCGACGACGGCGGGCACGGGATCCGAGGTGACGGCCGTTTCCATCCTGACGACGAGGACGGAGGAAAAGAAAGGCGTCGTCTCGCCGATCATTCTGCCCGACATCGCCCTTCTGGACCCGGAGCTGACCGTCGGCCTGCCACCGCACATTACAGCGGCGACGGGGGTCGATGCCATGGTGCATGCCATCGAGGCCTATACATCCCGCAGCGCCAACAACAATCCCATCTCGAGAATGCTTGCACTGCAGGCGCTTGATCTGCTCGGCGCAAATATCCGCGAAGCAGTGCATAACGGCAGCAACGTGGACGCACGGGTCAATATGCTGCTTGGATCGATGCTCGCCGGACAGGCCTTCGCCAATTCGCCCGTTGCCGCGGTGCATGCGCTGGCCTATCCGATCGGCAGCCTGTTTCACGTGCCCCACGGCCTGTCCAATGCGCTGGTGCTTCCCGAGGTCATGCGTTTCAACGCTCCTGAATGCGGCACCGCCTATGCGGAGCTGGCACCGCATGTCTTCCCGGATATCGGGGGGGGCCGTTCCAGCCAGGCCGTAACGGCGGACTTCATCGATCGACTCGCCGGTCTCAATCGCGACCTGGGTCTTGAACCGGGCCTGCGTCAGGTCGGCATCACGGCGGCGGACATTCCGAAGCTCGCCTCAGACGCGATGAACCAGACCAGATTGCTCGTGAACAATCCGCGTGACGTCCGGGAGGAGGACGCCGCACGGATTTACGAAGCCTCGCTCTGACCGTGCGGAGCTTCTCAGGGTAGGAAAGCGGTCGCCTGCCACAGTCACGTTTCGGGCCGCATTCAATCGGGAGGAATAGAAGATGAAATCCTTATTACTGGCCTCGGCCCTTTGTTGCGGACTGGCAGGGACTGCCCTTGCCGAAGACTGGCACGATTCCCCCTGGGGCCCCGACGATGAAATCGGCGCCGCCAACCTCATCACGCCGGAAAGCGTGCTGGAGGCCGCCAAACTGGTCAAGACGGGCAAGACCTACAATCTCGGTATCGTCGTAGACAAGGATACGCCTGCCTTTTCGCCGCGCTCGATGAGTATCACGGTGTTGCAGCCGAACCAGATCACGACCGAAGGTCTTGGGACCAACGGGATGACCTATAACGACGATATCTTCATGGGCTGGCTTGGCATCGGGCCACAGATTGATGGCCTCGGCCATATCGGCATCAAACACACCTATTACAACGGCCTTGCCGAAGCAGATGTTGCCAAGGCTGATGGCCTTGTGAAACTCGGTCTGGAAAAATTGCCGCCGATTGTGGCGCGCGGGGTCATGCTCGACATGGCCGCCTTCTACGGTCAGGACATCGTCAAGGAAGGCACCGCCTATACGAAGGACGACATCGTCGCCGCTGCGAAAGCCCAGGGTGTTGAATTGAAAAAGGGAGACGTCGTTCTGTTCCATTCCGGTTGGCTTGACCTTCTGGACGGCGAAACACCGGACCATGATCGCTATGTGAAGGTGGAACCCGGCCTCGGGATCAGTGGTGCGGAATATCTTGCGGAGGTCGGTGTCATCGCTGTGGGCGCGGACACCTGGGGCGTCGAGGCCGTTCCTTTCGAAAACGGGACCGATGGCGTGTTTGCGGTCCACCAGATTCTCATTCCTCAAAACGGCATCTATATTCTGGAGAACATGGACACCCGCGCGCTTGCCGAGGACAATGCCCATGAGTTTCTGTTCGTCCTGGGCGTGACCCGCATGAAGGGTGCCGTTCAGATGATGATCAATCCGACGGCCATCCGCTAATTTGGCGGAACGAAAACTGCTGCCCCACGTTCGCCTTGCGAGCGAGGGGCTTGCGAAAGAAAGGAATACCATGTCGACACCATCCGAAAGCCTGACAGGGCGATTGAAACGCCAGGATCTTCTTTGCACGCAGGCCTTTGTTGCCGGAAACTGGCTGGACAAGGCTAAGGCAGGGGATGAATTCGAGGTCACCAATCCCGCGAATGGCGAGGTGCTCGCAAGACTGCCCGATCTCGGCGTCGAGGACACACGAACCGCGATCGACGCAGCCTTCAAGGCGCAAAAGGACTGGGCGGCAAAGACCGGCAAGGAGCGCGCCGGAATCCTGCGCAAGTGGTTCGATCTCATGGTCGCGAACGCGGACGATCTCGGTGCGATCCTGACTGCCGAGATGGGCAAGCCCCTTGCCGAGGCGAAGGGCGAAATCATGTATGGCGCCAGTTTTATCGAATGGTTTTCCGAAGAGGCCAAACGCCTCTACGGCGACGTTATCCCGGGACACCAGAGCGACAAGCGAATTGTCGTGCTGAAACAGCCGGTCGGGGTCGTTGCCTCCATCACACCCTGGAACTTCCCCAATGCCATGATTGCCCGCAAGGTCGGCCCGGCGCTTGCGGTCGGCTGTGCTTTCGTTGCCAAACCGGCTGCAGAAACGCCTCTGTCCGCCCTGGCGATGGCAAAGCTCGCGCAGGAAGCCGGTGTTCCGGACGGCCTGTTCTCCGTCGTCACTTCGACCAGGTCGGCCGATATTGGCCAGGAATTCTGTTCTAACGACAAGATCCGCAAGATCACCTTTACCGGGTCCACGCAGGTCGGCCGCATTCTGTTGCGCCAGGCCGCCGACAAGGTGCTGAAGGCGTCAATGGAGCTTGGCGGCAACGCGCCCTTCATCGTGTTCGATGATGCCGACCTCGACGCCGCCGTCGAAGGCGCCATGATTTCCAAGTATCGCAACAACGGACAGACCTGCGTCTGCGCCAACCGCATCTACGTTCAGGCCGGTGTCTACGACGCTTTCGCGCAAAAGCTGACGGAAGCGGTGAAAAAAATGAAGGTGGGCGACGGTTTCCAAGACGGTGTCATCGCCGGCCCCCTGATCAGCGAAAAGGCCGTTGAAAAGGTGGAAGACCACGTTGCCGATGCGCTGTCGAAAGGCGCGCAGGTCCTGACAGGCGGCAGCCGTCACGAATTGGGTGGTACCTTCTTCCAGCCCACGGTGATGACCGGGATCACTCGCGAAATGAAGGTCGCATCGGAGGAAACCTTCGGGCCGGTCGCACCGCTGTTCAGGTTCGACACCGTCGATGATGTGATCGAGCAGGCCAACGACACGATCTTCGGCCTGGCCTCCTACTTCTACGCAAGGGACCTTTCCAGGGTCTGGCGGGTCGCGGAAGCACTGGAATACGGCATGGTCGGCATCAACACAGGACTGATCTCGACCGAAGTTGCCCCGTTCGGTGGCGTCAAGCAGTCCGGTCTCGGCCGTGAAGGTTCCAAATACGGCACGGACGATTTCACCGAGATGAAATATCTCTGTTTCGGCGGAATCTGACATCAACCCATCCAAGCCACTTTCGGGCGTGCCGTACAGGACGGCACGCCTCTCTGTCAGGAACGGACATACGGTCCTGCGAAGGGCTTGCCGCAAGTTCTGTCAACGGACATATCTGCCCCGTCTTTGGGCAGACTTTCAGGCTTCGCTGACTTTGTTAATTCCGAAGAGGACAGCAATCAGATCGTTCTGCTCGCGGACGGTCCATCGACCGGCTAGGTCGAAACCTGACCCTCTCCCCATGAAGTGGTCCGCAATGTTCTGTCGCAAAAATTTGCGGGTGACGAGATGGTCTTGCGGATGCATCAGGCGAGGCAGTTTTTCGCAAGCGTCTGCTTCGAAAAGAGGTTTTGGCTTTTTTCGATGATCAGCCCAGCTGTTTGGTTGCGATCGCTGCTTGCTGTTGATTTTCACTCAGAACGACCCGGCATTTCCACCGGCAATTGACCCGCCATTTGCGTCTGGAGCAGCAGTTACGCTGTGGTCAAGATCTTGGTTTCCTCCTTTCGGTGTTGGTCTGATTTGCGGTGCAGTTTTGAAGCGGAAGCTTTCGTTTCCGGTTTCAAGGACATGCCAGTAGAGGGCGTTCGGAAATTTATTGGCATGGCCAAACCTAATTCCCGATCCGAAGTTGCACATTGGCCAATACCCGCGCAAAAACTCCTGTAAGCCCGTTTTCTGGCCATAAACGCCGCCGCGGTCGACCCTATGATCTGCCAACTCGACCTTACGCCCCCTCCGCGAACTCATCAGTCGCGACAGGTATAGGGCCTGGGATATTCTGTGACTTTTGATTGAGTGATCTGAGACAGATCCAGTGTGATCAAAATCAAGCACCGAACCAAGGTCTCAATCCGGGCGATAACCCCGCTTGTGTTTTTGAACTGCGAGCTTCTCCAGGTGGGCCAGAGCCGATGAGACATCCGCGAAGAGATCCAGACGTGTCCGACCCGTAGCGCCCAGACGTCCCCATGTCCGGCAAACGGCATATCCACCGAACAGGGTCGGCTCGACCGACAGGTGGTAGAACCGGTTCATATTCCGGCCAAGGTCCACGCGTTTGAGCAATAAAGAAGCAGCCAAAGGTTCCATTCCGCAAATCTCGAGGACTTTCGATCCGCAGTCCAATGAATGATTGGAATCAAAGCGCGGGAATGGATTCGTGAAGGTAATCAGTGGCAGGGAAGAACGCGGTCAGGTTGGCTCGATCCAGAAAGTGAACGGAGTGGTTTTGACGATTAGATGGAGAAGCGTTTGGCAAACCATCTGCGGCCGCTTCACTTATGCCGTGCGTCAACGCGCCTACTATCGGGGCAAAAATACATGATCCACATCGCCCGTTCCAAACCTCAGAACGAGCGCAGAAAATGCCACCCAATACTCTGATCGAAAGGAAAAGTAGACTTTCTGACCTACCAGATGGAAGGCTCATGACTGCCGGTTCTGTTGATCATGAAATCAAGTCGATGTGCCAAACGGATGCTCCAGCTCGCCTGTGACCGTGCCTCCTTTGACCTGTCTCAACCAGTCGACGAACAAGTCTCGAGGTTGATAGTTTGGTTCATCTATGGGCCAGACGAAATAGTAGGTTCCGATGCTGGTCCTGCTTTCCGACCATAGCGCCACCAATCGGCCATCCTCCAGCTCGTTTTCCACCAGATAGGTCGGCAGAAGCGCGGCTCCCATTCCATGGATGGCCGCCTGGATCATCGACGCGAACTGATCAAAGAGCATGCCGACAGGGCATACAATGTCTTTTCCAAGCGCCTGGGCCCATTTTTCCCACGCATCCGGGCGTGTATCCAGATGCAGGAGCGGCAGGGAAAACAGATCGCTCAAGGTGTTGCCGCGAATGGTTTGGGCGACTTTGGGCGATGCCACGGGCACGACATATTCCCGCATGAGCTCCTGGTAGGCGACATCGGACCAATCCCGCTGGCCAAAGTGGATGGCACCGTGAAAGGGTTCGGAGGCAAAATCGAAGGGTTTCAGTCTGGTGCCAAGGTTCACGGTCACTTCGGGATGGCGTGCCACGAAGTCGGGCAGTCTCGGGGCCAGCCAACGGACCCCGAAGGCCGGGAGCATTGCGATATTCAGCTGTCCGCCGCGGGGATTGGCCTTCAGGCGCAGGCTTGCCGTTCCGATCTGTTCCAGCGCGATCCTGACTTGCGTGCAGTAATCGCGCGCAGCAGGAGAGAGCCGGATGGTCTTCCTGTCCCGCGTGAAAAGGGGCGTATCGAGGTAGTCTTCCAATACCTTGAGCTGACGGCTCACCGCGCTTTGGGACACGCCCAGCTCAAGACCGGTTTGCGTCACACTGCCCGTCCGCTCGAAGGACTCGAGTGCGCGGAGCGCTGTCATCGGCGGCAGGAAGCGCTTCGGATGCGGCATAGGTATGAGCCTTTTGCATATGTAATGCGATAATTGCGTTTCTCACATGATTGGACAGCATGTCAAACAATGCCTTCATCGGAGGCGTGTGATGCTGCAGAAAGCTGACAGAATTGATGGAATGGCGCTTTCGGAGATCGTCGCTATCTCGGAAGCGGCGGCACGTCTGCGGAGTGCCGGGCATGATGTTTTGGCATTAAGCACAGGCGAGCCCGACTTTCCGACACCCGCCCATATCTGCGACGCGGCCCACAGGGCAATGCAGGCAGGCCAGACGCGCTATCCGCCCACCGCCGGCACTGCGGCGCTGCGTTCCGCCATTGCGGAAAAAGCAGGGGTGGAAGCCGCAAACGTCATCGTTGCCACCGGCGCGAAGCAGGTACTGGCCGATGTGTTCCTGGCCACGCTGAACACCGGTGACGAGGTCATCGTGCCTGCCCCCTACTGGACGAGCTATTCCGATATCGTCGCGCTGTCTGGCGGGAAGACGGTCATTTTGCCTTGCGGTGCCGACGCGGGCTTCAAGATGACGCCCGAGCAGCTTGAGGCCGCAATCACGCCGCGCACGCGCTGGGTCTTGCTGAATTCGCCGTCGAACCCCTCCGGCGCCGTCTATAGCGCCACAGAACTGGCTGCCCTCGGAGAGGTTCTGGCACGCCACCCCCATGTCTGGATCGCCTCCGACGAAATCTACGACCTGATCTGCTACGTGCCTTTCACGCCCTTTCGCGCGGCCTGCCCCGATTTGACTGAGCGTACCATCGTGATCAATGGCGTGTCGAAAGCCCACGCGATGACAGGCTGGCGGATCGGCTGGGGCATTGCTCCGGCGGAGCTGATCCAGGCCATGACTGCCGTGCAGGGACAGATCACCTCCGGCGCCTGTTCAATCGCGCAAGCCGCCGCACTGGAAGCGGTGACCGGGGATCAAAGCCATATCGCAGAGCGGCAGGCCGCGTTCCGGGACCGCCGCGATTTCGTCGTGGAGGCGCTGAATGCCATTCCCAGCATCACCTGCTCGGTGCCTGACGGGGCGTTTTACGTCTTCCCATCCTGCGCGGCGATGCTGGGTCAAAGAACTCCGGACGGCACTCTGCTTGAGACGGATGCCGACTTCTGCGCCTACGTGCTCGCCAAAACGGGCCTTGCCATCGTGCCCGGTCGCGCCTTCGGGCTGCCCGGGCATTTCCGCCTTTCCTACGCCTATGCGCGCGCCGATCTCGAAGATGGCTGCGCGCGCCTGAACCGGGCCGTCCAAGGCCTGATCCCGAACCAAAGGACAGCCTCATGAAATACCAGGACATTCTCGACGCCTGCGGCCTGACCGCAGCGGACACGACCGGTGGCACGCTTTCCGTCACCACCCCGGTGGATGGCAGCGAAATCGGCCAGGTGCCGATGCACTCGGTCGCAGACGCGGAAGCCGCGATTGCCAAGGGTGTCGACGCCTTCAACGTGTGGCGCAAGGTGCCGGCGCCGCGCCGGGGGGAACTGGTGCGCCTTCTGGGCGAAGAGTTGCGCCGCGAAAAGGAGAACCTTGGCCGCCTCGTGTCGCTGGAATGCGGCAAGATCTACCAGGAGGGGCTTGGCGAAGTGCAGGAGATGATCGACATCTGCGACTTCGCGGTCGGCCTGTCGCGCCAGCTCTACGGCCTGACCATTGCGTCCGAACGTCCCGGCCACTCGATGCGTGAAACCTGGCACCCCATCGGGATTTGCGGCATCATCACCGCATTCAACTTCCCCGCGGCTCCCTGGTGCTGGAATGCCGCACTGGCGCTGGTTTGCGGTGACCCCGTGATCGCCAAGCCGTCGGAGAAGACGCCTTTGACCCAGCTGGCGATCCAGAAAATCTGCGAGCGCGCCATGGCAGCCTTTGGCGAGGACGCGCCTGATGGCCTGATCCAGACCCTGATCGGCGAGCGAGATCTGGGCGAGGTTCTGACTGGCTCGCGCGATGTGGCGCTCATCTCGGCCACTGGCTCCGTGCCCATGGGCAAGGCGGTCGCGGCGGATATGTCCAAGCGTCTTGGCAAGACGATCCTCGAGCTGGGCGGCAACAACGCGATGATCGTGGCCCCCTCGGCGGATCTGGAAATGGCGGTGCGGGCGATTGTCTTTTCCGCCGTCGGCACGGCGGGTCAGCGCTGCACCTCGCTGCGCCGCCTGATCGTACATGAAGATATCTATGACCAGCTGATCCCGCGCCTGATCAAGGTCTATGAGGGGCTCTCCATCGGCAGCCCTCTTGCCGATGGCACCCTTGTCGGCCCGCTGATCGACAGAGGCGCCATGACGGCGATGGAGAAGGCGCTTGAGCAGGCCAAGGCTGAAGGCGGCACCGTCCATGGCGGTGGCAGGGCCTTGACGGATCAATATCCGGATGCGGCCTATGTCGCCCCTGCGATTGTCGAGATGCCCGGGCAAAGCGCCATCGTCCACACGGAAACCTTCGCGCCGATCCTCTATGTCCTGAAGTACACGGACCTCGACGCGGCCATCGCGATGCAGAACGCCGTGCCGCAGGGCCTGTCGTCCTGCATCTTCTCGACCGATCTGCGCGAGACCGAGCATTTCCTTTCGGCGCAAGGCTCTGATTGCGGCATCGCCAATGTCAATATCGGCCCTTCGGGTGCTGAAATCGGCGGGGCCTTTGGCGGCGAAAAGGAAACCGGCGGCGGGCGCGAAAGCGGCTCGGACGCATGGCGCGCCTATATGCGCCGCCAGACCAGCACGGTGAACTACTCACGCGAGCTGCCGCTGGCTCAAGGCATTTCGTTCGAGATATGACGACCGTGACGCGCCCCGACAGCCTGTGGTCCGACACCGCCCCTGAGCAGACCTGCTATGCGCCTCTTCGCGACACGCTCACCGTCGATGTCGCCGTAATCGGCGGCGGGTTCACCGGGGTCTCCGCGGCCTATCATCTGGCCGCCGGGGGAGCCTCGGTGGCGCTTCTGGAGGCACGGACCATCGGCTTTGGCGGATCGGGCCGCAACGTGGGCCTTGTCAACGCCGGGCTTTGGACGCCGCCGGATGATGTGGAGAAGACGATTGGGAAGACGACCGGCGGGGACCTGAACAACCTGCTTGCCGGCGGGCCTTCGGTGGTGTTCGACTTGATTGAGAAACACCAGATTCGATGCGAAGCAACCCGGCAGGGCACGCTGCACTGCGCCCACTCGGCGGCAGGTCTGCGCGACCTCGAAAACCGCTTTGCGCAGCAAGAGGCACGCGGCGCGCCGGTCAAACTGCTGGACGCCGCGGAAACCGCGCGGCGCACAGGTAGCACAGCCTATTGCGGTGCCTTATGGGACGGGCGGGCCGGAACAATCCAGCCCTTGGCCTATGTTCAGGGGCTAGCCCGCGCGGCAGAGACTCAGGGCGCGCAGATTTTCGAAGCGTCAAGCGCCCTGGCCATCACCGAGGCGGCAGAGGGCTGGACCATCCGGACCGAACAAGGCGAGGTCCGCGCAGCCCGGCTTATCCAGGCGACAAATGCCTATGGCGTGAACGCGGCGGATACCAACGCGATCATCCCCGCGCATTTTTTCCAACTGGCGACGGCGCCGCTTCCGGATGACCTGCGGAAAAGCATCCTGTCTGGCGGGGAAGGCTGCTGGGACACGGCGCTGATCATGTCGGCCTTTCGCCTTGATCAAGCGGGGCGGATGATCTTTGGCGCGCTTGGCAATCTCGACGGCTTTGGCGGTGCGCTGCATCGGGGCTGGGCCTCGCGCAAGCTGGCCAAACTGTTTCCGCAACTGGCGGGCATCCCGTTCGAGCAGGAATGGACCGGCCGCATCGCGATGACCGGCACTCATTTGCCGCGCATAGAACGGCGCGGCAAAAGCGGCATCTCCATCTTCGGCTACAGCGGACGCGGGATTTCCCCCGGCACGCTGTTTGGCAGGGCCGCTGCCGGTTGGGCGCTCCGCACTGGTGAGCTGCCGCTGCCGATCCATGACCCGCAATCAGAACCCTATGCCGCCGCCAAGAGCCTCTACTACGAGACCGGAGCGGCTCTCACCCATCTCACGAACGGGCGCATTTAAGCGCCGGAGGACCGACCGATGACCGTAACTCCCAGCCAGATCCGCGCCGATTTTTCCGCCGCGATGTCGAACATGTACCGCAAGGAAGTGCCCGCCTATGGCACCCTTGTCGAGATCGTCGAAGCCGTGAACACGGGTGTGCTGGAGCGCGACGACAACGCACTGGCGCTGACACCCGGCGAAGACACCAACCGCATCAGCGCGGAACGCCACGGTGCGATCCGGCTTGGCACGGCCGAAGAGCTTGCCATGATGGGGCGCGTCTTCGCCGTCATGGGGATGGAGCCTGTCGGCTATTACGATCTGTCGGTCGCCTCCGTGCCGGTGCATTCCACCGCCTTTCGCCCGATCGGGCGCGATGCCCTGGCCGAGAACCCGTTTCGTGTCTTCACCTCGCTCCTTCGGCTGGAGCTGATCGCGGATGAGGCGCTGCGCGACAAGGCCGCCGCCACGCTGGCCCGCCGCCGGATCTTTACCGACGACGCCATTGCCCTGACCGAGAAGGCCGAGACCGAAGGGGGCCTCAGCGCAGAAGATGCCGACCGCTTCGTGGCCGAGGTGCTGGAAACCTTCCGCTGGCATCCAGAGGCTTGCGTCGATGACGCGACCTTCGAGGAGTTGATCGGCGCGCACCGGCTGATCGCCGACGTGGTGTCCTTCAAGGGCCCGCATATCAATCACTTGACGCCCCGCACGCTTGATATCGACGCGGCCCAGGCCGAGATGCTGGCCCAGGGCCTGCCTGCCAAGGCCATTGTCGAAGGACCGCCGCGCCGCGCATGCCCGATCCTGCTCCGGCAAACCGCGTTCAAGGCACTGAATGAGGCGATCCGTTTCCCTGCGGACGGTGGATGGCATGCGGGCCAACACACCGCACGTTTCGGAGAGATCGAACAACGCGGTGTGGCGCTGACGCCCAAGGGCCGGGCGCTTTATGACAGCTTTCTGGCCGAAGTGCGCGCGGAGATCCTGCCCGCTGCTGACGGGTCGAACGCGGCAGAGTATGTGGCGAAGCTCGAAGAGGTCTTTGAAGGCTTCCCCGATACCTGGCGCGACTTGCATGATCAGGGCCTTGCCTATTTCAAATATGGCGTCGGCGAGGGTCCTGTGACGAGTGACGATCTTCACGCGTTGCTGGACGCAGGTGCTCTGACACTCAGCCCGATCATCTACGAAGATTTCCTTCCCGTCAGTGCCGCGGGAATTTTCCAGTCCAACCTTGGCGATGAGGCACGTGATGACACGCAGGCCGCGTCGAACCGCGCAGATTTCGAGACGGCCCTTGGGAAGCCCGTCTCGGATGAATTCACCCTCTACGAAAAGATGCAGGCCGCCTCCTACAACGCCGCGTTGAACCAGTTGAAAACGTACGCGGCTTGAACCCGGCCATTTTGCTGCCAGAGACGACGGAGCAGGTGGCGCAGTGATTGCGCCATCTGGACAGATAGTTGAAGAACAGCAGCGCTCCGGCATCCGGGATCATGACCCGGCCCAGGCGCCGCTGAACGGCTGGCTGGATTACCTGCCAACCATTTTGATTGCCCTTTTGTAGGACAGTCTGATCGCGGTCAACGGCCATGGCCGCGGGCAGGGTGACTTCATCGGCGCATCGATATCTGCACATTCTAAACTCACTCTGTAGAATGCCCCGGAGAGTTTAAACTCAGACGGCGCATCGGCCGCGACGGCTGACACCAGTTATCTGTTGTGCGCGCCTTGAATCGCAGGTTCGGGAAAACTGCACGAAAGCGCGCAGCCTCTAACGAAAAGCAGCAATAGGCCGATAGCGACGCCAGCGATATCGATTGGATAGCGCGGCGCGCTAAGGTCCGCTGTTAGAAAGGTGGTCAAGAACCTTACAAAGCCATGCGAATGCTTTCACCGCCACAACAAGTCATCACACGGTTTAAGTCCCTCCATGATCCGAGGCCTGAAACTCGAAAACCTTGACGCTGTCCGGTGCGACAGCGACCGATATTGGCTGCCCGGGACTTAAGTCGATGCGATCGGCAAAGGTTGCAACGAAGTCCTGCTTGCCCTTTCGGAGCACGACTTCTGTCATCGATCCGGTAGGTTCCACGACAACGACCTCGGCAGAAAACGCATTTTGCGCCCCACGATCCACCAACTGAAAGCTTTCCGGCCGAATGCCAACTGACACTTTGCCCTCCAGCCCGGACGGCCTGGCGGTTCGGATTTCGTCGCCATCAGCCAATCGCAGCAACACCGGGTCTGCTGCCGAAAGATCTGCAGTGAACAAGTTCATGGACGGAGATCCGAGGAAGGTTCCGACAAACGCATTGGCAGGGTTGTCATAAAGTTCAAGGGGACTCCCGATCTGCTCGATGCGGCCGTCTCGCAGCACGACGATCCGGTCGGCAAGCGTCATTGCCTCGATCTGATCGTGCGTCACATAAATCGTAGTGGTACGTAGCTTTTGATGGAGTTCCTTCAGCTCCGCTCGCATTTTCACACGCAACTTTGCGTCAAGGTTGGACAGGGGTTCGTCGAACAGGAAGACGCTTGGTTCACGCACCAGGGCGCGGCCCATGGCAACGCGCTGACGCTGACCGCCAGACAGTTGCCGCGGGTATCGGTCCAGATATGGTTCCAGCCCCAAAACCCGGGCCGCTCGCCCGACCTTCTCGGCCATCTCTTCTTTCGAGGCACCGGAAAGTTTGAGGGAAAAGGCCATGTTCTGGGCACAGGTCATGTGAGGGTAGAGCGCATAGGACTGAAAAACCATCGAGATCCCCCGTTCCCTCGGAGAGACGTCGTTCATCCGCGTTCCGTCAATCAGGAGTTCACCAGATGTGATTGCTTCCAGACCGGCGATCATGCGCAGCAAAGTTGACTTGCCACAGCCTGAGGGCCCGATGAGCACAACAAATTCGCCTTCGGCAATCTCGAGGTCAATGTTCTTGATGACATTCACTGCCCCGAAGGACTTGTTCACGCCTTTTAGCGATACCGTCGCCATTTGCTATCTCCCTAATCGACGCTCTTGGTCGTGTCGCAGGCCTTGCTGAATTCAAACGTCACCTTGGCTTCCCATGTTTCACCGGGCTTCAGAACTTTGCCCTCGGCGCTCGTGCCGTCGTCGTTTCGAGCACAATTGACGGGCTCGAGTGCCAGGACGTTTCGCCTTGCGCGCCGGTCACGCCAGATCTGAAAGAAGGGCAAAGCGTCGCTCGGGCCTGAAATCGATGCGCCAAAGCCGGGCCAAGAGCCTGCCGGGGGGCGAACAAGTTCTGCCTTGAAACGGGAGCCCGGCTTGCCGGAGGGCTGACAGTCAACGCGTGGCGGTGTCTGACCGCTTTCAGCGGCCGTTGACTCCGGACCGGTGATCGTCTGGCCATTCAATCTGACCAGCGTTCCTTCACCTACCGCGGGAAACCCAAAATTGACGTGGTAGAGGATGCACATTTCCGCAGCGTCTGGGCCAATGTTTTCGACCCGGTCCGCAACAGACACAATGCCTCGGCCAATCGTTGCCTCAATCCTCCGGGTCAGCCGGAATGCATGACGACCCAGATGCGCCGAGACCATCTCAGCTTCGGCAAAGAGGTAAGGGGTGGAGGCATTCCAGTCGGCCCCATTCCTCATAAGACGCGCGGGCGTATAAGGGAGCGTACCATGTAGCGGTAACCCGTTTTGCGGTTGCCTAACGTTGTCCAGACCGCAGGTGACCAGGAACCCGCCCAGAGATGTTTCGATCCCGGTCGCTTGCGCGTCATAGGGGCTTTGCAAGGCTGGATGCACGAACCCCGCCGGATGCTGCCAGGCAACCGGCATACCCTCCCAGTGGAGAATGCCGATATCCATGCTGCGGTCCTGCATCACCCAGAAGTCCAGTCCCCCACCGGTGGAAAAAACGAGGGCGCGCTGATTGGCTTCAGGTCCGTCTTGGAGCGTCACCTGACGAACGAACGCCAGTTGCCGAAGATCGCCGACAAGATCCGGCAGACTTTTACGCCGAGCCTTTGGGAAGGGAGTGCTCACTTGGCAGCCTCTCCGGTTGTGTCCAGCCCAAGTCGGACAAAGGCCTCATCCGGCGCCCCCAGCTCGATCATCAGTTCGCGCATCCGTGCCGCGAGCTGCGTCTCTACCTCCGGTGCATCAATGGGATTGTCCTGCCCCGGATCGGTCTTAAGATCGTACAGCCGCGTATCATCCTCGATGAAGCATTCAGGCCCGTAGTTTTGAGACATGGCTGAGCCGGCTTTGACAGGCACCTTCAGAACACGCGCGCCCTTTGTGAAGCTGAACGGTTCAACAAGCTCTGCTTCGGCCAGTTCATTGACGGGAAACATCTCAAAAATATGGGTCGGCATAAGCGTGTATTGGTATGTCTCCTGCGAGCGCAAGTCAGGCGGATAGCGGTGATAGGTGTAGCGCCCGTCGGCGATATTCACGGCGCCACCAAAATACCCGTACAAGATTGCATCGTAGGCAGATGCCGCCCCTTCGAGCAGGGGCAACACCGATTGCGCCGTGACTTCTTCCGGAATGTCCGCGCCATAGATGTCGAGCATCGTTGGGGCAATATCGCTTGTCTGCGTCAGCCCGGCGACACGCTTTCCATGGCTTTCGGGGCGGCGCGGATCATGGACGAAGAGCGGAATATGGGCGATCTCTTCGTAGATGTTCATCCGGTTCTTGGCCCAGAAATCGTGTTCGCCCAGAAGAAAGCCATGGTCTGTCGTCACGATGAGCATCGTGTCTTCCCAAAGGCCTTCCGCATCCATCTGGTCGAGAAGGCGGCCCAGCAGGTCGTCACACAGAGCGACGGTTGCGTAATAGTTGGCCCTCAGCTCCTCGCATTCTTCCGGCAGTTCGTCGACCCGGCCGTAGCGCGGCCAATCGCGAATACCGCCACTCCAGCCTGTTTCGAACGGCTTCTTGAAGCGTTCCGGCGCGTGAAACGGTTCATGCGGATCGAAAGTCTCTATCTGCAGCACCCAATTGTCTGCATCCTTGTTGCGCTCGATGAACGACATGCCTGCTTCGAACACCTGGACCGAAGGAAAGTCAGATTCCTCCCGGACGAACTCCCGATTGATGACGGACTGGGACTTGTAATTCCTGCGCTCGGTCGTGAATTGCGCGGCATGATACTTCTCGCGCAACCGCTCCCAATGCGGCTGTACCATGGCCTTCCAGCGATCCCCTTCCTGACCTCGCACGAATTCGTAGCTATCGTAGCGATTGTGATAGGTCGCACCACCATCTTCGAAATAGTGGAAGTGATCGGTCACAAGATGGCTGTAGACCCCCTTTTCCTTCGCAAGAATCTCGGGAAACGCATTGTCGAAAGGCTCAAGCGGTCCCCAACTGCGGTGCAGAAAGCTGAGCCGTCCCGTCAGAAGATCCCGGCGAGCAGGCATGCACGGCATGGAGCCGATATAATGTTTGTCGAACGTGGTCGCCCGGGAAGACAGCCGGTCGAAATTCGGCGTCGGAATACGCGTGCCGCCGTAGGGTGACAGCATGTGACGGTTCAAGCTGTCGAACAGAACAAAGATGGTTTTCATGGGCAACGTCCTTATTTTACGGCACCTGAAGTCAAGCCGCTGACAATGAACCGCTGTGCGATCAGCAGCAGCACGAAAGCCGGCAGGATCGAGAGGGTTGAGGCGGCCGCCATTTCGGTAAATGCGATCGTGTTTTCCTGGGCATACCGTCCGATACCCAACGGCACCGTCGCGGTCTGGCGTTGGCTGAGCACAAGCGCCACGGGAAATTCGTTCCAGCTGAAAATGAAGGTCAGGATGCCGGTCGCGGCAAGTCCCGGTCGCACGATCGGCAGCACTACGTACCACAACGTTTGTGGTATCTTTGCCCCATCGATATGCGCTGCATCGACCAACTCCCTGGGGACGTCGCGAACGAAGACCCCCATCATCCAGAGCGCCATGGGCAGATGCAGAGTAGCGTGCGCCAGAATGAGGCCAAGATAGGTGTTGTCGAGCCCGAGCGTCCGGAACATCGTGAACCAGGCGCCCGCCAACGTAATGGGAGGGACCATGTGAAAGATGACCGACCAGCCGAGAAGCGAATGAAGCACCCATGAAGGCCAGCTCAGGCGGTAGAGCGAGAACGCGGCCAGCGTCGCAGTGAAAAGGACCAGTACCGTGCTGCAAACTCCGATGATCATCGAGTTGCCGAAGTTGCGGGCAAAGTCGGAGGTTCGGTCGAAGATCACGTTCTCGAACCCGTTTAGGTTCGGCTTGAAGAAGACGTGACCCATCAGAAGGTCGATCTGGGTCTTGAACGCCGACAGCACAATCCACACGAACGGAAAGAGGACAATGCCTGCAAACAGGATCAGCATGCCATGTCTGAAGAGTGTGTTTTTGGTGGAATTGGCAAGGTCGCTCATGACGCATCCGCCTTCCGGGTTGTGGCGCGGGTCGCCGCGAGGATCATGACCGTTATCAGGACGATCACCGCAATCGACATTGCAGCGCCATAGCCGACCTGATCCTCGGTGAAGAAGCGTCGATAGATTGTGAAACTGATGACTTCGGTTGACGTGCCAGGACCACCGCCCGTGAGCAGGTAGATTTCGTCGAAAACCTTGAAAGCGAGGATCATCCGGAAAACGAAGGTCACGATGAGCGTCGGCAGCATCAGCGGCAAGGTTATGTGGCGAAGGATCTGTGTGTCGGTTGCACCATCAACACGCGCTGCTTCAAAAACGTCTTTCGGCAGAGATTCCAGACCCGCCAACAGCAGGAGAAAACAGAAGGGAGTCCAGTGCCAGACATCAACGATGATCACCGACAACAGCGACAGATTGGGATTTCCAAGCCAGTCGACAGGGCCGACGCCAAACACTCCAAGGGCCATGTTAATGACACCGAAATCGAAGGAATACATCAATTTCCAGATCGCGCCGATGATGATCCCCGGCACGAGAATGGGCAGGATGAAGATCGTTCGGTAGAAAAGGCGGCCTCGCGTGACCTGGACCGTCCAATGCGCCAGGAAAAAACCGATGACCATTTGCAGCACAACTGCCAAGACGGCGAATATCACTGTGTTCAATATGCCTGCACGCAGGAGGTTGTCTTCTGGTAGGGCCAGAAAATTCTCAAGGCCTACCCAGTCCCAGACTGCCTTTCCGTCGACCCATTCCACATCGTGAAAACTCAGCGCCACAAGATTTGCGAGCGGCAGGAACGTCAGCAACGCGAAAAAGAGGATCGCAGGCAGCAGGGTTGCGTAGCGCCAGATACCGTCAGCGCGCATCTAAGTACTCCAGTGCGGAAAATAGAGAAGGAGCGACGGCCCGCACGCATGGCGTGGGCCGTCGGTGGCCGGCTCCTAGGGCAGCGGATCCGGCTTGACGAAGGAATAGCCAGCTCCTTCCAGAACCGCGGCAATTTCGTCGGCCGCAGTATTCAGGGCTTCGTTGAGTTCCAGTTCACCGCCGATGGCCTGGTTGAGGCGAAGTTCGGTGATCGCCAGAACCTGCGTTGCCTCCGGGAAGGTGAAGGTCAGGCGCGCGTTCGGCAAAGCCTTCGCCATGGCCTTCATCCAGCGGTACTGCTCCTGATCCGCCATGTCGGATTCCAAAATGGCACGACTGACCGGCATCGAGCCCGCCTCGGCATAGGCTCGCTGAGCTTCATCGGTCTGGAACCAAGACAGGAACGCAAGCGCCGCTTTCTGTTTTTCGGCAGAGGTGTTGCGGGGGATTCCGGCCAACCAGTGCCCCAGGGGCGTGACAGACGGAATTTCCGATGTCCCCGGAGGCGGCGCGTAATCGACCAGACCAACGACGGCAGACTGGGTTTCGTCATCAAACAGACCCGGTGCAGGTACCGAGTTGATGTGTGCGGCGCGACCGGTGGCCATGTTCTGGATGACATTCGTCTGGGTCTGACCTGCTGTAGAGGGGTGGCCTACCTCCTTGGCGAGCTTGAGATATGTTTCCATGCCGGCTTTCGTGCCTGGGTCGTTCATGGAAATGCGGTAGGACCCATCCGCCTGCTGATCGACAATTCCGCCGCCGTAAGACCAGATATACGGAAAGACGTCAAAGGTCACATCGAACGCACCGCGCTGACCGCGTTGCGAGATACCGTAGCGGCTACTCGTCTTCAGGACCTTGGCATTCTCGTAAAGCTGATCCCAGGTTTGCGGTACTTCCAGGCCGTTCTCCGCATAAAGGTCCCGGCGGTAGTGCAGGATGAGCACATTGGGGTTGACCGGCACGGACAGCAACTCTCCGCCATCGCAGGTGATTGTCTTGGCCTTTGCGTTCCAGCACACACTGTCATCAAATGTGTAGATGTCTTTCGACAGCTCGAACGACGCGTCGATTTCCTTGAGCGGCTTGAGAAAGCCCCCAGTATAGAATTCGGTGAAGAACCCCGCGTTCATGATCAGAAGGTCGAAAGGGCTTTCGCCGGCACGCACTGCGGTCCGTTGTTTTTCCAGGCTGCCGGCAAACGGGTTGACGTCCAGATTGACGGTGTTTCCGCTTGTCTTTTCATAAAGTTCGACGACCGCCTGAAACCCCGGCAACCAGGGCGACTGGTTGATTACGATTGTGATCGGCTCTTCGGCTTGCGCGGTCGTGATGACCGGCAAGGCAATTGCCGCAGCAAGCGACAGAGCGCCATATTTCAAAAAACCTGACTTCATCGTTTCCTCCCAATTCAGTTGAAGATGCGAGACCGCTTCCCCTCGCAACGGGTAGCAGGCTTGAGGTGCGAGAAAAAATGATAATATTGCAGGTCTCCATAGCCTGCGGCTATGGCATCAGTTTCTCGGATCTTTCGAGCAATACATTTTCAACGCCTTCGCAACGCGTTCCGCGGAAGGCGAGAGCAGCGCGCCGGTGCGCCAGATCAGGCCTGCATCCCTGCTTGTCATCAGTTCGGGAACATCGATCTCGACAAGATGAGATCCCTCCAGGGTTTTCATCTGGCTTCGCGTGGTGTAGAGTAATAGATCGCTGATCCCAGCCAGTGTCATCAGGAACGTGTGCGATGAGGAGATCACCGTCTTTTCGGGAAGGTTGAGGCCTAGACTGGTGACCTTTCCGACGAGTTTGCGGTGCGCCAGGGTATCGGCTGGCGGAAGCCCCCACCGGACCCTCATTGCTTCCTGCGCTTTAACGCCGGAACGACCAGCCAGGGCATGCTCTGGACGTGCGATCACAACCAGATTGTCCGTCGTCAGGTGTTCAAAGGCGTAGTCACCGTCGCGTTCAAGTGGCAGCTCGGCAACGACAAAGTCCAGATCGCCCGTTGTCAATCCAGTGAGCAGGTTGGCGTCGAAACCACCGACGACTTCAATGTGAATACCGTCCGCATCTGACAGCACATATTCGACTGCTTCCGGCAGGTAACGCCTTACCCAGGACGGGCCAGCCCCGATCCGCACTGTTCCTATCGTTCCCAGCCGTCTTTGTTCAAGTTCTGTTTCTGCCTGCACAACCTGCGCTCTTACAGCGCGGGCGTGCTGAACCAGACGTTCGCCCACAGCCGTCAACGTCACACCGTGGGCGTGCCGAACCAACAGAGGCATTCCGAGTTGGTGCTCAAGGACCTTCAGGGCCTTTGAAAGGGTCGGCTGGGCAATATTCAACTGCTCAGCCGCGTGGGTAATATTCCCGGTCTCGCCAACTGTCAGCAGGTAGGAAAGCAACCTCAGATCAAGCTTCGGGTGTCTTGTTTCTCGAGATGACACTTTGGGCATTCCATTCAGGTTGTCAGGAGCGATAAGCGAACCGGCGAGAATCAGGCAAACTGATCGATTGGCGCTTGCTTAACTACAGGTGCGACTCCTGACCCTGCAATAGCCACCAACAACGCAATCCTAATTGAAGCTGTCTGTCTCTGGAGCACCTTCGTCCCAAGTTTTACGTCCTATCGTGCGAGCGATACTTGAAAGCCTGCTGCTTCAGTGCGCGAGGGTAGGGGGCACCCTCTCATCTTGCCAGCATTTTTGCGAGAAAACTTCCTCCGGCATCTTCCATCCAAGTCATTTGGAGGTGTTGCGTCAAGCTGCTCGCAGATCGGCTCCCTGAGCAGGTCAACGCCATATAATTTTGCGACACGCGTACTCGCACTGTGCCGTCGGTTTCTCCAACATTAAAATTTAGAGGAACCAGAGACTACCGCTGAGTGCATACCACGGACCCCGAACGAACCCATCGCGCCCCGCTACGGACTTGGAACAGCTCACAAAGCATTAAAATACAAATGCTTACGGAATAATTACGCCCCTGAAAACCTTTTCGATGCGCCGATTTACTGTAAGGGCAATTTAATGGGCGACTATCCCAGTTGATTTTGATATGGATAATACTGTTTTTAATTTTTGTGATTTCAAATGAGTGATCATCAGTTCAACACATCGGTCCGGATGGGCTCCGAACGGAATTTCGGGCTCGTCTTCGCGGCAGTCTTTGCACTGATCGGGTTGTGGCCGGTCACGGAGGGGGACGCGCCGCGCTGGGTTTTGCTGGGTCTCGCGGCGGTTTTCATTGCCCTCGCCATGTTTGCGCCGCAGATCCTGCGCCTGCCCAACAAGTTGTGGTTCAAGCTGGGCCTGCTGCTCGGTGCCATTGTGGCGCCGATAGTGATGGCGCTTGTTTTTCTTCTGGTCTTCATTCCAATCGGGCTGGCGATGCGGGCCAGCGGAAAAGATCCGCTTTCAAGGAAACTGGATCCGAATGAAAAGTCATACTGGATCTCCAGAACCGAGCAGCCGAAATCCATGAAACTGCAATATTAGGACAAATACCGGCACGGTTTCAAAACGAAGCAGGGAGGAGGAGTCTCTATGTCGATGATAGCCGAAATGTGGGGTTTTCTGCGCGAAAGGCGGAAATTCTGGCTTTTGCCTGTTTTCATTGTGCTGGCGATTTTCGGGGCGCTGATCGTGCTCAGCCAGGGTTCGGCAGTCGCACCCTTCATCTATACGCTGTTCTAGCCCCGTGACGGCGATCCTCGGGATCTCGGCGCTGTATCACGACAGTGCAGCGGCGCTGCTGGTCGATGGCCGGATTGTGGCCGCCGCACAGGAGGAACGCTTTACCCGGCGCAAGCACGATGCAGGGTTTCCCGCCCATGCCATCGCGTATGTGCTGGAGGAAGCGGGGTTGGATCTTGCCGGCGTCGATCACGTCGCCTTCTACGACAAGCCCTTCCTGAAGTTCGAGCGTCTGCTGGAAACCTATCTGGCCCATGCCCCGCGCGGCCTGGCCTCATTCCGGATGGCGATGCCGGTCTGGCTGCGCGAGAAGCTGTTCCTGAAGGACCTGCTGAAGCGAGAACTGAGCCTTTTCGACCCGCGCTTTTCCGCGGACAAGCTGCTGTTCGCCGAACATCACGTCAGCCACGCCGCCAGTGCCTTCTACTCCTCGCCCTTCGAAGAGGCGGTGGTGCTGACCATCGACGGGGTCGGGGAATGGGCGACGACCACGGTCGCCATCGGGCGCGGCAAGGATCTGGAAATCCATCGCGAGCTGCATTTCCCGCATTCGCTGGGCCTGCTCTATTCCGCCTTCACCTATTACACCGGCTTCAAGGTAAATTCCGGCGAATACAAGGTGATGGGGCTGGCCCCCTACGGACAGCCGCGCTTTCGCGACCTGATGCTGGACAAGATCGTCGATGTAAAGCCGGACGGTTCTTTTCGGCTGGATCAGCGCTATTTCAACTATGCAACCGGGCTGACCATGACCAGCAAGGCCATGGCGGACCTGTTCGGCCACCCTGTGCGCCAGCCCGAGACCGAGCCTCTGACCCAGTTCCACATGGATATCGCCGCCTCGGTCCAGGCCGTGACCGAGGAGATCCTTCTGCGCATGACCCGCGCGCTGGCGCAGGAATACGGCATTCCATCGCTGTGCCTTGCCGGTGGCGTGGCGCTGAACTGCGTGGCCAATGGCAAGATCCTGCGCGACGGTGCCTTTCGCGACATCTGGGTGCAGCCGGCGGCGGGCGATGCCGGGGGCGCGCTCGGCGCGGCGCAGGCGGCGTGGCATATGGAACTGGACCAGCCTCGACAGGCGCCACCCGGTGATGCCATGCGGGGCGCCTATCTGGGCCCAGCCTTCGACGACGATCGGATCGCGGCGGATCTGACGGCAGCGGGAGCTAACTTCACCCGGCTTGACGAGGCTGAGATCCTGACCCGCAGCGCCCGGGCGCTGGCGGATGGCAAGGCCGTGGGCTGGTTTCAGGGGCGGATGGAATTCGGGCCGCGCGCGCTTGGCAACCGTTCGATCCTTGGCGATCCGCGCTCGGATACCATGCAGAAGCTGCTGAACCTCAAGGTGAAATACCGCGAGAGCTTCCGCCCCTTCGCGCCCTCGGTCCTGCGCGAGCATGTCGGCGAGTGGTTCGATCTGGACGGCGACAGCCCCTATATGCTGCTGGTCGCCGATGTCGCCGAGCAAATCCGGCGCCAGATGACGTCCGAGGAGGAGGCCCTGTTCGGCATCGACAAGCTGAACATCCGCCGCTCGGCCATTCCCGCCGTGACCCATGTCGACTATTCGGCCCGCGTGCAGACCGTGCATCGCGACACCAACCCGAAATATCACGCGCTGATCTCCGCTTTTAACGACCTGACCGGCTGCCCATTGCTAGTCAATACCTCGTTCAACGTGCGCGGAGAGCCGATCGTCTGCACCCCGACCGACGCCTTCCGCTGCTTCATGGGCACCGGGATCGAGGTGCTGGTCGCCGGCAATTGCCTGCTGGAGAAAGAGGCGCAGGACACCTCGCTGCAAGAAAATTACGAAAACAGGTACGAGCTGGACTGACTGGAGAAGCCCTTGCCCATCGTTGGCCGCCATCGGCGGATCGCCATCATCCTGTGCCTGATTCCGGCGGGGTATTTCGTGCTGACCGCGATCTTTGCGCTGGCACATTTCGACGACTACGCCTCGGACCTGCCCCGGCTGCTGCGCTATGTGGTGGGACCGCTGGCGATTGCAACGCTGCTGGTCGGTTGCGCCACGCTGCTATCGCCCGACAACGCGCTGATGATGGGGATCACCGTGTGCTCGATCCTTGCCGCGATGTTCTTGTTCGAAGGTTATATGCGCTGGCAGCATCTGCCGCAGCGGATGGGGCTGGCCGGGATCGTTGATGGCGGCGCGGACGCGGACCGCTTTGGCGACGCCATGCCACCGGCCTATACGATCAAAGCTCTGAATGCCAAATTGGGGACCGAAACTCTGGCCGATGCAGTGCTGTCCGGGATGCCCGGAGCTGAGATGCTGCTGTGCAGCCGCATGGGTGTGCCGGTCACGACACGCAACGACCGTTACGGGTTTCGCAACCCGCAGCCGGAAACCGCTGCGCCGGTCGATCTGATGGTGCTCGGCGACTCCTTTGCCGAGGGCATCTGCCTTGAAGATGGCCTGCATCTCGTCGACCAGATGCGCACGGGTGGGGCCACGATCCTGAACACTGCCAGCCGAGGCGCAGGCCCCTTGTATGAACTGGCGGTTTTTGGCCGCTATGGACCGTATTTCCGCCCACGCGTCACCGTTGTGGCCTTTTTCGAGGGGAATGACTGGGAAAACCTGTCCGTCGAGATCGAACAACCCTGGCTGCACGAGGCCCTGACGCCGGGCGCCGATTTCGGCCCGATCGAGATGGACGCGGCACAGCGCGCGGACTCGGCCCGGGTCATTGCCGACTGGTGGCAGGGCACCGCCGCCAGCCTGGAGGAATATCTGAGCCGCCGGTCCTACATGCGCAATTTCCTGGCTCTTCAGGAAACCGCCAGCATTCTGGGCCTGCACTACCCCAAGGCGGCCGGCGACAACCCGGTTTTCGAGCAGATCCTTCATCGCATGAAGGAGATCGCGGAGGGTTGGCAGGGGCAGGTGGTGGTGGTCTACATCCCCGCGCTCGACCAGTTCGGGGGGCTGTTTCCGCATGGCTTCGTCAGCGCCCCGCTACGCCGGAACGTGGCCCGCGCAGCCGAGAACGCAGGGGTGGGCCTGATCGACCTGACCCCGACCTTTCGCGACCATCCGTCGCCGCTTGGGCTTTACGCGCCGGATGCGCATCTTAATCCCCAAGGCGCGGCGCTTGCTGCCGGCAGGATCATGACCGACCCGCTGCTGGCCCTTCCCTGACCCCGGCTTGCCGGAAGTAGAGGACGCGGCCAGGATACTGGTAAGGATCAAACCGCCTGAGGGCGACGGTCGGGCTTCCCGAATATCGGATCGATACTGATCACGCGTTAGAGCGTTTCCCACGAAGCGTGAATCGGGATGGCTTCCGTTTGATTGCGATTTGCGCTTCAAACTGAGGGCTGGACAAGGAGGCCGGTCCTCATGACACGGCCTCTATCGGCTGATTTGCGCCGGCGTTTTGCGGAAGTCTACGCCTAGCGCATCATGCCCAGGCGTTTGAAGATCCAGAGTTGTGCGCCTCCTAGAAGTAGCAACAGACCGCAAACGATCGAAAAGGCCCACGGATCACCGGTCCCGGGAATACCTCCAACGTTGATGCCCAACAAACCGGTCAACAAACCGAGGGGGAGGAAAATCGAGGTAACCACAGACAGGACGAACATGCGCCGGTTCAGAGTTTCCGACCGTTTATCTGCTATTTGATCATGCACCACCTGAGCTCTGTCTCGAATGGCATCGAGCTCCTCTCCCAAGCGCGTCACGCGATCTGCAGCTTCCCGGATCCGGCTTCGATCCCGATCAGTCAGCCAGGGCAAATCCTCAATCTCGAATGACGTGAGCGCATCACGCTGCGGAAACATGTAACGACGGAGAGTAATTGCCGAGCGACGAATATCGGCAATTGCGCCCTTGGACGCACTGAGCGTTTCGTCCAGAAGATTTTCTTCCAGTTCGTCAATGCGTTCGTTCAGATTTGCAATTGTCGGTTCTGCCCGATCGGCCAGCCGAAGGGCAAGCTTTGCCACCAGGTCTCCAGGCGAGACAGGGGCTCTGTTTGCTTCGATTGCGTCGAAAAGATCACTTATTGCCTTTAGCGGTCTGATCCATACACCGATCACCCGCTTTTCTTCGATCCAAAGTCGAGTGGAGATCATGTCTTCGGGTTCGGCGCCCGGATTAAGGTTGACGCCTCTCAAAATGAGAATGGCACTGTTTCCGTGGACTGTGCATCTTGGGCGGGTCTCCTCAGCCGACAATGCCTCTATTACGAAACTGTCGAGATCGCACTTTTGGAGCCATTCTTGCGCGGCCGAATTTTCGCGGTGCATATGCACCCACGTGAAGCCGAGATCCGCGCTACGGGAAGACGTGGTCGAGAGTTCGTCCAATTCGCCTTTGCGAGCACTTCCATGACCGTCCATGAAATAAACCGCGATTTCCGGCAGGACTGAACCGAGTTCTACAGCAGGTAAGTCGTCACTCATCACATTTATTGCCGACATGGTTCGTTCGTGAATTGCTCAATTCTAATACGAAACAATGTTCTCAAAGTCCTCCATTGAAATTCAATACGAAAAAGCGGCGCGCTGGAGATGTCGGGACGACTGGAAGCCGAGCATGAGAGGGATGCGCCGTAAAGGACCGGATTTGAGAACCAACAACATGCCCCGCAACTTTCGTCGCGGGACTTTCTTCAGCCATCGTCAGCGGGCAGTTACCCAGGAAAATCTGCAACACGCCCGGATTAAACTTACGCCTCGCGGATCGGCAGGGTGATCTTGATTTCGGTGCCCCGGGAACTCGGCATGATCTCAATCGTCCCGCCATGCCGCAGAACGACATCCTGAACGATGGCAAGCCCGAGGCCGCTGCCGGAACCAGGTTCGATCTGGCCAAATCGCCTGAAGGCGACATCCGCCAGTTCCGGGGGCAGCCCTCTTCCATCGTCCATCACCTTGAGCACAGCATTTGACCCGGCCCGTTCGGTTTGAACGGCGATCTCACTGAGGGGGGGGCCACCATGCTGAAGCGCATTGTCGATGAGATTTTTAACGGCTTCGCTCAAGAGGGTTTCGTCAGCTTCGATAACAAGCGCCCCCTGCGCCGCATCGAAACTGAAATCCAGATCCCGGGACAGGATTTCCGGAGCCACCGCCTCGCACGCTTCTTTCACGACGTCGTTGAGGTCGAGCGGGATCAGTTTGGCCGGCCCGTCATAGCGCAATCGTTCAAGGGACAGAAGCTGTTCGGCAAGGCGTGCCGACTTTCGCGCAGCCGTGACAAGCTCGGATTGAAGCTGAACGCGATCCTGCTCCGTCTTAGCTTCGCGCAGCGCTTCTGCCAGGGACAAGAGAGCAGATGCCGGATTGCGAAGCTGGTGTGCCGCGTCAGAGATGAAAGCCTGATGCATCACGATACTCTGCTCGACCTGGCCGAGCAGCCTGTTCAAGGTGGCGACGATGCCGGAGACTTCTTCGGGCACAGGTCGGCGGATGCGACGCAAATCCTCGGGCGACCGCAATGCAATCGCCTCCTGGAGCCCTCTGAGCGGCTTGAGGCCTATTTGAACACCGAACCAGACCACAACTGCCAAGGCGACCATAAGCGCGGAGATAAGCGCCGCCGCGCGCAGGGCCAAAGTGACCGCAAAGGCACGGCGATCGCTTACCCTTTGCCAGATCGTCACAACCGTCTCGCCACTCAGGTTGCCGATGGTCGTTGTCTCCGACATCCGCAAGACTCGCACCTGTTCGCCCCGATAACTGGCCATGTAATAGCTCGGATCATCGCTGGTCGCCCTCGACACCGAGACAGGCGGGTAGGCATAGCCGGTGACGTAGATGCCGCCCGGACCGGTGACGTGATAGAATATTTCGCCCCCACCGGCATCGGAGATGATGCTGCGGGAGCGTTGCGATATGGCATCGCCCTCTGAAATCGCGACGTCTCGGGCAATTGCCAGACCGGCGGCGAGAAGGGTGCGGTCAAAGAGCTCTTCGGCGGTTCTCTTGGCTGCTTCGAACCGCCAGAGACCAAGAAGGCAGGAAACGCACAGAAGCGGAACCAGAATAAGCAGGAACACCCGCAAACGCAGCGAGAGGGATTTCTTCATGCCGTGTCGATTTCGAGCATGTATCCCAGTCCGCGGGCTGTTTTGATATGGATGCCATACGCCTCGATCCTGCGGCGAAGCCTGGAGATATGCGGTTCGATCGCGCTTTCAGCAATATCTGCGCCTGTGCCGTAGACGTGCGCAAGCAGATGGGATTTTGACACGAGCCGTCCCCGCCGCTCCAGCAGGCATTCCAGTATCGCGATTTCCTTGCGTGGTATGTTCAGCACTTCGGTCTCGCAGGACAACTGACGGCTGGTCCGGTCGAAGACCAGCCGGCCCAGTGGCTCCAGCTCCGGGAAGGCAAGGTTTCGGCGACGCGCAACGGCTCGTATACGCGCCTCGAGCTCATCCATATCAAAGGGTTTTGTCAGATAGTCGTCAGCCCCGGCGTCGAGCCCCGCCACCCGTTCCTTGGTTTCGCCATGCGCGGTCAGCAAGATGACGGGCGTCCCGTCTTCGCGCCGCCGCAGGGCACGCAATATCTCAAGACCACCCATTGAAGGCAGATCGATGTCGAGGACGATCAGATCGGCCCCTTCCTGCATCAGAAACGCGTAGGCTTCCTCGCCATCATGCAGCAGGTCGACCGAATGCCCCCGGCTTCGCAGACGGTAGGCAATCCCGTTAGCCAGAGACTGGTTGTCTTCCACGATCGCGATTCGCATGACGACGTATTTGTCACGAGGCGCAAGGTTTTTGCAAGGTTGGCTTGGCAACGTGCTCCGGTTGGAGGAGAGGCCTGTGCCTCATTTACATTATTGAATGAGCGTAGGTCGCACCTGCGACAGAAAAGGTCTTAGGGAGGAACCAATGACCACTATCAAACAATTTGTGACTTCAGTAGCCGTGGCGGCTCTGCTGGCGACGCCTGCAGCCGCAGAAGTGGATTTCAGCGGGAAGACGATTGAATGGGTGATCCCGTTCTCCGAAACCGGTGGTTCCGCGAAATGGGCGAACTTCTTTGCTCCGCTGCTTTCCGAGGCGTTGCCGGGCAATCCTACAGTCGTCGTCAAGTTCATGCCCGGCGCGGGCTCGACCAAGGGCGCGAACTGGTTTCAGGAGCAGAAGTACGACGACGGTACGCTCCTCTTCGGAACATCCGGTTCTACCCAGTTTCCCTATCTGCTCGATGATCCGCGGGTACGCTACGAATATTCCGACTGGGTACCGGTGATGGCATCCGGCACCGGCGGTGTGGCTTATCTCAACCCGGAAGACGGCGCGAAATTCGATGGCTCCGCCAATGCGCTGCAGGATATCAACTTTATCTACGGTTCGCAGGGCGCGACCCGGCTTGATCTCGTGCCGCTTCTGGCATGGAAGATGCTGGGGATGAATGTTGAGCCCGTGTTCGGGATCAAGGGACGCGGTGACGGCCGACTGATGTTCGAGCGCGGCGAAGCCACAATCGACTATCAAACGTCCTCAAGCTATCTCGGCGCGTCGGCCGACCTGGTGGCCCAGGGCAAGGCCGTACCGATGATGACCTGGGGTGCGATCGACGACAATGGCAATATCGTCCGTGACCCGACCTTCCCCGACATTCCGACCTTCAAGGAAGTCTGTGAAGCGACCGACGGTTGCGAGACCAGCGGCGACGCCTGGGATGCCTGGAAGGCCTTCTTTGTTTCCGGCTTTCCCGTGCAGAAGATTGCCTTCCTGCCGGCAGGGACGCCCGATGATGTAGCTCAGACGTACGCCGATGCATTCGACGCCGTGCGCAAGCGCGACGACTTCCCCACGATCTCGGCGAAGGCAATCGGCAAATATGACATCTTCGTCGGCCCGAACGCCAAGAAAGCGACCGCGGCAGGAACCACGGTCTCGCCGCAGGCGAAGGACTATGTCAAGAACTGGCTTCAGGAGGCCTACGGGGTTTCCCTGAAATAGTTCCTCACCGTAAGGTCGGCTCATCCTTCAGGGTGGGCCGACCTTGATGGTTGAGCGGTGCCGCTTTCGGGACCTGTGCTTTCCAGGGAAAGCACAGGCAAGCCCGGACTTATGGCACGGACCGTGACTGCGATGCGATCCGTCATGGTGAACAGGGATGCTGGCTGGTCCGTCTGGCCCCGATTGTCTCTCAACTTTCATACCCCTTTGCAACTGGCAACGCCTGCCCGATACTTTACGCGCCCTGTGGCTGCAGGCAGATGTCGGGACCCAACCGAAATCCAAAGAGGCTTCTCCAATGGAAATGTTTGCGAGCGCATTGCCGGCATTGTCTGATGCCTGGCACATGATCCTTCAACCGGAAGTTCTCGGATATCTGGTGCTTGGCGTGGTCATGGGCCTGGCTGTCGGCATCTTTCCCGGGCTTGGCGGGATCGCCGGCCTTTCGCTTCTGTTGCCGTTCATGTTCGGAATGGAGCCGCTATACGGCCTTGCATTGATGATCGGCATGGTGGCGGTGGTGCCGACATCCGACACGTTTGCCTCGGTGTTGATGGGGATTCCGGGATCCTCCGCGAGCCAGGCAACTGTTCTGGATGGCTTTCCGCTTGCTCGAAAAGGTCAAGCCGCCCGCGCCCTTTCAGCCGCTTTCACGTCGTCGCTGTTCGGCGGGCTGGTCGGGGCGCTTTTCCTGACGATATTCATCTTGTTTGCGCGTCCCATCGTCCTGGCCTTCGGGCTTCCCGAAATGCTGATGATTACCATTCTCGGCCTGTCGATGGTTGCGGTTCTGGCGGGGCGGGTTGCCCTCAAGGGGCTGGCTGCGGCTGGTCTCGGCATGCTCATCGGTACAATCGGCGAGGCCGATGCCGGTGGCAGTCTTCGCATGGCGACTTATGACATTCCCTATCTCGTTGACGGACTGTCGCTGGTGATTGTCGGTCTCGGCATATTCGCGGTACCCGAGATCGTCTCGTTGCTGCGCCAGGACAGATCGATCGCAAAGGATGCCAATCTTGGCGCGGGGTGGGCCGAAGGCGTTCGCGATTGGGTGGCCAACAAATGGCTGTCGGTGCGGTGTTCCATCATCGGCGTCATGGTTGGTGTTATCCCGGGTCTTGGCGGGTCTGTCGTGGACTGGATTGCCTATGGCCATGCGGTGCAGACCACAAAGGACAAGTCGAATTTCGGCAAGGGCGAGATCCGCGGCGTTATCGGGCCGGAAAGCTCCAACAACGCCAAGGAAGGCGGTGGGCTGGTTCCCACGCTGCTCTTCGGAATACCCGGATCCGGATCGATGGCGATCTTCATCGGCGCCATCGCGCTTCTGGGAAGCGGAGACATCGAGGTCGGCCCGTCGATGCTGCGCGACAATCTCGACATCACCTATTCCATCGTCTGGCTGCTCGCGCTTGCCAATGTTGTCGGTACGCTGCTGTGCATCGCCGCATCCGGCGGCATCGCCAAGCTGACCACCATCCGCTTTACCTATCTTGCGCCTTTCCTCTTCATGCTGATCAGCTTTGCGGCCTTTCAGTCGGGACAGAACTTCGAGGATCTGCTGGCGCTTTTGGGCATCGGCCTGATCGGCATCTTCCTGCGTCGTTTCGACTGGTCGCGTCCTGCATTCCTGATCGGCTTCGTGCTGTCCAACCCGGTGGAGAAATTCTCCAACCAGGCTTTCCAGATCGCCTCCTTCCGCTTCCGCAACAGCTTCGAAGAAGGAATGACGTATCTGTTCTCGCCGATCGTGATCGTGTTGATTATCGTCACGCTCGTATCGGTCGTTCTGGGGATCCGTCAGGCCAAGAGCATCATGGCTGAAGGCAATGTGCAGGCCGGTTCCAAGCGTGCGCCTCTTGTTTTCCTTCTGGTGATTGCCGCCTACGTGGTGGCGTCCCTGGTCAACGCGCAAATGATTCCCGACTACAACATGACCGACAAGATCGTTCCGCTGGTGATCTGCACCATCACGCTCGGATGCTGCATCATCCTGCTGGCGCAGATGATGCTCCGGCCGGAGACGGATCCGATCTTTGCCGACAAGGAACGCGCCGGCGAAGACGCCGATGCGCCCTACGGCCTGTGGCCGACGCTTGCATGGTTCGGGTTCCTGATAGCGGCGTCATGGGTCGTGGGCTTCATTCTGGCGCTGACGGCTTTCCTGATCGCGTTTCTGCGGGTTCGCGCAGGGGCGGGTTGGCCCAAGGTCCTGCTCCTGACGGCTTGCGGCGTGGCGCTGATGTGCACGATGGCGGGAGCGCTCAATCGTGACTTCCCCCCGGGGCTGCTACAGAGCGCCGTTGATCTGCCATGGCCACTCAAGTGATCGGAGATAGAAGATGTCACAGACAGCCATTCCTTTCATTTTCATGCGTGGCGGCACTTCGCGCGGCCCCTATTTTCGACGCGAAGATCTTCCCGAAGATCGCGACACCCTGGCGGCGGTGCTGGTCGCGGCCGTGGGCTCCGGCCATCCGCTCAACATCGACGGTATCGGTGGCGGCACTGCGGTGACCACAAAGGTCGCAATGCTCTCTGCCTCAGAGGACGACTGGGCCGACGTCGACTACTTTTTTGCGCAGGTTTCGGTCGAGGACCGGCTGGTCGATTTCAAGCCTACCTGCGGCAACATACTTTCTGGAGTTGGTCCGGCCGCAATCGAGATGGGCCTGATTTCTCCCACCGGCGACGAGACGGAAATCCGCATCCGGGCGGTGAACACCGGCGCGAAGGTGCTCGCGCGCGTCCAGACGCCGGGTGGCAAGCTGACCTATGAAGGCGACGCCGCGATTGCGGGCGTTCCGGGAACGGCCGCGCCGATCGCCCTGAACTTCATGGAGGTGGTCGGCTCGTCGACCGGCTCTTTCCTGCCAACGGGAAACCTGCGTGACGAAATCGACGGTATCGAGGTCACCTGTATGGACGTCGCCATGCCGATCGTCATCGCCCGCGCGTCCGATTTCGGCCTGACTGGCCATGAATCAGCTGCGGAACTCGATGCGAACAAGGATTTCTTCGCCCGCATGGAGAAGATCCGCATCGAGGCCGGCACACGCATGGGCATGGGCGATGTGACGAAATCCGTCGCCCCGAAATTTGGTCTGCTGGCGCCGGCCCGGGAGGGTGGCACGATCGCAACGCGTTACTTCATGCCTTGGAATACCCATCCGAGCATGGCGGTCACCGGGTCTCAATGCCTCGCCTCGTGTGCGCTGACGCCGGGCACGGTTGCCGATGGTCTGCTCGAGCGTTCCGGACAAAGCCCGGTCAACGTGACGCTGGAACATCCTTCCGGCCGGATCGAGGTGCTGGTCGAATTTGACGATGCCGACGGTTTCAGCCTCATTTCCGCCGGCCTCCTGCGCACCGCGCGCAAACTGGCCGACGGCAAGATCTATGTTCCAAGTTCGGTCTGGAAAGGACGCTGATCATGGCACTCTTGAATTTGCTGGTGGCATTCAACGGAACCGAAGCCTCCGAGGCTGCGCTTCGCTATGCAGCCTCGCTGGCCAAGCAACGCGGGGCGCAGGTAACGGCGCTTCTGGTTCACTCGACCCACGACACTTTCGATACGACCTCACGCTGGATTCCACGCGAGGCCCGCAATCTGCTTGCCAATGCCCAACAGGGCATCGTGTCGGAAATCGTGGAACAATTCGAGCGATTGCGACCGACCCTGGGTCTTGGAGACAATCTGGTACTCAGGACGCAGAGTGGAAGAGTTGACGTCGTTCTGTCCGACACGGCGCGCAGCTTCGACATCCTGATCGTCGGGAGGCCGATGCGCGGTGATGACGAGCACATCGTCCTGCATCCCGACCGGATCACACTTCTGGCGGGGCGTCCGGTGATCGTCGTGCCTGAAGGCTATGATGTGGAAGCCCGCCATTCCCATGCCGCGCTTGCCTGGGATGGCAGCCGCGCGGCCGCGCGGGCAATGTCGGACAGTCTGCGCCTGCTTGAGCAACAGGGTAAGGTGAGCGTGCTCACCATCGGTCCGCCAGTGGGATCGCTCGATGATCTGATGGCACATCTGAAACTGCACGATATCGAGACAGTCCATGAGGCCTGGCCGGCCGGCCATCCGCTGGTGGATTGCATCGTTTCCTACTGCAAAAGGCATGATCCCTCGTTGCTGGTCATGGGCGCTTATGAGCATTCCAAGTTCCGTGAGGATTTTCTTGGTGGACATACCGCTCAGATACTGCGCGAGATTTCCATTCCGATCCTGCTGTCCCACTGACATCTGTAGTCCGGCCTGAGCCGGACCGGAATGGACATAGAGAGAGCGATGCGTATCCATATCCTCGACGACTGGTTCAAGACCTTGTCCGGCCTGCCGAGTTTCAGCATGCTGGACGACCACGAGGTGACGGTCTGGACCGATCACGCGAGCGACGAGGCGGTTCTGGCCCAACGGCTGGCAGACGCCGAAGCGCTGGTGCTGTTTCGCGAACGCACGACGATCACCCGCAGTCTGCTCGAGCGCCTGCCCGCATTGCGGCTGATAGCGCAGCGCAGCACCTGGCCGCATATAGACGTTCCCGCCTGTAGCGATCACGATGTGCTTGTGTGTTCCGGCAAGGGCGGCGACGCGCCCAATGTCGCGGCGGCCGAACTGACGTTCACCCTCATGCTTGCCGCGCTTCGCGACCTGCCCGGACAAATGGCGTCAGCCAAGGCGGGTCTCTGGCAAAGCGGCGTCGGACGGACGGCGAAGGGACTGACGATCGGCCTTTATGGCTATGGGCGGATTGCCCGGCTCGTCGCCCAATATGCCCGCGCTTTCGGCATGACAGTTGACTGGTGGGCTTCTCCGGATGGGCGGGAGAGGGCGCGTGGCGATGGCGAGACGGTTGCAGCCAGTCGCGCGGCGTTCTTTGCCGAGAGCGATGTCGTCTCGCTTCATCTCCGCCTGACAGCCGAAACGCGAGGCGTCGTCACCGCCGACGATCTGAGGGTGATGAAACCGAGCGCTATCCTGGTCAATACCGCGCGGGCGGGATTGATCGCGCCGGGTGTGCTGAAGTCCGCCCTTGATGCGGGAAGACCAGGGCGTGCCGCAGTGGATGTGTTTGATAACGAGCCTCTGTCAGACCGGAACGATCCGCTGCTATCACATCCAAGGCTTATCGCGACGCCTCATATCGGTTTTGTCACCGAGCAGGAAATCGAGACCCAGTTCCGCGAGATTTACGAACAGATCCTCGCCTATGCCGCCGGTGCGCCGATCAATATGGTCAATCCGGAGGTGTGGTCCCGACGTTCTTCCGGCCTATGAGCGAAGCGGCCAGCGGCGCACCGACGATCACCAGCACGATGCGGGTCAGATGGTGCGTGACGACGTAGCCGAGATCGGCTCCTGTGACGATTGCCAGCACTGTCATTTCGGCCTGCCCCCCGGGCGAGAAGGCGAGAAATGCCTCCGTTGACCGGCCGAGTTCCAGGGTCGTGACGACCAGGGCAACCAGCGCCGCAAGTGCAGCCAGCAGGAACACATAGGCGACGGCGGCGATCACGATCCGGCTCAGTTCCGACCAGGTGATCCCGGTAAAATGCACACCTATGCCGCAGCCAATGAAGAATTGAGCCGCCAGGATGGCTTCAGCCGGCGGACGAATGTGGATCAGGCCGGCCAGTGAAAGCGCGGCCGTCACAATCATCGGGCCAAGGATCGAAGCACCAAAGAGGCCGAGCTTTTCTCCGCCTTTCCAGCCGACAAGGGCAGCTGCCACCATCAGGCCGAGTTCGTGGAATGGCACGTCCCTGATAGGGGCTCCGATGGGGTTGGTGAGGGCAGCGCCGAAAAAATGCGTCAGGATGAAGGGCGCAAGCGTCACCACAAGCAAGACCCGCGTGGCATGGATCAGGGACAGGGCACGCGGATTGCCGCCGGCCTCCGTGCCGAAGATCACCATGTCCTGAAGGCCGCCGGGCATCGCCGCATAATAGGCGGTCGGTGCGTCGAACCCCCATATTTTCCGGAAAAACGGAACGCCCAGACATCCGATCAGCGCAATATAAACGGGGATGATGGCGAGGGATGCCGCCAGACGCGGCAGCTCTGTGAACAGCTGCGGCGTGATCGAAGCACCGACCGCCACGCCGAGGATCGTGCGTGCCCCGACCGAGACCTGGCCAAAGCCCTTCAACGGCACCCCGACCAGCGCCGCGCAGAGGCACATCAGCATCGGACCGAACAGGAACGGCAACGGCAGACGGAGCCCCCAGAAGACACCCACCCCAATCGAAGCGAGAGCGAAGGTAACAGCGCGGCGCGCAAGAGGGTTCGTGAAATCGAAACGCATAAAGGTGGATTGACTCAAGCTGTGTCCATATGTATCCAACTGGATACAAGAATCACGAAGGCAAGTCTAGCCATGAATGACGAAGCAGCAGCAGCACCCGATTCATCGCAGGGAAATGCCGTCTACAGGCAGCTTCTGGATGAGGTCCGAGACGGCCGTCTCAACCCCGGCGACAGATTGCGGGAAACCGAAATCGCCGAGCGGCTCGGGGTGAGCCGCACGCCGGTTCGGGAGGCGATCCGCCTGCTGGAAACCGATGGAATTGTCGCGCATGTGCCGCGCCTGGGCGCGACGATACGCAGCCTCGACTATGCCGAGGTGATGGAGCTCTACGAGATGCGTGCGGTCCTTGAGGGCACGGCGGCGCGCCTTGCCGCACGCGCTGCTTCGGAAATAGAAATCGACGAGTTGTTCGACATGAACCGCGAACTGGAGCGGCTGGGTAGCGATCCGGAAGCCTTCGTTCTGAACCGCCAGTTCCACGCCGCCCTTCTGGACGCTGCCAAGAACCGCTTTCTGAGCTGGTCGATGAACAGCCTGCAGAAATCGCTGATGATCCTTGGACCCACGACCCTGACCGAACCCGATCGCGCGGAGAAGGCTGTCGAAGAGCATTTCGGCATTCTGGAAGCGTTGCGCATCCGCGACGGGAAACTCGCCGAAGCGGCGATGCGAGCGCATATCGAAATGGCTCAACGGGTGAGAGTCCGGTCATTGCGTGCCCGGAAGTCATACGACGGAGACCTTCTATGACCAAGCAAGTCGACATCGTCGTCGTCGGAGGTGGGAATGCAGCACTGTGCGCCGCCATGACGGCGGCAGAAGCTGGCGCCAGTGTCCTGATCCTGGAAACGGCACCCAAGGCCTATCGTGGCGGCAACTCCCGGCACACCCGCAATTTTCGCTGCATGCACCAGGGGCCACTCGGGCCTTTGGTCGAAAGCTATAGCGAAGACGAATATTTCGCCGATCTGATGAAGGTGACGGGTGGCAAGACCGACGAGAAGCTTGCCCGGCTGGCAATCCGGACTTCGGAGGAATGCCTGCCCTGGATGGAGGAGCGCGGTGTCCGCTTCCAGCCCTCCCTTTCAGGAACGCTTTCTCTTGCAAGGACGAACGCGTTCTTTCTCGGCGGCGGCAAGAGCCTGGTGAACGCCTACTATCGAACCGCCGGAAAACTGGGTGTCGAGGTGGAGTACGAAGCCGCCGTCAGCCATCTTGAACTGGACGACGGCAAGGTCGTCTGGCTCGACTACAAGAAAGGCGATCGGTCGTATCGGATCGCACCCAAGGCAGTCGTCGTCGCGTCCGGCGGCTTTCAGGCCGATACGGACTGGCTGGCCCGGGCCTGGGGGCCGGCCGCGAAAAACTTTCTGATCCGCGGCACGCCCTATAATCGCGGCATCGTTCTGGCCGATCTTCTGAACCAGGGCATCGAACAGGTTGGCGATCCGACCCAGTGTCATGCGGTGGCCATTGACGGGCGCGCGCCGAAATATGACGGCGGCATCGTCACCCGTCTCGACTGCGTGCCGTTCTCCATCGTGGTCAACAAGAATGCTGAACGGTTCTACGACGAGGGCGAGGATGTCTGGCCAAAGCGCTACGCCATCTGGGGCCGGCTCGTCGCCGCCCAACCCGATCAGGTCGGCTATGTAATCATCGACGCCAAATCTCTGGAACTGTTCATGCCGTCAGTGTTCCCCCCCATCGAGGCGCCGACAATCGAAGATCTGGCGATCAAGATGGGGCTTCCGCCCGAACGGCTGCGCGAAACCGTCGACGGCTTCAACGCCGCCTGCGGAGATACGTCGAATTTCCATCCGACTGAACTGGACGGGGTCTCCACCAGCGACCTCACGCCGGCCAAGACGAACTGGGCTCGCCCGATAACGGAGCCGCCATTTTACGGCTACAGCCTGCGCACCGGCGTCACCTTCACCTATCTGGGCCTGAAGGTCGACGATCATGCCCAGTGTTCCATGAACGCCCGGCCCGTCGAAAACCTCTGGGCTGCGGGTGAAACAATGGCCGGATCCATTCTTGGACAAGGCTATCTGGCCGGTTTCGGCATGACGATTGGCACTGTCTTCGGACGGATCGCAGGCAGGGAGGCTTCCACCTATGCAAATGCAGCCTGATTTCATCGGCGAGGCACGTCGCCAGGCCGAAATCTGCAACGCGTGCCGGTATTGCGAGGGATACTGCTCCGTCTTTCCGGCCCTGCACAGCCTCAGGACCTTCTCCGACGGAGATATCACCCAACTGGCGAACCTCTGTCATAATTGCCGTGGCTGCTACTACGCCTGTCAATATACGGCGCCGCATGAATTCGACCTCAATCTGCCCGGCGCGCTTGCCGAAGTGCGCCAGGAGAGCTGGAAACTGCATGCCTGGCCCAAAGGCTTCGCACGGCTGTTCGACCGGTCCGGCGTCGCCATGGCTGCACTCATGACGGTGGCGTTCGCCCTGCTGTTCGTGCTGGCACAGGCTCTTCGTCCGACGAGCGGGGAGGGGTTCTATGCCTATATGTCGCATGGCCTGATGGTGGCGATCTTCCTGCCGGCCTTCGTGCTGCCGCTTGCGGTCCTGGCTGTCTCGCTTCGCAATTACTGGCGCACAGTGGGCGGCGGGCACGTGTCGCCCGCAGACCTTTGGGCGGCAATCGTCTCCGCCGGCAAGATGCGCAATCTTGCGGGCGGGCACGGAGACGGCTGTAACTTCGAAGATACCGACCGGTTCTCCAACGCCCGCCGTCACGCCCACCAGGCTGTGCTCTATGGCTTTCTTCTGTGCTTCGCAGCAACCTCGACGGCAACGGTGATGCATTACCTGTTTGGCATGGAAGCGCCGTATAGCTTCTTCAGCCTGCCCAAACTGCTCGGCCTGAGCGGCGGGCTCCTGCTGTGCCTGGGAACCGGCTATATGGCGGCGCTCAAGCTGAAAGCCGACCGCAACCTCGGCGCGGCGTCCGCATGGGGTGGCGAAATGGCATTCGTGGTGCTGCTTTTCGCCGTATCGGCGACCGGCATTGCGCTCTATGCCGCTTCGGGCACGGGGGCAGTGGCTCTGCTGCTGCCGCTTCATCTCGGGACGGTACTGACCTTCTTCCTGCTCACACCCTATTCCAAGATGGCCCACGGTTTCTATCGTATGGCGGCTCTGACGCTCGAGGCACACAGGCGAGGGTCGCTAGTGGTGTGATCCCGCGCAAGCGCGGCTGGTCGGGCGCGGTCGGAAGGTCAGTCCTCGTCCTTGCCGCGCGCCCGACCCGCCGATCGCTATTGATCAAGTTCCGAAAGGCCGCGCTCGCACTTGAGCGATCGGCACTGCTTTTTCCGGATTTCATCACCTGACGCGGATACGATCGCGCTCACAGCCTGACGCCCCCGATCGTATATCCACCGTCCACGGTAATCTCCTGGCCGGTCACGAAGGCCGAGTCATCCGAAAGTAGCCAGGCGACAGTACCCGCCACGTCTTCAGGCGTTCCGTTGCGCTTCAGGGCGGCTTGTGAAGCGAGGCGGTCCGCCAGATCGGGGGCGAGTACATCATCAGCCATCGGCGTCAGGATGATGCCGGGGCTGATCGCGTTAACCCGGATGGCGCGGGGGCCTTGCTCGACTGCCAGCGTCCGCATCATCGCGAGCAAAGCGCCCTTCGTGGCGGCATAGGCACCTGCGCCAGGCATTACGGCGCTCGCGGTCCACGACGCGTTGATGAGAATGGCCCCGCCCTCCAGAACCGGCAGGCAGTGCTTGATGGTCAGGAACGTGCCGCGAAGGTTTGTCGCGATCAACGGGGCGAAGTCGGAGGCTTCCGTTGCGCCGAGCGGTTTGAACGTGCCGAGAACGCCCGCATTGGCAAAGAGGCCATCCACGCGGCCGAAGTGATCAAGCGTGTTCTGGACGGCCGTGGAAACTTTGTCCTCCAGCGAAATATCACAGGCGAGCGCCAGCGCCCGACCGCCCGCCGCCGTGATCTCGGATGCCAACTGTTCAAGCGGTTCCGGCCGGCGCCCGAGCAGAGCGAGTTGCGCGCCTTCTATTGCGAGGCGGAGGGCCGCAGCACGCCCCATGCCCGTTCCCGCGCCCGTGATGATGACTGTTTTTCCCTTGAACCGTGTCTGTGCCATGTGCCTCTCCGCGAGCAATTGATATCGAAGCAGATGGTAATTGATCGATTGATATGTGATAATTGCTGAATAATTTGAATGATATGAAAGTATGACTATCGAATGGACGTGTTCCGATCCATGAAAGCGTTTGTCACGGCCGTGCAGGCAGGTTCGATGAGCGCAGCGGCCGAACAGCTTGGCCTGTCCCCGGCAATGGTCGGGCAGCACGTCGCCGCGCTGGAAGCGCGGTTGGGCACCCGGTTGCTGAATCGCACCACGCGCCGTCAAAGCCTGACCGATTTCGGGGCGACCTATTTCGACCAATGCCGGGACATTCTGGAACGAGTTGCCCTGGCCGAGCTCGAAGCCGAGACGTTACAAACGGCGCCGCGTGGCAAGCTGCGGATCACGGCACCGACAACCTTCGGCGCGGAAAGACTGGTGCCCGCATTGAGGGACTATCGCGAGATAGCTTCCGAAGTCGAGCTGGACGTGGTCCTGACGGACCGCAACGTTGATCTCGTCGAGGAGGGCTTCGACATTGCCTTCCGTATTGGCACGCCTCCTGACAGCCGCCTGATTGCACGGCCTCTTGCCCCCTACCGGATGATGATTTGCGCTGCGCCGGATTATCTGGCGCGCAATGGCAAGCCTGAACATCCTGATGATCTTTCAAGCCACGAAACAATCGGCTTCACACCGGCAGCAAGATCATCGTGGCGCTTTTCCAGGGGTGATGATGTCGTGGAGGTCGCACCGTTGCGCCATCTTACCGTCAACAGCGGTCAGGCGGTTCGCATGGCGGCCCGCGCAGGCCTGGGGATTGTCATGCAGCCGGTCATCCTTCTCGCAGCCGACGTCGATGACGGTCAGCTTGTCCAGCTTCTGCCCGACTGGCGACTGGGCGAACGGCCCATGTCACTGCTTTACTATCGAGATCAGCGCATGACGCCGCGAATGCGCAGCTTCATCTCATTTGCGATGACTGAGTTCGGACAAGACCCTGATTGAAGGCATCTCAAACGTCCTGAAGCCCACGAGGTTCATGTCACGCGCCGGCTGAGGCAGCCAGGTGACGGATCAGTCCTCATCTGACGTCGGCGGTCGCCGCGACAGCCAAACCACATAGCCGACACCGCCGATCAGCAGCAGCGCCATGGTGTACCAGGTGAGCGCGTATTGCAGGTGGTGATTGCGGAAGTTGATGATGGTCAGACCACCCCTGGGCAACGCTTCCGGGGCACCGGTATGGTCGGCGTCGATGAAATAGGGGGCCGTGTCGCTGAGGCCTGTTTTGCTAGAGAAGGCTTCCGTGTCGCGGGAATACCAGCGGTTTTCGTCAGGGGCGTTCTTTTCCAGGAGGGTCCCGCCCGGTTCGGTGATCCGCAGCAGACCCGTGACAGTCACCCCCTCGCGATCGGTGCCATCGTCCCGCTCCGGGCTGCTTCTGTATTCGGAAGGCACGAAGCCCCTGTTGATCCAGATGATCTCGCCGTCGGGGCGCTCAAGCGGCTGCAGCATCCAGAAACCGGCGCCAAGTTCGGTGAGCGCCTTGACGAAGACGGTTTTGCCCCCGAGAAGCCGTCCTTCGGCGCTGACGCGCAGGTAGGCATGGCTTTGCGCCGTGACGTCAGGCCAGTCGGACCTGCCGGGTGCCGGAACTGCCTCGCCGTACGCGCGTGTCTCCACAGCGTGGATCAGTTCCGTCTTCCATTCCAGGCGCCGAAGCTGCCAGTTGCCGAGCAGCACGAGACAGACGACGATCAGCGCGGAAACGCCAACCAGAACCCAGTTCAAGACGCCGCGTTTTCGCCAGTCCGTCATCTGTTTCGAAGGTCCCGGTCTCCGTCAGGGAAGTGATTTCACCCGTTCGATCTGATCATGGGACGGCATCATGTTTTCGTCGAGATGGAACATGACCCAGATCGATCCCGACAGCACGATGACCACAAGCAACACCGTGAAACTCAGCGACATTGCCAGCCATCCTTCCTCGGCACGCGAATTCATGTGCAGGAAGAAATAGATGTGCACGATCATCTGACCGGCGCCGAGAATGAACACGATCGCAACGGCCAGAAGGCGGCTGTCCAGAACGTCGGTCATGGTCAGCCAGAAGGGGATGATCGTCAGAACGACAGAGAGACCGAAACCGATCATGTAGCTCCGGAAGGAGCCGTGACCACCATGCGCGCTGCCGTGGTCCTGGCTGTTACCGGAGGAGGTGTTTGAAGACGCGCTCATACGAGAACTCCAGCCAGGTAGACAAAGGAAAAGACGCCGATCCAGATCAGGTCCAGGAAGTGCCAGAACATGGAAAGGCACATCATCCTGCGCTTGTTTTCAGGTGTCAGCCCGCGCATCTTGAGCTGAACCAGCAGCACGACCAGCCAGATGCACCCGGCGGTGACATGGAGCCCGTGCGTGCCAACCAGCGTGTAGAAGGACGACAGGAACGCGCTGGCCATAGGCGTGGCACCGATGTGCCAGAGGTGGCTGAACTCGTGGATTTCAAGACCAAGGAACGCCAGGCCGAAAAGGCCGGTGACAACAAGCCAGATCTGCGTGCCCTTCAGATCTCCCTTGTCCATGCGCAGTACGGAAAAGCCGTAGGTGATCGACGAAAACAGGAGCATGAAGGTCGACAGCAGGATCATGTCCAGTTCGAACAGGTCTGCCGGCGACGGGCCGGCCGCGAAGTTGCGGCCGAGCACGGCGTAGGTGGCAAAGAGCGTGCCGAAAATCAGGCAGTCGCTCATCAGGTAGATCCAGAAACCCAGCATCGTGCCGGTTTCGTGGTGGTGTTCGCCTTCGTCGTCGTGTGCGGACTGCCGGACGTAGAATTCCGGCTGCCCCATTGCGGTTTCGGTACTCATTTCGGGGCCACCTCCGCGGCAAGCAGTCTGGTCCGTTCGCCTTCGATCCCGGCAACTTCGTCCGGCTGGACGTAGTATTCACGGTCATAATTGAAGGTATGATCGATGCCGTAGGCGATCGCGACCACGAAGGTCATCGCCGCCAGCCACCAGATGTGCCAGATGAGGGCGAAACCCAGCACCGTGATGATGCCTGAGAGGATGATCCCCGTGCTGGTGTATCTGGGCATATGGATCGGTTCGAAGTTATCCAGCGGCCGTTCGTACCCTGCCTGTTTCATCTGCCACCAGGCATCAATCTGATGGACCTTCGGCGTAAAGGCGAAGTTGTAGTAGGGCGGCGGGGAAGACGTCGACCATTCGAGCGTCCGGCCGTTCCAGGGATCGCCGGTGGTGTCGCGCAACGCCTCGCGGTTGCGGATGCTGACCGCAATCTGGATGAGGAAGGCTGCGATCCCTGCGGCCACGAACAGCGCACCGATCAGGGCGACGACGAAGTACGCCGAATAGGCAGTACCCTCGAACTGGCTGAGGCGCCGGGTGACACCCATGAGGCCGAGCACGTAAAGCGGCATGAAGGCCAGATAGAAGCCGATCAGCCAGCACCAGAAGGAGACCTTGCCCCAGAAAGGAGCGAGGCGGAAGCCGAAGGCCTTGGGAAACCAATAGGTCATTGCGGCGAAGACACCGAAGACCACGCCACCGATGATCACATTGTGGAAGTGGGCGATGAGGAACAGGCTGTTGTGCAGCACGTAGTCCGCCGGCGGAACCGCCAGCATCACGCCCGACATGCCGCCGATAACGAAGGTCAGCATGAAGCCGAGGGTCCAGTACATGGGCAACTCGAACTTGATCCGGCCCTTGTAGATCGTGAACAGCCAGTTGAACATCTTGGCGCCCGTCGGGATCGAGATCACCATGGTGGTGATGCCGAAGAACGAATTCACGCTGGCGCCTGCGCCCATGGTGAAGAAGTGGTGCAGCCAGACGATGTACGACAGGATTGTGATGACCGCCGTCGCGTAGACCATCGAGGTATAGCCGAACAGGCGCTTGCCGCTGAAAGTCGAAACGATTTCCGAGAAGACGCCGAAGATCGGCAGGATGAGGATGTAAACCTCCGGGTGACCCCAGATCCAGATGAGGTTCACATACATCATCGGATTGCCACCAAGGTCGTTGGTGAAGAAATGTGTGCCGAGATAGCGGTCAAGCGTCAGCAGCACCAGGGTGGCGGTCAGAATCGGGAAGGTGGCAACGATCAGGATGTTGGTGCAAAGCGCCGTCCAGCAGAAGACCGGCATCTTCATGTAGGCCATGCCGGGCGCGCGCATCTTGACGATGGTGACGATCAGGTTGATGCCCGACAGCGTCGTGCCGATGCCTGCGATCTGCAGGGCCCAGATATAATAGTCCACGCCGACGCTGGGACTGAACTGGATCCCGGAAAGCGGCGGATAGGCCAGCCAGCCCGCGGTCGAAAACTCGCCGATGAACAGCGACATCATCACGAGTACGGCGCCGGAGGTGGTCAACCAGAAACTGAAATTGTTCAGGAAGGGGAAGGCGACGTCACGGGCACCGATCTGGAGCGGCATGACAAAGTTCATCAGCCCGGTCACGAAGGGCATGGCCACGAAGAAGATCATGATCATGCCGTGGGCCGTGAAGATCTGGTCGTAGTGATGCGGCTCCAGGTACCCGGCGCCGCCAGTGGCGGTCCAGGCCTGTTGAACGCGCATCAATAGCGCGTCGGCGAAGCCGCGTACCAGCATAACCAGCGCCAGCACCATATACATGATGCCGATCTTCTTGTGGTCGATGCTGGTGAACCATTCCTTCCACAGGTAGCCCCAGAGCTTGAAATAGGTCAGAGCGCCCAGAACCGCCACGCCGCCGATGACGACGCCGATGAAAGTTACCAGAACCACCGGTTCGTGAAACGGGAAGATGTCCCAGCCGAGTTTCCCGACGATGGGATCCCAGCGCGAATAATCAACTGCCGCCATTATGTCCTCAAACTGAAATTTCGGGAGAGCTGCGCGCCCGTATTTCCGGGCGCCGCGCCGTTATCTGTCGGTTTCGGGTTGCGTGCCGCTCTCGGGACCAGCCCTCGGGGAGCCGGCCAAGTCCTTGAGTACCCCGGAAACATTGATCGCGGCGAGCGACAGCGGCTCAAGCTGACCTTCCGCTTTCTTGACTTCGCGCTTGCCGCGGATCCTGGTCAGCATACCCGTCGGGTTGCTTGAACTGCAGATCCCCGCGAAAACGTCGCGTAGCTGAAGGCCCTCCAGGCCTCCTCCTCCCAATGCGTCGACCATCATCATGTCGTTCTGACACAGATCGTTGGAATCGACACACAGATTGATGACAGCGTTCCAGAGCTCCGGATCGACGGAGCCGTAGTAGCTGACAGGGTTTGCAATGCTCGGTTCGTCGAGCTTCAGAAAGGCCGTGCGGTCGAGCGGCTGTTCGCTGTCCTGCGCCTTGGCGACCCAATCCTCAAAGCCTTTTTCATCGACGCTGTGGAACTTGAACCGCATATGCGAGAAGCCGGCGCCGCTGTAATTGGACGAGAAACCGTCATAGACGCCTTCCTCGTTCATGACCGCATTCAGTTCGGTCTGCATGCCGGCCATCGCGTAGATCTGGCCTGCGAGTGCGGGAACGAAGAAGGAATTCATGACCGTGGACGAGGTGATCTCGAATTTCACCGGCCGGTCGACCGGAGCAGCAAGTTCGTTGACCGCCGCGACGCCCTGTTCGGGGTAGATGAACAACCACTTCCAGTCCATGGCGACCACCTGAATCACCAATGGTTCTTCACCTGCCGGAATTTCCTTTTCGGCAGAAATCCGTTCGAGTGGTGAATAGGGGTCGAGACGGTGCGTTGCGACCCAGGTCAGTCCTGCGAGGCACATGATAATGGCCATCGGAACCGTCCAGATGACGATTTCCAGGCTCGTGGAGTGGTGCCAGTCGGGCTGGTACTCCGCGTCCTTGTTGGAGGATCTGTACTTGATTGCGAAAATGACTGTAAGGGCCATTACTGGCAGGACGACGATCAGCATGAGGATCGTCGAATAAATGATGAGTTCAGCCTGCTGGCTTGCGATGTCCCCGGCGGGGTTCATCACGACCATATTGCAGCCACTGAGAAAAGGCGCTGCCGCCAACAGAGGCGCAAGTTTGGAAAGTCTCATATGGGATCACCGCTGGTCGGGTAAAGTCTGGCCTGGCCAGAATACGCCAACGGTGCGGCGCAACGGACGGGTGGCCTCAGTTCGAGGTGGGATCACCTTCTGAGCGACTTATTATCCCGATATTGCAGCGCGCACAAGGCGATATTGCGTCGCAGCATAACTCCAGCTGCAAGAAATTAGTATATATACTTATAGGTGTGTTTCACAGCAAGCCCTAGAGACCATGGCGCAAAGCCTAAAAATCGTGCTAGCTTCCGCTGGAGGAGCTTCTTCGCGCTGCACTATAAGGTCGTCTCAGGGAAACCAATCGGTGCGCGGGAAGTTGACATGAGAGGAGAACGTTCTTCCGGCGATGCCGTTCGCCGGTTTCTTTCCGAAGCACCGCGCGAGCTCAAAGGATATTCGCTGCGCGGTTTTCAGACTGCAACGAACGGGAACGACACAGGGAACCCGAATGACTGATGCCACGAATGCGCATGGCAACCTTGCCAACGGCGCCGCAAAACACCTCGATCTCGACGAGTACATCATCACTGTCGTCATGGCGCGCGTAACCGATCATTTCGGTTTCTTCGTCTACGCGTTTGCGTCCGTGCTCGTCTTTCCGGCGGTTTTCTTTCCCAACTATGATGCGGCGACCGGCATCATGCTGTCGTTTGCGGTCTTTCCGCTCGCCTTTCTCGTCAGGCCCTTTGCCAGCCAGGTGTTCAAACGGCTCGAGCCGCGCATCGGCCGATCCGGCAAGATCACGCTTGCCCTCTTCGTCCTCGGCGGATCGACCATGGCGATCGGGCTTTTGCCAAACTACCAGACGGCGGGCATTCTGGCGCCGCTGCTGCTGATCGTCATGCGCATCGGGCAGGGCATCGGCCAGGGTGGATCCTGGGACGGGCTGACGCTGCTCCTCCAGACAAATGCGCCGGAAAACCGGCGTGGCTGGTACGCGATGATCCCGCAGCTCGGAGCGCCGATCGGCCTGTGTGTCGCTGCCGCAATCTTCTACGTGCTGACCGGTTTCCTGACTGTGCAGGAATTCGTGAGCTGGGGCTGGCGCTGGCCGTTCTTCGCCGTGCTGGCGGTGAACGTCGTGTCGCTCTTCGCGCGGCTGCAGCTCATTCACACCGAAGCACACGAGATGTTCAAGGAAGAGGCACTGCTGAAGTCGAGCCCCTTCTTTGAAATGCTCTCCGTGCACTGGAAGGACGTTCTTCTCGCGACATTCCTGCCGCTTGCCAGCTACGCTATCCTGCACATGGTCACCGTGTTCCCGCTGGCCTTCGATTATCTTGAGGCCCAGCATCCGGTCTCCGACTTCCTGCTGCTGTTGCTGGTCGGGGGTGTGATCTCCATTCCGTCCGTGGTGATCTCCGGCGTCCTGTCCGACAAGTTCGGGCGCAGAAAAATGCTTGCCGCCGTTTCGGTCGCAATCGCGCTCTTCAGCTTCATCGTGACAAACCTGCTCGACGGCGGCGTGACCTATGTCCTTGTCGGCTACGTTCTGCTCGGTCTTTCCTACGGGCAGGCGAGTGCGATCCTGCCCAACCGGTTCCTGAAGCAGTACCGCTACACCGCGAGCGCTCTTTCCGTAAACCTTTCGTGGATTTTCGGCGCCGCTTTCGCCCCTCTTGTAGCCCTCGGCCTTTCGCTCAATTTCGGCGTGGCCTCTGCCGGCTATTACCTTCTGTCGGGGGCGCTGGTCACACTGGCTGCCCTTACAGTGCTGACCTTCCGTGAAAAGCATGCGCGGCAGTCGGCTTCCAGTGGCGGAGATATCTGAGTGAAAGCCTGCCTGGTTCCGTAGCGCACAGATGAAGGCGACGCGTACGCTCGTCCCCGATCCGGGGTATGAGCGGGAGTTTCCGAACGCCGCACGCGGCGCCCCGTCGACATCCGGAGAAGGGTCATGAGTGGACAGGCAGCCAAATCGGAATACTTGATCCGGACCCGGGCCACGCTCATCGGCATCAACACCGATCTGAAAGGAGAGGTGCTGGCCGAAGCGGGCATTCATGTCAGGGACGGCGTAATCGCGGCGGTGGCGCCGTTCGACAGTCTAAGGGCCCAATATCCGGACCTTGCGGTCGAAGGCGGGCCGGACATGATCGCGTTTCCGGGTCTCGTCAACGGCCATCACCATTCCGGGCTGACGCCCTTCCAGCTTGGCGTGCCCTATGGTCCGCTGGAGCTCTGGCTGCCACAATTCCGGGGCATGCGGTATGTCGGGCACAGGCTCGATACGCTCTACTCGGCAATCGAGATGCTGGAATCGGGCACGACGACGGTTCAGCACATCCATCCAGGCCTTGCCGGCGATACGGACAGCTGGACGGATCTTTCGGACAAGGTCATTGGCGCCTATCGCGACATTGGCATGCGGGTCTCTTTCTCTTTCATGATCCGCGACCGCAACCAACTCGTCCATGAAGACGACGAACCGTTTCTGACCGGACTGCCGGAGGACGAAGCGGCCTATTGGCGGCCGAAGCTTGCCGCCAGCAAGGCACCGATCAACGCGTATATGGATTGGTTCGAGGCGCAAAAGGGAGCTTGGGCAAAGGCGGACCCGCAAGCGGTCTCCTGGCAGCTCGCCCCCGCAAATCTGCACTGGTGTTCCGATGACTGCCTTGCCGGGATCTTCGACACCGCGCAACGTACCGGTTCGAAGATCCACATGCATCTGGTGGAAACCAGGCTGCAAGCGGAATACGCACGCCGCACCTATGGCAAGTCGGCGATCCGGCATCTGGCGGACCTGGGCTGTCTGACCGGCAACCTCACGCTTGGTCACGGCATCTGGGCCGATGCGGAAGACCTTGATCTTGTCCGGGAATGCGGCTGCACGATCTGCCACAATGCCAGCTCGGGATTGCGCCTGGCCAGTGGCGTCGCCCCGGTCAACGACATGCTTCAGAAGGGCGTGCCGGTCTGCCTTGGCATCGACCAAGCGGGGATCAACGACGACCGGGACATGCTGCAGGAAATGCGGCTTGTCTGGGCGCTGCACCGGGAACCGGGTCTTGCCACCTTCCGCCCCTCCGCGGGACATGTCTTCCGGATGGCGACGGAACACGGGGCGGCAACCACGGGCTTTGAGGGCCGGATCGGCCGACTGGATGTGGGCAAGGCAGCGGATATCGTGCTCGTCGACTGGAATGACATCGCCCGTCCGTTCATCGATGACCGGGTCCCGCTTGTCGATGCGCTGCTCCAGCGCACCCGTCAGATGCCGGCGGACACCGTGTTTGTCGGCGGCAGGAAAGTCGTCTCCGACGGCAGGGTGACATCGATCGACCGGGACGCGGTTCTGGACCAGATCCGGACTATCCTGACCTCGGCACTGACCCCGCAGGAACGAGAAGCGCAAGACAGGACGGCGGCGCTATTGCAACACATGACGCGCTGGTTCGACGCGCGTTATCGGCAAGACACGCGCCGAGCCTACCGCTTCAACGCGATTGCCGGCCAATCCTGACCAATTCATTCGGCAGGCTGTTGAGAGCTGCCGCCAACTGATTGGCGAAGCGCGCGGAGGCGACTGACAAGGTGCGCCCACGCATCTGCATCAGGGTCAGATTGCCATACGGCACGTCTTCCTTGCCCAGTGCCCTGAAGACCAGACGCTCGTCTCCGTAGATGTTGAGGCCGATGGGAAACTGGAAACCGACGGCTCTTTCCTGCTGCACGTAGTGGCGCATGAACTCGAAGGAATCGGCTTCTGCGACCGGCTCCATCTTCTGGCTCATGTTCGCCACGGCGATGTCGAGCAGATAGCGGATACCGATCCGTTTCGGCGGAACCACATGCGGATAACCCAGGCAGTCCCTCAGGCGCAGTCTTTCCTTCGCCGCAAGGGGGTGGTCCCTGGCCATGACCGCGTAGACAGGCTGTTCCACGGACAGGAGCACATCGAAATCGCCCAGGTGCGCGGGCTCGAAGACCAGCGCCAGGTCGCTTTCGAAGGCGCGCAGATCCTCCTCCGCCGCATCCCGGTCGCGTACGTGCACCGAAAAGGAAACGCCAGGATGTTCGGCCCGGTAGGCGGCGATCTGGGCCGGCATGAAATAGGGCTGGATCGCCTGGGAACAGGCAATGCTGACATGGCCACGCCGCAGGCCCGACAGGTCGGCCACCTGGCTGCGAACCCGGTCCATATCGGCCAGCTGCCCGCGAATATGCTGGATCAACAGCTCGCCGGCCGGATTGAGGCGAACCCCACCGTGAAGGCGTTCGAAGATGGGGGCGCCGAACTCTTCCTCAAATCCAAGAATGCGGCGGTTCAGAGCCGACGACGTGATGTTCATGTCTTCGGCGGCCTTGCGGATGGAACCGGCCTTGCTCACTGCATCGATCAGCTTGAGCGTTTGAAGGTGCCTCATTTTCAATGCCTTACAAATGGCGCTGCAAATTTTGAAGCACAAAGGTGCAAAAATAGCAATAGAAGTACTCACCAAAGGCGCGCATCGTAGGTCCGAGAGGGAGGGGCTTTCTCCCCTTTCCTTCCAAGAGGGGACCGATATGACCTATGAAACTTCACGTCGCGGGTTTCTCACGGGCGTCGGAGCGACAGCGCTCGGAGCATCCGTTTTACCGTTTCTGAAAGTGCTGCCGGCCTCTGCCGCCGGCAACGACGTGGTGGTGGCCGTCACCGGCCAGACCATCAACAGCTTGGACATTCACCGCAAGGGGACGAACCGCCCGAGCTACCAGGTGGCCGTGAATGTCTATGACCGGCTCGTGAGTTTCGGCACCAAGACGCTAGAGGATGGTAGCCTGTCCTATGATTATGCGGTGATCGAGCCCGAAGTGGCCGAAAGCTGGGAATTCACCGATGATGGCATGGCGATCGTTTTCAAGCTGCGCCCGGAAGGCAAGTTCCAGGACGGTTCGCCGATCACCGCCGAGGACGTGAAATGGTCCTTTGACAGGGCGGTCAGCGTGGGCGGGTTCCCGACGGTGCAGATGAAGGCCGGCTCCCTCGAGAAACCGGAGCAGTTCGAGGCCATCGACGAATTCACCTTCAAGATCAATCTTCTGCGCAAATCCAAATTGACCCTGCCGGATCTCGCGGTTCCGGTGCCGATGATCATCAACGCCAAGGTGGCGCGCGAACACGCGACCGAAGACGATCCCTGGGCGATGGAATATCTGCACAAGACCCCGGCCGGATCCGGCGCTTTCAAGGTAGCCTCCTGGAAGCCGGGCGAGCAGCTTGTCTATGAACGCAACGACGATTGGACGTCTGGCCCGGTCCCGGCGGTCAAGCGTGTTGTCCTGCGCGAAGTGCCCAGCCCCGCCACCAGACGTGCGCTGCTGGAACGCGGCGACGTCAACATGTCCTTCAACATGCCCAACAAGGACGCCAAGGAGCTGTCCGGCACCGAGGACATCACGGTCACGACGACGCCCGTCGAAAACGCGATCTACTGCCTGTGTCCGAACCTTTCGTTCGAACCGTTCAAGGACAAGAGGGTTCGGCAGGCGATTGCCTGGTCGGTGCCTTACGAGGAAGTGTTCCAGACGGCCGCCTACGGCCGCGGCGCCCCCTTGTGGGGCGGCCAGTCGGCGACGCCGGCAGATATCGCCTGGCCGCAGAAATTCCCGTATTCCACGGATCTCGACAAGGCCAAGGCCCTTCTGGAGGAAGCCGGCTACGGTGAAGGCTTCGAGGTGCCGCTGTCCATCGACCTGTCGCAAAGCGACTGGATGGAGCCAGCCGCCCTGCTGATCCAGGAAAACCTCGCCAAGATCGGTATCAAGACAACTATCGAGAAGATCCCGGGGGCCAACTGGCGCACCGCCTCGCTGGTCGAAAAGCGGCTGCCGCTGCATCTTGAAACGTTCGGCGGCTGGCTGAACTATCCCTGTTACTACTTCTTCTGGGCCTATCAGGAAGGCCATCTCTTCAACTCGTCCAACTACCGCAACGAAGAGATCGAGACACTGACACCGGAAGCGCTGCACATGCCGGTCGAGGATCCCGACTATGCGCCCAAGATCAAGCGCATGATCGAGATCGTCTGGGACGAGGTGCCGCGTATTGCCCTGTGGCAGCCGGCGCTCAATGTCGGCACGCGCAACCTTGCAGGCTACGAGTACTGGTTCCACCGCCAGCTCGATGTCCGCGGACTGAAGAAGGTCTGACGCTGATGGCCGGGCGCCTGTCGACGATCGGGCTAAGGATCACACATGCCATTCCCGTGATCCTGGGGGTGGTCGTGGTCAGCTTTCTGCTGACCCGCGCCCTTCCCGGCGACCCGGCCGTCTATTTTGCGGGCGCCGCGGCCAACGAGCAGTCGATCGCCGAGATCCGGACGGCGCTCGGGCTGGACAAACCCTTGACTGAACAGTTCCTGGTCTATGCCGGAGATGTGCTCTCCGGCGATCTCGGCAATTCGCTCTCGACAGGGCAGCCGGTGCTGGAAGATCTGGCGAACAGGCTTCCAGCGTCGCTTGAACTGACCCTGACGGCACTGCTGCTCTCGTGCAGCATCGCCATTCCGCTTGGCGTGTTGGCAGCGACACGCCCCGGGTCGGCAGTCGATCACCTGTGCCGGGTGCTCGTTACGGCAGGTGTATCACTGCCGACCTTTTTTACCGGCATCGTGCTGATCTATGTCTTCTACTACCTGCTCGGCATCGCGCCGTCTCCGCTCGGCCGTCTGGATTTCATCTATATCGAACCGGATCATGTCACCGGCTTTTACCTGATCGACGCGGCAATAGCTGGCGACTGGGAGACCTGGATCGGTGCGCTCAAGCAACTGGTGCTGCCGGCGACGACGCTGGCGCTTTTCACCCTGGCGCCGCTGGCGCGCATGACCCGCGCGGCCATGCTCAGCGCTCTGTCCTCGGATTACATTCGCACGGCGCGCGCCGCCGGTCTCACGGAGGACAAGGTGCTGTTCACCTATGCGTTCCGCAATGCGCTTCTGCCGGTCATCACGACGCTCGGCATGGTGTTCTCCTTCACGCTTGGCGCGAATGTCCTGGTGGAAAAGGTTTTCGCCTGGCCCGGCATCGGCTCCTACGCGGTGGAGGCGCTCGTGGTGTCCGACTATGCGGCCGTTCAGGGGTTCGTCCTGGCGATGGCGCTGCTGTTCGTCGCGCTCAATCTGGTGATCGATCTCACCTATACGCTCATCGACCCCCGTATCGGATTTGAAACCAAATGAGTGATCTGGCGACCGCTTCCCTGCCTGCCAAACAGCCCGACGGTGCGCTGGCTCACGCGGCCTATGTCCTGCGCTCCAATCCGGTAACTCTGCTGGCTTTCTCCATGTTCGCCGTGCTGCTTGTCGCCGCGATCCTCGGTCCGGCGCTCGTGCCCTACGATCCGATGGCCTCGAATGCGGCGCAGGCGCTGCAGCCGCCATCGTTCGATCACTGGTTCGGCACCGACAACCTGGGCCGGGACGTGCTCAGCCGGGTGGTCGTGGCGACACGGCTTGATCTCGTTATTTCCGTGGCCGCGGTGGCCCTGTCCTTCCTGATCGGATCGATCCTCGGCAGCATCGCCGGATATTGGGGCGGCTGGATCGATTCCGTGCTCAACCGGCTGTTCGACACGATCATGGCCTTTCCGCTGTTTGTCCTCGCCATGGGCATTGTCGCAGCGCTCGGCAACACCGTCGAGAATATCGTCTACGCGACCGCGGTCATCAACATTCCCTTCTATGCCCGGCTGGTTCGGGCCGAGGTGAACATTCGCCGGGACGCCGGGTTCGCGCAGGCAGCCAAACTGGCCGGCAATTCCGACATCCGTGTGCTGGCCGTGCACATCTTCCCCAACGCGCTGCCGCCGATGATGGTGCAGGTATCGCTGAACCTGGGCTGGGCAATCCTCAACGCGGCGGGGCTGAGCTTCATCGGTCTCGGTGTCCGGCCGCCAACGGCCGAATGGGGGATCATGGTTGCCGAAGGCGCCAACTTCATCGTGTCCGGGGAATGGTGGCTGGCGATCTTCCCGGGTCTTGCACTGATGTTCGCCGTATTCACCTTCAACCTCCTGGGAGACGGGCTGCGCGACATTGTCGACCCCCGGCAACGCACATGAGCCTTTTGTCGATCAAGGACCTCAAGGTTTCCTTCAAGACCCGGCGCGGTGACGTCGATGCGGTGCGGGGCGTGTCCCTGGATGTCACCAAGGGCGAGGTTCTCGGTATTGTCGGGGAGTCGGGATCCGGAAAATCCGTCACCTCCTACGCGCTGATGCGCCTGCTGGAGAGCAACGGCCGGGTCACCGGCGGTGCCTTGTCCTATGGCGGTATCGATCTGGGAACCGTCAAGGAAAGCGTCATGCGAGACCTGCGCGGCCGGGAAATCTCCATGATCTTCCAGAACCCGCGCGCGGCCCTCAATCCGATCCGCAAGGTTGGCCACCAGATCGAGGACGTGCTGCGCCGCCATTCCAGGGCGACCCGGTCCAATGCCCGCGCCGAAGCGATCAAGGCGCTGGAGGCGGTCCGTATCCGGGACGCGGAGGCACGCTACAGCGCCTATCCCTTCGAACTGTCCGGCGGCATGTGCCAGCGCATCGTCATCGCCCTGGCTCTTGCCTGCGACCCCAAGCTGCTGATTGCCGACGAACCGACCACGGGCCTCGACATCACCACTCAGAAAGCGGTGATGGACCTGATCGTCGACCTGATTGCCGAACGCGGCATGAGCGCCATTGTGATCACCCACGACCTTGGTCTGGCCGCGCAATATTGCGACCGGATCGCGGTCATGAAGGACGGCGAAGTTGTGGAGGAGGGACAGGCCGAGCGCCTGTTCGCAGCCCCCCGACATGCCTATACGCGCAAGCTGGTCGACGCGACGCCCCGCGCGGGTGCCTCCGTGCGGTCTCTTCTACCCTCGGAGCTGCGCACAGCAGCGCCGGTGCTTGCCAAGGCGACGGCGCCGCTCCTGGAGGTCCGCGACCTGGTCAAGACCTACCAGGGCAAGTCCGGTCCGGTGCAAGCGGTCAAGGGCATATCCTTCGCCGTGAAGAAGGGGCAGAGCGTGGGCCTTGTGGGAGAATCGGGCTGCGGCAAGTCCACGACCTCCGCCATTCTCGTGCGCCTGGCCGATCCGACCAGTGGCGAAATTCTCTTCAACGGCGAGGATCTGGCGAAAACACCTGCGAAGGACTTCGCCCGCGACCCCCGCAGGGCGCGGATCCAGATGGTGTTTCAGGACGCGACAGACAGTTTCAATCCCCGTCACACGGCACGGCACTCCATCGGCGAGCCGCTGGCCCGCCTTTCCGGCCTGTCCCGCAAGGAGCGTCAGGACAGGATCGATGAACTGGCGGACCTGGTCGGTCTGCCGCGACCGCTGCTCGACAGGTTTCCCCATCAGCTGTCCGGTGGACAGAAGGCGCGGGTCGGCATCGCACGGGCCATTGCGGTCGATCCGGAATTTCTCATTCTCGACGAACCTACCGCCGCGTTGGACGTCTCCATCCAGGCAATCGTGCTCAACCTGCTTGTGGACCTGAGGGCCAAGCTCGGTATCAGCTATCTTTTCGTCAGCCACGACCTTCATGTCGTCCGTCTGCTCTGCGACCACGTCATCGTGATGCGCGACGGCGAGATCGTCGAAGAGGGCCCGGCCGACAGGGTCATGGAAGCCCCGACCCATCCCTATACACGGGAGCTGCTGGCCGCCGCGCCAACCCCGCCAGCCTTGGCGGAGCCGACATTTTCCGCCGCCGAATGAGAAAAAGAGACATTGAGGATCAAGATGTTCGAACTTCCCTTTACGCTTTCGTCCCTGAAGTCCGCCTATGCGGATGGCACCAGTCCCGCGGATATTGTCGAGGAAGTCTATCGCCGGATCGAGGCCGTCGATGATCCGGGGATCTTCATCCATCTGATCGACAAGCAGGAAGTGCTTGGTCAGGCGGCCGGATTGGGAAAGTACGACGAATCTCTGCCGCTCTGGGGCATCCCGTTTGTCATCAAGGACAATATCGACGCGGGCGGCAAGCCGACGACGGCTGCCTGCCCCGCCTACGCATATGAGGCGGACACCGACGCTTTCGTCGTCAAGAAATTGCGGGAGGCGGGCGCGCTTCTGATCGGCAAGACGAACCTCGACCAGTTCGCGACCGGGCTGGTCGGGGTGCGCTCCCCCTTCCAGCCGCCGAAAAACGCCGTCGACCCGGCAATTGTGCCGGGCGGGTCGTCTTCCGGATCCGCGGTTGCAGTCGGCCACGGTATCGTCAGTTTTTCGCTCGGCACGGACACGGCCGGCTCCGGGCGCGTACCTGCCGCGCTCAACAACATTGTCGGCCTGAAGCCGACGCTCGGCGCTCTGTCGGCAAGCGGCGTCGTGCCGGCCTGCCGGACGCTGGACACGATCTCGATCTTTGCACTGACCGTGGAAGACGCCTACTGCGTGTATCAGGCTGCCGCCGGATATGATGAAACGGATGCCTATTCCAGGCAGATCCCCGTGACTGCGCCAGCGCCGGTTCCACCCCGGCTCCGGATCGGCATTCCCGATGCCGGTTCCATCGAATTCTGCGGTGACGAGGCGCAGGAAAAGTCCTTCCGCGACACGGTTGCCCTGCTGAAAGCAGATGGTGCCGAGATCGTCGAGGTTGATTTCACACCGTTCTACGATGTCGCCCACATGCTCTACGAAGGGGCCTGGGTGGCCGAGCGCCATACGGTCATTGAGGACCTGATGCGCGACAACCTGGAAGCCGTTCATCCGGTGACCCGAAAGATCGTCGGGGCGGCGCTGGACCTGAGCGCGACCGATGCCTTCCGCGGAATTTACCGCCTGAAGGAACTGGCGCGAAAGACCGAGCCGGTCCTGGCCGAGCTGGACCTCCTGTGTGTGCCGACAATGCCGACCTTCTACAGCGTGGCGGATCTGGAAGCTGATCCGGTCGGGCCGAATTCGCGCAACGGCACCTACACCAACTTCGTCAACTTGCTGGATATGAGCGGCCTTGCCGTTCCGGTGGCACCGCGCGGCGATGGCCGTCCCGGCAACGTCACCCTTCTGGCGTCGGCGGGCCGCGACGGATTTCTGGCAGCGGTGGGCAGCCGGCTTGAGCAGATGGCGCCGCATACGCTGGGTGCGACCGGTTGGGCATTGCCCGCACCCGTGGAGCTTCAGCCCGCACCGGACACCGGCGAAATCGCCATCGCGGTCTGCGGTGCGCATATGTCCGGCATGGCACTCAACGGTGAGCTGACCGGCCGAGGCGGTCGTTTTCTCAAAAGCGGCGAGACCAGCGATGCCTATGCGCTCTTCGCCCTTGCAGGCGGACCACCGAAACGTCCTGGCCTTGTCAGGGGCACGCCCGGGTCCGGCAGCCATATCGAACTTGAAATATGGGCGCTGCCCGCTGCCGAGGTTGGCGGGTTCCTCGCCGGCATTCCGGCTCCGCTCGGGCTGGGCACCATCGAACTCGCCGACGGCACGAGCGTGACCGGCTTCATCTGCGAGGCGGTCGGAACAGAGGGCGCAGAAAATATCTCCCACCTCGGCAGCTGGCGGAAGTTCATGGCCAACGCGGCCGGGGGCCCATCCATCGCCGCGGCCGAGTGAAGAAAGAGGTATAGCGGACCATGGCCGACCTGGACATTCCAATCATCGATCTCGAGCCGTTGACGCACGGTGTCGCTGGCGGTCTTGAGACCGTCGCGGCCGAAATCGGCAAGGCGGCCCGTGAGACCGGGTTTTTCTACGTCACCAACCATGGTGTTGACCCGGCGCTGATCGAACAGGTTTTTGCGGCCGCACATCAGCTTTTCGCGCTGCCGACGGACGCCAAGATGGCGCTTACGAAGGATTTCTTCAGGACCAATCGCGGCTATGTGCCGATGAAGGGCGAGAACCTCGATCCGTCGAAGCCGTCCGATCTGAAGGAAGCCTTCAATATCGGACTGGATCTGGAATCGGACGACCCCAGGATTCTCGCCGGCGAACCCTTCCGGGCGATCAATCAATGGCCTGACCTGCCGGGCTGGAAGCAAACCGTGCTCGGTTATTTCAATGCCGTCTGGGCACTGGGCCGCACGATGCACCGCGCTGTGGCAAGCGATCTCGGGGCCGATCCGGAGTTCTTCGAGGACAAGCTTGATGCCCCCATGGCCACGCTCCGGCTGCTGCACTATCCGCCGCAACCGGCTGTCGCAGAGGAGGGCCAGATCGGTGCCGGCACGCATACGGACTACGGCAACATCACCATCCTGCTCCCCGACGCTGTCGGCGGACTGGAAGTGCGCCGACGGGACGGGGTCTGGCTCAAGGCGCCCACCATCGAAGGTGCGTTCGTCTGCAATATTGGCGACTGCCTGATGCGCTGGACCAACGACGTCTATGTTTCGACACCTCACCGGGTGGTCAATTCCAGCGGCCTCGAACGTTTCTCAATCGCGTTTTTTCTGGACCCCAACCCGGACGCAGAAGTTGCCTGCCTGCCCAGCTGTTTGGGGGCTGGAGAGACCGCGAGATATGCCCCGATTTCGGGGGCCGACTACCTGAAATCCAAACTCGATGCGAGCTACGAACCCGTGAAAGCCGCCGGAAATGGAGGAAACCAAATTGGCTAAAAATTAGCCATTTTCATAAACTGCTTAATTTATGTGCAAAACTGCGAAGCGAAGGGTGCGCAGGCAATGCCGGCAGGCATGAAGAACTGAAAGACAAAACGAAAACACAAATAAGAACAGAGCCTTGGTCATCTGTGTGTGACGAGTCTCATTAGACGGGGAAATGGCACAGGGATTGCTAATTTTAAGCAAGAGACAGACGGAGTGGCCGATTGCGCTTGGCTTCGTCGTAATACGGAGGACGTCATGTCGAAATTCGAATTCTCACGCCGGACTATCCTGAAATCATCTGCAGCGGGGCTTGCCGCGCTGTCCTCGGCCGGCTTTCCACGGCTGGCGCATGCGTCGGATCTGACGGTCGGCATCGTCTATGTCGGCCCGAGGGACGACTTCGGCTGGAACCAGGCCCACGCCGTGGCCGCCGCCGCACTGAAGGCCGTGCCGGGCGTGACGGTCGTGGAAGAAGAGAACGTGCCGGAAACGATCGCGGTCCAGAAATCCATGGAATCCATGATCAACCTGGACGGGGCCAAACTGATTTTCGCGACCTCCTTCGGTTACTACAAACCGTTCGTGCTGGATGTGGCTGCAAAGTACCCCGACGTGGAATTCCGGCACGCGGCGCCGCTGTGGACGGAAGGCGATCCGAAGAACGCGGGCAGCTATTTCGGTTATCTCGATCAGGCGCATTTCGTGGACGGCGTTGCCGCCGGCCTGTCGACAACCAGCAACAAGCTGGGATTTGTCGCCGCCAAGCCGATCGGCACGGTTCTGCGCAACATCAACTCCTTCCTTCTGGGCGCGCGCAAGGTCAATCCGGAAGCGACGGTCCAGGTGATCTTCACCGGGGAATGGTCGATGCCGGTGAGGGAGGCCGAGGCCGCCAACGCGCTGGTGGATGCCGGCTGTGATGTTCTGACCTGCCATGTCGACGGTCCGAAAGTTGTGATCGAAACGGCCGAGTCTCGGGGCGTCAAATGCTGCGGCCACAATGCCTCCCAGGCACCGCTCGCGCCCAACGGCTTCATCACCGGGGCGGAATACAAGTGGGAGACCATCTACAAGATGTTCGCCGCCGATCTGGCCGAAGGCGAGCCCCTGCCGAACTTCACGGGCGGTGGCTTCGATGTCGACTTCGTGCGCTCCACACCCTATGGCGCCGGGGCCACGGAAGCTGCGATCGCCTCGGCCGATGCGGCCCGTGCCGACGTCAAGGCGGGCAAGCCGATCTTCGTCGGGCCAATCAACAAGCAGGACGGCACCCAGTTGCTGGCGGCCGGAGCCAGCTTCGACAATTACGAACCGTCTCTCGACCAGACCGACTACCTGATTGAAGGCGTCCAAGGCTCGATTACCTGAGCATAACCCCGTGGCATGCCCGGCGAGCCGTTCCCGAATGGCCCGCCGGGTGTGGCTGACATCCCGGCGGCAAACGCCGGGGAGTGCCGCGCGTGCGGCTCAAACATCAGGGAATTGGCATGGCAGACACCACGGAAACGCCCGGACTTGCGGTCCAGTCCAGCCTGGGGGGCGATCTCATGGACCGGCTCAGGCAGTCGGCTGAATATGTGGTCATTCCGCTTCTGGCACTGGTTTTCTCAGGGCTCCTGTTTTCCATCTTCCTGCTCGCACTCGGCAAATCCCCGGTGGACTTCTTCTCGCTCGTGTGGCGCGGCGGTTTCGGCACCAGCTTTTCCTGGCAGAACACGCTCGTGCGCTCCGCGCCGCTTGTGTTCACGGCCCTGTGCGTTGCCATCCCGGCGCGTCTCGGTCTTGTGATCATCGGCGGCGAGGGGGCTCTGGTTCTCGGCGGTTTCGCTGCCGCCGCCATCGCTGTTCCCATGATCGACTGGGCGCCCAGCTTCCTGATACTCGGTGTCATGGCGATTGCGGGCATGCTGGCCGGCGGCCTGTGGATCGGCTGCGTTGGCGCATTGCGGCACTACCGCGGAGTGAACGAGACGATCGCGTCGCTGCTGATGTTCTACATCGCTGTCTCGATCCTGAACTTCTTCGTCGAGGGCGCCATGCGTGATCCCTCGGACCCGAACAAGCCGTCGACCCGGCCGATCGGCTCGGACAACATGATCGGCGTCATCCCCGGAACGGACGTGCACTGGGGGCTGCTTGTGGGCGTCGTCCTGTGCGCATTGCTCTATCTTCTGATGAACCGCACCACGTTCGGCTTCGCCGCGCAGATCGCGGGCGGGAACCTGAGGGCTGCGAAGGCGCAGGGCTTGCCGGTCGGCCGACTTGTCGTTGTGTCCTGCGCGATTGCCGGTGCCTGTGCCGGGCTGGCCGGTTTCTTCGAAGTCGCCGCCATTCACGGCAAGGCAAATGCCTCCCTGATCGCGGGCTACGGCTTCACCGGTATTCTCGTCTCGTTCCTCGCCCGCCACAATCCGCTGGTGATCATACCGGTCGCCTTCTTCCTCGGCGGGATCGCCGCCTCGGGCGGTCTGATCCAGCGCCGCATGGACCTGCCGGACGCCACAGTGCTTTTCCTGCAGGGGCTGCTGTTCCTCGTCATCCTGGTTTCGGAAACCTTCTACGGACGCTTTTCCATCTTCAAGTCGAAGGGAGGCACACAATGAGCGACGACGCCGGCTTCATGACCGTGCTGCTGGCGATGTTCGCCGGAGCCATCAGGGTCTCGACCCCGTTCCTGTTCGTCAGTCTTGGCGAGATGCTGACGGAGAAATCCGGGCGCATCAATCTGGGACTGGAAGGCACGCTCGTCTTTGGCGCCATGTCCGGCTACGCGATCTCCTACCATACGGGCTCGCCCTGGCTGGGCGTGCTCGTTGCCGGACTATGCGGATCGGGTTTTGGCGCGCTGCACGGTTACCTTTGCAAGCTGCCCAAGGTCAACGACATCGCCATCGGCATCGCGCTGATGCTGTTTGGCACCGGTCTCGCCTTCTTTTTCGGCAAGGCCTACATCCAGCCGTCAGCGCCGCGCCTGCCGTCGCTATCCTTCGGGTCGTGGAGCGATCATCCGGGCGTGCGCCAGGCGCTCGAGATCAACCCGCTGTTCCTGCTCGGTATCGTTCTGGCTGTCTTCCTGTGGTGGGCGCTGAAGAACACCCGCTACGGACTGACGATCCGCACGACCGGGGACAGTGCCCCGGCGGCGCTGGCGCTCGGCATCAATGTCGACAAGGTCCGGCTGCTGTCGACCATGGTTGGCGGGTTTTTCGCTGGCGTCGGGGGATCGTTCCTGTCGCTCTACTATCCCGGCAGTTGGACGGAGGGACTGTCTTCCGGACAGGGACTGATGGCCGTCGCGCTCGTGATTTTCGCGCGCTGGAACCCAATCTACTGCTTCTGGGCAGCACTGCTCTTCGGCGCGGCCGGAGCGCTCGGCCCGGCCCTTCAATCCATCGGCATTTCGCGCGGCTATCACTTCTTCAATGCCGCGCCTTACATCCTCACCCTTTTGATCATGATCGCGAGCACGTCCCCCAGACGGTCGCTCAAGGGCGCCCCCGGCGAACTCTCGATCACCAAATAAGGAGCCACGACATGAGCGGACTTGGAGGACTGAACAAGGCCCCGAATGGGGTCGTTCTGGGAATGGTGCAGCTGCAGCTGCCGACCGTCGCGACCGAGGACGATCTCGCACGGCAGACCCAGGTGATCGTTGACATGGTGGCCAAGGCCCGGCGCAACATGCCGACCATTGACATGGTCGTCTTCCCGGAATATGCGCTGCACGGCCTGTCCATGGATATCAATCCGGACATCATGTGCACGCTGGACGGTCCGGAAGTGGCCGCCTTCAAGAAGGCCTGTGTCGACAACGAAATCTGGGGCTGTTTTTCCATCATGGAACTCAACCCCGGCGGCATGCCCTACAATTCCGGGCTGGTCATCGACGATAAGGGCGAGCTGAAACTCTATTACCGCAAGATGCATCCCTGGGTGCCCGTCGAACCGTGGGAGCCCGGTGACCAGGGCATTCCGGTGATCGACGGCCCGAACGGCTGCAAGCTGGCGCTGATCATCTGCCATGACGGCATGTTCCCGGAGATGGCCCGGGAGTGCGCCTACAAGGGCGCCGAAATCATGATCCGGACGGCCGGCTACACGGCCCCCATCCGGGAGAGTTGGAGGTTCACCAACCAGTCCAACGCCTTCTGCAATCTCATGGTGACCGCCAATGTGTGCATGTGTGGCACTGACGGGACCTTCGACAGCATGGGCGAGGGCATGATCGTCAACTTCGACGGCACCATTCTGGCCCATGGAACCAGCGGCCGGCCGAACGAGATCATCACTGCGGAAGTCCGGCCCGATCTCGTGCGCGAGGCACGCATCAACTGGGGCGTGGAGAACAACATCTACCAGTTCGGTCATCGCGGTTACGTGGCGGTGAAAGGCGGCGCACAGGATTGCCCCTACACCTACATGACCGACCTTGCAGCGGGGCGCTACCGTCTGCCCTGGGAGGACGATGTCCTGCACAAGGACGGCACCTCCTGCGGTTTCGAGGCACCTGATCGCGTGTTCGGCGAAACCTCCCTCAGCGACGCGGCGGAGTGACCGGCATGAGCCTGGCACAAGTTATGACTGCGGAAACAGCAGAGGGACAGGTCGCCGCGAACCCGTATCCCTGGCCCTATAACGGCGATCTTCGGCTGGACAACACCGCGCTGATCATCATCGACATGCAGACCGACTTCTGCGGCAAGGGCGGCTATGTCGACAGCATGGGGTACGACATTGGCCTGACCCGGGCTCCTATCGAACCGATCGGCAAGGTGCTCGCCGCCATGCGGGCCGGCGGCTATCACATCATTCACACCCGCGAGGGACACCGGCCGGATCTTGCCGACCTGCCCGCCAACAAGCGCTGGCGTTCTCGCCAGATCGGCGCGGGGATCGGCGATCCGGGCCCCTGCGGCAGGATCCTCGTCAGGGGTGAGCCGGGCTGGGAGATCATTCCCGAACTTGCACCGGTCGAAGGCGAACCGATCATCGACAAGCCCGGCAAGGGCTCGTTCTGCGCAACGGATCTGGAGCTGCTGCTGAGAACCCGGGGCATCGACAACCTGATCCTGACCGGCATCACGACGGATGTCTGCGTACACACCACCATGCGCGAAGCCAATGACCGGGGATTCGAATGCCTGATCCTGGCCGATTGCTGCGCGGCGACCGACCCGGGCAATCACGAGGCGGCGCTCAAGATGGTGACCATGCAAGGCGGTGTCTTCGGCGCGGTGGCGGACAGCGAAACGCTTCTCGGCGGGTTGCGCAGGGCTTCCGGGGAGGCGTCGGCATGAGTGTCGCAGAGACAACCACGCCTGCACCGCGCGCCATCGGCGTGGAAACCATCGGCATGAGCAAGGTGTTCGGGGGGCTGACCGCCCTGGATGACGTTTCGATCCGGGTCTCACCCGGGTCGTTCCACGCGCTTCTGGGGGAAAACGGCGCCGGCAAGTCCACTCTCGTCAAATGCATGATGGGCTTCTACCAGCCGTCCAGGGGGTCGATGCTGGTCAATGGAAAGCAGGTTGCCGTGCCCAATCCGCGGGCCGCGCATGCGCTCGGGATCGGCATGGTCTACCAGCATTTCACGCTGGTGCCGTCCCTGACCGCCGCGGAAAATCTTGTCATCGCACGAGCGGACACACCGGCGGTGATCGACTGGACAAAGGAAAGAAAGGCGCTCAACGCCTTTCTGGAGACAACCCCGTTCCAGGTGCCGCTGGATGTGCCCGTCTCGGGGCTTTCAGCCGGGGAAAAGCAAAAGCTTGAAATCCTGAAGCAGCTCTATCTGGACCAACGGTTCCTGATCCTCGACGAACCGACATCTGTGCTGACACCGGACGAGGCGGACGAAGTTCTGGGGCTGCTGCGCGGCATGACCGAGGCCGGTGAACTCACCATCTTGATGATCACGCACAAGTTCCGAGAGGTCACTGCCTATGCGGACGACGTCACGGTGCTCAGGCGCGGGCGGGTGGTCGGCAGCGGGCGGGTCCAGGATCTGTCCGTCGAGGAGATGAGCCACATGATGATCGGCGAGGCGGACATCCGTGAAAGCGCTGCCCGTGTCGCGCAGCCGGAAAAAACCCTGAAAATCGAGCTGGCCGGCCTCTTTGCGGATGACGACGAGGAACTGCCCGCGATCGAGGCGATCAGCCTGAAGATCCACACCGGCGAAATCCTCGGCATCGCCGGGGTGTCCGGCAACGGCCAGTCGGAACTGATCGAGGTCCTGTCCGGACAACGCACGCCGAGGGATGGCCGGATCTTCATCGACAAAAAACCCTATGAACCGGAACGGGACCAGATGGACCGGTTCAAGGTGTTCGGCTTTTCGGAGGAACCGCTGAAGAATGTTGCCGTGCCGCGCATGAGCGTCGCGGAGAACATGGCCTTCCGCACCTTCGACAAGGCGCCAATTTCCCCGTTCAAGGGCTGGCTGTCGCCGCCGCCCATGCGCAAACGGGCCCGCGAACTGATCGCCGCCTACCGGGTCAAGACACCGTCGACGGAAGAGCCGATCGAGAACCTGTCCGGCGGCAATGTCCAGCGGGCAATCCTGGCCCGCGAGTTGTCCGGCGAAGTCGACGTCCTGATCGTCGCCAATCCCTGTTTCGGGCTGGACTTCGCCTCGGTCGCGGAGATCCGGGCGCAGATCATGGACCAGCGCAACAAGGGGGCGGCGATCCTTCTGGTGTCGGAGGATCTGGATGAAATTCTCGAACTGGCAGATACGGTCGCGGTCATGTCCGAAGGCAGGATCACCTACCAGTCGCCGATGGCGGAAACAGACAGGGCCACGATCGGCCATGCCATGGCGGGGCATCACTGATGATCAGGATTGATGCCGCGCCTTTCACGTTCAGCTTGGACCCCGCAGCCACCGCGCTCGTCGTGATCGACATGCAGCGTGATTTCATCGAGCCGGGCGGGTTCGGCGAAACGTTGGGCAATGACATCTCGCATATGCAACGGGCCATCGCACCGACCGGCAAGCTGCTTCAGCTGTTCCGGCAGAAGGGATGGCCGGTGATCCACACCCGCGAGACCCACGCGCCGGATCTGAGCGATTGTCCGCCAGCCAAACGAGAGCGCGGCAGTCCCGCGCTACGGATCGGGGACACCGGGCCAATGGGCCGGATCCTGATCCGCGGCGAACCGGGCGCCGAGATCATAACCGACTGCGCGCCTGTCGCGGGTGAAACCGTCATCGACAAGCCGGGCAAGGGCGCGTTCTACGCGACCGAACTGGGCAAGATCCTGGAAGGGTTCGGCGTAAAACACCTGGTCTTTGCAGGCGTGACCACGGAGGTCTGCGTCCAGACCACAATGCGCGAGGCGAATGACCGGGGCTACGAATGCCTCGTGATCGAGGAGGCGACTGAGAGCTACTTCCCCGAGTTCAAGGCGGCCACGCTCGACATGATCCGGGCGCAGGGCGGCATCGTCGGATGGACGGCGCCGCTCGCGAATTTCGAAAATGCCATCACCCAATGAACCGGAGTGCCCATGAGCGCTGAATTCGACCCGAAATCCCACGTCGCCCACATGGAAAAGGTCATGGGACTGACCATAAAGGACGACTGGCGACCCGTCGTCGAGGCCCATATCGCAGCCACGCAGAAGGCCGCTGAACTCGTCCTGGCCTTTCCGCTAGAAGACGACGTCGAGGCGGCACCGGTGTTCGAGGCATGAGTGCACAAATGGACCCGGCCACGTCGTCCGCCACGGAGATCGCAGCGGCGGTCAGAACGGGAGAGAGACGGGCCGTTGACGTGGTCTTGACTTCGCTGAAGCAGATCGAGGCGCTCAATCCTGCCTTTAACGCGTTCACGGATGTGACCCGCGAACGGGCGCTTGCCGAGGCCGAAAGCGTCGATGCGGCTGTTGCCGCAGGGGCGGACCTGCCGCTGGCCGGCGTGCCTTTCGCCGTCAAGAACCTGTTCGATATCAAGGGTGTGGTGACCCGCGCCGGCTCCAGGATCAATCTCGAGACCTCGCCGGCCACCTCGGATGCAACACTCGTTACGAACCTGCGCAAGGCGGGTGGTGTCCTGATGGGTGGCCTGCACATGGGTGAATTCGCCTATGACTTCACCGGCGAAAACGCCCATGACGGCAATTGCCTCAATCCACATGACACGGGGCGCATGAGTGGCGGCTCGTCTTCCGGATCGGGTGCGGCAGCGGCCAGCGGCATGGTGCCGGTGACGCTCGGGTCCGACACCAATGGATCCATCCGCGTGCCGTCCTCCTTCTGCGGCCTGTTCGGGCTGAAGCCGACCTATGGCCGTCTGTCCCGGCACGGCACCTTTCCGTTTGTCGGCAGTCTCGATCATCTGGGGCCACTGGCCCGGTCGGCTCGGGATCTGTCGCTCGTTTTCGATGCTCTCCAGGGCAGGGACGAGAACGATCCGGCGCAGGCGGACCGGCCCTATCTGGCGACGTGCGGGGAGCTTGACAAGGGAACGGACGGGCTGAGGATCGCCATTGCGGGCGGGTACTTCCGGCAAATGGCGCAACCGGAAGCCCTTTCCGCCGTCGACACGGTTGCCGGCGCATTGGGCGTATCCGCCGAAATCGATATTCCCGAGGCGGCCAGGGCGCGAGCGTCCGCCTACGTCATCACGGCGGCCGAAGGCGCCAACCTTCACCTCGACCGGATCATGGCCCGGCCGCAGGACTTCGATCCGGACACGCGTGACAGGTTCCTGTCCGGCACGATGGTGCCTGCCGTCTGGGTTCAGCAGGCACAGCGCTTCCGCAGTTGGTTCCGCGCGATGATGCGCGGCATTTTCGAGCATGTCGACATCATCCTGGCCCCGGCCACGCCCTTTTCGGCACTGCCGTCCGGCACGAAGACCGTCACGCTGGATGGCGAGACCATGCCGGCGCGTCCGAATATCGGCCTGTTCACGCAGCCGATTTCCTTCATCGGCCTGCCGGTCGTTGCTGTTCCGGTCTGGCTCGACGGCGCAAGCCTGCCGATCGGCGTTCAGGTTATCGCACCGGCCTGGCGTGAGGACTTGGCCCTGAGGGTTGCCGACACGCTTGAACGAACCGGTGTCTGCAAGGCGCCGGTTGCCGGCAGCAAATTTGACGTATGACGCGGAGGTGGAAAGCATGGACAACGCACGGTGGGCAGGCAGAAACCAGGACAAGGACAGGATCCGGCAGCGTGTCTGGTCCGGCCTTGAGGCCAGCGGAACCAGCATCGGCCCGGCCTTCAGCCGCATCCCGAATTTCGCGGGTGCGGATCTTGCGGCCCGCAATCTGGCGCGCCTGCCGCAATGGCAGCAGGCCCGTGTGGTGAAATGCAATCCCGACCCACCGCAGATCCCCGTCCGGCTCAGGGCGCTGTATGAGGGCAAGATCGTCTATGCCCCTGTACCGGAGCTTTTGAAACCCTATCCGTTTGTCCGGCTGGATCCGGACAGACTCGAACAGAAAGGCATCCAGTTCGAGCTGGCGGCGACCTCGCAAGGGTTTGTGGAACACGGCGAGCCGGTCGAATTCGAGGACATGGAGCTGCTGGATCTGGTCGTGGTCGGCTGCGTTGCCGTCAGCCGGCAAGGTGCGCGCACCGGCAAGGGCGGCGGGTTCGCCGATCTGGAACTCGGTATCTTCCGCGAGCTTTCAAAACTCAGGCCGGACACGCCGATCACCACGACAGTGCATTCCTCGCAGGTCGTCGGCAACGACCAGCTCGTGATGATGGCGCATGACAGTGCGCTTCACGCCATTGCAACGGAGGAGGAACTGATCGAGACCGGGACCTCCATTTCCCAGCCTCGCGGCGTGGCCTGGGACGAGGTTCAGCCGGATCAGTACCGGGACATTCCGTTCCTCACCACATTGCGGGAACGCCTCGAGGCGGCAGGAGACAGAGACTGATGGACATCAACATCACTACGGTCAAGGCGGAGGTCGAGGCGGCTTTCGAGGTCTATGAAACGGCGCTCGTCACCAACGATGTCGAGACGCTGGACCAACTGTTCCTGAACGAACCGACCACGATCCGTTACGGTGGGGGCGAGAACCTCTACGGCTATGAGGAAATCGCCGCGTTCCGATCCGCCAGGAGCAGCAGCAACCTGGAGCGGACACTCGCCAGGACCGTGGTCACCACTTATGGCACGTCCTTCGCGACGGCTTCCACGCTGTTCTACCGCGACACGGCACGCGGCAAGGTCGGCCGTCAGATGCAGACCTGGGTGAAGACGGAAGCCGGTTGGCGGGTCGTGGCCGCCCATGTCAGCGTCATTGACGAGACGGCCTGATCGCCTGGCCCAAACGGCAATGGGGTGCCTTACGCGTCATCGACGTCACCAGGGTGACGCTCGACAGGCGGACATCGATAAACAGGGCCGACTTTCAGTCGATCACATAGTTGAAGGTACCGCACAGCCCCGGGCTGTTGATGTCCTTTGGCTCTTCCGATCCCTCGAAAGCGGCAACTCCAAGCAAAGAATCCCCAAACGACGAGGTTTCATGGAAGACCAGAAATGTGGCTGCCTTGCCGCAAAGAGTGTTGCCGTTGAGAAGCGTGCCCGGATCCTTAGCGACCTTGAACACTTCGGCAGTCACCATCTTGTCGTCGACGTCATCCCACTGACGCCGGGAGGCGCCAACTGACGTCAGCTGCACCTTCTTGCCGTTGCCGAAAGTGATTGTCATCTTGCTTCCAGGGATCGCGAACTGATTGTTGCCGGACAGCCTGATTGCACCCGTGATGGCTTCCGCTGTACGGCTGAATGGTTCGAATTCCCGTTCATCCTGCCATACGTGGTGTTCGATCGCTGACTGGGCGAAGACCGGTCCCGATAGAAGGGGTGCCACTATGGCAAAGGCGAGTTGATATCTGTTCTGCAAGACCATCATTCCAAGGAGCATACTCAGTCCGGGTGGCTTCCACCAGACCGATGGTGTGTGCTTTGTTTGGTGTCTACCGCCAGGACACGCCAGGCTGCCATGTCAGGGCAATGATGCCGTCTTCCCCTCATTCGGCGCGGACTTTCCGAGCAGTTGCGCCAACGGTCGCTTTTGCGCATTGCAACTAGAAGGCGTCTTCAACCAAACCAATGAGCTGCGCCGTTAGATCCTCGGACTTCACTGGGGAGCCATGGCAGGGCAACAGGATCGACGGAGAAGCTGTGGCAAGGAATTCAGTCACCCAGGTTCTGTAGGCAGCTGCGTCCTGATGCCGTAGCGCGGAAAAGTTTCCAGCAGGCCCGCCTGATCGGCGTAAACACCGGGAGGGCGAAGCGCCGCATTGAACGCGTCCGTGACAGCCAAGGCGCAATCGGCCCGCGACCTTACCTGCAACCAGACTTCCCCCGTCTTCAGACCATCGGGTTCGCAAAGGTCTGATCCGTCGGGGAGTTTCTCCCGCAAACGATCTAGCCCGTCGAAGGTCAGGCCAGTCAATTTAGTCAGGCGAGGTTTAGCCGTGGCAGAGCAATATAACGTAGCATTCGGGAAAGCCTCGACATGGGCCTTCAAACCTTTGTTGTGATAGTGGTTGGGCGCCAACAGGGCAGAAACATCCCTCAACTCGTGTGGGCTCTGGGTGAGTGCCGTTTCCATTCCGGCAACCGGGCTATAGAGGCAAAGGCTGCCATCTCGCAGGCGCAAAGCCGTGCAGCTCAATTTCGCCAACCGCGCAACATATATGCCGTCGACCCCCGTCACCGATTGAATATCAGCCTTCATGATGACGCTCTCAATTCCGCAAGTCTGTTGCACATGAGATCGACAAGGGCGCGCCCCGCCGTCTGGTCCTTTTGCGTGCGGTTTTGCACATGAACGCCCATAACCGCAGAAACCAGAGCCGCGGCCAGCTCGGCGGGCGAAAAACGCACTTTCCCGCCTTGCGCCCTCAGTTCATTTTCCAGGGCCCGTGTGAAGTGACTTTCCAGCTCCGTCCAATAGCCCCGTGTAGCCTCTTCCAAAGCGGGGCTCTTGAGCCTTGCATTCTCGACCCCGGTGTTGACCATCAGACACCCGAACTCGCTGGACGTCATTGAACCAGGCGTCACAAGACCTCGTAAGAACGTGATGATTTCAGGGATGCCACCGTCCCACATCGGGGCCATTTCATTGGTGATTGCGGCATCGCGATAATAGTTCAGCGCCTCTAGGAGAAGCCCTTCCTTACCTCCGAACTCAGACCGTATGGCAAACTGATTGATCCCGGTCTGTTGTTCCAGCTCCCTTACGCCCAGGGCCTGAAACCCATGTTCCCAAAAGGCTAAACACGCCTTCTCAACGGCTTTCTGACGATCATAGGATTTGGGGCGTGCCATCTTTCAGTCCACTCACTTGATATTTCTATACAGTTGCATAGTTATTTTTCTATTCAACTGTATAGAAAAAGATTCAAGATGAGAGATGTTGTTTTTCCAAAGGGCAAACAAGCCAACTATGATGCCTACGGATACGCCGCGACCGTCAGAAGCTGGGGGTCCTGTTTGTATCCGGACAAGTGGGTGTCGACGCGTCTGGCATCGCAATCGCGGATCCTGCGGCGCTGTTTAAACAGGCGTTCGCAAACTTGGGTGACGTGCTAAGCGCCGCAGAATGCAGCTTCGACGACATTGTCGACATCACCACTTTTCATGTGAATATGCATGACCACTTCGCCGCCTTCGCTGCGGTAAACAAATGGTCTTTCCAAAACCACCGTTCCCGAATTGGACCGCTGTCGGCGTGGTTAATCTCGCTGACCCCAGTTTGCTCCTAGAGATCAAGGTCACGGCCAAAATCGGCTAGGTGTATGACGCACTGCAGCCATTCAAGCGAACTGCTGCACTTGTAAAACGAGGGCTCGGACCGGACTTGCGTCGGCACGGCAGGCCTCACCTATCCAATCGACTTTGCTGGCGTCGCTTCCCGGCCCAGAGCCGACCCTGGCCTTGAGATCAATGCGACATCGCAGCTACACTGAAGCTGCTATTCATGCAGGCCGCAGTATGATGACCTGCGAGAGGACAGAGGCAGTGGCATTGTTGGCGGTCAGAAGAAACTCGCCTATGCCCAGGAGGGCAAGCTGCTGTAGCGAATTGTTCGTGGTTTCTTGCCACTATCGTGGGCAACGGGTTTTGATAAATTACTGCTCTACACAAGCTCGGCAGGCCAAGCTTGTGAAGCAATGAGATGTCTTACTACCGTCAGCATTTCGCTCTGAACGCGTTTCAAAAGATATGAGTCGATTTTTTCTTTGCGAAACGCCAGGCATACAGTGCGCTCGAACACCGGATCGACGATTGGCAACGCGATGAGTCTGCCATCGACCAGTTCGGTCCTAACCGCAGAGCGGGCAAGAACGGCAGCACCGACACCACGTTCGATTTGTTGGATCAGTTGGTGGCCGGCATCAACCTCAAGCCTGATATTCAGTTCAAAGCCGCGCTGCGCGGCTATCGCCTCTACGCCAGTCCTCAGACCATGTCTGCGGCTCGGCGCGATCAATGGCAGGCATGCCAAGTCCTTCAAACCAAGCTGCTTGGGCAATGTCTCCGCCTGCTGTGCATGGCAGATCAGGAACAATCTCTCGGTGGCCAACTCCGTGATCTCCAGGGTCGCGTCAGATTTCCTGTCGAAGACGAAGGCAAAGTCGATCTCGTCATTTTCAAGCCAGCCTTCAAGGTAACCCGAGAAGGCCTCAGCGACGGTCAGTTCAACATTAGGCAGGGCCGCATTTACTGCCTCGATCAAGGGGGTTGTCAACACGGCCGAGACCGAAGGTGGCAAGCCGATTGAAACAGCGCCGGAGGGTGAACCCTCCCAGGCGGTGACTTCTGCGATGGCGTCAACTACCAGGCTCTCCAACTGCTTGGAGTACTTCAGCAGAATTTTACCTTGCTCAGTGGGACGGACCCCTCTGGAGTGCCGGCGAAGCAGTGTCGTTCCAACCACTTCTTCAAGTCTTTGCATTCGCTGGGTAATCGCGGATTGGCCGGTATGCAGTTCCTGCGCGGCCCTGGTCAGGTTGCCGTGTTCGCACACCACCGAGAAGTCGAACAGAAGGGGGATGTCTTTGGACTTGAGCACGGTATCACTCATTTTAATGCCTAAACCACATATTCATTATTTCAACAGATTTCAACAAGCCTCTAATGTCTCCCCCAGCGTCATGCTAACTCCGCATTCTTGCGGAAGACTGGGAGGAAAACGTGAAACACTTCATGAAAACAGCACTGATGGCTGCGGCCGCCATATGCACCGCCGCCACGTCGTGGGCTGCGGATTACAAACTCGACATCTCGCTTGACACCGGACCGAGCCATATCCGCAACGAGTCCATCATGAAGTTTGCCGATGAGCTGAAGGCGCGGTCGGACGGCAAACTGGAAGTCCGCGTGTTCCACGCTGCATCACAGTACAAAGGCTCCAATGTCCCGACCGCCTTGGCGCAGGGTGCGCTGGACATGGGCGCGCCCCTGCACCAGCACTTTTCGAAGATCATTCCCGAAGCAGGCACCGTCCTTCTGCCGCTGTTCTACGGCGCGACACCGGAAGAAATTCACGCTGTCTGGGATGGCCCGGCCGGTGACGAACTCAACGCCATGATCGAAAAGAAATTGCGCGTTAAAGTCATCGGGCGCTGGTTCGACCTTGGCTATGGCACCGTGTTCACCACGGAGAAGCAGCTGAACAAGCCCGAAGACATGGACGGCATGAAAATGCGTGTCCCCGGCGGTGCTGCGAACATGCAGCGCTACAGTACCTTTGGTGCGAACCCCGTGTCGATCCCGCTGTCGGACGTTCCGCAGGCACTTCAGCGCGGGACAGTGGACGGCATCTGGTCAACGCAAGAGACTGTGCGCTCGGCAAAGCTTTGGGAAAGCGGCATCTCCTACGCGTTCGAGGACCGTCAGGCTTTTCTCCAGTATGTTCCGATGATCAGCCTGGCTGCCTGGGACAAGTATCCCGAAGAGATCCAGACCCTGATCGTTGATACATGGGAGGACATGATCGACGACGTGCGCGCAGTCGCGATGGAGCGCCAGACAAAGGCGCGCGAAATCGGTGCGGAAAATGGCGTGATCACCGTGGATCCCTCGCCGGAAGACCTTGCGCGCATGCGGGAACAGCTGATGGCAGGTCAGGCCGAGGTTGTGGAGGAGTTGGGCATCGACCCTGACTTCGTCGCCACGGTTCAGGCAGAGCTGACAAAGCTTCGCTAAACCCTGACAACGGGGCGGCGTTCCGCTGCCCCGTCGCTATCTGCACACGGACGGACCTTATGATCACTTTTGCCAACCGGATCACGCAATTCGCCAGGATCGTTTCCGGCATCATCGGCCTTGCCGCTCTGTTGCTGCTGTGTTTCGAGGTCGTCGCGCGGTATTTCGCACCCCATATTCTGCCCGACTGGGGCGGCGAGGTCGTCATATACCTGACAGTCTGGGCCATGTTCCTAGTGGTTGGAGAGCTTGCCCTGAACGGCGGGCATGTTCACGCGGACTTTGTCGTCGACCGGCTTGGCCCACAGCCGCGATGGGCGCTCGGGTTGCTCGCCTCTTTCATCGGTCTGGTCTTTTCGATCCTTTTCCTTTGGTACGGTTACGAAGTCGTCGACTTCGCGCATTTGATTGGCGAAGAGGGCGACAGCTCGTTGCGCTTCCCGAAGTGGATCTACTACCTCGCCCTACCGACCGGAATGGCTCTGCAATGTTTGGGCTATGCCATCCGAATGTGGGCGGAATTTACTGATCCGGGTTCCATGACCCGCGTGTCACATACTCCCGCAATGGAGGACTGACCCATGGAATTCGCGCTCGTTGGCATCGCGCTTCTTGTCTCAATCGCGCTTGGCATCCCGATCTATGCGGTGCTTGGCCTGTTGGCCGTGGTCATGTTTGCCTTGGAAGGCACACCTCTGATCGCTGTTGCCCAGATATACGTTGATCATCTGAACTCGATCACACTTCTGGCGATCCCGTTCTTCATCATCTCGGCCACGTTCATGCAAAAAGGTGGCATCGCGCAGGCGCTGGTGAATTGGGCCAATGCCTGGGTCGGACGGTTCACCGGTGGTCTGGCCATTGTCTGCGTGACCGCGACGACGGTGTTTGCCGCGATCTCAGGTTCCTCAGTTGCCACAGCCGTTGCAATGGGCCTGATCCTTGTTCCGGCGATGCTTGAGCAAAAATATGATCGCCCCTTCGCTGTTGGCCTTGTCGGTGCGTCGGGGACTTTGGGAATCCTTATCCCGCCAAGCCTCGCTTTTATCGTCTACGCCATCATCGCCGAGCAATCCGTGCCGCGCCTCTTTCTGGCGGGTGTGATCCCGGGCCTGATGCAGGCGGCACTGTTCATCGGCTACTCGGTCTGGGTTGCCAAGCGTCGCAACTATCCCCGTATGCCGCCGCTGCCGCGCGAAGAGTTCATTCGCGTGAACATCCAGGCAATCCCGGCGCTGTTGGTCCCAACCATCATCCTGGGCGGCATCTACAGCGGGATCGTCACGGTCTCGGAGGCCGCAGGAGCCGCGGCGCTGGTCTCGATCTTTGTCAGTGTATTCTACTATCGCGGATGCAGCCTGCGTGACGTGATACCGATCGTCGGGGAGAGCATGCGGTCGACCATCTCCATCGTTATGATCATCATCACCGCGCTTGCCTTCGGCCATTGGCTGACGAAATCCGGCGCGCCGCAAGATCTGGCTGACTGGATCGTGGCGATGGATCTGGAGGCCTGGCAGTTTCTGATCATCATAAACATCTTCTTTCTAATTCTTGGAACCTTCCTCGAAGTGTTCGCGATCATGCTGATCACCTTGCCGATCATTCTGCCGTTGCTTGGGCCCCTTGGGATTGATCCAATACACTTTGCCGTCCTTATGACGATCAACATGGAACTGGCCCTGCTGACGCCGCCGATCGGGTTGAACATATTTGTGCTGAGTTCGATCACCGATACGCCGGTCGCAGAAACCGTGAAAGGCGTGCTGCCGTTCATGGCCCTCATGCTCATCCTGCTGATCCTGGTGACTTACGTGCCGGCCATCAGCCTTTGGCTGCCAACCCTCGTATACGGATAGGAGACCTGACATGCCCGTCATTCGTATCTTCTACGACGAAACACTTGACCCTGTCATGCGATCGCGCCGGGGTGAGATCCAGGACAAGCTTGAGGCGATGATGCGAGAGGTTCTGGCCGCCGATCCTGCAAAGTGCCAATTGGTGATGAGCGCGGTCATGCACGCAACGCCCAAGCCCGTCTATGTTGATCTGCAATTCCGCGCCAATGATCACCGGACACATGAAGTCGTGTCCGAGGCGATGACCCGAACCGCTGCAGCAATCGTCACGGCGACAGGCACTGGCATCCGCATCAGGGCCTTCGACATCGATCAGGCGACCTTGCACGCGCTGGACCGTGAGGCGGGAGAGGCGTCATGAAAGACTTTGACAAACAGCATGTGAAGATCGCCGAAATCAGCAGCTTCTTTGCGGGCGGCAAACGCGTGACGCTCACGGACCAGCCCCAAAAACACGTGCAGGTTGCCCGCAACGGGCCCCCAAGGCTGGTGGATCTGAATGGCGACTATGTGACAAGGCAATGCTATGTCCAGCATGTACGCCTTGCCGAGCCGGACTATGAAACACCTATCATGTTCTGGCACGGGGGGGGCATGACTGGCGTAACGTGGGAAACGACACCTGACGGACGTCCAGGTTGGCAGATGCGGTTCCTCCAAGCGGGGTTCGACACCTATGTCTGCGACGCCGTAGAGCGTGGACGCTCAGGGTGGTCACCCTTTCCGGAAATCTACGACACGGCCCCCATCTTTCGCACCCGCAACGAGGCCTGGGAGCTTTTCCGCTTTGGCGCACCGGACGGCTATTCAAACAAGCCGGACGAATGCCAACCTCATGCAGGCTTACAATTTCCGATCAGCTCTCTCGATAACCTCGCAGCACAATTCGTGCCCCGCTGGACGACCCACGGGCAAGAAACACTTGAAGCGTATTTTGATGTTCTGAAGCGGACCGGGCCGGTCTGGCTGATTGCGCATAGTCAAGGCGGAAACTTTGCTCTCGAAGCCGCCGCGCGCCACCCCGAATTCTTCAGGGGCGTAGTCATCATCGAGCCGGCCTCTGCGCCTGAGGACATCGGAAAAGCTAAACAGGTGCCCCATTTGTTCATGTGGAGCGACTATATAGGGAACTCGCCAACCTGGGTCTCTTACCGCGAACGGGCAGACGCCTATGCCGCTGCGCTGGCGGAAGCCGGTGGGTTCGTCGAGACGCTTGATCTGCCCGCCGACGGTATCCTGGGAAACTCCCATGTCCCGATGATGGATGTGAATTCGGACCACGTCGCAGATTTGGTTCGGGCGTGGATTGACAGGGTCAGATAACGGATATCGGCAATTCCCCGCATGGTTGCTTCGATATCTTGACTTTCAAACCCGATGTCTTCCCGATTTCGCAATGAAGTAGATATGCACTGGAAACCCTGCACATTTTTCATTTTCATATGAAAAACGATAAACGCGTACAAATTACGGCTCAAGAGCATGTAGGGGACAACCCCAAACCTTCCCAAGAACGCTATCTGCCGTGTAAATGTCCGCTTTGGACTTTTCTGGCCTGGTTAGCTGAGAGGTGCAGCGAATGTCCGCTTCCCGCCCAATTGTTGAGCTCAGCGCGCTGCAAAATGTGTCTTGGATAGGCTCGAAACCGACGTACGCTGCGCTGATGCAGAGAGTCGCCCCGGTTTCAGGTGAAGGTCGGCTAAATAGGAAGGGCTGCCGTTTGTGGCAACGTCGCCATGGCAATTCGCTGAGAACTGCCCTCATCAAGAACGGCCTTCACAGCAAGTGCCAGACATTCTGGCGGAACGTCATGTCGACCAACTCGCTAGCCGATGCCAGCGTACTCGTTTCTACGGGATATTGACGCATTCCAATAATAAAGAAATCCGAACAGCAAACCGACATGAAGGATGGTGTTGGGGATAAAGGACATGACGGATCCGTAGACGCCCATTGCATAGGCCAAGGGATCTACGGGAAGGATAAGCACCTGAAGAAGAGCGTTTGCCAGCAATAGGTTTGTCATTGTTGGCGAATCTGCGTCGCCTCGTGCCAGGAAATTCAGGACACCAAAACTCAAAAGAAAGACCCCAGCCGTGCGCGCCATAACCAACCCTGTGTCACCGGGCACCGCCGACTTCATGTCGACAAGGAGGGTCATGGGAAACACCGCCGCGATCACGCCAATCGTACAGGCCAAAAAGGAGGCAAAGGTCAGGAAAGCGCGACGAGACATCTTATGATCCTGTCTTTGGAAAGAGAGTTTGAAGGCTAAGATCAAGGGCTGTTTCCATGTGCTCTTTCGAGCCACCTGTTTGCGCAAGCGCGCTCAAGCCGTTCATGACCGCGTAGAGATGGGCGGCGCCGCTTTCCGGGGAAAGCTGCTGGTTGAATTCCCCACGTAAGGCGGCATTCCGGATGAAGGTCTTCAAAGCGGACCTGACCCTTTGTGCACCGGCATCAAGCGCTGGTTTGATTTTCGCGTCGCACGCTTGAGGACTGAATGCCGTGATGACAATAAAGCAAGCACCCGGCCCAAGGTTTTGCTGTACGGAAATGCTGTTGAAGATAAAATCACGCAAAGTGTTTTGATCGGCGTCCGAAGCCTCAATCGTCTCGCACTGGATTGAAACTTTGGCCCTGTAATGATCCAGCGCTGCAAGAAACAGCCCGTCCTTGTCACCGAACGTGTTGTAGATGCTTTGGCGGCTCAGGCCTGTTGCATCAACAAGCATCTGGAGCGAACAGGCGGCATATCCAGACTTCCAGAACGCCAGCAACGCTGCATCCAGAACTGTCTCTCTGTCGAATTCAACTGGCCGGGCCATACGCACCTCACAAAATTATGGAACGAACATTCAATAATTATGCGAGCTATTCAAGCGAATTTTGATTTGCTGCTGCAAACGACCATTCCCTGAGCGCGTGGCATCCGTAGGACCGGCTAAAACCGACCTCCTCGGGCGTGAACCGGCTTACAGCCAAACGGTCCATTTCAGCCATTCACCACGCCTTGATGGTCTCTTGGAAGGGGCGCGAGAGGTTATTCGAAAGGGCCTTTCAGACTTCAGGGCAATCGGCGGACCTGATTTGGTCCCGCGATACTCGTTCTTGCAGGCTCAACCTCTCAAGCAAAAGACAACACAAAGAGGAAGCTGACCGCCGCGAGCATCGCAAGGCTCAAGGTAACACCCAGGATTAGGGCGGGACCGATCTTCACAAGCCGGCGCAGATCGACGCTCAAGCCGAGACCGGACATGGCCACGACGAACAGCCCGCGCGAAATCTCCGAAGTCAGGTTTCCAAGGAGTTCCGGCACACATCCCAGATTGTTCAGCGCCGCCGCCAGCAGAAAGCCGGGAATGAACCAGGGCAGCACTTTCACCAGACGTATATGCGGTTTGCCATGGGATGGGCTTGGCTTTTCGCGATTCCGCAACAAAAGCGGAGCGAGCAAAACTGCGGGGACCAGCATCAGGACCCGGATGAGCTTGATTGTCGTGCCGACCTGGGCGCTGACCATGCTGACCGGTGCCGTCGCCGCGACCACTTGCGGAACGGCATAGACCGTCAAACCGGCGAAAGTGCCGAATTGAAATGCATTCAATCCGATGAATGGTGCGAGTGCGGGAAGCAACAAGACAAACAGGACACCAAGGATCGAACTGAAGGTGATCGCGGCGACCACATCCTCGTTGCCGGCCCCGACGGCGGGAGCGACTGCGGCTATGGCAGCGTTGCCGCAGATGGCATTTCCGCAAGCGATAAGGAGGGAAAGGCCCTCCGGCAGGCCGACGGCCCTGCAGAGCGTGAAGCCGGCCAGGATCATGCAGGCGACCAGGAGCATGACGAACAGCACGAAAGCGAGGTCGCCGTCATGGAAGACGTCGAAGCTCAACGAAAATCCGAGAAGGATGACGGCAATCTCGAGAACCGAGATCGTGCCGCAGCGGATCCCGGATGCAAAGGACGGTGGAATGGCCGCAAAGGTTCTGACAAGGATGCCAATGAGGATCGCGCCGGTAAACGGGTCTATCAGCCGAAGATTGGTAAGGAGGCTGCCGAGCTTGCTCAGTCCGATGGCCAGCAGGCTGATCGCCAGACAGAGAAAAAGCCCTGGCAGAAGGCCGGCGAAAGCCCGCATTTTCATCCGGCAAATGCCCGTTCGATGACAAATTCCGCCGGCCGGTTGTTGGCTCCCTCCGTCAGCCCCGCTGCCTCCAACAAGGCCTTGGTGTCCTTCAGCATATCCGCCGATCCACAGATCATGGCGCGGTCGGTCGCAGGATCGAGCACTGGCACGCCCAGATCTTCAAAAAGCTTGCCGCTTTCGATCAGGTCGGTGATCCGGCCGCGAAATGGATAATCCTCGCGGGTCACCGAGTTGTAGAGCGTGAGTTTCGATGTGTCGAAAAGCTCGTTCAGCATCTCGTCCGTTTTCACCGCAGCCACAAGGTCCTGGCCGTATTTGAGTTCCGCGACTTCCCGGCAGGAATGAGTGAGGATCAGTTCATCGAATTTTTCGTAGGTTTCCGGATCCCGGATCACGCTGGCAAAGGGCGCGATGCCGGTACCGGTCGAGAACATGTAGAGCCGCTTGCCAGTGACAAGCGCGTCGTTCACGAGCGTCCCCGTCGGCTTCTTGCGCATCAGGACCGCATCGCCCGGCTGCACCTTCTGCAGGTGAGATGTCAGGGGACCGTCGGGCACCTTGATGGAAAAGAATTCCATATCCTCGGCCCAGGACGGGCTGGCGATGGAATAGGCGCGAAACACCGGCTTGCCCTCGATCATGAGGCCGATCATCACGAACTCGCCCGAGCGGAAGCGAAACCCTGCCGGCCGGGTCATGTGAAAGTGAAACAGCTGGTCGGTGTAGTGAGTGACGCTGGTGACGGTCTCAACGAAGGTGCCGGCCGGCGCGCAGGCCTCCAGCTCTTCCGGTCGTGTCATGACATTCATGGCTGCTTCTTTCCCTTCAAGTTTCGTGGTGCCACCGGCAGACGGGTTTGCGAGGAGCGATGACAAGGCTCAGGCGGCCTTCTCGCTCAGGTGTTCAAGCTTGCCCTTGACACCGTTCCAGTCCTCGGCATCCGGCAGGGCGTCAATCTTCTCGGTGATGACGGGCCAGACCGCCGCATAGCGTGTGTTGAGATCGAGCCACTTCTGCGCTTCCGGATCGGTGTCGGCCAGGATGGCTTCGGCGGGGCATTCGGGCTCACAGACACCGCAGTCGATGCATTCGTCCGGGTTGATGACGAGCATGTTCTCGCCCTCATAGAAGCAGTCCACAGGGCAGACTTCGACACAGTCGGTGTATTTGCACTTGATGCAGTTTTCGGTGACGACAAACGTCATTTGACCCCTCCGTTTCGATGAGATGTCGCCGTTATTGCCGGGTCCCTTGGAAATGTCGGTCAATTAGTTGCTATTGCGGATTTCCGGCCTGTGGTGAGCTGGTTTCAGTCCTAAAGGAGCTGGAACAGACATGCAGCCAACCCCAAACACCTACACGCCGCTACCTTCCGCCGAGGAGGTGGCCGCCTGTGCGCCGCCCAAGGAAGTTCGCGTCGGCGGCAAGGGCGCGTCGCTGACGCTTTCCTGGCCGGAGGGCCGGGCCGAAACCTTCACCGCACCGTTTTTGCGCGAAAACAGCCAGTCGGCGGGCAGCAAGAAACTTCGCCTCAACGGTATGGCCGTTCCCGCACGGCCGGACCTGACAATCACGTCGGTCCGCCCGATCGGGGCCTACGCGATCAATATTGTCTTTTCAGACGGTTACGACCGGGGGATCTACCCTTGGGCCTTCCTCCTGCAGCTTGCTGAAACTGCGGCGGCAGCACCAGAGCAAACGGCACTGACACCGGAAGACTATCTGAAGAGCAATTAGTTGACCGACCGGGCTGGTGCGCCGGCTCTAGTGTGAATGCAATTGCTGGAAAAAGTGGAGACAGGCATGGACGACCTTCGTGCAGGATTGAATGAAGTGGAGTGCGACCTGCTGGTGATCGGCGGGGGAACGGCCGGGCCGATGGCGGCCTACCGGGCGCGGAAGAAAAATCCGAACGCCAAGGTCATTTTGCTGGAAAAGGCCAATGTGAAGCGCTCCGGCGCCATTTCCATGGGCATGGACGGGCTCAACAACGCGGTCATTCCCGGCCACTCGACGCCCGAGCAGTACACCAAGGAAATCACCATCGCCAACGACGGCATCGTCGATCAGGCCGCGGTCTACAAATATGCGCAGAACTGCTACGGGATCATCGAGGAACTGGACCAGTTCGGCATTCGCTTCCAGAAGGACGAAAACGGCGAATATGACGTCAAGAAGGTTCACCACATGGGAACCTATGTCCTGCCGATGCCGAATGGCGACACGGTCAAGAAGGCCCTCTATCGCCAGCTTCGCCGGGCGCGTGTGCTGATTTCCAACCGCTACATGGCGACACGTCTCCTGACCGGCAAAAGCGGCCGTGCCGCCGGTGCGATCGCGGTCAACACCCGCTCGGGCGAGTTCCTGGTCATCAAGGCCAAGGCTGTGATCATGTGCATGGGGGCCGCGGGCAGGCTCGGGTTGCCGACATCCGGTTATCTTTACGGCACCTACGAGAACCCGACCAATTCCGGCGAAGGCTATTCCATGGCCTATCATGCGGGTGCCAAGCTCGCCAATCTGGAGTGTTTCCAGATCAACCCACTCATCAAGGATTACAACGGCCCTGCCTGTGCTTATGTGGCGGGCCCATTCGGGGGCTACACGGCCAACTCGAAAAACGAACGCTTTATCGAATGCGACTACTGGTCCGGCCAGATGATGCAGGAGTTCTACAACGAACTGCAGTCCGGCAAGGGACCCGTGTTCCTCAAGCTCAACCATTTGCACAAGGATACGGCCGATCACATCGAGCACATCCTGCATACGGTTGAGCGGCCGAGCCGCGGCCGCTTCCACGAGCAGCGCGGCACGAAATACTCCGAACAGATGATCGAAATGCACATTTCGGAAATCGGCTTCTGTTCCGGACATTCGGCTTCGGGGGTTTATGTCGACGAGTTCGCCCGCACCACCGTGCCAGGTCTCTATGCCGCCGGAGACATGGCGAGCGTCCCTCATAACTACATGCTGGGCGCGTTTACCAACGGTGCGATCGCGGGCGAACACGCTGTCGACTTCGCAGCCGAAGTCGATCACGACGAGTTCGACGACGCAGCGATCTCGATGGAACAGGAGCGTGTTCTGGCACCGACGAAGCGCGACGACGGCATCCCGCCGAACCAGATCGAATACAAGATCCGGCGTCTGGTGAACGATTATCTGCAGCCGCCGAAGGTGACGGCCAAATACGAGCTGTGCCAGGCCCGGCTTGCCGAAGTTCGTGAGGACATGAACACGCAGATGATGGCCCGCGATGCGCATGAGCTGATGCGGTCGATGGAAGTCGCCAGCATCCTGGACTGTGCCGACATGGCCGCCCATGCCTCGCTCTATCGCGCGGAAAGCCGCTGGGGCCTTTATCACTGGCGTTCGGACTATCCGGACACAAACGACTCCGACTGGAAGTGTCATGTCCTCTTGTCCAACCAGGACGGTGTCATGACCTGCGAAAAGAAGGAAGTCGCACCTTACATCATCCCGATCGCCGAGGATGAGAAGGACGCCTACTACAAGCAACGCATCACGGCCCAGGCCTGATCCGAACGCACGGAGACACCCATGCCCATTGCCAATACGCCGACAACCGTTCCCGTCGTGGTCGATGAAGGAAAATGCATTGCCGACAAGGGCTGCACCGTCTGCGTCGACGTCTGCCCGCTCGACGTGCTGCGCATCAGCGACCTGACCGGCAAGGCCTACATGAAATATGACGAGTGCTGGTACTGCATGCCCTGCGAGGCCGATTGCCCGACCGATGCAGTCACCGTCAACATCCCCTATCTGCTGCGCTGAGGAGGAGGACGAGATGGTGTTCGAACCCTTCGAAGACGAGAACGACCTTGAAGATCTGGACGCAAGGTTGTCGGATCCCGATCCGGCGATACGCCGGGTGGCGGTCATGGGTCTGGCCGACACGGCTGATCCGGATGCAATCCCGCTGATCGCCCGGGCCGTTGCCGACAGCAGCGCCGACGTGCGCCTGCAAGCGGCAATCGCGCTTGGCGAATTCGACGGACTGGAGGCTGCGACGGCCTTGTGCCAGGCCCTGCAGGATACCGACAGCAAGGTTTCCAAGACCGCAGCAGACAGCCTCGCTGAGCTCAAGGACCCGAAATCAGCGGATCCGCTACTGGCCCTGACCAACCATGAAGACGCAAAGGTGAGGGAAGGGGCCTTGCTCGGCCTGAAGCAGCTGCGCCGTCCCGATGCCCTGGCCAATGGCATCGAAGGCATGAAGGATCCCGTAACGGCAGTCAGGATCCAGGCTGTCGGGGTTGTCGGATATCTGAAGGCCGAAGAAGCCCTGCCGGCGCTGATCGCCAGCTGCCGGGACGACGACCCGGAGGTGCGTCGCACCGCGGTCGGGGCGCTCGCCTTTTCGAAATCCTCGCATGCCCGGGATGCTCTGCTGACCGCACTCATGGACGAGCATTGGGCCGTTCGCGAGATCGCGGCGGAAGTGCTTGGCAAGATCTCCACGACCGGTGACGGTGGGCCGCTCATTCCGCTGCTCGATGATCCGTATTGGCAGGTCCGGGTCAAGGCCGTGCGCAGCCTGGGAAAACTGAAGGTGACCGCTGCGGTGGCGAAAATCGGCGCGCAGCTCGAAGAGCAGACCTCGAACCTGCGCAAGGAGGCGGCGGCGGCGCTTGGCGAGATTGCCGACAGGTCGGCCCTGCCATTCCTGGAAGACCTCGTGGACGATCCGGATCCGGACGTTCGCAAAAATGTTCGTTGGGCTTTGGGGCAAATTGAGTAACAATGCTGCAGAGCAGCATTTCGGCAAGGGGAGAGGCACAACGTGGGCAGAGGGATGGAAAGGCTGGCGGACCGGACCAGGGCGCATGATGGCAGCCGCCTCCGGGCTACCCCTTCGCTGACCGCAGCCTCTTCCCGTCTGCCGAAATACAGGGAGATTGGCAATACGCTGATGGAGGCCATCCTCGCCGGTGACTATTCGCCGGGAAGCTATCTGCCAAGCGAAAGCGCCTTGATGAAACGTTTCGGGGTCAGCCGGGTCACCATCCGGCTGGCCCTTAACATGTTGCGCGAGGCGAGCCTGATCGTCGGTCATCAGGGCAAGGGCTATTTTGTCTGCACGCTACAGGCCGTCCAGGACCTTGGACGCCTCCAGGGTTTCGGCGAGTTGATGGCGCCCCTCGGGGTCGAAACCCGCTCCGAAGTCCTGTCCGCCGGGATCGTTCCGGCGCCGGGGGATGCGGCAGCAGCGCTCAACCTGAAACGGGGGGAAGACCTGGTCAAGATCCGGCGTATCCGCATCGCCGCACAAGAACCGATGAGCATCGATGTGAGTTATTTTCCGCTCGCCATCGGCCAGAAACTCCTGCAGCTCGATCTTCCTAACATGGACATCTTTGCGCTCATCGAGAACCAGCTCGGCATCGAGATCGGCTTTGCCGACATCACCATGACGGTTATCCCGGTTGAAGCGGACACAAGCCGCCTCCTGAATGTGAAGGAAGGGGATGTCGTGATCCGTACGGAACGCCTGACCTACGACGCATCCGGCAAGCCGATCGATTATGAGCATCTGTTCGTGCGGCCGGATTGTCATCAATTCAAGATCAGGGTGCCAAGATGGTGAAGGTGAACCGGCGCGAAATTCTGCTTGGACTGGCGGCCTGCGCGGCAACCGCGATCCCGGCCCATGGTGCGGAACACGACTTCAGATCGCTCGGGCTGGTGAAACCGCCGCTGGCAATCGAAGCGCCGGAACTGAACGTTCCGGACCTGGCCGGCACCGTTCACCAGATCGGCGATTACCGCGGCAAGACAGTGCTTGTCTCCTTCTGGGCGACATGGTGTCCGCCCTGCCGCAAGGAAATGCCGGCGCTCGCCCGGCTGAGCCGGGAACTGGATCCGGACCGTTTCGCCGTCCTTGCGGTCAATGTCGGCGACCAGGAAGACCGGGTTCGGGATTTCCTGAGCAAGATCGACCATGACGGACTTCCGGTCCTGCTGGATCGGAATACGGACCTTCCGAGCAAATGGTACATTCGCGGCCTACCCGTGACCTATGTTCTGGATGGTGCCGGGCAAGTGATCTATGGTGCCATTGGCGAAAGGGTCTGGGACTCTCCAGCCATGATTTCCGGCCTCAAGTCCTTGAGCTGATCCGGAGAAGAATTCAAAGTATTCATTCCTGCGCGATTTGTATCGGGCAGTGCAGATGTCTTTTCACTAAATTTCCAAAAAGAAAAAAAGCGACCCTTCTTCATTTGGGTTGCTGAAACTTGTCTTTTCTGCCTGAGGTAAAGGTGATCAAATAATACAGGTTTTCCGAACTTGTATTAGAAAAAAGCTTGGCGCGATGCACAAGAACCGCGCACCTTGCCGCTGGGATAAGCGTTTACCCCAAATCCCGCCCCATACTGTCTAACCGAGACAATCGGTCATCCCGATAAATACTTATTCTTGTCAGTAGGTTACGGCTCCAGCCCAAAATACTTCCCGCAAGCTGGCACGGCATTTGCGCCAATAAAACCGTCCTGAGATAGGCGGCACTACTTGAGGGAAGGCTATGAAACACACAACACTTGGATTCGGATTGGGGCTCGCACTTGCGGTCGCACTCCCCAGCATGCCAGCACTGGCCAAAACCATCGACATCGCGATCGGTCACCAGAGCATGTGCACGGATACCTACACCGCGGGCATCGTGGTGAAGGAAAAGAAACTTCTCGAAAAATATCTGCCAAAGGACGGCGCCTATGCGGACGTCGACTACAACATCACCTGGGCAGACTATTCCTCCGGCGGGCCGATCACCAACCAGATGCTGGCCAACAAGCTGAATATCGGCGTGATGGGCGACTATCCGCTGATCGTCAACGGCGCCAAGTTCCAGGAAACGGATTCCCTGCGCACGCTCTATGTCGCCGGAACCGGCTACAATCTGAAGGGCAGCGGCAACGCTGTCGTCGTTCCGGTGGAAAGTGACATCTATTCTTTCGACCAGCTTAAAGGAAAATCGGTGTCGACGCCGGTCGGTTCAGCCGCCTGGGGCATGCTGCTGAAGGCGATGCAGGACGAAGGCATCACGGAAGAGGTGTCGCTGAAGAACCAGAGCCCGGCCGTTGGTGCCGCCAATATCGCGGCAGGCAAGATCGACGCGCACTCCGATTTCTGCCCCTGGTCGGAAATCATGGAATTCCGCGGCACGGGCCGGAAGATCTATGACGGCAGCGAAGCCGGTGTTCCCTACCTCCATGGTGTCGTGGTCCGGCAGGACTTCGCCGAGGAATATCCGGAGGTCGTCACCGCCTTCCTGAAGGCCGTGATCGAAGCCGGCCAGTGGATCGAGGAAAATCCGAGCGAAGCCGTCGACCTGATGGAAAAATGGACCGGCGTGGAGAAAGAGGTTCTCTACATCTACTTCTCAAACGGCGGTCACCTGACACTCGATCCGACCATCAAGGACGGCTGGGTCGATGCCCTGAAGTTCGACCATACGGTCCTGGTGAAGGAAAAGGCGATCCCGCCGCTCGATTTCGATGCCTGGATCACGGAGGATTATATCAAGGCGGCCTATTCCGACCTTGGCCTGGACTACGAAGCCGACAAGGCCACGGTGGTCGATCCGGAAACCGCAAATGCCGGCTTGCCTGTTGAAATCTGGCATTCCCGGGACGGTATCCTGACTTACGAAAGCCTGCCGGACTTCCTCAAGGCCGTTGCCGAGTTCCAGGGTACCGGGGCCAAGCTCAACGCGACCTATGTCTACGACAAGTCGACCGGCCTGAAGCTCTTCGGCAAGACCGCCTATTTCGTCCACGGCGAAGACGGCACCTATGAAACCTTCCTGCGCAAACCGGAGGCGGAAGCCTACGCGGCTGAGGTCAAGGGCGAGGTGATCGACCTGCCGACCGCCGTCGCGGCCTTCGTTCCCACCGAATAATGCGTTGACCCGGGCGCCGCGGCCATTTCCGCGGCGCTCGCAACACCTGCTTTTCGCCCGTTCGCGCCCGGGTCCACAGCCGTCTATTGAGGGAGAGTTTCATGAGTAACTTGGGTCAGGCCACTGATGTGGCCGAAGTCAGGGGTGCGGAGCCGGAGCCCTCCACCCCCACCCAAAGAAAGGAAGACCTGGTCGGTTTCGCGGACGCGCCCGGCCTGTCCGGAAAGGATGTTCTGAAGGCCGTGCGCGGCTGCACGTCGAGCACTTACGACCTTCTGAAGAAACATGGGGTCAGTATCGTATTGAGTCTCGTCTCGCTCGCCGCGGGCATCGTGTTCTGGCAGCTGGCGACGGCTTACAAGGTCGATTTCTACATCAATTTCGAAAACATTCCCTCGCCCGGCAAGGTTTTCGCGGCCTTCTGGACGCACCTTGGCGACGGCGAGTTCTACATCCATATCGGTGTTTCCATGCAGCGGATCCTGATCGGCTATGTCACCGCGTCGGTGATCGGAATTGCCGCGGGTGTTCTGATGGGACGCTCGAAAATCGCCTGGTCGCTGATCTATCCCTATATCGAGGTTCTGCGCCCGATCCCGGCCGTCGCCTGGATCCCGCTCGCTATCCTGATGTGGCCGACCGAGGAAGCCTCGATCATCTACATCACGCTGCTGGGCGCTCTGTTCCCAATCGTTCTCAATACCTTGCACGGAGTTGAGCAGACGCCGGAGGTGCTTGTTCGGGCGGCAAAATCGCTCGGCGCATCCCGGCTACAGATCTTCTGGCACGTTATCCTGCCGGCGGCCCTGCCGAGCATCGCGGCGGGCCTGGCCATCGGCATGGGCGTGAGCTGGTTCTCGCTGCTGGCCGGTGAGATCATCTCCGGCCAGTACGGCATCGGCTATTTCACCTGGAACGCCTACTCGCTGATCAACTACCCGGACATCATCGTCGGCATGCTGGTGATCGGCGGTCTTGGCACACTGTCCACCTACGCAGTGAAAATCGGCATGAAACCACTGCTGGCCTGGCAGAAGAGGGCAAGATGATGGCCCTCGCTCTCGGTTCCAGACTGGCGGTTGCGGCCGGTACGATCCGGTCCAGGCTCGGCCTGTGGCTGGCGCTCACCGCGGGTTTCACGGTGGGCTATTATCTCCTGCTGATGGCGGCACTGATCGTCCGGTTCGGCGCATTGCCAAACTATGCGACCGCCTACAACTGGCCGAAGAATGTGTGGACCATCTTCCGCTCGACGCCCTCCTTCAGCGACGTTCCTCCGATCGTCGCCGAGGAATACCTGCTCGAGTTCGGTTACATGAACTACGACTACGGACACGGCATTTCCGAGTGGGCGCTGAATATCCTGCCCTACAAGGTGATGTTGGTCGCCGTCCTCGCCGGTCTGCTGGCAGTCAACATCCTGCTGCTCAGAGCGAAGAGCGCGTGTTCCACGGCAACGCGGCTCAAGGCGGGCACCGCCACGGGTGTGGGTGCCGGCTTTGTGGCGCTCACCTCGGCCACCATGAGCTGGGTCGTGTGCTGCGCCACGCCATCGTGGATCGTCGGCCTGTCCATGCTCGGTCTCGGTGTCTCGGCGTCCTTCTGGATCGAGCCGATCGGCCCGTATCTCACAATGGGCGGCTATGGCCTGCTCGCGGCGACCGCGCTGGCTCTCGCCACCCCTCCCGGGACACCCGCCACGAGCGCAAGAGATCAGCAAGACAAGATTTCCTCTGCGAAAGGAGTGCATGCATGAACACCCAAGTCGTGTCTCTGACGGAACACATTCCACACCGGGCCCTTGCCGCCTCCAAAAAGGACATCGGCCATATCGTGATCGAGGATGTCGAAATCGTCTTCGGCAAAGGCGCCAACGCCAACCAGGCCGTGACGAAGACTTCACTTGATATCAAGCCCGGAGAATTCGTCTGCATCCTCGGCCCCTCCGGATGCGGAAAATCCACCCTCCTAAGCTCGATCGCCGGATACATCACGCCCACCAGCGGCGTGGTCAGCGTCGATGGCAAACCGGTCAAGGCTCCGGGGCCGGACCGCGGCATGGTGTTTCAGCAGTATTCGCTGTTTCCGTGGAAGACGATCCGCGACAACATAGCCTTCGGGCCAAAGGTTGCCGGTCGGAGCAATGTCGAATGCAGCTCCATCGCCAACACGTTCCTGGAAATGGTCGGCCTGTCCCGGTTCGCAGACAAATATCCCTCGGAGCTTTCCGGCGGCATGCAGCAGCGGGTCGGGATTGCACGGGCACTCGCGAATTACCCCTCGGTGCTCCTCATGGACGAGCCGTTCGGTGCGCTCGATGCCCAGACCCGGCTGATGATGCAGGAAAATCTGCTGTCGATCTGGAGCGAGTTCGGCATCACGGTCGTTTTCGTCACCCATGATGTCGACGAGGCGATCTTTCTGGCGGACCGGGTGCTGGTCATGAGCGCCAGCCCGGGCTCGATCATCGATGATCTTCAGGTCACGCTGCCGCGTCCACGCGACCCGGCGATGGCGACCGGGGCCGAGTTCATGGCGCTGAAGAAGATCTGCCTCGACCAGATCCGTTCCGAAAGCCTGAGAGCTTTCGAACAGCAGAACAGGTGATCCCATGGCGCGTGTTTTCCTGGCATTGGTGCTTTTCCTCCTCCCGCTTGGTGTCGCGGCGCAGGGCGTCCAGGGCGTTATCCTGGACGACCCGGTCAAGGTCGACGACTTCTCCCTGCGTGCACAGGACGGAACCCCGTTCACGCAGGACAGCCTGGCGGGGCAATGGACCCTGATGTTTCTCGGCTACACCCACTGCCCGGATGTCTGTCCGTTCACGCTTGCCAATCTGGAAGCGGTGCGAACCGAACTCTCCCAGATGATGACGCCCGAAAAGCTTCCGGAAGTGGTTTTTCTGGCTGTGGATCCGGACCGGGATGAAGAGCTGCTGGCCGATTATGTCGCGCATTTCGGGATTTCTTTCACCGGCATCACTGGTGAACGGGCGGAAATCGACAAGCTGGTGGCAAGCCTTGACGGCTTCTACCGCCTGGAAAAGTCGGGGGCCGACGACGACGCCTACGACGTCACCCACAGCGCGGCCGTCACCGTAATCAATCCGGACGGTGCCATCACCGCGAAGATCAGCCCGCCTTTTCATCCGGTCAATACCGCGACTTACCTGTTCCGCCACATGCGCGGACTGGACGTCACCAACTGAGAGGAACTTTCCATGCTTGTCAGCAATCTTCGCAGCAAACTCCTCGCTGGAATGGCTTGCGCATTAACTTTGACGGTTCTCTCGCAGGGGCCGGCACTGGCCGGCGGAGACCACACACACGCCCATATGAGCGACCAGAAGATGTCCGGAGTTGTCGTCAGTGAAGCGATGTCACCTGCTGCGGCACCAGGCATTGGCACCATGGCGGTCTATCTGCTCCTGGAAAACACAAGCGGGGCCAATGTCGACCTTGTGGGTGTGGAAAGCCCCGCATTCGCAATGACACATCTTCACAAGACCGCCATGGCTGATGGTCTCATGACCATGGAACCGGTTGCGCAGCTCACCGTGCCCAAGGGAGAGAGCGTCCGGTTTGCCCCGGGCGGTCTTCACATCATGCTGATGGGGGCCGAGCAGACTTACCAACCGGGCGACAGCTTTCCCCTGACCCTCGTTTTCGGCTCCGGGCAAGCGCTCGAGGTTGAGGTGAGTGTCGTAAATCCGGGAGAAATGCCGGTCGACGCTCACGATCACAGCACCATGAAGATGAACTGAGGACCGCTCGGCGTGGCCCGTCAGGGAAAGATCGAGGTAACCGGATTGCCTGCGACAGCAACCCGTCCTCCAGCTCGGAAGACCGCCCTTGCGCTATGCCTCTTTCTGTTGGTCCTCGCCGGCCGAACGACAGCCACGCAGGCGGACATGATCGACACGAGCGGCATGCAGCCATGGGAAACTTGCGGTCTCTGCCATTCCCTGGACGGTATCAGCCGCATGCCGAAGTTTCCGAAACTGGCGGGGCAAAGACCGGCTTACATCATCAAGCAATTTCGGGACTTTCATTCCGGCACGCGGGAAAATGACGGTGGGCAGATGCAGGCGATCACGACCGAGATCGATCCGAACGCTTTGCCGGCGATTGCCGACTATTTCGCACGCCTGGCACCGCCTGAACCTGTTTCCCCGTCAGACGCGGGCAGTCGGCCGAGTGCCGAACAGCTCTTTCGTCAGGGGCGAAGCGATATTCCGGCCTGCCTGTCCTGCCATGGCAGTACGGATCCTGACGTGCCGCTGGCGCCCTGGCTGGAGGCGCAGCACCCGGAATATCTCGTCAAGCAGCTCCAGGACTTTCGGCAGGGGAACCGCGGTAATGATCCAGGTGGCGTCATGCAGACCATCGCTTCCCAGCTGCCGGAGGCGGATATCGAACCCCTGGCCGCCTACATTGCCGCCCAGAAAAGACCGGAGAGGACACCTTGAACAAGATGTTACGTGACCCGAACAGAATGAAGGAACAGGCAGTCGAGGCCCCGGACCGGGTCTCTGCCGTCTATCTGAGCGAAGTGCTTTCCGATCTGGACGAAGGAGCGGATTTCCTCAGCCGGCTGAACGAGACGGACCTTGCCACGGTCAGGTCCGCGGGCTCTGTTGTCCGGTTCGGAAAAGGGGAGGGCGTGTTCTTCCAGGGTGATCGCCACAGCGGTATCTGGCTGATCGAAAAAGGCACGGTGCGAACGTTCTATGCCGGTCCGTCTGGCCGGGAGATCACCCTGGCTCTTTGGACGCGCGGGCATTTCGTCGGCGGGCCCGAAATATTCGGAGGCGGCACGCATATGTGGTCGGCGGACGCGCAGGAAGAAGTCGAACTGCTCTACCTGACCGGCGCGCGCATTCGGCAGCTGATCGACACGATGCCGTCCTTCGCCATCTGCATCATCAACGGGCTGGTGGCCAAGGGAAAATGCTATTCCGCTCTGGTTCAAATGCTGGGAACGCGTTCAGTCACCGAACGCCTTGCGCAATTGCTGATCATTCTTGCGGACACGCACGGCAGATCGGAAGGCAATCGGCTCGTCATCGAGAAAAAGATCACCCATGAACATCTCGCTGCAATTGTCGGCTCAACGCGGCAGTGGGTCACGATGACATTGGACAAGTTCCAGAAGAAGGGTCTGATTTCGGTAAGCAGAAACAAGCTGTCAGTCGAAAACTACGAATTGCTGCATGGCTTGGCAACGTAACGGCTCGAGCCGCTCGCCGACTTCTCTAACAAGCTATATTTTTCAACAACTTACCAGAAATCGCGTAATTTGTATTATGGAATATTAATGCATCTCAAAAGAAAGCAACACGGCTCCGCAATTTTGAGTGAGCGCAGGGCAGCATTTCGTTTCCGTTCGTCGTGTTTGTCGTACCGCGCGAAAGCCAACACGGCCTATCCGTATACTTTCAGCCGTGGACCGGCGGCGCGCTCAAACAGGTCTGCCGCAAATTCTTCGGAGCCTTTCAATGGCCCCAATATGCGGAATTGGTGTTGATGATAGAGACCCCGGTAGGCAGCGTGGGCCAGACGGCCATTGATGGATATATCTGTGTGAAACCACGACTTCAAAGTGCCGACCGTTCCGGCGTCTCCCAGAGACAACAAGGTTCCCTTGTTGCGGAACTCGAACGCGTCTATCGGTTCATTCTTCAGCCAGCGCGGCAGCGCATCAATGAGATGTTCGGCCTGCTCACTGGCGGCTTGCGCGGTCGTCGGAGCCGGGGTGTCGGTAATTGCGCAACAATCGCCAATCGCAAAGATCGCATCCGATTGCGTAGTTTGCAGGGACGGCCTGACACTCCACTGGCCCTTCTTGTTTGTCTCAAGCGCAGCAATGTCACCGGCAATCGCAGGGCCTGAAGTGCCCGTGGCCCAGATCGTCACATCAGCCTTGAACGTCTGGCCCGATTTGGTTTCAACAGCATTTGCCATGACCTTGCAGATCTGTTGACCGGTCTCAACGCGCACACCGGCTGTCTCAAGCTGCTCTCTCACGATAGAGCGAACCTCGTCATCAACACCGCCCAGGATCTGATCGGCTCCTTCGAGAATGGTCACATCGATGGGTGGCAAATCCGAATGCGGCGCCAATGCTGCACAGTGAAGATCATTCTTGAGATGAGCGGCAAGCTCGACACCGGTGGCGCCCGATCCTGCGACAACAATCTGAAACGGCCGGCCGGTGTTGTTGGCGTGATGCGCCAGCAGGCGGTGCGACAGCCGGGAAAACAACGCCTTGGCTCCTTCGACATCATCCAGCATCGCGGCATGTTCGCGGACACCCTCGACGCCGAAATCCGGCGTGCCGCCGCCAATTGCAAGCACCAGAGCCTGATAGCCGATCTGGCGTGGCGGCACGACATGACTTTGCGTGTCTTGCGTCATCGCCGCCAGCGTTATCGTGCGATCCTCAGCCGAGATATCGGCCAGACTGCCTTGCTGAAACGCAAAGCCCCATTTTTCCGCCAAAGTCGCGTAGCCGATCTCGTCAATCTCGCCGGGCCCGCTACCGGCAGCCACCTCATGCAGGCGCGGTTTCCAGATATGGGTTGGGCTCTTGTCGATCAAAAGCAGGTCCGGATGGCCGTTTCTGGCAAGTCCCACCGCCAGTTCCAACCCGCCTGCGCCACCACCGACAATCACAATGGGAAATGTTTGCATTACCTGCCGTCCAGACCTTCTTGAATTCACAACGGTGAGGGTGTTGCCCCTCCTGTTACTCCGCCTTGAAATCGCGATAGACAGGGTGCCACATCCGCGCCTCTACCTCGTCGTCAAGCGCGGCTCCGCCAACTGCTTGTGCCTCTGCCAGCCCTTCGGCCACCGCAGAGCGAGCAACGGCTTTGGCGATCTCGACGGCGACGCGGCGCAATTCCGAGGTGGGTGGCAGCATATGGCCCGGCCCCTCGGTGCTGGTCTTCGCGGTCTGCGCAAGTGCCTTGGCGGCAGCGACAAACATCTGCTCACTCACGCGAGTGGCGCGCGCCGCCAGCACACCAAGCCCGACACCTGGGAAAACATAGGCGTTATTGGTCTGATCGACCGTGTAACTCTTGCCGCCGATCTTGACCGGATCAAACGGGCTGCCCGTACCGATCATCGCCTTGCCATCCGTCCAATCCACGATGTCCTGCGGCCTGGCCTCGGATTTCGAAACCGGGTTGGACAGCGGCAGGATGACCGGGCGCTCGACCTTCGAAGCCATTTCAGTGATGCAGCTCTGGTCAAAGGCACCCGCCTGCCCTGACGTGCCCAGCAAGACGGTGGCCTTGATGTTGCGGAGCACATCGATCAGATCAATCCGGTCCTTGTCAGCACACTCCCAATCCGCGATATCGTCACGTGAGCGCGCAAAGGGTTTCTGGAAATCTTGCAGATCGGCATCGTCCAGCACCAGCCCGTTGGCGTCCATCGCATAGAATCTTGCGCGTGCCTCGGCCTCGCTCAGCCCCTCGTCCTGCATCAGCCGCAGGATCAGACGCCCGATCCCGCATCCGGCAGAGCCTGCGCCAAAGATCACCACAACCTGATCGCCAAGCCCCTCACCCTTCGCCTTGCTTGCCGCCAGCAAGGTGCCGGCCGCGACAGCCGCTGTGCCTTGCACATCGTCGTTGAAGGTGCACAGATGGTCTTTGTAGCGCTCCAGCAGGCGCAGCGCATTGCCGCGCGCAAAATCCTCCCATTGCAGCAACACATGGGGCCAGCGCTTCTTGACGGCAGTGACAAATGCCTCGACGAAATCATCATATTCCTCGCCGCGCACCCGCGCGTGGCGCCAGCCGATATAGCGCGGATCGTTGCGCCGATCTTCATTGTCGGTGCCAGTATCCAGCAGGATCGGCAGTGTCTTGTTCGGGTCGATCCCGCCACAGGCGGTATAAAGCGACAACTTGCCAATCGGGATACCCATGCCGTTGGCGCCCTGATCACCAAGGCCGAGAATCCGCTCGCCATCCGACACCACGATCACCTCCACGGCGTCGAACCGCGGATCGGCAAAGATGTCGTCGAGCTTGCTCTGATCGGGAGGGGAAAGGAACAAGCCGCGCGGATGCTCCCAATGGCGCGAGAATTCCTCGCAGCCCTCGCCCACGGTGGGCGTGTAGATCAATGGCAGTATTTCAGTGAGATGTTCGGAAATGAGTTTGTAGAACAAAACCTCGTTGTCGTCCTGCATCTGGCGCAACCGCAGATATTTCTGGATCGGCACGTCCACCTCATCGAGCGCGATTTTCGCGCGGGCGCATTGGTCTTCCAGCGTTTCGACATGCGGCGGCACCAACCCGCGCACCCCAAACGCATCGCGTTCATCCTCGCGAAAGGCTGTGCCCTTGTTCAACAGCGGATCATCCAGCAGATCGATGCCGCGTTTTGTGACGCGTTGCGCAGAATTGGTTTTATTGGTCATGGTGTCCTCAACGGCGTTGGGCAAGCTTGCGTTTGGTTTCGGCGATCGCCTTGGCCGGATTCAGACCCTTGGGGCAGGCCGAGGTGCAGTTCATGATCGTATGGCAGCGATAAAGGCGAAACGGGTCATCCAGCGCGTCAAGGCGTTCGCCGGTATGGTCGTCACGTGAATCCGCCAGCCAGCGATGAGCCTGCAACAGCACGGCCGGGCCCAGGTATTTGTCGCCGTTCCACCAATAGGAAGGGCATGCGGTCGCGCAGCAGAAACACAGGACGCATTCATAACTGCCGTCGAGTTTTTCGCGGTCTTCGGGTGTTTGCAGGCGCTCTCGCTCGGGTTCCGGACCATCTGCCTTCATCCACGGCTCGATCATTTCATATTGCGCGTAAAGAGTTTCCAGACTGCCGACGAGATCCTTGATGATCTCGAGATGGGGCAGCGGTGTCAGCGTGATCGGGCCGTCACCCTGTTCATCGATATGGGTCAGACAGGCCAGTCCGTTCTTGCCGTTGATGTTCATCGCGCAGGAACCGCAAACCCCTTCGCGGCATGAGCGGCGCAACGCCAGCGAGGGGTCTACCTCGTCGATAATCTTGAGGATCGCATCCAGCACCATCGGCCCGGTTTCGTCCAGATCAAGGGTGAAGCTGTCCATTCGCGGGTGATCGTCGCTCGCCGGATCGAAGCGGTAGACGCGAAACTCACGGGGTTTCTTCGCATCACTCGGGCTATCCCAGGTTTTACCTTGCCCGAGGCGCGAATTAGGCGGCAGACGGAACTCGGCCATTGCAGACCTCCTTTTCTTCAGATTTTGCGCTCGGTAGGCGGAAAGGGTTTGGCATCATCGCGCCCGGTTTCCAGATGCACCGGGCGGTAGTCGATCTCGACCTTGCGTGCCTCGTCCAACCACGCGACGGTGTGTTTCAGCCAGCCCTCGTCGTCGCGTTCCTCATAGTCATCGCGCAGATGGGCGCCCCTGCTTTCGGTGCGATTGAGGGATGATTGCGCGACCACAATGGACTGGTCATAAAGGTTCTTAACCTCATGCGCGGTCATCAGCTCCATGTTCCAATGCAGGTCGGGGCTGGTGCAACCGATATCATCGATACCATCGGCCAGTTCGGCCATTGCGTCGATCCCTTCCTGCATCGTCTCCTCGTCGCGAAAGACGCCAAAGTGCTTTTGCATGATCGCTTGTGACTTCGCTCGCAATTCGCCCGCGTTTGCGCCGGCGGCGTTGTGGCGCAAGGCGTCAAAGCGCGACAGCGCGGCCTCTTCGGTAGCCTTCGGGGCGGGCGGCACGTCTTCGTCCTTGTTCACTATCTCGGCCGCGCGCAGGGCGGCAGCGCGCCCGAAGACGATGATATCAAGCAAGCTGTTCGTTCCCAGCCGGTTCGCGCCATGCACCGAAACACAGGCGGCCTCGCCGATACACATCAGGCCTGGCACAATCGCATCCGGGCCACCCCGGCGAGGATCGATCACCTCGCCGTGGATATTGGTGGGAATCCCGCCCATGCAGTAATGCGCGGTCGGTACGACAGGAACCGGCTCCTTGCGTGCGTCGATCCCCTTGAACACCCGGATCGTCTCAAGAATTCCGGGCAACTTCTTCTCAAGCACCTCGTCGTCAAGATCTTCCAGGTGAAGCTCGATATAATCCCCGTTCTCGCCGCATCCCCGGCCCTCGCGCATTTCTACCCCCTCGGCATGGGAGACGATATCGCGGCTGGCGAGATCCTTTTCGTGGGGGGCGTACTTGGGCATGAACCGCTCGCCCTCGGAATTGGTGAGGTAGCCTCCCTCACCCCGCGCGCCCTCGGTGATCAGCACGCCCGGGCCTTTAAGGCCGGTGGGGTGAAACTGAACGAACTCGCCATCCTGAAGCGGTATACCCGCGCGCAACGCCATCGCTCCACCATCGCCCGTGCAGGTGTGCGCCGACGTGCAGCTTTCATAGATTCGGCCGTATCCCCCCGTCGCCAGCACCGTCTGCTTGCCTCGAAAGCGATGAATCGTGCCATCGACCAGCGAAAAAGCCATGAACCCGCGACAAGTGCCGTCTTCATCCATCAGCAAATCGGTGGCGAAATACTCCACAAAGAACTGGGCCCGCCGTTTCAGGCATTGTTGGTACAGAGTGTGCAAAACGGCGTGTCCGGTGCGATCCGCCGCAGCGCAAGAGCGCGCGGCCATCTCGCCTTCGGCGCAATGGGTGGTATGGCCGCCGAACTTGCGCTGATAAATCCGCCCATCTTCGGTTCGCGAAAACGGCACGCCCATATGTTCCAGCTCAACGACTGCCGGAATTGCCTCGTGGCACAGATAGGCGATCGCATCCTGATCGCCGAGCCAGACAGACCCTGCCACAGTGTCATACATATGCCAGTGCCAATCATCCTCCTTGATGTTGCCAAGGGCCGCGGCGATGCCGCCCTGTGCCGCCGCCGTGTGGCTGCGCGTGGGAAACACCTTGGTGACGCAGGCCGTTGAGAGCCCCGCCTCGGCCATGCCCAACGTTGCCCGCAAGCCCGCGCCACCGGCTCCAAGGACAACAACATCGAAAGCATGATCGATGACTTGATAGGAACGGGCCATGGGTCAGCCTCCGATATGTGTGAAAATGAGAACAGCCAGCCCAACGACAGTGGCAAGCGCCGAAAGCGCGGCAATCGCGTAAACAAGGGCGATGGATGCCACGCGCCAGCCCTCGGAATGGACGTAATCTTCCAGGATGACGCGAAATCCGATCGTGCCGTGGCGCAGCGCAACGAGCACAAAGGCGCCGATAAGCGCCGCATTCCAGGGCGCACCAAGCCAGGCAGCGGCAGTGGTGGCAGGCGCATGCAACATGCTGAGGATCGAGACAAGAAACCAGAGCGCCAACGGGATCAGGGCCAGCGCCGTCATGCGTTGCACCGTCCAGATCGCAGCCCCCGTGCCCGAAGCACCGAGTGCGGTTGCGCGGCGATAGGCGGTGCGCTGCGCGAGCCGTGTCAACAATGAGGGATCGGTCTGGGTACGTGCGACCTTGATTTCGTCTTTTTGTTTGTCGTTCTGATTTTGCTGATCGTCGTTCTTCGCGGTGTCTTTGGCCGCATCATCCGCCTCGCTTTTTTTATCAGTGTTTTTCGCGTCACTCATTGCCGCCCCCTCACAAAATCACCACAATCCAGACAATCACCGTCAGCAACAGTGCCCCCCCTACGGCGGCCTTTCCACTGCGCCGTACGCTGTCCATCTCAAAGCCCATACCGGCATCCCAGAACAGATGACGCACCCCGTTGCAAAGGTGGAAACCAAGCGCGAAGGTCCAGCCAAACAGCGCGAGATACCCAAGCCACGACGTGAGCAGCCAATGCGTCACGCTTTGAGCGCTGCCCCCCAACGCAAGCGCGGTAATCCACCACGCAAGTCCCACGGCGCCCAAGCCCAGCACGATCCCGGTTGCGCGGTGCAGCACAGACAAGATCGAGGTGATTTCGGGTCGGTAGTGTTGCAGATGCGGTGAAAGCGGTCGCGTCGTGGAGCGTGCTGTCATGTCCATTTCTCCATCCTGTCAGGCACCGCCAATCCCATCGCCGATCATGGCGCTCGGATCGGCAATACGGTCAAATTCGGGGCCGGTGAGGTAACCCAGCTTCAGCGTGGCCTCACGAAGGGTCAGGTCGTTTTCTTCGGCCAGATGTGCAATCTCGGCGGCGCGGTCATAGCCGATCTCGGGGCTGAGCGCGGTCACCAGCATCAGTGAGCGTTCCAGATATCCTGCAATCACCTCTTTGCGCGGGGCGATCCCTTCGACCGCGAAACGGCAGAAATTGGTCGTACCATCGCCCAGCAGGTCAATCGCATGCAGCACATTTGCCGTGATGATCGGGCGCATCGCGTTGAGCTGGAAATTCCCCATCCCCCCCGCCATTCCGACCGCTGTGTCCAACCCGATGATTTGCAGGCAGATCATCATCATCGCCTCGCATTGCGTGGGGTTGACCTTGCCCGGCATGATCGAGCTGCCCGGTTCCGTCTCGGGCATGTGAAGTTCGGCCAGGCCGCAGCGCGGACCCGACGCCAGCCAGCGCAGATCGTTGGCGATTTTCATCACTGACACCGCCAAACCCCGTAGCGCCGACATCACCGCTACCATCGGGTCAAGCGAGGCCTGGGCTGCAAACTTGTTGGGGGCCGTGATGAAGGGTTGTCCGGTGAGAGTTGCGATTTCGGATGCTATCGCCTCTGAGAATCCCGACGGCGCGTTCAAGCCCGTGCCCACCGCAGTTCCCCCTGCGGCCAACCGGTAGAGCCCATCTCGTGCCTGGCGCAACCGCTCGAGCCCGTCACGCAGCATCGCGCCATGACCAGACCATTCCTGGCCCACCGACAGCGGCACTGCATCTTGCAAGTGGGTGCGCCCGATCTTTGGCATATCGGCCCAGTCCTGCGCCCGCTGCTCGAACACGCTGGCCAAAGCCTCGATCGCAGGAAAGACCTGCGCATGCAGCGCCAGGACAGTCGCGATATGCATCGCGCTCGGGAAAGTGTCGTTTGACGACTGTCCCATATTGACGTGATCGTTGGGATGCACCGGATCCTTGCTGCCCAATGTCCCGCCAAGGATCTGGATTGCGCGGTTGGAAACGACCTCGTTGATGTTCATGTTCGATTGCGTGCCAGAGCCGGTCTGCCAGACAAAAAGCGGATAATGCGCATCCAGCTTTCCAGCGATGGTCTCGTCACACGCTTGTATGATGGCAGCGGCAAGCGTTGGATCAAGACGGCCTGCGTCCGCGTTAATCTTGGCGGCGGCCTTCTTGACGTAGCCATAAGCATGATAGACCTGCTTTGGCATCCGATCACCGGCAATCGAGAAATGAACCAGCGAGCGTTGGGTCTGCGCGCCCCAATAGCGATCAGCGGGCACCTCGATTTCACCCATGGAATCGCTTTCCGTCCGCGTGCCCCGCGCGCTCAGCCCGATAGGCGGCAGAGGGTGAGCTAGCGTAAGCGGTGAGGAATCAGGACGCATTGGGCAGCGTCTCCTGTTTGTGATGAAGATAAATCGAATTCTTGACGGTAACGCTCCGACACTCTCCGGGTTCCCGAGAGATCGATCAAGTTAACATCTGGTCATGTGACACACTCATCGTATTGCCTGCCGTAAAGGCACGCCAATACGGGGACCGCTGTTGAGAACACGGCATCATCGTTTCCTGTGAGACGGTCCGTTGCCGGGCAAGGAAGTTCGGATCGAAATATGCCGGCCGATTAACCTGACATCACGACCATGCCTTCAAGATGACACCATGAACCGGAAAATGTCGGCTATCGCTACGCATCGAAACAACTTGACGATGCAACCATGACGATTAGCACGCGGATACAACTGCAAGAGAGCTCATTGTCAATTTCGCTACGTAATCAGTTGCAAAACCAGAATTTTTTTTTAAAACTCTCAAAAGTGCGGAGCGAATATTTACTGATTGGTTCATGTTTTCTTCGGATGCGCTGCCGTGCCAACATCCTGCTGGCGCGAATTGCAACTCAAACCTTGAACCTGGCTGGAGGGGTCGAATGCCATCGATCGGTACAAATGTGACCAACGCCCGCGGAAGCGGTGATTGGCGGAACGCTGGATGTTCCGGGGGCGACCTGAGCGGCCCGGCATCAATGACCCGAAAGGCAAACGCCCACCCGACTACCGGAGCCCTGACAGCATGAGCCCTCGTCACTGCGCAATCTTGCCTCGCGGATGGAGGTGGGCGGTCACCATTCTTTCTGGTGTGGCAGTGTTGACCGGATGGTCGGACGTGACCGTCGCCGCGGATATTTTCAGCCCGATAGGTCCGGTGTTGGAGGATCAGTCGACCCATCTGCTGCGGGCATCGCTGATCGCCCTCGTGGCGGTTCTGCCCGCGATCCTCCTTCTCCCGATCATGCTCTGGCGCTACCGGATCGGTGGAAACGCGCGCTACACGCCCCAGTGGGAGTTCAACAAATGGTACGAAATGGCCATCTGGGGGGTACCGGTTCTGGTGATTTGTGTACTGGCGTACTGGCTTGCCCAGTCGACGCTCAAGTACGATCCCTACACACCCCTGGGGGAAAATCCGCTGGAGATCGACCTTGTGGGCATCGATTTCCGCTATCTCGCGATCTACCCGGACCAAGGGGTCGCCGCGCTGGACGAGATCGTCATCCCGGCCAACCGTCCCGTTACATTCCGGCTGACCACTGACACGAACATGCAAAGTTTCCTGCCGAACGGCTTTGCCGGGCAGATCTACGCGATGCCGGGGATGGTCACCAAACTGAACCTGGCCGCCAATCAAGAGGGTGAGGGTACCGCGACCCAGACCCAGTTCAACGGCTACGGTTTCGCGAACATGCGGGTGCCCATGCGCGCCGTTTCGGACGCGCAATTCGATGCCTGGGTCAATGGTGCTGCCGGCGAAACGGTCGATGCCGAAAGCTACGTCAAGCTGCTCGTCTCCGGAGACAGCGCGAAGGAGTACAACTCCAATACGCCCGCGCTTCGACCTCTGGCCGATACCTGTCTCTTCGACCGCGTGGTGGCCCGCTATCATCAGGGCACGCCCGTACCGCCGGAGGCGCAGCCGGGCAGCACAGTCTTCGATCCCGCGAAAGGCGCCTTGCCCGATGGACCTTGTGACAAGCTGTTGGCCAACAGCCACTTCAACATGAGCCAGATGGGCAATATGCACCACGATACCGCCACAGATCCCACCGGGTCCGACCAGTAGAAGCGACAGAACATGGAACACTTTATTTTTGGTCGTCTCGGCTGGGACGACATCGCGATCTTCGACGTTTTCCGCGACCCCACGGCCAGCAACATCGTCGGCAGCTCCGCTGGCTGGCTGGCCGTCATCGGTGCGGTGATCGTCGCCGCTTTGCTGCTGATCAAGGGCTGGTGGAAGCCGCTGCTGTTTACCTGGTTGAACACCACCGACCACAAGAAGATCGGCATCATGTATATCGTCGTGGGCCTTGTCATGTTCGCGCGCGGTGTGGCCGAAGGCGTTGTGATGCGCTCGCAATATGTGACCTCCTACCAGGGGGGCTACCTGACGCCAGATCACTTCTCCGAGCTTTTCTCGACCCACGGCACCATCATGATCTTCTTCGTCTTGATGCCGTTCCTGATCGGCTTCATGAACCTTTTGGTGCCGCTGCAGATCGGGGCGCGCGACGTGGCCTTCCCGCGTCTCAATCAGATCAGCCTCGGCTTCACCATCGTCGGCGCGATGCTGTTGATGATCAGCCTCGTGGTCGGACAGTTCGCAACCGGCGGATGGACCGGTTATCCGCCCTATACCGGCGTCGCCTTCCAACCAGGAACCGGGCCGGATTACTGGATCTGGTCACTGGGCCTGTCTGGTATCGGAACGGTGCTGACCGGCCTGAACTTTGCCGTGACCATCTACAAGATGCGCTGCCCGGGCATGACCTTTTTACGGATGCCGATCTTCGTCTGGACGGCGCTCTGCACCTCCATCCTCCTGATCTTCGCGCTTCCCCCACTGACGGCCGTGGTCATCATGCAGGCGCTTGATCGCTACCTCGATTTTCACTTCTTCACCAACGACCTTGGCGGAAACATGATGAACTTCGCCAACCTGTTCTGGATGTTCGGCCATCCGGAGGTCTATATCCTGATCCTGCCCGCCTTCGGCCTTTACTCCGAGTTCACGGCGATCTTCTCGGGCAAGCGCATCTACGGCTACATGTCACTGGTCATCGCGACGATGGCCATCGCCGTGCTGTCCTTCACTGTCTGGCTGCACCACTTCTTTACCATGGGACAAAGCCCGACGATCAACGTTGCCTTCGGCATCGCCACCATGCTGATCGCGATCCCCACGGGGGTGAAGGTCTATGTCTGGATCGCAACGCTTTGGGGCGGACGGATCCGGATACGCACGCCAATCATCTATCTTGCGGGGTTCATCGTCTTCTTCGCTGTGGGCGGTTACACCGGCATCCTGCTGGCCAACCCGACGGTCAACTTTGCCGTGCACAACAGCCAGTTCGTCGTCGCGCATTTCCACAACGTGCTGCTGCCGGGCACGCTCTTCGCCGTGCTTGCCAGCATCTACGTCTGGTTTCCGAAGTTCTTTGGCTTCCGGCTGGACGAACGCTGGTCGGCGACGGCTGCCTGGCTCTTCATCATCGGGTTCACCTTCGCGTTCATGCCGCTTTACATGGTCGGGCTGATGGGCCTGCCTCGGCGCAGCCCGGCCTTCGATGATCCCAGCTACATTCCCTACATGATCGTGACGATGGTTGGGGCGCTCTGCGTGCTCGCGGCCCTGGGTACGCTGATCGGCAGCTTCGTGGTCTCGGCACTGCGACGCGATACTCTTGCGGTGCCAGGTGGCGACCCTTGGGACGGGCGCACCCTGGAATGGGCCTCGCCCGCACCGGTGCCGGAGTGGAACTTCGCCTTCATCCCCACGGTGAACAGCCAGGATGCTTTCGCCAAAGAGAAAGCGGCAGGCACCGCCTACGAGATCGACTGCGACACCTACGAGGACGTCGAGCTTTCACCGACCAGCTGGATAGGCCTGAACATCATCGTCTTCGGGACACTGTTTGGTTTTGCCATGGTGTTCTGGATCTGGTGGCTGGCCGTGCTGTCTGCACTTGCGTTGCTGACCCATTCCATCGGCCTCGGCTTCGTGCGCGACAAGGGCGAGATCATCCCCGCGTCTGTGATCGAGCGGACCGAGAAAGACTGGATCGCCCTGGCCGCAGAAGGCCCGGGCACCGAGCGTCGTGACGAGGTATCGCCCAGCAACCGCGGCATTGCCGCCCGCATTTCGGAGGCGTGAGATGACGACGTCGAACACCAACCTCAGACGCCATCCAGGGCTGAACCTTGGCCCTTCCCACGGAAAAGCCCACGAAGAAGCCGAATCCGTCGTATTCGGGTTCTGGGTCTTCCTGATGAGCGATCTCGTCACATTCGCGATGTTTTTCGCAATCTATGCGACGTCGATCCAGGCAACCGCAGGAGGACCGGGCAACGCGGACATCGTCGATGTGACCAGCATCGCACTCCAAACCGGATCGCTGCTGATCAGCTCACTGCTCTTCGGCGTCGCAACCGTCGCGATGAAATATCATTCCTCCAAACGTGTTGTGATCCTCTGGCTTCTGGCTTCCTTGGCTTTCGGTCTGTGCTTCCTCGGTCTCGAAATCCGCGACTTCATAGATGCGGCGGAAAAGGGGGCAGTCCCGATGCGCTCGAGCTATCTCAGCTCCTATTGGGCGCTGGTCGGGTTGCACGGGCTGCATGTGAGCGTGGGCAGCCTGATGATCCTGGTTGTCTGCGTCCAGATCGCCTTCTTCGGCTTTGCCAGCGACGTCAAGACACGGGTGCTCCGGCTGGGGCTCTACTGGCACTTTCTCGACATCATCTGGATCGGGATCTTCTCGGTCGTCTTTCTTCCGGGGCTACTGTCATGAACAACAAGGACGAACGCGCGCACGACCTGCGCATGTATTTCACGGGCTTCATTGCCGCCGTCATCCTGACTGCCCTGTCGTTCCTGACCGCGATCCTGCAACCCTTCGGCTCCGTCGGAATCTTCGCGTCCCTCGCGGTGCTGGCAGCGGTGCAGATAGCCGTCCACTTCCGCTTCTTCCTGCACATCGACGTGTCGCGGCAGAAACGCGAGGAGCTGCAGCTCATCCTGTTCACCGGGCTGATCATCCTCATCATGGTCGCCGGAACAGTCTGGGTCCTCGGCAATCTCATGACGCGCATGATGTAACAGTATCCGGGCGGCCCCCTGACGCATTCTTCGGGCCGACCGGATTTGCTCGTACCAACTCCGCTGCAAGGGAAAGTTCAAATTTCTCGTGCTGCGGAGTTTTACGATATCAAGACCAAATTCAGTGACAGGGGACGCGTCCCATGTGTTTTTCCGCCGAAGTGAATTTTGTGGCCAGCGCCGCCATTGGCGCGGTCGGGGTCGCAACGCTCACCCATGTCCGTCATCCACGCCATGTCCTCTTTGCCGCGATGCCGCTTTTCTTCGCGTTGCATCAGTTCACCGAGGGATTCGTCTGGCTCGGACTTGACGGGACAATTGGTGAAACCGCGCGCGATCATGCTGCGTTTTTGTTCCTGCTTTATGCACAGGGACTGCTGCCGATATTGATGTCGCTGTCCGTTTTCCTGCTGGAAGATGTCGGCTGGCGCCGCATGGTATTGGCGGCAATCACCCTGATTGCCCTTGTTTTCGGGGCCTACATGATCTGGGGTGTCATGTCGTACCCGACGTCGTGCTACGTCGAGAACAGGTCGATCGTCTATTCCAACCCGGTAACTGAAACGACGTGGACAGGCATTGCCTATATCTTTGTCACCTGCGGCGCACTCGTTCTGTCGAGCTTCCGCGTGGTTCGGTGGTTCGGGGTCTACAACCTGGTCGGGCTCACGATCATCATCCTTGCCAAATCTTACGCCTTCTCCTCGGTCTGGTGTTTTTACGCCGCGGTGATCAGTGTCATGCTCTACTGGCAGTTCCGAAACGGAAAGATCCTGTCCTCGTCCGTCCCTTGATAAGGGCAGGTTCCCCTGCCCGCGCCGCGCGCAACGTGACGTGCCGCACCAAGAGGCACGAAGGTATGGACCGGCAGGAAGATCAGGCTTGCCATATCGCAGATCTGTTCTGGGTCGAGCAAGATGATGTCGATCAGAGACGGGCATGAAAGCGTCGCCTCTGCCATGTGACCGGCCCATCGAAAAGTTACGGTTTGCGTGGCCGTCAGCGCTTGCGCCGCCTTCGAAACAGACGAATGGCGACGAAGATCACGAGCGCAACGATTACCACAAGCGGAACCGCATGCATTGCGTTCGGATGGTGCGTCAACCAGCGCGCGGCTCTGCCGCCAAGCACGGTCCAGAGCCCGGCCCAGGCCGCTGCACCGACGATGTTGGCGATCAGAAACCGAATCCAGGGCATTCCCGTCGATCCCGCAACCAGTCCGTTGAACTGGCGCAGCACGACGAAAAACCGCGCGAACACGACCATGAACGCGCCGTATTTCTCCGTTGCGGCCTCAACGCGCGCGTAGCGCGCCTGTGTCAGGCCCACGCGGTCGCCATAGCGTGCCACCAGCGACTGGCCATATCGATGCCCGATGACGTAACCGATGTTGTCCCCAATGACCGCCCCCGCCCAAGCCGCCAGGAAAACGTACGGCAGGCGTGTTGCGCCCGCGCCGGCGGCGGCCGAGGCGGCAATCAGCGCGCTTTCGCCGGGCAGAGGCAAGCCGAAGGCTTCCAGAAGGACCGTTACGAAAACTGCCGCCGGGATGCTCCCGCCCAGCAGTCCCCAGCTGGAGATGAGCGAGATCTTCATCGCTCATCTCGCCTTGCATCTCGCTGCACGAGCCGCTTTCCTCTCGCTCTATCGCAGGAAGTTGTCGCGCAAGAGCGACACGACTTCGCGCGTGCGCCCGTCCAGCACGGCCTTAATGCCGAAGAGCGCGGTCGAGGCGACCTGACCGGCCTCAATTTTGGGGGGCATGACCAGTTCCACCCGATTGACGCGGACGTCGAGGATTGCGGGACCTTCGGCGGCAAGCCATTCCTTCATCGCGCCTTCCAGATCACTCGCATTCTCGACCCGCCATCCCTTCAGACCGCACACCTCAGCCAATTTGGAGAAATCGGGGTTCTCCAGCCCGGTGAAACTGTCGAGCAGGCCACTGACCCGTTGCTCCATCTCGACGAAGCCAAGGCTTTCGTTGTTGAAGATGAGAATCTTGATCGGCAGCTTCTCTTGCTTGAGGGTCAGAAGATCGCCCATCAGCATGGTCATGCCTCCGTCACCACTCAGCGAGATGACTTGGCGCCCGGGATAGGCGGCCGCGGCCCCCATGGCCTGCGGATAGGCATTGGCCATCGTGCCGTGCAGCAGGCTTGTGAGGAAACGCCGTTGGCCCTTCGCCGTCAGGTGCCGCAAAAGCCAGACCATCGGGGATCCGCCATCGGCGGTAAAGATCGCGTCCTGCGCCGCCAGCCGGTCGAGCGTGTGGGCGACGAACTGCGGATGGATCAGCGACGGATCGTGTTCGTCGGCCTCGGAAACGTAGCCTTCAAGATCCTTTTTCCACTGCTTGCGCGCGGTGTCGAGATGGGCCTTGTCTTCCTTCTGGTCCAGTCGGTCGAGCAGCGCCTCGATGGTCGGGCCGATGTCGCCGACAAGACCCATGCCTACCGGCGCGCGGCGTCCGATATGCGCCGGGTCGTGATCGACCTGGATGATCTTCTCCTTGCCGGGATAGAATTGCGTATAGGCGAAATCCGTGCCGAGGCAGAGCATCACGTCGGCGCGGTCCACGGCCTCGACCCCTGCCTTGTTGCCCAGAATGCCTATCATGCCGATGTTGTAATCGTTGTCGGGCTCGATAAATTCCTTCGAGCGGGAGGTATGGGCGATGGGCGCGGCCAGCTTTTCGGCCAAGGCCACCAGCTGGGGCTTGGCATCGCGCGCGCCGATCCCGGCATAAAGCGTGACCTTGCCCGCCGAGTTGAGCCGGTCCGCCAAGGCGTCAAGCTCGTCGTCCGCGGGTCGTTGGCGCGACTTGGGCCGATGGACGGACCAGGCCAGATCGTCCTTGGTGTCTTCCTCGAACATGTCGCCGTTGATGATGACGACCGCGACACCACCTTTGGTCAGGGCCGCCTGCGCGGCTTGCACGATGATGCGGCGAGCTTGGTCGGGATGCGAGATGTATTCGCAGAACACGCTGTATTGCTCATAGATCTTTCGCTGGTCCAACTCCTGGGGAAAGCCCAGACCGGTCTCGGCGCGCGCCACGTCCGTTGCGATCAGGAGGACGGGTGCGCCGTTGCGGTGGCTCTCGAAGATGCCGTTGACGAAATGAAGTGATCCGGGGCCACAAGTACCTGCGCAGACGGCCAGTTCACCGGTGAAAAAGGCCTCACCGCCAGCGGCAAGCCCACCCGCCTCTTCGTGGCGCACATGCACCCAGCGCAGATCTGAGCGGCGCACCGCATCGGTGAAGTGATTGATCGTGTCGCCCACGATCCCCCAACAGCGCTTCGCACCAGCTTCGATAAGGGTGTCAACGACAACATCGGCAACCTTGGCCATTTTCGTATTCCTTATTTTTATCAGTTGGTTAGTTCGCGCGTTCCCGTGCGAGATCAATGGCGGGGCGGAAACTGGTCGCCTGCGCTGCGCGCCAGAAGTCGGCGTAGATGGTGTCTTCAGGGGCATCCAGAAGCGCCCCTTCGCTGAGGAAAGTGTGAACCCGATCCATCGGCACCCCCTTTTCGGGCCCGCTGCGATGCATCAGATGGTGCGGCTCAAGCTCGCTCGGGTGGTCCAGTCCGGCCGAAGCGACAATCTCCATCAAGGCATTGACGGTCTTGTCGTGAAACCGGGCCGAGCGCTCGCCCTGAACCTCGGGAACAAGGCCGCGTTGACGGCTTGGATCCTGTGCGGTGACACCGGTTGGGCAGGTGCCGAGATGGCAGCGCTGAGCCTGGATGCAGCCGACCGAGAACATGAAGGCCCGCGCCGCGTTGCACCAGTCCGCCCCCTGCGCGATGCTGCGCGCCAGGCCCATGCCGGAATAGACCTTGCCGCTTGCCGCCAGCCTGATCTGCGATTTGACGCCCGCCCCCACCAGAGCATTGCGCATCAGGATCAGGCCTTCGGACAGAGGCATGCCGACCCAATCGGACAGTTCCAGAGGAGCGGCCCCGGTGCCGCCCTCGCCGCCATCCACGACGATGAAGTCGGGGTGAATTCCCGTCTCAAGGATCGCTTTCATGATGGCAAAGGGCTCATGTGGCTGTCCAATGCACAGCTTGAGGCCCACGGGCTTGCCGCCGGACAGCTCACGCATCCTCGCGGCGAACTCCAGCATCTCGATCGGTGTGGAAAAGGCCGAATGGCCACGCGGCGACAGGCAATCCTCATGCGCAGGGACCTGTCGGATCTTTGCAATTTCCTCGGTCACCTTGGCGGCCGGCAACAAGCCGCCGTGGCCCGGCTTGGCGCCTTGGCTCAACTTGATTTCGGTCATCTTGACCTCGTCGCGCTGCGCGGTTTCGGCGAATTTCTCCGGATCGAACTTGCCATCCTTGTCGCGCGCCCCGAAATAGCCGGACCCGAGCTCCCACACGATGTCGCCGCCGTTCTCCAGGTGATAGGGGGAAAGCCCGCCCTCGCCCGTGTCGTGGTAATATCCGCCCAGCTTGGCCCCGCGGTTCAGCGCACGCACGGCATTGGCTGAAAGCGCGCCAAAGCTCATGGCGGAGATGTTCAGGACCGAGGCCGAATAGGGCTTGCTGCACTGGTCGGATCCAACATCCACCCGGGGCGATGTAATCGGGTTCTCGGTGGGTGAGATGGAATGAACCACCCAGTGATAGGTGTCCTCGTCGGTGTCGCGTTCGGTGCCGAACGGCTGCGTGTCGGTGAGACCGTCGGCGCGCGCATGAACCAGACGTCGTGCCGACAGTGAATAGGGCGTGCCGCCGAGATCGTCCTCGACGATATAGCTGTGAAGATAGGGTCGCAGATCGTGGAACAGCCACCTGATCCGGCCGGCCACGGGATAGTTTCGCGTAATCGACCAGCGGGTCTGGAACGCATCGTACAGCCCGAGAAGGACAACGGCGGCCATTGCCAGGCCCAACCAGATCCATCCCATGACGACAGCGAGCAGAAGTCCAACCGCTGCGATAATCGGGACGATTGCGCGCTTTGACAGATCAAGAAGGCTGGCCAGTTGATTGTTCATTTTGTCTTCTTTCTTTTTTTGGTCAACGCAACGTGCCTGTGACCTGCCGTCAGTGCCCATGCACCATTTCTGGATTCTTACTTAACTCCGGTCAAGCCCTTGCACCTGTGTTTCTTGTTTCTTACTTGTTTCGGATCAAGCGCTTGCACCGCATTTCTGTGTACTGCAACTGACCTACAATCGGAAGTTCTTACGAATTGCTCGTCAAAGCTGAAATACTGTTGAGTTTCTATCTGCAGTCCCAGGCTTTCAGAGCGCCACCGGCGCAGCCCGGTGTCAGAGGCGGTGCAGCTCTCTCGTCTCCGGACCGAGACTTGAACCCAGAATCGGATGCCCTAAAAAATCCGAACACTTGAGTAGCTCTTTCTAACCGCGTTTCGAGAGCCACTCTGCAACCCGAAGGAACAAACATGGACGTCACACAGATCATCCTCCAGGACCACGCCGAACAACGCCGTCTGTTTGCTGCGATCAACGAGATCGACCCAAGCGACACCGAAGCCCTCACGGCCGTGTGGGGTCGCTTGAAAGCCCTGCTCGATTCACATGCAGAGGCCGAGGAGCGCTTTTTCTATCCTGACCTGCTGAAAACAGGCACCGGTGCCGCAGATGCCGACGATGCGGAGGAAGAGACACGCGACGCCATTGGCGATCACAACGAGATCCGGGATACCGGCGAAAAGGTGCAGAATTACAAGGTTGGAACACCGGAGTGGTTCTCGGCAGTCGCGGCCTGCGAGGTCGCCAATAGCGATCACATGGGTGAAGAAGAGCGTCAGGGCCTCGCGGATTTCCGCAAACGCAACTCTCTGGAGGAGCGCCACAAATTGGGCGTCCGCTTCCTTGCGTTTCAGTGCGCACATCTGACGGGTGTCCCCGTAAAGGACAAGGATGTGGACGACTACGTCGAGGATCCGGCGCAGACACTGGGCAACGCCTGATCCAAGCACCCCTGAAGGCGGATCGCGGCCACAAAGCGGCCGCCTTCGCAATCGGATGGTAGTCCGGGTTGCAGAAATTCCAAATATGCCTGACGCGCATCCGGCAGGTGCGTGTCAGCGCCAGGCCATACCCCTTTCGGGCTCTCACCCGACCTCAGGCTAGTCGTGTCCCCGCTGGGACTTGATGGCGCTCTCCAAATCGATGCGTCGGTCAAGTTCCACCGCCTGGCTGACGGTGATCTCGCCCTCATTTCTTTGATCCTTCAAGAAACGGCGCTCTGCTTTCAGAGCGACACTGTGAAGATCGCAGCGCAGCTCGGCGGTGGCCTCCCGGTCATCCGCATCGGATTCGTGATGCAAGCTGTCGAGCCGATGTTGGTAGATTTCCATGATTTCGCCCGAGGCCGCGTCGAGGGCAGTGGTATCTTCCATGTCCTTGGCCCGATCCGAGCGCGCGTCTTTCAGCGCCGACAGGGCTGCCTCCGCCATGCCGACCTCAATCTCACGCAGCTCGTCCCGTGTCGATCCGGTGCCCGACCAGTCAAGCCATCGCAGGCAGACCGGCAGCAGCAGCCCTGTCAGGGTCGTGGTGGATACGATCACCACGGCAGCAACCAGGATGGCGAGGTCTCGGGTCTCCAACGAAATCTCGCCAGAGGACGTTGCCGGCAATGTCAGGATTGCGGCGAGTGTCAGTGCTCCGCGCGGTGAGGCCACCGTCATCGACACCAGCAGCGGGAACAACTTCGGACCCGCGTCGCCCGCGCGCAGCTTTCGCCAGGCCGGCAGCACGCCAAAGACGATGCCAAGGACGATCAGCCTGACCGCGTAGAGCGCGATCAGGATCAGGCCGATCTGCAAGACAAGGCTTTCCGCCCCTTTCAGATTGGCACTTCCGGACACCTTCAGTCCGCTCTCCAACAGTCTGGGAAGTTGCTCGCCCAGCAGGACGAAGACCGCCCCGTTCAGCGTATAGCTGATCAGGTTCCAGATCGCGCGCCGCTCCAACCGATGGACCCCGCCACCCAGTTTCGCTGAATGGCGCAAGGTCACGGCCAGACCCGAGGACGCCGCGGCAAGAATGCCCGACGCTGAGACATGCTCGGCCGCGATATAGGCACCGAAGGGGATCAGCACCGTGATGAGTGCCGTCGATCCAGCATCAGCGCCCAGACGATCATCGATCTTTGCGGTCAGCCAGATGCTCAGCCATGTCACGGCGACGCCGATCCCGACACCCGCGCTGGACAGCCAAAAGAACTCGCCGCTGGCCTGCCAGATCGAAAATGCGCCCGAAGCGATCGCCGCAACCGCGAACTTGAAACACACCAGTCCGACGGAATCGTTCAACAGCGCTTCGCCCTGTAACACGGTCATCAGGCGGTGGGGCATTGGCACACGAGAGGTGATCGCCGAGACCGAAACCGGATCCGTCGGCGAGATCGCCGCCGCAAGGGCAAAGGCCACGGGAAGCGGCAACTGAGGCAAGATCGTGTGGATCAGGAGGCCGATTGCCACGACGGTGACAAAGACCAGAACAAGCGCCAGGCTCAGCACCGTCGGCGCATCACGCGCCAGGTCATCACTCGGCAAACGCCAGCCATCATAAAACAGGAGTGGCGGAACAATCATCAGGAAGAACAGATGCGGATCGAGCGTGATGTTCCATGGTGACAGCGCTCCGATGGCCGCCCCGAGCGCGATTTGCACCAGGGGTCGTGGCAGTCCGGGAACGATTCGCGACAGCAGACTGCTGATCACCGTGGCCAGCAGGAACAGGATCACGACGAGACCGACGTTCATACGGACCCCCGCCGTTTTTGTCCGTGAACGGTCATGGTTTGACTTTCCTTCGACGGTGACACCCGAGGGTGCGGACCTATAAATGAAGACGAAATGGCATCTGAAAACTCTGTCGAACTTTCATCTTTTGCAAGGAACGTTTTTTCGCTCAGGCGGTTCCAGTGGGCTGCCAGATCAGCCTTCATCGCGGCGCCGGTCGAGCAAATTTCTCCTAGCGGAAAGTTGCTGGCACCTTGACGAACTCCATTGCAAGGCGCCCTCATTTCGGACGTTCGAGACTTCTCCGGAAGCCAGACACTAATCATTGAAAAGGCTTCACTTCTTCCACTTTCAGATATCCTAAAGGAAGTGGGTGGTAGACAAAGAACACCTTTAACAAGAAAGGCAGGGAACCAGTCCGGTGGGCAGAGCGTTACAGGTCAGTGTAAAAGCAAAAACAGATCTCTCCAAGAAAGAACACAAAGTGCCTCTACTGCGAATTGACATGATCGAAGGCCGCTCGGAAGAGCAGCTTCAGACCCTTCTCGACACCATCCAGAGCTGCGTCGTTGACGCCTTTGGCGTACCTGATTCAGACCGCTATCAGATCGTCCATGAGCACAAGCCGGGACGCATGGTGTTCCTTGATACCGGACTAGGCTTCACGCGTTCAAACCAGATGGTTTCGATCCAGTTCTTCACCAGTCCGCGAACGCATGTCGAGAAGATGAAGGTCTATGAGCTTCTTGCTGACCGCCTCGAAAAGGAATGCGGCCTCAATCCCAACGACTTGCTGATTTCCGTGTTCACCAATCGGGAGGAAGACTGGAGCTTCGCCCAGGGCGAAGCACAATACGTCACCGGACGCCTACCATAAGAGCCCTCTGCAAAACCGGTCGGATGGCCCTTCCACAAGGCGGGGCCGGGCGTGTCGCAAAGTTTCTCGCCAGAGAATTTCATTCCACTGCTGCAGGTCTGAATGTCCAATTTTTCACTTTCGGGTTGATTGTCTCACTGGCGAAATACCCACCGTATAATAGGGTTACGATTTTGGCTTTCACACCAGAATTGTTGTCTCCCTATTCAAGCTCTCCACGAACTCTGCGACACTCTCCATAACCTTGATCCCGACCCGTCCAAGTATAGCCGACCCCTTGTCCCGCACAGGCGCTCCCCCTTCCCGAGGGCGCCTCTGATCCATTTCCGAAAGGACCCTGCAGATGACCACTCTTGCCAAACTTCTTGTCGAAACGCTCGCCTCCGCCGGGGTAACGCGGATCTGGGGCGTGACGGGTGACAGCCTCAATGCCATTGACGGCGCCCTGCGCGAGAACGGTGAGATCGAGTTCATGCATGTCCGCAACGAAGAGGCCGGAGCATTTGCCACCGGTGCAGAGGCGGCGGTTACGGGCAAGCTCGCGGTCTGCGCAGGAAGCTGCGGGCCGGGCAACCTGCATCTGATCAACGGGCTTTACGACTGCTACCGCAACCGGGTCCCCGTGCTCGCCATCGCGTCGCATATCCCCTCCACCGAGATCGGGCTGGGCTTCTTCCAGGAAACCCATCCCACGAAACTGTTCGAAGAATGCAGCGACTTCTGCGAACTCGTCACCACGCCCAAGCAGATGCCGGGCGTCCTGCACAGGGCTTTGCGCACGGCCATCGGCCGGAACACCGTTTCGGTGATCGTGATCCCCGGCGACGTGTCTCTGCTGGACTTCGACGGTGACACCCCGGCCTTCGTACCGCCCTCACCGGTGCGCCGCGTGCCGGTCGATAGCGATATCGCGGCCGCAGCGGAGCTTTTGAACGGCTCGTGCGACGTCACGATCCTGGCCGGGGCCGGTACCGTTGGCGCGCATGACGAGGTCGTGGCGCTGGCCGACGCGCTGAAAGCGCCGATCGTGCACGCCTTCCGCGGCAAGGAATTCATGGAATGGGACAACCCTTTCGATGTGGGCATGACCGGACTGATCGGATTTTCGTCGGGGTATCACGCGCTGAAGGAATGCGACACGCTGCTGATGCTCGGCACCGACTTTCCCTATCGGAATTTCTACCCCGAGGATGCCAAGGTCATCCAGGTCGACCGTGAGCCCGGCGCGCTCGGCAAGCGTGTGGCCCTGACAATGGGGATCGAAGCCGACGTTGTGGAATTCGCGCGCATGATCACGCCGAAGATCGACGGAGGCCGACCGCGAGAGTTCCTCGACAAGGCGCTCAAGCACTATGCCAAGGCGCGTGAAGACCTCGACGCTTTGGCGATCCCCAGCAAGCCGGGCAAACCTCTGCACCCGCAGCATATCTATTCGATCGTCAACGAGGTGGCCTCGGAGGATGCGGTCTTTACCGTCGATGTCGGCACGCCCGCGATCTGGGCCGCGCGCTATCTCAAGACCAACGGCAAGCGGCGACTGATCGGCTCGTTCAACCATGGTTCCATGGCGAACGCGATGCCGCAGGCGCTGGGGGCGCAGGCGGCGTTTCCTGACCGGCAGGTCGTGTCCATGTCGGGTGACGGAGGGGTGGCGATGCTATTCGGCGAATTGCTGACAGCCGTACAACTGAAGCTGCCTGTCAAGATCGTGGTTCTGAACAACGGAACGCTCGGCTTCGTGGAGCTGGAGCAGAAAACCGGCGGCTACCTGCCCGAGAATGTCGCCCTGCAGAACCCCGATTTCGCAAAGGTCGCTGAGGCCATCGGCCTGAAGGGTATTCGTGTCGAGGAGGCCGACGATCTCAAGGGCGCGCTGCAGGACGCTTTCGCCCACGATGGCCCTGCGCTGATCGACGTGGTGTCGAACCGGCAAGAACTGGCCATGCCGCCGACTATCAAGGCCGACGAGGCCATCGGCTTCAGCCTCTATGGCATGCGCGCGATCCTGAACGGACGCGGTGACGAGATCGTGAAACTGGCCACCAGCAACCTCTTCAGATGAGCCCCCAACCAACCGGCCGAATTCTTACATTTATTTGATCTTGGGAACCGGCAGAGGAAAGAAACAAGATCAAATATAGCCGGAAATGAAACGAGTGCGCAGCGGGGCTGGTCCTGCCGGTGGTGGGAGGTCAGCGCTGCGCATACTGCAACGCCAAGACGGGAGTGATCCGAATGGCAGCCCCAACCTCCCGCTCTGACGGAGCCATGACCCACTATCGCTGGCTCGTCGTCGCGCTTCTCTTCGCCATCGTCGTGATCAACTACATCGACCGCTCGGCGATCTCCTACGCCATCGACCCGATCTCAAAGGAACTGAGCCTGTCGGACACCCAGAAGGGGCTCATCCTCGGGGCTTTCGGGGTTGGCTACATGTTCACCACCTTCATCGGTGGTATCCTGACTGACCGTTTCGGTCCGCGCATCATCCTGACTGCTGCAGTCATCCTCTGGGCGGTCTCAAGCGCGCTGACCGCCGTCGCCTCCAGCTTCTTCCTTCTCCTGGCCCTGCGCGCGCTGCTGGGTCTTGCGGAAGGGCCGATGTTTCCAGGCCTGACCGGTGCCGTCGCCAACTGGCTGTCACCGCGTGAACGCGCTCGGGCGTTAGGCTTTTCACTGGCAGCGGTGCCTCTCTCGTTGGCCATCGGCGGCCCTGTCGTCAGCGGCATCCTGTCCTTTACCGACTGGCGCTCGCTGTACTGGATCCTCGCCGTCGCAAGCCTTGTTTGGTTTCCGCTGTGGTTCTGGTTGTTCCGAAACCGGCCGGAAGAATCGGCTCAAGTGAACAAAACCGAATTGGCCCATATCCAGCACAAGGCCGTCGACGACACCGACACAGACCGTGGCAGCGGAAATGTCGTTCCTGCCCAATCCGACAACGCGACTGAAACAAGCTGGAAACGGCTGTTCACGAACGGAACGCTTCTGTCCAACTACTGGGCGTTCTTCGTCTTCGGCTATTTCCTGTTCTTCTTCATGACATGGCTGCCGGGATATCTGGAACAGAAGTTTTCGGTATCGGTTGCCAATGTGGGCTGGTTCTCCTTCGTGCCCTGGGCGGTCGCCGGCCTGGTGCTTCTGTTGCTTGGCAATCTGTCCGACCGTCTGCTGGAGAAAACCCACAGCCTTCGGATCTCGCGCAGCTGGCAGATCATCATCACGCAGCTGATCGCCGCCGTCGTCATCCTGCCCGTCGCCTTCACCTCGACACTCTGGGTCGCACTGGCACTGATCAGCGTGGCGGTTGCGGCCTCCATGGGGGCGAACGCGGTCTACTACGCCGTCAACGTTGACGTGGCCCCGGACCGGTCGGCCACAGCGCTGGGGATAATGGACTTTTTCTTTGCTGTTTCGGGCTTTGCCGCGCCTGCCATCACCGGCTGGGTGGTCGGCAGCAGTGGCGGTTTCGAGCGGGCGTTCTTCATCCTCGCCGGGCTGGGAGCTTCTTCGGTGATTTTGACGTTCCTCTTCCACCGTCCCGACCGCGACGCGATCGACCATCCCTATCCGGAGCGGCGTTAACCGACGCCACCCTGCCAACCGGTCTGCAGAAAAGGACAACCACATGCGCCCCAAGACCACAGCCAAGTCGCCCTCGACCACGACGTTGCTCAACGACCCGAGCTTCAACAAGGGCACCGCCTTTACGGAGGAGGAGCGTGAGGAGCTGGGTCTAACCGGGCTGCTGCCCGCGCATGTAGATACGCTTGAGACCCAGATTTCGCGGGTCCACACCCATCTCGAAGCCAAGGGGACGGACCTTGAACGCTATATCTACCTGATGGGTCTGTGCGACCGGAACGAGACGCTGTTCTACGCGGTGCTCATGCAGGACCCGGCGCGGTTCGTTCCCATCGTCTACGACCCGACCATCGCTCAGGCCTGCCTTGACTACGGGCAGATCTTTCGCCGGCCACGCGGAATGTATCTGACGAAGCACATGAAGGGCCGGCTCAAGGAGGTTCTGTCCAACTGGCCGACGCGCGATATCCGCTTCATCTGCATCACCTCGGGCGGTCGCATCCTGGGTCTCGGCGACATCGGCGCCAACGGCGCGCCAATCCCCATCGGCAAGCTGCAACTCTACACCGCCTGCGCGGGCGTGCCCCCGAATGCCCTCTTGCCGATCCACATGGACATCGGCACGACCAACCGGGATCTGCGCGACAACCCGCTCTATCCCGGCCTGCACGAGGACGTGGCGAGCAGCGATGAGATCGACGCCCTGATGGACGAATTCATGCAGGCGGCGAACGAGGTTTTCCCGGGCATCTGCATCCATTTCGAGGATTGGAAAGGCACCGACGCTCTGCGCCTGTTCCACCGCTACAAGGACGACTACCTGATCTTCAACGACGACATCCAAGGCACTGCCAGCGTGACGATCTCGGGCCTGACGACAGCGCTGCAGATCAAGGGCGAGGCGCTGAAGGATCAGCGCATCCTTTTCGCCGGGGCCGGGTCCGCCGGAATCGGGATTTCCGAGATGATCGCAGAGGCGATGCAGGGCGAAGGCCTGAGCGAGTGCGAAGCGCAGGAGGCCATCACGCTCTTCGATGTGAACGGCCTGCTGACCAGCACGCGTGACGACCTCAATACCTATCAGCAACCTTTCGCCAAAGATCTCAAGGACACGAAGGACCTCGAGGCCGCGGTCAAGGCGGTCAAACCGACGATCCTGATTGGGGTCAGCACCGTCGGCGGCCTCTTCACCGAGGGTGTGGTCAAGGAAATGGCCAAGCACTGCGACCGGCCAATCATCTTTCCGCTGTCCAATCCCACCGAGAACGCGGAATGCACGCCCAAGGACGCTTATACCTGGACCGACGGCAAGGCCCTGGTGGCCTGTGGGGTGCAGTTCCCCGATGTCGAGGTGAACGGACAGGAATTCCACCCCGGACAGGCGAACAACTTCTACATTTTCCCCGCCCTCGGTCTTGCAGCCTACGCGACCAAGGCGACGAAGATCGACAGCGAAATGTTTATCGCAGCTGCCCGGGGGTGCGCAGGGCAGGTCTCGGACTCGGCCCGCGACAAGGGCATGCTGTTCCCGCCGCAAAAAGACATGCTGGCCACCGAGCTTCGGATCGCCGTTGCCGTTGCGCGGAACATCTTCGACCGCGGTCTGGCAGGTGTCGAAGAGCCCGATGACGTGGGCGCGCTGATCCAGAGCCACGTCTTCGAACCAGTCTACCAAAGCAACAAGGACTGAAACCAAAAGACGGTGGGCAGGGATCAACTTTCCCGTTGATCGTGGTCTATCTTTCCTTCGGCGGATCGAAAAAGCCCGCCGAAGGGCCGACCGCCTGGGCAAGGCCCCTGCCCCGCCACCACGCGGCCCTTTCCGGTCTTGCGCTTGAGAACCGGCCCGTCGTCGACTCCGTCAGGAGTTCGACGAGGCTCCGATAAGTTCCCGCAGAGCCTTTGGCGAGACGACCTTCAGCACCCCCATCGCGATAAACGCCAGGACGGTCGCCATAGCCGCCGCCGCAAGAACGGCGTCCATGCGCTCCTCCGCAATGGGTTTGTCCGGGGCGAAAATGCCGATCAGGACGATAATCGCGGTGGTAACGAACATGATCGCGATCAGCTTGGACCACGAGAGCAGCCACTGGAACAGGAAAAAACAGGAGACGCCGATGACGACGCTGCCCCATATGGGAAGCGACAGATCGTTCAAACCGATGGAAACGAGCCAGCCCAGGCCCGTGCCCAGGCACCTCTTGATCGCGTTGCCAAAGAAAAGCGAATGTGGCGGGAGGCACAGGAAGGCGAAGGCCAGGGGAAAGAAATAGCCGTGATTGCCGAGCTGATCGAAATACTGCCGCCCGAACCAGGTGGCAAATGCGAAACCACTGGCAAACAGGACACCGAGGACCAGAGCATGGGTACGCGAGCGTTCATCCTCGGCCGGAAAGCTATTTGAGGCCGACGTCAGCCGCGCCACCAGAAACGAGGCGAGCGCACCGCTCAAATAGAGGCCCACAACAAGCTCCGGATTGTTCTCCGGGATGATCTGTCCGGTGAAAACTGACCAGGTGATGCAGACCACGATCATCGGGCGCGCGTGGCCGAAACTGCCGAACAAGCCTGAAATCATTGCCAGGGCGGCGGCGATCAAAGGTGCCCATGCCCCGAAAAGCAGCACCAGATAGATGGCGCATGCCCCCACCAGAAGGGAAAGGGTCGCCATCCGGTAGCCCGATCCCCGGATTCCATTGATCATCGCAAGTGCCCCCAGAAACGGGACTGGTGTCATATGCGGGACAATAAAGAAGACGATGACAGCCGGTACAAAGGTCGCGAAGGTCGTACCTAATGCCAGCCGAAGCGGCACCGGCGATCCCTCGAAGATAAAGTCCCACAGCCACTGTCCCAGCGACGCAAGGCTCCAGGACGTTTTTTCGCTGGCCATTCGAATACCTCCCTCCTACGGTCCGACCAGCCCGGTCAGCAAAGCGATAACGAGGGCCGCGATTACGGCGGCCGGCAACGAGATGGAGACGACAAGCGGCGCATGAATGACCGTCAACGCCCCGGCTAAGGCCCCGATCAGGACGCTGAGCAATGTCACCACCGGGCCCACCGCCTCGCGCCAGTTCCCGCGCCCTGCGATCGCATCCGCTACCTTTCCTGCCAGTGTCACCAGCATCCCGCTCAGATACGTCCGGACATGGAAATCCATGTGCCCGCTGAAAGCATGGTTGATCATGCCCATCGCAGCCGCCAGAGCCACCAGTGTCAGATAGGCGTCGCCGCCCATGACCAGATTGACCGCCGAGGCACTAAGCACCCCAGCGACCAGCGCCAGCGACGCCGGATCCCGCCGCGCTTCGCCCGCGTTGACAAGGCGACCAACAACGCCCCCCACGAAGAACGCGAGAACCCCAGCAGCAATTTTCAAAGATGTCGCGCCGTTGCCATTCACGACACCAGTCACGATTTTGGTCAGGTTGCCGCTCATGAAAGAGGGAAACATCTGGATCGAGGCCAGCATGGCGAGATATCCGACCGCATCGATCCACCCGGCAACGGCGTTGAGGATCAACGATACAAACCCTTGCGGTATCGAGAGGCGCGTGATCGGCGAATTCTCTTCTGCGCCCCGCCCACGGGATTCGGATTTCTGCGGCATCGATATGTTCCGACTATCTTTTCGTTTCGTCGGACACCGACAGGTCCGCCCGGATATTTTTCAGGCCGCAAACTACCCGCCAAACCGGTTGACCGAAAGGCGTGGGATTGCCGACGGTATCTCCATGGCACAACCGTGTCCCCAGCTAGAAGCCGCAAGCACCTAGGCAATACCATTCAAGATGGTCGGAAAATGCCATCATCAACCAGTGGCGGTTTTGGTGCAAAATTAAAACGTGGTCGCTGCGTAACGTTCGTCCACCCCTAACGTTCCCGCATCGCATGTGCGATTTGATCGGCGACCGGTTTCACCAGATAGCTCAGAACAGTTCGGTCTCCCGTTTCCAGAAAAGCCTCGGCAGGCATGCCGGGGAGCAACACCTTGCCTTCGAGCTTGGAAAGCTCTTCGTCCAAGATGCCAAGGCGCGCGACATAGAACGCCATGCCCGTGCGCTCGTCCTGCTTGAGGTCTGCTGATACCGTCAGAAGCGTTGCGCGGAGTTCCGGCGTGGTTCTCTGATCGAAACTCGGGAAGCGAACACGCGCAGCCTGGCCCGAGGACAACTGATCGATATCCACCGGCCGCACCTGGGCTTCGATGATCAACTGGTCCTCACGAGGAACAAGCTGCAGAACCGTTTCGCCGGGGGCGACGACCCCTCCAATGGTGTGAACGGCAAGTTGGTGCACATAACCGGTTCTCGGGGCCCGGATCTCGACCCTGGTCAACTCGTCTTCAGCCGCGATCTTCTGTTCTTCAAGTTGCGCAATGCGCGAGCGAACCTCCTGAAGCTGCTCGAGAACCTCAGCCCGGTAGGATTCTTCGATCTGAAGGATCTGGATATGCCGCTCGCTGATTGCTTCCTTCGTGCGCGCAATTTCCGCTACGAGGCCGCCAAATTCGCCTTGCAGGCGGGCATGCTCCCGTTTCAGAGCCGTCACCCGGCTCTTGGAAACCAGGTTCTTCCCCAGAAGGCCTGACAGATCAGACAATTCCTCGTTGATCAGCTCGATCTCGGATCTCTTCGCTTCGACTTGCGCTTGGAGGCCTTCAATCTGTTTGTTGAACTGGCGGACCTGCTCGACAAGCTGATCCTTTCGGCCGGCTATCGATTTTCGCCGCGCGTCCAGAAGCATCTGCTGGCCGCGTTCTATATCACCGGGCTTGGTCTTACGATTGTCCGGCCAGGCAATCTCGTCGCGGTCGTCGCGCTCCGCCTCAAGGCGATACAGCTGTGCGGAGAGATCCCTGAGCTGTTTCGTGACAACCGCCAGGTTTGCCCGGGTCACCGTATCGTCCAGCCGTATCAGGAGATCGCCCGCAAGGACCTCGTCTCCATCCTTGACCTTGATCTCCTTGACGATCCCGCCTTCGCGGTGCTGAACGTCCTTGACGCTGCTTTCGACGACGACCGTACCGCTGGAGACGACCGCCCCCGAGATTTCGGCGAGGCCTGCCCAGATCCCGATGCCACCAACCAGAACGACGATGGCAAGGAAAGCAAACAGGAGATGGGACCGCACGGTCTTGCCAAGAAGCGCATCGTGATCGTTGCGACCTCCGCTCGGCGACGTCTCAATCATCTTCATCAGACGCCTCCCCTGCCTGTCACCTGCTGAGGCACTGGCTGCACGACCTGTTTGAGCACTTCCTCTTTCGGACCGAAGCCGGCCATTTTCCCATCGTTGAGAAAGAGTATTTTGTCGACCGATGCGATGGCGCTTGGCCTGTGCGCGATGACGACAACGATGGACCCGCGCTCTTTCATTGTTTGAATCGCATTTGAAAGTGCGTCCTCGCCCTGAGAGTCGAGGTTGGAGTTCGGCTCATCCAGAACGATCAGAAACGGATTGCCGAACACTGCTCTGGCCAGCGCGATGCGCTGGCGCTGGCCGGCAGAAAGCTCGCGCCCGCCCCGGCCGATGACTGTATTGTAGCCCTCTGGCAGACCAACGATCAGGTCGTGAACATCAGCGATCATCGCCGCTTCAATGACGTCTTTTGAGCTGGCACCATCCCTGAACCGGGCAATATTCCCGCCGATGGTTCCGTCGAAGAGTTGCAGGTCTTGCGGCATGTAGCCGATAAACTCACCGCGTTTCGGGCTCGGCCACTGGCCGAGTTCAGCCCCGTCGTATCGAATGACGCCCTTGAGTGGGGGAACCACACCCACCAGAGCCCGTGCCAATGTGGATTTGCCAGCCCCCGAACGGCCTATGATGCCGAGGCCCTCTCCCGCTTCCAGGGTCAAGGACACATTCTGGACGTACGGTAGCGTTTCGCCGACCGGGCCGCAAAACACCTGCTCAACTCGGATCTCCCGTTCCGGTACAGGAAGATCCATGATGTTCTTTTTTTCGTCGACCAGGTGCAGGACGCGTTTCAACCTGCTCAGCGCCTGCCGGCAGGCAACGAAACCGCGCCATTGGCCGACAGCCTGTTCAATGGGAGACAGTGCCCTGGAGGTCATGATGGAAGACGCAATCATCACGCCAGGACTGATTTCCTGCCTGATCGCGAGCCAGGCTCCAACGCCCAGAATTGCGGACTGCAATATGAACCGGATTGTCTTGATAGCCGTCCCGAAGAAACCGGACCGGTCGGCGGCCTTTCGCTGGGTCGCGAGATAATCCCCGTTCTGGGCGTTCCATTTTAGCGACAGGGCTTCCTGCATACCCATCGCGGTCAGGACTTCCGAATTGCGCTGCCCGTCTTCGATCGCGGAGGTTCGACGACCGGTCTGGCCGGCCGCCTCCTGTGCCGGGCCGCGCGACATGGCTTCGTTCAGGCCGATCATCGCGCAAATCACGACAGCACCACCCAGGGCAACCAGACCGAGCAGAGGGTGAAAAAGGAACACAATACCGAGATAGAGCGGCAGCCAGGGAATATCGAAGATCGCAGCCGGGCCCGGCCCGGACAGAAACTGCCTGACCGTGTCCAGATCCTGAACCGGCCGCAGCTTTGCCGACCTCGCGCCAAGCCGGACAGGCAGGAGGTTCGAGATTTCGTAGACGGCGTCCGAAAGCTTCGCGTCGACACGTTGGCCCACCCGCGCCAGAATACGGCCACGCACCCCCTCCAGCAGCCCGTAAAACGCGTAAAGCGTGATTGCCAGGGAACCTATGACCACAAGGGTCGGCACCGAACCGCTGGCCAGCACCCTGTCATAGACCTGGAGCATGAAGAGCGGCCCGGTAAGCATCAGAATATTGATGACGAGGCTCACCGCCCCAATGGCCCAGAAGGTGGGTCTGATGGAACGGAAGGCCAGCACAAGGGGATCGTTTTTCCGGGGACTCTGGGAAGCATTGCGAGCGTTTGATTGCATTGAAATCATTCCATTCGGCTGCTTCGCAGAGTTTTTGGAGAGCTTGTATGCGTCGAAAACATTTCCGTGTGACAACCAAATATGCAGCCCCGTCTCAGGCCGGGCATCTCTCCAACGCCAAAGTCAAATCGAGACGGGACAAAATCGGCAGTCTGACGTGCACCGGCTGGATGATATCGTTCGCCAAAGAACGTTGCGTCACGCTCAACACACCCCCAGTGTTCGGGCAATCACGCCCGCTGGACGTCGGTGACGACGATGAACAGTTTCCCTATCGCATGAGGTCATCCCTACGGATCTCACATCGATATAGATGTTCGGTTAACTTCCCGGTGTCACGCCACCTATGCGAAAGGAAGGCCGTCAGTAAAGACGATGCTTTCCACATCATAGAGATAGTTGCGTCCCAGATCGCCATCATCAATGAAGTATATCGTCCCTACTCTCGCGGCCAAACGATCACACTGTACATGAGAACACTACTCTTCAATCTGACGAAACTTTAGGCAAGAAGACAAGATTGACTTTCCTGAAGTTAGCAAGCCCCATTTTTTGGCACAAGCACATATTTTGCACCGCAACATATCTTGTCGGAGTTTGCACCTACATCAATCTATCAATATGATTTTAAAGCTTTTACGCCTGATTTCAGCCAGCGACCGACAGCATTGCACACAGGCCGATTGCAAAAAAATTAGGCTGTATCTGATCCGATACAACTATTCCAATTAGGCTTCGGAAATAAAACTGAAGCTCAGAGCAAATATTTAGCCGGCAGCCGCATCGAACCCAGCATTTTGCTGCCATTCGCGGTGCAACCCGAAGACATAAATATCTACCCCTGCGTCATGAGCATGTTACCGCAGTGCAAAATAATCCACCCATCTCTGATTGTGCAGAACCATGACCGTTGTGCGCTGCAGCACAAAATATGAGCACCTCCCCCTATTGCGGTACAAACAAACCCTGCGTAACCTCCGCTTACCTTTCGTTAACTCTCTATGTTGACACCTGAATTGCTCACGCGGGTTTCTCAGAATGATCCAGGACGCACTGCACAATGCAAGCGCTCGTCTGACCGATTGGCTGGACAGCAAGGCCTTGCCTGTCTGGTGGGAGATTGGCGCCGACAAGGCAGTCGGCGGCTTTTTCGAAGCCATTGCGCAGGACGGCACGGCTTGCCGGATCGATCGGCGCGCGCGGGTTCAGCCGCGCCAGATCTACTGCTATGCGGCAGCGGGTCACCAGGGCTGGAACGGCCCTTGGGAAGAGGCCGTAGGTCATGGGCTCAGGTTCTTCGACGAGACCTATCTTCTGGAGGACGGGCTATACGGTGCAATGGCGTCTTCAAGCGGCACGCTGACTGATCGCAGCTTCGATCTCTACAATCAGGCCTTCGCCCTCTTTGCCTTGGCACAGGCGGCAAAATCGTTTCCGGAAAACGCCGAAGCATACGGGATACGGGCGGCCACGCTTCTCGGGAGACTGAAAGACCGTTTCGCTCACCCGTTTGCCGGCTTCGAAGAGCAAGTCCCCCGCGTTCTGCCGCTGTGCTCCAATCCGCATATGCATCTGTTCGAGGCCGCTCTCGCTTGGCATGAGCTTGGTGGCGTACAGGCATATGCGTTCGGCAAACTGGCGGACGAGATCGCGGAACTTTGCCTCGGCAAATTCATCAACCCGGCAACCGGCGCACTCCGTGAATTCTTCGACGGTGACTGGGAGCAATTCGCCGAGGACAAGGGACGCACGGTCGAACCCGGACACCAGTTTGAATGGGCCTGGCTTCTGGTGCGCTGGGGAACGCTACGCGGACGGGATGATGCGCTTCTGAAGGCCCGGCGCCTCTTCGACATCGCGAAAACCTACGGCATCTGCGCCACTCGAAAAGTGGCGATCATGGCGCTGAATGACGACTTCACCGTGCGTGACGGCGTCGCAAGACTCTGGCCGCAGACGGAGTGGATCAAGGCGGCAATCGCCCTCGCTTCCGTTTCGTCAGGTGCCGAACAGGAAAGATACCTCGCATCCACCCTAGCCGCGTGCCAGGCATTGGAGCTTTTCCTGAACACGCCGGTTCCCGGACTTTGGCGAGACAAGATGAAAACCGACGGCAGCTTCATCGATGAGCCTGCACCTGCAAGCTCCTTCTACCACATCCTTTGCTCGATCTACGAATTGTCGGACAGGATTGAGCGGCTCAGCGAAAACGAACCGGCATTCGAAACCTTGCAGCCTCTCAAGAGAAAACTGGCATGACTTTCGGGGGCCGCAATGTGGCCACCTGCGAAGACCTCTCTCACCACTTTGAACCCAACAAAAGAATTATGCACACAAAATTTGCACCAGTTAAATTTTTGAACATAAAAACGCACTTCATAAAAGCATTTGTCACATGAATTTCACTTTCAAAAGAAAATTTTTTGATTACAATTTGAGATAATAAATATTCATCCGAGTAATCGCTTGAATAGCACATAAAAATCAGAATTTTTAAGGCGGTTAATCTAGACTCACGTCTGGTTTTTACGACCGTCAACGGACCTTCGTGACTTATTCTTTTGATGGGGTGTTTTGAGATGGTCGCCAAATTTGGAACAAGCGGACTGAGGGGTCTGTCAACTGAACTCGTCGGTGACACGACTCTTATCTACACGCTCGCCTTTGGCCGGTATCTTCTGGAGACAAACCAGATTTCCGAATTCGATACCGTCTACATTGGCCGGGATTTTCGCGAGTCCAGCCCCGAGATCCTGGAGCTTTGCGCGAACGCACTCAGCGAGCTCAATCTGAACGTGGTCGATTGCGGCACGCTGCCGACACCTGCCCTCGCCTATCACGCGATTGGACGCCTCAGCGCCAGTCTGATGGTGACCGGCTCGCATATTCCGGCTGATCGCAACGGTATCAAGTTCTATCGGCCGGACGGTGAGATTTCCAAGGTCGATGAAATGGAAATCACGCGCTTTGCCGCAATGATCACGAAGACGGACATTGTCGCAGTCAAGCGTGCCAACTCGCCTCCCGCCCGCATTTGTGACGAAGCGATGCGCGGTTTCGAGACGCGCCTCAAGACATTCCTGGAAGCCGGTGCGCTCAGCGGTCTTCGGGTCGGCGTTTACCAGCACAGCACCGTCGCCAGAGACCTTCTGGTCAGCATCCTCGAATATTACGGCGCCCAGGCAATACCCCTTGGTCGGTCCGAAACATTCATTCCGGTCGACACGGAAGCCGTCTCTGCAGAAACGGAAACGCTTTTGCAAGACTGGGCTGCCGAACACCAGCTCGACGCCATTGTTTCCGCCGACGGCGACGGTGACCGCCCTCTGGTCGCTGACCAAACCGGCACTCCCCTGCGCGGGGATCTCCTTGGATTGATCAGCGCCCTGCATCTGGGAGCAGATGCCGTGGTTACTCCGGTTACATCGAATTCCAGCATCGAGAAGGATGCGCCGTTCGAAACCTTCCGCACCCGGGTCGGGTCACCTTTTGTGATATCCGGCATGGAATCGGTCGAGGTGAATGGAGCGACAGCCGTTGTCGGCTTCGAGGCCAACGGCGGTGTACTGCTCCAGTCAAATTTCGATCGCGGGCCATCCAGGTTCGAAGCCTTGCCGACACGCGATTGTTTTGTCCCGATCCTCGCAACGCTCAAGAACCTCGCCGCGTCGAAAGACGACCTGGGAACCCTGGCGAGATCCTTTGGCCTGAAGGCTGCTCTGGCGGACAGGTTGGAAAACTACTCCACCGAGCGCAGCTCCAGCCTTGTTAGCTACCTCTCGCAGAATGAAGACAATTTGCGGGACTTCCTGGCCCCCGTCGGACAGCCCGTTTCGATCGACACGATCGACGGTCTGCGGATCACCCTCGACGGAGAACGGATCATTCACCTGCGCCCCTCCGGAAATGCGCCCGAGATGCGTTGTTACGTAGAGGCATCTTCGCTCAGCGAGGCGAGAAAACTTCTGAGGGACGGACTGGAGCTGCTCTCGGGCTGGACCGGCTCCAACGTTATTTCAGAGCGGTTGTCGGCATGAGTTGCCGCACCGAACGGCGGTGAAACGCCCATGAAAAACTGATCGCGAAGCGCGGCCTGAGTGCCGTGCTGCGGCGAACTCTACGTCATCTCTGAGATGACCGAATTACTTATCAATTATGAGGTGAATAACTGCCATGATCGACTTCAAGTCCAATGACGGAACTTTCAGCATCAGCGTGGTTGGTGCCGGATATGTCGGTTGCGTTTCCGCAGCCTGCCTTTGCAATGACGGCTACAATGTCGTTGCGATGGACGTCAGCGCCACAACGATCGAGCGCCTCGCCAACGGCAAGTCACCGATTATCGAACCAGGCTTGGACGAGCTGATTGCAGCTGGCCACGAAAAGGGCACGCTGAAAGCCACGACCGACATCGAGGAAGCCGTCCGGTCCACCAATATGACGTTCTGCTGTGTGGGCACACCCAGCCTTCCCAATGGCACCTTGAACACCGGCTATGTGAAGCAGGTCTCGGAAGACATTGGCCGCGTGTTGCGCGACAAGGACGAATTCCACATTGTCGTCATGCGCTCCACGATTCTTCCAGGCACGATGGAAGAAGTCGTGCTGCCGGCCCTGGCCGAAACTTCCGGAAAGGTACCTGGAGTTGATTTCGGCGTCGCCTACTATCCGGAATTCCTGCGCGAAAGCACGGCCATCGACGACTACTACAGCCCTGGCGCGATTGTCTTCGGCCAGTATGGCGATGACACCCGCTCCATTGATGCGCTCAAGTCGCTCGTCGCTCACATTCCGGTTGTTCCGCATGTCATACCGATGCGCAGTGGCGAAATCGTCAAATATGCAAACAACTGCTGGCATGCAGTGAAGATCAGCTTCGCGAATGAAATCGGCAACCTGTGCAAGTCCAAGGACATCGACAGCCACGATGTTCTGGAAGTCCTGTGCGCCGATACGCGGCTGAATATTTCCAAGGCCTACATGAAACCCGGCTTTGCCTTCGGCGGTTCATGCCTGCCCAAGGACTTGCGCGCGCTGACCGGTTTCGGCCGGCTCAACAACGTTCCGACACCGATGCTGGATGCTGCCTACAGCGCCAATCTGCTGCAGATCGACCGTGCCAAGAAACTGGTCAACAACGCCGGCAAGAACAACGTCGGTTTCATGGGCGTGACCTTCAAGGAAAACACCGACGATCTTCGCGAAAGTCCGATGGTCGAATTGGTGGAAACCTTTCTCGGCAAGGGCAAGCAGATCAATATTTATGATCCGAATGTGGTCAAGACCGAAAACGGTGGCCGAAACTATCTGCCCCATATCGCACCGCTTGTCTGCGACACGATCGACGACGTGGTTGCACGCTCCGAGATAGTGGTCATCGGAAACAAGTATCCAGGGCTTGCGGAGTCTCTTTCGGCTTCCAACAAGGAACTTACCGTGATCGACCTTGCTCGCGTTTCGATGACGTCGACGGCCAACCTCACCTACCACGGCCTCTGCTGGTAACGGCAGGGAAATCATCGGAAATCAAGCCAATGAGCGACGGATATTCCGTCGCTCATTTCTTGGCGCCGCCAACTTCCATTTCCTGTTTCCCAGTAAGTTGCTCAAAAGTTAAGCAATTGCACGGAAACGATCATTGAAATTTGGTTAAAGCGACGGATAAGTGCGGTAAATATGTTTCTATAGTTACTAAAACTTAATCCAGGTTCATTATTTTTAGCTGACTTCTTGCCTTCTGGAACCGGCAGATATTACAAAACTTGAGAACAACAGGGTTCTAGGCACCGCAAATCGGGACGATTAGTTTTGAAAAGTAAGTCCTTTAGATCGTTGAAAAAACTCGTCGGAGCGGCCTTTCTTGCTGGACTTCTTGCAAGCTGCGCCAGCCCCCGGACTATTCTGGATGTCGGAAGCCGCGCCGAGCGAGACAACCAGCAACGGTGGGCAGAAGTCCAATACAACAAGGCGCTCGTCGCAGCGGACGAAAAATTGGCCGAGTCACCCGGAGATGCGGAAGCACTCGAGGTCAAAGGCATCGCTGGCCGCAAGCTCGCCCAGATACACGAAGACCGCGGCGAGAAAAAAGAAGCTTATGCCGCACTCGAAGCATCCGCTGCTGCAGGCTACGGCTCTTCCATATCCCGCCTTGCCAAGTTACACAGCGATGGCGTCTATATCCCGAGAAATTTACGTGCCGTTCTGCCTGGCTACGCAAGACTGGCGAATGAAGACAAGTCTATACGCGCTTCCATGCTTCTTGCCGACCTGGCAAAGCAGGGCAAGCTGAAGGGCAGCGGCCTGAACACCAACAGCTCTTACTGGTATGCGAAAGCAGCCTCCTACGGATCAGTCCGGGCGAAAGACGATCTTGCGAGACTCTATGCTTCCAGCGGCCGTCTCAACGAAGCCAAACGCCTGATCGCCAGCCAGGGCAGAACGAAGGCTGTTGGGAAGTATCTTTCGCTGGCAAAGGATACGCTTGCCGGTCAAGACGGTATTCGTAAAAACCTTAAAGCTGGCGTTTTCTGGATAAAAGCCGCAGCCGAGATCAACCCGGAAAGAGCTTCCAGCACCGCAGCCAGCTTTTATCGCAAGACTGATTCCGAGGCGGAGCGTGCCGCTGTCCTGCCATACATGCTGTCGATCCCCAGCGCCCGGATCAACGATCTGATTGCGGACTATGAAGCACTTACCGACGAGAACCGGAAGCGTGAGGTCTTCGCACAAATCCGCAAGGTCGCCGATGAAGGGAACGGCAAAGCTGCTCTTCTGGTTGCCCGGGTTCTGCGTGGCAACAACAATGCAATCAATGAAGAAGCTTTGAAATACTACGGAATTGCAGCCTCGAACGGACAGAAAAGCGCCGTACGGCTTCTGGTCGATCAGGCTTCCTTCGGCAAGGCCGGCAACTCTGCGACGGATCAGATCGTTTCGACGCTTACCTCTGTAGCTGAGTCAGGAGATGTCGATGCTTCGATCGCGCTGGCTCGTTTCTACGAGCTTGGCGGACCGACACCGAAAAATCCGAAAAAGGCTTTGTACTGGAACAAAAAAGCAGCCGATGCCGGAAACCAGGAAGCCCAGTTCAACACGGGTGTCGCTTATGCGGAAGGTAACGGAACATCCAAGGACATTTCCGCTGCGCGCCACTATCTGGTAGCCGCTGCAGACAGCGGCAACAGCGCCGCGAAAGCCTACCTGCAATCGCTTCCAGCGAAATGATGCTGCCGAAAGTCGGATTATCAACTTGATGAATGAAAAGGGCCGGCGAATGCGCCGGCCCTTTTCATTTTGCTCAACCGTGGCAGCAGCTTTCACCGATCTTCATGCCAAGTGTAAACTCATAGATGAAAACCGGGCAAAGTCAGACAGAGGGCGAAACGAGACCGCATCGTGCCGCGCTTTAACGACGTTCCTTCATCCCTTCGTCGATGCCGCGACCACAATTTCCAGGTCGGCTTTTGCAGTATCCTGATCCGGTACGATCAGCTTCTGCAGCGACACGAAGAGCGACGTCCCTTCCGAAAGGCGAAGCGGGGCGACAAAGTCGCTTTCCTTCACCAGTCTTGCCTGCTCAGCCCCTGCAATCTCGGCAATCGGATTGGGGTTCCGGACGGCCGCCAACGTGGTCTTCGCCAACCGGCCCAAGGCTCCCTCGCAGATCAAGGACAGATCGTCCCCTCTTTCGGCGCTCATGGCAGCCAGTCCACCGAGTGGCCGAAGGGCATAGACATGATAGTTGCGAGCCTGGCTTCCCCGCTGAATTTCTAGCGCCAGATGACCTGCGGCATCGACCTGACAGAGCCCGATTTTGGCGCTTTCGTGAGCCCACTTGACGAGATCAGCATCCCGACCAATGTATCCGGCCGCTCCGACGGCGAGTGCTGCCCAGTATCTATGATTGTTCCTGCGCGATTTGGGCCCAGCCTGATACCGGAAGAAATGTACCGTCGAGCGAGCCACATCCGTTAACCAGCCCCCGATGATGACGCGCTGGTCTTCGGAGAAGGCACCTCTGGTTTCCAGATAGTCGATGGTGAGACCGATCTCGGCCATAAACCGACTGCGCGAAAGATGAGCGTCACCGCTTTTCATCTTCGTCAGCGCTCCGTCACGTGCCCAAGCCGCAAGAGTTTTCGCCGCACAACGCTCCAGCTTCACGTCGCCGCTGAAGGCCTCCATACCAACTGTCCGCAAGAAGCTTCGGACCGGCTTCATCTGAAGTTCGCGCTTGCGTCTGGCAGCTGCGTCAACCGTATCCTTGGAACCCGACTGATGGTATTTGGACCGGGTATCGAGCACCACGACCGGCGCCGGCACCGATTTGCAGGATGAGACGTTCGGATCGGCAGGGTTTCTCGCAGCGGAGGCAGAAGTTCCCACTCCGGCAAGCGTCACCTGGGGGACGTTGGAAAGGCTCGAAAGAAGCGTCTGCGCCTTGGCCGGGGACGACTGAATCCCTGACATGGCAAGGGCGTAAATTGCAACGCCGAGACCGGTTCGAACCGTATTTTGAATGAAACGCGACATAGTGCTCACCAAGACATTTGGCTCACACTAGGCATCGCCGGCTTTCAAACCCCTTGGAGAAAATCCTAAAGTTTTAACGAGTTCCAAATTTCCTGAATTTCTCTACGTCAGCCTTAAAGCTTTAATCAGGCGTCCTGTTGGCATCCATTTATGCTGCACCTGCACAAAAACTATGCGGCTGCCTTTACTTTCCGCACAAATTGACGTTAGGTCGCTCCAATTTAAACCCTTCGTAACTTTACAATTTTAGCCGCCTGAAACTACTATGCTGCATAGCAACAATTTGCAGTTCAAGAAGTCCTTTGCCATGCGTATCGCATTTCTAAATGCGGGAAAAACCTGCCTCTCATTTACGTTATCTGTCGGCATAGCCTGCGGCTCTGCTGCAGCGCAAAATACGCGCGTCAACGTCGTTGATCAGGCCTTTTCGACACTTGGAGAGACGGCCGGCGAATTCGACATTGTCGACAAGATTGATGTGCGTAAGGCTGAGCTCATTATTTCCCAGAACATCGCCCTGGCGAAGCATACAAGCCTGATCGGCGAAGCCACTCAGTCGGCACAACTCGCTCTGAAAATCTACGAACAGCTCGACAACCTTGCCAAGTCCGAAGCCCACATCAGTTCGGTACTCAGCGACATGATCAGCGAGGCCAAGCTGGCGAAGGAGAGATTGGGCGCAGCCGGTATTTCACGGGACATGATCGCCGGCTTTCTCATAGAATTGCTGTCGAACAGGATCATCGAGACCGATCTGGACGAAAAGCAGATCCTGGATGTCAGTGTTCAGATCAATGAGAACTTCGCAAAGTTGAAGGATCCGCGTTTCACGCTTGGCGCGCTCTATAACAGGGCGCGTACCGAGAAGAAGCTGGGAAAGGACATCAGGCTTTTCGAAGCGGTCCTGCGAATTTCCAACGAATTGATTAGGGTCGAGGCGGCCAAACTTCTGGGCGACGCCGATTTGCGCGCCCAGGCTGATAAAGTCATTGAAAATTCTATAGAAATACTGAAATCAGAGGATCCTGAAAAGGCGTTTCCGCTTGCTGAGCGGATGGTTGAGATCCATTCCGATCCAGGGCTTGCCTACCGATACCTTGAACCTTTCGGCAGATCGTTCGCGACCTCAGACCTCTACAGGCCCGACTATTTCTCAACATATAAGCAATTGGAGAGCGAGGAACTCACCGACAGTCTTGAGCGCGGCATCGCCAGCGGTGAGCTCACCAGTGTTGAGCTCCTGGTAAACCTGATTGCGAACTTCGATGAGAACGATGCTGCATCGCACAAATTGGCTGTCGCGCTGACCCGTGCACTTGCCCGCCAGAACCAGCTGGATATGGCACTTTTCACATCGTTCTGGACAACTGCGGCACGTGAGCGAACTAAAGATGCCCGCGACCCCATGTTGCAGGAAATCAGTGTGATCATGGCGTCGCAGGGGCGAGGTTTTCCTGCGCTGGAAGCTGCAGGCAGGATAAGCGATACGCAGCGGCGAAACGTGGCACTCAAGGTGGCGTCCGATGAGTTGGCGACTGCCGGCTACGATGCTGCCGTGGAAACGACCGCCAGCAAGATTCTCGACAGTTTCCAAGCTGGAGAGTTTGACGCAAAAGATCTGGAACTGCTCAGGGACCTTACCGCAACCCTCGGAGAAGCAGGCCTGAACGAGCTTCTGGAACGTGTGCAGTCCATGACATCGGACGAAACCGTTGCCGCCGCAGCGAACCGGCAGTTGCTACGCATTGCAATCGATAACCGGGACGTGGATATCCTCAAAGCTCTGCTTTCCGGAGAGGGACCGTTTGCAAGCAACGACCGCGCTTGGGCAAAAGCCTACAGCGCAGTGCTGCAAGAGGACGTCCATGCGACATCCGAGGCCCTGAAAACATTCCAAGGCGTTCCAGCTGAAAATACACAAACGGTCTCCAGCTTCGACAACACGGCTGCCTTGGGCGCCTATGTCCGGGAACCGGAGTTCATGCGTACTCTTCTCACAGAGAGCGCATCGGATCTTTCGCCAAAGTCGCTGCTAGATCTGCTCCACGGCTTCGTCAGGGCCAGATTTGAAGACGACCCGCAAACGATCTCCGATCTAGACTTCGTGTCCCCTCTCCTTTCCCGGCTCGTTCAAGATGAAAGTCTTGAGGCTCAGGACCATGAAGCCTTGGCGAAAACTTTTGCCATGCTGGGCGACGTCGAAAACACGGATCTTCTTCTTGGCAGCGCAGACGACCGGCTCAATTCCGACCAGAAGCTGGAACAGAAAACTACGGCCCTCGCCATGGCCGGACGGTTCGAAGAAGCAAGGCTTGCAACATCAAAGATCGAACACCCTTCATTGGCTCAGAGCGCCCTGGCCGGGGCTCTCCGGATAGAAGCTCGACTCGGCAATCTGGAGGAAAGTGCCCGGCTGCTTAAAGACGTTGACGACTACCGCTTGCGAGTTGGTACCTATCGTGATGTCGCAGAGTGGATGGCGCATGATCTCGACACGGATGGTCTTCTGGCCCGCAACCACCCTCAGGCGTACGCCCTGACACAAGGGGAAGATACTGCGGCTAAAAACGTCGATGCAGATGTCACTCCGTTGTCATTCCAGATCGAAGACTCGAACACCTTGCGCGTAGGTGACGGCATCAGGCTCGTGCGCCAGAACACATTGGTTCAGGACGACGGTTATCCGGACCTCATCGCCGGGCTAAATGCCTCCTCAGGCAATGTCCGGAGCATCGTGCCCTTGCTTCCGCGCGCTGGCCCAAGCGGGCTCTCCGTGGCAGGCCTCAACCGGTTTGCCCGCCTCAACCGGTTCTCCTCCAAGTTCTTCGAGGAAGTCGTCGGCATGAGTGCGCGCGATTACCTCTACAAGCGCCAGGGCACGATCAACCCGATTTTCCTCTATCTGACAGAAGGCGTTTTCACGGTCGAAAAGCTGCTTTACCTGTCTGTTTCGGGCAGGTTCAGAACAGTTGACCGGGTGGATGACGGCTTCATTTTCCGCGCTCCGATCGTGATTGGCCCGAACGCGACACTTGTCCTGTCCGGTCAGGAGGCCAAGGCCTTTTATCTGAGCCAGAGCTACGGTTCCTTCATCGTGAACGCCGGCAAATTGTTCGTCGTGGACACGACACTCGGTGCCTATGATGAAGGCAAGCAGGACTTTGCCTTCTCGGACTACAAGCACCGTAAGGACTTCCGTCCCTTCATTCTTTCGTGGAGCAACAGCGAAACCTATATCGGCGGCTCCAGAATCGTCGGTCTGGGCTATTCGGCCGGTAAATCTTATGGCCTTTCGCTCTCTTCCGGACCGAAGGATTCCATCGACGAAAAACGCCAGGATCAAAGACCGTTCGGCATCATCGCCGACAACAGCTTCGAGAACATGCTCTACGGGTTCTACTCCTACGAAGCTGACGACGTGGCTGTGGTTGGCAACGAGTATCGCAACAGCATCACCTATGGCCTCGACCCGCATGACCGCTCCAAGCGACTGACGCTGTCGTACAACACCGGCTACGACACCGAGAAGAAACACGGCGGCATCATCTCGCGAGAGGTAGACGACAGCTTCCTTGTCGGAAACCTGATGTTCGACAACGCCGGCTCGGGCCTGATGGTCGACCGAGATTCCATGGCGACCACGATTTACGCGAACACCTCCTTCGGCAATGAGCAAGACGGCCTGACCTATTTCGAAAGCCCATGCGCCCTGATCGATTCCAACCATTTCTTCAACAACAAACGCGCAGGTATCAAGGCACGCAATTCCTGGGATCTGTCGATCACGCGCAATCGGATCAGCGGCAATGCGGAAGCAGCTATCGACGGGTACATTTCGGTCCTGGAAGACAGTGACGCGGCCCATACCCGCGACTTCGAGATGGATCCGTACATTCCCTTCGGAAGCTTCTTTGCTGCGGACAACGAGCTCACGGAAAACAATGTCGGCATCAAGGCCAATGGTCTGAGCGCGGTTACACTCAAGGACAACCAGTTCATCTTCCAGCGCAAAGGGCTTTATGGCGGCGACCTCAAGGACCAGTCGCTCTGGCTTCTCAAATACGGTTCGGACGGACAGGCTGTGACCGTTGCATCAACCTGCCTCCCCAAAGTCACTCACCACAAGGCGTGCGCGCTGCAGAAGAGGGGATTGCTTGCCTCCCATGCAACTGCTCCAGCCTTCGAAACGTCGCAGATTACCGATCTGTGTCTCGGCAACGAGACGAGCGTGCAGGCCGGTGCGGTCAATCCGGTGACCAACTAGATCTTCATGAGCGGACCCATGTCAGTACCTCGTACAGTCAAATCTAACCGCCCGTTCCGGTCGTCAAGAACGTCCTTGCTCGGTTCCTGTGCCGTAGCCACGGTATGGAGTTTGCTGGCTCTCGTTCCGCTAACTGCGTCAGCGCAGGCGCAGAGCGCGCCGGTGGTGGCTTCAGATCAGGAACCCGTCAGCAACCTGCCTGTGTCGCAGGTGAACAAACTTGCGGTCACTGATGCCTATATCGCCACCCTCACGCCGGAAGAACGGATCGAGCTGGCTGACCGTCTGCTTCGCGGGCTGCCCTATTCCCAATCCAATCCTCTCATCGTAAGCGACTTCACGACCGGCTCCCGCCTGTTTGAAGAAGCCCTCGCGACCGCGTCCGGCGATGAATTTGCCTTGCTCGAATACCAGTACGGCAAGGCGCTTCTCGCCACTTCCGAGCCTGACAAGGGACGCAGGGCAACGGAGCATCTTGAAATTGCTCTTGAAAACGGGCGCAAGGATGCAGGCCTGCGGCTGGCGATGGAGTTTGTCAGCAATCCGGAAAACGTCAAAGAGGCTGTCGGGCCTGAGAGGGCAAAGGAACTGTTTCAGCCGTTCCTGTCCGACGGCGATCCCGAGACACTTCTGGGATATGCCGAACTGATCGAAGGTGAAGACCCCGAGGAAGCGCGTTCCCTTCGGTTGCTTGCCTTTACTCAGCTCGCCGTCGAGGCACCGAGCGACGCGCGCGCAGCCATTTTGATGGGTAATGCCTACCTGGACGGATCAATCGGCGAGAAAAATCTCGAAAAAGCGGTTGCCAACTATGCCAGCGCGCTGACGGGCGGCTCGGCAAACGGCGGCTATCTGATCTATTCGGCGCTAAAGGATCTGCTCGACGAGCCGGACATTGCAGCGCGGGTGAAGAATGCGCTCGTCGCCTCCGTCACGCTCGGCTCCGTAAAGGCAACCCTGCGTCTTCTCGACGACTACACGGACAAGAACAGGCTCGGCGTGACACGCGAGGAAGCGGAACAACTCGCGAGTCTGTTGAGCGAAACGGGTCACTCCGACGGCCTTTACTACCAGATCCGTATCTTTGAGAAACTTCTCAAGGACGGTCAGAAGCTCTCCACCAGCGAGATGGACGCCACTGTTGAGAAGTTTCTGGCGTCCGGAACGAGTTTGTCGACCGACGACGCTGAGAAGCTTGGCGGGCGGATCCTGCGCTCTACGCTGCCGCAAGATATGCGCTTCGGATATTCTCTCTACTTCTTTGAATATGCACTTGAACGAGGCTCGGTGTCCGCCGCTTACGAGCTGGGCGACCTTGTTCTGGGGCGGCTTTCCAGTTCGCAGTATTTTGACAAGCTGGGCGACAAGGCCCTGCAGAAAAAGGCGCTTAGCGCCCTGCAGTACGCGGCAGAACGCGATAACCAGCTTGCGATGGTCCGCCTGGGCGACGTCTATCGCACCAACGAATTTGTCGAGCTTTCGCTCAGTGAGGCGGAAGAGTGGTACAAGAAGGCTGTAGCGCTCGACCCAACACCGAGAGCTCTTGAACGGCTCGCGTCCTTCATCAATGCCACCCGCGAAGATGCTCAGTCGCTTGATGAGGCACTGTCGCTGCTACAAAGCGCGGCCGCGCAGAACAGCGCCTCCGCGATGACGACGCTCGGTACGATCTACCTTCGCGGGAAGAGAACATTAACACCGGATGTGCCCCGCGCCCTGACCTGGCTACACCGGGCCGTGGACGCAGGTTCCACCCAGGCACTGATCGTTCTGGGTGAATTCTATCGGGACAGCGAACAGAATTTCGATCTGGCCAGAAACTCCTTCCAGGCTGCGGTAGACGCAGGAGATGGCAAGGGGTGGATCGGTATCGCGTCGCTCCACGAGCTCGCAGGCGAACCTCAAAAAATGATGGCCGCCCTGAAATCGGGTTCCGACGCAGAAAATCCCGAAGCGATGGTGGCCTATGCCTTCGCCCTGCTTCAAAAGTCCGCGGACGATCAGGAAGCCTTTTCCCTGCTTCAGCGCGCCCAGCAGCTCGGTATCGACAGCTCCGGCACAAATCTGCGGGTCGCCGAAACTTATATAGCCACGGGAGAGCCGGCCAACATCGGCACCGGGCTGGATATTCTGAACGTGCTCGTCGATCGGGGTTATGGTCCTGCAGTCGCGCGCGCCGTCAGGATCTATCTCAGCAGCGAGGCGGGTACCCCGGACCTCGAAAAAGCCCTTTCCATCGCCTCGGTCGGCCTGACACAGGGCTACACTGCGCCGATGGTCCAGGTCGCACTGACGCTTTCGGAAGGCACACCTGAAATTGAAGCCGACCCGGAACAGGCCATTCAACTCCTGAAGCAGGTCTACCAGAAGTCGCCGCAAAGCCTCGATGTCGCCTTTCGCCTCGGCCAGGCCTATACGGATGGCACCTATGTCGAGCGGGATCTGGACCTCGCTCTGCAGTACTTCGAGGAAGCAGCGACCCAAGGCAGCGTGCGCGCTCAATTGCGGACTGCAAAAGCCTATCTGGACGGGGTCGGAACCGAACGGAACTCGACCAAGGCCATCGGCTGGTACCAGCAGGCGGCAGATGCGGGCTCGACCACCGCGCTGCTGCAACTGGGCCGCATCTTTGCATCGGGTGGCATTACCGAAATCAACCCGGAATTGGCCTTCGTCTATTTTTACAGAGCTGCTGAAGCGGACTCCACCGAAGCCAAGGCCGAGGTCGGCCGCTCGCTCCTCGCCGGGTTCGGTATCGACCAGAACATCGATCTCGGGGTGAAGTGGCTTGAAGATGCCGGTGAAGATGGCAGTGCGCGTGCCATGTACGACCTGTTCTTCCATTTCATCTATCAGGACACGCCTGATGCGCAGCAGGTCGCCATCGAATGGCTGCATCGTGCTGCCGAAAACGGCAGCGCCGAAGCCATGTTCCGCTATGCCGCGCATCTGCGCGCGGAGGCCAAGGATGACAATGCCAAAGGCGTCAAGGAATGGCTGAAGCGCGCCAGCGCGGCTGGCCACCAGTATTCCGCAACAATTCTGACTTCAGGCTGGAAAGAATATGTCGAATGACATTTTCCTTTCTTCGGATTCACTCGGTGCGAACCTGATCAACGGAAGAAATTGATAAAATGGTTTTCTCTTCAGCTTTTTTCATCATGGCCTTCTTGCCGATATTTCTGGTGCTCTATTTTGTGACACCTTTCCGCTTCAAGTCGGCAGTCATTCTCGCCGGATCCTATTTCTTCTACGCGTGGTGGCGTGTCGATTATCTGGCTTTGCTTATCCTGGTGACCGGCTGGAGCTATTTCATCGGCCATAAAATCTACGCTGCTCAAATGCGCGAAGATGCAAAGGCGTCCAAGCGTTTCTGCGCGATTGGCGTGATAGGAAATCTATCCGTTCTTTTGTATTTCAAGTATTTCAATTTCTTCGTCGACAGCGTATCCCTGACTTTCTTTAACGGAGAGCCTCTGTCGCCCCTTTTCGGACAGGTTATTCTTCCGATCGGCATCTCTTTCTATGTCTTCCAGGCGATCAGCTATGTTGTCGACGTCGCCCGGAAGGATGCTCCGCCCGCGACAAACCTTTTCGACTTTGCTGCCTTCATCGCGTTGTTTCCGCAGCTGATCGCAGGACCCGTTCTTCGCTACAAGGATCTCGCGGATCAGTTCGTCGAACGCGAGCACTCCTGGGAAAAGTTCGGAGAAGGCTCACGCATGTTCATGCTGGGTCTCGCCAAGAAAGTTTTGATCGCCGATTCCGTGGCGCCGATCGCCGATACGATATTCAGCGTGGATATGCCGACCTTTTCGGAGAGCTGGCTCTGTATCACCGCCTACACGATCCAGCTTTATTTCGACTTCTCCGGCTACAGTGACATGGCCATCGGTCTTGGTCTTATGCTCGGCTTCCACTTCATCCGGAACTTCCAGTTCCCCTATATCTCCCGATCGATCACGGAGTTTTGGAGACGCTGGCACCTCAGCCTTTCAGCCTGGCTGCGCGACTATCTCTACATTCCCCTGGGAGGTAACCGTATTGGCGTCACACGGACCTACGTAAACCTGTTCCTGACGATGTTTCTCGGCGGTCTCTGGCATGGTGCGAACTGGACATTTGCGATCTGGGGTGCCTGGCATGGAATCCTTCTGGGGATAGAGCGCTGGTGCGGTGTTTCCAGCACGCGAGACAGATCGATCCTTTACCTGCCGCTGACGCTCGTCTGCGTGATGATCGGCTGGGTTTTCTTCCGCGCCGAAAACGTTCCCTCAGCCTTCGCCATGCTGTCGGGCATGGTGGGCATGCACGGGTTCGGCATGACAGATATCGTCGCCTGGCAGGTGACAAGGTTCTCCCTTGCGATGCTCGTGGTCTCAATCGTCATCGTCTACCTGGAGCCCTATTTGTCGCAATCCGGATCCAAACCGACCAAAGGTGACACGTTCGTAAGCCCCGAATTCATCTCAATTCGGCACGGCCTTTTGGTTTCGAGTGTGGGCGTCCTGTCTCTGATCAAGCTGACCGCAGACAACGATTCCCCTTTCCTCTACTTCCAGTTCTGACCGAGAGAGGGACACACGCCATGACCAGCACAGGTTCCAAGATCCTTTCCGCTTCGATGATCGGCTTGTTCGCCATCGGCTTCGCCTACACCGTCAATTTCGCCATGTTCAGCAATATTGACTGGAAAAACAACGACGGCACACCATCAGCCTTTCTCAAGGGAAAGGTCGCGCTCGATCTCGAAAATGCATACAAGGACGATCTGTTTTTCCGCGAAATTTCCATCAATCTGTATAACGTCATTTCGCTGGGCCTGTTTGGCGAAGCCAAGAAGGGGGTCCTGGTCGGAGCAGACGGTTGGCTCTATTCGACGGAAGAATTTTCGTGGACCAAGGACTCACCGCAGAACCTGAAAGCGGCTCTTGCTGCGGTCGAGAATACGGACAAGCAGTTTGCTGAGCACGGCACCAAGCTTGTCGTCGCCCTTCTTCCCACCAAGTCAGAAGTTTATAGCGAACATCTCGGGTCGCTCCGCTGGCCGAAGGTTCATCACCCCCTTTACGAGCAGGTCCGGGGCGAGCTTCAAGCACACTCCGTTCTGGTGCCCGAACTGCGCAAGCCGCTTGTAGAGGCCAAGGAACACGAACAGGTCTTTCTCAAGACCGATACACACTGGACCGTTGAGGGCGCGGAAGTCGTTGCAAGAAATCTTGTGCCGGAAACTCTGGCCGAGAGCCTGCCACCAGCCGAACTGACGGTCGAACCTCAACAGAAGACCAGCCATCGCGGAGATCTTCTGAAGTTCATCAAGCTTGGATCGATCATGCCTTCCCTGTCCTATCCGGACGAGACCATTCAACCGATCCTGGTGCGGGCTTCGGTTGACGATGTGGCCAGTCTGCTTGACGACGGCGACGAGAACCCTGTTCCCGTCGCCTTGGCGGGGACCAGCTACAGCGCGAATACGCTCTGGAGTTTTGAGAGTCATCTGCGCAACGCGCTGCAAACCGATGTGCTCAACGTCGCCGAGGAAGGCAAGGGTCCGTTCGATCCCATGTCCGGTTACATGAAGAAGCTGGAAGACGGGGAACTCTACTATCCGCAGCTGGTCATCTGGGAAATGCCGATCCGGTATCTGGACGACTACAGTCCTGAACTCCTCCAGAGCCTTGACTTCCAGGTCGACTGACGAAGCAGCACACGACACTTGGTGAGAGAGAAAAGCGACTTAGAGGAAATTCTAGAAATAAATGTCTAAAATTTAAGTAAATGACTATAAAAAAGGCACGATAGAAAGCCTGAAAGAAAATCGCTCATAATTTTCGCAGAAACAACAGCAAATTGATCAAGATCGTATTGGCACGCTGATTGCTTATTCACTTGGTAAGTGATTGTGATTTTGAAGAATCGTGACGTATGTCCGACTTTACTGACAATACACTAGAAAACTGCTTGATCGGGATAAGGTCGATGAACGGGAAGCATCAATATCACAGGAGCGCCGGAGTGCGTCCTGCAACAGCCACACGGAGGCTTTCACCAGACAACAGGCTCTGCATCGTCACCCGGCTGTCAGATGAAAAGACTACACCCATGGCATTGCCCGCAAACGACTTCCTAAACGCCCTGGAGACCGCATGATCTATCATGTCCTGTACATGCTCGTGATCGCAATCGTGGTTCTGCTCCTGCCGGACGAAGCCTTCACGAGCAAAACCCAAGAGGTCCTTCTCGTGCTCGGCTTGCTCGGGATCTGGCGCTACACGTGGGGCATCATTCATCTTCTGCGCAGTCTCTGGTACAGGAAAATCGCTTTCCCGCGCATACGCCGCACTGCCAAGGCCAAGGCCGACGAGGCAGGCTACGGTCATGCTTTCATGCTGATCACCAGTTTCCGCATCGATGCGCCGACCACTTTGAAGGTCTATCGGGGTGCGTTTGAGGCCGCCATGCGCGCTCCGGCAGGAGCAACCGTGATTGCTTCCATAGTTGAACTGGGAGACCAGAGACTCATTGAGCAGCTCTACCGGAGCATGTTTGGCGACGAACAGCCATTCAAACTGGATTTTGTGCGTATCGCAGGGACCGGCAAGCGTGATGCTCTGACGTACGGCTTCGAGGCGATCTCGCGCTACAACCCGGGCCCCAATGATACCGCATCGGTCATTGACGGCGACAGTATTGTGCCTGCCGACCTGGTCGAGAAATGCGCCAATATCTTCCTGATCAACCCGCGCGTCGGCGCCCTGACGACCGATGAGACCTGCACGGTGGAAGGGCGTGACATCTTCCGCAAATGGTATTCGCTGCGGTTCGCACAGCGCCAGATCCTGATGAGTTCGAACGGCCTCGCCAAACGCGTGCTCACATTGACGGGGCGCATGTCGATGTTCCGTGCGCAACTCGTTTGCCGGCCGGAATTTTATCGCCACATCAACGAGGATTTCATTGAGCACTGGCGTCTTGGACGCATCAAGATGCTGACAGGCGACGACAAGTCATCCTGGTACTGGCTGCTGAAGAACGGCTACCTGATGTACTACGTGCCGGACGTTGTCGTCGAAACAATCGAGCAGCCGCCCGTCGACGACTTCATTGTCTCCGCCAAAGTTCTCATGACCCGATGGTTCGGCAACATGCTGCGGACGAACACGCGTGCGCTTGCGCTTGGCCCACATAAGGTAGGTCTTTTCACCTGGTGGTCGGTGCTAGACCAGCGCATCAGCATGTGGACCTGTCTTTCCGGGCTGACGATGGCCGTTCTCGCATCGATCTTCGTGACGCCCTTTGCCTTCATTCTTTATCTCTTGTGGGTGGCGATCTCCAGGTACCTGGTGATGCTGACGTTCCTTACCGTTCGTAAGGAAGTTTCGATCACCTACCCGTTCCTGCTCTACTTCAACCAAATCTTCGGCTCCTTCATCAAGGTCTACATATTCTTTCGCATGGATAAGCAGCGTTGGACCCGCCAGAACACCACGCTTGGCGGATCGGAGAGCCGGTTCAGGCACTATTACAAGATCGTTTCGTCCAATCTGGTCCACGCTTCAGCGCTACTCGTCTATGTCGCCGTGCTGGCTTACACGATCAACATCTTCTCAACGAGCGATGCGATCCATGGCCTCTACCGCTGATCAAGAGTTTCGCTCCCTAACCCTTTCGAACAACCTTTGGCTGGGAAATTGATAATGAGTACCGTTGCTTCAGAAGTGCAAGTCCAGCGCCAGCACCCGCGTTTCAAACTGCCCCTGATGGTCACCATCAAGGACCGGAAATTCATGGCGGCCGACTGGTCCGTAGGTGGCATTGCCCTTCAGAATGCCGATCAGGCGCTCAAAGTCGGGGAACCGGTTGAACTGACCATGAGTTTCAATCTTCAAGGCTATTCCCTGAGCCTGAAGATGAACGGCATCGTGCGCTACAACCGGCGAGACATCGGCCGCTGCGGTATCGAGTTCACTGATGTCACGCAGCGCCAGCTGACATTAATCCGCTTCATGATTGACAGTTACATCTCGGGCCAGCTGGTGGACGCCGGCGATGTCCTGGAGTTCATGAGCCGCGATAATTCGGCGAAGGCCCGCAAAAAGGAACTTGAAAAGGCCGCGAATGACGACGGCAGCCCGTCGCTCCTTGCAATTGTCCGGCGGGTTCTCGGCTTTACACTCACCTTCGGACTTGCGCTTCTCGCCCTTGCCTATCTGGGTGTCTCTGCCTTCAACCGCATCTTCGTCTTCGATGCAAAGTCAGCGACCGTAGAATCCGAACTGGTTTCGTTACCTGCCCCTTCCAGTGGCTTTGTGACGTCCTTCGCCGACAAGACCTCGTTCAAGGCGGGAGAACCTGTCTACGTCTTCGTCGATATTCAGACCAACGAGCCGACCACGATCTTCAGCCCGTGCAGTTGCGATGTGGTCGGCGAAATTCCGGCAGAGGGAGACTATGTTGCCCGCGGACAATCACCGGTGAAATTCTTCGACAGTTTCGCGCCGAGTTTCGTCAAGGCAAAGGTTTCCTTTGACGACGTTTCCAGACTTGGCTCGGGCACCAGCACGTTGATCAGCTTCATGGATGGAAGCGAGGTCAAGCTAAGTTCCCTGCCCGAACAGGTGCTGCAGAATATCGTCAATCCCGAAGTACTCGACGACAACGTTTATCTCCGCATCCCGGTCGAAAGAGACATTTCCGCCAGTGACATCGGTCTTCCAGTCCGGGTGCGCTTCAATACTTTCTCGCTTCCAGAGCTATGAGCATTGCGTTGTCCCGCATGCGGGGCAACGCAATGAAGAACGATAAGACACTGAAATCAATATTAAAAATCTCGGTTGCCCAGACACCCCAAGTATGAGGTCATGAGATGGCAAAGATTATTCCTACGATAATGATCGGCGGCTCCGGCACCCGCCTTTGGCCGCTTTCGCGCAAGAACAGCCCCAAGCAGTTTCTACGTCTGTTTGGCGACAACAGTCTTTTCCAGGAGACCGTCACACGGTTTCCACGAGAGGAGTTCGCCAGTCCGTGGTTGATGACCAACGTGGATGTTCTCAACTTCGCAGTTGAACAATCCGATGAGATTGGCGTCAAACCCGCAGGTATTTTTGTCGAACCGCTTATGCGAGGCACAGCCGCCGCAATCGGTGCGATGGCGGTTGCCGCAGAACAGCTTGATCCCGACTCCTTGATCCTGGCGGCCCCTGCCGACCACGTCATTGAAAATCCGGAGGCGTTCCGCAAACAGATTGAGCTTGCGAAACCCCTGGCCGAAGATGGCGCAATCATCACCTTCGGCATCGTGCCGACGGCTCCGGAAACGGGATTTGGTTACATCAAGGGCGGCAAGACCGTGTCCACGTCGGAGGGCGACGTAGGCTTTCGTGTCTCGAAGGGCGGCTTTCTCGAGAAGCCGGATCTGGCAACTGCGCAAGAATTCCTGGCTGCAGGCACCTACTACTGGAACGCCGGCATCTTCCTGTTCTCCGCCAAGACGATCATCAAGGAGATGAAAACCTTTGCGCCAGGCATCATGCAAGCCGCTGGCGAAGCGGTTGCCGGATCGCAGTCGGAGCTGAGATCAGACATTCCCGTCTATTATCTGAACCCGGAATCCTTCGCTCAGGCGCCTGAAATGTCTATCGACAACGCCGTGATGGAACATTCCGACAAGATTGTCGTTGTACCCAGCGACATCGGCTGGAGCGATGTCGGTTCCTTGTCCGCTCTTTGGGACATCAGTCCGAAGGACACAGAATCCAACGTGACGACGGGCAAGGTTCTCGCCATCGATTCCAACAACTGCCTGCTGCGAGCGACCGCAGACCGCCGGATTGTGGCGCTTGGTTTAGAGAACATCATGATTGTCGACACGATCGACAGCGTTCTCGTGATGCCTCGAAATCGCGCACAAGAGGTCAAGCAGGTCGTCTCCGAACTGAAAGCCTTGGGAGCCAACGAAGCGGTCTCCATGCCGCTCATCAATCACGACTGGGGCGACACCGAGCAGAAGTTCGTCGACGAAGATCACTGCGTCAGCCAGCTCAAGATTCGCCCCGGCAACATTATTCCGAACCGCCGCGTGACGGCAGAGCGGGAAATCTGGCTGGTCGTGAAGGGAACCGTTGATGTGATCGTGAATTACCAGCGCCTTACGCGGTCGAAGGGGGAAACCTTCAGCCTGAAGGCCAACGACATGGTCACGGTCATCAATCCCGACGAGGACAAGAAAGCCAAATGCATGATGATGGTTCAGGAAAATCGCGAATTCGACCGGCTCTTTGAAGCCATTGGTCCCGCGATCGCAGCGGAATGAGCAATGTTCGTTCAGGAAAAACATCATGAAAATCGGTGAACCCGGATACTTTGTCGAATTCCCAGGACAGTCGGTTTTCCGAGTCACGGCCGCCGAAGGTAAGGTGATGTCTGTCGTGCCCCAGAGCTCCGACGACAGCGCCGAGGCGCCGCGTCGGGAACAGCTCGAGGGCACGATGACACAGGCGTGGCTTCATGTTGTCTCGGAAGACGTGTCATGCACTCAATCGGTATTGTGTTCTCTGTCCGGTACCAAGCTGACATTCGCCGAAGAGTATGACGAGTGTCAAAAGCTGATAGCCGATCAGCTTTTGGCAGGCTCCATTTCAGTGCCTGCCTTCTTCGACCTAGCGACAACGAGACATATGGTGGCGGCGGCTGGAGACCGGAACGAACAGTTGCCCTATTACGCCGTTGCGGCACGCGCTTCCTCTGGAGCGTCTGGAACCAGGAAAAGACTGGTGGCAGGTCTGGCAGCTTTGGTTCTCGCGGGGGCAGTCGGTTTTCTCTGGCTGCAGCAGCATTTGACGATTTCCAACACGTCCAGCCTGGTGACGTCCGACTACAAGCTCGTCGCCAGTCCCGTGACCGGGACTGTCGTGTTCGTCAACGACGAGAAGACCATCACGGCTGGAGAGCCGATTTTCGGCATCGAAGGGACATCGGGCAGGCCGGTTATCGTGAATGCGCCGATCAGCACCGCCAACTTCGAAGCGGTCGCGTCGCCAGGAGCGAGAGTTGAAAGAGGAAAGGCCCTCGGCCGCATTGCAGATGAGAACGCTGCACCGCAGCTGGTCACTTATGTTCGCTTCAGTGAAGCGATTGCTATTGCGAAAGGCGCGGTAGCGCAGGTGAACTTTCGCGACAACAGTGTCTTTTTCCTGCCTCTCGGCCTCGATGACATTCACCAACCGGTCAACGACAAGGACACGAGCGACCCGCTGATGAAGGTTCAGGTGCAGCTCCCTGACGACTTCCGGAACCTGGTCGGCCAGACCGCCTCGATCCAGATCAGAAGGAACGACACCTTCTACCAGAGTATATGCGGACTTGCCGGAGCGGTGCCTTCCCTAACCACCTGGTGTGGCCCGGCAGAAGACAAGGCGACGTGAGGACATGTGCTGGACAGGAAGATACCTGCCGACGCTGACATGCAAAGTGAGACGAATGATGTTTCAAGCTCCAATTTTCGCAAATGCGACACGGCTGGTATCGGCCGCAGTGTTTTCAATCCTGGCAGCCTCGACAGCAGCAAATGCGCAAGGACCGGCGGCGAAACTGCGCAATGTCTTTACCTGTCCGGACCTCGCTGAACGGAGCCTGGCTCAGGGTCTTACGCATCCACTGGTTCAGGGCTACGGCGGCGCGTTCTATCGGGTAAGCGCGGATCTGCGAGATTTCTATCTCTACTCACGGTCCAATATTCAGTATTTCGCGCGGCTAAACGAAGTCCTCAAGTCCAAAGACATCGACCTCACCCTGGTTTTCGTTCCTCCCAAATCCTTCATGGACGCGGCTTTCGTGCCCGAGGAAGTCTGGAAGGAATACGATTTCGATCGTGAAATGGCGACGCAGACCTACAAGCTTCTGAACGAAGACCTGACCCGTGCCGGATTGCGCAGTGTCGATTTTCTGAAGTTGAGGGACCATTTCGTCGAGGAAGGCGAAGAAAGGTTTTTCTTTCTGCGCGATTTCCACTGGATGCCGAGAGGTTCGCGGGCGACGGCCAAGGTCGTCGCAGACGCCCTGAAACAGACCGAAGCCTACCAGGACCTGAATACCAAGGAGTTCGAGACCGAGATCGTCGATGCGGAGCTCTTGCACCTTGCGGGCATGCACAAGATCGTCGACACGCTTTGTACCGGGCCGGCCGTCCAGGAATATATGGTTCGATATGAGACGACCGAAGCTCTGAACGATCTCGACTCGCTGCTTGACGACGATGCGACACCTGTCGCGCTGATCGGCACGAGCTTCAGCGACGAGATCAACCCTTACAATTTCTCCGGATTCCTGCGCGAGTTCATGCAGGTCGAGATCGCCAGCTACGCCATCAGCGGCGGCGGGATGGAATCCTCAGTCCTCGACTGGACGCACAACGCTCTCCCGGAAAGCGAGGGAACGCGTTTCCTTATCTGGGAGTTGCCGATGACGGCCGGCATCGCCCGCTTTCCCGAGGTGACCTTCCGCCAGATCATTCCAGCTGTTGCAGGGTTTTGCGAGGCTGACAGACAGATTGCCGAAGTGGCGTACGATATCGAGCCCGGCGGTGCTGTCACGATGGATCTGGAGGAGCTTGTTCCCGATCAGGATCATCTCATCGGATCGGACTATTATCTCGCCATGAGCCTGTCGGAGAGCGACGTCCGCAGCTTCGCGCTCGAAATCTCCCAACGCGACGGTTCATCCGAGAACGTGTTGATCAATCGTCCTGAACGCGTCACCAGTTTCAGTTCCCTGTTCTTCGAAATGTCCCAGACACAGATTTCCCCGCTGCGTTCCATCACTGTGAAACCCGGCGGCGAAAAGGCCTTATCAGGCACCCTCAGCCTCTGTCGATATGGCTCGTCCAACTCGTGAGAGAAAGCATAATCATGTTCAAGTACTCGTCCAAACAGGCATCCGCTCTGGCGCTTGTGACCCTCTTTTTCGCGCTGACTTTCGCGGCGCTTCTCCCGGCACGTGCGGGTGACGAAGGACTATATGACAGTCCTCCCCCTCCCGGTTCCTCCTTTGTCCGTATCATCGACGGCCAGCGCGCATCCGGTGTCGCCAGTGTCGGCTCGGTCGAATATTTGCTGACCGAAGAAGGTCTTACGCCTTACAAGATCGTTCACGCCGGAACCTATGACCTGTCGATGCGTGATGCGTCCCCAAGCTTCAGCTTCGAAGCCGGCAAGTTCTATACGATCGTGGCAGCAGCAGGAACAGAGCCTGTGCTGGTCGAGGACGAGCCAATCAGCAATCCTTCCCGCGCTGGCCTGTACTTCTATAACGCCACGGGTACCTCCGACGTCGATCTCGCACTGGTTCTCGGTGGCAAGGCAGTGAAGGCCTTCAAGAATGTTTCCGCCGACAGCGAAGCCTTCCGGCAATTGAAGGCGGCAACCGTGGGCTTTGAAGCTCAGCAGTCCGGCAACGCCTTGGCAGCCGCAGACGAATTCAGCCTGAAGCGGAAGATCGGCACGACCGTGGTCCTCTTCCAGGATTCGGGGAACTACAAACTTCTGGTCAGCAACAATTCCCTGGAACAATGACCGATCCCGGGCGGGAAGCTTGCAGCTTCCCGCCCTCTTTCCAGTTTTCAGTTGACGTGGTGTACGACAAATGGATTTTCTCAGGCGCGCACTTTCGGTTTCTTTCAGCACCGAAGCACTTCCGGCGACCGCTGTTTCCTTGAGACGCCTTGCCCTGACGACAGTCTGCGCGCTCGGTGTCGGCGTCACGGGTGTCTCTCCGTCTATCGCCGCTTCAAAGAACGAAAAATTGTTCGATGTGATCGGTATCTTGCCGCCGGACCTCGATTACAAGGCCCTCTGCGAGCGGGATTCTGTCCGCGTGCCTCTGATAACCGACTGGGAACAATGGAACGGGGAGAAAACGGATCGCAAGAGCGACGATCTGTTCAAGATTGCCCGCGAATACAGCAAGGGCAGCGATCGCGTTTTTGCAGACCCGGAAACGGCCAGCAAAATCCTGGCTTACCTCGAGACGAACCGGCACGATTTCGAAGTCGCTGAACTGCGACTGGCGCAGGCGGAGAACGTGCTCAACGCCCAGAAGGACGCCTTTAGCCAGGAAGTGATCGACAGTTTGCAGCAGGCGATCGACGCCGGCTCCGTGAAAGCGGCCACCCTTATGGCCCGGTATATCGGCCCGGAAGCACCGGCGAACCGGCAGAACCTCGAGGAAGCGGCCCGTCTTTATGCAGCTGCGGCACGGGCCGGTAATCTTGAGGCGGAACAGGGGCTGATTACACTTGCCAATACCGGCAGGCCCGAATTCGCGATGACGGTCGCGGAAAAACGCGCTCGCATGACCAATGTCCTCAATCGCATGATTCAGGAAATCGTCAACGAGGGCACTTGTTCCTATCTCTCTCAGATCGGCAATCTCTACCTTCTGGAAAAATATATTACCAAGCAGAATGATGTGGCTCTCGCGTGGTTGCGGATCCAGGCGCAACTTGGAGACGGCGTCCTCGCCGAACTGCTTGGCCGGCGCCTGAAGCTTGGCCGCTTTTTCGACTATAATCAGGAAAAATCAATCGAACTCTTCAAGATCGCCGCGGAAAAGGGACGCCCCAAAGCGATGCTGGAAGTCGGGCAGGCTCACATCAAGAGCCTTATTGCCAACGCGTCGGAGCAAATCGGAGAGGACTACCTGCTTAAGGCTGCGGAAGCCGAGGTGCCCAAGGCATATGAAGTCCTCGCCAAATATTATCGCGGCTCCTATGGGCACCGGTTCCAGCCGGAACTGGCTGCGAAATTCTATGAAAAGGCGGCGGCAGCAGGCGAAAAACGGGAAGAAATGCTGTACGGCCTTGGCAAGCTGCTGATGCTGGATACCCCGGTGTATGACCCCAAGCGCGCCCTTGCCGCATTTGAAGCGTCTGCGGAGCTGGGGCATGACGGCGCCGCTCGCGAGGCCGCCAATCTTTACATGCGGGAGTTAATTCCCGGCCAGCCTGCGGACTATGTCAAAGCAGTCCGCCTCTATCGGTTTGCCGCCATCAGCGGAGATTCCGCAGCAGCGAGAACTCTTTCCAAACTCTATCGCTGCGGCGAAGGCCTACCCTACAAGCACGACGTGTCCGAGACATGGATGGACAAGGCAGCCTTCCTCGGGTCTTCCGAGAGCATGTATGAACTGTCTCAGCAAATGCTGCGATCCGGAATGCTGAAACACGACGCCAAAATGATGGCGCGCGGCACGATGCTGCTGCGCAGGGCCGCTCACGACGGATCGGCGAAGGCTATCGCAGCGCTCGCCTTCGCCTATGAAAAGGGCACCGAATATCTGCCCGCAGATCCGGAGCGATACGACCAGTTGATCGCCTACACTCTTCGAAACCCGTTTGATCATCAAAAGATCTTCCGGGAACTTGCCGTGCGCCGATTTACCAAGGACATGAACGAGGCTGCTCGGCTCGACATCATCAAGAAGACCGCGGGGGAGCTCCAGATAACGGACCTCGATCCGATCTTCGCGCAGACATTCGCAGCCAAGGCCTCCACTGTTAACGAGGCGAGCGACCAATTCCAGCTTGCTCACAATTTGCTGGAAACCGGGGCGAACCAGGCAACAACGCTGGAGGCGCTCGACCTGCTGGAAGAGTCTGCGGACGAGGGCTACGTGAAAGCAAAGATCGATCTCGTTCGCTTTTCCAGCGAAGGCTATACGGTCGACGCGCTGGCAGAAATCGGCCAGGAAGGTGTCTGCAGTGTCAGAGACGCCCTGGCTCTTGCATCCGCTTTCTCGGAAATAGGCAGCGATGAGGCGAATGCTTACAGGGATGACTGGCTTGCACGGTCCAACGACATAGCAAATAACGACCCGCTCGCCGCACTCGACATCGGCATGGCTTACTGGAAGGGCGCCTTCGGAGAAAACCACAAGCAGCAAGCGGAACCCTATCTGGTAAAATCCCTCGAACTTGGTCAGGAAAAGCCGCTGTTTATCCTGGCCGAAGGCCATATAAAGGATGTCTGGGCGGACTCGGACCCGGAAAAAGGCGCAAAGATCTACAGAGACCTTGCAGCCTCGGGACGAGCCAACGCCGCTTATTCCTTGCTGCGCTTCATTTCGCAAGGCAAAGTGAACTCGAACTTCGATGAGATCGAAATGCTTTTGTCTCAGGTCAGGGCAATCCCTGATCTGCAATCCGAGCTCACCCCGCTCTATATCAAGCTTGCCGACCTATCCACGAAGGGAAAATTTGGCGATAGCAACGGCCCCCAGACAGTCTCCTTGCTACTGGACGCCGCGGAAAAGAGTGCCGATCCCGAGCTGTTCCGCAGATTGGCCGAAATCTATCTGAACGGACAGATGGGGATAGACCGGGATCTTGAGAGCGGCATGGAGTGGATGCTCAAAGCAGCGCAAGCCGGAGATCGCACTGCCGCCGAGCGTGTAGCCCGGTCTTACGAATTCGGTTTCGTTTTCGAAAAGAATGCGTCCCTGGCTGCTGAATGGGACGAAAAAGCCAATTTCCTGCAAGAGTGAATGAAAGTCGAAAAATGCCAGTTAAAGCAATCGGCCCCGGTCGCCTGTGCATCCAGGGAGCGATGTTTGCCGTCACCCTTGCTGCCGCGTCCTGGACCTCCACTTCCGCGATGGCTGATGACGGCCGCATGATCGTCGCTATCAGCAATTCGAACTCTGTTGCCAAATCCCAGAGCGCTGATGCGCAAGGCCAGATGAAAATGCTCGCCTTCCCGTTCAAGGTGCGCGACGACGGCCCGTATCGTCAGCAGGAACTTGTATGTGCGAGACCGACACCGGCGCCTGTCATCGATCTTGATGTCGGCAGCATTTACACCCCCGGCGACGAGACCCATTCGAGGGTCGATCCGAAGGCACAGGAAGTCTATCTGGCAAAGATGAAAGCTGTACGGTCCTATGCTTCGGATGTCGTGCGCATGGCCAACAGTTTCCACGCCAATGGCGACCTTGAAGCCGCGGCCTGCGCCCTTACCTGGCTTCAGGACTGGGCAAAGTCGGACGCGCTTTCCAAATTGCAGACGCGGCAGGCCTATCTGACGTCGACGCGCGTCCTCTCCGGCCTGGCGCTTGGCATGATGCAGGTCATGCCCGTCGCCGATCAGATGAAGGATATCGATGTCAGGCTCATCCAGGACTGGTTTGTTCGCCGTGCAGAACCCCTGATCGAGGAAGTGTACGGTGACCCGGAGGACCGTGCCTCGAACCGGCAGAACCATCGCTACTGGGGGGGATTGGCTGTCGCTTCAATTGGCGTCGTGACCGGCCGGAAGGACTTTCTCGAGTGGGGCGTTGAGAGCTACCGCCTGGGTGTGTGCGAAATCGCGGACAACGGGACGCTTCCGCTGGAACTGGCACGTGGCAAGAGGGCACGTCAGTATCATAACCATGCGCTCGCACCGCTTATCCTGATTGCCGAAATCGCGGAAAGCAACGGCATTGATGCCTATTCATTCTGCGATTCTGCTATCCATCGTCTTGTCCGTTTCCTGATGACATCGGTCTTCGATGAGAGCGAAATCGAAAAGATGACGGGCCATAAACAAATACCGATCCCGAAACGTCCGGGCGGGTATTACCGGGGGGATCGGTTTGCGTGGGCCGAACCCTACAGGGCTCGTTTCCCGGACAAGGCGGAAGTGTTTCGCATCGACGATCTGAAACTACGCAGACCGCTCTATTCGACAAATCTGGGTGGGGAAACCACCACGCTATTTGTACGCTGAGTTTACGGTATTTAACGACGGAAAGGGGCCGGCAATTGCCGGCCCCTTTCTTTGTTTCAACCGCTGACCGCTTTTCTAAAACAGAAAATCGCTCTGGTGCAGATCGGCCAATCTGAAGTCGTCGAGAATGATAGAAGCTCCGTTATCGAATTCGATTTGCACGCCATCGCCATAGGCAGAATAGTCCAGGTCCTTGACCCCGCCGATGTCCATGCCGGACAGGTCGATCAGATCTTCGCCGCTTTGGAAGTCAAGGATACGGTCCGTCTCGCCTTGGGACATGGGCAAAAAGACGAACTGATCTGCTCCTTCGCCGCCAACGAGCCTGTCATTTCCCGAACCGCCGACGAGTATGTCATCGTCGTCGCCGCCATCCAGGACGTCATCTCCTGCGCCACCTTCGAGAAGATCGTTACCGGTCGCACCGTAGAGCCGGTCGTTGCCGTTATCGCCGTACAGCTTGTCGGACCCGACCTCACCGCTCAGCTTGTCGTCGCCGGAACCACCGTGCAACTCGTCATGACCAGTGTCGCCGTAAAGAATGTCGCTTCCGGCATCCCCATACATCTGGTCACCGGCAGAACCGCCGTAAAGCTTGTCGTTGCCGTTGCCCCCGGTGATGTAGTCGGCCCCGGAATTTCCCTTGAGGGTATCGTTGCCGTCGCCGCCGTCGAGCCTGTCGTCGCTGTACCCACCTGAAATCAGATCGTCTCCATCGCCACCCTTCAGGTCATCTTCACCGGAACCGCCGTAGAGCGTGTCGTTGCCGTCTCCGCCTTCTATCAGATCATTACCGACCCCGCCGTTGATCCAGTCGTGGCCGCTGTTCCCGTAAAGCTGGTCATTCCCACCTTCGCCCTCGATGGTGTCGTCGTCCGATCCTCCATAAACGGTGTCGTTGCCCGAGCCGGATTTGATGGTGTCCTTGCCACTTCCTCCATTGATATAGTCTTCGCCCATGCCCGAGGAAATCGTGTCGTTGCCGTTGTTTCCGTAGATCACGTCGTGACCATGGTCGTCGATGATGGTGTCATCGCCGTCACCGCCCGTCACCTTGTCACTACCGTTTCCGGCGTAGATCAGGTCGTTGCCTTCGTCTCCGACGAGATAGTTTTCGCGGTCATTGCCGTGCAGTTCATCGTCACCCCCGCCGCCGGCCATGTAGTAAAGCGTATCGGACGCGACCAGATAGTCGTCCGCATCATGGCCAACGACATAGTTGAGAATGATCGTGTTCTCGCCGTAGATGTCTGTCTCCACATGAGCCTTGCCGCCGGGCGAGATCGCTGTCCAGTAGCCGCGCACGCTACCAGTGTTCTGATCCGGCTGATATTCCAGCACCAGCCTGTCGACGGTCACCGTGTTCGAGTGGTCGAAACTGCCGTGAAAATTGATGTCGCGATTGCTTTCGGAGATGTGGATCGTGTTGTTGTCTTCTGCATGCCACGATGAAAACAGGAAGGAATGGCGATTATTGAACAGCTCCAGGTTCGACAAACTACTGTGAAACGTCTCGTAGAGCTGGATGCCGTAGCCGTTACCCGCCGTACCCTTGTTGTAGCTACCGTTGGTATAAAGATTGTCTGCTTTCAGAGACAAGCTGTTTTGAAACCAGAAACCATCGCTGGCGGCATTGATCACCGAGACACCTTTGGTTTCGAAACCGTAGGTACTGTAAACGTGCATCCCTGCGGCCTGCGTGAATTCCGGTATGACATTCACGAAATCATTATGATTTGGGCTGTTCTGAAGGCTCGTCGGAAGATAGTCGCTGAGGTCGTAAGTGATGGTAAGATCCTGGACACTCACGTCTTCAAGCAGATCGACCTTTCCGACGGTCGCCTTGCCGGCGTCGAATTTCTGCCCGACCTCGTTTTCCAGATAGACTTTATTGCCGTTAACGGCGACGACTTTGACCAGGGTTTCCCGAAAGGGCGATATTGCGGCCTGGTCGGCGTCATACTCCGTGTCTCCACGGGACTGCAGGAAACTTGTCGTGTTCTCCTGGGAGATATAAAGATAGTCCCCCGAGGAAATCTGGCTCGCGTCCTTCAGATAAAGAACCGTCGAATTTTCATTCGTGCCGTTTGCGACCGTCGTGATGTCTTCCGGTATGGAACGCGATCCGACGACGATACCGTCGCCCGAGACGTCCGGATCAAGATCGAAAACCAGCTTTGTTCCGGCCTCGCTCTCACCTTTCAGCGTGATGTCCGGCCTGTCGATAACAAGACTGCCGGTAAACCGATGAACGCCATCACGAAGAATGACAGTTGATCCGGCCGGCGCATCTGCAATGAAAGCGTTCAGGACATCGACACTGACCCCTGTATCGACGTAGTAAGTATTCCCGTGCTGTGAAAACATAGTATCACTCGCTGAGGTAATACCAGAATTATTATAATTAGTATTTGTCTGATATGTAATGTTGGCATCATACAGCGTCTCGAGATCGATGTTTTCGAAGGTGATAACATCGTCGCCCGAGAGCTGAAGAACCACATTCTCCCCCTCCTGCCCTGCGAGGGAGAACAAATGATCCTGGTTGAAAAAAGAATATCCTCGTAGATCCAGGACATCCTCACCAACAGTAAAATCCCGAATTGTGATACTGTCGTGGCCCTTGTCAAAAATATATGTGTCCACGCCACCACCGCCGGTAACGACATCGTCACCACTGCCCATATCCCAGACAGTATCCGCATCGTTGCCGATCACGGTCTCGTCGCCGCGGCTCCCGGTGACATCGAAGTCCGACCCTTGCGCAAGGTGGAAAGTTACCGCGCCGTCTCCGCCTTCTGCACTATCTCCACCTTCTACGCCCCGCAGACCGCGTAGCTCCAGTTCGCCAGCGCCATCGATGACGACATCGCCTGTAGCCGCTTCCATGAGATCGACCCGATGGTATCCCTGCTGCGCAAACTGCAGGTCGATGCGACCGGCATCGGATTGATCGAGGATGTGAGCGTCAATCCGGACGACAACACCACCGTTGCTGGCGGCCGTCATGTCGAACCGGTCAATATTCTGCAACAAGGATGTCTGCCTGTAGTCCAGGACATACCCTGACGTCGACAGGATTCTGATTTCGTCGACTGCATCCGCTGATCCATATTCGGCATACTTCGCGAGAGCAGAAATATATAGATTTTGAATAAAATCAGGATACAACTCTTGAATAGGGGTAATGTCCGACATCTGTTACTTCCCTCTGCCCAATTTTTAATCAGCGAAGTCTCTGCTGTACTGATTTTTTTATATGAAAATCAAATTACGACCCGGATAAGAGCGAGGATTCATTTATTTCTAGCGTTTTAACTTCTGATAAAGCTTTTGAGAGCTTCGCAAACTTGTTTGGATGAAACCGCGATTTTCGACATTTTCGCGTTCATGGCGCCTCTTGAGGGCACGGTCAGTCCATGCCCCGAATGCATCTGCTCGCGCGTGGAGATTGGATCTAGCCGTGAGGCGATTGCTGCGGCGGGCATTGGTGTCAGCCGTGAAACGATCCGCAATGGATGAACCGGTTTGGTCGGCATATCGCGCGCAGCCCTCGTCGGGAGCGACCAAGGCCCAAAAGCAAGTGGCATCCTGATGACGCCGCGATCGTCATTTGCGGAGTAAAATACTGGCCCTGGCGGACTATTGACGGAAATGAAACGTGCTCGAAATCCTGGTTCGATCCCGCTGGAATGCCAAAGCGGCCAAACAATTCTCAAGCGTGCTGGTCACGCAGTTCGGCGAGCCCAGGGGTGTGCCGCCCCTCTCGTTGCATTGCATTCGCAAAATATTGCCGGGCAGTGGACAAGCTGCACAACCGCACCAGACCGGAACACGTCCTGGCTTCGGGCATCGCGCTCAAAAAGGATTGAAGTAAAGGATTGAGAATTGCCATCGCCAGACTGGAAAGCAGCTTGAGTGTCTGACAAGACGTGATTTTTGAGGGGAGAGTTTGCATCTCCCCTCCCCTTAGTGAACGAACTACCGATCCTTTGGCATATAGAGGTCACCGCCGTCTCGATATCTGACCGCCATTTTCTCCATGCCCTCTTTCTGTGCCTCGGCACGGATGTCGTGTGAAATCCGCATGGAGCAGAACTTCGGGCCGCACATGGAGCAGAAGTGAGCGACCTTGTGGGCTTCCTTCGGCAAGGTCTCGTCGTGCATCGAGCGGGCCGTTTCCGGGTCGAGTGACAGGTTGAACTGATCCTCCCAGCGGAATTCGAAGCGGGCGCGCGAGAGCGCGTCGTCGCGGATCTTCGCCGCCGGATGGCCCTTGGCGAGATCAGCAGCATGAGCGGCGATCTTGTAGGTGATCACGCCTGTCTTCACGTCGTCGCGATCTGGAAGGCCGAGATGCTCCTTGGGCGTGACATAGCAGAGCATCGCCGTTCCAAACCAGCCGATCATCGCCGCGCCGATGCCAGACGTGATGTGATCGTAGCCGGGAGCGATGTCGGTCGTCAGCGGGCCGAGCGTGTAGAATGGCGCTTCACCGCACACGTCGAGCTGCTTGTCCATGTTCTCCTTGATCTTGTGCATCGGTACATGCCCGGGACCTTCGATCATGACCTGGCAATCCTTCGCCCAGGCCGTTTTCGTCAGTTCACCAAGCGTTTCCAGCTCGGCGAATTGCGCGGCGTCGTTGGCATCGGCAATCGAGCCCGGCCGCAGACCGTCGCCGAGCGAGAAGGAAACATCATAGGCCCTGGCGATGTCGCAGATTTCTTCGAAATGCTCGTAGAGGAAGCTCTCCTTGTGATGATGCAGGCACCATTTGGCCATGATCGAACCGCCGCGCGAGACGATGCCGGTGACCCGGTTGACGGTCAGCGGAATGTAGTGAAGCCGCACGCCGGCGTGGATGGTGAAATAATCGACTCCCTGCTCTGCCTGTTCGATCAGCGTGTCGCGGAAGATCTCCCAGGTCAGATCCTCGGCAACGCCGCCGACTTTCTCTAGTGCCTGATAGAGCGGCACCGTGCCAATCGGAACCGGCGAATTGCGGATGATCCATTCACGGATGTTGTGGATGTTGCGGCCGGTCGACAGGTCCATGACGGTATCGGCGCCCCAGCGGGTCGCCCAGACCATCTTCTCGACCTCCTCGGCCATCGACGAGGTGACCGCGGAATTGCCGATATTGGCGTTGATCTTCACCAAAAAATTCCGGCCGATGATCATCGGCTCTGCTTCCGGGTGGTTGATGTTCGACGGGATGATCGCCCGGCCGCGGGCAACTTCCTCGCGGACGAAGTCAGGCGTGACGAAATCCGGGATAGCGGCGCCAAAGCTCTCGCCATCACGGCCAGCCTCACCCCTCAGTGCCTTGCGCCCGAGGTTCTCGCGAATAGCGATGAATTCCATTTCCGGGGTAATGATGCCGGCACGTGCATAGGCCATCTGGGTGACCGCCTTTCCGGCCCTGGCGCGGCGTGGTGTCTTGAGGTTCGGGAATCCCGGGGTCAGACGCTCTCCGCTGGCAAAGCCGTTGTCCTCGGGCTTGACCATGCGGCCCTCGTATTCCTCCGTGTCACTGCGGGCGGCGATCCACTCAGTGCGAAGCCGCGGCAGGCCCTTTTCGATGTCGATGGATTGGGCCGGATCGGTGTAGGGACCGGAGGCATCGTAGACTGCCACCGGCGGCTCGCCCGCAGTCGGATGAACCGCGATCTCACGCATGGGCACGCGGATAAACGGATGGATTTCACCCGGTTTGTAAACCTTGGTCGAGGCCGGCAGCGGCTCTTTGGTGATCTCGGACGTGATCGCCTTGACGGGAAAATTCATTTGAGGCTCCAATCTTCAGGTTGGAGACCCAGTTCGAAGCCGGAAAGATGGAAAGACGCCACAACAGCCCGCATCCGGGGCAACGTCAGACTTGCAGCGCTCGCACCGTCCCTACGCCAGTATGAACTGGATCAGGTTCAACGGGTCACTGCGCTGCCGTCTTGAACGGCCCAGCAGAATCTCAGCCCCTTGGCGGGACCCCCCTGGTAACGTTGCCATCGACCGTCAAAATGGGGCCATTGTCAATGCAAAGTGGGACGGTTCGAAGCATTTTTAACAAGACTGGCTACCTCCCTAGAGGTTAGCCAAGCCTGGTGCCGCCACTCGACTTCCTTGGTCAATTCGCGCGATTCAGCCCTTAATCATCTCGGCGTATCTCTTTGAAAAATGTCAAAGGTTCGGCTGGTCACCGCTCACTCAAAAGAGAATGCGGCATCGGCACTTTGTTGAAGAAGCCAGTCTCGAAACAGCAAAGCACCTGGCTTCGGTGGCCTTTGCGCCGGCATGACGAGGAAAATCGTTTCGCCTGATCGATAGACCGACTTTAGCGGATAAACGAGGCGCCCGGCGCGCACATGGTCTTGCACCAGGTGTTTCCATCCAAGCGCAATCCCATGGCCGTGAACTGCCGCTTCAATAGAGGCCAGCGCATCGGTGAAGACGGCATCGAGATCCAATTTTGTCACCGGGACGGAGTGATGCATCATCCACTCTTTCCAACCCAGACGCGTTCGGTGTCGCTCCTCAAAATGCAGAAGCGGGTGCTTGAGAAGCTGTGCCGGCGTTGAAATGGGGCCTCGCTCGCGCAGATACTCCGGGCTGCAAACCGGGAGGATCTCCTCGGTGACGAATTCCCAGGCATGGACGCCGGGCCACTCCCCGCGCCCGAGCCGCGCCGAAAGATCGATATCCTCGACAATGAGATCCTGATCGTCCCGGCTGCTTTCGGCAATGTGGAGCGAAACGTCGGGATACTTTGCCTTGAAACCTTTCAGCCGCGGCAACAGCCAAAGCTGAATGAACGAGGTCGAGAAGGAAACTCGCACCGTGTCCTTTGAAAGCTGACGTCTCAGCGAGGTCAGCACCATATGCAAATGGTCAAACGACTGCTGGATTTCCTTGTAGAACCGCAACCCCTCCGCCGTCAGTTCCAGGCGCTTGTGTTCGCGCCGGAAGAGCTGAAGTCCGGTCGCCTCTTCCAAAAGCTTGATCGTTTTACTGACCGCTGGCTGACTGACATTCAATTCTTCGGCCGCAGCCGTGAAACTGCCACGCCGCGCGGCAGCTTCAAAAACGAAAAGATAATTGGCCGAAGGAACAAGCGAGCGTAACCGATGCATAATTTCAGGTTATGCCAGTTTGCATTTTTTGCAACGTTACAAGCCGGTTTTGCGGTCGGTAATCTCACGTTGAAGCAACCAAAGGAATGACCCCATGCGAACTCATGCTCGTGCTGTCGTAATCGGTGGCGGCTGCGTCGGCGCAGCAATTCTTTATGGCTTGGCAAAACGCGGTTGGACGGATGTGGCTCTTCTCGAAAGAACCCAGTTAACCGCAGGTTCGACCTGGCACGCGGCTGGCCTTATTCCCTCTTACGCGCGCAATATCAATGTCGGCCTGATGATTGCGAAAACGATCGAGATCTATGAGGGTCTTGAAGCCGAAACCGGTCAGCATGTCGGCTGGCACAAGTGCGGCCAGCTTCGCATTGCCAATACAAGCGACCGGCTCGATGAATACAAGAGCTACATGAGCGTCGCCGCCGTACAGGGAATTCGCGCCGAGTTGGTAACCCCTTCCGAAGCCCGCGAACTCTGGCCGCTTCTGGAAAACAACACCGATATGCTGGCCGCGCTTTATCACCCCGATGATGGTCATATCGCGCCGGCTGACGTCACGCAGGCCATGGCGAAAGGGGCACGCGACCTTGGCGCCAAGGTGCATCTCAAAACAGAGGTAAAGAGCTTCGAGCGAACCTCCGGCGGGGAATGGAAAATCCACACAAATAACGGCGAGATCATCTGCGAACACATTATTTGCGCGACCGGGAACTACGCCCGTCAGACAGGTGCCATGCTTGGTCTCGAAATCCCCGCCATTCCCATTCTGCATCAATACTGGATCACGGATAAGGTGCCGGAAATCGTCGAGCGCAAGCGTCAGGGCCTGCCGGAAATGCCAATCCTCCGCGACGAGGGTTTTGAGGGCTATCTCCGGGAAGAAGGCGACGGGCTCATGTTCGGCCCTTACGAAAGAACCGAACACCTGAAGCTCTTTGCCGAAAACGGCGTTCCAGAGTGGTTCGGCGCAGATCTCGTGGAAGAAGACTTCGACGCCGTTGCCTGGAACTGGGAAACAGCCATCGAGATGGTTCCTGCCCTTGGCCGGGTCGGCATCAAGGCCAATGTCCGTGGTCCGTTCCAGATGACTGCTGACGAACTACCGCTGGTCGGGCCCGCCTGGGGCCTTGAGAATGTCTGGCTTGCCGAAGGCGTGCCCGGCGGCATCCTGTGGGGTGGGGCGATCGGCTACTATCTGTCGGAACGCATTGTGGAAGGCGCCAACAGCCTCAACACGTCAGATCTCGATCCACGCCGTTTCGGCGATTACGCCAACAAGGAGTGGACGCGCCAGAAGGTGAAACAAAGCTGGGGCACCCATGCAGAACTTCACTTTCCGGGCCAGGACATGCCGGCCGCGCGCCCTCAAAAGACTGCGCCATCCTATGACATCCTATCGAAAAAGGGCGCGGTCTGGGGAGTTCTTGACGGTTGGGAAATACCGAACTGGTTTGCGCCTGAGGGCGTGGAAGCCAAGGACCAGTATAGCTGGCGCTGGACTGAAAAAGGCAATTTCGTCGGCGAAGAAGTCCACGCCGTTCGTACTGCGGTCGGTCTCGTCGAGATGACACCCATGACGAAATTCGAAGTTTCCGGCCCCGGGGCGGAAATCTGGCTCGACGGTATCCTTGCCAATCGGCTGCCGAAAGCCGGTCGCGTCAACCTCAGCCACCACTTGACCAAGACTGGTGGGGTCCAGGCTGAATATGTGGTTTCGCGTCTCGAAGACGGCAGCTTCTACATGATTTCCACACCGAGTGCCGAGCGCTGGAATTTCGATGAGCTCTCGAAGCTTCTGCCAAACGATGGAAGTGTGCAGTTGCGAAACGTGAGCAACGAGCGCGGATGTTTCACTGTTGTTGGCCCCAAGGCACGCGAGGTTCTGCAAGAACTGACAGAAATGGACCTGTCGAATGATGCCTTTCCGTGGTTCTCGGTCAAATCGGGTACGGTTGGACTTGCAACAGACGTGCGTATGCTCCGCGTGAATTACGAAGGCGAGTTGGGTTGGGAACTTTATCACCCACTTCCCTATCAGCGGCACCTACTGGAAGCGATCCTGACGGCGGGCGAGCCGCACGGCCTGCGGCTGATCGGCTATCATGCGCTGGAATCGCTCAGGCTCGAGAAGTCCTATCGCGCCTTGTATCGCGACATGAACCCCGAACTGACGGCCTGGGAAAGCAACCTTGACCGCTTCATTCGGCTGGAAAAGGCAGACTTCATCGGCAAGGCGGCCCTCGTCCGTCAGAAAGAAGCGGGCATAAGGCAGCGTTCCTTCACCATTGCGATCGATACAGAAGGGGCAAGCGCACTCACCCACGAGGCCGTTTACCACACAGGCAAACTTGTCGGTCGCATCACGTCCGGGAGCTATGCCTATACACTCGGCCATGATGTCGCCTTCGCCCTTCTGCCCGTTGAGCTGGGCGTTATCGGAACAGAACTGGACGTTCCCATTCTGGGTGAAATGCGCAAAGCACGGGTAATTTCTGAGTCCCCTTATGATCCCGGGAACCTTCGCGGCCGCATGTAAGCCTTTTCAACGGAAACAAGAAACTGATGAAGCTTCCAGTGACAGTGAGGCCGTGTCTTTAGATTTGGCTGCTGATGGTAACGTTCAATCGAAGTAGTTGACCCAGCCGATCACTTTGCCGCTGCTGCCCTTTATCTCGTCGTTGAATCGAATTCCCTGCAGCGATCCGATGTTCGGCGCGGCGGACCGTGGAAACCGGTTCTCGACGACATTTTTCACCTGCGCACCGAAGGAGTGCCAGGCCAGTCGACTGATGCATTTGGGTTTGGCGACCTTGGCGCCGCCGGTGCCGCCAATCGCTAATTTCATCAATTTGAAGGTTTGCTTGGCTTCTTCGGCCAACGCTCTTTTCGCTGCACTTCGTGCATTCTTCAGGCATTGGCCGTCGTTGAGTGTCTTTTCGAAAATGATGAGGTTGAGGCCGAAATTCATCAGGGCGATTCCTTTGACGCCCGCGTCATTTCCCAGATACGTAATCCAGTTTACCTCAAGCTTGTGTTCTTTCCTGATCGCATTGTAATTGAGCGGCTGCTCGATCCAGGAATGGATCGCTCCACTTGCTGTGGCGTTGTGATGATTTACGCAATGGTTTGCGGGGTCGTTCGTCTTCCAAACGATAAAGATCAGCTTGCGGTCTCCGTCTGTCTTGTTGCTTATGAAGGCTGCAGCCTCGCGCTTGTGTTTCGGTGGCTTCGATGCCCATGACTTGACGTCAGAGCTGATGAACGCGTTGCCATCAAGCTTCGACATTTTGTAGGGCCGCCACACTGCCTCTTCGCCAGGGTCAACCGGCGCCGGTGAAGGGTTCCCATAGGCACTGACGAACATGTCGTGATAGCTGAGCCATTCCTTCGAAAGTTCGTCAAAATTCTTCATGCCTTTTCTGATCCCGGACGCGCGAAGTTCGGGGTGGTGCCAGTAGAAGACCAGGTCGGCGAGTTTGGAGGGATCGTCGATACCTTGTGAAAGAGCCTGCGAAATTGTCGCAACGATTGCGCTGGGAAAATCAAATAGATTCATGAGAGATCCTTCATGCTCCGCTTCAATCACTTTTCGATTTCTGAATAAATTATTGAAGAAAAGTCCATTACTTAAAAAAGGACGTATTTTTCTATTTTGTATTTTAAGTAAGCGAAAATATCAGCTACTGATACTTTGTAGCGTGCTGGCTTCAGCCTTGGCCATCACGACGGCCCACGCGCGGCGTTGTAGCCGTCGATGATTGCGTCTCTCAGCCCGGCACCGGTATTCCCTTTGCGCGAGTTTGCGATTGCTGCCGCGACATAGCCATTCGGAAAGACGACGACCTCGGCCGTGGCTTGTCCGCCCCAGCGGCTTCCATTGTGGGAGATAGCCCGTCCATCGTTCGTTCGCGGACGACTTGCAAAGACCAGCCGGTCATCACCTGCGGAAAACATGAGCTCGTGGTTGTCGTTGATGACTTCACGGGTTGAAACGATGCGGTGCACGACCTTCGACAAGGCGCGCGTCGAGAGGAACCATCCCCCGATCGCACAAGGGCGGCCGGCCTCGGTCCGGTCGATTCCCGTTTCGTCCATCGGTCCGTCATAGTAATAGGCGCCACGCTCGGGATCGGCGAAGACGTTGCAGCCTCCGATCACGCCAACAGGCTCGAACAGGGTCTTTGCCACGATATCCCGGTATCGATTGTAAGCATGAACCTGGAGATAGCTCTCATAGGTGATCTCTCCTGGGGAGTACGCGTCCTCGATCTGTGCCCATTTTGCCGGAACGAGCGAAGCGGCACTCACGTTCCAGAGCGCAAACGATGTATTGGCGTAGCATCGCTTGGTCACCGGTTCGGGCACACAGGCATTTGACTGTGTTGCGATGTTCTGGGCACGCACGATGTAGGTTTCTGCACCAAGCTGATACCGTTCCCGCAGCGTGTATTTATGGTCCCAGAGTGTCTTGCCGGACTTGGCAAACCCCGCACGATGCTGCAGCAGGTTCCGGATGGTGACGGGTTGCAGGGAGGCATCGAGTTCGCTCTGCCAGCGCCGCGGCAGGTAGTCCTGGAACCGGTCCTCTAGCGAAACACCCTGAAGCGTTTCGGCCCGATGGATGACGGTTGCCGCTGTCAGGACCTTCGACACGGAACCGATGGCTGCCTGGGTACGACCGTTGAACCGCTGTTCTCCGCCGTTTTCGCAAGGTGACCGCGCATAACCGTGGTTGACCTGCGCAATGACGTTGCCGTTCTTTCCACGTAGCGTTACGGCGTAGCCCATATAGCGATCGCTAAGCGCCTGAGCCACAACTGTCGCGAAGGCCGCCGTGTCGAAATTCTGCCTTTCCTGAACCTTGGTGAAAGCCGGTCTTTCTGCGGGAAGGTCACAAGCGCTGGCCGCGACCGGAAGTCCAATGGCAATCGTAGACATCAAAATGAGTTTGAACATGACAATATCCGTTTCCTGAAACATAACGAAACAGGAAAACTGTACGGCCGGCGGCCGGACGGATCATGGGTGAGCACACCTAATTTTCGCGTGCAGACTACTCAATTTCCATGTCAGGTTGATCTTCCGCCGCAACAATCCAGGGTTCGCTTTGAACGCGGAGAAGCACTTCCACCCTGTCCTTCGCCTGAAGTTTGGACAGGATTGACGACACGTGATTTTCGACGGTTCGCCGGGACCGGTTCATCGCATCTGCGATTGCCGCATTGCTGTTGCCCTTAACGAGAAGGCGGAGCACCAGCTGCTCCTTGGCCGTGAGCCCGTATGGGTGTTTGCGCGCAATTCTGTAGGGGCCGCGCCGCAGGGCCGAGAGGCCGCAGGCCCCGTTCCGGGCGCGCATCCAGCGGCGGGCCGCGAGTGCACCCAGGGATTGCAAGAGCGCGTCCGCCTCCTGATGCAAGTGCGCCTCTCCGCTTACCGCAAGCGAACAGGCCGCCAGGTAGTCGGAATTTTCCAACTGGAAGGCCCGGCCGGCATCTTCGGCATTCCCGTCCAGAAACAGTCTGACAGGCTCGGGAAGTTCAAGATCTGCTGTCGTCTCCTCCTCCGGCAGCCCGGCAATCCGGGCCCAAAACATCGCCTCACCGCGCTTGCGGGGGCTCAACAACCTGCGGTCCAGGCCGTTCAGCCAGCTCCAGGCAGATACCGCGGCTTCCGGTGTGCCTTCAAGCACGGCCTGTTCGATCTCGGTGATCTTCATGACGGTCAGATACTGGGGTTCGCCGATCTTCTCCGCAGAGGCAAGCGCATCTGCCAGGGCCTTGCCTGCATCGGCATCTCCCAGTCGCACAAGAGAGCGGGCGAGGACGATCTGCGCCGGCATGCGCATAAGCAATGTCTGGTTTTCCTGCCGAAGCACTCCGCGCGCAATGGTCACGGCCTCTTCAAAGCGCCCCTGTTCCAGGCGCAAATGCGCCTTCCGGCCGACAAGATAATAGGTCCAGGCATCAAGGTCGTGCGCACTGTCGAAACTGATGCCGGCATCGATCAGGTCTTCGGCTCGCTCCAGGGCGCGCATTTCGATGAGGCATTCGGAGAGATTCGTATAAACCCGAGCCGCCTGCTCATCGAACCCGTTCTCCAGCGAGATGCCCAGGCTCTTCCGCAGCAGTTCCTCGCCCTCCGGATTTCCACGGAACAACAGAGCAGAACCGACGGTGTTCAGGGCATGCGCACAGGTTTCGACCTCTTTCAGGGGTTCGGCAAGCATTAAAGCTTCTTGCCCCCACTTCACAGCCTCTGTCATTTCGTCCTGGAGCATATGATATTGAGCGCGCAGGGCATAAGCCTTGGCCCGGGTCCCGTCCACGCTGGAAACGCTGTTTTCGAGGGTCTCGATTGCCTCTTCGATGTAGCGCCGGGCATCCTCGGCTTCGCCCCTGTACCAGTGAAGCCGAGACAGCCACCGGAGGTTTTCCCCGACCCGGTCCTCCCGTCCGGCCTCGCGCCAGAGTTCTACCGCCTTGCGGCGCGCGGCAATCACGTCGGCATCGATACCGAGCGACAGCCCGGCTTCATATGCCCAACGCTCGTTGATCTCGGCAGCCTGCTCAACACCCAGCCGGTCCGCAAGCTTCAGCGCGTGTTCAAGAAAGCGTGCGGCTTCTCTATGCGCCCCGAGATTCGCTGCGTTGTCCGCGGCAAGTGGTGCGTAACGCAGCAGAAGTTCCTCGTTTTCAGCACCGCGGGCGTGATGCACGATCATGTCGAGGTGCGGGGCCAGGTCCGCCTGCTTGCTCAAATGGTCCAGGAAAAACCTGTGGGCCTCGATCCGCCTCGGGTGGCCGAGGCGGTCGTAGAGGGCAAGGCGCGCAATCTCGTGGCGAAAGGAGAGTTTGCGCCCGCTTTCCGTGAGCAAGCCTTTTCCGACGGCCTCTGTCAGCGCGTCGTATCCATCCTCCGGCGGCAAGGCGAGGAGAACATCCAACGGAATGGCACCCGGCCAGCAAGACGCAAATTCCAGCAAACGGAGAACTTCCGCGGATGTGCCAGCAAGTCGTGCGTCGATCGCGTCGCCGATGGTCTGGGGAATATTGCCGCCATCGGTCGACTGCACCAGAAGTTCCGTCAGGAAGAACGGATTACCGCCGGTAATTTCCAGCAGCCGCTCAGGGTCAAGGGATGTCGACCCCGCAAGAGCCTCAACCGCATCGAGGGACAGCGGGGCAAGATTTATCTGTTTTTTCCATGCCGGTCCTATTTCGCCCATCGCCGAGCGAAGAGGGTGGTAACCGGCTACCTGATCGTCGCGAAAGCTGCAAATCAGCAGCAAAGGCAGCATGGCGATCCTGCGGCCGATGAACTTCAGCCAGTCGAGTGTCCGCTCGTCCGCCCAATGCAGATCCTCGATGACAAGCACCACCGGTTCGCCGGCATGCGACAGATGCTCCACAAGTCCCCCGAAAAGCAGTGCTTCCTCATCGGGGGATTGCGCTGCTCCCATGAGACCGGCAGAAATATCGCGAACGGGTCCGAGCGGTCGTGGGGTGACCAGTGGATCGCAAAGGCCGACAGCCTTCCGAGTTGCCGGCCCCAGAGACTGCAGGAACTCGGATATCAGGGATGACTTGCCGACCCCTGCCTCACCGGCGACGAAGACGAGCCGTCCCCCGGACCTCGAAATGGAGTTCCGAGCCTCATCCAGAAACTTCAAATGCTCTTCACGCTCGAGAAGCAACCGACCTACCGGGAGACAGTTTGAAATGCAGGAAGAAATCTAGGCTATCTATATCAAGTCCATCAACGTCAATGTTGCGGAACCTGTAATAAATACCTGAAAATCCGACGTCTTCCTCTTCGTGTCGCCGAGGCCGCCCTGATAGGAGAGACCTTGGAAATCCTTCAATCAGGAGTTCATGACCTCCTCCGGATAGACATCCGGTTTCAACCTCGCAGGAACACAAAGCGGCCAGATAAAAACTTCCAGCTCCCTCACTGGGCCAGTCCATGCAGGGATTTGTGGAGGTGCAACTTGCCCTCCCCTGCCCTGTCGATCATGGCGCGGAAATATCCACCTGGGGACACGATTTGCTCCGGATCGCGCAAGGCTTTCTCCGCGACGACGACAAGACAGGCGGCGGCCAGATATTTCCCTTGCCGCTCCACGGCATTTTGATAGCCGGCAGGACTGAGACCAATCAAAATCCGCAACGCATCTGCGGCTTGGCAAAGCCCTGACCAGTCACAGAACGAGAGCCCGGTTTCATTTTGCACCTGGGTACAGGCTGCCTGAATGAGACCAATTGAAACACCATCGAGGTTAGTCTCGGGAAGTTTGCCTCCCGCTCGCCTTACCGCTTGTTGTTTCGGTGGTTGCTGTTCCGTGCGCTCGCCGCAAGGCTCTTTTTCTAGAGCCATTTCAACGGCAAAGCCGTTGTCAGCAGGAATTTTATTGTCTTGCTCGTTAGAGCAAGTCCGTTCGTTATTACTTCTTAGAGAGTCGGTTTGGGTTGTAATAAATAAAGGGGCGACATGAATGTCACCCGTGCATGACATTTTTGTTTCATTGAGAGATTGTTGGACGGCTATGGCATCCAGATAGATTTGCTCGATTCGTCCCGCACGCTCAAACACATCCCCCTCTGCCCACTCCAGTACGGACTCAATACGCTCAAGGAAGGTGTCGAATTCCGAACCAAAGGCAGCCACCAGGTCGACCACGGCGCGAGAACAGCGCGTGATTGTGCGTTTGGCTTCCTGCTCGGCTTTGAGGCGCCGCTGAAAGGCATCTGCCTGCTGCTTGAAGGCTTCCAGATTGAAACATGCCGGCGTGAAGTCCAGGCCATAGGCCTGCTCGGCTTCCCCTGACCTGCCGCGATAGACAAAACGGCGGCCGGTGGGGCTATCGCGATAGGCGAGAATGCCTGCCTCGACGAGTTTTTTCAGGCAGCGCGTAACGGTGCGCGTCGTTTTTCGAGTGTAGTCCGCAAGACGCTGATTGGAGATGGCGACAACCGGACGTCTGCCGGCCTTGAAATCGTCGCCCTGGACGAGCCCCAGAAGAATATCAAGCACATGATACGCCGTTCCCTCAATGCCAAGAGCAGGCGCAACACGTTTGAGGACAAGAGAAATGTCCTTTTTCAAAACGGCAGGGCGGTCATCCTGGGCGGCCAGATGCGCGCTCGCAAGAACCCCTGCAGAAACCTTGCGAAAACTCGCAATCTGCTGAGCAGTGGACATAAGTCCCCCTTCTCCGGAAGCGACCCAACGCGACCGGACCTATGAATTTTGAATGGGAGACAGGCAAAAGGGCGCAACAAATCGTGTTCTGTTCACAGACAGAACTTGCCACGCGGCCAAAGTGATTCTAGAATCTCAGGTGTGCAGTTGAGATTTTAGGCACTTAGCCTATCTCGAATGAGGACCCGCCCTTGTGGCGGGTTCTTTTCGTTTCAGTCTTCCTCGTTGCTTTCCCCTCCCCTTTCCAGATTCTCGAATTCGGTGATCAACGCCGACATCCGCTCCGCGACGAAATTCGCGAATTTCGGCTCACTCTTGACGTTGATGGTGATTTTCATCGCACTCGGAGATCGCTCGATATTCCCGTAGGAACGCGTGCTCGACTGGATCGGCATTTTCGATGGTTTCGGATTCGCTGTTCTGGCTTTGTCTGCCTTTTCTGCAGCGCGCATCGCCAGCTCGAAGCGCTTGTTCGAATCCGCGTTCGTCCAAATTTCGTGACCAGGCAACCCCCGCACAGCCTCGACAATGGATGCCTTACGGCTGCCTTTCTCAATAAGCTGTCCAAAAGCTTCCCACCTGGTTCGCCCGATTTTTGGCGCCGGTCCGATGGAAATGCAGATATCTCTCGGAACTTGTCCGGCAATCGCAGTCATCTTGGAGATGATCGTCTCGTTCCCCACACCGACGGATTCAGCAATCACCTTTCGGCTGTAACCAGCCTGCGTCAGGGCCTGCGCATACATCGCTTGTTCAATGAAGCTGAGGTTCTTTCGCTCATTGTTCTCCAACCCCTGCGCGACGACGAGCTGCTCGTCCGAAAGGTCTTCAACAAACGCCCTGACCTTGCGGCCCAGAACCTTGGCCGCTTTGTTCCGTCTTGCACCATATGCAAGCTGGTAGGCACCATCGACGTCGGGGTGTGGCCGAACCAGGATTGGCAGTTTCTGTCCGGAAGCCTCCATCGAAGCCACCAAACTTTGAAACTGGGGATCATCCTCCGTCCATTCCATGCGATCCGGAATCAAGGACGCGAGTACGAGATCAGGGTCGAGCTCATGTACCTTTGATTTTTTGAGTTCTTCCCTGAGGCTGAGATTGTCCTTCTCAATGCTTGCAAAGCTTGCCTGCAGCGCCTTGGTTGGAGCCGTTGTCATCGACTTTTCGGTCGATTTTTCGTTCGCCGCCTGCTTGGCAAGCGCTTCGGGATCAACCTGGCCGAACATGCCGGCCAGCTTCTTCGCCCTGGTGGAAGCTTTTGAGCTGGTCATTTGCGGCCCCAGACTTTCAGGATTTCACCGTAAATCTCTTTATTCGCCGCGTTCACAGCTTCGATCGCACGAATATAGGTATCTCGGCTAACGGCCCCGCGTTCCAATTCATACAGTGTCTTGTTCTCAAGACCTGCGTTTGTGATGGCGGTCGTCTCCAGCACGGCAGACGTCAGAACGCTTTCGCCAAACAGTGAACGAAGCAAGGCGGCAATGTTCACCTGAGGCACGTCGTGAGGAACGTGTCGCGTCAGTAGAAAACGGAGGAAGTCATGATCAACTGACGCACCGAAGTGAGCCATCTGTTCGAGCATTTCGTCCAGCATATAGAGAAACTGGTTCATGCTCGCGACGTCTATCATCGCTGACTGAACCGGTATGATGAGACCGGTCGCTGCATACACCGCATTCAACGTCAAATACGACAACTGCGGCGGAGCATCGATCACCACAACATCATACTTGTCCTCCACGCTGCGAAGCGATGTCGCAAGGCGGCGTATGAAGTACTCATCGCCCAGGAAGTTGTTGCTGACAATTGCTGCAGGCGTCTCATAGTCAAAGTACTGAAGCTCGCTCTGACCAGGAACGATATCCAATCCAGCGAAATACGTAGGGCGGATCACTTCCGGGAGAGTGCGCCGCTCTTCATCATACCGCAGCACCGCAAAGACCGTTTCGTTGTCGCCCACCTCCAGAACAGGCTGCACGCCAAGCATCTCAGTCAGGCTGGCCTGCGTGTCCAGATCGATCGCCAACACTCTGAGGCCTTGCAACGCAAGAAACTGAGCCAGGTGCAGTGCGGTTGTCGTCTTGGCGCATCCACCCTTGAAGTTAGCAATAGCGACAACCTGCATCTTGTCGCCATCGCGGCGCTGCGGATCGAAAGACGTCGCCTGCGAAGGACGCCGCTCCGCCAGGAACTTCCGCAATTCATTGATCTGCTCAAGAGAGTATATGCGCCTGTTGCCTTCGGAGCGGTCCGGCATGGGCCCCTCCCCGTCCAAAGACATCTGTCGCAGCGTAGCAGGTGAAATGCCGACAAGATCGGCAACTTCAGATGAAGAAAACGACCGAAGCTGCTTTCGCGCTTCTGGCGGATAGTTCACTTGCCAGTTATTTTTGATTTGCGTGCTGAGCAACGCGGAAAAACGAGAGATTTGCCCTCGCGTGCTGCTGGGATCCAAAGTCTCCTCAACCTCGACGGTTTCGGTCATGTCTTCTAGCTCCGACGCAAAAAACTGCGTTTTAAGGAAAAAAGTGTCGGTTACGAAAAAGAATGAAATAACGATTCCTGTCAATGCGTTTTTGGTTAACCCCTGTTAACTTTCTGAGTCAATTCAGACGGTTAGACTGCACAGCATTTCCAGAAACGGCTTTTCGACGAGCCTGCATCCGGAACACCAATGCGATCTCACAGGATTTGGTCGACACCGCGTGACAGATGTCACGGCCTTAACAAGCTGACAAACAACACTTTTTTTCACGCACCTCGTTACGAGGCCATTTTTGTTGGCCGAAACCCTGCAGATGAAACCTGTCTGAACGCAACAATATCCGGCAGAAAGGCTCGCCCGCTTGTGCACCGATTTGCGTTTGAGGGAACGCGGCTCTTCTCTCAAAATACATGGCGTCAACAAACGATGGCCGTCACGACATCGCCTGACCGGAAGTGATTCTCTCTATTTTAGCCGTCGCCCGGCAGGTGGAGGCAGTCTCATCCAGCAAAGCTTCAATCACTTCCACGTCGCCATATTCAAAGGCGATCGGAACCAGGGCGGCAGGATTTGCAGCTTCTGTGCGTCCATGTCGCCCGAGAAGACCAACGCTGCCTTCTGATGTTTCCGGACCTGAAAGAACGGCGGGTTCAGGATGACGCTTGGAAACTCCAGCTAGTCCCTGACGCGCTCCGTACATATTCCAGAAGACATTCCGCAACCACGGCAACGCCAAGACGGCTCTTGACGTCGCTCCCTTTATGCCGACACTCGACCATGCAAATCTCATTCTGACCACGCCTGTTTTCAAGCAGAGCAGACACTTGAACCGCCTCCCCCCTACCCGGTTCAAATGTGCTGTCGTCCTCAGGCCGGACGAGATGGTCGAGACCATACGAGCCGCGACGTCTGCGGTCGTCACATGGCATTTCCTGGCTCGGCCGAACAGGCGTGTTTTACCGGGTTCGTATAACGCCACTTTTCAAACTTGCTGCTGGTGCCTTTACGGGGGCGCAATCGGCCAGTGTTTGACGCGGGCGAAGTTGCGCTTCGGTGGTCGGCTGGAAGTAATCGGCTACGTCGAGGTCGAGGGGCTCGGCAATCCTGTTGTAGTGCTCCACGCCCGCACCGCAGAAGCCCTGGCTATTGCCGATTGCATTCATCGACTGATCAACAGGGAAGGCTTGCAGGTGAAGCAACTCAGCCTGGAAGCCGCCCATACACCAGTCCCAAAGCACAACGGGCCGCCGGGAAGGACGGAACTCTCGCATATCAGAATGGGGTCAATTGCAACGTGATCTGGGCCCTGGCCCCCGTCCTTGAAGGACCTGTCAAGGCAAGCGCTGTCGAGCGACACTAAACCCGCGCCATGAGTCCATGTTCCTGATGCTTGCAGAGAACCTTGATAGCCACGGAGTGAGCGCTAACGCCAAGGGGAAGGTCGGGGGTCTTGGCAAGTTCATAACGAAGTGCTGTGGACTTGCGGGCGGTCAACTCGGCAAAGAAAGCTTTGGAATGATCCGAACGTCGCCCTTCGTTCGGCGCTGTATCAAGCCACGCTTTGACCGTCGTCTTTGCATCCTTCGGATCGATCCGTTTGTATCGCAATGTTTCCCGGATCAAAATCGGCGGTGTCTATCAGGCCCGCTCAGCCGGTTGTTCCTGGGACACCCGTAAAGGAGCGATTTCTGTTCTAGTCGAACGCACTCGAAACCGGGGCCGCCTTCGAAGGAAAGCGGCCCCGTGTTGTCCGGATACATATTCAGATTCAGCCGGTCCCTCGCCGAGACCTGCTGCTTCTCATCCCACTCAGATATATTCGTCACCGGGAACGCAGACTGCTCTCTCGTCGTCAAACAGAAACTCCGAAATGTGCTTCATCACGTTGACGCGCCCATCATTTGTATGGAACCCCAACTCATTCAGGCCGTCGGTATACTTCTCGAACGTGGGGTCCGGCGTGTGGGGATTGGGCGTAAAAAAGAGCTCCTGATAGCGGAAAACCGGCTTGTATCCGGCAAGCGACAGTCCGATCAGCTCCCGGGCCAGCACCTTCGGAACTTGGTGGTGCTGGTTCCACAGCATTCCAATATTCCGGTTCATGAATTCCTGCCAGGCCCATGTGGGATAATCGATCCGGATGCCCTGGTTCTGGGCCTCCCATTGCCTGGCTTCTTCCTCGCACTCACGCCAGATCGCGGCTTCGCGTGCTTCAAGCGCAATGTGGACTGTCTGATGGCCCGTCGCCGCACCGATGATCAGAGCGTCGTTCAGAATCGGAGTCCAGGCCTTTTCGCTCAGAATGCTTCCGACGCCTTGCACCGCTACCGGGTTTCTTCTTGCCACCTTTTTGTCTGCCCCGTTCTGGCCCTCGCCCCTGCCTCTCCTGCGACGGTATTCTTCCTGCTGTGCAATCCAGACCGTTTGCTGATCCTGAATGCCGTTTGCCGCGGTTATCCCGAAATTGGCGATCAGTTCCTTGCAAGTCCGGATACTGGCCCCCCCGAGAATCGTCATCTTCAACTGATTCCGTGCGGTCGTCTGGTAAAGCCGGAAAGCGGCATCGATATAATAGTCCATGTGATTGGGTTGGTCCCAGCGCGTCCAATGGGCAATCCAGGCATTATCCGCCCTGTAGACGCCTACGAGCGCATTGATCTCTTGTCTGAATTGCTGAAAGTTAAGTGGCATGATCAGGTCTCTTCGAAAAGTTCGGGATGTCCTTGAACCACATGTAAGCCTATGAAGGGAAGGAACCTGTGATCTGCAACACAGCAGACGCAGGCTGTTGGATTATTTAAACAAAACGCCGTTGATGCGCTTTTCATACGTCGAACTTGATGGGCATCACGACGAAGAAGGGAAGGGTGGCCGAACCAATCGTCGCGACGGCAGTTCGGAGAAGTTGGGGCAGACCGGCACGTCGAAAATCAGCTGTGATATCCCACGTGATCATTCTAGGTGGTCGACCCGAAGCTGATCGCCAAACACCCGCACCGTTTCCCGGCTTTTGTCGGCAAGATCTTCTCTACCTTGGCGCGGAGCAAGAGGGAGCGCGAGGTCCGGGACCATCTATGGATCCGACGACACGATACCGGGTGAGGGGCCATGGAACCGTTCGAAACCTGCGATGGGAGCAGCCTAACCCGGCGATCGCGCCGAGCTGGTAGAGAAAATAGATCGATCTGATCCCGTTCTTCGCCTCTCCCGAAAGCGTACGGCGGATCCTCTAAACCCAGAACGCCATCGAGGCGCTGAACTCGAAGCTGCTGTATCTGGTTTTCAATCAGACCGCCGCGGAATGTAAGTAGCTGCATCACAAGTGGTTGGGGGCCGAGACCAAATTCGCCGTCAAATTCGGCAAACGGTTCGTCAGATGGTGAGGGAGACAGGCCTCAAGCACAAATTATCCGACAGTCCGTCACACGACCCGCTCGAGAAATAAAGTCGAAATATACTCTTTGTCTTGGTCTCATTGCACAAATAATAAATGGAATGTAAAACGTTTCATTATGTTTCAGCCGGAATAACTATTGGCGCCTGTCTCAAGAGACACCCTGCCCATAAGGAAAATCATGACCAATACACCAGAAGATGACTTCGTTCAGGATGCTGCCTTTATCGAGCTAACAAGCGATATCGTTTCGGCCTATGTGGCCAACAACACGGTTGCCGCTCCCGAATTGGCAGACCTGATAGCTTCCGTGCACAAGGCGCTGACCTCGTCCGCACAGAAAGCCCAGGAGCCGGAAGTTGTGGAACTCGTTCCCGCGGTGCCGGTCAAGAAATCTGTCGGAAATGATTTCATTATCTGCCTGGAAGACGGAAAGAAATTCAAGTCGCTGAAACGGCACCTTCGGACCCACTACGACCTGACCCCTGAAGACTACCGGGCAAAGTGGAACCTTCCGGCGGATTATCCGATGGTCGCTCCCAACTATGCCGCAGCTCGCTCCGAACTCGCCAAGAAGATGGGCCTCGGGCAACAACGGGCCAAACAGACGCGCAAGCCGCGCAAGAAGTAGCTTTTGGCTTCGAACCGAGGCGCCTGAAGTCGATCCAGGTTCGGTCAAACAAGGGATAGTTCGAGGATCTTGACGTTAATGCTACTGAGTAGCACCTTCTTGCGGAACGAGAACACCCGTGAGCGTTAAGTCCTCCATTTCGTTGACTGAACAGCAGGATGCTTTTGCGCGCGCTCTTGTTGAGTTCCGCGAAACTTCAAGCCTGAGTTCGGCTCTGTAACAGGGGCTGGAGCGTTTGCGCCAGAAAACCGAGCTTGAGTCTCTCGAAACACAAGCTCTCCGTGAGCTCATCGGGCAGAGGATGAATGGTCCTTCTGTCTCTGCTGCAGAAATGGGAAACCGCGTGGAAGCCATGATCGAGCGAAAGCGGCGTGGCCTCCGTGTGGACCCTTGAGTAGTCGACCACCGCTGAGCGCGACTTTGAACTGATCTTCGATCACCTGCTTGATACCATTCCGATCTCGGGGAAGACCGAGAGGAAGCCTTCGAACGCGCGGCCTAGCGCGTCAGATCCATTCGGTTCGCCATCGATCAATACACGGAAACTCCGCTCACAGGCACGCTTCGGACCGCCTTGTGCCATGACCAGCGCTGCGGCATTTGCGGGAGGTCTGGGCGAGGGACCGAACCAGGAGACCGTCCACATCCTTAAGCCCACTCAAAGCAGTGAGTGAAGCAATTCGGCTGTGGCCGGCATGCGCTTCAGACTTGCCAGGATTCTCGTTCGCCACGCCGGACCGGACCCGATCGCCAACTCGTAAGCTTCAATCAGATCGTCGGGTCTGGTTTCGCTCAAGGCTTCGATCAGAAATGCCGCCTGTGCACGGTCCTTGTGGGCTTTAAGGGCATCCGGTCCGCCTTGTCTTCTGTCGGCGACAATCAACTTGTGAACTGCAAAGCGTTCCGGCCGCGGGACTTGCACCAACACTCCGGATCTATACAGAAAGGGAACACGAACTGGCTCGGCAATCAGGTAATTGAGGAAGTGTAAGCTCTGTGCATTGACCCCAAGCGCAGGAAGATCTCGGATCCCCTCATCCTCTTCAAAGGAAGGCGTCAGGAATTCCACCAGAGTCTGGCGGGTTGACTGCCGCCAACGCCAGGTTTTGTCGCTCTCAAGTGTTGGCAGCGGATCAAATTGAAGTTCGGAAAAGACCTCTGCAAGCGGAGGTTCAACCGTATCCGCGAGAGCGAGGGACAAGCGCTCAAAACTCGCAATATCAACATCGTCCGTAGTTGCCGATTGATCAAAGCCAATCCGGAAGCCAAGCTCGCCTTCATAGCAGCGAAAGGCGTGCGTTCCGACGATCGTTCCCCCCAGACGAAAGACACCGGCTTTGGCCATTGCCGAGACAACCTGACCGGACCCTACATCCGCGAACAGATACCCTTCGGCCCGCAGCACACGCATCAACCTGGCGCGCTCGCGATCTGCCTGCTTGGCAGCATCTGCGATTTCTGTTTGCCGGTCCAATCGGTTGCGCAGCTCCGGTGTGTCTTCGCCGATGTATCGATCTACAGTTTTGTTGCCGACGCGGAAGTGATCATACCAGTAGGTTTTCGTACCAACCACTTTGGATCGTGGCACGCCCCGGAGATCCGAAACGGTGCTGTCGATCAACGAACGACGCAGGTCGGTCCAGGCTGCAGTTCCAATTGCACTATGATAAGAGATCGGCATCTTACCCCACATACTTTTTTTCGTGGGGTATAAATAGCATACTTGCTACACCACAGACTATTTTTTGTGGGGTAAATCGCACAGCATGGCCCCCATCAAGATCTGTCCGGATCTTACGGACCTGATGACCTGCCCTCCAAAATCACCCCAGCATTCTGGCCGACCGTCTCCGGCTGCGTCCCGCATCGTTATAGTAGCTTGAGGCCTGGGCGAGGGACCGGTGGCGGGACTGCTGCATGGCGTCCTGAATGGGGATATCGCGATTGGCGGCCTCTGTCAGAAACCCGGAGCGCAGACCATGGGCGGAAAACTCCGCCGGGTCGAGCCCGGCCAGAACGCAGCGGCTTTTCACGATGGCGTTGACCGATTGTGGCGTGAGACCGCGCGCCTTGACATTGCCCCAGCGATCAATCGCCCGGAAAACCGCGCCTTCGCGAAGATCTGCAGCCTCCAGCCAGGTTTTCAGCGCCTCGACCGGACGCCCGATCAGCAGCACCGCATTGTCGTCGGAAGCGTCTTCGGTCTTGGTGCGGCCAAGCCGCAGGCTCGCCGCCGGCAGCAGAGGGCTGTCAGGATCGGCAGGATCCGCAGGCAGGGGTTCTTCCCAGATGATCTGGCTGAGGCGCAAACCGGACAGTTCGGATCGCCGCCGGCCACCGGAGGCGAAGCCTGCCAGCAAAAGCGCCTTGTCGCGCAGATCAGCCAGAGAGGGTGCGGCAAGATCCGAACCGTTGCAGGTCGCAAGCAATCGCTCCAGCAGATCCGCGGTCACTGCCCGCCGGCTTTTTCTAACCTTCGGCCTGCCGGCAACGCGGCTGGCCAGACGCAGGGCCGAGCGCACGTCGGGAGCCGAGAACGCCCCTTCGAGACCGCGCCAGCGATGCAGCGTCGACCAGGAGGCAAGCCGTCTCTGAACGGTCGAATGCGCATGAGGCTGACGGTGCGCGCCGCCTCCCTTTGCCTTCCTGAGAAGCTTCAGATCCTCCAGCGCAAGGGCGACGTCCTCGGGGATACCATGCGCTGGATCAGCTTTTCGCCGCTCCGGATCCCACAGGTGATGGGCAACGAATTTCAGGATCAGCGGCACCGGCGCCGGCCAGGGCAGGGGCTCTCCCGTCGCTGCCAGGCACCAGCCTTCCAGATAGGAACAATCGGAGGTGAGGGCCCTGAGGGAATTTTCGCCAATCCCTTCGCTTGCCAGGTGCCGCAGGGTGGCAATGTCCTCCTCACTGAGCAAGGCGACCAGCTGATCGGTACGATCCGGCCCGGCAAGGGCCGGCAAGATGGCGGCCAGCGCATCCAGGTTTTCGATCTTCCGGCTCAAAGGCTGATCTGAAGCCTCGTCAATGGCGGGCCGCGACGTGAGACGGGAAGCGGGGAGGGGGCTTTCGGGCATCGCTGACAGCTTCATGAGAGGTGGGCACTGACCCGTTTTCTAGCATGGGACGGCCAAGATGTCTAACATTCGATAAGCATTACTTATCACTACTGTATTCACTGTCTTGCCATACATCCATGTAATGATATCTTTTTGCTTGTTGTTTATCGTTAATGAAATATTATCAGCCAATGTCAAGCGCTTACGATCTCCGCAAGTCCCTGACATAACTGGACTGGCCGACCCGCCTGACCGCGCCAGGCACGCGCTGACGCGGGCGGACGAACGGCTGGTTGGCACGCCTGCAAACTGTGTGAGAGGAAGCGACGCGCGACAGCTTTGGCCGCAGCCCTTTCACTTTAAGGCACCGCGATCATCTCTTTCATAGCGTAGGGAAGAATGCCCCCTGCTGCGTAGATCTCCGTCTCGCGTGCGGTTTCCAGACGGCAGAGCAACGGGATCTCCCGTGCAGGGTGGCCATCGGTGGAAGCGATCCTCAAATATCCTCTTGCTTTGGGAGCAAGCCCCTCTTCAAAGACGATATCGAAGATTTCCTCTCCAGTGAGGCCCAGGGTTTCTGTGGTGTATCCATCGGTCAGTTGAAGCGGCAGCACGCCCATGCCAACGAGATTGGACCGATGGATGCGTTCGAAGCTCTCGGCAATTACAGTTTGTACGCCAAGTATGCGGGTTCCCTTTGCCGCCCAGTCTCGAGAGGAGCCATTGCCGTAGTTGCGTCCGGCGATCACGATTTGCGGAACGCCTTCTGCTCGATACTTGGCGGCAGCCTCATGTACAGAGCAAGTGTCGCCGCTTGGAAGATGCCGGGTTATGCCGCCTTCGGTGCCTGGAACCATCAGGTTGCGTATGCGGATATTGGCGAAGGTGCCTCGCATCATGACGTTGTGGTTACCGCGCCGCCCGATGTAGGAGCTGAACCGGTTCTCAGGAACACCAAGCGAAAGAAGATATTGCCCGGCCGCGCTGCTCGCCGGAATGGCAGATCCGGGCGATATGTGGTCGGTCGTAATATCATTCCCGAGAATCAGCAGGGGGCGGGCATTTTCCAGCCTGTAGAAGCTGATATCGCGGACCTCGCCTGTGACGTCATCAAGGAAGGGTGGGCGCAAAAGGTAAGTGCTTTGGTTATCCCAGCGAAAGTCTTCGCCTTCAGGCGCTGTCAGTGCTTCCCAGAATTCGTCTGCTTCCTGCATCCGACCGTATTGTTCCCGGAACTGGTCTGCGGTCACGATCGTCTGCGTCAGTCGGTCAACTTCCTCAGGATCCGGCCATAGATCGGCGAGATAGACCGGGGAACCGTCAGCCCGCTTTCCAAGTGGATCGTTCGCGAGATCTAACCGCACCGTGCCGGCCAGCGAGTAGGCAACAATGAGCGGTGGTGACGCGAGATAAGCTGCCCGAACTAAAGGGTGTGTTCTGCCTTCAAAATTGCGGTTACCGGAGAGAACTGCAGTCACACTAAGGTTCCGGGTGCGAATTTCTTCCTCGATGTCAGCCGCAAGCTGTCCGGAACCACCGGCACAGGTCATGCAGCCATAACCTGTCACCTGAAATCCGAGACGGTCGAGATAGTCCTGCAACCCGGACTTAGCGAGATAGGCGGAAACAACACGCGATCCTGGAGAAAGCGACGTTTTCACCTTGGGGTCAACCGTCAGTCCCGCCGCCACGGCATTTCGAGCAACGAGCCCGGCAGCGACCATCAGTGAAGGGTTTGATGTATTGGTGCAGGATGTGATCGCAGCGATTACGATATCCCCGTCGGACAGTGCGCCAGGTCCGGGTTTTGAACCGTCGGTGCGCGCATCAAGAAAGTCGTCGAAACTGCCGGGAACGTCTTCCAGGTCGAGCCTGTCCTGTGGCCGACGCGGACCAGCCGCGGACGGCTTGATCTGGTCCAGCTCGATTGTGATCACCTGCGCATATTGTGGCGTATCAGCCCCATCCGCCCACATCATCTGAGCTTTTGCATATTTTTCTGCAAGCGCGATATCGTGTTCGTCACGTCCGGTCTGGCGCAGATATTCCATGGTTTTGGCATCGAGCGGCGAGAACCCCATGTTCGCCCCGTATTCCGGTGCCATGTTCCCAAGGGTCGCTCGGTCCGGCACGCTCAGCGAATCCAGCCCGTTGCCATGAAACTCGATGATCTTGCCCACCAGATCGTGCTTGCGCAGTGCCTCTGTCACCGTCAGTACCAGATCCGTGCTCGTGACACCTGGTTGCACGGCGCCGGTCAAGCGGCACCCCACAACATCCGGGAAAGCCATCGAGATCGGCAAGCCAAGCAAGGCGCCGCCGGCTTCAATGCCGCCGACCCCCCAGCCCATGACACCGAGCCCGTTGATCGTCGGTGTGTGGCTGTCCATGCCGACGAGCGTATCCGGATAGGCCCAGAGCGTGTTTTCGACTTTTGCGCTTCGAACAGGCCTTGCCAAGTATTCGAGATTGACTTGATGGACGATGCCCTTGCCGGGTGAAAACAGGCGAAAATTGCGGAAATTGGCTTCCGCCCACTTCAGGAAAGTATAGCGCTCAGCGTTCAGTTCATATTCGAGGACTATGTTGCGTCGCTCGGCATCCGCGGTTCCGGCAAACTGGGTGACCACGGAATGGTCCACCACTAGTTCGGCGGGAATCTTCGGGTTCACTTTGCTCGGGTCACCGCCTCTTTCGGCTACTGCTGACCGCATGGCCGTCAGGTCGGCAAGGAGCGGTACACCTGAAGAGTCCGGCATCAGCACCCGGGCAGGAAAGAACTCGATGTCGCCGACGTCTTCACCTCTTGCAACAGCCGCAACCCGTTCGGCAGCATCCTTAGTTCCATCCATATGACGCAAAAGGTTTTCCAGGAGGACTCGCGTCACGAAAGGAAGGCGCTCAATTACCGCGCCGGGTACGGCTTCCTGAAGACGGGCGAGAGACGCATATCGGTATGTCTTGCCGGCGACGGTCAAGTCTGCGCCGGTGTTCCAGTCTGATGTCATTTGATTATTCCTGGGTATCGGGAGACAGGGCGGCACGGCGTGCGTAACGTGCCTTCAGGACAGCTGCGACGATCGAAAAGACCATCATTGCGAGCAGCAGCATGGAAATCGGTCGCTCCAGCAGATAGCTGCCGAGATGCCCGCCGGAAATCTGAAGGCTGCGCACCATCTCGCCCTCAGCCATCCTTCCCAGAAGCAACCCGATAACCGTTGCCGCCACGGGGTAGGAATGCCGGCGCATCAACCACCCGAGGCAAGCGAAGACTGCAACGGTCAGAACACCGGCAATCGTGCCAGTCACGCCGAAGCCGCCCCAGGCGCACAGGGCAAGGACCGAGGGGACCAGATACCGAAGCGGCACCTTGATCACCATGCCCAGCAGACGCAGCACTAGCAGGCCGACAATGCCGAGAAGCAGAACCTGAACCAGATTGCCGACAATGATGGCGTAGACCAGGTCGCCCTGGTCCCGGATGAAAGCCGGACCACCGACGATGTTGTGGAAAGAGAAGGCCGCCATGAGCACTGCCGTGGCCGCTCCGCCGGGAATGCCAAGCGCCAGAAGCGCCGCCATCGATCCGCCTTCGGAGGATGAATTGGCGGATTCCGCAGCAATCACTCCCTCAGGAAGGCCTGTGCCGAATTCTTCTGTACGTGAAGATGTTCGCCGAACCTCGCCATAGGCAACGAGATTGGCAACGGAAGATCCAACTCCCGGCACTGCACCGATAAGGACGCCAATGGCGCTGCCGCGCAGCAGGACAGAGGGATATTTGAAGGTCGAAAGCATTGCACGAATGATCGGCCTGAAGGCGACAGGCGGAACGTCGTCTCGTGTGCTCAGCGTCTGTCTTTCCCGTATGCGCAGGAGCTCAGAAGCGGCGAAAATGCCGATCATCGCGGGCACCACCTGCACGCCGTCGAGCAGATACGAACTGCCGAAAGTCGCGCGCAGAACACCTGTCGTGGACATGCCGACCTGGCTCAGAATGAGGCCGAGCATCCCCGCAAACAGTCCTTTTGCCATGGACCCTCCGCTCAGCGCCGCGATCAATGTGAGACCCCAGGCGATCACCAGGACCATTTCAAGCGGACCAAGCTTCAGAACCACCACAGCGAGCGGCTGGATGAGAAGGAAAAGAACAACGTAGCCAATGAAGGCTCCGATTACCGACGCGCCGAGGCTGAGACCGAGGGCCTCGTTCTGGCGGCCATTGCAGGCCATTGGGTAACCGTCGAACGCGGTTGCCACGGAAGACGACGAGCCCGGAATGTTCATCAGGATTGCCGTGACCCCACCGCCATAAACCCCGCCGGTGAAAATGGAGGTCAGGAACATGATCGACTGGATAAAGTCCATCGTGAAGGTGAGTGGCAGGAAAAGCGCCATCGCCATTGATACCTGAAGACCCGGGACGGCACCGAAGATCAACCCAATGAGCAGACCTGGGATCACAAAGATCCAGGGACCAATGCCGCTGAACATCAGGTCAAATGCGGATGTAAGTGCGGAGAAGTCGACCATCAGAACACCAGCGTGGGCATGGGGAAGGGAAAAAGTGCGCCAAAGGCACTGGTGACTGTTGCGGTGAAGACCAGGGAAAAGAGCGGTGGCTTCCACAGGGACCGCTCGCCGCAGATCACGATTCCGGGCCAGACGAAGAAGAAGGTCGCGACGTCGAACCCGATGTAGAACATCAATCCGCAAAATCCGCAAAAGAGAGCGAGCAGCAGGAGATCCCCTGCCGTCTTGCGCAGGCTCTCGCCCTGATCCTCTTCTCGTCCCCACTGAGAGAACACGATGACTCCGACCAGAACAATCGCCAGGAGGCTGGCCGGCGCGAGGATGATCAAGTTGTTGAGAGAGAACTTCGCGGCAATTGCACTGCGGTTCATGGCGAACGTGAGGGCCAGCGCAAGGGCAAGAAAGATCGCGTGGGAAGGGGCTAATCGAATGGACATGGGCGACCTGTGGCTGTCGGATGGCTCAGGAGCGGGACGCCGAGGGGGTTCTCCCCCCGGCATCCCTTGATGTTGTCCGAAGTGGCAGATCACTTATTGATCGGCGGAGAAGCGCTTCAGGATTTCGAAGTTGGACTTGACGATTTCCGTCGTGCGTTCGGGGCCGACCCAGTCCGCTCCGATGTCCTGTTCCTTGAGCAGTGCGACAAAGTCCTCGTCCTGCAGGACTTCTTCATAAGCCGCAACAAAGCGGTCGAAGTCTTCCGGATGCTCGGCAGCGAACTTCGCATTGGCCGCGATACCGCGAATGGATCCGAGAAGAGGTCTCAACGTTACGCCTTCGTCCTTGAGCGTTTCATTCAGGGTCGGTGCGTCCCAATCTTCCAGCCGCGTTTCAGAGGCAACCGCCAGAGGACGGATGAACTCGGCAACGGGAAGGCTGCCGGAAGCGCTGATCACGACCAGGTCGACCTGTCCGCCGGCAACCGCGGTCCGCGCCGTGCCGCCACCTTCATACGTGACAACGTTGACGGCGTCGCCCGAAAGGCCAAAGGCTTCAAGCGCAAGCCGAAGATTGATTTCACCGGTTGAGCCGGTAACAACCGATGCACGGTAGCGACCCGGCTCCTCTTTCACGGCCTGCATGAATTCTTGCAGCGTTTTGAACGGCAGATCCTTGTTGACCGCGAACAGATCCACATCCGTCCATTGGCCGTTGATGAAGGCCAGGTCGTCGAGGGTGTAGTCAGGGTCGAATTTCAAAATCGCATTCGAGATGTAAGGGTGAATGGCGGTTGCGAGGAAGGACGACCCGTCGGTCGGCTGGCTCAGGAAATAGGTTGTTCCGACGTGGCCGCCGCCGCCCTTCTGGTTCACCACTCGGATTGGCACTCCGAGTTTGTCTTGCAGCCGCTCGGCTACGAGTCGCATCGAACGGTCGACAGATCCGCCCGCACCGAAGGGGATGACAAACGTGATCTGTCGTGTCGGCCAGGCTTCTTCTGCCTGCGCCATTGTGCCAGTCGCAATCGCCATTGCGAGGGTAAGTGCTCTTAAGGCCGAGCGAAAAGTCTTGGTCATTTTTTGATCCTCCCAGTCACCAGGCCCCGACAATACGAACCCAGATTGTTAACAATAATGACCTTAGCCTCATTTATTTGTGTTTGCAACTAGCTAAAAATGGCACATGAAGCCCCAAAAAACATAGACAATACAAGCCTATTGTGACTAAAATGCAATATCGTCTAGATTTTTCTATCCATCGCCAACGTCAGATTGTTAACAATGAACCAGCAAAGAGACACGGCGTCCTTCATTGCCGATACTTTGAAGTCCGAGATGCTCTCCGGCGAGCTGACGCCGGGTCAAAGACTTGGGGAAGCAGCGCTCGCGGAGAGATTTCGCGTAAGCCGCGGCCCGGTCCGCGATGCGCTTTCGCGTCTCGTCGAAATCGGCATCGCTATTTCGGTGCCCAATGTCGGCACGCGGGTCAGGGAATTCTCTCAGGAAGAAGCAAGGGCTTTGTACGAACTGCGGGAGGCGCTTGAAGCCGAAGCGGCCCGTCTCGCGGCCATCCGCGCCGACGAAACCGGCAAAGCAGCGCTTGTCGCGCTGACAAACATCACGGAAGACCGCTTCACATCCGAGGAAATGCAGGGCACGGACAATGACTTTCATCTAGAGCTTGCCCGACTGTCAGAGAACGGATTGTTGCTACGCCTGTTGTCCGAACAGCTCTATCCGCAGCTCATGCTGCTTCGCATTCACAGCCGCAATGCAAGTGGGCGCCTTCGTAAGGCGATCGGTGAACATCACGGCATTTGCCAGGCCGTGGTGGAGAGCGATCCGGAACTGGCGGACATCCTCATGCGCCGTCACATTCGCAACAGCTGGAAATCCTTCTGTGAGCGGATGGGCTACGCCGACGACACTTCAAACAATACCAAAAAGGGGAATCCGACCAGATGATGAATCACGAGATCAACGCTGCATTTCGCGCGCGCCTGGTGGAAGATCGAGCTCTCCTGCTGCCGGGCGCCGCGAATGCGCTTGCGGCGCGAGTTATCGAGGATTGCGGATTCGAAGCGATTTTCCTGACAGGAGCGGGGCTCACGAACAGCTACTATGGCAAGCCGGATCTCGGCTTCATGGGGCTAAGTGACATCGCGGCGCATACAGCGGCCATCCGTAACGTTTCAACGCTTCCCGTGATCGCCGACGCCGACACGGGATTTGGCAATGCGGTGAATTTGTATCACACCGTCCGGACGCTGGAACTGGCCGGAGCTTCGGCTATCCAGATCGAGGACCAACTCAACCCGAAACGGTGCGGTCATTTTTCGGGTAAGGATGTGGTTGATTTGTCGGAAGCCCGCGACAGGATTCGTGCAGCCGTAGACGCGCGTACAGACCCGAACCTCATGATCCTTGCACGTACCGACGCTCGTGCGACGCTTGGCCTTAACGCCGCTCTGGAGCGTGCCGAGGCATTCATTGAAGACGGTGCGGACATCACGTTTGTCGAGGCGCCCGAAACCATAGAAGAAATACGCGCCATTCCCGCCCGGCTGAAGGATACACCACAGATGCTTAACATCGTGGTTGGCGGCCGGACTCCGGTCCTCGAGTTCGAGGAACTGGAAGCCATGGGCTTTTCTCTTGTTCTGTATGCGAATGTCGCGCTGCAGGCTGCAATACGAGGAATGTGCATGGCTCTTTCTGACCTGAAGAAAAACCGTAAGTTTGAAGACACAGGCGTTATCGCAGGCTTCGAAGAGCGCCAACGCGTGGTGAACAAGGATTACTATGACGCTCTGGAGGCTCGTTACGGGGAATAAGTCTTGCCACTTGTTAGGCAAGCAAAAAGGGGCGTCTACATCATCACGCCCTTCCCATGGCCCGCCAGACCCTCGGCGTCACTGCCGCCGCCGTCGACCGCATGATCCGCCAACTCGGCCCCGCGCTCCCGCGCGAACTCACCGCCCGTGACCGCTACAGGGCCTGGGGTACTCTGTGACTTTTGATTGAGCGAACTGTCTGAGGCCGATCCCAGGGGACTGGGATCAGGCACAGCACCACAGCCTCATTCAGGGCGATACCCGAGCCTGTGTTTTTGCGTTGCCAATTTCTGCTGATGATCCAGAGCCGAAGAAACATCTGCGAAGAGATCAAGCCGAGTTTGCCCCCAACTGCCCAGACGTCCCCAGGTCCGGCGAACGCCAAATCCCCGAACAGGGTTTGCTCAACCGACAGGTGGTAGAACCTGTTAAGGCGATGTCACGGTAACGTCTCGTGAGGAGTGGCTGCGATAGACGCAGGATCATGAGCACTTCGCCAGTCAGTTACAAGCGCCACCGCTTCCACCCCAGATCATCGCCCACGCAGTTTGGCTCTACTTTCGGTTTCCGCTGAGCCTGCGCCTTGTAGAGGAATTGCTCCTGGAGCGGGGCATTGCCGTCTCCTATGAAACGATCCGCCGCTGGGGAAAGAAGTTCGGCCCCGATTATGCGGGTCGCCTTCGCCGCAAGACACCCGGCGGGAACGATGTGTGGCATCTGGACGAGGTGGTCATCACCATTGCTGGCAGAAAACGCTGGCTATGGCAGGCCGTCGATCAGGACGGATATGTGCTTGACGAAATCGTCCAGACGCGCCGCAGCACCAAGGCTGCCAGGCGATTGCTGACCCGACTTCTGAGGAAGCAGGGCATCGCACCGAAGAGGATGATTACGGACAAGTTGCGCTCCTATGGAGCAGCCCGGCGACAGGTCATGCCACACGTCGAACACCGATCTCACAAGGGTCTGAACAACCGAGCCGAGAATTCTCATGTGCCGCCGCGAAAGCGAGAGCCGATGATGCAAGGCTTCCGATCACCGGGAGGCCTTCAGCGCTTCGTCTCTGTCTTCTCCGCTGTCCGTAACCTCTTCGTCCCACCCCGCTCACAACGCTTCGCATTCCAAAACCGCGTTCACCGTATCCAGGCGATCGCAGAGTGGAACGCTGCGGCCGGAGCCATGAGCTGAGATCAATCCTCGAGGCAGAAATCCAACATCCATCCGAATTCAAGTTTAGGTGACATCGCCCAAGCGTGTGCAAACGCTTGGGCAGGCCTCAAACCCGGCCGCCGTTGTCCACCGGTACCAGCATGCAGAAGCACGCTCTCATGAGATCCGGGAAGGCGGCACGTTTACGCCTACGATGCTTACCTTGTCATACGTAGCCCAGAGGCAGAGCGATGGCGCTATTGCGGCGCCACCTCGTTCCTGCGGCGAATACGGATTTCAGTGCGCCGCCGCGTTTCAATGTCTCCTGCTTGACCATACGTCAGTTACTCGCCCGGCAATACCAGCGGAGCACCGGACGTTGGCAATATCGCCGCCGCTATCAATTTGTCTTCGCTTTTGAGGACGTTGACTGTGAACCGGCGAGGGGATCCAACGCCGATCGACGTCGTAAATTATTGAAATTGCATCTGCCAACAGAGTCATTCGGCGGAGCCTAACCACATTTGTGTCAGTGCCGACGAGGTCCAGTTCCCTGGATCGGCAATCGAGCACAGCAAGCCAAGACCACTCCATTATCGTATGCGATATTTGAAAATTGTATGCAAAAACTATTTACAGAATGCAATTCTCTAATCTAGCGTACTGAGCAAAGGAGATCAGATGGCGCATACGCTTCGACAAAAACTCGCGGATCTCATCTTGAACGGGGAACTGAAACCCGGAGACCGTCTCGATGAACACACCCTTGCCGAACGTTTCGGTGTGTCGCGCACACCAATTCGGGAGGCGATTCGCCAACTCGGTGTTTCCGGGTTGATCGAAATCCGACCCCGACGGTCCGCCGTGGTTCGCAGCTTTGATCGTGCTGAACTCAGCGAGGCATTCGAGGCAATGGGGGAAATCGAAGCGCTTTGCGCCTCCCTTGCAGCAGTACGGATGAACGAAGCCGAACGTCTGCGCCTGCGCGCCCTTATCACCGTATCCCAAGACATCAGCGCGCGAACAGACAGGTCCGCCGCCCTGGAGATGGATTTCGAGTTTCACGGACTGCTTCACGATGGCGCGCGCAACTGGATGCTCAAGACCGTGGCAGAGGAAACTCGACTAAGGATCACACCATACAGCGCTGCGCTTTACACCATGGAAAGCTACGGCGCGGACCTGGGACGTCCCCATCGCCAACACACGGCCATCGCCGAGGCGGTGCTTGAACGCGATCCTGAACGGGCGGCCGCTCTGATGCGCGAACATATCGCGCAGTCTCTGATCGCACTCCAGACATTCTTCGACAAGACAGCCACTTTGCCTGCCGGTGAAAAAGAGAAAGACAGTGTTCTATGAGCCATACTTATCAAGGTCCCGGACGCGCGCCAGCACTGGCAACGGGAGCCATGTGTGCCACGTCGCACCCTTTCGGCGCGCGCGCTGCGATGGAGATCCTGGCGCAAGGCGGGAATGCGGTGGATGCGGCTGTCGCTGGTGCAATAGTTCTGGGGTTTTGCGAACCTGCGATGACCGGCTTAGGCGGTGACGTTTTTGCCCTGATTCACGACCCCTCGACTGGTGAAAGCCGTGGTTTAAACGGGTCGGGTCGGGCGCCGGCCGGGCTTCATGCGAAAGAGCTTCGGGCGCAGGGCATGACGGCCATTTCGCTCGACTCTGTCCATTCCGTGACAGTTCCCGGCGCGGTCAATGCCTTTGACCGCCTGATTGCCGAAGAAGGCCAACTCGATCTGGCGACGGTATTAGCGCCGGCGATTCACTATGCCGAAACCGGCGTGCCAGTGTATCGCCGAACAGCCATTGACGGAGCGCAATTCGGCGACCGGCTAAAGGGGGCGGGAAAGCGTCATTTCCTCAACGGCGATCGCAGCTACCGTGAGAGCGAAGTTTTCGCTGCACCGGGCCAAGCCGAAGCGCTGAAGCTGATCGCCAAAGAAGGTGCCAAGGCCTTCTACGAAGGTCCGATCATGGAGGATATCCTCTCAACGCTGCGGGCCGAAGGCGGTCTTCATACGGCAGAAGATTTCGCGAGCACAAAGGCCACTGCCGTCACCCCGATCACCCGGGCCTATCGCGGTCACAACCTTGTCGAGCTGCCACCGAACGGGCAGGGTGCGACTGCCTTGTTGATCGCCGCACTTCTGGAGCGGTTCGATATCGCTGCCCTCGACCCCAACAGCGCGGAGCGCGTCCACCTCGAGGCCGAAGCGACACGGCTCGCCTACGGAGCGCGCAATGTTTTCGTTGGCGACCCGGCGGAAGGCACAATCGACCTCGACGGCATGTTGTCGGACGCAGCCATCAATGCCTTGGCAAACCAGATCAACCCAAAGCGGGCCGGAACGCTGATCCAGCCCCGGACCGAGGCACTTCACAAAGATACGATCTATATCACCGTCGTTGATCACGAGGCACTATGCGTGTCGCTGATCTACTCGATCTTCTGGCCCTACGGATCGGGCTTCGCTTCAGAACGTTTTGGCATTGGTCTGCATAACCGCGGCGCGGGATTCACGCTGGAAGAAGGGCATGTCAACGAACTGGCAGGGGGCAAGCGACCGCTACATACATTGATCCCGGGGCTTTTGGAACAGCCCGGCGTATACGCGATGCCCTTTGGCGTCATGGGCGGCGCATATCAAGCAACGGGCCATGCTCATCTGGTGTCAAACCTGGTCGATTTTGGCATGGACATCCAGGCCGCCATCGACGCGCCTCGGAGCTTTTTGGACATTACGACCGGCACGCTGGAAATCGAAAGCAGTTTTGATCCGGCAGTTGCCGCCAAACTTTCGGAAATGGGCCACACCGTAATCCGCGCCCCGATTGGAATGGGCGGGGCCCAGGCCATTCGCCGCGATGTTGCGACCGGAATGCTGACCGGAGGCAGTGACCCTCGCAAAGACGGTATCGCATTGGGGGTATGAGATGAGTGGACCAAACAGTTCAAATCCTCTCCTTTTCAAAATCGCTGAAATACTCCGCGGTATTGCCGGTTTCGCTGTGCTCTGTCTGCTCGCTGCCCAGATCGTGATCGTCGCCTTGCGCTACGTCTTTTCATTGGGTGCGCCGTGGGCCACGGATCTGCTCACCTATCTGTTCTTCGTCGTCGTTTCGTTCCCCCTCGCGGCTGTGCTTTTGCGGAACGAAAGCGTGCGTGTTGACGTGTTCAGCCCGCGCTTTCCGCCGGCGATGCGCCAGGTGATCGACCGTTTCGCCCTGCTATGCCTCCAGTTTCCGGCAATGGCCTGGGCTTCGTGGAAGGCGGTGCCTATGGTCCAAACCTCATGGCGGGTGTTGGAAAGCTCACCCACACTCGGTGGGTTGCCCGGTTATTTCATCCTCAAGACGATCACCGCGTTAATCTTTGTGACGCTTGCAGTGGTCTCGCTTTTCCTCGGGCTCAGACCGAGGCTTTACCGGGGAGGAGAAGAGACATGAGCGAATCTCTCCTTCTTCTGCTGGGGGTTCTGCTCCTGGGCGGTATCCTGTCCGGTGCACCGGTATCATTTGTCCTGATCGGAGTTCCCACGCTGGTCGCGTTCTTCGGGACAGCGATTGGCGTCTTTGATATCGGGTTTCTAGCAGCATTTCCTTCGCGGGCCTTCAGCATCCTGACCAATGACATCTTCCTGTCGGTGCCGCTTTTCGTCCTCATGGGCGGACTTCTCGAGCGCTCCAATATAGCGAAACGGATGATGCTTACGGCGGGTGCGCTGTTCGGGGACCGCGAAGGCGGGATGGCGTATGCTGTCGTGATCGTCGGTATGCTTCTTGCCGCTTCGACGGGTGTCATCGGTGCGACCATCTTCATGCTCGGCATGATTGCGATGCCGGCAATGCTATCGGCGGGATATTCAAAGTCGTTGGCATCCGGCGTGATCTGTGCCTCCGGATCGCTCGGGCAGATTATCCCGCCCTCGGTCCTGCTCATTCTTTTGACGGATCAGGTATCGTCGGCTTATCAGGCCGGGCGACGGGCGGCAGGCGAATGGGCGGTCGAACCCGTCACCGTCGGGGATCTTTTTGCGGGCGCTTTCATTCCCGGATTGCTCCTGGTCTTCCTCTATATCCTCTATATCTTCGTCAACTCCCTGCGTCGGCCCGAAAGCTGCCCGCCAATTGTGTTGCGCGATGAACAGGGCAACAAGACGCGCCCCAGCTGGCGCGAAGTCATCGACACTCTCGTCCTACCACTGCTGCTGATCGTGATCGTGTTGGGGTCGATCCTTGGCGGTATCGCGACCGCGACAGAAAGCGCCGCACTCGGCGCGGCTGGTGCGCTGGTGATGACCGCAACAAGTCGCGAAGGTCTGGCTCCCTGGCGACAAGCGCTGATGATTTCAGTTCTTCCCGCGGCCATCGCGCTGGTCATGGTCAAGCTGATCGGTGGCACACAGGGGCATCCTCTCGCCGCAGGCGTTGGCGTAGTGGCGTTAGTGCTCCTATGTCTCGGCACTCTCACCGCGCTCCTTCAGGAGTTGCGGCGTGGAGGCATGTGGAAAGTCGCCGTCAACACAGCCACAATGGTGTCGATGCTCACACTCATCGTGTTGGGTGCCACAATGCTGTCATTGGTCTTCCGCGGACTTCACGGCGAAGTGCTGGTCGAGGAATTCCTGCACGGTCTGCCTGGCGGTAATCTGACGGCGGTCCTGGTCGTCATGGCGATTATCTTCTTGCTCGGCTTCGTGATCGAATACGTGGAGATCATCTTTATCGTGGTGCCGGTTGCCGGCCCCCCCCTGATGGCGGCGGGCGTCGATCCAGTGTGGTTCGCGATCCTCATCAGCCTCAACCTTCAAATAAGCTTCCTTACGCCCCCCTTCGGCTACGCGTTGTTTTACTTCCGCCGCGTCGCACCGAAGGACGTGAGGACAATTGATATCTACAAGGGGATCTTGCCGTTCATCTTCTTGCAGATCCTCGCGCTGGTGTTCGTCATCCTGGCCCCTGGTCTAGCGACGTGGTTGCCTAACGCGATCTATCACTGAACGGCACAAGCAACCATCAGGGGATAAACCAAAAATGAAAAGAAGAACCTTTCTAACCGCCGCTGCGGTCGCACCTGCGGCCCTTGCGGCACCCTCCATCGCACGCGCTCAGGCACAGCATAACTGGAAGCTGGTGACTTCGGTGCCGCGAGGCCTGCCGGGACCGGGCGTGTCAGCGCAACGTTGGGCTGACCGCGTCACGCAGATTTCAGAAGGCGCGATCAACGTCCAGGTGTTCGGCGCAGGGGAGCTTGTCGCGCCGTTCGGCACCCAGGAAGCAGTCGAAAGTGGCACTGCCGAGGTCTATCATGGCTCTGGTACGTGGTTCTCGGGCCGCGACATTGCACATGCTTTTTTCACTGCAGCGCCTTATGGCCTGACCTACGATGAGATGCATGCCTGGATGTATTTCGGCGGTGGGCAGGAATTGCTCGACGAATTCACTAATCCTCGCAATCTGAAGATTTTCATCGGCGGCGGTTCCGGCATTCAGACCGCCGGGTGGTTCAAGAAAGAGATCGCCTCCGTCGACGACCTCAAAGGTTTGAACTTCCGCGCAGCCGGGCTTTATGGCGAAGTGCTGCGTAAACTGGGGGTGAACCCGACATCCATCCCACCAGGAGACATCTTTGCCTCCCTGCAAGCGGGAACTCTTGATGGGGCCGAATGGGTCGGACCATCGAACGACCTCGCCTTCGGCCTTCAGAATGTTGCGGGATATATGTATGCGCCGTCGCCAGTCGAAATCTATGGTGGAATCGAATTCGGGATCGGGATGGACGCCTGGAACGCCCTGTCCGACTCGCAACGGCTGATGATCGAAACCGTGACCGAGGCCGAGGCGAACCGCTCCTCCGCCTACACCCTGCATGCAAATCTGCAAGCGTACGAGAAACTGCGCGCCATGCCCCAGTTGTCCATCGGCACCTTCCCTGATGACGTATGGTCGGCGATCGAAGTCGCGTCGAAAGAGGTGATCGAAGAGGTGAAGCAGACCAGCGCATTCCACCGGCGTTTCGTTGACGCTTACTACGCTTATGTCAAGCAGGCGACGGAATACAAACGCTACTATGACACCGACTTCCTGACCAAGCGTCAGAACTTCTTCAGTTGAACACGACGGCCGACCCGCCAGAGAGCGGGTCGGCCCCATAGAATAAAAGAACGGCGCGTATGACAGCCGATCCGATTACTATGCTGCAAGTGTTTTTCTTCCTGCTGGTGGCGAGTGCCTTTGCCGACGTGTTGACCGTGCCCATGGGCATCGGCGGCGGGTCGTTCGGCGTTTCGTTCATGACGCGGCATAGCGTGACAATCCAGCGGGCGGTGGCAAACCGCCACCGGTTTTCGCCTCTCGATCGGCGTACCTGCGGTGATCGGTTTCACTTTCTTTCAGATTGCAGCCCGTCCGCTCTACTCGTTCAGGCTGATCGATATCCCAACCTTTATCATAATCGTCTCGATGACGCTGCTCACAGCACCGAACGGCGCCCACTTGGCCCATTCGCTGCAGCCCGGCTGATTGAAAGGCGTTTGAGGGACGCTCCTCATCGTGGTCGCCCTGAATATGGTCTGCAAAGCGGTCGGTTTCTGATTCCAGAAAGCCTGCCATTGCTACGGAGAAATTTACATGACTACCAACGCCCCCACCTACTCCGGCCCTGATCTTTGCGCCAAGAGCGCCGTCGAGGTGGTCGATCTCCTAAGGCGCGGAGAGGTTTCTCCGGCCGAGCTTATCGACGTCGCCAAGACCCGGCACGCTGAGACTGACGCGGCCATCAACGCAATGCCTACAACCTGTTTTGATCGCGCGCACGCGGCGGCGGAACGGCTGGACAAAACGACAGCGGACCAACGCGGCGCACTGCGAGGCCTGCCGGTCGGCATCAAAGATATGGCCGCGGTGGCGGGTGTGCGCACCACATGGGGGACGCCGGGGCTGACTGACTTCGTGCCGGAAGCCTCCGATCCGCTTGTCGAGCTAATCGAGGTGCGGGGCGGCGTCGTTCTGGGCAAGACCAATACGCCAGAGTTCGGTGCCGGTGCGAACACGTTCAACGCCATTTTCGGTGCGACCCGCAATCCACGGGACACGCGGCTGAACGCCGGCGGTTCGTCCGGTGGCGCGGCCGCGCAACTGGCGGTGGGGCAGTGCTGGCTCAGCCACGGCTCGGACCACGGCGGCAGCCTACGGACCCCCGCTGCATATTGCGGTGTGGTCGGCTTGCGGCCCAGTCCAGGTCTCGTCGCAGGCGGTCCTGCATCTGCCGGATATATCACCGAGGGGGTACAGGGACCAATGGCCCGGTCGGTCACGGATTGTGCGCTCTTTCTGGACACAATGACGGGGTTCGATCCGCTCTACCCGATCTCTTTCCCGCGCGACCCGGCACCCTATCAGAACGCGGTTGCGGGCGCGAACCCCAAAGGCCTACGCATCGGTTACATGGCTGACATGTCCGGGGAAAGTGCCGTCGACCCGGACATGCGGGACCACCTGGGCAATGCCATGGCGCAGATGGCCCGTAGCGGTTCGAAGGTCGACGAAATTCATCTCGATCTATCGGGGATGCGTCGAGCCTATTACGTGCAACGCGGGCTGCTTTGGGCCTGCCTGATGCGTGACATTGACCCCAAATTGAAGGCCGGCTTCAAACCGACGCTCAAGCAGAACATCGAGATCGGACTCAACCTGAAGATGGATGAAATCATCGACGCTCAGCTCATCCGATCGCGGATCTACGACGAACTTCAAACCGCGTTTGCGCAAGTCGATGTTCTGGCCTGCCCCGTCGTGGGCTGCATGCCGCATCCGGTCGAAGAGGAATGGGTGCGCAGAATCGATGGCCAAGATCTTGAATTCTATATGGATTGGCTCGACTGTGCATTCCTGGCGACCGCCGTTGGCCTACCCGCCATTTCGGTTCCCGTGGGTGTCAATCCGCAGGGCATCCCCGTGGGTCTGCAACTTATCGGCAAACCACGTGGCGAAGCCGATCTCCTTGCGGCCGCCCGCGCCGTCGAGCTGGTCTTTGGTGGACCGATGCCCGCTATCGATCCCATGGTGACACACCTTGGATCCAGTTGACGTAGCCAACACCGCGCTATCCGGTGCGAGCTCGTCTGCCGCAGTTTTCAATTTGATTGATGCGGCTAGTAAACAGTCGCTACGTTAATTCAGTCCGGAATTCTTGATGACAAGTCCGTTCACTCGGCAAGGCGTGTCGCGTGGGCGACGTCACCTTAGTGCTTTCGGATAGAGTTTGGTCGGCTCCTGTGATTGTAGCTTCGCGGCGTGTTTTTCACTACCATCGCCGGAAAGTTGAAACGACAATCGACGGATGACTTCAAAGGTAGAACGTTTGAGGCCTGGCTGATCATCCAGGCGGTGTCCTGGTACTTGCGGTATCCGCTGAGCTATCGGGATCTGGAGGAAATGTTTCTGGAACGCGGCTTTGAAGTAGATCACAGCACCATCACCGGTGGGTTCTGACCTATGCTCCTCTGATGGAAAAACGGCTGCTGCGTTTCCGCAAACCACATTGTGGCTCGGTTCGCATCGATGAGACCTATGTGCGCGTCAAGGGCCAATGGCACTATCTGTATCGGGCCATCGAAAAGCATGGAAATCCGGTCGATTTCTTGCTCACGGCAAAGCGCAATCTGAATGCGGCCAAGCGGTTCTTTCGAAAAATGTTGCAGGATGCCCCGCTGCTGTCACCGGGCAAAATAGGCACCGATGGTGCCTGCAGGTTTCCTGCGGACATCGGGGACGAGGTTGACGGCGGTTTGCTTGCTTCTGATCCGGTGCACCATGTGACCAAACATTTGCAACAGGGTATCGAGAGCGATCATTTCAGGGTGAAGAAGAACATGCCGAAGGTCGGCGGGTTCCGCTCGTTCAACTCAGCCAGAAAATCCATCGCCGGTTTTGAAGCCATACTGTGGCTCAGGAAGGGCTTCGGCTTGACCGGTCAATGGAGCGTCTGCGAACAGAACGATCTGCTTGCGATGATCTTCGGAATTGAAAAAGGAAATGAAGCCTGAAAGTCGCTCCCAAAACATGAGAAAGCTGCCCGTCGGCGAAAGTTGCGACAAGCCCCCCCGCAACACCAGGCCGGCGAAGCGGTTCCTGGGCAAAGCCTTAAGGGGGCTGAAAGACTGGGAAAAGCCCTATGCGATCAATACCGATAAGGCTCCCACCTATGGCGTGGCCATTTCCGAGCTGAAGGCGGAGGGCAAATGCCCACAGAACACTGAGCATCGCCAGGTCAAATATCTGAACAACGTCGTTGAGGCCGATCACGGCAAGCTGAAACAGCTGATCCGGCCAGTGCGCGGGTTCAAAACCTTGAAGTCTGCCTATGCGACCATCAAAGGATTTGAAGTGATGCGTGCTCTACGCAAGGGGCAGGCCGGCATCTTCAACTTCACAAATGACATTCTCGGCGAGGCTCGCATTGTCGAACGAGCGTTCGGCATCGGTCCCTGTGCTCTGGCTGAAGCGATGACCATGCTCGAAAACCATCTTCAAGATGCTGAAGCTTGAACTGGATTGCCGGAATAGGCCGAAATCTGTCTGGACGCAAAGTTTGCAACAGAGCCGTTCAACGCACCTGGCAATCTCGGAAAAGGTGGTCAGAAATCTCCGCGATAGATGTAAATTTCAATTCTTGGGAGGCTTGCGAATCCGGTATGGCATTTCGAACATCATAGATCAAATACGGGACTTCGGCGTTTATTGCAGACTGGACACCGGTTTGACTGTCTTCGATGACCACCGCATGTCTTGCAGGCGTCTGCATCGCGTGAAGGGCAAATTTCAGAAGGCCGGGGTCAGGCTTGGCGATGCCGATCGTGTGGGCCGAGAAGCAGCGATCCTTGAAGTCGTCCCAGAGGCCATGTTGTGACAGCATCAGCTGCATCTTCTTTTCGCTTCCGTTCGACGCTACACAAAAGGGAATCCCGGCGCGCTTCAGGCGTTCAACCAGCTCTGGTGCCCCCTGGATCATATCCACCCCCTGCCGCAAACGCTCGAAGACGCGCTCGTACAGGATGCCCCTCCAGTTGTCAGGCAAATCCGCTCCCAGCCGCCGCGCTGTCGCAATTACGTCTTCGATTGACCGGCCCATGAAGTTTGAAATACAGCCTTCGAATGACATCGAGAGGCCACGCAATTCGAGTTCGTCGCGGAGTTCATCGTGCATGGGCGTTTCGCTGTCCACGAGCACGCCGTCGCAGTCAAAGATCACCAGCGCGGGAGGGGAGATATTGGACAGGGTCATGCTGACGTCTGCTATTGCAGTCGCTTCCGGTCGCCGCTTAGGATGTAGTGCGACAGAGCGTCCGCAGTGAGCCCTTTTACATCCAGATCAACCTGGTTCTCTCCGTGGCGCAGAATGCTGACCCTGTCGGCCACGGCCACGACGTCCTTCATTGCATGGCTGATCAGGATGACCGTTTTGCCGGCGGCTTTCAAAGACCGGATCAACTCAAGTACCTGCTCGGTTTCCCGCACCCCCAAGGCGGCTGTCGGCTCGTCCAGGATCACAACGTCGGCGTTCCACCTGAGCGCCCGGGAGATCGCAACGGCCTGTCTCTGGCCGCCGGACAGTTCTTCGACCTTTGCATTCATGTCCGTGATGGTTTTGTTGAGCTGAGACATGTAGTGCAGCGCGTCTTTGCGCATGGCTTTCTTGTCGAGATACTGAATGCCCAGAACCCGTTTTGTCAGCTCGGCACCCATGAAAATGTTCTGATAGATTGACATGCGCGGTGCGACGGCCAGATCCTGGTGGATGGTGGCAACGCCCGACTGCAACGCTGCGGTCGGATTTGCGAAAGAACAAGGGCGACCATCAATGATGATTTCGCCCTTGTCTGGCATTTCGACACCAGAAAGCACTTTGATGAGTGTGGACTTGCCGGCACCATTGTCACCGCAAATGGCATGCACTTCACCTTCGGTCATGTCGACACTGACTCCTTTCAACGCTTCGACCGCACCGTAGTTTTTGAAGATGTCCCTGGCGGAAATCTTTGAAGGCATTACTTGTCCCCCGCGCTTTCTGGCAGTCTGATTATTGGATGAACTGGTCGACGTTGCTCGCATCCACCAGAACGGCGGACATGAACAGGTAAGGCCCCGGAACAACATCTTGCTTGCTCTTCCCGTCCACGACAATTTCCTTCATGGCATCGACCGCGGCGATGGCCATTTCCTCGAACGGAATGGACACGGTTGCCGTCATCATGGACTCGGGATCGGCGATCCGGCGGTATGCCTCTTCCCCGCCGTCGATGGACACAAGCGAGACATCACCCTTGTTCAAACCTGCTTCTTTCAGCAGATCGTCGATGATGAACGCCTGACCATCAAAGGAGGCCCAGACTCCTTTGAAGTTACCATTTTGTTGGAGGATCAAAGCCTGCATTCCGTTACGTACATCCTCGCGCCAGCTTTTGGTCCGCGCCATGGAGTGTTCTCCTACGACTTCTACTGCCGTATTCTCCGCCAACACGGCATTCAGGATCGACCCACGGATGCGCGTCCCTGTGTTGGCTTCGAACCGCTGAACCAGAATGCCACCTTCGAAGTCGATAGTTCCTAGAAGATACAGGGCCGAGTCGGCGCCCACACTGTATTCGTTGACCTGAACGTCGAATAGGGTATGCGGGCTCGAGCCGCTTACGACAGAAATCACCGGGATGCCCGCCTCTTGCGCCGCGGCGAACTGTGCATCTGCCTCGACGGGTTTGGACATGCATAGAATAAGGCCGTCCAGCCCCTTTTGAACCAGGTTGTCGATTTGCTCGGCATGGGTCTGCAGGGTGCCGTTCGAGTTCAGGACCTGCGTATTCCATCCCAGTTCCTTGGCGCGTGCTTCTGCGGCATTTGCGCAGCGCGCGTGGGTCTCGGATGACATCTGGAAAGCAACGATGCCCAGATCAAACGCCATCGCCTGACTGGCCAGCAAGGCACCTCCAAGCAAAGTTGTAATCCCTGTGGCAAGTTTGAAGTTTCTCATTATTTTCCCCTCCTGTTGGTATTGGTCTTACAAGCTGAATGCCGCTTGTTTGAGAACGGATGCCGAAACGGCAACCGAGGCGATGATGATGATACCGAGCATGATATCCTGGACGTAATATTGCGCACCCAGAAGCACCAAGCCGTTGGCAAGCATCACAATGATGATGGATCCGACAAAGGTCCCGAGAATATTGGGTTTCGCGGGCGTGAACATGGTCATGCCCAGAAGGGCGGCCGCGATAGCGAGCAGCAGAAAATCCCCGCCCATTTGCGGCGCCGCGGAAGAAAGGTTGGCAACGAGAAGCACTGAGGTGACGCCTGCGGCGGTGCCCGAGATGACCATGCCCAGAATCTTGCACTTTCTCGTGGAGATCCCTGACCGTCGCGCGGCCTCGCCGTTCTCGCCGGTGGCCTGAAGGTGAACACCAGTCTTGGTCTGAGTCGAGACGAATATCGCAAGGACGACGATTGCAAGCATGACAATGACAAGAATCGGTACGGCGCCAATCTTGCCTCGCGCAATGAAAAGGAAATTCGGATCCCAGCGTCCGACAAAAGCGACCCCGCCGGTGATCATAAAGGCAAGTCCGTTGGCGATGGATGATGTGCCCAAGGTTGCAATCAGTGACGGAACTTTGAGATAGGTGATCAGCAAGCCGTTGATTAGGCCTGCAGCCACGCCCAATAGAATACCCGCCCCCGCCGCCAAGGGCCAAGGGTAGCTATTGTAGATCAGCATTCCGACGATCACACCGGTAAAGCTGCACACCGTGGCAAAGGACAGATCCAGTTCCGAGGTGATCAGCGCAAAGGTGAAGCCCATGGCCAAGATCGCCAGAAAACTGACCTGCTTGAGAATATTCAACAGGTTCGCCGTTGAAGCAAAGTTGTTCGCAAAGATGAGAAGATAGACAAACAGGCCGATTCCAGCCAGGAATGTCCCGTACTTTTCAATTATCTGCATAGATTTCATTGTATCTTTCCGATTGGCGGCACCAGTTCGATCCCTCCCGTGACGTTAATCGCCTGGCCTGTGATGAAGCTTGATTTTTCCGACAAGAGGAACGCGGAGAGTTCGGCAACATCCGCGGGTCGGCCCAGTCGCCGCGCCGGTGTCCTTGAGGACGCCGCCTCTTTCAGAAGTTCGTATTTCTCTCCGGGAAACGCGCTGCGGACCATCTGGGTGTCAATGATTCCAGGAACCACGGCATTGGCCCGGATCTGTTCGTCGGCATAGCTCTGGGCCATGTTGTAGCACATGGTGCAGACACCGGCCTTGGCCGCGCCATATGCCGGGTTGGCCCCGCCTGCCAAGGCGGCCAGCGACGAGATCAACACGATAGATCTGTCCGTTTTTCGCAGTTGCAGCGCTGCTTCTATGAAGGCTTTGCTGACGTAGAATGCCGCGTTGAGGTTGATATCGACAAAACGGTGCCAGTCGTCGAGTGTCTGCTCGTGATAGAGGGATACGCCAGAGGCACCCGCACAGTTCACGAGGCCATCCAGACGGCCAAACCGGTCGACGCATTCCGACACGACGCGACCGACGGCGGCCGCATCGGTGGCATCCGCCTGTATCGCAGTGTCGCTCTGTAACAACACATCTCTCAGCCCGTCCGTGATCTGCAGGGAAGTTGCGCAAATAGACCAGCCGTCGCGCTGAAGGCATCGGATAGTGTCCAATCCGATGTCTCCGGCAGCGCCCGTGACCAGGGCCACCTTTTTTTCGGAGTCTCCGCTTCTCATCCGTAAACCGAATTAAACGTTTTCATCAGCGCTTCTGCGCGCTTCGGATCGACTTCGTTCAATGTCTGCCCATCAACCTTGATGGAACTTCCGATGATGAAACCGTCAGAGACTTCGGCCATCTTGAGAATATTGGCCTCTGACACGCCTGTTCCGACCATGACCGGTGTATCGGGAACAGCAGCGGCGGTGTCGGAGATCTTCGACAGATCGGCTTCCTTGGCGGCCGCCGGACCAGACACGCAGACGCTGTCTGCCAATCCAAGAAAGACAGCGCCGGACGCGACCTGGGGCGTCGGGCGATTGTCCAGCGTGATCGAGAACCCGGGTGTGACGTTGCAAATAAGCGCGATATCCTGCGCATCCAGTTCCGCGCGCAACCGCAGCGTGCGGGCACCATCGGGAACCACATGTCCGATGTCGCCGACATAGGACCCGGTCAGAAAACAGCGAATGAATTCGGCGCCCGTCGCATGCGCAATCGAAAGAGACGAGATTGGGTCGATCAGCATGTTGATCCCGAACGGAATGTCGAGGTCAGCCTGACACTCGGCGACAAGGTCTGTCATCGCAGCCGTGGTTTCGGGAGCCATGACGGGAAGGTAGGGCATGTCGGACTCGTTGCAGTACATGATCGAATGATAGCCATTCTCAACAAGAATGCGGGCTTCTTTCTTTGCTTGTTGCACGATCTTCTTCATGCCGCCGGTGCGGTCATAAAGCGGAGCACCCGGGAGCGCCAAGGTATGGACCATGCCGACAATAAATTTGTCCTGATTGTAACGGTCCTTGAAAAGCGTCTTCATCTTTTCGGTAAACTCCTTAATTGTGGTGTAGCGTGTTAAGTCGGGAAAGACGGTGCGAGAGTTCGGCAATGGCTGCACAGGCGTCTTCGAAGATCGAGTACCGCTCATCGTAGAATTCGCGGATCTTTGGGGAAGGATGGTACCAGCTCCCCTTCTTTAAGAACGCATTGGTGATGTCCGGGATGCGATCAGAGGTGACAAAGGCCATGCTGGCCGCGCCCACTAGACCGGATTCCTTTATTTCCGGAACAAACACGGCCCGGTTCAGGCAATCGGCCTTCAACTGGCAAAGGGCCGGATTGTTCGACAGGCCGCCAGAGAAACAAATATGGGCGACGCGCTCGCCCGTTGCGGCCTCGGCCCTTTGCAGAATTGTCCGGCTCAGGAAATTGATCCCTTCCGATACGGATTGAATGAAGTCCAGTTTCGTATGGCTGCTGTCAATCCCAACAAATGCGCCCCTGAGGTCTGCGTCCCAGAAGGGTGTTCTCTCCCCTTCCAGAAACGGAAGGAACACGGGCGGATTACATGCCGCTGCGTTTGCCTGTTGGATAGCGAAGGTCAAGGACAGATCGGGCCGGAATTTTTCAACAGCCCAGAGCAGCCGCGACGCCGCGCCTTGGCTTGGCCCGCCCAGTTGCCAAAGGTCCGGACCCCACTGCACCGTCATCAGGCCTTCGGCGTTCGATTTCTTCTTTGAGATTATCCCAAAGACATCACTGGTGCCTGAAATATTGTAGGCTGCCCCGGGGTTCAAACCGCCGCTGCCTAGGACGCAAGTCCAGGTATCGGCCGACCCGCAGAAGACCGGCTTGTCGACAAGGCACGCCAACTCCGGCGGCATGTCGTCGCGGACGCGGCCAACCTCGTCAAACGGCGAAACAGCCCTTGGAAAGACGTTGCGCGTGAAGCCGAGGGCCTCTTTCGAGCGTTGATCGTCCCCGATGGCATCGAAAAATGATCTTGGCGCGTTGATTGAAATTCTGTCGGTGACCGAGGTGCCGGTCAGTTTGAAGTTCACGAAATCCTTCGGCTCCAGGATAGTCGCGACCTGAGCCCATACGTCGGGCTTGTTCTTTTTCAACCAAAGCAGCCGCGCCACCGGATGATAGGGACTGAGGTTAGGCGCGCGGTCTCTCAGATCCGGGGACGCTGATCTCAGATATTCTTCCAGGGCATTGGCCCCTCGAGAGTCCTGAAAGGTGATCGCCGGATGAACGACGTCGCCCTTGGCCCCGATCATGACTTGGGTGCGTGTGAATCCACAGCCGACAATCGCGCCAACCTCGGAGAAATCAGCACCCTTGCCAGCGAGTTCGCTGACCCCCAGCTTGAATTTGTCCCACCAGAGCGCTGGATCTACTTCATACTCGCCGCTGTTCCCCTTCGGGGTGCTAATGGGCAGGCGCACAAACTGCAGGATCTCTCCCGAAGGGCTGATCACCGCCAGACGAAGACTGCTGCCACCCAGGTCGTAGGCCAGAACATTCTTCATTCGGCACCCCCGAGGATGGAGGAATCCTGAACAAAGCAATATCGGTCGGACCGGATGTAGTTACGTGAGATTTCCAAAACCTGTCCCGTTATGTCTCGCACAATTCGATGCGAGACAAAGACGGCAGCACCCGCCTCGAGAGCGAGGAAGTCCGCTATTTCTGCGGGCGCGTTGCAACAGGTGAGTGTTTCCTTCACCGGCCCGACGAAGATGCCGAAATCCTGTTCAAGAATTTTGTATAGAGACCGTTTTTCGAAATCAGCGCCGGCATAGGCGACGAGTCCGACAATGGGCAGGACTGATGTTTGAAGAACGCAAACCTCACCCTTCATGAGTCTTAGTCGATTGATCTCGAAGACCTGATCGTTCGAAGGCGCGTTAAAAAGGGATGTCTCTGCGATGCTCTTGGGGCGCAGACCACGCGCCAGAACTTTCGTTGTCGGTCTGCCTCCTGATCGCTGGCCATGAGAGACGAAGTCCAGTCTACTGGAAACATGGCGCGTATACCTTCCGTGACTCAGGAAGGTTCCCTGACCCTGACGCCGCTCCAGAAAACCTTCGTCTTCCAGCCTGCTCAGCGCCTTCCGGACTGTTGTTCTACTGACCTCGAATGCCGTGACAAGATCGTTTTCTGAGGGAAGCAGAGCGCCGGGAGAGAACCTCCCATCGCTGAACTCCGACTTTATCTTTTCTGCCACTTCGAGATAGAGCATCTTATCCTCCGTTTCTCGATGCTAGTAGGCTGAAAGAAGCCAAGTCAATCAACTCGAGAATAATTTTATCCCGCAATTCCAGTACCTTGTAATCTGTATGAGCGGCCACTTGTATTCGATTTGTACCCGACTTGGTGTCTGAACGTAGCGCCTATGGGTCAGACTAGATATTTTTGTAACGGAGGGTTTCTGGTCATCGCAGCTAGCAAGGAGCGAGGGTGAACAAGAAATCCGGAAAATCGAAGAACGCGGCCGACAATCTGTTCAAAGGCATCCGCCGCAAGACGCGTAGACGTAACCGGTGTTCCGATCACACCTTGGCGGCGTAGTTCCAGGGCATGAGGTCCGCGATATTGTTCTGCATGTGCCCTCCAGCGATGGATGACAGCGTCGTTGCCAGCCAAGCATGCGGATCGACGGCGTTCAACTGGGCCTGTCGCAAAGTTTATCGAGTTAACCCTGCCTTGTGCCTTGAGATTTGACTGTTGAAAGGGCGCTCCAGTATTTGGAGTTCTGCGTCATGTTTCTCACTACCATCGTTGAAAAACTGAAACTCCAGTCGACGGATGACTTCAAAGGTAGAAAGTTTGAGGCCTGGCTGATCATCCAGGCGGTGTCCTGGTAATTGCGGTATCCGCTGAGCTATCGGGATCTGGAGGAAATGTTCCTGGAACGCGGCTTTGAAGTAGATCACAGCACCATCACCCGGTGGGTTCTGACCTATGCTCCTCTGATGGAGAAACGGCTGCTGCGTTTCCGCAAACCACATTGTGGCTCGGTTCGCATCGATGAGACCTATGTGCGCGTCAAGGGCCAATGGCACTATCTGTATCGGGCCATCGA
>NZ_JBXUKV010000011.1:0-138890 GCF_057180185.1 Labrenzia sp. ATLA3
CTTCGACATCCCTGATCTCCTTCTCGTCGAAGACCAGAAGACAACAAATCGTAGCTTACGTCAGTGTCCGATTTCCGGGGAGTAGCTCAAATGTCCCCTGCCGAAGAAATGTAGACGTTAGCCGCCGCCGCGATAGTACCGGCGTACGAAGCTCGCGATGCGAGGCCCCTGGTATTGGTGCCTGAGTCTACGAACGACAATCCGCTAAGGTTTGTGTACTCGTTTGAGTGCTCCCTAACGCCGGTCACGTTTGCCGCGACCACGACCCCGTCGTGCACGCCGTCGATTGTGTTGTTGCTGATAATAGAGTTGTCAGCGCCAATCATCACCGAACCGCCGACATAAGAGGCATTAATCCCAACGGTTTCATGGCCCGATGTCGTCGTTTCCGACCAATCAACCATAGTTATGGAGTTTCCAGTAACGACACAATTCGGAGCACGGACACGAACAGCTGCAACCGTACCGATGGTTTGCGCTGCGCCGTCGCTTATCCGCCTGCTGAAGTCCTCGAATTTGTTGTTTGCGATGACGCTTCCAGCGCCATTGGCTCCAATATCAATCGGCCATTCCTGGATCTTTTTGAAATAACAGGCCGTCACTGTCATTTCTTCGCCGCCGTTGTCGTCCAGCCCATCTGCTGTCGGGTTGTAGACAGCACGGCCACATTCCTCGAACGTGCAGCCTGTGATCAGTGTGTTTTTCTTGTTCCTCTTTGCCCCGATCGCATTCTCGCACCTGTAGAAGTGACACCCAATGATCTTGGTATTTTTCCCGCCTGACGCGGAGAGGTAGACACCAAGATCAGGCGCACCAATAAACAGACTTGAAGCAATGATGACTGTGTCGCAACTCGTGGCAAAAACGGACTGGTCGCCTCCACCAACACCGATTGCGTCCCCGCTCGGCGTGGTTGTTCCATGATCCCAGATGTTGTCACGAAGATTAAGACGCATCCCGCCAAGGCTGACCCCGCCAATTGTGGGAACACCTGACGTTGCCGCGGTCGTATCACTCAGATCGACGCGCCAACCACTAAACTCGAAGTCGTTTGTATCGTCTCCTGTGATGCGGAGAACGGTTCCAGGTTCATCTGCAGACTGTGCCGTTGCAGAGCGGATATCGTTATCAGCGAGGATCGTCGCGCCGTTGCCGATAAACCGCAAAGACTGAGACAGACCTTCACGAACGATTGCTTTCGCCTCGTCCACATCGTCGGGGTCATAGCTGGCAAAAAGATAGGTTGCGCCCGGAGAGCCTGAGAAGGTTGTGACACCGGTCAGCAAACCAAGATCGATCATCAAGCGCCAAGCCGGGCCGACATCTGTCGCACCAGTGTCATCAGCCCCAAACCATTCGGGCCGGTAGCCGTCCGGACCAAGCATGCGAACCCAAGCGCCGGAAGATGCTGCTATCGCGGTCGCTTTCACATAGACACCTTCAGCGGTGTCTTCAGCAACTTGCGTCGAGAAGTCGCCCGACTGAAAAACAAAATGACCGGTCCGACCAGCTTCTTTCAAATAGGCCACGGAGTTTTTTGAAGTGTCGACGGCTTTGAGCTCTGTGCGGTCAGACACATTCAGGATTACAACGTTGTTCGCAATTTTGGACAACGTGATGGAACCGTCGTTGACAACGCCGTCAAGAATTTCCAGCCAATCACCAGAACCTCCCGAAACCGGATTATCACCGGTCGCAGATGCAACTTTCAGCTGGTACCACTTATCATCGGAACCGGTAACCACCTGTCCTTCGGTGTAAGTCGTTCCGTTATCATACGCACCCTGGTGGTCAAACTGCGCACCCTCTGCAGAGCTGATAAGCTGACGCCATTCCGAACCGGAGCGGAAAAACACTGTACCAACGCCATCAACAATGTCTCCGATAGCGAGATTTGCCCCTGATGCGGCTTTAACACTTTCAGCACTATCGCCATTTAGAGCGATGGTTACAGTCGCACTGGTGTTGGTTCCAGGCGGATCAGGCAAGACAAGGACCAGCACTTCGGCTGGATCGACACCAGCGTCTGTGTCAGCCGTAATAGCATTCGCCGTGCCGCCAATATTGGTCAGCACCGCAGCCGTGTCAGGAAATCCGCGAAGCTTGGTCCAGGAGCCGCTCAACGACTGATACATGCCGTTGTTCGCCCCCGTAGAATCCGCGACAACCCAAGCCATCTGGTTATCTGTGGCGCCTGTATTGGCGTCGAGCTGAGCCTTCGTGCTATAAATCAGCGCGCCGAGAGATGCGCCCACAGCGAGCTGATTTAGAAGTGCGCGAATGTTTGCCTTTTTGGGCTTGTAACTTCCAGACGACGAAACACCGTCGACGTTGTAATCCCGAAATTCGGTATTTGGAGTGAGAACTGTCATGTAAATTCCAAAAAAATGACGGCGCAATGGCCGTCTCGTTTTAGTAAAAAGTCATTTCTCGAGGCGCTAATCTGATTGATCAACCATTCCTCTTCTTCGCATTCGCCAACAGGCTTGGCATGGACTTATCGACGGCCTTCACGCTAGATTGCACCGCTACCTGAACGATGGATCCGGATCTGGTGCGGATTTGCTGATCAGCAATTTCTGCCATCCTGCCGCTATCGTCCTGAAGGACAATACGAACAACATCATTCGACGCAGAACTGCCGCTGAAAGACGGAATGGACGGAGCGCCAACGGATCCACCATTTGCATAACCGCGGAGCCTCTTGCGCATTGCATCGAGAGCTCCAGGTCCGCCAGCCGCCCTGACCGAGTCCTGATCAAAGACATACTCGCCTTTGTGAACCACGCCGGCCGGCTGGTATTTTCCGCCAGGTCCTGTGTAGCCGCCCTTGTCGTAAGCGCCGAGCAGGCCGCCTAGCAGACTGGTGAATATCCCGCCAATGCCTCCACCGCCTTTACCGGGCATCGGGAACGCGGCGTTAATTGCGATATCGATCAGCTTGTCGCTGATCTTGGTCAGAGCATTGGAAAAGATCTCAGCAGCGTCTTTGCCATCACGAAAGCCGCGAATAATGTCGCCGGCCAACTCTCGCTGGAGGCCAACCATTTCTTCAGCTCGCTCGCGGATTTTATCCTGACTCTCAGCAAGCTTGTTGGACTCTTGCACCGCGGCGGCATATGCCGTGGATAGCCCGTCAACCTGCGCGGCAAGTTGCGGCGTGATTTCCAAACCGTTGCGTTTTGCATCGGCTAAAAGTTGCTGCGCCGTACTGGCTTTGGTGACCGAAAATCCAAAGTCGTCAATCAGCGGGTTAAGCCCACGCTGCGCCTCTGTTTCAGCCTTTAGAGCTTCCGTGCGCTCCCTGATTTGCGCAATGTCGTCAGCGAACTTGGCACCGCCACTCTTCTTGCCGCCACCGCGGCCGCCGCCAGGTTTAGACGGTGGTTTGAAATCTCCGAGAGAAACAGTCTTTGCCGCTTTTCTCCTAGGCCCGTTTCTCGCAGGCGGGCCGTATGAAAGCGGAGCATCACCAAGGCTCGGATTTGGCAACGTGGCTGGAATGTTTGCCGCCTCTGCTCTTAGAGCAGCGAGCGCGCCACGGACTTCGTTGAGCCGTGCTATGGCTTCGGTGTTGTCAACTTCGAGCTTGGTATTATTCTCAATCGCGGCCTGCAGAAGCTCAACTTCGCGCTCCAGGCCCCTGATCTTGGTTTCAGCCTCCGAAACGTCTGGATTTACGACATTTCCCTCTTCGTCCAGAAGGCCGAAAACCTTGTTCAGATCCTCGAATACGGAGGCATTACCGACGTTATTGAGGAATGTTTCAAACGCGCTTCCGGCGTCCTTGATCTTTGTAATGAAACCCGAGATATCGAAATCGTTGATCGCCTTTGCCGCAGCGTCGATACCGCCCGCAAAGTTCTCCGCGGCTCCAGTGCTGTTGTTGAACTCGCGAGTGGACCCGATGAACGCTGTCTGTAGATTTCCAAGTGCCTGGCTAACGGTCAGCTGCGCATCCGCAACCTTGTCTTCAAGGATGCTCGAACCAGCCTCGAAAGCCCGGAAAAAGGCCTCCGACGAAACCTTTCCGTCGACGACCAGCGTGCGGAGCTTTGCGACCGAACCGCCCGCCTCGTCCAACCCGGCCGCAGCCGCCTGGGCGATCGGCAACGCGCCTTCTAGGATGCTGTTGAATTCTTCTGCTCGAACCACACCTGCCCCGAGCGCTTGCGAAAGTTGGAGCAGCGCTCCAGATGACTCCGCGGCCGATTTACCGGATACGCGCAGGGCAACCGCAACCTTATCGGTGAAACCCAGGAGCTCTTCACCCGAGATTCCGAGCTCTTTCTGCACCAAGGCGGCACGGCCGTAGAGTTCGACTAGAGCCTCGATCGGTGCGGCATTCTTGATCGCGCTGTCGCGGAGCTTGCCGTACACGTCGTCCAGCTTTTCACCCGACAGGCCTGCTATCTTGAGGGAGTTGTCAATGCGGGTGGCAGCGTCTGAGAGGCGTTTGAATTGCTGAACAGTAAGTGCAGCGCCGAAGGCTGCGGCCAGGCGCTTGCCGAAGCCGAGGCCTACGCCGTCAAGTTTCTTATCTAAGGCGCGTGCTCTGGTTTCGATTGCGCGGAACTGCTTTGTGGTTTGGCCGCGAGCGCGAACGAGTGATCTCTCGTATTTTGTGATATCCGCGGAAAGCTGAACGACGAGGCGTTCCAAATCCTGTGCAGCCATTATGTCTTGTCGCGCTCCGAAACATACCTGCGCACGAGATCATCGGCATCCAGTTTGGTCTCAGCCGCGGCAAGCGCCAAGCCGACCGCTACCAATGCATCGGCAATTACGATGGCTTCCGCACCCGCCGCGGAAGCCTGCAGCACAAACGTGTCAACGCCAGAGGCAATCTCTTCGAAAGTGAAATTATTGTCTTCGTTCATGGAGACGTGACGGCCGTCGCACGAATAGTCTTTGCTGTTGAGACTATAGGTAGCTCCAACTTCAACAAGAGCTCGGCCAACGTAAAAGGGGGACGCACCCGCAACAATTGCGCCGACCGCAAAGCGGTTAAAGGCCTCTGTGAGTTCTTCATGGGTTATCTGATTTTCAGGGTTCATGTTTTTCCAATCAAAAGTAAAACAGGTTGCAACCTGTTTGGTTAGATGCTTCAGTTGTGCAATCTTTGGGGGAAGAGAATGCGAAAAATTGCCTTTGTGACAATCTGTTGCGTCGCTGTTTCTGCATGTGCTGTAACGCGCCCTGTCGTCGTTATCGGCGATAAAGGCGAAATGCTACGAGGCTCGGCGACAGCCAGTCTTGAAGGCGGGTCTTTCGAGGTATCCGGCAAATGGAATGGTAGGAACCTGACGTGTGCCGGTTCCTATAATTCGCTCGATACGTCGCCCACGATTTCCATGCCGGTTCACTGCAATGATGGCCGCAAAGGCATCGTCATCGCGACACGGTCGAACAGCGGATTGGATGGATCTGGTCGTGTCAGGTTGAATGACGGTACTGAGGCAGACTTCGTATTCGGTACGGCAGCGGCTGCGCTTTAATCTGATCCAATTAGGCGGAAACTATTATGCGAACGAATGTAATTCCAAAAAAATTCTCTGACTTGGAAGCTGGGAATATTTGTATTTACGCGAAAGACAAAGAAACATATCTTGTTCTAGTTGTCGAAGATGGTGAAGACGAAAATGCTTTATTAAAGCTACCATTTGACAAACTACCAGTGTTCGAAAATGTTTCGAATAGTACAATGCTACTTCTGCTCATCGATGCTCGATTTGAGGTAATCGCTTTACCAAACAACATCACAAAACCAGAAGTTCCAGAAGTCGGTAGTCTAGCATTGACGGAATTCGGGCCAGCTCTTGTTGTTCAAGATGAGTTTTCGAGTGGCAAAATGTATCTCGGAATACGTGATGGCAGACACATGAATCCGAAACCGCGCCACTTCTTCGTTTGTTCGCAGTGGAGGGTTACTCAAAAACTTTCAGGAATTGAAAACGAGGCTGTGGTCTACGACTCATCGTCAGAGTAAATTTTTTGAGTTTAGCAGCTCCACTCAAATAGCTCGTCTTCCGGATCTTCTTCCTGGGTCTGGAAATCCACTTTGGAGAAATCTGCCGGTGTCGCGCCCATCTGTCCTAGAATTTGGCGAAATAAGGTCTGCCGCTGAATTCCCACATCAGTTCCTGCCATAATCTGGCCCTGCAAGATCGCAGCCATACCAACAATCACGCGGTGCGATCGATTTAGCCAGGGTAATTTTTGAAAGAGCCTCCAGGCTGACTTAGCCCTGCATTCCGAGGTGTTTTTGATCCAACTTGGTGGTTCGCCAAGTGGCTCTGAGACGAGCGGCTCGCTACGGCTTTTGTAACGGCCGGGATCCTTGTTGATGGAGCCGTCTAACTTCGCCTGAGAGAGGCTTTTTCTAGGTCGTGGCATGTGTCGCCCTCCCCCATCATTTGAATTGCGGATGCGTGCAGAACGGGACCGCGCCGGTCCTAGGCTGGGCGACCCGTGAAGAACCGAAGGGGCATACCCCTCCGGTTGATTTATGGATTTAGGCGGCCACTTTCAGCAGCTTGATGGCTTCAGAATTCGCCACACCACCACCAACGCGGCGGCGGCCGTAAAACTTGGTATAACCCTTAGAGGTCAAAGGATCGCGGAGCAGTTTGATGCCAGGTCGGTCGATAACCGTGTAACCTTCCTCCCAATCACCAAATGCAATTGGAAGCGCGCCAGCACCAACGGCCGGCATTTCTTCTTCGAACTCCACTGGCTTGCCAAGCAGCGTCGGTGGAAGGTCCGCAGAGACACTGTCACGCCAAATATATCGCCCGTTGCCGTCCTTGATCTTATCCACTACGCCTGCGGTTGCGCTCGACATCACCCACTTGGCGTTCCTTCGATAAGGTGCACGTACTGCCCAAAAAAGATCTTTGATGCTATCAAAGTTAACATCAGTTGCCGAACCTGTTTTGACGTGCTGCAACACGCCCCAATCGCGGGTGTCATCATCTGTTTCGACGGAGTCGTAACTCAAGAATCCATGAGGCTTCCCGACACCATTACCGTTAACAAATGCAGCGTTCTCGGTGCGGACAAACTTGCTCGTGATCTTATCAACGACCCATGCGCCAATGTTCCACTGTGAGTCATCGAGCAGTCTTTGCGTCACCTTCTGAAGAGCATAGATTTCATCGAGCGTGATCTTCAACATCATCAGTTTCGGTGTGCTCGTTTCTGGACGTTCATCGGCTTCACCGACCCAACCAGCCCCAGACTCGTCAGCGTCAATTGGTTCCACCCATTCACTGCCCGATTCCATGGTAACGGTGCGGGCCAGTCGGCGCATTGTCACAGCGTCAAACAATTTCATGGTCATCGTCGATGAAACGGCCGGCAGAACCAGATATCCGCCATCAGGATCTGAGCCAACGCTCATCGATGCCTGAATTTCTTTAAGCTTGGAATCGTCGCCATTCGTGATTAGGGCACCGATTGCACAAAACTCGTCACGCAATGCTTGAGCATTCGGAGCGATGTTGTCGTTGTCAGGTTGCCAACCTCCAACACGTTTCATCGAGTTGTCGAGGCGGTCGATCTCGTTTTCCAATGCGGAAAGACCGGCTTCGAAATCCTCGAGCTTACCGTCAGTTTTTGAGCGCAGATCGTCCAGCGCGGCCTGAACAGCCGCGACATTATTGATTGTCAAATTTATCTTCCTGATTATTGAATAGATTGAGCCGCGGCCGATATTGCCGCTGCGATTGCTGCGAGCTCTTCAGCCTCACGCTGCGTTTCCGTCTCGCCGTGGTAGCCGTGCGCCGCCAGCGCCTTGGCTTGCGATCGTGACAACCCTGCCTCACGCAGAGCGGATTCAAGATCGCGAATTGAATTGATTTCCGCCTTGCCGACTTCCGCGGAAAGCGTCTCGGGCGCGTTTGCAAAAACGCTCAAGTCGAACCGGGCCTTAACTGGCGCTGCCTCGAGTTTGGTGTCGGCAAGGCCTGCTTCTATAGCCGCATCAGCGTCCAGCCAGGTTTCTGCCTCCAACATCTTCCTGATGGCGTCCTCTGAATTGCCTGATCGACCTGCATAGGTTCGCGCAAGCGCACCATCGACCTGCCGCAGCACTCCTGCTGTTTCGTTATGTGCGGCTTCGTTGCCGATCGTGCCAGCCCATGCCCTGTGAATCATCAGGAAGCTGTTGCTTGCCATGGCGATCTCATCACCAGACATGGCAATAATGCTGGCCGCCGAAGCAGCCACGCCCGTGATTTCAACCCTCACGTGGCCCTTGTGGTCTCGCAGGTCGTTAAAAATCGCCAGGCCATCGAAGACGGATCCGCCAGGGCTGTTGATGCGCAAGACAACATCGCCGGCACCGCGGAGTTCGTCGCGGATATCTTTGGCAGAGACTCCATAAGCGCCAATCTCGTCGTAGACTTCAATTACCGTCGCGCCATCGCGTTGCTGCGCTTTGAAATCTCGGCCTGTTGCGCGATTGAAAAAGCGTTGAGGAGCTACTTCAAGCTCAGGGACCTCGATGCGCTCAGGCCGCATAGAGCTCATCTTCCGTCATCGCGCCACAATACAAGGCTTCGCAGTTCTCAGCCACCGACTGGTAGTATTCGCCAACAGGGACGACGATACGAGAACCAGTTTCCGGGCCGTCGAGCTCGAACGAGATTACTTTGTCGTGCGCGATTTTCCGTCGCGAGACGCCGTCGCACGCGTGGAAGGCGGTATCGATGGCGGCATGAGGCGAATAACCGGCCGCAACCAGGTCGCGCACAACCCGGAGGACATAGACTTCATGCCCGGTGAACATCACGCGGCCGTCGCGCTGCTTTTCGCCTACTAGGCAGATGGCAGTTCGCTGTAGCCAGTTGCGAAGCGTGGTTTCTGAGGTGGCAGCGATTGCCGCGGCCTCTTTCACCGAAAATGCAGCATCGGTCATGCAGGAGTGGGGTTTGGCGGTAATCGGAACGTCAGCGCACACATCGGCACCGCCTCCGGCTTTCAATAATTCGTCGTTGACCAGAACCATTTCATTGGCGGCCTTTCGTCATTGGATTAATCGTTGTCTTGGCAAAAAAAGTCGTCCTTTTCCTCAATAAACAAGACGCGAGGAAAAGGACAAGTAAGTCGACCTTGCTGGTACCATCCAGCAGGAGTACAGGCAGCTAAACCACCTACTTACTATGCGTTCAATGCACGGAATAATGGATGTTTCTCGAAGATTAGTTCCGACAACTTTCGAAGCGCCTTAAAAACCTGCTGCTTTCCGCCTTCTCGACGTGCATATTCTCGAGACTGTCCGAGTGACACGCCGATTTCTGTCATCGTGGCAGAGCTAATGGCCATGTCGAGAATGCTGACGGTTTCGGCGCCTAACCTGGTGCGGAGAGCTTCGAAGTCGAGTTGCCGGATCAGGCGGTCTTCGAACGTGGAAAAGCAGGTTTCGGGAAGTGTTCCGGGGATCTCAGCAGACTTCGGGCACCCTTTGAACTTGTCGCGCATTTGGTAGTTGAGTGTCGGGTATTGCCAAGATCCGCGACGAAATTGGTATCTCAGTTCGCCCTCCCAATCGCGCGCCGCTCTCAGCCACTCATTTGGCGGCGATGTCATCTTTTCGGCTATGAAGTCTAAGGTCGGTTCGATCCTGAAAGCTGACTCGGGGTCACCAATGGGCACATATCGATCAGCCTCATCATCAAATTCCTTGCCGGCCTCTGACGTCATCGGCTCAAGATCAGACAATCGATCCCATTGGTCGAGCGCCAAAAACATCGCACCAACATCGATATATTCGCGCGTCACACCTTCAGCCGATAAAATGCGGAGCTTTCGCTCCAATAGCACCCGCGTTGGCCAAGCCTTTCTCTGGTCACCATTGCGCATCGCCAAGGCATAGGCCGCGTCAGCAACAGGGTTTTGTACCCAGGCGCGGCGGGCCGCCAGATCATTATGAAACTGTGCAGCGTGAATCGGTGCGCGGGATGCCCGCTTCGGTAGACGAATATGAGGGATATGCTTGGTGCGGTTGGATGGCTGGCTGGCCGCCCTTATGGATGGTTTCACTTCCAGATTCCTTGAGATTTGCGAAAGTCCGAATTGCTCTAACCACCCTCCTCAGAGTCCTTATAGTCCTGAGTCTTAGGACTCTGAGGAGTCTAAGGGGGTGTGTTAGAGAGTTTGAGACTTTCGCAGTCACGGACTTGCGCACGCCTCTTCGACAGCGGCCCGGTAACAGCCGTATCCAAACTTTTGAGCCTCTCCGGCTTCAACCATTTTGGCGATAAGGTAGTTGACGTTCCCAACCTTCATGCCTGTCTCTTTCGCGATTTCCGCGGGTGACAGCGGCAAGTCGGAACCCTTCAGCGCCTCCATAATTTGGCATCGCTGATCGGAGCGTTTCACGTCGGCAGCATTGCCAAGGACTGACCATTTGCCGGATTCGAAGCTGAGAGCTTTCTCAATCTCTTCAACATCACGCCCGCGGCCATAGAGTTTCGGTCCGTCCGACGTACGGTCGAGCACAAGGATGGAATCCGCTGCGCCAGTTAGACCGTTTGTGCCCGTAATCATTTCCAGCGGATCGTCTGCGGCCATCTTGCGCACGTGCGTGACGACGACGACGGCCAGTCGGTGCTCCCCGGCGTACTTCTGCAAGGGGGATAGCGCCTCATAATCGGCGCTATACGAGTCCTGGTTCCGGCGTTTTTCCGCCCGCACCATCGCAAGCGTGTCGATGATAATCAGGCGGGGATTTTCGACACCTTGTCGCCACGTCTCCAAAGCCTCAATGAGGCCAGTTCCAACCTTCGGGGCCTCTGTGAGAAGTGAGAGACGAGAGACATCTGGCCGGATGGATTTGAGTCGTGGAAGGAGCGCGTTTAAGCGGTCCTGAAGGCGGCGCTGGTTATCCTCCAAGGCGAGGTAAATCGCGTCACCCTGCTCGCAATCCGCACCAAGGGATTTGCCACCCGACGCAACAGCGATTCCGAAGTCCAACGCCAACCAGCTTTTGCCAAGCTTCGGCCGTCCGCCAAGGATTGTGAGCCCTTCGGCGACGTATCCCGGCACCACATATTTTATGGGCTCAAATTCCAACTCGAGGAGGGATTGTGCATTGATGAAAGCTGACGGCTGTTCTGGTTTTGATTTCTCGCTCAAGACTGCAGCCTTCGCGGCTACCGCCTGCCGGACCCAACCCATGATTTTGGGATCAATCTCCTCGAATTCATCTCCGAGTTCATATTCCCGTCGCGGCAGGGTGGCCGGATCTTTCCATTCGAACGGCTCAATCGTCGGCAATTTCAAATCGGGATACCCCCTCAAACGCCTCAACTGCGGCGCGTGTAATTTTTTCGTTCAATTCAGGTGTGAAAGTAGCGACAGGTGTTCGCCCGTAAGACGGCGAGAAGACCCGCCAGCCAGCTGCTGAGTCCTTCAGCATGAGATTGAAAAACCTCATGCCGAACGGAGTCTCTACGTCGAAGCGCGCGACAACGTTTCCGCCCCCTGGGTGTGGGCGGATGTCAAGTATGTTCATTGGATTCCTTGGATTATTGAAGGATTCTGCTTGAGATGCGCTCGTCAATCCAGGCTTGAACCTCTGAGCGCACGAAAGCGATCCGCTTAGCACCGAGCTTCACGGCTTGCGGAAATTCGCCTCGCGCACGTCTCTTATTGATTGTTGTGTGGCTCAGCGTAGTCAATTTGGCAGTGTCTGCCATAGAAATGAGACGAGGTGGATTTGCGCTTACTGAATTCATTCAAGACCTCCTTTGCAGATAACAAGAATGTATGCAGTAGTGTCAGTATCGTCATCTTGGGCTTTTTGAAATAATTAGTTTGACAGATTTTCAGGATGTGCACTTTTTCTGCAATAGTTGCTCCATTCGACCATTAAGGCGCGCCTTTTTTCCAAGGCATCGCCGCGCCGATATGCACGTTCAACCTCATTGCCAACTTGGTGCGCCAATGCCATCTCCGCAATTTCACGTGCAAACGAAGTTTCTTCGCCAGCCCAGTCGCGGAATGTACTTCTTAGGCCGTGAAGTGTTGCGGCCTTGTCTGGTGATGCCAGCCTCAACGCCTTCGTCATTGCGGTGGCGCTCACTGGGCTTCCATTTTTGCCGCCCGCAAAAACCATTGCGTTGGTAGCGCGCCGCTGCATTTCTTTGACGATCGCGATCGCGCGGTCGCACAACGGAACCCGGTGCTCTTTACCCGCTTTCATCCTTTCAGCCGGCACGGTCCAGATAGCCGCATCCAGATCGAACTCGGCGAAGTCAGCGCCCCTCACCTCTCCTGTGCGGCTGGCAGTCAAGGCGGCGAATTCAACGGCACGCGCGGCAACTCCTTTGGATCCACGAAGGCATTCAATAGTCTCGGGAGCAAGCCTGTAGTCCAAGGCCGCATGGTGTCCTCGTGCGAGCTTCTGAGGTGCGGGCAGCACCTTGTTCAGCAACCCCTTCCAACGGGCCGGATTTGCCGTCTTGCGCCACTCATGCGCTATTGCGTAGTCAATCACCGCTTCAATGCGACCGCGAAGCCTGGACGCCGTTTCTGGGCGTTCTTTCCAATGCTCTAGGAGAACGTCTTTTACGTCGCCCATGGCAATCTCTGCCACCGGCATGTCATGGAGAGGTTTGGCATATTCCTTAAGCGTCATATGCCATTGATCGCGATGTTTTTCATTTCGCCATTCTGAAGCTTTTGAATCCAGCAAATCCTTCATACATTTCTTGAAGGTGATCACGTCTACCTTGCATTTCGTGCCACGTGGGTCTTCCCCTCGCGCAAGACGTTCTCGAACCTCATCAGCCTTTTCGCGCGCGAGCTTCAGCGAAACGGGTGCCGTGCCGCGGCCGTATCCACCAAGTCCAATCTCGTTGCGTTTGCCGCTGCGCTTCCAAACGAACACCCAATTTCGACTGCCGCCCTTCTGAACGCGGATCCAAAGTCCGTCGCCGTCGCCATAAATTCCGGGCTTATCTAGGCTGCGAATTCTGGCTTCTGATAATTTGTAGCGCGCCAATTTTGTTCCCCGTTGTCATAACCGCCGCTATGCATTTAGGGAAAATACCGACTTTTGGCACCTAATGTGTCAGTAGTTTCAATAGTTTCATAGAAATCACGGACACCCTCACCGCCATTTTTCAATTTCACCTTCAGTATCTCGAATCCGAAAGCCGATGGCGGTTTTGGCGCAACTCGCAGTTTGATGCGTATTTCTCTTTCCCCTATCATCTGAACCTTGAGGAACCCGTCGCTCGATGCGGCGGCGGCTACTGGGAGGAGATAGCCGGCATGTCGGTGATGCACGAGCCCTGGCTTGTTGCGCTGTCCTTGTTGATGGCTTTTCAGGGCAGTTTTGTGGGTCTGAACCTTGCCATTCAGGTAAGAAACGCGGTTGATCAGCGTCGGCGGCTTCTGCTTGCGGGGGCTGCGCTGACGCTAGCGCTTGCCATCTGGTCCATGCATTTCGTCGGCATGCTGGCAGCGCAATTGCCGGTCGCTGTCGACTTTCTTGTTTTGCCGACGCTGTTGTCGTTTCTCGTCTGTGTTCTCGTTGTCGGCATTGCGGTTTTTGCCGCCAGCAATGCGCGCCTGACGCCTGTTCGGCTTGGCTTGTCCGCTTTCGTCATGGGAAGCGGTATCTGCACCATGCACTATCTCGGCATGTATGCCCTTTACGGGTCTTTGCGCATGCAGCATGACCCTGCCTACGTCTTTGCAAGCTTCCTGATTGCCTTCAACGCTGCCGGGCTTGCCATGTGGCTTCTTTTCGGGCTCGGCCGCCGCCCGCCTCTGGTCATTTCGGCGGCGGTTCTGGCACTTGCGATTTCGGCCATGCACTACACGGCCATGGCAGGGTTGACCTATGAAACACGGCAACCGATTGCCATGGGGCTTGCTCCGGCACTGAGCCCTGGAATGCTCGCCATTCTGGTTTCCTGCGTTGCGTTTCTTGTGTCTGGTCTGTTTCTTCTAGCGCTTGTTCCCGCGCAGGAAGATGAGACCGATTCCTCAAGGCAAACCAACACTGAGCCTGAAAACGCCCTGCAAGGAACAGGCGCGGAAAAGACGGATCTGTCAGAGCGACCCGTGTCAGCGACAACAGGCAAGTCAGCGTCCGGTTTACAGGCGGCAGCGCAAGCTGTTCGGCCGGGGCAACCTGCTGCCAAGGGAATGCTGCCGATTGAGCGGGATGGCCAGAAGACCAAGATTGGCATTGTAGACATTTGCGCCGTTCATGCGGATGCGCATTACACGCGCATCTGTGACGGCAACAGGGAGTTCTTCTGCCCCCTTTCCATCAGCGAGGCGGAACAGCAGCTTGATCCGAAAATTTTCAACCGGGTTCACCGCAGCCACATCGTCAACCTCAACCGTGTTGTCAGCTACAAGCGCTCCGGTGACGGCGGCGTTCTTGTTCTGGCCGGCCAGGCTGCGCAAAGTGTTCCAGTCAGCCGGTCTCGCTGGAGACGGGTGAAAGCGCGTCTGAAGACGCTTGGTCAAAACCGGCATCAAGGCCATGCGGGACGCGAACAGCCAGTTGCCGCGCAATAAGAACAGTTCCGCTTCGCTGACTTAGTCGTGTTGCAGTGCGTTTTCGGACTGAAAACACGCCGTTCGTGCAAACCTGCATGGTTGGAGGGCTTCCTTTGTGATTTGCCCTCGGCGCAGGAAAAGACACGGGAAGTCCCTGAAACTAAAAATGCCTTTCATGAATTTCGTGATTTTTCTTCATGATATGCGACAGCAAAACTGACGCAATTCGTGCAAGGCAATCCGCCGTCCGTGTGGACTTGCGAGCCGTTTGTGCAAGCAGCCTTGAGTGTGCGCCGCACCCTTCCGCACCCTTTGCAAATGTGAACTGTCCAGCCGTTTTGCGTCTGGATACGACATTGCCGGCCGAGGGTGAACCGTTGTCGTGGTTCGCAACGCTCGGCATCCGGTCCTTTTGCGGCCGGCAGAGGGAGGAGAAAGACGTGATACCTGGTGCATTCACCTATCACCGGCCATCGTCCGTTGCAGAAGCGGTAGCGATCCTGGTCAGTCATGGCGACGAGGCGCGGCCCCTGTCAGGCGGACATAGCCTGATCCCCATGATGAAGCTGCGCATGGCGGCGCCGGAACATCTGGTCGACCTTGGCGGCATCGCCGATCTCAAGGGCATTACGGATGACGGCAGCACGATCACCATTCGCGCCATGACGACGCAACACGAGTTGATTGCCTCGGACCTGCTTGCACAGAAACTGCCGATCATTCGTGAGACGGCGCTTCTGATCGCCGATCCGCAAATCAGGTACGTCGGCACGCTCGGCGGCAATGTCGCCAATGGAGATCCGGGCAACGACATGCCGGCGCTGATGCAGTGTCTGGATGCTGCCTATGTCCTGACCGGTCCGGATGGCGAGCGCGACGTTCCGGCGCGGGATTTCTATGAAGCGGCCTATTTCACCGCTCTTGCTCCGGAAGAAATTCTGACGGCCGTCAAAATTCCCGTCCCGCCAGCGGGCCACGGCTACGCTTATGAAAAGCTGAAGCGCAAGGTTGGCGACTATGCAACGGCTGCTGCGGCCGTGGTACTGACCCTGGACGGTGGCACCGTCACCTTCTGTTCCATCGCGCTCACCAATGTCTCCGATACGCCCCTTTATGGGCAGGAGGCCGGCGAGATCCTGACTGGCTCCACATTGGATACGGCAACCGTTGCCCGCGCTGTCGCGGCGGCTGAAGCCATCACCGAGCCCGCATCGGACGGACGGGGACCTGCGGAATACCGAACCAAGATGGCCGGCGTGATGCTGCAGAAGGCTCTCTCAAGAGCTGCAACACGCGCCGCAAGCTGAACCGGGACCCAGGAGATAAATCATGAGCGATATCGAACAGATCCCGGTCACCATGACCGTCAACGGCAAGAAGGTGCAGCGCTTCGTGGAACCACGCACGCTACTGATCCACTTTCTGCGCGAGGATCTTAACATCACCGGACCGCATATCGGCTGCGAGACCTCCCATTGCGGAGCTTGCACGGTGGAACTGAATGGTATGTCGGTGAAATCCTGCACCATGTTTGCCGTGCAGGCAGACGGCGCCGAACTCACCACCATTGAAGGCATGGCCAATGCGGATGGCACCCTATCCGCGCTTCAGGAAGGGTTTCGGCAGATGCACGGGCTGCAATGCGGCTTTTGTACGCCGGGCATGATCCTGCGCGCGCACACGCTGCTGAAGGAAAACCCGAACCCGACGGAAGAGGAAATCCGCATGGGCATTTCGGGAAACCTCTGCCGCTGCACCGGTTACCAGAGCATCGTCAAGGCGATCCAGTATGCCGCTGCCAAGCTGAACGGCACTGAATTTCAGGAGGCTGCAGAATGAACGACATGACCCCGACACGGGAACAGCGTGAGGCCGCCCTGGAAGGTATGGGCTGCAAGCGCAAGCGCGTGGAAGATATTCGCTTCACGCAGGGCAAGGGCCAGTATGTCGACGATCTGAAGTTGCCCGGCATGGTGTTCGGCGATTTTGTCCGCTCCTCCCATGCCCACGCGAAGATCACCAAGATCGACGCCTCCGAGGCCCTGAAACTGCCTGGCGTGATCGCCGTTCTGACGGCGGAAGATCTGAAAGGCGTCAACTTGGCGTGGATGCCGACCCTGGCCGGCGACGTGCAGATGGTGCTGGCCGACGGCAAGGTGCTTTACCAGAACCAGGAAGTTGCCTTTGTGGTGGCCGAAAACCGCTACGTCGCCGACGATGCCATTCAACTGGTGGAAGTCGAATACGAAGAGCTTCCCGTCCTGACCGATCCCTTCAAGTCGATGGACCCGGATGCCCCTGTTCTGCGGCCGGATCTCGATGGCAAGACAGAAGGGGCCCACGGGCCGCGCAAACACCACAACCACATTTTCACGTGGGAAGTGGGCGACCGCGAGGAAACCGACAAGGCCTTTGAGGAGGCCGATGTCACCATCAAGGAACTGATCTCCTATCACAGGACGCATCCCTCACCGCTTGAGACCTGTCAGTGCGTTGCGTCCATGGACAAGATCAAGGGTGAGCTGACGGTCTGGGGCACGTTCCAGGCCCCTCATGTCATCCGCACGGTCGCCTCGCTTCTGTCGACCATCCCCGAGCAGAAGATCCACGTGATTGCACCGGATATCGGCGGTGGCTTCGGTAACAAGGTCGGGGCTTATCCGGGTTACATCTGCGCCATAGTTGCCTCAATCGTCACCGGCGTTCCTGTGAAATGGGTCGAGGACCGGATGGAGAACCTTTCCACTACCTCTTTCGCCCGCGACTATCACATGACAGCTGAAATCGCCGCGAAGAACGACGGTACTGTTACCGGGCTCAAGGTGCATGTTCTGGCCGACCACGGCGGCTTCGATGCCTGCGCCGACCCGTCGAAATGGCCGGCAGGTTTCTTCAATATCGTGACCGGTTCCTATGATTTTCCGGCCGCGCATCTGGAAGTCGACGGCGTCTACACCAACAAGGCGCCCGGCGGAGTGGCCTATCGGTGTTCGTTCCGCGTGACGGAAGCTGCCTATTGCATCGAGCGGGCCATGGACATTCTGGCCCAGAAGCTCGACATGGATCCTGCGGACTTGCGGATGAAGAACTTCGTCAAGTCAGAACAGTTCCCTTATCACTCGGCCCTCGGCTGGGAATATGACAGCGGCGACTATCACACCGCCATGCGAAAGGCGATGGACACCATTGGCTATCGCGAGTTGCGCGCCGAACAAAAGGCCAAGCAGGAAGCCTTCAAACGCGGTGAGACCCGCGAGATCATGGGCATTGGCGTTTCGTTCTTTACCGAGATCGTCGGCGCCGGTCCGTCCAAGAATTGCGATATCCTGGGTGTCGCAATGTTCGACAGCGCCGAAATCCGCGTTCACCCGACCGGCTCGGTGATTTCCCGCATGGGCACCAAATCGCAAGGCCAGGGGCACGAGACCACGTGGGCCCAGATCATCGCGACAGAAATCGGCATTCCGGCAGCCGATATCATGGTGGAGGAAGGCAACACGGACACAGCCCCTTACGGTCTTGGGACCTATGGGTCGCGGTCCACGCCGGTGGCCGGTGCCGCGATCGCCCTTGCGTCTCGCAAGATCCGCAACAAGGCGCAGATGATCGCCGCCCATATGCTGGAAGTTTCTGAATACGATCTGGAATGGGATGTCGACGGCTTCCAGGTGAAGGGCAATCCGCAGGCGCGCAAGTCCATGAAGGAGATCGCCTGGGCTGCCTATCATGCCCCGCCTCCGGGCATGGAGCCCGGTCTTGAAGCGGTCAGTTATTACGACCCGCCCAATATGACCTATCCGTTCGGAGCGTATCTGTGCGTCATGGACATCGATGTTGATACCGGTGTTGCCAAGACACGGCGCTTTTATGCCCTCGACGACTGTGGCACCCGGATCAATCCGATGATCATTGAAGGACAGGTCCATGGCGGCCTGACAGAAGCCTTCGCCATCGCGATGGGACAGGAGATCCGCTACGACGAGATGGGCAATGTGCTCGGTGCCTCCTTCATGGACTTCTTCCTGCCGACGGCGGTTGAAACACCTCATTGGGAAACGGATTTCACCGTTACCCCCAGCCCGCACCATCCAATCGGTGCCAAAGGTGTGGGTGAAAGCCCGAATGTCGGTGGTGTGCCGGCGTTCTCCAACGCGGTGAACGACGCCTTCAAGTTCCTCGGGTCAACTCATATCCAGATGCCGCACGACGCATGGCGGATCTGGCAGGCGGCCAAGGATCTTGGCGCGCACGGGTAAAGGGCGCATCACCGCAGGCCGGTTCTGCCGGGAATTGGTCTGCGGTGCCTTTTCGTTCGTCCTCTGATGACCTGATCCCGGATCAGGCCGGGCGAATACGACGGAAGACCTTCTCACCAAACGGATCAGCATGACCCAGACCAAGGATCAGATAGCGCTTCAGCTCTCAGAAGCCGGATATATCGCGGACGAGGGACTTGCGACGGCGCTTCTCCTGACTTCAATGCTCGCGCGCCCGCTGCTTCTGGAAGGTGAAGCCGGGGTCGGCAAGACGGAAGTGGCCAAAGCCCTGGCGCGGCTGGAGAATACCGATCTCATCCGTCTGCAATGCTACGAAGGCCTTGACCGGTCAGACGCCATTTACGAATGGAACTACCAGCGACAGCTACTGGCCATCAAGGCGCGCGAAGGATCGGGTGACAGTGCAGAAACTGTCGAGGAGGCTGTGTTCTCCGAGAAATATCTTCTGGAGCGCCCTCTTCTGGCTGCCATCCGCCGGGACGTGCCGCCTGTTCTGCTGATCGATGAAATTGACCGGGCGGACGAGGAGTTCGAAGCCTTTTTGCTGGAGATCCTGTCTGACTTTCAGGTGTCCATTCCGGAGCTTGGAACGGTTCAGGCAACGTCTATTCCGCGCGTGGTTCTGACCTCCAATGGTACGCGCGAGCTCTCGGACGCGTTGCGTCGCCGCTGCCTCTATCATTTCGTCGATTACCCCTCACCCGACCGCGAAACCCGCATCCTGCTGGCGCGTGTCCCTGGTCTGGATGCCGCTCTCGCCGTGCAGATCGCTGATCTCATGGGCAAACTGCGCAAGGAAGACCTTGTGAAGGTTCCCGGCGTTGCAGAGACCATAGACTGGGCCGCTGCTCTGCTCGGTCTTGGTGCGAAGAACCTGAAGGATAACCGCGAACTCGTTTTCGAAACGCTTTCCTGTGTTCTGAAAACCCGGGAGGACAGTGCCCGGGTCAGCCGTGAAGTCACCGACAGGCTTCTGGGAAAGGTGGCCTGAGCGATGTCTGGCCTTCGCCTTGAAAGCAGTGCAGACATCGGTCCGGTGCTCAGGCTGCGTCTTGCCGGGTTCGTCCATTCGTTGCGCGACAGTGGGTTCAAGGTTGGTTTGGCTGAAACCCGGGACGCGAGCAGGCTGTTGTGTACGCAGGTGATCAAGCGCCCCGACAGTCTGAAAGCCGCTTTTCGCAGCCTTTTTTGCGGTCGGTTGTCCGACTGGCAGCGTTTCGACGAAATCTTCGACGCCTATTGGTCCGGCAAGGGTGTCAAATCGGGCGTCAAGGTCTCCGGTACGAGCACGCGCAAGGGTATGAAGACCATACGCGAGATGATCGATGCGAGTGGACGGCGTCAGGACACAATTGCCGGCGATGTTGAGCGCCTACCCGGGGAAGAGGATGAACTGAGCGATGACACACCCTCCGGGCGGCGGGAGGGAGCAAGCATTGCCGAAAATCTCGGGCAGGTCGATTTTCGGAATCTCAGCGATCCGGACGCGTTGAAGCAGGCGCATGACCTTGCCGAACGGCTGGCCCGGGCCATGCGCATAAGGCTGACCCGCAGGGACAGGCAGAAACGAACGGGCAAAAAGCTGGATCTGCGCAGAACCATTCGGCGTTCCATAGCCCATGGCGGAACGCCTATCGATCTTGTGCGCAAGGGGCCGCGCGAGAAACAGTTGCGGCTGGTTATTCTCCTTGATGCGTCTGGGTCGATGAACAATTACACCGGTGTTTTCACACGGTTTGTGCACGGTTTGCTGGACAGCTTCCGCGAGGCAGAAGCGTTTCTTTTTCACACCCGTCTTGTCCACGTTTCTTCCGCTCTCTCTGAGCGGGATGCAGGCCGTGCACTCGATCGCATGGGACTGATGGCGCAAGGGGTTGGCGGTGGCACGAAGATCGGTGCCGCATTGGCTGACTTCAACAGATGGCACGCTGCCCGTGTCGTCCATTCACGCACCTGCATCCTGATCCTGTCGGATGGCTATGACACCGGTGCACCGGAAGAGCTTGGGGATGAAATGGCAAGGTTGCGGCGACGGTGCCGGCGCATTGTCTGGCTCAACCCGCTGCTTGGCTGGCAGGGATATGAACCGACAGCCGGAGGCATGGCCGCTGCCCTGCCCTACGTCGATTTCTTCGCGCCGGCGCACAATCTCGCCAGTCTTTCAGCCCTGGAACCTTATCTGGCGAGACTTTGAACGATGGGAGATGTTCAGATGAAGCATTCCGTTCCCGTATCCGGCAAAAAAGCCTCGGCTGATGTCGTGCAAGACCTGCCGCGCCTGATGAATCGTTTGCAGGACGAGAACGAACCTTTCGTTCTGGCCACCGTCGTTCGCACCATTTCGGTGACCGCGGCCAAGGCGGGCGCCAAGGCCGTGATAGACCGGAATGGTGACATTGTCGGCGGCTGGATCGGTGGTGGGTGTGCAAAATCGGCTGTCGTCAAGGCGGCAAAGTCCGCCTTTGCGGATGGACAGACCCGACTGATCTCCCTTCAACCCGCAGAACTCCTGGCAGAAATCGGTGTGGCGGCTGGTGACGAACGCGAGGGCATCCAGTTTGCGAAAAACATGTGCCCCAGCCAGGGCACGATGGATATTTTCATAGAACCGGTCCTGCCCCGACCAACGCTTGTGATCTACGGCGCCAGCCCGGTCGCTGTGGCGCTGGCAAACCAGGCACCCGCCATCGGTTTCGATCTGACCTTGTGTGCGCCAGGCGACGATCTGTCGGTTTTTCCAGGTTCAGGTACAAGGGTGGACGGGTTCGAAAGTCCCGTTCCAAGCAACGGCCAGATCTACGCAATCATTTCCACCCAGGGGCGCGGTGATCTTGCGGCCCTGAAGGCAACGCTCATGACGGATGCCCGTCATATCGGGTTCGTCGGCAGTCGCCGAAAAATTGCGGCACTGAAGGAAAAGCTGCGCGAGGAAGGGGTATCGGAACAGACCCTTGATCGGATCAAGGGGCCGGCAGGCCTCGATCTGGGGGCCATTGCGCCGGAAGAAATCGCACTCTCCATCCTTGCCGAACTTTTGATGATCCGCCGAAGCGGGCATCGCGAAGCCGACACTCTCAATGTTTGAACCCATCGGGGAAACAGTCACATGCAAATGAATGACAGCCAGCGGATCGAAGCGCCCAAGCAAAAGGTCTGGAAAGCGTTGAATGACCCGGACGTCCTGAAGGCCTCCATCCCGGGGGGTGAAGAGTTGATCAAGCATTCCGACACCGAACTGGAGGCCAAGGTTCGCCTGAAGGTGGGGCCGGTCAAGGCAACGTTCGGCGGCAAGGTCACCCTCAACGATCTCGACCCGCCGAATGGCTATACTATCGAGGGTGAAGGTTCCGGTGGGGTCGCCGGCTTTGCCAGAGGAGCTGCCAAGGTGCGTCTGGAAGAAGACGGTCCTAACGCGACGATCCTTTACTACGATGTTGATGCAAAGGTTGGCGGTAAGCTGGCGCAGCTTGGTGCCAGATTGATCGACTCGACGGCCAAACGCCTGGCTGGCGAATTTTTTGCCGCTTTTGGCGAACAGGTCGCTCCGCAAACATCCGCAACAGGGGACCCGGCAGATGCCCCTACCCTCGAAGAAGACGCTCCCCCTGCTGGCAGTGAAGAGAAGACAGGGTGGATCAAAGGTATTTTCGGGGGCAAGAAAAAACAAGACGATCCTGGTGACAAGGGTAAGATCGACGAACCTGCCGAATAAGTCCTAACCTCAAGAGGCACCAGCTTGGCTCTTGAGAATATTCAAACCGGAGGAATTGTTATGGCACATACCAAAATTCAAACGCTGGGCGACATTCGCGAAGTTCTGCGCGATCCGACGCTTTTGCTGGCACTCGTTACCGGTTCTGCCTTGACCGCTTTTTTGCTGGTGGCTCACGCCTGCTGTCTGGGTATCACCGAACAGCATTTCCTGCCCGCGGTGCAAATCTGTTCCTTTGCGAACTAGCGACCTTTCGCATGCTCGAACGTTCACGGTTGGCTGCGAACCTAACCGCCATTTGAAGGTTTCGAGTGGTCATGCAGAAGGTGGCAGCTCAAAGTCCTGGCGTGGTGCAAACTTGACCACTGTGCCCAGAAACTGCCCATTGCAACGATCAGTTCCAGATCGGCTTGTAAGGGTATTTCACCATTTTCTTTTTAATTATCTGAAACCTAAAGATAAATTCGCCTCCTGACCTTTCTGGCACCCCTCTTGCTTAACAACTGATGTGCAGAGCGCCTAGGGATCCGATCGCAAGACGATGCAGGACCGAGAGGCGCAAGCCGGTTGCGTGGCATATGCCAACATAGACCGGTGACACGGCGGGACAAAAACCCGGGAGACAACTGCACGAGGTTTCGCGCGCGCGAACCTGCTCCCGGCCGTGCGCAAAAACCTCATGACGTAAGTCCGGTTCTGATGACCGGGCCCAAGACAGGAGACGCGCACAGATGTTGAAATCGATTGCCAAAGCTTCCCTCCTCGCCGCAGCGCTGACGCTGCCTCTTTCCCTCACTTCGGCCAAGGCCGAGGAAAAGACGGATTTCAAGGTTTGCTGGTCCATCTATGTGGGCTGGATGCCCTGGGGGTATCTGCAGGACAGCGGCCTTATGAAGAAATGGGCCGACAAATACGACATCTCCGTCGAGATTGTTCAGATCAATGACTATGTCGAGTCGATCAATCAATACACCGCCGGGGAATATGACGGCTGCTCCATGACCAATATGGACGCTCTTTCCATTCCTGCAGGCGGCGGCGTCGACACAACTGCGCTTATCGTTGGCGACTACTCCAATGGTAACGACGGCATCATCCTGAAGGACAAAAGCTCCCTCGCCGATATCAAGGGTCAGAATGTAAATCTGGTGGAGCTTTCGGTCTCTCACTACCTGCTTGCCCGGGCACTCGACACGGTTGACCTCAGCGAACAGGACCTGACTGTGGTCAACACATCCGATGCGGACATGATCGCAGCCTATCAGACGCCGGACGTTACGGCGGTGGTGACCTGGAACCCGCTCCTGTCTGAAATCGAGGCGGAACCAAATTCGACCAAGGTTTTCGACAGCTCGGGCATTCCAGGGGAAATCATCGATGTGATGATGGTCAATACCGAAACGCTTGCGGACAACCCTGCCTTCGGCAAGGCCCTGGTCGGCGCCTGGTACGAACTGATGTCGATCATGTCGTCCGATAGCGACGAAGGCGTCGCGGCACGCACCGCCATGGCCGAAGCGTCCGGCACCGATCTTGAGGGCTATGACGCTCAGCTTGCAACCACCAAGATGTTTTATACCCCCGAAGAGGCCGTGGAATTCACCAAATCCGCTGAACTTCCCAAGACGATGAAATTCGTTGCCGAGTTTCTCTTCGACAAGGGAATCCTGGGTGAAGGGGCTCCGAGCCCGGAATTCGTCGGCGTCTCTTTCCCGGACGGCTCGATCTATGGCGACAAGGGCAATGTGAAACTGAAATTCGACCCGAGTTTCATGGCAATGGCCGCAGAAGGCACGCTTTAAGCATCCGCTGTTGACCCGGCGGTTCCGGTGCCTTTGTGCCGGGACCGCAGCCAGAGACCGATCGGACCGTTTCATGCGCATCATCAACCGGAAACCCTCCCCGGTTACCGCCCTGGCGCTTGGGCTCCTGCCCTTCGCGCTGACGGTGATCACTTACGCGATTGCCAGTCATTATCGCCGGCTCGACAACCCGGCTGACAAACTACTTCCGTCCTTTGCCAGAATGGGGGAAGCCTTCTGGCGTATGGCGACTGTGCCGGACCGGCGGTCGGGCGATCTGCTGCTCTGGCTGGATAGTTTCGACAGCCTATGGCGGCTCGGGACGGGCATGGCGGTCTCAACGGTGCTGGCTCTTTCTTTCGGCATCGCCATCGGGTTCATTCCGCATGTGCGCAGCGCGCTGGCACCTTATCTGTCAACCTTCTCGCTCATCCCGCCGATCACCATCCTGCCGATCCTGTTCATCACTTTCGGTCTTGGCGAGCTTGCCAAGATTGCCCTGATCGTGATCGGCACGGCGCCGGTGATGATCCGCTCCACCGCACAGGCCGTTCTGGACATTCCGCGCGAGATGATCATCAAGGCGGAAACGCTTGGGGCAAGCGTCTGGCAAATGGTGACGCGGCTTGTTCTGCCGCAAGTCCTCCCGCACCTGATTACCAGCCTGCGCCTCTCTCTCGTGCCGGCATGGATCTTTCTGATCTCCGCTGAGGCCATCGCGTCCACTTCCGGCCTCGGTTACCGGATTTTCCTGGTTCGACGCTATCTCGCGATGGATATCATCCTGCCCTACGTCGTCTGGATCACGCTTCTTGCCTTCCTGCTCGACAGAGCTTTGCTCCTGTTGTCGCGCCGCGCCTTCCGCTGGCACCATCTGGGAGGGGACGCGCTATGACCACTTCGCCCAAACTCTCCGTCCAGGGCCTGGCAAAGTTTTACGATGGAATGCCTGTTCTGGAACGGGTCAACCTGGAAGTCGGAAGCGGATCCTTCTGCACCATCGTTGGTGCATCCGGCTGCGGCAAATCAACATTCCTGCGCATGCTGCTTTCACAGGAACATCCAAGCCAAGGCCAGATCCTGCTGGACGGAACATCTTTGCCGCTGGAACCAACACCGGACCGCGGGATCGTCTTTCAGAAATACTCGGTGTTTTCGCATCTGACCGTTGCTGAAAACTTGATACTGGCCCAGGAATTTGAAGCCTCGCGCTGGTCGGGACGGCTTTTCGGGGCGGCCCGCAAGGCGGCGTTTCAGACGATTGATGACCTGCTCGACAGGATCGGGTTGCAGCCGGCTGCAAACAAATACCCGGCGCAGCTCTCCGGCGGTATGCAGCAACGCCTCGCGATAGCTCAGGCCCTGGTCAAGAAGCCGAGCATTCTGCTGCTCGACGAACCGTTTGGCGCGCTGGATCCCGGCATACGCGTTGACATGCATGAATTGCTTCTGGGGCTCTGGAAAGAGCTCTCCATGACAGTGTTCATGGTGACCCACGATATCCATGAGGCCTTCAAGCTGGGGACGCGGTTGCTGGTGTTCGACAAGATCCGTCATGACGCGCAAGCGCCACAGGCCTATGGCGCGACCGTCACTTACGACCTGCCACTCAAATCGCCAACGAGACAGCCGGTGCAGTCTCCTGAGGCAATCGCCGGGGCCATCGGCGTGGCCCAACAATCACCCTTTACCAAAAACGCTCAGGAATGAGGACAAGCCCATGAGTTTCCATCGAACCTCAGGCCCCAGGACGCAACACCGTGTCGCGGGGTATGTCAACCGAGGCCCCAACCGGCGACAGCACCATCCAGACTTTGACAAATTGCAATTGCGTGGCTGGAAGGCTGCTGAAAAGGAAAGTGCCCTGCCCTCTGCCGCCTGGGAAAAGGAAAAAGCGTGGGCTCTGCGGATGGGACTGACCGGATCGGACAGTCTCACCGACAAATCCATCCCGACGTTCGCCCGTGGTGAACTGCCCCATTACGCGGGTATCAACACTTTCCTGAAGGCACCCTATATCGAGGATGTTACGAAGGTCGGCGCCTATGATGCGGCCGTCATCGGTATTCCTTTCGACGGTGGCACCACCTACAGGCCGGGCACACGGTTCGGGCCACAGGGCGTTCGCAAGATTTCCGCCCTCTACACGCCCTACAATTATGAGATGGGTGTGGACCTTCGGGAACAGATGACGCTTTGCGACGTCGGCGACATTTTCACCATTCCCGCCAATATTGAGAAGACCTTCGACCAGATCACGCGGGCAGTGTCCCACGTCGCTTCGTCCGGAGCCCTGCCGATCATGATTGGCGGCGATCACTCGATTGGTTTTCCCTGTGTCCGCGGGATTGCCCAATGCACGTCCAAACGTATCGGCATCGTGCATTTCGACCGGCATATCGACATTCAGGAAAAGGATCTGGATGAACGGATGCATACGACGCCCTGGTTCCACGCGACGGATCTCGTCAACGTGCCGGCTGTCAATCTGGTTCAGATCGGCATCGGTGGCTGGCAGGTGCCGCGTGAAGGGGTGGAGGTCGCCCGTCAACGCAACACCAACATCTTCACCATGCGTGATGTTGAGGAACTGGGACTGGCGGAAACGGCCGCCCGCGCTCTTGAGCTGGCGTGGAAGGATGCCGATGCGGTGTATATCTCGTTTGATATCGACAGTGTCGACTGCGGGTTTGTGCCAGGTACCGGATGGCCGGAACCGGGTGGCTTCCTGCCGAGAGAGGCGCTTGAGCTGGTGTCGCTGGTGGCCAAGGAAGGCATCTGCGGTCTTGAGGTTGTCGAAGTTTCACCGCCTTACGATTGCTCCGATATAACGGCCCTGCTTGCGACACGTGTGATTGTGGACGTCCTCGGTACGCTGGTTTCCCACGGCAAGATGGGCGCGCACAAATCCATCATCGACAAGCCGGTGTCCATTCCAGCCGGTCCGGACGTGGAGTAAGGAGATGGCGCGAAATCATCACACGCACGACCACCACTTTCACCATGGTCATCACGACCATCACCACCACCATCATTCCCATGAGCACTCGCACGATCATGGAGACCTCGCCGGCCACAATCATGCCGGACCGGACCATTTGCATTCACATGTGCATGGGGCTTCCCAAACAGACCGGGCGGAAGAACTGCAGGCGCTTGCGGAGAGCTTCATCGATGGCTTTCGGGCAGCGGAAGACAAGACCAGTTATCTGCGTCTTGCCGGTGTCCCATTTCACCGCCCCGGCACCGATGGTCTCGTGCAGCACCTGGTCGACGCCAAGATTGTCAGCAATTGGCAGGTGGGCACAGCTTCGCCCGCCTTCGCGTCCCGAGAGCTCGTCTACATGAGTTTTCCCGGCTCGATGGTCAAAGCCCGGGAAACCATGACCTTCACTTTCGTATCCCTGTCGGAGCGGTCAGACATCGACCTGATCGACATCCTCACCACTCGCCTGTCCCATGGAGATATCGCAGAATGAAACAGCTTGTGACGACGTCTATTCTTGCTGTGGCCTCTACACCGGCCCTCGCCCACCCTGGCGCGCATGATCATTTGACCGGCCTGGAAAGCGCAGGTGCGCACCTGCTTGGATCGCCATTCCATCAGCTTATGGTCGTTGCTGCCGTTGGAGGTCTCGTTCTGCTCGTTTCTCTGGTCAGGCAGTCGAGACAAACAAAGAAGCGGCTGGCAGCCAAACGCACATCTTGAGCAACGGCCGCTTAGGCGGGACTTTGCCTTTCGGCTGTCAAAGTCCCGCCAGGGTGCTTCTGGAGTGATCGGAAAAGAACAGTGTCGTGATGTCGTCAATCGCCATCGGGCCACCGAAGAGATAGCCTTGGCCAATGGTGCAGCCGATATCTACCAGTACATCGCGCTGCTCAACGGTCTCGATACCTTCGATCAAGACCTGTGAGCCCATGGTTTCGGCGATACCGAGAACCATCTTGAGAATGTCGCGCAGTTTCTTGTCCTTGACTGCCTTTGTTGCAAAGGAACGGTCGATCTTGATTTCGTCCCAGTCGAATTCCGTCAGATATGACAGAGCCGAATACCCGACGCCGAAATCGTCCAGCGAAATGCCTATGCCCAGCGACCGCAGTTCGGAAAGTGTCGTCTGTATGCGGCGCAAATCGCTCATCAGCGTTGTTTCGGTGACTTCCAGTTTCAGCCTGGACGCAGGCAATCCGGTGCGTCCCAGGCACTCGTCCAGCATGGCGACGACGTCATCACTGAGAATTTGAGCGACCGACAGGTTGACCGACAGACTCAGGTCCACGGGAAGCAACTGAACTTCAGAACAGGAAGTCTCCAGGATTTTCCAGCCAAGTGAGACGATGTCGCCATTGCGCTCAGCAATCGGGATGAATTCCGAGGGGGAAATCCAGCCCAATTCGGAATGATACCAGCGCGCCAGAGCTTCCACGCCGAAGATACGCCCGGTCATGAGGTTGAACTGAGGCTGGAAGTGAGGCAGGCACTCGTTCGCCTCGATAGCACGGGCAAGCGCATTTTCGACGATTGTGCGCCGTTCCATTTCCGCGCGCATGGCCGGTTCGTATGTCACGACGCGGCGGCGGCTGTAACTGACCGCGTTGCTGACAGCCAGATCAGCATTGCGGATAATGTCTGCCGCATCTCGCTCGACAGTTGACGAATCCGCGTAGCCGATGGCTGGCGAAATCAAGAATGAGCCTACCGTTGTGGGAACCGGACGCAGAAAAATATCGTGGATGCGCTTTGCTATCACAGATGCGGTGAGACCAAGGTCCTCGTCGCTGATAGTCATCAGCAAGAATCCCTTGCCGCCAGATCGAGCCAGACAGTTTTCTCCCTCCATCCGGTCAACGGCGTGTCGCAACAAGTCCGCAGTCGACGTTAGGATGGCTTCTTCGGTCGCCAGGCTGAATTTGTTGATCGCGGGCAGCCGGGACTCCAGATCGATATTGAGAATGCTCAAGGTCTGCCCATCCGATAGCTTTTCATGGGCAGACCGTACGGTTTCGGCAAAAATGCGATAGTTTATAAGACCGGTTACGCTGTCATGGTTTAACCGGTGCTCCAGAAGGTCTGTTTGCTCGCGGCTTGTATCCAGTTGGCGTTGCAGCATCTGGCTGCGCCTGTTGGCGAACCATATCCACCCGAGACTCGCCAGCAGGAACGCAACAACCAGAACGTCTTGTACGATCTGATGAAAGTGAAAGGTGTTTCTGGCCGCCGCCATCTGCGCACCGGCTTCCTCTGTCACCATCTGGTTTATCTGCTCAAGAGAACTTTCTATTCCCTGCAAAATGATGAGTGCGTTGCTGACAGATGTCTGGTCGTCGAGTGCGTCAAGGTACGGTTCAACCCGATTGCTCGCGTAGACAATGTTGATCAACTTTTGCTGGATATAGTCCGACGGACCAACGATCTCGCTGTAGGCATCGCTGGGCCATGTTTCGAAAGCGGTTACCAGGGTTTCGTATGTTTGCCTGGCTTCAGCAGCGTCTTCCGGGCTTTTCAGTGCGCCATACCGCGCAATCAGCTTTACAAGCGTCTTTGTGTTGAAACCCAGCGCATCAATGAGAACAGAGCGTTCCAACTGATCCTTGTGCAGGTAGTCAGCTTGTGCACGGTAGAGAGAAGAGGCGTTTGCACCAAGAAAAAGCGTAAGGGTAACGCAGAGCGCCGGAAACCCAATTCGCAACAGTTTATCAAAACGCATTGGCTTTACCGCCCTGATGACAGAGTCCTTAGCTCCCGAATGGAGCCTGTTAACAGTCCTGCCGGCCCAAATGTCTCTGCCTCAGACGAACCGGTGCCCCCCGGCTTGTCATGTCCGGTCATCAGCGAGAGATCTTGGACCTGCTGCGCTGGACCGGCATTGGATCACGTTCGTTTTTTAGCGCCGCAATCTTTCAAGGAAATTGCGAGCGACAAACAACGTGATCAATCTGCGCGGATAGATCCTTCTGCCCATCGATCCACGACAATGAAAATTAGAGCCGACAACGGTTAAGACCGTCTAAACTCCAAAAGACGCAGCGTAACTTTTTTCAACTTGAGGTGGATAACGGGGATTGGCAAAAGATTGCTTCAGTCCTGCCATTGTTTGCGCAAGGTTGTCTTGACGTCTCGTCTCCATCACGAAATTCTGCGGTAGACCAAGCAAAATGCATCGGGGAGTGTGTGCGAATGCCGGTCTTGAAGACATTCAGAGATGGGATTTCGCCGTTTGGTCTGATTGTTGCAGCCAGTTTCTTCGGCGCCGCTCTAACACCCTCGATGATGCCAAGAGAGCCGATTGTCCAGGCCGCCTTGGCTGCGGTTGCAGCGTCGGTCGGCTATGAAATAACCCTCTTTGCGCGAGGCATCTGGCGTTATCTGGACTTGCCGGAGCCGAAGGGGCGGTTCTGCTGGCTCTGGCTTCTCGCTGCCATCGGGATTTCACTCGCGATCATCGTCTATAGCCTTGCGAAAGCGGCCAGTTGGCAAAATGCCACCCGAGAAGCGGTTGGACTGCCTCCTCTAGAAACCGCCGCCCCCCTGTTCATCGTCACCGTCGGTTTGTTGATTGCTCTTGTTTTCTGGGTGATTTTCCGGATGGCAGGAGCTGCTCGGCGGGCCGTCGCCGCCATATTGCAGAAAGTTCTGCCCAGGCGTGTTGGTGTTGTCCTGTCCGTTGTTCTGGTCGGCTGGTTTCTTTGGGCCATCGTCGATGGAGCACTGGTGCGCAACGCATTTCGAGCGGCTGATGCATCCTTGCTGGCAGCCGACATGATGCTTGAACCGGACATCGAGAAGCCCGTGGCACCGGAAAAGACCGGTAGCAGCCAGTCGCTGGTTCGCTGGGAGGAAATGGGCCGCTGGGGCCGAAGCTACGTCGCAACCGCTCCTACGGCCAAAGAGATCGCCGAATTTTCGCCGGGCAACGCTATCGATCCGGTACGTGTCTATGTTGGACGCAGATCCAGCGACACCGCGGAAGAGCGTGCGCAACTTGCCTTGCGTGAACTGATCCGCGCAGGCGGTTTCGAAAGGTCCGCTCTTGTTGTCGTGGTGCCAACCGGCACAGGCTGGATGGACCCTGGAGCCTACGACACGCTTGATTTCATGCTTGGCGGCGATGTCGCAACGGTGGCTGTGCAGTATTCATATCTCTCCAGTTTTCTGGCGCTGCTTGCACATCCGGACTATGGCGTCGATCAGGCACGCGTTCTCTTCAAGACGGTGTACGCTCACTGGACGCAGTTGCCCAAGGACAGCCGGCCGGATCTTTATGTGCAAGGTCTCAGTCAGGGTGCTTTCAATTCCCAGGCAACACTGCCGCTCTTCGATATGTTGGGGGATCCGATACAGGGCGCCTTCTGGGCGGGGTCTCCCTTTTTCTCCCGCTATTGGTCGGAAGTTCGCAACCAGCGAAATGCCGGTAGTCCTGCCTGGCGTCCAACCTACGGGAATGGCTCGCTTGTCCGGGTGATGGATCAATATGGCGGACTGAAGGGCAATTATGCGCCGTGGGGTCCAATCCGCACTGTGTTTCTCAACTACGGCAGCGATCCGATTGTCAATTTCACGTTTGATACAGCTTTCAGACCGCCAGCCTGGATGGCGACGCCACGTGCGCCGGACGTATCGGAGAAACTGTCGTGGTTTCCGTTGGTGACGATGCTTCAGATCGCGCTGGATTCGTTGTTTGCACTGGATGTGCCCCGTCACGGTCACTACTACGTCGCACCGGATTACATCGACGGTTGGGCTGTGGTCATTGATCCGGAGGGATGGTCAGTTGAAAAAGCAGAGGTGCTGAAGAAAATTTTCGAGCGACGTGACAAGGCCAAGTAAGGAAATGCTGGAACCAGCAGAAAAGTTACCGGTTTTCCAGAAGGTCGGCCAAGCCGCGTTTGAAGGCGTCTCCAGCTGGTTCTGCAGCCTTTACAATGTCTGCAATCTTGAAGAATTCCATGGTTTTGAATCGGCCAATTGGCGGTTCGATCAACAGATCGGGTCTCAGACAGGCCAACTTGGCGGCGACAAGCGAGTGTAGCGTAATCGAGAACGAACCGATCCAGGTTTCCAGTCCAGTTGGAAGCCCGCTTTTTCGTTCCGTGAAATCACTTCCCGTCACATCGACTGCGACCGTCGCCACTCCGTCAACCGGGAAGACATCAAAGGGTGTCGGGTTGACGAAGCCGCCATCGATCAACACTTGCCCATCTATCTTGACCGGTGTCAGAAGCATGGGAAGAGCGGAAGATGCCGCGATCGCCGGCAGCAAAGGCCCGTCCTCGAGAATGACCTGCGATTGGGTATAGAAATCCGTTGCGATGATTTTCATCGGCATTTCCAAATCCGAGAAACGTTCCGCAAGGGCCGACGGGAAGAGCGTTTCAAACAGAACCACCGGATCGATGATCGCCGGGCGGACAACATTGAACAGCGACGACCATGTGCGGCCGTCCGTCAGAAACAGTTTTTGAATCAACTGCGTCTTTTGCGTGAAAAGATCGATTGCAAACTGTCTGATTTCACGGCCGCTCATACCACTTGCATAAAATGCGCCGAGGATGGAGCCCATTGACGTACCGGCTATCTCAACGGGTTTGACGCCCAGATCATCCATCGCTTCGAGAATGGGGATATGAGCAAAGGCCTTTGCGGCACCGCCCCCAAGGGCAAGTCTGAACCCCTTTTCCGCTTGGAGTTCCTGAGGAGCTGACTCAGTCTGCGCGGAGAGGTTTGCTGACGCCAGGTCGGCGATGCTGCCGGACCCGGCAGCGGCTGCAGCCAACATAAGTTCGCGGCGGCGGATCATACTTCACGGGTCCTGTATTGGTTCATGCCTTCAGTCCACCAGGATGAGGAACGGAGACCTTTGTTCTTTTTGCAAGGTGCCGGAAATAGGCTTCAGGCAATTGAAGCACAGACCGCGCCCGGCAACCAGTGCCATGGCTGATGGTCCAGACAACAGGCCTTGGATACAAAACGGCCCGGAACCGTAAGCTCCGGGCCGCATTTGATAGGCAAGAAATGCTCTTACTGGGGCAGCTTGTCGTCGATGCCCTTGACGTACCAGTTCATGCCGAGGATGGCGCCATCATCAAGGGTGACACCTTCTTCAGCCGCAACGGTACCGTCCTGCTTGGTGATCGGGCCGGTGAACGGTTCCCAGCCACCGGCGATATTGGCTTCGGTTTCCTTGGCCATGGCAACAACGTCATCCGGAAGGTTCGTGTAGGGGGCCATGACTACGTGGCCTTCTGCAAGACCTCCCCACGTGCTCTTGGATTCCCAGGTTCCGTCCATGACTTCCTGGATGCGTTCGATGTAATAGGGACCCCAATCATCGACGATTGCGGTGTACTGGGCTTCCGGAGCGAACTGAATCATGTCGGATGCCTGACCGAAGCCGTGAGCGCCGCGTTCCTGAGCTACCTGAAGAGGCGCCGTGGAATCGGTGTGCTGCGTGATGACGTCGGCACCCTGGTCGAGCAGGGCCTTGGCTGCATCAGCTTCCTTGCCCGGATCGAACCAGGAGTTGACCCAGACGACCTTCAGTTTGAAATCCGGATTGACCGACTGGGCACCCAGCAAAAACGCATTGATGCCGGAAACCACTTCCGGGATCGGGAATGAAGCGATGTACCCTGCGACGCCGGTCTTGGACTGTTTTGCCGCAATCTGACCGATAATGTAGCGGCCTTCATGGAACTTGGAGTTATAGGTCGCAACGTTGTCGGCTGTCTTGTAGCCGGTGGCGTGTTCGAATTTCACGTCCGGAAATTTCTTGGCAACCTTGATCGTCGGGTTCATGTAGCCGAACGAGGTCGTGAAGATGATGTTGCAGCCTTCGCGCGCAAAACGCTCGATCGCGCGTTCTGCATCCGGACCTTCCGGAACGCTTTCAAGATAGGCGGTTTCCAGCTTGTCGCCGAAATGTTTCTCTGCTTCAAGACGGCCCTGGTCGTGCTGGTAGGACCAGCCAAAGTCGCCGACCGGTCCGACATAGATGTAGCAGGCCTTAACGTCCGCAGCGTTTGCTGCGGAACCGGCTGCGGCGAAGGCAACGGCGGCGACGGTTGCTTTCAAAAGAGATTTCATCTGAATCTTTCCCCTATGGTTCGATTTCTTGGTTGCGATCTTGTTTCTGGCCGAACCCCCGATCGCACCGGGGCCTGGCCGACCGGTATCTGGGAGGCTTACCGGTCTGGAACGAAGGGTTTGCCGAGACATGCCGGCGTATTGACGAGCGTCAGTCTGCGGTTTGCAGAGATGAGTACAAGCACCACAATAGTCGCAAGGTACGGCAAGCTGGACAGAAGCTGCGAGGGTATGTCGAGTTCAACAGCCTGTGCATGAAGGTTCAGGACGCTGACCGCACCAAACAGATAGGCGCCGATCACGACACGCAGAGGCAACCAGGACGAAAACACGACAAGCGCAAGCGCAATCCAGCCCCTGCCCGCCGTCATGTTTTCAACCCACTGCGGCGTGTAGGCAAGCGACATGTAAGCGCCGGCAAGACCGGCGCAGGCGCCACCGAAGAGAACGGCCGCAAACCGGATCCGGATGACCGAATAGCCGAGCGCGTGGGCGGAACCATGATTGTCGCCGACGGAACGAAGCACGAGGCCAAGGCGCGTTCGGAACAGGAAATAGGCGACCGCAATGACCAGCGCGAAGCTGATGTAAACCAGAGCATCCTGCTGGAAGAAGACCGGCCCGATGAAGGGAATGTCCGACAGCCCCGGAATGTAGAGGTCCGGAAGTTTCAAACCCGGAATGCCGATGAAGGCTTCTCCGATCAGGCCGGAAAAGCCGATGCCGAGGATGGTCAAGGCGAGGCCCGTCGCGACCTGATTGGTGACCAGAACGAGGACCAGAAAACCAAACAGGGCCGACATGGCCATGCCGGCGGCAATTGCGGCAATGACGCCGAGCGTTCCGGACCCTGTTTGGTTGGCAACCGCGAAGCCGACGACGGCCCCCATGATCATCATGCCCTCGACACCCAGGTTCAGAACGCCGGAGCGTTCGACAACGAGTTCGCCGATTGCGGCAATCAGCAGCGGTGTGGCCGCGGTGATGATGGTTAGAAGAACAGCTTCAAACATGGGAGGCCTCCCCGGCAGACCCGCGCTGGCCGACAAATCGGACGCGATAGAGGATGAGCGTGTCGCAGGCGAGCACGAAGAACAGCAGCAGCCCCTGAATGACGCTGGCAATCTTGTTGGACACCCCCATGGCAGACTGTACCGCCTCCCCGCCGATATAGGACAATGCCAGGACGAAGCCCGCGACGATGATCCCGAACGGGTTCAGCCGCCCGAGAAAGGCAACGATGATCGCGGTAAAGCCATAGCCCGGTGAGATTGTCGGCAGGAGCTGGTTGAGCGCGCCGGACACTTCCATCGTTCCGGCAAGGCCCGCAAGTGCCCCGGCCGTCGCGAAGGAAAACAGGGTCAGCTTCTTGGCCGAGAAACCGGCGAAGCCACCCGCGCGGGGGCTTTCGCCCATCACCCTGATCTCAAAACCCTTGAGGGTCTTGCCAAGGACGACAGCCAGAACGATTGCGACGATCAAGGTGATCGGCGCCGCAAAGCTGATCGAGGTTCCGGGGATCGTGGACAAGGTGGCGGCGTCAGAGAAGAGCGCTGATTCCGGGAAATTGTAGCCACCTGGATCTCGCCATGGCCCGCGCACCAGATAGTCCAGAAGCAGGCTCGCGACATAAACCAGCATCAGGCTTGTCAGGATTTCATTGGTGTTGAACCTGGTTTTCAGCAGTGCTGGGATCAGCGCCCAGAGAGCTCCCCCGATCATGCCGAAGACCATCATCAACGGGAGCGTCGCCGCATTTTCGAAATCCGGCATCAGGATAGGTAGGGCAGACCCAAACAGCGCTCCAACGATGAACTGACCTTCCGCACCAATGTTCCAGTTGTTCGACAGGTAACAGACGGACAAGCCGCAAGCGATCAGGATAAGCGGTGTCGCCTTGGCAATCGTTGCGTTGAACGACCACTCCTGCGTGAGTGGTTCAATGAAGAATTTATATAGTCCAGACAACGGGTTGTGTCCGGATATTGAGAAAATGATTCCGGCTGCGATGGCGGTCAGTCCGACGGCGATCAAGGGGGACAACAGCGCCATTTTGCGGCTGCGTTCTTTACGTTTCACGAGTTCGACGCGCATCAGGCAACCTCCCCTTGCGCTTCCGCGCCGCCAGCCATGAGCAGCCCGACCCGCTCGCGATTCATGTTGTCCGTTGGCTCTGCTTCTGACAGATATCCTCTTGAAATCACCGCGATACGGTCTGCAATTTCAAAGATTTCATCGAGATCCTGGCTGATCACCAGAACCGCCGATCCCGAACGGGCAAGATCGATCAATGCCTGCCGGATAAGGGCGGCGGCACCGGCATCTACACCCCAGGTTGGCTGATTGACGATTAGCACACCGGGCTTTCGGTCAAGTTCCCGGCCAACGACGAATTTCTGCAGATTGCCCCCGGACAGAGACCGGGCCTCCGGGTCGTCGTGGGACATACGCACGTCGAAGGTTTTCTTGATGCGTTGTTCCATCTTGCCGGCGTTGGCGGTTGAAACGAATGCGGCGTTCACCAGCTTGTCGCCCGTGCTGTGACGTGTCAGCACGATATTTTGTGACAGTTTCATGCCTGGTACGGCACCGTGACCGAGCCGTTCTTCTGGAACGAAAGCCGCCTTCTGCCGGCGGCGCCAGGTTATGTTCCTGTTACCGCAAGGCTTTCCGTCCAGGACGACCATATCGGCTGCGAGCGGCATTTCGCCGGAAATTGCATCGAACAACTCACCCTGACCATTGCCGGCAACCCCCGCAATCGCGACAACCTCACCGGCACGAAGATCCAGGGAGATGTTGTTGAGGGCCGTTGCAAAGGGTGTCGCGGCTTTCGCGGACAGGTTCTTCAAGGCAAGGCGCGTTTCACCGATGACCGGTTTTTGAGAACTGGCACTGACGGAGGCAACATCCGCGCCCACCATCATGCTGGCCAGCGAAGCTGGTGTTTCCTTTGTCGGGTCACACTCGCGCACCACCTGGCCATGGCGAAGGATCGTGGCGTGGTGACAGATGCGTTTCACCTCTTCCAGCCTGTGGCTGATGTAAAGGACAGCGCAACCTTCCTTTGCCAGACGTTCCAACGTCAGGAACAGGAGGTCCGCTTCCTGAGGGGTGAGCACCGAAGTCGGCTCGTCCATGATGATCAGCTGCGGTTCCTGAAGCAGACACCGGACGATCTCGATGCGCTGCCGGATACCGACCGGTAAATCCGCGACAATGTCATTGGGGTTGAGTGGCAAACCATAGTCGCGCGACACGGTCTGGATGCGGTTTGAGAGGTCCGACATCCGTCCGGGATTTGGCAAAGCCAGCGCGATGTTTTCAACGACACTCAAGGCTTCGAACAGCGAAAAGTGCTGGAACACCATTCCGATGCCGAGATCGCGCGCTGCAGCAGGATTGCCGATGTCCACCCGGTGGCCCTGCCACAGGATTTCTCCGCCATCCGGTTCCAGCGAGCCGTAGAACATCTTGACCAGGGTGGACTTTCCCGCGCCGTTTTCACCCAGAAGCGCATGTATCTCGCCCCTGTTGATGACGAGATCGACCCTGTCGTTTGCCAAAATGTCGCCGAAGCGTTTGGTCAGCCCCCGGGCGTCTAGCAAAGTATCCTTGCCGGATCTGCTTTGCCGTCCCGTGTTGGCGTCCCCTGTCTTTGTTACCGTTTCTGCCACGCCGTCCCCCGAGCGAATGCCGCCTTATTGACCAAGTGTTAGTTTTTGTGCAAGCCCCCCGCCTGCAGCTGCCTGTTGACTATTTCCAGCTTCGTCCCGAACCAGAAGATCGACAGCTATTCCTGCGGCGATTGACGCAGGCTCTTTTGATCTGACAGTTGTCACGCCCACCGGACAGACCATGTTGGACGTCAAGGCGTCGGTCAGCCCTCGCGCTTTCAGGCGTTTCAGGAAGCGCGCGCGTTTGGTTTTGGAGCCGATGACACCGCAATAGGCAAAGCGCTGATGAAGCAGGGCACGTGCCATGATGTCTTCATCCAGTGCGTGTGAATGGGTCATCGCCAGAACAAACGCTCCATCGGAAGCCTGATCGAGGATAGCAGCCGGATCTGTACTGGCGATTTTCCTGACATTTCCGGGAACTGCGCCTGGAAACTGGTCTGCTCTGCTATCAACCCACGTCACGCTGAAGGGCAGCGGTGCAAGGGCCAGAACCACCGCCTTGCCGACGTGACCAGCCCCGAACAGATAAAGCTCGCGCCGTTGGCTACCGAATTTCTCGACCAGCAACTGATTGCCCGTTTCCTGATCGTGCTGAAGAGATATTCTGCTCGTTGGATCATCCGTAAGCAGGCGACGCTGTTGCACGACGTCATCCACAATCAGAGCCTCGGTTGAAAATGGGTGACGTTCGGCCTCTTTCTGCGAGAGTGCCTGCGCCATTTCAAGCGATGCCCTTGTCAGAACCTCGATGGCAATCTGTGTGCGGCCACCGCAGCACTGGCCGAGATCGGGTCCGAGAGACACATTTTGGAGTACGAAGGAAGCGACACCTTCACGGATCGCTGCAACAGAGCGGCGGATAGCTTCGAACTCAAGGGTGCCGCCCCCTATGGTGCCATAAAAGCCGCCTTCAGCCGTTACCACCATTCGCGCACCGTCTTCGCGTGGTGTCGAGCCATCGGCGCGGGCAACGGTTACGAGAGCACAAGCGCCGCTCCGCTTCAAACAGTCGGCAATGTGCCCCCAGACCCTCATCAGGAGATTTTCCTCCGGCGCATATCCTGCACGGCCTTCATGATCGCCTCAGGCGTTGCAGGGGCATCCAGGTTCGGTACAAGGCCAGGACTGAGGCTGGCTACCGCATCGTTGATAGCGCAAAACACCGCATTGGCCAGCATGACAGGCGGTTCGCCGACAGCCTTTGACCGGTAAACGGTTGCCTGCGGATTTCCGCTGCCCTGATAAAGCCGGACATTGAATTCCTCAGGTATATCTGAGGCGGTCGGGATCTTGTAGGTGGAAGGCGCATGGGTGCGCAGGCGTCCCGTCTCGTCCCAGACCAGCTCTTCGGTGGTAAGCCAACCCATGCCCTGCACGAATCCGCCTTCGATCTGACCAAGGTCGATGGCCGGGTTCAGGGAATGGCCGACGTCGTGAAGAATATCCACGCGGTCCACGGTCATTTCACCGGTCATGGTGTCGATTGTTACCTCTGCGCAAGCGCCGCCAAAGGCAAAGTAGAAGAAAGGACGGCCGGTTGCGCTGTCCCTGTCCCAGGTGATGCCGGGCGTTGCGTAATACCCGGCATGGGACAACTGGATGCGCGCCATATGCGCTTGTTTGGCGACATCCGCCAGAGAAAAGCTCTGGTCTCCGACAACCACCTTGTTGTCACCGAAGAAGATCGCTTCCGGGCCGCATTGGTGTTGCTCACACAGGAAGGTGATGAGGCGGTTCTTGATTTCCTTGGCTGCCAGTTTAGCCGCCATGGCGTTCAGGTCGGTGCCGGAGGAGGCCGCGGTCGGGCCGGTGTTGGGAACCTTGGAAGTGTTGGTGGCGGTGATACGCACCTTGTTCAGGCTGACGCCGAATTCCTCCGCAACAACCTGGGCCACCTTCTGGTAGAGCCCCTGCCCCATCTCGGTGCCGCCATGGTTCAGATGAACGGAACCGTCGGTATAAAGGTGGACGAGCGCGCCGGCCTGATTGAGATGTTTCAGCGTGAAGGAAATGCCGAACTTGACCGGCGTCAGGGCCAGCCCCTTTTTCAGAACGGCGTTGTTTTCGTTGAAAAAACGAACATCATCCCGGCGGGCCCAATAGTCTGAACTTTCCTCCAACTGGGCAATCAGGTCATGCATGACCTGAAATTCTTCGACCGGCATGCCGAAGGGAGTCAGGTTTCGTTCGCCGTCATAGAAATTCAGTTTGCGAATTTCCAGCGGGTCCTTGTCGAGAGTGATCGCGATCGCATCGATCATTCGTTCGGCGGCGAGCATGCCCTGAGGACCACCAAAACCGCGGAACGCCGTGTTGGAGCAAGTGTCCGTCCTGAGACGGCGGGAGCGGATGAGCGCGTCTGGGTAGAAGTAACTGGAATCGGCATGAAAAAGCGTTCGGTCGTTCACGCCGAGCGAGAGGTCGACCGAATAGCCGCAGCGGGCCAGGAACTCCATGTCGACAGCGCGGATGCGGCCCTCGCCGTCATGTCCGACCTGCCAATTGACCTTAAAGTCGTGGCGCTTGCCGGTCATGATCATGTCATCATCGCGGTCCAGGCGGATCTTGCAGGCCCGCCCGGTGTGGCTGGCGGCGATCGACGCGAGGGCTGCCCATTGGTTTGCCTGCGATTCCTTGCCCCCGAAGCCACCGCCCATGCGCCGCACTTCAGCCGTGACGGCTGCATCTGGAACGCCAAGTACCTTGGCAACCGTGTGCTGGATTTCGGTCGGATGCTGCGTTGAGGAATAGACCAGCATCCCGCCGTCTTCCTGCGGCAGCGCCATGGCAACCTGGCCTTCCAGATAGAAATGCTCCTGACCGCCGATTTGCATGCTTCCGGAAAGAATCTCCTCGGCTGCATTCATCCCGGTTTCGGGGGACCCGCGCCGGAACTGATAGTCAGGAAGAACCGTCGTGTCGGCATCCACCGCGTCTTCCGCCGTCAGAATGGGCGTGATCGAGGCAACGTCTATCTTTGCCTTCAGCGCTGCTTTTCGCGCCTGATCTCTCGTTTCGGCAACGACTGCGAAAACGGCCTGACCGTAAAACAGGATTTCACCTTCTGCGAGAACCGGGTCGTCACCAAAGGCAGACGAACAGTCATTCTTTCCAGGGATATCTTCTGCAGTCAGGACGGCAACCACACCCGGGGCCGACCTGACCTCGTCAAGATCCGTTGACAGGATCTTGCCTCTGACAGCCTGCCGCGACCAGCCTGGGACCACGTGAAGTGTGCCGACAGGTTCGACCATGTCATCGATATAGGTCGCCGTCCCGGAAACGTGCTTTGCTGCACTGTCGTGCGGTAACGCCTTGCGGACGTGCTTCAAAGGTGTGTCCAGATCGTTAGGGTCAAGCTGCGCGGTCATGGCCTGCCTCCCGCTTCGCAAGCACCCGAACTTCTTCCGGTGCAGTTCCGCTGACCTCCATCAGGGCCTTGGCGAGCAAGGCCCTTGCGGTCTCCATGCGATACTCGGCGCTAGCGCGCATATCCGTCAGGGGTGTGAAGTCTGACAGGAGCGCCTGCATGGCTGCTCCCCATGTGGACGGGTCGTCCAGCGTGGCTCCGTTCAAGGCGGTCTCCGCTCCTGATGCCCGTTTCGGCGTGCCCGCCATGCCGCCAAAGGCGATCCGCGCCTCCGTTATCACGCCCCCCTCGTCCAGCGTCAGCCGGAAAGCTCCCATGACAGAGGAAATATCCTGATCGAAGCGTTTCGTAATCTTGTAGCAGCGGAACGCCTGATTGGCGGAAAGCCGGGGCACGAAAAGACCGGTGACGAATTCTCCCTGCTGACGGTCCTGTTTGCCGTAGTCGACGAAATAGTCCTCAAGCGGCAGGGCTCTGGAGCCATCCGCCGAATGCAGTTCAAGGGTCGTTCCAAGTGCAATCAATGCGGGCGGTGTATCGCCGATCGGCGAGCCGTTGGCGATGTTTCCACCGACTGTTCCCGAGGCGCGTACCTGTTTTGAGCCGATCCGGCGCCAGAGTTCGCCCAGATTCGAGGACAAGCCGGTCATCGCCTCCTCAGTGGCGGCATAGGTTGCTGTTGCGCCGATGAGAACGCCCGACGGGCTGTCTTCCACACGGTCGAGACCTTCTATCCGGCCAAGCCAGATCATCCTGGGAAGGTCACGTAAATGCTTGGTGATCCACAAACCAACATCGGTTGCGCCGGCGACCAGCGTTGCGTTCGGGTGCTGACCATAAAGCGCCGCCAGACCGTCAAGTGATGCCGGGGCGGAAAAGAAGCAGTCGCTGTCTCCAATGAAGATGTCACTGCTGTCAGACAATTGCCGGAGTTGTTCCCGCGTTTCGTGCGCCCGCCAGGAGAAAGCATCGTCGGCAGCGTCGAAACAGGCTTCGAGCGCGGCATCTATGATCGGCCGGTAACCTGTGCAACGGCATAAATTTCCCGCAAGCCATTCAGTCACGGTCTTCCGTGATTTTTCCGCCCCCGCGTCGTGATAGAGCGTGAACATCGTCATGATGAAGCCCGGTGTGCAGAACCCGCATTGGGATCCGTGCATTTCGACCATGGCGGCCTGGACGGGGTGGAGCCTTGTGTCCTGCGAAAGATCTTCCACGGTCACCAGCTCAGCACCGTCAATCATGCCAAGCAACTGGATGCAACTGTTGACGGGTTGGTAGACCAGCTTGCCATCGACGAGGCGGCCAAGCGCCACGGTGCAGGCGCCGCAATCGCCCTCGCCACAACCTTCCTTCGTACCAGTTTCGCGGCGGCGCAGGCGCAGGTAATCGAGAACTGTTTCCGTTGGGCCGACATTTCCCAGTTCGACAACCTTGCCACCTTTGAGAAAACGAACCGTATCACGCATGGTGGAGCTCTCCTTCTTCCGCAAAAGGTCGGACGGCGTCCAAAGAGGCTACAAGAAACGAAAGAAAAGCGCATGTGCAGCTTCTCAGTCTGGCGATCAGGCGCCCGGCTGAGCTTTCCAAGGCTGGGTACAGAACCTGCGTTGACAAACGCCCCATCAATTTTCTCCCTCGTGCGGCGCGCTGCCGCAAAACTGTCACAAAAAATGTGCCTTAAAAAAACTAGGAACCAAAGCGCTCATTTGAGACCGTAATGATGCCTATTTGGCATCAAGAGGCGGAAGTTGGTCCTTCAAAGCGAGCACGGCGTGATCGAAAAACATGCCAGGCGCAAGCGCAAGAGCACGTAGAGACGACGTTACCACACAGAGTCTGTCGGCCTGAAGCGGCGCATCGGACAGCGGTTTGAAGATCAGAACACCGTTGGCGAGATCGTCTTCACAGCCAATCATCGTCTGAAAGCCGATCACCTGTTCCTCCCGGGCAAGAGCCCGCATCAACCTGAGAGAATTGGCTTCAACATACGTGCGGGACGCTCCGGGGATCCGGCTGCGGACGATGTCGAGGCGCGTGCGGAGCGACAGGCCTTCCGCGGGAAGCGCGACCGGATATTTCAGGCAGTCCTGCAGACCGAGAGACTTGGCACCTGCGAGCGGGTGATCCGGACGCATCAGTGCTCCGATAACGAGATCGTGGTGAAAGGCGATGGTCAGGGCAGAGGTTTCCGGCGGATCAAACGTGAAGCCAACATCCGCTTCCGCTGCCTCCACCTTGCGAGCGGCTTCCTTTGAAGATGAAATCGAGACATTCACATGAATGCCGGGATAACTCTTGCGGAATGTGCTGATGACTGCCGGGAGAAGTTTTTCGGCAACGCTTTCCACACTTGCGATAGACACCGTCCCGCGGCGCAGTCCTTTCAGCGCGTCGAGTTCGGCAACCGTACCTTCAAAGTCTGAATAGGTGCGCCGGATATGTGCCAGCAGTAACTCCCCTGCCTGAGACAGGCGCAAGCGACGGCCGACACGGTCGAACAACTGCAGGCCGAGGGCTTGTTCCAGCCAGAGAACCTGTCTGTTGACGGCAGAGGATGCCACATTGAGATCTCGTGAGGCGGCGCGGATCGAGCCAGCGTCGGCGACGGCCAGAAAATAGCGCATCGCCGGGCTGTAGAGATTTCGAGACAGATCCTGTGCTCGTGCGGACCGCATGAGATTGCCGGCCTTACGGGATCAGAACTGTGGTGCCGGTGGTCTTTCGGCCTTCAAGGTCCTGATGCGCCTGCACCGCATCGGCGAGCCGGTACTCCTGATTGACGCCAATCTTGACGATGCCTTTCTGAACGACATCGAACAATTCTCCAGCGGTCGTTTCCAGCGCTTCGCGAGTTGCAATATAGCTGAAGAGAGAAGGACGGGTCGCAAATAGCGAGCCTTTCTGGGCGAGTAGAGCCAGGTTGAAGTCGGTGATCGGGCCGGAGGATTGTCCGAAAGTGACCCACAGGCCACGCGGCTTCAGGCAATCGAGCGATCCGGGATAGGTGTCCTTGCCGACGCTGTCATAAACGACGTCACAGCCTTTGCCGCTGGTTATGTCCTTCACTCTGTCGACGAAGTTTTCTGTCCGGTAGTTGATGACGTGGTCGTAGCCATGCGCTTTTGCCAGCTCGACCTTGGCTTCCGAACCCGCGGTGCCGATGACGGTCGCGCCAAGGTGCGATGCCCATTGACCGGCAATAAGCCCGACGCCTCCGGCGGCCGCATGGAACAGCAGCGTTGTACCGGGGCCGACGGAATAGGTCTGGCGCAGAAGGTATTGCGCAGTCATGCCCTTCAGCATCATGCCGGCTGCTGTCTTATCATCGATCCCCTCCGGCAGAACAACGAGACGGTCTGCAGGGACAAGTCTTTCCTGAGCATAGGAGCCGAGCGGGCCGACATAAGCCACCCGGTCTCCCGGATTGAGGTGTGTCACGCCCTCGCCGACCGTAAGAACAACCCCTGCCCCTTCATTGCCAGGCGTGAAAGGCACGCCATTGGGCGCTGGATAGAGACCGGACCGGAAATAGGTATCGATGAAATTGAGGCCAACCGCGGTGTGCCGGATACGTGCCTCGCCTGGGCCGGGTTCACCGACTTCAATGTGTTCCCAACGCATGACATCCGGTCCACCAGTTTCGTGTAGGCAGATTGCTTGAACCATGACTTTTACCCCGAAGTGATGGGCCGAGACCGTTTTTGGTCTTGCGGCAATTGATGTTGGCAAGACCATAAATGATTTCAACGCGATCGGGAAAGGTCATTCAGAAACGGAAATGCCTTTCGGCAATCCGTGGACCGCGTGCTGACCGGGTGCCAGGAGAAATAGCACGGCTCTTCACCGGCGCTAAACGGTGCGCCGATGCAGACAAAATCTCTCAAGTGTCGAAAAGATCAGTCGACCCTATCCAGCAATTGCTGAACGGCAGAGACCAGAAGCAGGTAAAAGCTGGCTGCCGTGAACACCCATGCGGCCGGGCCATTGAGCGCCATGCCATCAAGAATGGCGTAGGCGGCCAGTCCCATCCAGAGCAACGTCACCGGCAAGGTGATCATGCGCCACCGGCGTACGCGGACAGGATGGACAAAGCGAATGGGAGCAAAAGTCAATGCACAGCACAAGAGCACGAAGAAGATCGTGAAGGTCTGTGATGGTGACAATACCATCAGGCCGAACACTGCCATGTTCCAGCCAGCGGGAAAGCCCTTGAAAGAGCCGTCCGGCGTCTTCATGCCGTTGTCGGCAAAATAGAGCGCGCCGGTAAACACCACGAGACCGCCGCAAATCCAGTTCCAGGGACTGGACAGCATCAGGCTCCAGGAAAGCGCGAAAGCGGGAAGAAACACGTAGGTGGCGTAGTCGATAACAAAATCCAGTGACGCACCTGACCAGCGAGGCAGGCGCTCCGCGATCTTGTAGCGGCGAGCCAGGGGACCATCGATACCGTCAACGAAAAAGGCGAGCCCCAGCCAGGCGAACATTTCGGCCCAGTCTTCCCGGGCACCTGCCAGAAGGGCGATCAGAGCGATTGGAGCGCCAGAAGCCGTCAGGATATGGATCAGGAACAGAGCGGGCTCGGTCCTCTCTTTGCCTGGTGTGATATCCGCCACGGGGTTTCCTCGCTTTTGTGATCCGAACACGACATGTCGGAGCGTTGGCGTCGTTCTGAGATGTGCCCTGCCCGCGATGGGCCTCAGACCCGATGGAGCACACACCTATGCTGACACGATCCTTTATTGCAATCGTATGACAGTGTGAACTGAAAAAACAGTCCCAACGCCAATAGCCGTGAATTTAGCCTGCCGCGTTTCCCAAAAGGATGAGCGAAACAAGGATGCCTGCCCACACAAGCAGAACGGTGCCGATTGCCGGTGGCAGGATTTTGCTCGGGAAGGTCTTTTCGACGGCCATCAATGCCCCGAGCAAGGCGATCCAGACGATGTTCATCAACCCGACCGCAAACATGACGGTCATGACGGCCCAGCAGCAACCAAGGCAAACCCACCCTTGGACCAGCCCTTCCCGTAATCCAGACAAGACGCCGGCGGACGCCTCGTCCGTGACGAAGACCCAGCGAGGATACCAGCATCGGCTGAGGCAGGCCTTTTTGGCCGGCGTGAATTGGTACAACCCGGCGGAAAGAAGGACGGACGCCGTCAAGGCCATGCTGGCGGGCGCCATCATGGTCGTCATGGCGCCGGCAACAGACAATGCCCATTGAGCTGCTGTGGCCACAACGGCATACCCAAGCCAAACTGCCAGGTAACCGACCATGGCGGCGACCACAGGTCTTCCGGGTTGAGCTGTCTTGCCGGGACGGGCCGCGAGCGCGGAATGATAAGCGCGCAGCATCGGCACGGCCGTTGGCAGCATCATCGCGAGAGCCATCATTGCCCACATGAGGAAGATCTTCGCCAGATCGACAGCTGTCATATCTGTGCCTGGCATGCCGAAGGTCGCGCTGGTTGGCAGGCAAAGCACGGCGAGTGCGGCTCTTGCTTCTTCCGGCAAACCCGCGAACTGGTTGAAACTGTTGAGAATCACCATGCCGGGCCCGGCTTCGCTCATGTCCATCACCGGGATCATGTCGGCGACCATCGCAATCAGATACGCCCAGCCACAGGCAGTCAAAAGGGCAACAAGCGCCAGAACAAGTGGCCAGCCACGCAGGTTCTGCTCCTGAGGAGTGGAACCGGTTTCGTTGGAACGGATGGTGCGCAAACTCGTCATGGTGGCCGTAAAGCGATGTTTCTCTTGGTTGCAATCGAGATGTCTTAGAGCATTTTTCCGGTCTGGTGTTTGATTTTGCTCATAACTGGCTGCGGATGCCCTGCGTGTATTCGTCCCGTTGATTTTCGATCGGCAAACAGCAATTAAGTCGGTACGCATAAACCAGATGGATTTTCAGCATGTCCAGCAGCCACTCGCCGGAAAAATTCGATATCGCAATCGTCGGCGGAGGTCCCTCCGGGCGCATCGCCGCTCTTGCGTTGGTTCAGCAGGGGCTTTCCTGCGTTCTGATTGCACCATCGGCGAACCGAGAGGATGGCCGCACCACCGCATTGTGGCAGCGATCCATAGATCTGCTTCGTGATATTGGCGTCTGGTCGGCTATTGAAGGCAGCGCTGAGGCCTTGAAGAAGATGCGGATGATCGACAGCACAGGGCGGCTCTTCCGAGCGCCCGAAGTCGTCTTCGACTGCAGCGAACTTGGTTTGGAAGAGTTCGGTTTCAATATCTTGAATAGCGAACTTAATGTAGTTCTTGAAAAGGCCTGTGCTGCTCAATCCGGTCTTGAGGTGATATCGGACACCGTCAAGACCGCCGAGTTCGGTGATGAGCGGGCTACACTTTTCACAAGTGGCGGCAGGACAATTTCCGCAAGGCTTGCCGTTGCCGCAGATGGCCGTAGGTCCACACTGCGTGAAGCCGCCGGGATCGAGGTCAAGCGCTGGTCTTATCCGCAGGTTGCGGTGGTTCTGAACCTGGAGCACCGTCTTCCGCACCAGCAGATTTCGACAGAGTTTCATGCAGCAACGGGGCCGTTCACTCTGGTACCGTTGCCCGGCAGGCAATCATCGCTGGTTTGCGTGGAGACTGCGGAAGGTGCAGCAAACCTGTTGGCGATGACCCAGGAGGAGCTGGAAGCGGAGCTTGAGCGGCGGGCCCATTCAATTCTGGGGAGCTTCAAACTTGCATCTAAACCGCAAAGTTTTCCGCTTGCAGGTCTCACCGCGACGTCTCTCGTGGGGCCGCGCCTTGCCCTCGTTGGTGAAACCGCTCACGTGTTCCCGCCCATCGGTGCGCAAGGGCTGAATCTCTCCTTGAGAGACATTCGCGATCTGACCACCGTCGTCGCTGCAGCTACGCGTTCGCACGCAGACATAGGGGCCGCGGCCTTACTCGCCTCTTATGAAAAGAAACGGTTCAGTGATATCCGGTCCCGTACCAACGCGGTTGACGTGCTGAACAGATCGCTGTTGACGGAATTCCTGCCGGTTCAGGCTGCGCGAAGCGCCGGTATGTATCTGACCGGCAAGGTCGGGCCGTTGCGTCGCATTCTCATGCGGGAAGGCCTGGCGCCGGGAACGGCGTTCCAACTTCACAGATAGGGACAAGGGCGCGCTGCGTTCAAGCGCGTGGTTTGGCCGCCGTTCGCTTGGCGGCGTGGTACGTCAGCGCCATGGCAATCATCTGGCGAAGCATGTCCTCGGGCAGTGGCTTTGCCAGACTGAAGTGAACGCTTCTGTCGCCGCCAAAGACAAGATCCGGGAACATCGCACGCCAATCGGAAACAAGCGACGATTGGCAATTGACGAAAAGAGCAACGTCCCCTGCCCCTGATTTGTCACGGTCGATCCTGATGGTGGTTCCGGTCTTGGGCCGCTTTGTTACATAGCTGGCCTGACCCCATTTCAGGGTTTCTTCGAGCTCTCCGATATCGTCCCGCTGCGTAGCTGTGTCTAAGATCATCGCCCTGATCGTCAGCACGCAGTCTCGTATGTCCGATGGAAAGCTTTCAAAAAGTGCCAGAACGTCCGGATTGTCTTTCACGGAATGACCTCTTGATCTCGAACGGCGGTTCAATCGGGCAGTTTAGCCACCGGTTGGCAGGAACCCACTGGTCAAGGCCCAGATGAAACCTGTCACCGTGATGATCGACAGGGCAGTTCCGATGAGAACGAAACTCGACGCCCGCTGTACATAGGTTCCATATTGCTGCGCGATGACAAAGACGTTTGTGGCCGGTGGAAGACAGGACATCAAGACAGCGGTCGCAATCCAGTTGGGATCAAAGCCTCCCAGCCAGGTCAACAGCAGGAAAATCAGGATCGGGTGCAGCAAGAGCTTCACCCCAAGCACAATCGGCAGTTCCAGAGGAATCCGGCCGATGGGCCGCAAGGCTATGCTCACACCCATCGCAAACAAGGCACAGGGAGCAGCTGCGTTGCTGAGATAGCGCAACAGCGTGTCCACTGCTTCCGGTGGCTTGATCTGGAAGGCGGCGGCTATGACCCCGGCAATGGTCGCCAGGATAAAGGGGTGGGTGAAGATCCTGATTCCGATCTTCTTCAAGGTTCCGAGGATCGATTCGTCGTCCGTACCGGCCAGAGCCATCATCAGCGGCGCCAGAATGAACATCAGCGCGTTGTCGAAGGCCAGAATGAGGGCTGTTGGAACAGTCGCCTGTTCTCCCAGAACCGCCAGCGTCAGTCCCGGCCCCATGTAGCCGATGTTGGAATAGGCACCTGCGATGCCCAGGATTGTGGATTCGCCAATGTTGCCGCGTGTTGCCACAACGCCAATGCAGAAGGAGATCGCAAACACGATGTAGGTCGTGAAGGTCGTTGCAGTGATGTAGGACGCGTTTGCCAGTTCCTCGATGGGCGTTTCCGACAACAGGCGGAAAAACAGCGCCGGAAGCGCCAGGTAGATTACGAAGAAGTTCATCCAGCTCAGGCCTGCCTCAGGCAGGTTTTTGATCTTGCCAGCTCCGAAGCCGAGAAGGATCAGCCCGAAAAACGGAAGAGCCAGTGAAATGACATTCTGCATTCAATTACCAAAGATGAAGACGACGCGCTGCACGGCGGTTTGGTGGGTCTCAAGGCGCTTGCATCTTGCGCCTGGCTTGGATATGGACGCGTGACTAGAGGGTCACCCCGGTGATCCGCATTCCAATCAGGTCTGAAGGCGCATCGCAAGGCCCATTCATTCGGACAAGGTCGGAAGTGCCCTCTTTTCAGGACGGGCGGACAACATGAAAGCATTCGGTCGTAATGTCCCGCAAAAAAAAGCAGCGTAAACACCCGAAGCTGACAGCTGTGCAAAACCGGGTGGAAGGCTTTGCGCTGACTTGGGCCATCTGGCTTTTCCGCCTGATCCCCGTCGACATTGCTTCCTACGTCATGGGCGCTTTCTGGCGCCGGCTGGCGCCCTTCAATGCCAGGCATAAACGCGCCCTTCGGCATCTGAAGAAGGCTTTTCCCAATATGCCGCGCGCAGAGCGAGAAAAGATTGTGCGCGGGATGTGGGAAAACCTTGGCCGTGTGGCGGCGGAGACCTTCCATATCGACCGACTTCTGAAGCAAGACTACCGGTTCGAGGCGGTGGCGGACGAGACCGCTGAACAGGTTCTGAACGGTGAACGGTCCTGCCTGTTCGTGTCGTTTCACAGCGCAAACTGGGAACTGTGCGTTCAGCCTGCAGTACGCCGCGGCATTGAAATCACAGGTGTTTACCAGGCGCTCCGCAATCCGGAAGCCGACAAGGCTCTTCAGGCGCTCAGAAAAGATCTCTACAAGGGCGGTCTCTTGTCGAAAGGCCATCAGACAGCACGCAAGATCCTGGCGACCCTTAAGGGCGACGGGATTGTTGCCATGATGGGCGATCTGCGCGAAACACGGGGCGTGCAAGTTCCCTTCTTCAACCAGATGGCCTACGCGACGCCCGTTCCGGCCTCTCTTGCCAGGTCTTGTAATGTGCCGATTGTTCTGGGCCGGGTCGTGCGCAAGAAGGGCGTTCATTTCCGAATAGAAGCCCAGGCTGTCGAAGTGCCCGTAACGGACAACCGCCAGGCGGATATCGAGGCGGCAACAGCACAAATCCATTCGATTTTCGAGGGATGGATCCGCGAACATCCCGAACAATGGATGTGGATCCACAAGAAGTGGGCGCCTCCGGGAAAAACGTCCGCGCAGAAGCAGGCCCGACGTGCGGCGGCGGCGCGGCTGGAAGACGATTAGCCTGTTCTCCTTTCGGGGTATGGTTGCAGCGCAACATTGACGTTATAGCTATGACTTCAACTGGTGGAGGACAGCTGTTTCATGAAAACCCCAAGCGCATTCTACAAGCCGCTCGCCATCGGCGCGCCCGACCCGTTCCGTGAGCTTCCCGTCTCGCTGGAGCGCATGATCCATTTTGTCCCGCCGCATATCGAGAAGATGCGGTCCAAGGTGCCGGATCTGATCAAGAACGTCGATGTCGTGCTTGGCAACCTGGAAGACGCCATTCCCGCAGATGCCAAGACGGATGCCCGCAGAGGCTTTATCCAGATCGCACAGGATAACGACTTCGGCACCACGGGTCTGTGGACCAGGGTAAACTGTCTCAACAGCCCATGGTTCTTGGATGACCTTCTGGAAATCGTCCCCGCGGTCGGTGAAAAGCTTGATGTGGTGATGCTGCCCAAGGTCGAAGGCGCGTGGGATATTCACTACCTTGACCAATTGCTGGCGCAGCTGGAAGCCAAGGCCGGATTTTCCAAACCGATCATGATCCACGCCATTCTGGAAACGGCGGAAGGCGTGAAGAACGTTGAGGAGATTGCGGCGGCAAGCCCACGAATGCATGGCATGAGCCTTGGACCGGCAGATCTCGCAGCATCTCGCGGCATGAAAACCACAAGGGTCGGCGGCGGCCACCCGGACTACGCGGTCCTGTCCGACGTCGACGGTGCAAACGGGCGAACGGCTTATCAGCAAGATTTGTGGCATTACACGGTCGGCAAGATGGTCGATGCCTGCCTGTCTTACGGCCTGAAGCCCTTCTATGGGCCTTTCGGCGATTTTTCCGACGCAGACGCTTGCGAAAGCCAGTTCCGCAATGCCTTTCTAATGGGGTGTCTGGGGGCCTGGTCCCTGCATCCGACACAGATCCAGATCGCCAAAAAGGTCTTTTCTCCAGACCCGGGCGAAGTTGCATTCGCGCGCAAAATCCTTGATGCAATGCCTGACGGCACCGGTGCGGTGATGATCGATGGCAAGATGCAGGATGATGCAACCTGGAAACAGGCGAAGGTGATCGTGGATCTTGCAAAACTGGTTGCATCGAAGGATTCGGAACTCGCGGAGGTCTATGGCCTTTAGACTTTCGCAATGCTCGTCATTTAAGGTTTAATGTTACAATGCTTGCACGCCGGGGGCTGACACGGTATCCCGGCAGTGCATGCAGTATGCGGACGAGTAACCATGCGAACGGCAAAATTCAGAATTGGCCAGGTCGTCCGGCACCGGATTTACCCCTTCCGTGGCGTTATTTTCGATGTCGATCCGACCTTCAGCAATACGGAAGAATGGTGGAACGCGATCCCGGAAGACGTGCGTCCTCTGCGCGATCAGCCGTTTTATCACCTCCTCGCCGAAAACGAGGAAACCGAATATGTGGCCTATGTCAGCGAACAGAACCTGGAAGCAGACATGACCGGTGAACCGGTGCGCCATCCGCAGGTGGAAGAAATTTTCGAGGAACAGACCGACGGGTCCTATCTGCCGCGCAGCGTGGAGATCCACTGAACGGACGATGTATCCGGTTTGTCTGCTGACATGGCAGTTCAAATACGAAGAAGGCCGGAACCTTGAAAGTTCCGGCCTTCTTCAATTCTGAAAACGCAGTTTCTTACTGGCTTTGCTTCTGAGCGTCGATCAGCTTCTGACGTGCTTCGTCAGCCCGCTTCTGCAATTCGCTCTGCAGCTCTTCCTGACGCTTTTGCAGTTCAGCAAGGTTCATGGGCTCGCCGTCGTATACCTTGGTGAAGCCGATCAGGGTCATCTTGAAGACGATTTCCTTGGCCTGCTGGTTATACGGAGCCACGATCATTTCGCCGCCCTGCTTCATGGTGTTGATGAAGGAGTCATCAATCGCCAGTTCTGCATAGCAGGCGTTGGGTGCGCAGATGCTGTACTTGCCCTGAACGGGCTTGCCATCATCGATCTGAATGCGAACGCCGGGCTGGATCAGAACGCCGGTCGGTACGGCGACCAGCAGCTTCTTGCGGGCTTCCCCTTCAGTTTCCTGAATAGCAATGTTGCTCAGGAACTGTCCGGTATTGGTGCGCAATTCAATCGAAATAAAGCAGATTTGCTTCTGCGTGTTCGGATTGGTGTTACACGCTTTCGTCCATGGGCTTTTTTCCTCCTGGGCGATTGCGGGTGTACCAGCAAAAGAAGATAGGGCCACGAATGCACCTACTGCACATCCGAACAATCCTCTTTTCAAAACACTCGTCATCGAAACGTCCTCAATCGTGCGTGTACGAAACTTTCGCGTTGTTCTGGGGCATTCCGGAACCAACCGCAAGGCCCGTAACAACATTCAAACCGTGAAACCATGGTAAGACACTTAATTTGGGCGAGAGGGTGGCCGATTTGCAACGCACGCCCAATGGGCAATTCAGAGCTGAATATCTTGAGGTTTGTTGTTTGTCCCGGGCGCTTCCCTGTTAACCGTGTGTTATTCTGAACGCTGGGAATCAATAGAATCTCCGGCGGTGGTGATGCGTAGTTCGACAGTTTCCGGTCTTCTTTTTCGTGCCGGCCGGGCGATCGGTTTGGCGGCCTCGAGCGTTTGTGTGCTCGCCATCTCTTTCTGCCTGCCTGCGATTGCGGATGAAGAAACCGTACCCTGGACGCATGCCATCGCCATGCATGGAACGCCCGCTCTAGGTCCAAACGAAGCATTTCCCTACGCCAATCCCGATGCGCCCAAAGGCGGTACGATTACTCTTGGTGTACAGGGAACCTTCGACAGCCTGAATTCCTTCATTGTTCAGGGAGGTTGGACTTCGGCCCGTGGCATGCGGGAACGCGAATTCGGCAACAACGTTCTGGAAAGCCTGATGGTTCGCTCTTATGCGGAACCTTTTTCGCTTTATGGGCTTCTGGCTCAACGTGTGCGCATGCCGGAGAGCCGGGAATGGATCGAATTTGAGCTAAATCCGGATGCCAAGTTTTCCGACGGGACGCCAGTTACCGTAGATGACGTCATCTTTTCTCTGGACGTGATCCGCGACAAGGGACGCCCGCCTTACAGGAACTGGTATGCGGCCATCACCGAGAAACAGGTGACCGCACCCAACCGGCTGAAGCTGGTGTTTGAAAACGGCGACAATCGCGAATTGCCTCTCCTGATAGCTTTGGCCCCGATCTACTCAAAGGCCAGCACAGATGCGGAGAATTTTGACAAGTCCTCTCTAAACCCGCCGGTGGGAAGCGGGCCTTACACGTTCAAGACGATCGAGCCGGGCCGGCTGGTTGTATATGAGAAGAACCCGGATTACTGGGCCAAGGATCTGCCTGTAAAAGCCGGTTTCGACAACTTCGATGAAATCAGGATCGAATATTTCCGCGATGAGACCACCTTGCAGGAATCCTTCAAAAAGGGCCTGGTTCAGGCTCTTCAGTTTAGGGATCCGGCCCGCTGGGCAACCGGCCTCGATTTTCCGGCAGTGGAAAATGGTGACGTGCTCAAGCGGTCACTTCCGCTCGGTATCCCGGCCGCCATGCAGGGCATTGCGTTCAACACCCGTCGAGACCAATTCTCCGATCCAGCTGTGCGCAAGGCTTTGCGCATTCTGTTCGATTTCGAGTGGGTTAACCGTAACCTTTATTACGGTCTTTATACGCGTACTGCTGGTTACTGGGACAATTCTGAGCTGTCGTCGATCGGCCGCCCGGCGAGCGATCGCGAAAAGGAACTGCTTGCCCCCTTCCCCGATGCAGTGGATCCAGAGGTCATGGACGGCACCTGGCGTCCGGCCCAGGGGGATGGTTCCGGGCGGGACAGGAAGGTGCTTCGGGCGGCGCTCGAAGCGTTCGGCAAAGCCGGTTACAGGCTGAAGGACGGGAAACTCGTTCACGCTGAAACCGGAAACCAGCTTTCTTTTGAAATACTTGCCAAGAACGAAGACGAAGAAAAACTGGCTCTCGCCTACATTCGGACGCTGGAGTTGCTCGGCATTGACGCAAGCGTGCGCAGTGTCGACCCATCCCAGTTTGAAGACCGCAGAACGAAACGCGATTTCGATATGGTGTTCAACACCTGGTACGCCTCACTGTCTCCCGGTGCCGAGCAATATGGCCGCTGGTCGTCAAAAGCCGCGGAGGCGGAAGGCTCCTTCAACTTTGTTGGCGCCCACGAGCCGGCAATCGATGCGATGATCGACGAGATCGTCGGCGCGCGGAGCCGGGATGATTTCATCGCAGCTGTTCGCGCATTCGATCGCGTCCTGATTTCCGGGGCCTACGCAGTTCCGCTCTACCACGTCGCAGATGATTGGGTTGCTCACTGGAAGCAGATCGTTCCACCTCAAAACGAGTCGCTTTATGGCCATGAGTACGACACCTGGTGGTCAGCCAAAGCGCAATAATCGGACCAATGGACGAAGAAAAAAATGAAAGCCACGCCTGAAAGCCTGTCCGAGGAATACCATCAAAGCGGAGCCTGGTCCGATGTGCCGCTTGATGAAATGTTCCGAAAGACAGCCGCTGAACACCCCGACCGGGTCGCTCTGGTCGATGCTCCGGACAGGGCCAACTGGACCGGCGGCGCCCCACGTGCGCTGACTTATGCAGAGGCTGACCGGGAGATCGACCGGCTTGCGGCGTTTTATACGACCGTTGGCCTTTCATCCGATCACGTTGTCGGTGTTCAGGCCCCCAACACGGTCGATACCGTCATTGCGATCCTGGCTGCGCTGCGGGCTGATCTGATCATTTCCCCCCTGCCACTGCACTGGCGGCAGAAAAACGTTCTGGAAGCCCTGAATTCCATCGGCGCCAAGGGGTTTGTCGCTGCAGACCGTGTCGAAACGCGTCAGGTCGGCGTTGCCGCACGTGATGTTGCAGCGGATCTGTTCTCGTTGCGGTTTATTTTCGGGCTTGGCAAGGATATTCCCGACGGCTTGATCGAGCTTGGTCCGATGCTTGCCGAAATGGGTGACGAGTTGAAGTTCACACCGAGTGAGCGCCCAGATCCGGCGGACCACACCGCCACCATTTGCTGGAGCCGCAGCGGCGAAGAAAACGTACCTGTCACACGCTGCCATAATCACTGGGTGTCCGTCGCGCAAATGATCGTGCAGGAAGCCCATGTGCGCGATGCCAGCTCGATCGTTCTGCCTTACTCGCTCAGCGGTCTGACCGGCCTTGGCGGAGGACTTGCGCCCTGGCTTTTGACCGGCAGTACGTTGCACCTGCATCACCCGACATCACTTGCAAATCTCGCCGCACATGCAAACGAGGTTCAAGCGGATATCGTAATGACGCCCGGACCGCTTGCGCAGACGCTCGACCGGAAACTGGAAAACACAAAAACAACCCTGCTTGCGGCCTGGAACATTGCGGCGCCTCACCCGACAACTTTTGTTGCCAGGCGCCGGCTCGTAGACCTTCAAATCGCTGACGAGTTTGCTCTCGTGGCAAAGGCACGAGGTCCTTCGGCAAAAATGAAAGCCACTGCGCTGGGAAAGCATAGTGGGCCAATCGGGTGCGAAAGCGGGCCAGCCCTCCTTGAAATTGCGGTCACCGACGAGGTGGAAGAGCAATTTCCAACGCTTCTGGTGAAGGGGCCCATCGTTCCCGATGTCGGCTGGCGCACCATCAACGGTGATCAGCGGCGCGTTCGTTGGGAAGGTACCGGTTTTTTGAACACCAACATCAAGGTCGAACTGACAGATGGCGGTATCGCCGGATTCGGAGTGCCGGGGCATTACGCCCTTGGTACTGGAAATCTCGAGACGATAGATGGGGTCTATGCTGGTTATCCGGGGATCAGGGAAGCAGCAGCCTTCATTGTGGAAGATCCTCTCCTGGGAGCCAGGATGTATGCAGCGCTCGTACCAGAGGCCGGGCATGTGCCTGACGCAGGCGCCTTTTTTGCCTATCTGGATGCCGAGGGTGTGGATCTTGCCAAGATCCCCCATCGTGTGTTGATTTTGCAGTCTCTGCCGCGGAACGCGGATGGAACGATCAACCGGGAACGGCTGACCATGCGGACGCAGCGATTGCCTGCTGCCGTGGCGTAGGTGGGATAGCGTATGGATGTTGAAACGTCGCTTTCCTGGCGCGGCCCTTATTGGTATGCCGGACGGCGCCCGAGGCGAAGCAGCAGTGGCGATGCGCCTGAGGATTTAGACGTCTCTCTCGTCAACATGTACGAACGGCGCAGCATGCTTCCCATGGCTCTGCCAGCCGCGATCGTTGTCGATATCAGCAGCCTTGAGAGCGAGCACCGCGACGACTTCTTTTCCTGGCTGCTGCCCCAGATCAAAAATCTTGCGAGCGAAGTCCCGTTTTACGTTCTCACCGGTAGCGATGATATTCTTCCAAACGGCCTCCAACCGACAGCGATCATCGATAGAGTGGTGCCCGACGAAGTGCTGTTGATGCTGATCTGCGTTCATCAGCGTGCCTTGCTCCGATCAGACGAGGCACAACTTCGCAGACGTATCTTTGGCAGAATTCCGGGTTTCGGTCGCGCCCCGCATCATTCCGGAACGAGTAGCCTGCTTGTGGTTGGCCTCAGCGGCCGGTTTCTGGAGTGGCAAGATGCCAGCGAGGAAAAGGTGGAAGTTGTTGGCGCTTTCGACGGGAACATGGCAGTCGAATTCATGTCGAAGCGTGCATTCGACGCGGTTGTGATCGACGCGCCGTTTGATGACGCCGTCGATTACATGCAGCAGATCAGAAGGGATGCCCGCTTTGCCGGACTGCCGGTGCTGGCAGTTTGCGAGCGTGAGGAAGATCTCGCGCATCTCTTCAGGAATGGTGCTTCCGACGTTCTTGTTGGAGAAAACCGAAAGGACACCCTGGCCCGACGCCTGAACACCGCGACCCGGTTTGGCAAACGGCGGCGCCTTGCTGACAGAGTGCTTGCGGAAAGTCACATGTGGTTGCGCCAGCAAATCACCCAAGGCGGTCTTGGAGTGGAAGAGTACACCAGGTATCTGGAAGCCTGCAGCAATGCCCTTGCCGCGCGAGGGCTCGATCTTTGGGAAATGAGGCTTCAACCGGAAAGTTTCGGCATTGTCGCTTCGTCTCCTGAGGAACTGGAAGATATCAATACGACGTTGTTGTCCATTGCCGACGCGACCAGCCGGGACGAAGATCTCGTCTGTCTCGTGAAGGACTTCGGGCCGGTGGCTGTTTTGAAAAATGAAGCCGGCACAACCAGGTTACAGAAACGGATCGGCTCGATCCTTACGCACACTGTTCTGTGAAGGTATGCAGTTCCTGCGGTATGTTTTGGTGATTGCCTTAACACTGCCGCGAATTTGGGGTTGGCATATTTGTCAGAGCCTTTAGCCTGATAAAATTATCTCCAACGTTCTGGATGTCCGATGACCTTACCGTCCGCTCTTACCGTCGATGTCGTATCCGATGTGATGTGCCCCTGGTGCTTCATTGGAAAAAGGCGCCTGGAAGCGGCGCTGAAGTCGGTTCCCCAACTCGATGTGCTGGTTCGTTGGCATCCATTCCAGCTCGACGCGACCTTGCCCAAATCGGGCAAGGACCGAAAACAGTACCTGAGCGACAAATTTGGCGGCCTGGACAAGGCGGAAGCTTTCTACAGTCAGATCAGGGCCGCAGGGCAGGAAGAAGGCATAGACTTTGCCTTTGAAGACATCACCTTGTCGCCTAACACGCTCGACTGTCACAGGCTGATCCTCTGGTCTCGTGATGATGATCTGCAGGATGAGGTCGTTGAGCTGCTCTTCAAGGCTTACTTCCTGAACGGGGAAGACCTTACGCGCTCAGAGGTTCTGGTTCGCATTGCCGAGGAAGCGGGTATGCAATCCGATCTGGTAGAGCACCTACTGGGAACGGAAACAGATCTCGACAAGGTTGAGGCGCAGATTGCCAATGCGCACAAGTCCGGCATCACCGGAGTGCCCTGTTTCATCATAGACGGCCGGTTTGTGCTGGCCGGCGCTGAAAAACCCGAGACTATTGCTGCGGCACTTCTCCACGCGGAAGAAACACGAACCGATCCGCAGGCCGCAATCTCCAACTAGTGAATTCCTCTTGAGGTCAAAACCTAAAAAAGCCCCGCACGAAAGTACGGGGCTTTTTCGATTTTCAGTTCTGACGGAAATCAGCCGCGCAGGATTGAACGACCTGCGTAAACGGCCTGTGCGCCCAGTTCTTCCTCGATACGGATAAGCTGGTTGTACTTTGCAAGCCGGTCGGAACGCGCCAGCGAACCGGTTTTGATCTGGCCGCAGTTGGTGGCAACAGCCAGGTCGGCAATGGTGCTGTCTTCGGTTTCGCCCGAGCGGTGGGACATGACTGCGGTGTAGGCAGCCTTGTGGGCGGTCTCAACCGCGTCCAGCGTTTCAGAAAGCGTTCCGATCTGGTTGACCTTGATCAGGATCGAGTTGGCCACACCAAGGTCGATGCCCTTGCGAAGGCGATCAGAGTTGGTCACGAACAGATCGTCCCCGACCAGCTGGCATTTGTTGCCGATAAGGTCGGTTGTTGCTTTCCAGCCGTCCCAGTCATCTTCTGCAAGGCCATCTTCGATCGAAATGATCGGGTAGCGGGATGCGAGGTCAGCGAGGTATTTCGCCATTTCTTCAGGCGCCAGGGTCTTGCCCTCGCCTTCCAGCAGATATTTGCCGTCCTTGAAGAACTCGGTCGAAGCTGCATCGAGAGCCAGGAAGACATCTTCGCCTGGCTTGTAGCCGGCAGTTTCGATTGCCTTCATGACGAAGCCGATAGCAGCATCGGTGGATTCCAGATTGGGGGCAAAACCGCCTTCGTCGCCAACATTGGTGTTGTGACCGGCTGCGCTCAGCGCCTTCTTCAGCGTGTGGAAAATTTCCGACCCCATGCGTACGGCATCGCCAAGGGACTCGGCACCGACCGGCATGATCATGAATTCCTGGAAGTCGATCGGATTGTCTGCATGCGCGCCGCCGTTGATGATGTTCATCATGGGAACCGGCAGAGTACGGGCAGACGTGCCGCCAACATAGCGGTAGAGCGGCAGGCCGGACGCCTGGGCGGCAGCGCGGGCGACGGCAAGCGAAACACCCAGGATCGCGTTGGCGCCAAGGCGAGACTTGTTGTGGGTGCCATCGAGATCGATCATCGCCTGGTCAATCTGAAGCTGGTCTTCAGCATCCAGACCGCCAACGATCTCGAAGAGTTCCCCGTTGACAGCGTCAACGGCGTTCTGGACACCTTTGCCCATGAAACGGTCGCCGCCATCGCGCAGCTCGACAGCTTCATGTGCGCCGGTGGAAGCACCGGACGGAACAGCAGCCCGGCCAAAGGAGCCATCCTCCAGGAAAACGTCGACTTCTACGGTCGGGTTACCACGGCTGTCGAAAATCTGACGGCCGATGACATCGATAATGGCGGTCATGGAAAGAACTCCCTTGTCGCATGCACCTGAATTGAAAGTTCGCCGGAGATTCTCCGGCCGTTCGGAAGCCGGAATACCGGCGGTTTTTCCGGGAGCGTTTGCCCCACAAAAGAAAGCCGCACACAAGGCGCGGCTTAATTGAATTATTCTGCGGCGACGGCCGGGGCCTTGACGACGTTGTCGAGAGCCTTCAACTGCGCCAGCAACGCTTCGAGCTGATTGAGCGGCACCATGTTCGGACCGTCCGACGGAGCGTTGTCCGGATCGGGGTGCGTCTCGATGAAAAGACTGGCAACGCCAACAGCGACGGCCGCGCGGGCAAGAACAGGCACCATGGTCCGGTCACCACCGGTGGATGCCCCCTGCCCGCCCGGTTGCTGAACCGAATGGGTCGCATCAAAAATAACCGGAGCACCGGTCTGTGCCATGATCGGCAGTGAGCGCATGTCTGTGACCAGCGTGTTGTAACCGAAGCTGGCTCCGCGTTCGGTCAACATCACGTTTGCGTTGCCTGAACCGGTTACCTTGCCCAGAACATTCTTCATGTCCCAAGGCGCCAGAAACTGGCCTTTCTTGACATTGATCACGCGTCCAGTCTTCGCTGCGGCAACAAGTAGGTCAGTCTGGCGGCAGAGAAATGCAGGAATTTGCAAAACGTCCACGATTTCCGCAACCGGTGCGCATTGCTCAGGGCTGTGCACATCGGTCAAAACCGGCATGCCGAATTTTTCTTTCACTTCCGCGAAAATTGGCAGAGCTTCGTTGATGCCGACTCCACGTTTTCCAGCGAGTGATGTCCGGTTGGCCTTGTCGTAAGACGTCTTGTAAACGACGCCGATTCCAAGACGATCTGCAATTTCCTTGATGGCCGCAGCACATTCCAGAGCGTGTTCGCGGCTTTCAAGCTGACATGGGCCGGCAATGAGGCTGAAAGGTGCGTCATTGCTGAAAGTTACATTGCCAACGGAAACTACGCGGTTTGCCTCGGTCATTTTCCACCATTCGCCGTAAGGTTGTCGCTTGTGTGCAGCAACTCATTGCAAGAAAAAGATCCGATACCGGAACTTGCGCTGTTCCATAGCGCTCTTTTGCTCTCCTCGCAACATTGCTCTGGTGGAACGCGATTCGACCTTAAATCGATTTAAAAGTGTGAAAGCGATCAACGACATAATATGATCACTTTGTAGAAGTTATTGCGCTAGCATTGCAGTTCACAAGCCCACAACCCGCGATAGGCAACTGGTCCGGTTGTCGCTTGCGGTACGGGGCATAAGGTCGAGATAACGGACGAACTGAGTATTGAACGTGCGTTTGACGGCTCTTGTGACTATTAGTGAAAAAAACGATTGAGTTCGTATTTGTAGACAATCGGAAGGCCTGACATGAACAAGCCCATTCGCAAAGCGATCCTGCCGGTGGCAGGTCTTGGTACGCGTTTTTTGCCCGCAACCAAGGCAGTCCCCAAGGAAATGCTGACAATCGTCGATCGGCCGATCATCCAGTATGTGGTGGACGAAGCGCGGGCCGCCGGCATTGAACATATTGTTTTCGTTACAGGGCGAAACAAACACGTCATCGAAGACCATTTCGACATTGCCTATGAGCTTGAAGATACGCTCAAGGCGAGAAACAAGACGGCGGCGCTGGAATTGCTTGAAAAGCACCGGCCTGTTCCCGGCTCAACCTCCTTTACCCGCCAGCAGGCTCCACTCGGCCTCGGCCACGCGATCTGGTGCGCGCGCGATATCATTGGCGAGGAACCCTTTGCCATCCTGCTGCCGGACGTGATCATCAAGTCCCAGGTAAGCTGCCTCAAGCAGATGGTCGATCTTTATGAAAATGTTGGTGGCAACATCATAGCCGTGGAAGAGATTCCGGAAGATCAGACCGACCAATACGGCATCGTGGAACTTGCCGGAGAAATCGGAGACAACGCTCACAAGATCTCCAACATGGTCGAGAAACCTGCCCCCGGTACGGCCCCGTCCAATTTGATGATCACGGGGCGGTACATTCTGCAGCCGCAGATTTTCGATCTTCTGTCCAATCAAGGCAAGGGTGCAGGCGGCGAGATCCAGCTGACCGACAGCATGCTTGCATTGATGAAGGAACAACACTTCGCGTCGCTCAAATTTGCAGGTCGAAGCTATGATTGCGGCAACAAGGCCGGTTTCCTGAGCGCCAATATCGCATTCGGCATGGACGATCCAAAACTGGCTCGGGAACTGGTTCCGTTCATGGAAGAGATGATCCGCAAACCGTTGGCCGCAGAATAAACCGCGACCGTCTTCACTGCGGACTTGAAAAGGTTCGCCAGAAGCCTTTAGGAGTGGGCCGGGTCTTGCGCAGACCCGGCCTATTTCGTTCGCACCAATCCCGGATGCCTTATGCACGACAACTCCATTTACGCCACCAGGATCGCAGTCATCGGTCTTGGCTATGTCGGTTTGCCGGTCGCAACCGCCTTCGCCGCGAAGGGGTTTGATGTTCTCGGGTTTGATATCAACGAAAACCGGCTAAGCGAATTACGCAGCGGATGCGACAGCACGGCCTCCGTCGGGCAAGCTGATTTGCGGCAGGAAACGCTCGTTTTCTCCAGCCAGGAAACCGATCTGAACGACCGGGATGTTCTGATCGTGGCTGTGCCGACACCGGTTGACCATGCAAAGCGGCCCGACCTGTCGCCTTTCAGGAGCGCAGCAGCAACTGTTGGCCGCAACCTGAAATCCGGCGCCATCGTTGTTTTTGAATCGACCGTCTACCCAGGGGCAACCGAGGAAGTTGCCGTTCCAATTCTGGAGCAACAATCGGGGCTGACCCTCGGAAGGGACTTCGCTGTTGGCTATTCTCCGGAACGGATCAACCCGGGCGACACCGAACGCGGATTTGCGGACATCACCAAAATCGTTTCGGGCTCAAGCCCGGAAGCGGCAGATACGCTCGCCAAACTCTATGGTGCAGTCGTAACGGCCGGAATTCATCTTGCGCCGTCGATTCGGGTGGCGGAAGCGGCGAAAGTCATCGAGAACACGCAGCGCGATCTCAATATCGCTCTCATGAACGAACTGGCGATGCTGTTTGACCAGATGGGCATCGACACAAGGGATGTGCTGGAGGGCTCTTCAACCAAGTGGAACTTCCTGCCATTTCAGCCGGGATTGGTCGGTGGTCACTGCATCGGTGTTGATCCCTATTACCTGACGCACAAGGCGCATGAAATCGGCATGACACCTCAGGTCATTCTGGCTGGTCGCGGGACCAACGAGGCAATGCCGGCGTTCATTGCCGGCAAGATTTTTCAGGAAAGCGTAAAGCTCGGCATGCCCATGCCGCCAAAGGTCGTTGTTCTCGGCATCACCTACAAGGCAAATGTGCCCGACACGCGCAATTCCAAGGTTGTCGATCTCATCCGGGAGTTGGAGAAGTTCGGCGCAAGCGTTCAGGTCTGCGACCCGCTCGCGCATCCTGATGAGGTAACCGCAGAATACGGAATCACTCTGACTCCTGCCGATGAACTTGCCGCTGCAGACGTCGCCGTTCTGGCTGTCCCGCATCAGCATTTTTTCCATGATGGCACGGGGTGGCAGGTGTTGAAGGATGTCCTGAAAAACGAGCGCGGTCTTGTTGCTGATATTCCCGCACTGCTCGACCGGTCAACGTGTCCGGATGGAATTCGGCTTTGGCGTCTTTGATTTTACAGAACTTTTCTCTTGGACGAAGCGCAGACCACCACGCACCGTCTGGAAACGACGACAGGAACCTGCCTCCAAATGCTTCAGCTTGCTGATAATTACCGCAGAGGATTGCTGGTATTTTAGCAATCTGAAAAGGGTTTTGAGCCGTATACTTATCGGGTTTCAGGAAAGGAGACACCGAACATGGCTCATGCTCGTTTCTGGAAGATGGTGGCGGTTGCCGGCGTCAGTGCCTTGCTGGCCTCCGGGTCAGTCCGTGCCGAGGACAGCCTCGACAGCAGTGCCTTTCACAACATCATCAAAAATCAGATGAGTGCCTTTGCAAAGGGAAATGCCCAGGCGGCCTTCTCTTTTGCTACAAGTTCCTTGCAACAGAGATTCCAGACGCCTGAGTTCTTCATGGAAATGGTGCGTCAAGGCTATCAACCGGTCTATAAGCCTAAAAGCGTCACGTTCGGCCGATCGAAAATGACCAAGCTAGGGCCGACACAGGAAGTCTATGTGACAGGTCCAAAAGGCAAGAATTGGCTGGCGCTCTATAGCTTCGAGCAGCAGGAAGACGGTACGTGGAAAATTTCCGGCTGCTACCTGACAACAGCGGATGGGTTTTCCGCCTAGTCTGTTTCTGCCGGAGCCAAGATTGACTGTGCGGGGTTACAGCGCCGCGATATCTCCGCGCGACCAGTCTTCCTTTGTTTTGGCATAGAAGTCCTCGAAGCGCCCGTTCTCGATCGCATCGCGCATGCCCTGCATCAGGAACTGGTAGTAGGCAATGTTGTTCCAGGTAAGCAGCATGCCGCCCAGCCCTTCCCCTGTGCGAACAAGATGGTGCAGATAGGCGCGGCTGTAGACGCTTGTTGCGGGACAGGCATTTGCCTCATCCAGCGGACGGGGGTCTTCCTGGTGGCGGGCATTCTTCAGATTGACCTTGCCATAGCGGGTATAAGCCAGACCGTGACGTCCGGCTCTCGTCGGCATCACGCAATCGAATTGATCAATGCCGCGCTTCACACTTTCCAGAAGATCGTCCGGTGTTCCGACACCCATCAGGTAACGGGGTTTGTCCACCGGCATCACCGGTGTGGTGATGTCGAGCATGCTCAGCATGACGTCTTGCGGCTCTCCAACCGCCAGTCCGCCGACCGAGTAACCTTCAAACGGCATCTTGCCGAGCTCTTCCGCAGACCGAATCCGAAGATCCGACTGGTCGCCGCCCTGAACGATGCCATATAGCCCCTGCCCCTTGCCAGGCCCGCCCATGGCTTCGAACTGGGTGCGGGAACGCTCTGCCCATCTGAGCGACAATTCCATCGCTCTTTGGACTTCTTCACGCGGGCTCGGCAATTTGATGCACTCATCCAGCTGCATCTGAATGTCTGACCCGAGCAGTCCCTGGATCTCGACAGAACGTTCCGGCGTCAGATGGTACTTCTGACCATCGATATGGCTTTGGAAGCGCACCCCGTCTTCATCCAGCTTGCGAAGTTGCGCAAGTGACATCACCTGGAACCCGCCGCTATCGGTCAGGATCGTGTGCGGCCAGTTCATGAAGGTGTGGAGCCCGCCAAGTTTCGCAACCCGTTCCGCGGTTGGACGCAGCATCAGGTGATAGGTATTTCCGAGAACGACGTCGGCCCCCGTTTCACGTACCTGTTCCGGGTACATCGCCTTTACAGTCGCCTGGGTGCCGACCGGCATGAAAGCAGGCGTGCGGACGACGCCGTGAGGTGTGGTGATCTCACCTCGCCGAGCCGCACCGTCGGTCGTGATAAGCTTGAAGCCGAATGTCTTGCCGGTTTCTTCAGTCATGTTCGGTCCTCAGAGAGCCCCTTCCTGCGGAAACAGCAGTGAAGCGTCGCCGTAGCTGTAAAAACGATATTCCTGCGAGATCGCGTGTGCATAGGCCTCACGCATTGTGTCCAGGCCCGAAAGAGCCGACACCAGCATGAAGAGCGTGGAGCGCGGAAGGTGGAAGTTGGTCATCAACGCATCGATTGCCCTGAAACGGTAGCCCGGCGTGATGAAAATCGACGTTTCACCGGCAAATGCGGCAATGGCACCGGTTTTCTGGGCTGAGCTTTCAAGGATACGCAGGGATGTGGTGCCGACGCTGACGACCTTGTTTCCCCGCGCCTTGACAGCCAGGAGGGCCGCGGCGGTCTCTTCGGAGATTTCGCCCCATTCGGCGTGCATCTTGTGTTCGGACGTGTCTTCCGCCTTCACCGGCAGGAAGGTGCCCGCGCCGACATGCAGCGTTACGCGGTGTTGCTCAATACCGCGATCGCTCAAGGCCTGCAGCAATTCCGGTGTAAAATGAAGCCCCGCCGTCGGCGCGGCAACCGCACCGTCCTTCTCGGCAAATATCGTCTGGTAGTCCTTGCGATCCTGGTCGTCCTCACCACGCTTTTGCGCGATATAGGGTGGCAAGGGTATGTGTCCGACAGAAGCTATGGCTACGTCGAGGTCAGGGCCGGAACGGTCGAATGTCAGCAGCACTTCGCCGCTGTCGCCTTTTTCAGTCACGTCCGCCGTCAACCGGGTACCGAATCCTTCGAACAGCACTGTATCGCCGACCTGGAGCTTCTTTGCCGGCCTGACAAAAGCCTTCCAGCGGTCGGGTCCTGCACGCATGTGAAGCGTCGCACCAATGCCTGCGCTAATTTCACCACGCAGGCGCGTTCCTTCGAGTTGCGCCGGGATTACCCTGGTGTCGTTGAAGACCAACGCATCGCCAGGTTCCAGCAGTTGCGGCAGTTCACGAACCCCGGCGTCAGATAGCTGCGGTTGCTGATCTGGTCGCACAACAAGCATGCGGGCAGAATCGCGCGGTCGGGCGGGACGCAGGGCGATCCGTTCGTTTGGGAGCTCAAAATCGAATTGGTCGACGCGCATGGCGTTTTGCTACTGCCAAATATCTGGAAAGCTTCAGGATGCAGCGCCAGATCCGTTTCGACCGGTAACCGCACATACTGTAAGCGGCTCTTACTGGTGACGGAGAAGCAGGTCAACCATCTGGAGCCTGATCCAAAACAAAACAGCGCGGGTGTTTGCCCGCGCTGCCTCAAGACCAATGATTTTCAGCAGGCTCAGGCTGCGTCAGCCGCCACCTTCAGGGACGCGATGTTGTCCGGATTGGACACCGGCTCACCACGTTTGATCTTGTCGACATTGTCCATGCCTTCGATGACTTTGCCCCAAACGGTGTATTGACCGTCAAGCCAGGGTGCGTCGGTGAAGCAAATGAAGAACTGGCTGTCGCCGGAGTTCGGGTCCATGGCACGGGCCATGGAACAGGTGCCACGCACGTGCTTTTCGTTGCTGAACTCCGCTTTCAGCTTCTTGCCGGAACCGCCGGTGCCGGTTCCCTGCGGGCAACCGGTCTGGGCCATGAAGCCGTCGATCACGCGGTGAAAGACGACACCGTCATAGAAGCCTTCGCGAACCAGTTCCTTGATGCGGGCGACATGGGTTGGTGCAAGATCGGGTTTCATCTCGATCACGACCGGACCCTGGCTGGTTTCCATGAGAAGGGTGTTTTCGGCGTCTTTGATATCAGCCATCGAGTATCTCCTTAAGTGTCTTTGAAATCTGTGAGGCCAGATGCTTATTGTGCGTCTGCAGCGACTTGCATCTTGATGATCTTGTCTGGGTTCGCCGGCGGTTCGCCACGCTTGATGTTGTCGACGTATTCCATGCCATCGACGACTTCACCGAATACAGTGTACTGACCGTTCAGCCAATCACCGTCCGCGAACATGATGAAGAACTGCGAATTTGCGCTATCCGGGCTGGCAGACCGGGCCATGCCGAGCGTGCCACGCTTGAACGGCGCGTCGGAAAATTCGGCTTTCAGGTTGGGCTCGTCGGAGCGGCCAGTGCCTGTGCCGGTGGGGTCACCGGTCTGTGCCATGAATCCGTCGATCACGCGGTGAAAGACGATACCGTCGTAAAACCCTTCGCGGGCAAGCTTCTTGATGCGCTCGACGTGCGCCGGTGCAAGATCCGGGCGCAATTGGATGACGACCCGACCGTCTTTCAGGTCGAGATAAAGAGTGTTTTCAGGATCATTTGCCTGGGCGTTAACAGCTGACGGCAGGATCAAGAGCGATGCCAGAATGGCAAAAACTGCAAAAAAGCGCGACACTGGAGACTCCTAAGGTTCAGGTCTAGAGCTTGGCTTCGGTTCATGCGCCGGTAGTTGCCCGCAGCCGTAATGGTTCGGCTACCGGTTCCGGAACAAAAGCGGAAATTTCACCGCCCATCTTTGCGATTTGACGCACCAAGGTGGCCGTGATGTGGCGCACCGTCGGGGATGCAGGAAGAAATACCGTTCGAATGTCCGGCTCCAGCGTGCCGTTCATGCCGGCCATCTGCATTTCGTAGTCAAGATCGGTGCCATCCCGCAGGCCGCGAACCAGATAGGCAGCCTTCTGCTGTCTTGCTGTCTCGATCACCAGATCGTCGAACGCAATGACATCAATCCTATCAGCTTCGTCTGCTGTGAACTCGGACCTTGCGGATGCGTGGATCAGTTCGACCCGTTCCTTGAAGGAAAACAGGGGTGTCTTGCCGGGATGGACGCCAATGGCAACCACAACCTTGTCTGCCAGCGCAAGCGACTGGCGCAATATATCCATGTGGCCGTTTGTGACAGGATCAAAGGATCCTGGATAAAGCGCAATACGATTCATGGCCCCTTCCTTACTCTGCCTGCTTCGGCCTAACAAGTGGAACGCAGACCCGAACGAGACTTTTGCCAGTAACTGACAATGTGTGACGGTCGTCACATCTCTCTATGCAGGCTTGGGTAATGTTGGCTCCATCGAAATCAATTGGCGTGAGCAGGAGCCAGCACCATGAGGAGCACTACCACAATCGACAGGACCGCAACCGCAATCGCGCTGCGCCCGTTTTCATTTCCGGCCAAGGCAATCGATCCGGCCGGCCATTTCAAGATGGCAGCCATTTTCGTTCTGGCTTTGCTTACCATGATTGGGGCGGGCATGATGACCATGTACCCGGGCAACGCATCCCAGGCGCAAGGTCTGACCAGCATGGCAACGCAGGGGCTTGCAAGCACCAAATCAGACCGCGCGGTGCAGGTTCCCGCCACGAAAGTTTGCGAATCCCAAGCCTGGGGCGCCTGGAGCGAAGATTGTGCTGCGGCCCTGACTGGTGCCACTAGCGTTCGCAATGTTTCCTTTGTTACAGTCGAAAGAAGCGCGCCGACTGTCAACGAGACCATTCTGGCGCGTTATCCCGTGGCCAACTGAGTTTCGCCTCAGACCTCCCTTCCCCGTAACGGCAAACAGCGGCTCAGGTTCCACCCTGGCCGCTGTTGTCGTTTAAAGGTTAGCCAATCAGAGATCAGGCTTCAGGAGGTGTGTCATCTCCTTCAGCCGTGTCGGTACCGGCATCCTTCTCTTCGCCTGGGGCAGCAGAGCCCTCGCTGTCTCCTTCCAGGCCATCTTCGAGAACATCTTCCTCGTCGGCTTCGGAGATCCCTTCGACCGCAACAACCTTTTCGTCGGCTGCCGTCTTGAAGACGATAACCCCCTGCGTTGCTCGGCCGGCGATGCGGATACCGTGCACCGGACAGCGGATCAGCTGACCGCCATCCGTGACCAGCATGATCTGGTGGCCGTCTTCAACGGGGAAGGACGATACCAGACCGCCATTCCGGCTGTTGACGGCCATGGCCGTGATGCCTTTTCCGCCTCGGCCCGTGACCCTGTATTCGAACGAAGAGGTCCGCTTTCCGTAGCCGTTTTCCGAAATGGTCAGGATGATCTGTTCAGCCGCGCTCATCTGTGCGTAGCGTTCCTGCGGCAGCTCACCGGCGACAACGCCTTCTTCATCTGCGCCATTGCCGTTTTCATCCGCTTCACCGCGCATCGCCCGGGAAAGTTTCAGATAGGCTGCGCGCTCTTCCGCGCTCACATCGATGTGGTGCAGGATCTGCATGGAGATCACACGGTCCTCATCGGCAAGACGGATCCCGCGCACCCCGACGGAATTACGGCCAGCGAACACGCGAACATCGGTGACGGGGAAGCGGATACATTGACCGAAGTTGGTCGTGAGCATCACATCGTCATGTTCGGAACAGGTGTCGACGCCGACAATGCCATCGCCCTCTTCCAGCTTCATGGCAATCTTGCCGTTCCGGTTGATGTTGACGAAATCGGACAGTTTGTTGCGGCGGATGGTGCCCCGAATGGTGGCGAACATCACATCCAGGTTTGCCCAGCTGTCCTCGTCCTCCGGCAACGGAAGAATTGAGGTGATCTGCTCGCCCTGCTCAAGCGGCAGCAGGTTGATCAATGCCTTTCCGCGCGAGGTAGGTCCGCCGAGCGGTAGACGCCATACCTTCATCTTGTAACAGATGCCGCGCGACGAGAAGAACAGAACCGGCGTGTGGGTGTTGGCAACGAACAGCCGGGTGACGAAATCCTCGTCCTTGGTCGCCATGCCGGACCGGCCCTTGCCACCCCGCCGCTGTGCCCGGTAGGTGGCCAGCGGTACACGCTTGATGTATCCGCCGTGAGAGACCGTCACGACCATGTCTTCGCGCTGGATCAGGTCTTCTTCATCGAAGTCGGCGCCACCTTCGATAATTTCCGTTTTGCGTGGCGTGGCGAACTCTTGCTTGATTTCAAGCATTTCGTCGCGGACGATCTCCTGGATCCTGGCCCGTGAGCGCAGGATGTCGAGATAGTCGGAAATTTCCGCACCGATCTTGTTGAGTTCTTCCTCGATTTCGTCGCGGCCCATCGCCGTCAGACGCTGCAGACGCAGTTCAAGAATAGCTCGCGCCTGTTCTTCAGACAGTTTGTAGGTGCCGTCGTCCTGCACCATGTGGCGCGGGTCGTCGATCAGAAGAATGAGCGATTCCACATCCTTTGCCGGCCAGTTGCGCTCCATGAGCTGCGCTCTGGCCGTCGCAGGGTCCGGTGCCGCACGGATCAGCTTGATGACTTCATCAATATTGGCAACTGCGATACCCAGACCGACCAAGATGTGGGCCCTGTCACGCGCCTTTTTCAGAAGGTAACGGGTGCGCCGCTGGATCACTTCCTCACGGAACGCTACGAAGGCGCGCAGCATGTCGGAGAGGGTCATCTGCTCCGGCTTGCCACCGTTCAGCGCAACGATGTTCGCGCCGAAGGACGTCTGCAACTGGCTGAACCGGTAAAGCTGGTTCAGGATCACGTCCGGAACCGCATCACGCTTCAGTTCAATCACGACACGCATGCCAGAGCGGTCGCTTTCATCGCGGATGTCGGAGATGCCTTCGATACGTTTGTCGCGCACCAGTTCGGCAATCTTTTCGATCATGGTCGATTTGTTGACCTGATACGGGATCTCCGTAACGATCAGGGCGGTGCGGTCCTTGCGCACTTCCTCGACATCGACCTTTGCCCGCATGACGATGGATCCGCGGGCAGTCTCATAAGCACTGCGAATGCCAGACCGACCCAGGATCATGCCACCTGTCGGAAAGTCCGGACCAGGGACGATCTGCATCAGCTCTTCAAGCGACATCGCCGGATTTTCCATCACGGCAATGGCGGCGTCGATGACTTCGCCCAGGTTATGCGGCGGGATGTTGGTGGCCATGCCGACCGCAATACCGCCGGCCCCGTTGACAAGAAGATTCGGGAACTTGGCAGGAAGAACAACAGGTTCGCTTTCGGAGTTATCGTAGTTCTCCTGAAAGTCGACCGTTTCCTTGTCGATATCGTCCAGCAACTTGTGGGCGACTTTTTGCAGCCGGCACTCGGTATAACGCATGGCCGCGGCCGGGTCGCCGTCGATGGACCCAAAGTTGCCCTGCCCGTCGATAAGCGGCAGCCGCAGCGAGAAATTCTGCGCCATCCGCACGAGAGCATCGTAAATCGCGCTGTCGCCGTGCGGGTGATATTTCCCCATCACGTCACCGACCACGCGGGCGGACTTGCGATAGGGCTTGTTCCACTCGTAGCCGTTCTCGTGCATCGAGTAGAGAATGCGCCGGTGAACCGGTTTGAGGCCGTCGCGGACGTCAGGCAGCGCACGCGAAACGATCACGCTCATCGCGTAATCGAGATAGCTGCGCTTCATTTCATCGACGATGGAGACCGGTTTGATATCGGACGGAAGACCGTCAGTGGGCGTGCTATTGTCCTGGTCAGCCAAGGAAGACACTCATTTCATTGTTATTGCTGCTCCTTTTATATCCGATTCAAGACGCCGCTCCAAATTCCCGGAGCTTTTCCGCCAAAGTAATAAGGTCTAACTTTCAATGTGTTACGAGAAATATACACAGGGATTGAAAATCATTTCGCCGGACAAGGTCTGCGGACCCCGCAAAGCACTATAGTAAGGTGGCAAAAGCACCTGAAAAACCGGCCCGGGAATCGATATGCTGGACTACTACATCAATGCCTTCGCGACGCTATTCGTCACCATCGATCCGGTTGGTTTGGCCCCGATGTTTCTGGCAATCACGGCGGGAATGAGCAAGCACGACAGGCGCAAAGTCGCCGTTCGGGCAACCATCACGGCTGCTGGCATTCTTCTGATTTTCTATGCGTCGGGACAGACGGTGCTCAATGTTCTCGGAATATCCGTGTCGGCCTTCCGAGTTGCCGGCGGCATCCTCTTGTTCCTGATCGCCATCGAGATGATTTTCGGCAAACGTCAGGCCCGCAAAACCGAGACCGCCGAAAAGGCGATGGAATCTGAAACGCATCACGGAACGCTGAACGAACTGGCTATCTTTCCGTTGGCGATCCCCCTGATCTCCGGACCAGCCGCAATTTCGGCAATCATTCTGCTGTCCAGCCAGGCCCCGGACACGCTTGCTTATGCAGGGCTGGGCGCCGTCATCGCGATTATTCTGTTGAGTTGCATGGGTGCGTTTCTGCTGGCCGACAAGATCGAAAGGCTTTTGGGGGAGACCGCGCAACTGGTGATTACCCGCCTGCTGGGGGTGCTTCTTGCCGCGCTCTCCGTTCAGTTTGTGGCAGACGGCGTGCTGGCTTTCATCCGCACCTGAAACCGCTTCAGCGCGTCAAGTCCAGCTTGTATTCTTGTGAAGAGACGCCATGCACCGTGTCTCGCGCCCGAATTACGACTTGCGAAACGGTTTCAGGGATCTTGACGCCTGAAAGCGAGCGCGTGAAGGGTTGTTCGTCAACATGCGGGTGGAGAAGAACCCGCTCGCCGAGCAGGTGTCCCTCTGGCGTATAGACCTGCCAGAGATCCGCATAATGATCCCAACCTGTGTCGTCATGTTTGAGGGTTACTGAGAAGGTCCATCCTCTTGTGGAGCTGCTTGCCTTTGCCGTGACTATCTCCACCTCGCCCGCAATGGACCCATTCAGTCCATACCCTGACAGGACCACAAACAGCGCAACCACTGCCGAATTTCTGACAATCATGAAACAAGTCTCCCTTGGCGTATGCGGGGGTATCCTTGCAATGCAGCGTGCTTGAACAAAGTCACGAATGCGTCATAGGCTGCGGTGCAAAGAGACAGGAACAAGCCGACCGGAAAGGGCAAGCATGGCAGGCCATGGATCCAGAAAAGTGATATTCGCGGCCCTTGCGGGCAACTCCCTGATCGCCATAACGAAGTTTGCGGCGGCAGCCTACACCGGTTCTTCGGCGATGCTGTCGGAGGGTATCCACTCTCTCGTCGATACCGGCAACCAGGGCCTGCTTCTCTATGGCCTGAAGAAAGCCAAGCAGCCGGCAGACAAGAGACACCCCTTCGGTTACGGAGCCGAACTCTATTTCTGGTCCTTTGTCGTTGCGATCCTAATTTTTGCCGTCGGTGCCGGTGTCTCTATTTACGAAGGAATCCAGAAGGTCCTGCATCCTCATCCTGTGTCCGATCCTTACGTTGCTTACATCGTTCTGGCACTTGCGATGATTTTCGAGGCCACGGCCTGGTGGATTGCGTTCAAGGAATTCGACAAGGCGCGGGGAAAGAAGTCCATCTTTTCTGCCGTCCAGGACAGCAAGGACCCAACTGTCTTCACCGTCCTGTTTGAAGATTCCGCTGCCATGCTCGGTCTGGTCGTCGCATTTGTCGGATTGCTCGGTGTGCAGTTTCTGGGCCTCCCCTGGCTGGACGGTGTTGCTTCAATCCTGATCGGCGTCATCCTCGGGGGAACAGCTACCCTGCTTGCCTATGAAACCAAGGGACTGCTGATTGGCGAAGGCGCGTCGCCGGAAATTATCGCAAAGATAGAAGCCATCATCGACGCGACTGCTGCCATCAATAACCTGAATGAAATTCGGACATTGCATCGCGGGCCCCAGGATATCCTGCTCGCACTTTCCGTCGACTTCATTGACGAAGTGACAGCAGGGACTGTGGAAGAAACGATCTATTCCCTGGAAAGAACCATCAAGATGGAAATGCCTGCGGTGACACGTCTGTTCATCGAAGTTCAGGCAAAGGAACATCATGAACAGATGCTGGCCGAGGAGCAGGCTGCCGCCCTTGAGCTTAAGGAATAGCGGATGGCATGTGCCTCCACGGGTCACATCTACATCGACCCGCTGGACGTCGACGTGTTCGCTCGTGACGTCCGGACGATCAGCCACAGTGCCTAGGCTGAAGGAGGTGTCTGTTCTGCGGAATCATGCAGTATGACAAACCAAGTGAGGCGCTTCCTGGTCGATGAGGCGCTGGCAAGATCAGGAAGCGCTGACAGCCCAACTTTCGGGAGGCTGAAACAGCGGCATTCCTGGCAATCTGGGGGCTGGATGAAAGTTGACCCTAGATCGCACCGTGTTTGGGAAGAAGTGCGCGGTCTCAATTGAACCGCTGGACCAGCGCCAAGGCATGATGCTCTTTCATGATCCCATTAAGGCTGTCGCCGGCTTCAGGTCGCCCGCCCACTGCATGTTTGGTGCGCGCCTGTTCGTCGATGAAGCGATGATTGAATGCGCCGGAAAAACCCTTTGGCGTTTCTTCAACGCGGTATGTTGATATGCCGACGAAGGCCAGTGAGGAAATCTGAGACCTGACGCGAGGCTTCGACCAACGGAAATTCCCTCAGTCTTGCTTCGGTCCATTCCGTTTGAGGAGCAAGCTGAAGCTGGAGCTCCGAAAGTTCCAGTTGTTCCGATTTGCCAAGAGGGAGTTTTTCGGCGGCTGACAACAGCAGCAACTTTTCATGAATTTGACGAAGGACCGAGAGCGCGTCGCCCATCCGCGTCATTAGCCCGGGATCATCCCGCCAGGAGCGCCCATCAAACACTTCTTGTGTCACCACCTGGCCTGCCCCATGACAATCATAGGCAATGCAGCCGCTGAACCCGAGTCGGGACCTGTCGTCAAAAATGCTGCAGCTACCGTTACAATCCAGGTTTGGACAAACCTCGCCTGCTGCCTTGTCGATGCCGAAGGACTCGGACTGATCAAACGCAAAAACAACGCAGCAAAGCGCAGCGCACGATGCGCAGTCTGCTGTCAGATCTGGATGCCGCGCTGTGTTCATTCAGGTCCAAACTCAAAAAACTGTCACAAGTGCCAAGCCTGCTCAATCACGGCGCCCACTTAAGGGAGTTGCCTATTTTCCGCATCGAAAGGCGCCTGCGGACAGCCTTTCGTGTCAGGACGAGACCTTGTCACCGTCCTGCCTGACAGCCATGAAGGATTTGGTCAAAAACAGTATCTTTTCTTTTTTGATCAACGCGTCATCAAAAAGCGCCTGGTACATGGCTTTGCTCAACAGACGAGCACTTTCGACAATTTCGACGGCTTCGTCCGTGTTAGCGCCTTTTGGCCAGTGCCCTAGTGAAAAGCGGGTAACAAGCCAGACCCTGAGCGGTTTCGGCAACCAATGAAAAAAGAGCGTCAAGCAGTGCGGTTCAACAGGAAACCAGAAATTGGGAGTCTGAACAAAATATCCGCCATGGAATTTTTTGATATTTGACGCAAACTTCCTCATTTGGGCCCAATCACCCACATGTTCGATCACTGAATTTGAATGTATCAGGTCGAAGTCCTGCTGGTTCAACTGGCTCCAGATGTCATCCGTTGCGTCTCCAGTCAGAAAATCAAATCTGCCAACAGCCTCAAACGCCTGCGACTCCGGTAGATTGAGAAGCGTTATCTGTACCTTGTTTCGATCAAGAAATTCTTCGTCGATTATCTTCCAGTATTGAACGGTTCCACCGATATCGAGAATTTTTACCGATCCCTTTTGGTTGAACACCTTTTCAATAAGGTCGCAAAAGTTTTTAACTCTTCTTTTTCTTGCAATTTTCCCTAGGCTGAAGCCATCACCTTCATATCCAGCAATAATTTTAGTAAATATACTCACTATTTATCTTCCTGTCCTGCGCCTGAAAAAGGGATTTGCTCGGCGTTGGTCTGGTTCATCAAACGTTGAACGCCTACAGGTATTCAGTCAAACAACCGCTACCTGTAGATGGCTCACGGTTAAAGAGCGAGTTGTGGAAAACGACCACCCTTTTCAATTCACGGGTGTCTTCCAGCTTCAGTCCAAATTTACGTCAATTCTTGCGGCGCCTGGTGGGCCTTGCCGCCCCCCATCCAACTCTATGGATACGTCTTGCCTGCGGAGCCGGACCTGTGCGATCCGGCTTGCCCGCTTTTATTCCCATTCAATCGTGCCGGGAGGTTTTGACGTGATGTCGTAGGTTACCCGGTTGATGCCCTGTACCTCGTTGATGATGCGGGTTGCCGTTTCTCCCAGGAAGTCATGCGTGAAAGGATAGTAGTCGGCTGTCATTCCGTCGACCGACGTTACTGCTCTCAGAGCGCAGGCATAATCGTAGGTTCGTCCATCGCCCATAACGCCGACTGTGCGTACGGGCAGGATCGCAACGAAAGCCTGCCAGATATCGTCATAGAGGCCATGTTTGCGGATCTGGTCGATATAAACAGCATCCGCCTTGCGCAGGATATCCAGTTTATCGCGCGTAATTTCGCCCGGACAACGGATTGCAAGACCTGGTCCTGGGAACGGATGACGGCCGATGAACGTCTCGGGCAAGCCGAGTTCTCGACCAAGCGCCCTCACCTCATCCTTGAAGAGTTCACGAAGCGGCTCGACCAGCTTCAGGCCCATCTTTTCCGGCAGACCGCCGACGTTGTGATGCGACTTGATCGTTACGGACGGACCGCCGGAAAAACTGACGCTTTCGATGACGTCGGGATAGAGCGTGCCTTGAGCTAGGAAATCTGCGCCTTCGATTTCATTAGCGTGTTTCTGGAACACGTCGATGAACAGCTTCCCGATGATCTTGCGTTTGGTTTCCGGGTCGGAAACGCCGTCCAGTTCTCCAAGGAACAGGTCGCTTTCGTCCGCATGGATCAGGGGAATGTTGTAGTTGTCGCGGAACATGGAGACCACTTCATCGGCCTCATTCAGGCGCAACAAGCCGTGGTCGACGAAGACGCATGTAAGCTGATCCCCGATCGCCTCGTGGATCAGGACAGCGGCAACGGAACTGTCGACACCGCCGGACAGACCGCAAATGACTTTCTTGTCGCCAACCTGTTCACGGATCCTGGCAATGGCGTCATCCTTGTAGGCGCCCATGGTCCAGTCACCGGAAAAGCCGGCCAGGCGGACAAAATTTTCATAAATCTTCTTGCCGTTCGGCGTGTGATGCACTTCCGGATGGAACTGAACGGCGTAGAAGTTTTTCGCCTTGTCTGCCGTAATCGCGAAAGGCGCGTTCGGGGAGGTTCCAAAAACCTCGAAGCCTGGAGCGATCTGGCTGACATGGTCGCCGTGGCTCATCCAGACCTGCTCTTTTCCGTCCGCGAACCAACCATCGAGCAAAGAAATCTTGCTTTCGGCAGGTGTCACAAAGGCCCTGCCGAATTCCGCCGTTCCGCCACCGCCGGAGATCTTGCCGCCGTCGACCTGCCCGCCCAGCTGCTGCATCATGACCTGTTGGCCGTAGCAGATCCCCAGGATCGGAACGCCCATTGCGTAGACGCTTTCCGGCGGACGCGGTGAACCGGCTCGCGTAACCGAATCCGGACCTCCCGAGAAGATCACCGCCTTTGGCGCGAAGTCGGCCAGAAATGCGTCGGTGACGTTCTGATAGGGGTGAATTTCGCAATAAACGTTCAACTCGCGCAGGCGCCGCGCGATGAGCTGCGTGACCTGGGAGCCGAAGTCGATGATAAGGAGGCGCTGATGGTGGGTCATGGCCAGCTTTTAACCGGTCTTTTCAGTAAATTGAACCCGAATTTCACACCAGTTGCTGTCCCGCACAATATTTTACCAGCGTAGTCGCTTCCATGGCATTCCTGTGGCCTAAGTTTGGCTGACGGACGTTTCCGGCGGACAAGCTGTGTACGGCTGAATTTCGCTTTTGACCGGGGCCCACCCGCTCCTTAGGTTAACCATAAGCCCCCTGCTTCGTCTCCGGTGAGACAAGCTGCAGGCAGGTGCTTTTAGGAAAAACGACCCAGATGACCGCAGCCGCCCGTAAAGCGTTCGAAGAAGCCATTGCTCTGGAGAATTCCGGCAATCTCGACAGGGCGTTGGTATCTTATCTCAAGGCGCAGGAACTTTCTCCCGACGACACGGAAATTGCCTATAGAACGGCATCCGCCCTTCTTCAAACCGGGTATCTGGACGAAGCACAATCGCAGCTGCGCCGGATTGTCTTTGCCGAACCCGATCATTTGAATGCGCGCGCCAGCCTAGGCAATTGCCAGCTGCTGCTCGGCGATACGGTGAATGCCCAGCAAAATTTTGCAGATGTGCTCGCCCTTTCGCCCGACAATCGCAATGCCCTATATGGTCTTGCCAGCGTGTTGCTGAAAGAAGACAAGCCCGAGGAAGCCTCTGCCCCAGCCAGACGGCTGGTGGAGCTTCTGCCCGATACGCCGGCGGTCTTGTCGCTTTTTGCCGACACTCAGGCACGTATCGATCAGAAGGCGGCGGCGATTGCGGCCTACCGGAAAGCCCTCAAGGCCGATCCGGATTACGGACCGGCGCTGATCGGGCTTTCGCAGACACTGTTGCTGCGAAAACGATTTGACGAAGTTATCGAACTGACCATTCGCGCAAATGAACGCGCACCGGCCGATCCGCTGCCGCTTGATCTCTTGTCCGATGCTCTGGTTGGGAAAGGCGCATTGGAAGATGCAAGGGAAGCCGCCCTTGCCGCTTTGGAACTTTCTCCCCGCTCCATCCCGACGCACGTCCGGCTCAGCAGTATTGCGCGCAAGTTTGGCGATCATGGCGCTGCACTGAAACACGCCCTGGCTGCGCATGATCTGGACAAATCGGCGAAGGAGCCTCTGAACGCTCTGGGGGCTGCTCTGGCAGCTCTGAAATATTCGAACCAGGCCCGTTCCGTCCTTACGGCCATGTCTCGCGGTGACGGCCTTGAGCCAGCAATTCGCAAACTTGTTGAAGGCCTGGCCGACGCCGACAACAACAAGACCGAAACCAAGGCGGTGACGGAACAGTCGCATTCGGCAGAAGAAGATGGGTCTTCAGAAACACCTGACAGCGCGCCTCCGAACACTTCAGAAGCTGAAGGCGCACAACAGGCAAAACCAGATCAGGAAAAAGATAAACCCAAAGAGAAGCCTGCCGGGTCAAAACAGCATATCGGCACTGATGGCGATCAGTTGCCGAATGTTCTCGGGCTACGCCGTCAGGACAGATCCTGACGGCAAAACCCGCGAGACATCACTGCTCCCGCTGAAACAGGGCAATAAAGAAACCGTCGGTATTTGTTGAGGCCGGCGTCAGCAAGATATCGCCGCGGTCGGAAACATATTTGGGAAGCTGAGCTTCAGGCAGCGTCTTTTCCCAGATATCCAGTGCGGAAACAGGCTTGAATGACGGATTTTGCTCCAGGAACCAGCTTGCCTGATCCTGGTTTTCCTCGCGCAGGACTGAACAGGTGGCGTACGCAAGCCGCCCGCCCGGCTTCACGTATTTGCTCGCGGCCTCCAGAACACGGCGCTGATCTTCGATCCGATCCTGCAGTGCCTTTTCCGCCAGTTTCCATTTTGAGTCCGGCCGACGGCGCCATACACCCGTCCCCGTGCAGGGTGCGTCAATGAACACCAGGTCCATCTGACCTATCAGTTCGTCCAGGCTGGAACTCGCAGGGTCCTTCACCTGAATGTTGCGAACGCCAGCCCGCTGCAGCCGCTCATGGATTGGAGCCAATCTAAGGCGGTCGGCGTCATAGGCATAAAGCTGGCCCTTGTTCTGCATGGCAGCAGCAAGGGCCAACGTCTTCCCTCCTCCGCCAGCGCAGAAATCCAGTACCTGTTCCCCGGGTTTGGCCTGGGCGAGATGCGCTGCCAATTGGCTCGCTTCGTCCTGCAATTCGAACCAGCCCTTGCGGTACCCTTCTTCAGCCTGAACATGCGGCATGCGGCCAAGATCCGGCTTTGCCTCGATGCGTGTGCCGACGGGTGACAGCGGTGTTGGCTTCGCTCCGGTGTGCGCCAAGCGTTTGAGAACCTTGTCACGATCAGCCTTCAGCGTGTTGGCTCTCATGTCGACAGGAGCGCGCGTTGCCAGCGTCTGCCCCTCTTCGACGGCATCTTCACCGAAGATAGATTCGAACAGTGGCCACAGCCATTGCGGAACATCTGCCTGCTCATGGGGAGCCGGTGTTTCGTCCTCAGCTGCCGTCAGGCGGGCGATTTCTGTTTCTGACAAGGCCTCAGGTGCGTGATGGTCCTTTTCCAGGACATCCGTCAGCGCTTCCAGTCCCTTGCCCCAGCTTACGCAATAGGTTGCCATTACGACCGCGCGCGCCGAATTGTCGTTCATCCTCGCGCCAAGAGAGGCCTTGTTGCGAAGAGCGTCGAACACGAGGTTGCCAATGACCGTGCGATCACCAGACCCTGCAAACCGGTGCGCGGCGCCCCAGTCTTTCAAGGCGAGTTGCACCGGTCTGTGGCGTGTTTCCACTTCTGTCAGAACTTCTATCGCCGCCGCAAGGCGTCCGCCGTCTTTCATGCTTTTCCTTTGCGGGGGCGCCTGTCATCAGGTGCCCCGATGCCGGGTGATTATACGTTGGACGGGTAGTTCGGGCTTTCCCGCGTAATGGTAACATCGTGCGCATGGCTTTCGCGCAGGCCAGCTCCGGAAATACGCACAAAACGTGCCTTTTCCTGGAAGTCGGGAATCGTTTTGCCGCCAACGTAGCCCATGGCAGCTCTCAGACCGCCGGCAAGCTGATGCAGTACGCTGCTAAGGGGGCCCTTGTAAGGCACTTGGCCTTCAATCCCCTCCGGAACGAGCTTGAGGCTGTCGGTTACTTCTGCCTGGAAGTAGCGGTCGGCAGAGCCGCGCGCCATGGCTCCAACGGATCCCATACCACGATAGGATTTGTAGGAGCGTCCCTGGTGCAGATAGACATCGCCTGGGCTTTCCTCGGTGCCAGCCAGCAGTGAACCGACCATGACAGATGCCGCACCGGCGGCAATTGCCTTGGCAAGGTCGCCCGAAAACTTGATGCCGCCGTCCGCGACAACCGGCACGCCCTGCTTGTCTGCTTCGTTCACCGAATCCATGATCGCGGTAAGCTGCGGCACGCCGACGCCCGCGACAATTCTGGTGGTGCAAATGGATCCCGGCCCAATGCCGACCTTCACGGCATCTGCACCTGCATCGATAAGGGCCTTTGTCGCTTCGGTCGTTGCCACGTTTCCAGCAAGAACCTGAACGGAGTTGGACAGGCTTTTCACTCGGCCAACCATGTCCAGAACCTTCTGGGAATGGCCGTGCGCGGTATCAACGACAAGAAGATCGACGCCAGCGTCGATCAGACGTTCCGCACGTGAAAAGCCTTCTTCGCCGACGCTGGTTGCCGCGGCAACCCGCAAGCGCCCTTGATCGTCTTTCGACGCATTGGGATTGAGCTGGGCCTTTTCCATATCCTTGACGGTGATCAGGCCGATGCAGTTGCGGTTTTCATCAACAACCAGCAGTTTTTCGATCCTGTTGTGATGCAGGAGACGCTTGGCGTCGTCCTGGGTGACATTCTCGTTCACTGTGACGAGATCTTCTTTCGTCATCAGCTCATGAATTTTCTGGTCCGGATTTGAGGCAAAACGAACATCCCGGTTCGTCAGGATGCCGACCAGCTTGCCACTGGTCTGACCGCCCGATCCGCCGTTTTGCACGACCGGAACACCGGAGATGCCGTATCGTTTCATCAGATCCAGCGCATCCTGAAGCGTCGCGTCCGGTCCAATCACCAGCGGATTGACGACCATTCCGGACTCGAACTTCTTGACCATCCGAACCTCTTCGGCCTGCTGGTCGAGAGACAGGTTGCGGTGGATAACGCCAATGCCGCCAGCCTGAGCCATGGCAATCGCCAGACGACCCTCGGTGACGGTATCCATGGCGGACGAAATGATCGGAATGTTAAGTTCAAGTTCCCGCGTGACGCGGGTCCGCAGATCGACCTCACCCGGCATAACTTCCGAGTGGCCGGGGATCAGCAGGACGTCGTCGAACGTCAGGGCTTGCTGTCCGGTGGTAGGGACGTAGAAGGATGCCATTGCCAATTCCCCTTTGTAAAAAAATAGCTGAGACGCACGCTTTTTTTCAAAAGCCTGCATCTTTCGAGTCGCTTCGGCTGTGCCGGAGAAGTTGGCGCGGGTCAATAACACGCAGGTGACAGAAAGAAAAGGGGGTGCCGACCGCTCTGCGATGTTCCCCCTCGTGCGTAGCAGAAAGCCGGTGCCCGGTATTGCCCGGCAATCACATCAGTCAGGATCGAGATCGCTACCGCGAAAGCCTTTGGCGATCACGTAAAGTTCCGGACTTTCCTTGCGGCTTGCCGGAGGCTTGAGGTGGGCGACTGACTTGAATTCCCGCTTCAGATCGTTCAGCAGAGCGTGCTCCGTTCCGCCACGAAAGACCTTTGCCAGGAAGGAGCCGCCTGGCACGAGATTGCGTCTCGCGAAATCGATCGCGATTTCGAACAGATGGGTCGTCCGTAGGTGATCTGTCTGTTTGTGACCGGTTGTGGGAGCCGCCATGTCGGACAGGACGACATCCGGTTTGTGCCCTCCCAGAGCTTCCAGCAAGGCAGCTGGTGCATCGTCGTCCAGAAAGTCTTTCTGCAGAAACGTCGTGCCGCGCACGTGGTCCATTTCCAGGTAATCGATGCCGACCACCTTGGGCGCTTCGACAGACGATTGCACACGCTCCACGGCCACCTGGCACCAGCCACCTGGTGCGCAGCCCAGATCGACCACCCGATAGCCGGGCTTCAACACTTTGTGCTTGTCGTCGATCTCTATCAGTTTATAGGCGGCGCGCGACCTGTAGCCGTCCATTTTGGCCCTGCGAACGTAAGGGTCATTCAATTGCCGATGAAGCCAGCGGGTTGAGGATTCTCTCCGGCCCGCTGAGGTCTTCACCTTGACATTGAGACCCCGGTCACCCGTTCCTTTTTTGCCTCGGCTCATGTTCTGTTCCTTTGGCGCCCACGATCCTGGCGCGCGCCGTTTTTCCTGTGCGACCAGACACCGTCCGCCGCCATCAATTCCGTAAGAATGCCTTCGCGCAGCCCCCTGTCCGCAACACGCAGACGCGAGCAACTCCAGCGGCGCCGTATGGCTTCCAGAATGGCGCAGCCCGCCAAAACCAGATCAGCCCGATCCGCACCAATGCAGGGATTATCCACGCGCGCCTCATAAGGCATGTCACGCAGTTGATCAATCATTCTGGAGACGTCACCGTCCTCCAGCCATGTTCCGTCAACTCTGCGTCGGTCATAGCGTTTCAAGCCCAGATGAACACCTGCCAGGGTCGTGACTGTGCCCGATGTGCCCAGCATATGCACCCTTCCAGAGGCAATAGCTTCTGTCAGGTTGTTGGCAAGGTTAAAGGCCGAGAGGTGTTCAGCCGCATCTTCGATCATGGCCTCGAAGATATCTGGGGTCACATGGACACCACCATGCCTTTCGGCAAGATTAACCACGCCGACAGGCAGGGAAATCCACGACCGGATAAAGCGGGTCAACGCATAGCCTCGCGCGCCGCAACGGTTGCGCAGATCCAGCCAGACGATTTCTGAAGAGCCGCCACCAATGTCGAACAGAATCACACCGTCTGCATCGTGATCCACAAGCGAGGCGCAGCCGGCAACGGCGAGCCTGGCTTCCGTCTCGCGATTGACGACTTCCAGAGCCAGTCCTGTTTCCGCCTGGACCCTCTCGATGAAAGCGGCGCCATTTTCTGCGGCGCGGCAGGCTTCGGTCGCAATTAGCCTGGACCTGACAACACCTCTGTCGGCAAGTTTCCGATGGCACTGCGCCAAGGCATCGATGGCCCTTTCCATTGCGGCGTCGCTCAACAATCTGTTGGAGTCGACGCCTTCTCCAAGGCGAACAATTCTGGAGTAAGCGTCGACGACACGAAATCCCCGCTCTTCCGGCCGGGCGATCAAGAGGCGGCAATTGTTGGTTCCCAAGTCGAGCGCGGCATAAAGTGGCGCACTGAATCGGCTTGAAGATCTTTCATAGGTCGCGCCGCTTCGAGCCCCGTCCCCTTGCTCCCTGTGGCCGGAGGGAAAACGGTTTTCGCCGTTCCTGCGCGAACGTGTCTCCTGATTTCGGTCCACAGGCGTAGATTGGCTACGACCGGTGGAGTGCGGAGAGACCGCGATGCTGGCTTCTGCATTTTGAGCAGCAACAGACCGTTCAGCACCTCTGGAAGCTTGTTTGCGGCGACGACCACGCCTGCGCGCAGCTTTCTTGCCTTTCAGACTGGTTGCTGTGTCTGATTGCGGTTGCGATCCATCCTGAACAGAAGCGCCATGTGCAGCGACCGTACCAACCGGTTGCGCACCGTCAGCCTTCTGGGTGTGCCCGCGTTTTCTTTTCTTGCGGCGCTTCTGGGATGATGACGCACCCTCCCCCTTGCGCGCAGGTTGTCCCTGCACGGAGAGTGCTTGGTCGACGGGTCCGTTCACAGCCTTGGACGGATTTTGCCCGTCCGTTGGAGGCGCACCATTTTCGGCACAGTTCGCCTGTGCCGCAGGATTGCCTTTGGGGCCCTTGCCGGACTTGCGCTTTCGGCGCCGTCTGGACGGTCCCCTGGACTCCATGGGAGCCCCGCTGGTTCCGGACACATCAGGGGTACGACGCCCTTTTTCGGGCGGTTCCTGGCCTGACTGAGTCACGTTATTGCCTTTCAGATCTTCAGAGCTTCCGCCGTTTCAAAGGGGCGCTTCTGAAGACCGCGTCTTTCGTTGCCAAAACTGTAACAGGTTGCCCGTCGCTGGAAAAGCTCTCCGTGACACGAATGCATGCAGTCTTTCGCCAGACTTTCCACAGGTGTTCGATTTCAGAAAAAAGTCCGAGGCAGGTCTTGCAATCGCCGATGTGATAGATGTATATGCGGCACACCAATCGGGAGCGAGACACCCTTCTTGCTCACTACCGATCGATTGGCAGCTCATCTGATGAGCCGTGTTGGGGAATAGGTTAACGGTAGACCCACGGACTCTGACTCCGTTAGTCCTGGTTCGAATCCAGGTTCCCCAGCCAACTCTTTCGTGAATGAAATCAATAAGTTCCAGAAATTGGTCAGTCGGATTTCTTGTTGCGCATGTCGCAAACGACTTCCGCCAAATTCCCCGGATCTCCGCCGTTTTCTCGGGAGTGCCGGAGACTCCATGCAACATATCTGCGACATGTGTGGGCGTCACGCGCTGTCTAAAATGGTTGAAACGCATGCGAAAGCAGATTCCACCCGTGAGAACTCGAGGCATCCCCTCAGTGCCGTTCTGACCCATCTGGTTTTCCTTTTGCGCTATGGGTCTGTCCAAGAGCAACGCGGCCGTAGGCTGCGAAATTTTCCGCGCACTCGAGCCAAAACCCGCCACCAGTCAAGCTGCGCTCCGCGCCGCTTGAGCCCCGGTTGATCCCAAGGGCGTGAACCGTCCCGGTTCAGCGCCCCGGGATCCTTGCCAGCCTGAGCTCAGCCCGACCTCGCAGCGCAGCGGAAGCCCAGAAAGTCGTTCCGGATCGACGGCACGAGCCCGGTGCGGTACGCCGAGCGCACGAGCCGAGCCTCACTGTACCAGGACCCGCCCCGGAACACCCGGTACGGCTCGCCAACGGACTCTGAAGAAGCCTGCTCAAGCCAGGCAGCGCCATCTTTTGGAGCGCCCTCATAGCTGTCATGCCAATAGTCCTCACACCACTCCCAGACATTGCCCAGCATGCCATAAAGCCCGAAAGCATTCCGCTCTTTCAAGGCAACCGAATGCGTTTCGCCGTCCGAGTTTTGTCTGAACCAGGCGATCTTGTCCAAAACGGATCTGTCGGCCGTTTCGTCATTTATCGTAAGCTGGCCCGCATAGGTGCTTTCCCTGGTGCCTGCCCGGCAGGCGTATTCCCATACTGCTTCGCTCGGCAATTTCAAGTCGATGCCGGGCAAGTGGCTTTTCATATTCGACACGAACTCTCGCGCGTCCGTCCAGCTCACATTCTCAACCGGTCGATCCTTGCCCTCAAAACGGCTCGGGTTTTTGGTCATCACCGCCTGCCAGAGCGCCTGCGTCACTGGCGTGTCAAACAGCCAGAAGCCATCCGGGATCACCCGTTCGTGCTGCGGGCCTTCAGATTGAAAACGCCCAGGTTCTTTCTGATCAGAACCCATCAAGAATTTTCCAGGTGGGATCCAGCGCAGTTTTTGTGTGACCTCCCGCACTGTCAGTTCAGTGAACACGCCAGCCCTGTCCTGCCCCCAACCGCTTGCCCATGCCGGCGGCAGGCCTGTTTCGAGAGGATGCCGGCTGGGGTCTATCAGCTCACCTTCAAACTCAAACACCTCATGCAGCATTCTTCCTCCGAGCGGACACCGGTGAGGTTTCGCTAAGGCCACAGCCAACAGCTACTTGCACACCGGTGTCCTTTTCATTTCGGGATATCGGATTTGTACCGTTTACCCCATTGAGCCTGCCCTGGTCGGCAGCAGCGGTTCAGCACCGTTGCCGAGCTCGCAGCGCAGCGGAAGCCCAGATTGTTGTTCCGGTTCGACGGCTCGTTCCTGTTGCGGTACGCCGAGCGCACGTTCCGTGCCTCATTGTTCCAGGACCCGCCCCGGATCACCCGGTTCGGCTCGCCATCGGGCATGCCCAACTCAACCGTACCGGGCAGCAAGGCACGGCTCAAGCGGTCTCTGGCACAATTCGGCTGCACGCCAGTTTCTTGCATCCGCGTGCAAGGTTGTTGCCAGAACAGAAGCATAGCCTTTCTGCAAGTCAAGATCATCGATAAGGTCCAAAGCGGCCACCTGCTCCAGCCGCCTGCGCATATCGCGATAGCGCTGCTTGAGGCGCTTCGACAAGCGAAGTTCCCGTGGGTAGATCCGATAGCCACAAAAATACAGTCCTTCCGGACTGCGCCCGAACCGGTAGGGTGTTTTGACCGTCAAGAGAAGATCGCCTTCAAGCACCGTCAGGATGCGACTAAGGGAGACTTCGACAGCTTCCCGGCTATCGCCCGACCAGATCAGGTCGTCCATGTAGCGCACAAATCCACCAACACGAATTGTCTCGGTCAGGAAACGATCTGCGGATGAGAGATAGACATTCGCGAAAACCTGCGAGGTCAGCGCCCCGATGGGCAGGCCCTTGCCGGGTTCTGCCTGATGAAACCTGATGATCCTTGAAGCAAGGCGGAGCAGCGCCCTGTTTTTGAACCTGCTCGCAAGCATGACCTCCAGCCGCGCATGATCGATCGCCGGAAAATAGCCCTTGATGTCAATCTGGCAGAACCAGTTGTTTCGCCGCAGATGTCGTTGCGCCCGACGCACCGCCGCGAGAGAACCCTTGCCTTCCCGGCAAGCGAAGGTGTCGGCGATCAGGCACCTGTCGAGAACAGGCCCCATGACCGCCATCAGGGCATGATGCAGGACACGGTCGCGAAAATACGGCGCATGGATCAAGCGTGGTTTCGGGTCGCGGATCATGAACGCTTTCATTGGGCCGGGCTGAAAGGTTCCGCTCAAAATTTCTGCGCGAAGACCGGCAAGCTCCCTTTCAAGACCGCTCTCAAAAGCTGCAACATCAGCCCGCCGCCGCTTGCCCTTTGCCGCACGCCGGAAAGCCGAAGCAAGGTTGTTCCAGCTTGCAACGTCCTCCAGATCGGCGCCGCTGCGTTTCAAGAGGGAATGGCCTCCAATACCGCACAAGCCTGCAATTCTTTCAAAAAGATGTCCGCGTATTTTTCGACCCGCGCCTGGCCGACACCTTCTATTGACCCGAGGGCGGCCTTGCTCGCAGCCTTTTGCTTAACCATCGCAGCCAACTGCTCGTTTGTGAAAACGGCATAAGGCGGCACCCCCTCATGCTGGGCGACCTGCTTGCGCAACTCGCGCAAGCGCGCATAGATCGAAAAGTCTTCAGGGCTGAGCACATCGCGGTAATCGATTTTCTCATAGCGTCCTCCCGACGGCTTTTGCCCTCCAGACTTGCCATCAGTGCCAATGCACACGGCCCAAAAACTGTTTGCACCGTCGGCAACAAACTGTCTATCCGTAAACACTATCCGGTCCGAGGAAAGTATCTTGTTCATTTCATCCGCCTGTGCCTCACCGCCAACACAAGGAATTTGAAAAAACAGATACTTCATGCTTGCCTCCGTCTTGGTTCAGGCATTCTATTTTCGCTGCGGTTTCAAGGCCTGAGATTTCTGGACCTTTGGCATCTGCTGCGGATTTTTCTCACCGCCCTTGCCTGCCCGCTGGACGGTTCCGGTCTGGCCTGCGCCGCGCGGCTCCGCACGCGCGTCTTCAGCCAGCCCGCCACCGTCCTCCGATTCTCGAGCGCTCCGCGCACCCCGCCCGCCCGGCCTCGCGGCGCAGCGGAAGCCCAGAACGTCGTCCCGGTACGACGGCCCGTCCCCGAGGCGGTACGCCGAGCGCACGAGCCGAGCCTCATCGTACCAGGACCCGCCCCGGGACACCCGGTCCGGCCCGCCATCGGACTCTGAAGAGACCCGGTCCAGCCAGGCGGAGCCATCCTCCGGAGCGCCTTCGTAGCTGCCATGCCAATGGTCCTCACACCACTCCCACACATTGCCCAGCATATCGTAAAGGCCAAAACCATTGGGCCGTTTCAATCCGACAACCCGGCTGCCACCCTTACGATCTTTTGCGTATTGCCTCTCATTCCAATCGGAGATGTCAAACCCATCCTTAAGATCGAAATCACGCCCACAATTGCCACCATACCAGGCGACCTCATCCAGTATGGGGGCATTATGTTCACCCAGGATATCCATCGGCCCGGAATATGTCGCTTCCTGCGTTCCTGCCCGGCAGGCATACTCCCATTCCGCTTCGCTCGGCAGATCAAAGTGCAACGCTGCGATCCGGCCAGATATTGCTTCGCAAAAGCTCTTCGCCTGGTTCCAGTCAACCCGTTCGACCGGGCGATCCGGGTGGAGAAACTCGCTCGGGTTGTCACCTAGCACCGCTTCCCAGAGCTTTTGCGTGACCGGCGTGTCGAACAGCCAGAAGCCGGTGCCGATGGTCACGTTGCGCTGTGGGCCTTCATCGTCATCGCGACCCGCCTCTTCATCGGGCGACCCCATCAGGAACCCGCCAGGCGGGATCCAGCGCAGCTTCTGGGTCACCTGTTCGATGGTTACATCCGCATAAAGCCCGAACCGGTCCCGACCGAAACTGCTTGCCCAGTCCGGTTGCGTCATCGGAGCAAGCGTCAGGCTGGCCCTGTCCGTGCGGATCAGCACACGTGTCGTTGGCAAAGGGGACAGGGCAATGGTCCCGGCAGGGTTCGACAAGTCAACCACCGCACGGCGCGCGTCCGAGTGAGCGCTGCCCGGCAGGGCCTTGGCCTGCTCCACGCGGCTCCGCCCGCGTGTCACCGGCCAGGCCCGCCTCCCCAAGGCGCTCCGCGCCGCCGGCCTGACCTCGCCCGACCTCGCAGCGCAGCGGAAGCCCAGACCGCCGATCCGGCCCGACGGCACGTACACGCCGCGGTACGCCGAGCGCACGTACCGAGCCCCATCGAGCCAGGACCCGCCCCGGAACACCCGGTCCGGCTCTCCATCGGACTCTGAAGATGCCTGGTCCAGCCAGGCAGAGCCATCGTTCGGAGCGCCCTCATAGTTTTCATGCCAATGGTCCTGACACCATTCATCAACATTGCCAATCATGTCATATAGGCCAAAATCGTTGGGCTGCTTTTGGGCAACCGAATGGGTTTCGCCGCCTGCATTTTCGTCATACCAGGCAATGCTTTCCAACGAATCGCGGACACCTTCATCATCGGCTTCGTGCTCTTGAAATTCTCTTTCATCGTCATCCGGTTCAGGATCGAAAAACGGGTGTTCGGGTAACACCTTGGCAGATGAAGGATTGTTGCTGTCAGATGCGGTCTCAGGTGTTCCGGAATACATCGATTGAGACGTTTTGCTGCCAGAAACACCGTAGTCAGGACCGCTCGTACCTGCTCTACACGCATACTCCCACTCAGCCTCGCTCGGCAGCGCGAGATCAAGTCCCGGAACTTGCGCATTCAGCTCGTCAACAAACTCTGTCGCATCGGTCCAGGAAACGGATTCAACAGGACGCTCCGCCCCACCGAAGTTGCCTCGCGCACTCTGCATCACTGCCTGCCAAAGGGCTTGTGTCACCGGGGTTTCAAACAGCCAGAACCCTTTTTCGATACTTCTTTCGTGTTGTGGACCTTCGTCATCCCAACGGCCCGGTTCGCTTTCAGGCGACCCCATCAGGAATCGTCCCGGCGGGATCCAACGCAGGATTTGCGTAACCCGGTATGTCTGGTTCAAGATCGTTTCCGACTGATCTTCCCGGTCTTCATCGCGCACGAACACCGAAAACTGCGCCCAGGGGCCAAATTCATCAATGCCCCAGTCCTCTGCCCAGTGCGGCGCGTGTCCTGCAGCCCAGAACCCGCCCTCATCCAGACCGTCGCAGGCGCGCCAGTCATCGATTTCGACAACGCCATTGGTTGATGGCAGGGACGCCAGGGGGCTTGCGACGGGCTTGCCGCTTGAAGTCGCGGAGACCTGAACCTCGATACCTCGGTGGGACAGGCCAAGATCGACCTGGGAGACGTCAATGTCTCCGCGGTCTACCTTGTCTGGTGGAACTGGGGGATTGTAGTGCGGGTCGTACCGACGTTTGGCCTCAGTCACCACGGAACACACGGAGCTTTCTTCCAGGCTTTCCTTCCCGCGATCTGCAACACGTGAGAGCCAGGCGCACATGTTTACGCTACCTGCACCTTGTGCCGCCTGCAGCGCAGTTTTTAAAGATCTGAAATACGCACGGGCATTTTTGAAATCCTGACGGTAGCTTTGTTCCAGAATGGTCTTGGAAGCTTGTGGCAGGTTCAATAACTCTTCAAAATAAATCTCGTCCGGAAGGTCCCGTCGCCACTGCCTTAGAATTTCCAACGCATTCATCTGCGTGTCCTTCGGCAGCTTTCCGAAGCCTTCGCGATACTTGGCTATTTCGTTGACAGACCAACTAGCCGCGACAGCCGACGGATGCTCGACCGCCGGGTGGTTCCACGTCTGAATATCGAGATAAATCCCTCCGTCCGGAAAGAAAGTTTGTCGCATTTGGCTTAGCAAGCCAGGCTCGAGCCGGTTCGCAGGGCTGACCAGAGTTAGCAGAAGTTCAGACGCCTCGAAAACGTTTCGGGGGGCACTTTTTTGATCCGTACAGATAACATTCCAGGCTCGGTGCAGTTCTGAAATATACGTGCCTGGGCTGCCGGGAAAAAACACAAATGGCTTTACACCTGCCTGACTAAAGGTCCTCGCAAGGCTCTTCCAAATGTCGCGGGCGTTTCGGCCATCATCAACATAAGCCCCAACATCTCCCATCACGAGTACCGGCCCCAGCGCTGGATCGGGCTCAGATGTGACAAGCAAGCCCTTACGTTCAATGACGAATTCACGGTTGATCCCGTCGAAAACGAAACACTGGAGGCTTGATGAACAATTCTCCCTCAACCAGAGCAGAATTTCACTGGCCATACCCCAAAACGGCAATAAATGCGGACTCCGATCGATAACGATTTGAAGACGGGCGGCCTGTTTCCGTCTTTCTTTGTGCGGAAGCTTTTCAAGATGTCGGCCTTCTGCCAGGCACCGGACTGCCTTTGGAATGTCAACGCGACGCTGCCTTGCGAATGGGGCAACAAACCCACGAAGCAATTTTTCCAGCACCCTGTCATTCGCAAAGTGCTTTAACGCCGGAGAGCCCGTGGGTTTGTTCTCCCAATAATTAGCAACCCTCCTTCCTGAAGGATCAGGGTCAGACTGTTTCTCGTCTGAAAACTTCAGTAGCTCGAGTTCCTGCGGGCACAAGAAAGTTACGCTTTTTAGCGGAAGCGCGTCGGGTTCTGGTGAAACCAATGGGCTTTCGGAGACCAAGTCTTCCCGTTGATCGACCTGTTGCGTTTCTTTTTTTTTGTCAATCACGCTTTCGTCAAAACTGTAGCCCAGCAATGCCGCCCTGCGGATCACGTCGGGGGCAGGAACGGCGTCTACTGTTGAGCCATTATCCAGTGCCAACAGGTCTGCGCGACCTTTCATCGACCCGCGTGACATCAACGCTGGTCCGGATGTTTCTTCAGGAAAAAACCATGAAGTCGATCAAGCCGGTCCAGCATCGCCTGCGCTTGACCTCCAGAAACATCTACAACAGCTCGCAACAGATCCAGATACTCGGCCTGTCCGGGACGGGGCGAAACCCTCTCTTCTTTGGCCGTCTGTCTGTCCCGAATTGTTAAATCAGCAGCTTTTTCAAGGACGCTGTTGGGCACAGACGGAAAGTGCGCTTTACCTCTCGTGACAAGATGGCTCTTCAACCCAGCGACTGTTTCACCGTTCTCAACAGTGTCGTCGACATGCTCCGGAAGGGCGATGTTATGCACCACGCAGCGGCGAAGAAAAGCATCCGGCAACATACGCTCTTCATTTGTCGTAATGACAACCAGTGGCCAGGACTTCGCCGAGACTGGTAGTGCGCTTTCCGGTGTTCGAAAAGCCCGGGCACCCAAAGCTTCCAAAAGACCATTCGGCACGTCTGTGTCTGCTTTGTCGATCTCGTCCAGCAAAACGACCATGCCGTTTTCGGGGTCACAGGCTTCAACAGGTTGTGCGGGCACCGGTGTTTTGGACGTTGCCGCCTGTTTTCGGGCATCCTCCCAGTCGAATGCCCACCAGAGCGGCCCCGGTTGAACGTAGTTCATACGTCCCAGTTTGGCTCTGAGCTTCTTGCCCTCTCCATCTTCGGAACTGTAAGCACCTATCAGCTGGGCATCAGCTAATCGTGCGACCGCATCTTCCCGCCACCGCAAGTCACGGGCTTCCGTCATTCCGTCCACAACGAACTGGCAATAGCCCCTCTTCAAGACGACGGCTGCTGCAAGTGCCAGTTGCGACTTGCCCACGCCGGGCTCGCCGCGAACCAACAATGGCCGGCGCGCGTTGAGCGCAGCCTCAATGGCGTCGATATCCGACTGTTCAAAGACGTGTACTTCCCTGTCGGCTTCTTCGGAACTCTCGGTAGCCATCTCCCGCAGTTGGATCGCTTCACCGGCTTTGACATCAAGACTGATCAATTTTCTTCACCTTGCATTGGCAACATGAACGGAAAGTCACCGAGAGCATCCTCGTCGGCACCTCTTAGCGATGCCTCAATCTCGAAAACGAGAAGGTCCGGCAGTACGGACCGAATTTCCTCAATGGCGCCATTCAGCTGTTCGAGTTGAGGCAAGTCCATGCCCTGCGTTGGAATGGCCAGGTAAAACCGAAACTTGCGGGCCGAAAAGATGCGCTTCAAACGTCTTGCTATATCTTGAAGTTCGGTGCGAACGTCCTGTTGCGCTGTGCCAGCTCTGTATTCGTGTACATTCTCTTTGCGGAAAAACGCAGTCAGTGCGTCCTGCCAGGTACTTCCTACCAGTCGCTCCTCCAGATCCTCCAGGACCCATTTTGCGATGCATAGTTGCGCATCTGCACCGGCACCGGCCTCTGGAAAGAGAGGCAGACTTCTGCGCCCCTTTGCATATTCGAATTCTCCCCTGCGCGGGCGAAAGTCCGCAACACGGCCGTCCAGAGCGGCTGCCACGAGCTCGGCCATAGTGCCAAGTCCAACGCTTCCGTCATAAACAGAACCCAGCGGACGGCTTGCCGTGCACCGGAAATACCCGACTATTGCGGGTGCCAAAGCGGTAGCGAGCTTGCGAACGCTGTTTTTATCGATATTCGAGCGCGTGTGTAGTTCGTGGAGTTTGCTCAGAACTTCGTCGGCAGGTACATCACTCGTAAGCAAATGCTGCGCGAACTGGACATGGCCACCTTGCAATGCGTTTTGTGCAGCTGCACCCATCAGTGCGGCTAGATCCGAAAGCCAAGCAGGATTGTCCGCCAACGCATCAATAATGGATTGCAGCAATTGGCGTTTGCGTTCCTGTATCGCTGCGTCCGATTCAATTAGCGCCCGAAACCGCTCGTTTTCCCAGAGTTTCCAAGTAGGTGTCGCGCGCAGACGTCCTGCGTTGAACCCGTACGGCACAGACCTGCAGACTGCGATGATCTGACTGCGGTCTTGCGAGACGATTGGCATCCCGGAAGAGCCACCCCAGAGTTCTTCCTCTTCGAGCGGGTTGTCCACCGGCAGATCAATATGGTCTTGCGCATCCGGGGCAGAGTGCAGATCGCCGGCAAAACTGACGGCAGGCCTTTGTTTCGATATCTTGGCCACCCTTGCAAAACCCTCGCTCTCCCACCTGATCGAGCTGTGGGGCTTGCGATAATCGAGGTCTACATAGCCAAGTATATCTTCAGGCGGCTTGCATTTGATCAGCGCTGCGTCGAGATCAACATCGCTCCATAGAATGTTCTCCCGGCTCACGGACTCAAACACGCGAACCTGTTCGCCCTCGACCTCGTTGCGGGCAGCGCTGCCCCACCAGCATAACTTGATGTGGTCATCAATTGCTTCATCGCCAAACAACACATGTCGAGCCGTCAAGACGCAGTCATTGGCGACAGGAATCCCCGTGCCCCACTTGCCTTTGTTTTCACTTGTCGGTGCAAAAATTGCGACGAGATGGTTTTTCCATACCATTGCGATAGCCCGTCATTGCGGAGCGTCGTCTTCGTCACCAACCTCAAGCGGGCCTCTATTTTCGCCATTGCCATCGGTTGTCCCTGTGACCTTCAATTTCAAGCTGAGTTTCTGCGTCGCCGCTTCGGACACCTTCGCGCCAGCCTTGGCGGTAAACACCGACCAGACACTCGCGCCAGCTTCGCCACAGACTTCGCCGGTGGCCACCAGTTGCAGATCCAGGGAAACTTCCTCAATCGCAAACTTGATATCCTTGCCATCACCCTCTTTCTGAGCAATTGCAAGTTCGCTTCTAAGGTCTTCCAGGGCTTTGGAAAGTGCAATCAGTTCATCTGCCATGTCGAAACCCAAAAAAATTAACAATGCAAAACCGTCTCTCACGCTAGGGTATATGTCAATCGGATTTTCGCCCTATGCCGAAGTGGGCTGGTTCCCGAGCTTCTCAGAGTCCGATTCAAAAGTTCATTAGGGCACGCAATAGGTTGCGAGCCTTCGGATCATGATCTTGCTGCTGGCAATATTGACCCATGCGGTTGAGCTTTCGATGGAATTCTCCCAATCCTTAGCCAATCGACGGCATCTGCCAAGCCATGCGAAGGTGCGTTCCACGACCCATCTGCGAGGCAAGACCTCGAAGCCTTTGGCGGCGTCGGAACGTTTGATGATCTCTATCGTCCAGTTGCCGTTTCCGACCAAGGCGACGCGAAGCTTTTCGCCGGCATAGCCGCCGTCGGCAAAGACATGACGCAACCAGGGGAACCGGTACCGGATGGCCTTCAGGACATCGGGTGCTCCGTCCCGGTCCTGGATGTCGGCGGCATGGACAAGCACAAACAGCATCAGCCCAAGCGTATCGGTGATGATGTGGCGCTTGCGGCCTTTGATCTTCTTGCCTGCGTCATAGCCGCAAGTCCCGCTGCTTTCCGTGGTTTTCACGCTTTGACTGTCGATGACCCCGGCGGTGGGCGAGGCTTCACGCCCCTCCAGTTCCCGCGTGGCGGCGACAAGGATCTGGTTGATGGTCTGCCAAAGCCCGATGTCGCGCCAGGAACAGAAATAACCCCGTACCGTCGAGGCTGGAGGAAAGTCTCTCGGCAGCGCACGCCACTGACTGCCGCTGCCCGCGAGATAGAGGATCGCGTTCATCACTTCCCTCATGTCGGTCGTCCGCGGCCGTCCCCCGGACTTGGCCGGTGGGATCAAAGGCCCCACCACGGCCCATTCCCGGTCCGTCAAATCGCTTGGATAACGAAGATGATCCCGGTTATGTTGCTTGCGAGTGATATCATCCCAGGGCATTCGATACTCCATCTTCTCGACAAAGACGGTTGAATCACAACCCTTTGATATCACTCAACTACTTTTAAATCGGGCTCTAAGCCGCGCCGGCAGAAGGTTGGGTAGCAGAGCAGCTATGGCGCTACGGTGGTCTACGTCTTAATCCGTTAGAGTTTCTTTTAGTTTGCAAAAGTAAAAAATTAGGTGACGTAATGAAACGAGAAACTGGGTTTATAGATAGAAGGACGTTGCTGGTTCTTTCCACGTCAGCAGTTTTTGGTGGAAACATTGCGATACCTGCCGTTGCGCAGGACTGCAGTACGAGCCGAATCTCTGAGCTAAAAAACCAGTGTCTGATGATTTTGAATGATATCGCATCGACGATACAAACTGGGCGAAACCTTGAAACCCTTGCGTGGAGCAAAGCACAAGAAGCCATCGAGCCAAGCTATGATTGCGCAAAGGGTGGTTACGACTTGGGTCTAGCACTTTTCAAAGACTGTAATCCATCTAGCCCAGGGGTCAATCCAGTGGCCTGCGTAGAAACACTCGTCGGTGTTCCAGACACAATTAAAGCTTGCAGAACTGCGATTACCTTGGTGCAAGAAGCATCGTCTCTTTATGGTCAGGCAGCCTTTACCTTTGGGGCCGCCGAAGTCGCCTTTTTTGATCAGGGAGGTGGTGAGATAGCGGAAGAGCTAGATAAGTGCGGCGAAGCCAGCTGTATGCTTCTGGGTCGCGAAATGTCGGAGTATGCACAGCAGAACAAAGAGCGCGCTCAGCGAAACAAAGATCGCCTTACAGAGCATGAAAATCAATTAACGGTGGTTCGAGACATGCTCGAAAGATGTGAACAAGATTCGGATTCGTGCGTCGAACTGCCTCGACATGAGTTCCCAGGACTGGAACCCGCAGATACGGGGCCTCCAGAAATTAATTTGAACTGAGGTCATTCTTCTTAAAGACGTGCCGTGTTTTTCCCACGTATGGTAGAAAAGCCGCAACGTGAGACCTGGTCTTGACCCTTGAAAGTGGTCGGAATTGATTGCGAATTTTTGGGTACATTTCTGATAAGAGAGGAGTGTGCCAATGCCGAAAAGGCGTTTTTCAGACGAGTAGATCGCGTTTGCGCTGACGCAAGCGGAATCTGGTACGACGATTGGCGATATTTGTCGGAAAATGGGTATTGCCGAGGCGACATTTTATCGCTGGAAGAAGATCTATGCCGGCATGGGTGTTTCTGAGATCCGACGACTTAAGCTGCTTGAGGATGAGAATTCGAAGCTGAAGCGCCTGGTAGCGGATCTGACGTTGGACAAGACGATGCTTCAGGACGCGTTGAGAAAAAGTAGTGAAGCCTGTTCGCCGCCGAGAAGTCGTACGTCACTATCAGGATGTCTTTGAAGTATCGGAACAGTGCGCCTGCAATGCTAAGGGCTTGTGCGAGCTTCCCATCGATTTTGTTCCAGGCGAGACTCTGAAGTGGCGCTGAGGATGCGTCTGAGAGATTTGGCGTAAAACCCGTCGTGGAGGTTCATATCATTCGTCGGGCGCTCAATCTAATAGCTTCTACCTTAGGATTAAAAATTTCTTTACAATTTTCTCTAGTTGAATACAATCTTTGATTGATAAGAGAAGGGGGGGCATGCGCAAATAGTCTATACCGCTGCTATTATTTCTAGGGGTTTTTTTTGAATTGGGCCATACAAGGCGGATTGGGTAGAGAACACACTCTCAGTGATTCAACCCTTTGAAAGATGGTTGCAGATACCGTTAGTCCAGATTTTATCGCAAAAAAAGCGGTAAGTTCTAACAATCAGCCGAAAATTCTTGCGTAATTCCCCTGGCCCACAAAGAAAAGGCAACGCAATGCTGCTGCAGAGGGTAATGGACACGCAAAAGACTGGCGGTTTTGGCGTCTATTACGTGTCTTTATACTGCCTCCAAATTAAAACAATAAAACGTACTTCGGTGCCTTCTCGTTTCTTGACGGAGTTAATAGCAACTTGAATTAACAGAAATAACTTAATCTAAGAGTAAGGAGAAATGTTGTGAATAAAAATATAAAAAAATATTTAGCGATACTTATTCTTGCTGTTTTTCCTACTTCTAGTTTTGGAAGCGATATAACATATATCGATAAGAGAGTACGCTCAGAACTTCAAGAATACGCAGTCGTTTTTGCAGCTTACGACGGTGAGTACGGACATGCTTTTGTCACTCTAGTTTGGGGAGATGAAGTCCAAAACGCGACGCTTAAAAAAGGAGTAGGCTTCTACCCAGGGAATTCTAAGAAGAACCTGAAAGCTGCATTCGGAGGGAAAGGGGTTCTGCACAACGACACTTGGACCGACGCTCAAATCATACTCAGCGTGTTGGTAAACAAAGAAGTCTACGACAAAGCATTGGCTGTAGTTTCCAAGTGGGAAAAACCTAAACCTTACTTTCTTGGCATTAATGACTGCACAACTTTCGTACAACAGATGTCAGAAGCGGTTGGATTGAATACTCCCAGCAGGGTATTCGCACCCTACCCCATTGACTTCGTTAAGAAACTTATTGCCGACAATGGCTGATCCCGCACATCAGGTCTGTATTTAGAGACGACTGGTCCCTCGGTTGGCGTGGCTCAAGCGACCTGTGTCGCAGCGCCCCCAGTAAATCAACCTAGCTCTCAAGTGCCTTCGAGTATTTTCAACTCTCAACTCTTTGTTTCGGTTAGGAGTTTTTGATGAAAGACGACGAGTCTACACTCCAGATTACACGTAGGACTTTTTTGGCCTCATCCGCTGCGACGGTCGTGACGCCAGCCTTAGCCAGTACATCAATTGACCCCGCCGAGTTCACCGACCTCCGACTAAACGTTGCCCGTGCCAACGGAGCAATAACACGACTAGAGATCATTCTCTCCGCCCCGGTGTCACCGCACATGAACACGGAGGACACCACAGCGCCCGCTCCACTCAAAATCGCACTGGTGCCCGAAAGCTTTGGTGTCGCCCTTAGTGAGCAGGGCGACAATGGCTCCAATGTTATACTTGAGGTAACAGGTATACCGAATCGGGCTGGCGTTTTCGAGATCGACCACCGCACCAAACTCACGATTATAGCGCGCGGCGCAGAAGCTTTCCGGCACAATCAGGGCAACACTTTTAAGGGTAGCCGAGATATCGCCTATTCGTTTGATTTGAGTTTCAAAAATCTCAACGGCGAAAGCAAAGGTGGCCATTGGTGCGCCAGTTTCCAAACCAACATCTGGCGCACAACCAATGCAGGACAAGACTACGCTATCAAGTTCTTTGAAATTGGAGGTTACACATCGCGCACAACTCCTTTGACCCAGTTCATCAAACCCGGCCCCGCGAGCTTCCATCTTGTACTCGGCAACAAACGGACCACCGGAACGCTTGAGCGTATAACCGGCCTTCCGTTCTTGCTTGGCACGGAGAATGACAAGGTGTCTGCCAAGTTCTCATGGAAGACGGACGACTCACCCTCTGTTGACGGTGTGATCGCACCGGCATTGGCAACATGGACGCTGGAGCCGCTGTCGATTGGAGGAACAAAGCGCTTCTCCACCTTCGCCAATCTGTTCTCCTTTGAGCGAGTCAGCTTTCATTGGCAAAAAATAACCGCCGAACAGCCGCAATTCCTGTTCACGATTGATGGGGCAAATATTAATGGCGGCACCTACCGATCAATCCAGAATGAGGGCACGGAATTCTCGCTGATCTCGGAAGACCCAGAAAGCACTTCAGTGATTTTCCGCTGCGAAACGGTGGAAAAAACATTCGAAGACAAACGTCTTCCGCAACGCCAAACACGCGTGGTGTTGAGTGGAGACTTTACCGCGCGTGTCGGCACCACAAACGAGACCTATGCCACCGTTGACTTACTCCCGACGCAAATCACTGACAATTCAGCCGACACCACCGGAATACCCGAAGATGCGCGTCGGATCGAGCTGGTCCCAGACCAGGGTAGCGCAACCAACCATGTCCTGATCATCGACGCACCGACCGCCCTGCGTGTTCACGAAAATGCCGGCGACACCGGCGCCGCGGCAGATGACCTCGCCCGCCTGCCCGGCTTCATGCCCTCGAAGGCGCCCATTCCTACAGCTCGTTTCGGTGCAGCCGACGCGGCTTCCGAAGCAAAACGTCCAACCCGCCTGAGGGCAATTGTTAGTGATAGCAGCGGCTCAAAAACCTTGTCTAACTTTGTCTGGCGCGCCGATTTAAGCCGACTACCGATCTGGCTGGAAGATGCGGATCACCAAGGGCTTCTCGGCCTAGTAGCGTCAGACAAAAGCCCTCGCCGCCCGCTTTTTATTCTCGAAGGCCTCGACACTCCCGGCGTTTCCGCATTCGAGCAAAGCTACCATGGCGTGATCAGTCTCGACGGCCCGACGCTGAACGTACCTCTGGACGGTTCTGTTCTATCGACCCGCCGCGCCCGCGACTTCCTAGTGCTAGATTTCCGATTTGCTAATTTACGAACCCAATGGAATGACGCCAATGAGCGATTTGAAATCCTTCGCACGGTAGATCTGCCGGAGGAGGCAGAAACGCCGTTTGATACCCCGCGTGAGGCTGTTCTGGTTGCCGAGTTCCCGCCGCAACACGTGGCTGAGCAGGCCTATCTGCGTCTGCGCAATCGTGCCATCAACCCACCGGATCCGGATTGGGCGGAAATCCTCAAGTTCCTGCGCGAGAAAACGGCTGACACCTCCAGTATTCAAGATCCCACACCGCTGTTTTCAAAGCTAAAAGTCGGCTCTCGCTCCGACAAGCGCTCAACCAGAGAGCAAATCAAAAACCTGGCAGCAGAATGGATTACGCAGTTCGCCAACTTGCCTGAACTTGGTGACGAAGAGAAGGTCGTTGCCGATCGACTGGCCGACAGTCTTAACAAGATGCTGGACTTCTCGAGCCGATTTCCAGCACCCCAAACCCAAAAGCTGCCTCAGGATCAAAGTGTTTATATCGGCCTCACAGATTGCGACCCAGACGCCGCCAAGATCGCGTGGGACATGGTTGGAACCTCCGAAACGGCGCAGTTAACCGCCGCTTTCAAGGAGCGGCTCTCCCGGATCGAAGGCTGGCCCAAATTCGGAGACAATGCCAGCTACCGACCGGACCCAAAGGCTAAAGACGCCCTAATTACTATCGCTAGAGCGCTCTTTGGCAAAGAGCCCGATCAGCTTGACTACGAGCAGGCACGCGACGTCCAAGCCGAAATGACCGGGCTCAAGGAACAGCTCGGCGTGGACTACGCCGCCTTCCGCACCCTCTGGCGCGAGGAACTGCTGCATCCCCGCAATGCGCTGCGCCAGCAGCTTGACGACGACGGCTTCGACGAGGTCCGGGAATTCATCTCCTCCCGCTGGGCGGAGCAACACCCCTTGAACATCGTCCGTGCACAATACTCCGCGATGCTCACAAAATTCACTGACCCCACCGGCCAATCCCGCGACCCCTATGAGGTGATCTCCCGCGCCCGCTTTTCCGGGCGCTCCAGACTGGCGTTCAGATGGGATTGGACCCCGGAGGAGGCCGGCGTCGAACGCGCACCGCTGTCCCTGGCCCGCCTCCTGCTATGGAACCGCATGGACCAGGCAGTCACCCGCCGCGCAAGGGTATTGCGCGAACCGGTCATGGAAGACGGTAGCCTACGTCGTATCGCTGATGACCAGGCTGAGCTGCGGTATCAGGGCATCCGCTCCAAACCAGGCAAGACCTCTGGCGAACATATGGCCGAGGTATATAGCGCCGCTGCCGTAGCGCCAACTTCCTTTGAAACCGCCATCGAAATGCCCTTCCGCTTACAGCTTTCCACGGCACAGGACGCCACGCTTCGTCTACCGCACCCACTGTCACACGATTACCAGATACAGAAGGCCAAAGAAGAAGACCGCGAACTTGCCGAAGACGAGACTACGCCAGCCGTCTATCCGATTTTCAACGTCAGCCTCTCCAAACATTTCGAAAATCCGTTGTTGCGCGCGGTCTGGTCCAATGATTTCCGTCCTGAAACTTTGATTGGGGAAACCGCGCTGCTCGACGAGGCGCACTATACACGGCTTAACGGAGAGATAACCACGGATCTTAAAACTAAATTTCGCCTCTTCAACGCCGTTTACAACCCGCCGCCGCGCGGCGCATTGGCGCCTTGGAACCTGCCTCAGGTGCTGCGCAGGGACGGTGAGATTGAATTGGTGCAGCCCGAGGTTGGTCCTGACGGTTTAGCCCCCCGCTTCCGCGCATCGATGGATGCCTATGACCGTGATCAAATCGTCTGGCAAAGTTCTGTTCCCGGACTCCCGGTAGCTGTGGGGCGCAAGGACAAAACATTTGAAATTCGTAAGGATGCCAGCGCCTTTGATCCTCCGGAAAACTATCAGCTTCACGATCTGGAAACCACCGAGATCACACTTGAGGATGGTTCAGTCATCCGCCGAGATCTCAGCGGAATATATCGTCCAAAACCACTTGATTTCAGCGAATTGCGCCTCATGGCACCGGGCGGAACCATCAATCTGGACACGTCCTTTGAACCACCTGTCTCGCCTCGTCGGGTCGACGCGAAGTCCCTTTACCAAGCACGTTCACTGGAACGCTGGCGTCACCGCGCGATTGTGGGTCGCGATGCCAAGGTCGAATTAGTATACCGCGGCTATCTATTCCCCTTTGGCAACCGCGCGGCACTGATCAAGGTCACCGATCGAGTCTATGACGAAATTGTGCCAGGACGCGGCCCCACCGCCGTTCCAGTGCAGCGCTTTTTCATCAGCGTGTCCCAACCAATCAAGACACGCTGGTATGGCCAACCGGACGAAGGACGGGGTTGGCCCTGTGACCGGTTGGAACTTTTGACCACAGAGACTCCCGATCTGGTGGACCCGCTGGAAGGGGCGCCAAACATAGAAGGCGGCGACCAAAACGCTGTTAGAGAAAACCCAAACGGACGCCTGTCGCTCGGCCCAAACGGTCGTGGGCTCGTCTTCTGGCCTCGCACCTCGCCAAGCGAAGTCGCCAACTTCCGTTTCGAGTTCCTGATTGACGGGCGTGGTCGCAAGATTTCCATGCCGTTGATCTTTGTAGACAACGTCGCCGCGAACGAGCCCGAAAGCATCGCCACGCTCGTGGATTACTACAATGATCGTGACATCGGACTCGCGTTCAACGACGACTACATCGCGCCAGAGCTTGATCCCGCTTCCCCGCGTGTTGCTCTACACTACGGCACCAAGCGCCGCTACGGTCCGGAGGTCAGCGAGGGAGACTGCACCTATGAAACGCTAGGCTGGGCCATAGGTGCAGAAGGCCGCGCCGGGGGCAACGGGTTTGGGTTATCTGGAAAGCTGCGTGATGAAAGGAAAAAATATCTCGGCCAACGGGAGAATTACATCTTTGGGCCGCTCTTAAGATCGGATGACCAACCACCTTTTTATCCCTTCATGCAGGTGGCAACGATCCGACTTGACCGCCTCGCTCGCCTCGTTGGCGAACGCCGCGGTCAAGTCGCACTTTCAGCACATGATGCTGACTTCATTGTCAACGGCCTGAAGGACCCCGATGAAACTATAGGTGGGAATGACGGGGTCAAGGCGCTTATGGGCGTACTCTCCAGCGTGGACATGGACGTTAAGAACAAGGGCGACCGGGTTGGCGCGATCGGGCGTCCAAGCGGTCGGGTGCGCATTCTGGCACGCCGCGAAGGTCCGGTCACGGTAAAACGCACCGAAACCGGTTGGGTCAAGCCCGACCATCTGTACCGCCCCCCAGCTTTCGGCCAAAAGCTCAAAACCAATGTGGAAGCCCGGCCCCAGAAAAGCGCCACTTTAGATCTCCCGAGCAATCACCCCCCTGCTTTTCTCCAGAAGCTAAAAACCAACATGGAAGCCCAGCCTCTGAAGATTGCCGCGTTAAATTTCCCGAACAACTACCTTCCTGATTTCTTTAAGAACCTCAAATCTAATGTGGACAACCGGTCGTTAAGGACCGCTGCCTTAGCTCTTCCAGAGAACCAGATCACCGGCACCGATGCACTGACTCAGATACTTGACCGCATACTTGGCGACAGCAACGCCAAGTTCCTCGGTGTCTTCAAGCTGACTGAGATCATCAAATTCGCGCTTATGAGTCTTGAAGATAACGTGCCTCAGGTGCGCGAAACTCTGGACTTCGCCAGCGGTGCCATTGACGACGCGGTCGCCTTTGCAAGATCCCTGCTGGTCCCGCTCGAAGAGGCACTGGAAGAATTGCAGCGGGCCTTCGAAGAGGCTGCGCTCGATATTGGGAGCAAATCTCTCGAGATCGCCCGCGTTTATCCCGATCTCGGCAGCGCAATTGCTCGTTTACGAAGCGCAATCAACCGTCTGCGCATCACCGAGGATCAATCCGCCGCTGTGGCTCTCCTGCCGGAACTACCCGCTGCAGGTAAGGCGCTTATGAAGGCCATCGACAAGGTCGCCAGCGACCCGGTCTCTCCCCTCAAACTCGAACTACAACGCCTCTTCGCCTCCGAACTTGCGGAGTTTGAGAAGATTCAGGAGCAGTTCAGAAGCCTGGTTGAGTTGTTGGGCAATCTCAAGCAGCTTGCGGACAAAGCCATTTGCATAGCCTATGAAGAACTTAGCCAAATCGTCGCCGAGGTGCTCCCCGAAATTCAGGCCACTGTGCGGGAAATGGCACCACTCGGATTGCCCGAGGGGGAGATCTACGACGACCTGAACACCGAGATCATTGTCACCGCCGACAGTTTCATTGCTACTAGCATAACGAGCATCATCCCGACAGCGAACGCTGACGGCGTCTGTCGGATCGAAGACTTGCCAAAAGCCATCCAATCCTGGGCTCCACAGGACCACATTGACCAAGCCCTGCGGCGCGACGGCAACGGCAACTTGCTGCTACTGATCGAACTCGAAAAGCTCGGCAAGGACCTTGCTGACCCGCTCTGGCGGGCGATCAAGGCCGAGTTGCAGAACTATCAGGACCTTAAGAAGGCCATAGAAGACCTCGTGCAGGATCTGGAAACCGCACGGGAAGCTTTAAAGGCGGAAAAGGCTAAGGCGGAAAACGACGCCACCGAGGTCGTCGCCCGATTGGAACGCCAAGCCGACGCGCTTAAGAGAACGGAGCAGGCCTTGCGGGATCAACTGCCTGAAATCCTCCGCCGCCTCGCCAACAGCTTCTTCGGCATCGACGTTGACCGCGCGATCGCGGATGCAAACCAGATCGTGGAAGCCGTTGAGGCTATTGGTGGCGCCTCTGAGCCTCTGGAGCAGCTGGAACATACCCTAGCCGCCTTACGCCTCGTGGATAAGATGTTCCTACAGGGCACCTACACCAACCGCGTGAACGCGGCGATTGCAGAGACCGCGTCAGTGGCGCTTGATCCCGCCAAAAAGATCGCAATCACCATTCTGGACGTCTATGAAACGGCCCTGTTGCACACCCGCTCCATCGCCTTTGCAACTCGGCCAGTAACCGGCGGCGTGACCGATACCTTCCTGACCGATGTACACTCCGCCGTTGTCGAGATCGAAGCCGTCGCAGGCGAAGTGGCCGAGGCAAAATCAGATTTCGAACAAAAGCTCTCCGATGCCATTGCAAGACTTGACGGCACTACGCGCAACGTCACCGCCGAGGACGGCCACGCTGCCTTTGTCCCGATTTGCGACTGCGCTGCCAATGTCCTGATGGCGCAAAGCGCTTTTGCAGCAGAAGCAAAAAAGATCGGCGAAGGAGAGCAGCAACCGGTCCTGACCGAACTGGGCCAGACAACCCTGAACGCCCTGCGCCAGACCGCAAATAGCTTTGCTCGCGGTATCGTGGTGTATGACGCCTTCGACGCCAAGGCCAATTCGGCCGAAGCCGCCATAAACACAGCGCGGACAGCAATTCAGTCCGCCACGACGCCGCAGCAAATCCAGTCTATTCTGCAAGACACGCTCAACGGTATCCCGCGTGCAGAAATCATGGCCCTTCTGGACGTCTGGCCTCAGATCGGCTCCGACGTCGCTCGTCAGTTGAAACGAGTACTTGATGCCTTCGGGCTCCTGGATGAGGCGCTTCAAGGCGAGTTGGAGTCTGCCATAAAGGCACAGAAGCAGGATCTGGCAAAAGCCCTTACCAAATTGCAGGCTGACCTGTTGACGGCGGCCCAAAAGGTGATCGACGATGTATTGGCCCAGATCGAAACTGAACTTAAAGACCTTGCACAAGCCGTCACCGATTCACTGGCTGGGCCCACCCAAGGCACCCAGCAAAGCTTGCTTCAATACCGTTCTGCCTTCCTACGCAATATGCGCGAGGTGCGCGAAGCGCTTGATGCCGCCGCTGCGCAATATCCCCCAGTAGCGCTTTTGCACGGTCACCTCAGGGCTGCGCTCAACAGGCTAGAGGACCAACCTCTATTTGATGCCCTGGACAATGCGCGCACCGATCTAAAATCCAAGGCCAAAGCGTTTGAGGACGCCGTTAATGAATATGCCGCCGCTGCCCATGACCAAGACAAGTTGAAGAAGGTCAGTGAAAAGCGCGCGGAGCTGCTAAAGTCCAAAAACACCCTCCTGGAAACGTTCCAACGAACCCTGCATGGCGTCAGCGAAGCTACTAGTGTCGAAGCCCGACAACTAGGGGACAACCTTCGCGAAGCCGCTGCTGCCGAGTCTATCCGGATGATCGCCGCTGTTCAGCACGCCGCCGGAGAGGCCGCCGAAAGCGCGCTGGCTTGGGCCGCAAGCGCAGTTTTTCCAGGCAACACAATCGGCGATCTGGAGAGGGCGCTGACGGCGCTGCAGGACGAACGCAACGAGATCCTGCAATCTTTTCTGACGAATACTCTCGCGGAAAGGATTGAAAAAATTACGAAGTACCTCGGTCTAGGTGCCAAAGGGGACGGTATCGTGCCCGCCCACCTTTTAATCGCACTTCAAAACACGCCCGAGGATCCGGTTAAGGAAGCTGACCAGAAAAAAAAGCTGCTAGTCGCGAGCGCCGAAAATCCGCAGGATCTGCTGCACCAGGAAGCCGTCTGGACCACGCTGCTCAACGCACCCGACGCCGCCGGAGCCAAAAAGCTAGCGGCACTGCGCCAAATTTTTAACCATTTCGAAAAAGGCGGGCAACCTTCCGGTGCGATCATCGTGCGGACCTTTGTCGAAACAGTGCAGGAAATCCTTCGCGCCGACATTAGCCGAATAGTCAGCTTTGATCACGTCCGCGATCTCGTTGAAAGAGAGGTTCGCAAACTAATCCCAACCCGTGCCACCACGACGATGGATTTCAAGTTGCCGGTTCAGTCCTTCAAGGGCATTTTCGAACCGGTGGGCAACGGCGTCTTCACGCTGAGTTCGCGCACTACCGTGGACTTGGCCGAGATCGACCTGGGGAATCTCAAACCGCCGCGCATCACCGCCGCGGCCAACGCGGTTATGTCGCCCTTCAGTATCAAGCTTCTAGGTAGTTTTGACGCGATCACCCTGCATTTCTCCGCCGCCCGAATGGGCTGGACTTCGGGCTCCAACCCGACATTCGATCTGGATTTTCTCAACTACGAAATAGGCCCGCAGCTTGAGTTTGTGCAGCAACTGGCCGAATCCCTCACCGCCAGTTCCGGCGGTGCCTTCATCCGCCCTGCGCGCGCCATGCTGGGAATCGAGGCGGGGTATGGCATCAACATTCCCGGTATCAATCTTGGCGGCGTGACTTTCATGAACGTCGGGCTCAACGCTTACGCGCGCCTGCCTTTCGAACCCAAGAAGGCAGAGTTCGGCGCTTCCCTCTCAAGCCGCCACAGCCCCTTCATCATCATCGCGGGTATTTGGGGAGGAGGCGGCCATTTCGGCCTCGTTTCAGATGGTCGTCGGATCGTGTCCTTCGACGCGAGCTTCAACGTAAATGGCGGCGGCGCCGTGGCCTATGGCCCTTTGACCCTGCAGGGCCGCGTCAGCGTCGGAATATTCATCCGTAAGGCCGGCAGCGTGACCGAAATCTCCGGTGATTTCTTTGTTGGCGGCTCCGGCAAGATCGGCATTTTCGGGGTATCTGCCAGCCTCATGGTAACCATGGGCATGGATCGCGCAGGCGACATGACTGGCTCCGCCGTTTTCACCTTCTCCTTCTCCATCAGCTTCGCCAAGGTCAAGTTTTCGGTGATCCTGTTTAAGAAGGAAGGCAAGGGATTCAACGGAACCGGCGCGGAACAATCCGCCGCGCTCTGGCAAGGTGGCCCGGTTCGCTTTGCTTCCACCAGCAATGACATGAAGGACTTTCTAAACCAACATTGGCCCGAGATCGCGGAAGTCAAGGTCGACACCAAACGCGCCGACCAGGACTACAAAGAGTGGACGTCTTATTTCACGGACCTCCGGCCAGTGGGGTATTGATCATGGTAACCCACAGCACAACGACCCAAACCCCGCGGGCTGCAAACACCGTGAACGCGCTTGTGCGCGTTGTTGCCAACGGCACCCACAACGGTCGCCCACGCCTCACTCTAGCCCTACGTCCGGTCCGGCCTGCAAAGGTAACTCGACAGCCGGAACGCTTTCATGACGGCGCGCTGGCGCTCGCTTCCTGGCCCAGTAAGGTCGAAGAAACGACGGATAATCTGCGGTTGGAATTCCTGATCGCTCCGCTTACATGCAAGACGGGCAAGGTCACCCCCGCACAGGTGCAAAAGAACGGCGTCGACTGGAAAAGGGTAACCGTCCCCCTCGCCCGCCTTTTTGGCGAGGACAGCAACCTCGACCGCACCGACCGTCTTTGGCAGGAAGTTATGCCAGCAGAGCCAAAAAACGGCTTTGACGAATTCTTCACAAACTTGCCACCCCTGAGGCCCGAAGTAACGCTATTGGAAGAATCACAGTCGGGCACCGGCGTCTGCATCTCCGGTGGAGAAGGCGACATCGCGCTTCTAACAAAAATCGCCCGCGCCCGCGAAACCCAGCGGCTGATGGAAGGCGACCAGGACGATGTTAGCCGCCAGATTTTTGAGGATGCACTGACCGCCACGAACGAATTCCTGAATAACGCGGACTTCTCGGCGTTCCGTGATCTCTACAGCCAGACGCTGAACTTTGGCGAGGACGAAGAGGCTAGTCCTGGCGCGCCGGAAAACACCATCCCCGCCGGCGAAGGCGATCCGCTCACCAACACCGCAGTCACCCGCAACAAGACCGAAACCGCCGTAAAGATCGCGCTCGACGCCCTCAAAGACGACTGCGCCAATGCACGGGTTGCTGCCGAAAAGCTCTGCGAAGGCGACATCGCCACCTGCTGCAAGGTGATCGAGGACAAGATTAAGGCCACGGGTTGTGCGTCCGAATTCGTGGCGGCAGAGCTGCCCTCTATCTATACACAGCTCCTGAAACTGCGCGCCCGATTGATGGTTGCCCGCGCCATTCACGAAGACGAGCTTGCCAAACTGGAAAGCCCAGAGTCCACGAAACCGCCTGAGGAGATGCAGGAGGAACACGCCACCAAAACCCGTGACAAGTGGAAGAAACAGCTGCCCGCCAACCGCCTCTTTGGTCTAGACCAAATTCCAGACCTTGGTCGTCTCTTCCGCACCTTCGTTGACTGCCAGATCACCAGCGCAGGGTGGACCGATCTCGGTGCAAAGTTGGGCAAGGGGTCAGAACGGTTTGTCTTCCTGCGCGTGACGCCGAACGACGCGCTCGCAAAGAAGGGGATACAAACTGAAGACGCTCACACCGAGCATTTCCGATGGTCGCTAGCCAAGATCAAGATTAACGCAAATGGCGTGATCACTCATTTCCTTCCCGCCACCCGCGAGGAATTTTTCCTGTGCCTCTCTGGCCGCAACTGCTCTGGCCTGCTCAGTCAGAGGGACGGTCTCCTGATGCTGGGCGCCTGCGGACCGGATGGGCGGCCAGCTTACGAACTGGTCTCCACCGACATCCGCGTTGCTACGCAGGAATTTGAAAGCCGCGCCGACCGGATGATGACCCGCGCCGTGCGTCGTGCAGCCAATGAACCCGAATGGGAAAGCGGTAATCCTGAGGGCTACCAACTTTCCCCCTCGCTCTTGCGCTCCGGCGGCTTTTCGGTGGTCAATTTCGCCGCCGCCCGGCAGATGTCGCACCGCGAAGGCTTCGCCGAAGCCGCCGAAGACTTGCCCAATGACGAGACCTTTCTGGATGCCGACGACCTGATGACCGGCCGCGTGCCATACGCGGCGATGGTTGTGCAGGGCTCGAATGGCAGCGCCAGACGCATCTGGTTCGCACTCAGCCGGAAAAAGGTCAAGTACTCCAGCCTGGACCCAGATAGCCGCAATCGCTTCGACTGGGACACCCATTGGATACAGCGGGAAATGCAGAAGCTAGCCCCCGGAGGGGAACTCTCTCGCTTACAGCTCACCATCGATCAGGCCGGCGGGCGCGAAACCAAGCTCAAGGATCCGAGAGACCCGGAAACTCCGGTCAGGGGCACCGTCTTTGCAGAGGAGGAATTCACTTATCAAGGCGACCCGGCGGGTGTCGAGACCGGCATGTTGCAAGAAGGATTTAAAATCCACCCGCTGAAGGATTTCAACATGTGGCGTAAGGTGTCGCTGCCGAAAAAGAACTCTGTCGGCACCAGTCTAGATGATCTTACCATTCCCCTTCGATTCGGCATGCCACTGCGCGTTGGTTTCGCCGCCAGCTACCTCGGCGGCGGGGGTGTGACACCCAAGGACGCGGGGGCCAGCTTTGACGGCAACCGTGATGCCATGGTGCCGCGTGCTGCTGATGCCGTATCCACCGACCGCACCCGGCAAGGCCGCCGCCACCTGCGATCCGAAGCTATCGCCCCGGTTGCGGTTCTCCTACCGGAATACGAAGCAGAGAACGTCAAGAACCAGCTTCCAGACATCCGCCGCCACCCCTTCCCAATGGACACCACCGGCACCATCATATTGCGTAGCTTTGCCGAGGACACGGCTCCAACCAAGGCGGTAGTGGAACGCGTCATTCTGCCCCCCGTTGTCGATCTCGACTTTGCCGAGAAACATGGCGTGTTTGATACTCAATCTCCGGCAATCTTCCAGACACCCGCCAAGGCAAAACGGGTCGAGAGCGTAAGCGACGTGATTCAGTCTCTCACCGAGCCACAAACAAGGGCCCGCGTCCGCCGTCCACGCGAAGGCCTGCGCGACTTGGCCTTTGACGCCGCATGGGGAGGCGTTCCTGTTCTCGCCATGGGATCTCGCACCGCTGAGGACGGGCGGCGCGCCTTCGTGAGCGCACAAACCTCGGACGGTAAAAGTGATTGGCTTCCCAAGCACATAAAATGGGTCAATGATGGCCGCCCCTCAGGTGGGCAGGCCTCCACGCCGTCCGGTGACGGGGTTTTCCGTCGTCGCCGCTGGCAACAACAGAAGCGCACAACGCCGTTTTACCCTGACCCGATGGCCAACGGGCTTGTGTTGCGCCTTCGCCGGGACAGCGACCGCCCCGGCGAAGCTGGCCTAGCCCACGCAATAGTGCCCTTTGTGCAGGCGGCAGATTACCCCGATGTAGTACCGATTGTGCTGCGCGTCGCGCACGGCGAAACCGCCACTATAACCGACACGGCCACCACTAAGAAGATCGACGAAATTGACTGTCGAGTCGTCAACGTCACCGTGCCTCCCGGTGAAACTCTTGATCTGGATTGCTGGGCGGCCCCTAACACCGAAGCGCTCGCCTTTTGGTCCGAATTGACAGACACAATATCGACACTGGACAAGGCCACCTGCGTTCCAGAGGAAGACGCCTGCGGTCTGCTGGGCCGCCCTGCTCCATCGCAGGCGGAACTGGAGGCACAGGCTCGCAAGCTGCACGGCTACCTATGCAAGCGCCCGCTACCGGAACTGTCCAAGACCCGCACCATCGCGATAACCTACGCAGTTGAAAAGCCGCTTGAGGCCCCAAAACCCGTTCTAATCCAAGACGAGAGCAATCCGATTTACTTGCGCCGCGCGCTCGACACGCCCAGTGAGTTTGAAGACGACTCACCCATGGGTGCCGATGTGTTGGACTCGCCCGCGCACTTGCCGGACGGCTGGTATCACAAACCCGGTGAGTTAATGAACGCCGTGCCCCGCGCAACCGAGGCGGATGTCGGAGGCTACCTACAGCTTCACCTGCCCACCACAGGTTCGTTGGAAATCGAGGCCTTCGCCGCGGCGCCCGACGGCGCTGCCTTTGACGACATCTCTCGAAGCCGTTCCCGCGAACAACGGCGAGATGGCGTGTTCCCGCGACGCCCAAACAGTGAAAAATGGATGAGTGCCGATGAGGTCTATGGCTTCCGCCTCAACGAGGATGGCACTGCCGCGCCGCTGAAATCCGAAGCCCTTTGGGCGCGGATGCGAAAGATCCCCGACGACACCAGCGCTGATAACCCGACTGGGCTAATCTCCCTGCACGCTCTTTTTGGCCCCCGCCCCAAGCAGCCGGAAAATGCCAAGCTGGGCGAGAACCCGATCGAGGCCGAGATCACCCCGCTCTTTGTGGACACCAAGGCCCGCAAGATCGCGCTGAACTTCCGATCGGTCAGCCGCCACAGCACCGCCTTCCTGCGCCGCGGTTATGTCTCAGGCAAGCTCTTCAGACCGCCGGTGCCGGTGAGTCGCGAAAACGGTCGCTTCAAGGTTCTGCCTCCCGTAACGGACGAGAACAAGCAGACCGTGTACGTCAACGAAACTGGATTTGCCCACACCGTATGGCTACCCGCCTCTGAACGCCCCGCCGCGCCAAAACCCGCCGCCGAGGCCCACCCAGTCGAAGGAGAAGTGACCACCCAATTGAACGGCGCAACCCAAACCGCCAGCTCCCGCCGCATTACAAAGACGCGCCTTTGGCTGGAACGCCCGTGGTGGTCCTCGGGCGAGGGCGAGAAACTTGGCATCGTGCTCTGGCCAAGGGTGTCTGGCGAAAGCTACGAATCCCTGCTCAAGTACATCCTGTCGAGGAATTTCTGGAAGCCAAACGCATACAAATCTACGTTGACCTTCCCCCGCCCCAGCATCGCCGACAGCGGCCCAGATTTAACCTCTGAGGACATGATGAAGCTCAATCACTTCCGCGACCAATATATGAAAGACGCCGCGCCATTCTTTTCCCGCTGGGGGTCTGACCCGATCGAAGGTGTCTCCAAGGACGGCTGGATGGACTGGGTCATACCCTGCGAAATTTTCGCGGATTTCCAATACGATAAGCAGCGGAACACGCTTGTCCCGCTTATCGATCACGCCAATTTCGTGCCCAATGTGAAAATGCCCATCCCTGTTGCCGAGGACACGGTGGAAAAAAAGGGCCGGAATGAGCCTACAAAGGACTCCTCAGACGTGCGCGGCCAGCGCTACCCAAACGTTGACCTGATTTGCTACACGCCGCGCTTCGACATCGACCGTGAACAATGGTATGTCGACGTAGCGCTGGATGCTGCTGTTATGGTGTCGCCCTTCGTGCGCCTCGGAGCGGTGCGTTATCAGAAACACGCCCCGCGCGACCTGCAACTCTCCTTCCCCGCCCAACCCTTTGAGTGCCAGGTCATGCCCCGCCGGTTATCAAAGGTCACCCGTAGCCGCGACGGCGCCGACAAAACCCGCCTGAGCGTAACGATCTCGGGTCCCGCCACCTCAGATCCGCAAGACGAGGCTGCCTTCGTCAACCCGCAAGAACTGTCCGAGGAAAAAATTCGCGTAAAACTTGCGCATGATGCCGCTTCCGCCACACGGATGCATGTCCACCTGATCGGCCGCAACACCAAAACCGGCGCGCTTGAGATAACCCTGCAACAACGCCTTGCCCCCACGAAGTCTCCTGAAAAGACAGAAGCCCTTACAATGGAATGGAGTGGGCATTTCACCCTGCCAAATTCGATGGCCGATCGCACCGACTTGTCCCTCAGCCTGCACATCGAGGAGCGCGTCTACCGCGCCACCACAAGCCCCGATCCGGCTGACGCCGATTTTAACGAAGCCCGCACCGGCGAGAAACTCAGCGCGTCTAGTCCGCGCTATCTTTGCGTCTTAACCGTGCCGGGCGCGGACAACAAATAGGGAACGACGCACCTGATGCTCAGATTGCTTATCTACGCCCTGCTGCTCTGCCTGACTACAACCGCCGCTATTGCGCAGGATAATTGGCCCTACCAATGGTCCCCGCCGCTACAGCTCAGCCCGGAGGACGGCATCCTTCGGTTTTCTCCAAAATCGCTCACCCGCAAAGCAGACGACCCGGACCAAGGTAGCTTCCTAACCGGTATATGTCAGGCAACCTACCTCGGCTGTGATTCAAACCCCTTCGTCGGTCTCTTCGGCAACTCCCGTCTGCGCGGGCAGGGCAAGTTCAAGTTCCATGCTGGAATCGACATTCTCGCCACCCGCGGCGCACCAGTCCTTGCAATCGCTGCTGGTACTGTCGTGGTTTACAATCTTAATTATTTCGGCTCCCAGACGGTGGGCCTGCGCACCCAACTTTGCGGGATGGATATGGAAGTGATCTATGCCCATCTGGACAGCGCATACGTGTCCACCGGCGCCCAGGTCAGCGCGGGACAGCCCCTCGGTGAAACCGGCCGAAACGGGACACAGTTCAGCGGCATCGGCATTCCCACCCATTTACATTTGGAATTCCGTCCTACGGAGCGCGGTGCAAACTTTGCTGCCGCACTTGGCAAGCTGAATTCCGAATGCGGGATTAAGCAAATCCGGGTTGGCGCCGGGCACGGGTTGATCAAGATCGACCCGTGGCCTTTCCTTGCCCCACTCTATAATGCCTATGCCCAGCAGATGGCCAATGCTGGTCAGGACCTTGCCAATTTCAACCTTACCGACGCACAGGTACTTCAAGCCTACTACGCAGACACCAAATTTCCATTTGATGAAATCTCGTACGTCGGCCCGGTGTTTGACAAGCCATACGCGCTCAGCGGCATGCCCGCGCCCACGCTCGCTACCTTTGCAACGCCACTGCTGATCGACCTGACCCAGTAAGGCTACGCCGTGAACCAACGAGTAAGCCGCCATTCGTCGTGTCATTCATGAACGTCCGCCACGCTACGATTTGTTGAACAAGTCCGGCGAGCAATTTCAAGAAGGAAAAGTTTGAAACTCTTTTCACGAGGTAAACGCAATCGGAATAGGATTTGCGTTTTGAGGGGCACTTGAAACCACGTTCTACAAATACAGATACCAGGTATTCAGGTCCGACTTTTTCAACATATACTACCCAATCTGAGACTGCCGATGTCAGAGAGAAGCGTCCGAAATGCTGGCTCGGGCGCAATGCACATGGTTCGATACGTGTTCAGGAACGGCAGCCAACCTTCTTCCAAAGACAGTTGATCACATACCACTGAAGCGGTTGAGCTTCGGGGTGGTTTTAGCCGGTTCATGGGAGCCGGCTGATGACCTTGGAAGCGCAGCGGAGTGCGCCGTTTGCGTGGGCAAGGCTTTCCCAGCCGTTGACATGTCTTGGCTCGAAACCGAGATCTTTCCAGATCCTGCTATTCTCCAGATCGTATTCCGTGAATCGCTCATCGTCGCCGAAGCACGGTAGCCACATCATTGGTTTGTCGTTTCCCTCCCGGATGGCGTTTTCCAGCAGGATATTGTTGTAAAGGCGTGGGCGGACTGCGTTTTTGACGTCAGTGCCAAAGGGAACAGGGTTGCGGATGATCTCAAAGCCCTGATCCCTCAACCAATGTTCGGATGCATCGAGCAGCCGCTTTTCCCTTTTTGCCTTGCTTGCCGCTTCAGGAGCAACAGCCACGGGATCTGCAAGCAGGAGCAGGTTTTTGCCGTTGAGCCGGAGCCCTGTTGGCGAAACATATCTGTCGACGTGGCTTTCGCAGCGTTCGATCCTGGTTACCAGATCCGGCCGAAGCTGCGTCAGCTGCAGGGCTCTTTGCAAAACCGTATGCGATACGACGAGGTCTTCTTTCCGGTCGTGATCAAAGGCGGTCTCGTTGTCGGAACTGGTGTTCCTCAACACGATAGACGGCTTTTCGGTCAGGTCATTTCTACGGTATCCCCAATAGCAGACAGGCCTGTGATCGAGTTGGTTGATGCGCCTGTCCGCCTCAAGCAACGTTCCATCGCCGCCAAACTTCGAGGCCGCAGATCTCAACCGGCTCGTTTGTCCAATGAGTCGGAAGTCCTCTCCGACGATCTGGTCGCCCCCCGGCAGAAACAGCGGCAGGTCATGGCAGGCAACAGACAGGTGATCTGCGAGCAGCGATGGCAAGGTTCCATTGGGCCAGTCGCATTTCGGCGCAGCCAGTCGCAATTCGTTACCATGGGCTTGAACAAGGATGGAATCCTGCGCCCAGATATCCGCGCTTTTCAGAGGGGCACCCTCCGCCGGGACAATCTCATGGTGGCGGGAGGTTTGCTGATTGAGCCAGGTTTCCGCTGCCGCTTCATTGCAGGCGTCGGTAAAGACCAGGATCGAAACGGCAGGCGGCATGGCTTGCAGCAAATTGCCTATCGCAGTGAGGATCTTCGCGGCGTGTGGATTTTCTGAATCAAACACTTTGTTGGGCAGTGAGACCGCTATCCTGTCAATCAAGCCTCCGCAATCCGCAACGATTGACCATCTGGTATTTGCCTCGACGCTCTCCATTTTCATAGCCTGTCACCTGCCGAAAATGTCTTTTTCAAGAGACTTGAGAAACAGGGTGTTCTGAAGTTTCCAATTGGTCGGACCATCGTCGTTCTCGGGTTCGGTGATTTCTTTGAGCATGAGCAGAAGCTCTTCCGCATCGTTCCGTTTCGAACTGCGCTCAAACTCAGGAAGTTTGTCCATGAACCGGGCACCTTCGTTTTCAGACAGTCCGGCATCCTTGAGCACCTGCGACCAGGTTCGTCTCGTAAAATGCAGGCCGGTTGCAGCGTTCCGTAAACGGTCGTGGATGCTCTCGGAGATGAAGCCCTTTTGAACAGCGGCAGAGAGTGTCGCTTCAGCATCCACCAGTGCCAACGTAAGCGGGCAATAGCCCAATTCCGCCGGCGCATGGGTGACTGCCACGTCGGCGTCGGAAAGGCGCTTACCTGCCCGATAGTCTTCAAAGATCGATCCCACGCCGACCATCCCGAACACTGAACATTCGGCCGCCCGAAGCGCCCCCATGCTGGCAGCGCCGAAGATGCAGCAACCTGCCTGGAGAGCGAACAGGATCTCCTTGTGCCAAACGGATGGGGTCGAGTTGAAATACCCGTCAATCAGTCCGATCACGGTTCGCCCCTCCCCCGCCGCACGCAGGATGTCACCTCGCGAGGCCGGAGGCCGAACGTCCAGCCCTCCGAAAAGATCACCGGACAGTCCATGGATGCTCGGACCGGCGAAGACGACGGGTTTTAGCATGCAGTGCTCAGCACTTCCGTAGTCAGCAGGATCGAATTCATGGACATTTCAGAAAAGCTGCCTGAATGCGCGTCCAGACCTTTGACAATCGCTCGAACGACGTGAACATCCGGAACAGGTGATTTCAGCGGGAACAGGTAAGCATCCTTGACGCCGGCTGCCTGCATCAGTTTCAGGATATCCTGCCAACACATGGAAGAGTTTTGCCTGGCCGGCTGTAGCTCTGTTTCAAGCTGCGCAAGAGTGACGAACGGCGGTTGCTTGGTGCTTACGCCCTCCTTCGACTGCTGAAAGCGCTCCATCGCAAGATCATCGCGTGCACCGGCTATGTCTGTCAGGCGTGATTGTACCGCCTCCAACAAAGCCGAAAGTATGGCTTCGGCAACAGTGGTTCGGCAGGCAATGCCGGCGGGAGCCCGTGAAATGACACCAGTCGGACCATTCACCTGGCGCGATATCACAGCGGCAATCACGGGCAACTTGACGCGACCCGGCAGAGCATAGACGTGAAGATCAAGGCCAGCCTTGGCCACCTTGTCCAATATGGTGTCGAGATCCGAATCTGCGCCCCTGTAGTCTGTCACTTCACGGACGTTGTTGACGGACAGGCCGAAGGTGTCGACCAGGCTCGATGCATCATGTTCCACAAGTTCAAGCAATGCGTGTTCGATTGCCTTGTCGATCGAGAAGTGAGCTGCCAAGCCCTGTGACGTCATGCGGAACGCTTGTCGATCCCACGGCATATCGCTTCGCATGTCCATTCCGACGAGTTCATAAGGCGCGAAGCGCTCCTCCCCGGATATCAGAGACGTTCCGGGAACCCAGGCACGCTGGCGTGTCGGATCTAGTTGATGCGAGTTGACCCTCGCCAGATCGAAGAACGGAATGACCTTTCTGTGCTGGCGCGCCATATCTTCAATCGTCGCAAATTCAGTTACGTGCTGTCGCGGTTCTTCCGCTACAGCACATTCCACGGCTTCCATGACCGCCGAAATCTTCGCCTGGTCGTCCGTTACGCCTTTCCCTTGCGAAATGGAAAGTGACCGGGAATTTGGTCTGGTCGCAAACCAGACGGGTATCCCGATCGTGTCCAGTCCGGTGATCTCACCCAATCTGGTAATGCCGAAGCTGCGCAGGAATTGCGGAGAGAAAGGATCGGATTGCACAACGAATACCTCCTGTAGCGCCATGATTTCGCGGTGGTGATGCCTTGCGGATCAATCGTCCGAAAGAACTGCGTCCTGAAGTGATTCGGAATTACCCAGGCCTGAACCGGTCTTGGAGACAGGGTCCTGGATCGGAGCCCAGCTCAGCCTGTTGAGGTCCCAATCGCTGTCGTCGACGTCCGTCAGAAAGGCAAAGTCGACGTCGGAAATGGTGCTGCCCTGCTTGATGACCTGGTAGATACCTTCCGACTCGACCTGGCTGAGGCTGGTTTCCGGATTACCGTCACTTTCGGCAAACAGAACGCGGGCGGCGGCAGCGATCTTGGCGTAACCGTCCACGCCGGCATTTTGTTCCTCATACCTCATGATTGTTTCATGAGAGACCCGTGACACGCGCAACGGGTCCATCCTGAGGAAGACGACACCGTGACCACGTTTTCCAATGACGTAAAATGATGATTGAGCCATAATTTTCTCCTTTTAATACTGTACGTTAGTCGAATCCGGCGAGTCTCAGGCCTTCCAGAAAGATCCTGTTGTTCTCGGGATTTTTGTCTGGTTGGAAGCGAACGATTTCTTGTGCGGTCATTCCTGGATAAACATCCATCAGACGCCGCGCGTATTGTCTTGCTGCCTCTATCTGGCCGTCGAGTGCAAGGCTCGCTGTCAGCACGCGCAGTGCCGGCTCCTCGTCTTCCATTTGTTTGCAAAGCCGGACCGCTTCAGCATAGTCAGCCAGCTTGAAGGCAATGCTGGCTCCTGCCCACCAGTAGATATCCGGTGCGAGCGGGTTAAGGTCGATCGCGTGCTTGAAGCGTTTCCAGGCTTCCTTGGGCTTGCCAAAATGTGCAAGTGCGTCTGCGTGCTGGATAAGCAGGTCCGAGGAATTGGGGCTCAGTGTTTCGGCTTCGTGGAATTTTGCTTCCGAGGACGTGTAATCGCGCTGATACAACGCAATGACGGCCGCCATCCAGTAACCGATGCCGGCAGATGAATCGATTTCGATGGCTGCATCGGCTTCCGCCTTGGCCCGATGCAGAAGGTGAGGATCCGTTCCCCCGAGCAGCAACCATTCCAGTTGCATTGTCTGTGCGATGCGTGCACGGGCAATCGACAGATCCTTGTCGTAGGTCAGGCCCTGGCGAAACTCTTTCCGCGCCCGGCGTATCATGCTGAGATTGCACGTCTTGATGAGGTTCTGCCCCCTCAGGACATGCAGATAACTCTGAGCATTGATCGCCCGCCCAGTATCAAGCATCTGACGCTCAATCTGCTGGGCAAGATTGGCTGCAACGGTTTTCGCCAGCAGCCGGAATGTATAGTGGAGGTCGTCGGGCTCCATGGAATATTCGGCAGACCAGACGATCTCGCCAGTGCCGTCGTCAAGAACAGTGAAGGAGATCCTCTGGCTGCCGGGGAGCAGGAAACTCTGAACAGAGTAGTTCGACCGGATCTTTTCCCATTTGCTGATGTTTCCTCCACGAAAGTCTCGCATCGTGCTGAAAGGCGACACCACGACGAACGTCTTGAACCGGGAGAAACTGTTGGCAACGTCCTCGACAAACGCTTCCGCAAGCTGAGCGTCAGGATGTTGATCAATATGGCGCGGCGACGAAAAAGCGACCCGCGGAACAGGGGCCTTCTGTGGGGCCGCAGCACGCTGCTCGACAGTTTTGACACTCGCCGGAACAGTCGTTCCCTGCCCGGCCGGCTTTCCACTGACATTGCCAGGAACGCCCGGCAAGGACGGATTGAGAACCGAATTCATCAACCGGTCGATACGGTCGACACCATCCTGGTCTCCACACCGGCCATAGGCTTTTGAAATGATCCGGTAGCATTCGGGGCTGTCTGGCTCGAATGCCAGAAGCTTGTCGGCAATCTTCGCAATGTTGCCGCCGCGGTCAGCGCCGAAACGCGTCGTTTCCTCAAGCGCTGCCGCCGCTCTGTTGAACAGCTTTTCCCGGAGGCTCGCACGCTCGGTCAAAAGCCACAGATTGAGTTGTTCACCCTCAAATTCCATTCCGTCAAGCAATTCGCCGCCGAACTTTTCGATGCCGGCCATCATGCCCTCGAGATCGGTTGCGCTGCATGACTGAAGAAAAGCGGACAGATCAGAAGCTTGTGCCCCGGGGCCAAGGCTGACTCTCGTCTGGGTCGTTTCGATAAGTGGTCCGGCTTCAGGCTGGCGACTTTGAACCCTCACCAGCAATTGCCGGAGATTCGCCATCGCTCTGGACTGAGAAACATCCTCCCAAAGCAAGGCTGCAACTTTTTGGCGAGCGAGTTCATTGCCGGGAACCAGAAGTAATACTGCGAGCAGTGCGTATCCCTTGGCAGGGAACGGGGTATTCCGTGAATAATACACTGACGGAACGCCAAGTAGTCGAATATTAGAGTCTGAACTACTTTTATTCATCACTATACCCCTTGTGATTTTTTCTAACACAGTTCCCCGCACAGAAGAATACCAGTCCTATGCGCGTGTCACGCCGGTGTGACGGTGCAATTGTGACTGTAGGCATGCCGGCGGGACGAAGTGTGTTGACGCTTCGCGGCTAAAAGCAAAACACTTCGTATTATCAGATAGTAAGGAAGCCATTCATGTCTGGTAAGATCTCCTTCAGGAGGAACTACGCAGCATACGGAGACAATGTTCGACCATTTGAGAGAGCTAACGACATCGGTTCCGTTATTACGGAGTTTCTTTGGTACGAAGGCGCCCCATTTTATCCATTTGGCGACTTGGTCTCTGCGACTATCAGTTCCGTTTGGCTCGGTGCAGGCGAGCCGACGAAAGATGATGAGGATAATCTGGACCTCGTTTTTAAAATGCCCGAAAGCGACGGAGGCAATTTCTTTGAAATCGTTCTCAGGTCGAGCGGTGGGACCTCTTACGGGGGATGGGCCTGGGGTCAGGATTTGGAAGTGACCGACACAGTTGTGTCCGGCCACAGGGTCCTTGTGGCCCATGCAAATGAACTATGCGTCTTTTTGGAATACTCCCTTGAAAAAGGAAAATACGTTCAAAGAAATATAGAATCTGACTGTAAGGTTTCCACCTCCACAGTCAGAAGATTGACCAAGATATCAAAGAAACACTGAGATTTTTTAGACCTTTTGAAATCCCGCTAAATATTAGAAGTAAACTTGACTGCATTATTTTTAGGTTGTTGCACTTAAATAAGTTCAGAGAAGTTTGTTCATCTTCTTTGAAAGCCCAGGCTCCTCCCGGAAGCATACGATTGTCTCCCACCACAATCGCTTCCGGGGGCGGTCCTGTTCAACTCCTTCTTTTCCAGCGTATCGAGGACTACCATATCGCTAGCTGGCCTTCAGGTCGGCACTGCGTTGTATGGTGGTTTTGAGCCGGTTGAACCCCATGGAGAGATGGGCTCGCCGTATCAACGCTGCGGCCTGATAATCACCAAGACGCACAGCATTTGCAATTTCCACGATCTCACCACAGAAAATAGTGACCTCTTTCAGTAGATCCTTTTCATCGATCAACGTCAGCCAGATCCGACAGGTCCTGTAAAAGAGTTTTTCCGAAACGTCCCGCAGTGGTTCGTTCAGTGTCAACTGCTGGAAAGCATGAAAGAAATCGATATTCAGGCGGGCGAAAACTGCCCGGTCCGGTGCCGCGCTCAGTCGTTCGGCCCTGCCCTTGAGGCTGTCGAACAGGGCCACCAGTTTCTGATCGAGTGGACGTGGACAGAGACTGCCCGTCAATTCGTTCAACTCCAGTCTGAGTTCGTAGACTTGTGAAAGCTCTTGAAGGTCGACTTCCGTTACCAGGGTGCCGACGCCTTGCTGCGACAGCAGAAGTCCGTCGGCTTCCAGGATCTGCAATGCCTTTCGCAAAGGTGATCGGCTGACGCCAAATTCCGACGCCAGGGCTTCTTCGCTCAATTGCGTCCCCGGTGGATACACAAGCATGCAAATTCTATCCCTCAGGACAGAATACATGATCTGGAATCGCTCGAGCGCGCTGGAGGCGTGGCTGAGCAGTTCTGCGACGTCTGACGACGCGTTCACATCCTGATCGGTCATGGGGACTGCAACAGGGTTCTTTCCAGCCCCGTAAGCATGGCAAGACACTTTTCGAGCTGATCAACAGCTAGAAATTCATCCGGCTTGTGAGCTTGCGTGATGGAGCCGGGCCCGCAGACCACGACAGATAGGCCAAGCGACTGAAACAATCCCGCTTCGGTGCCGAAAGAAACGACATCACACAGGTTCGCACCGGTCAGCGAGGTAACGATATCCCGTGCTTCGTTTTGTGGCATCACGGCCAGTCCCGCCACTTCGCCAATTATCTCCGTAACAATTTCCGCGTCGGGGTAGACGGACGTCATTTGCGGTAACAACACATCCCGGCAGTAGGCCTCAAGTGCCGTCTTTATCTGAAGCGCGTCTTCCGTGCGCACCGGGCGCATTTCCCATTCGACAGCGCAATGTCTGGCAATGACGTTGCGAGCGGACCCACCATCAATCCTGCCGACCTGAAGCGTCGTCCAGGGGGGAGAATACCGCTCGCTGTCCGGGCCGGACTTTCCCTTCATGGTTTCAGCCAGTTGCATCATCCGGGATATATAGGCAGCAGCAACGTGAATTGCGTTGACGCCCTTGTCCGGTTCCGAGGCATGTCCATCCGTGCCGTGGAAGGCGGTTGTGTATTCGTAACAGCCCTTGTGGCCTTCAATGACCCGCATTTCCGTCGGTTCGCCGATAATTGCCACAGAGGGGCGGATGGCACTTTGTTGAAGTTCTTCAACCAGGTGCCGAGCACCAAAACATCCGACCTCTTCGTCATAGGTCAGGGCAACATGCAGCGGCCGCTTCAGGTTGAGCAACGCGTAATCCTGCGACTTGGCGAGCACGGCAGCGATGTAGCCTTTCATGTCGCAGGTGCCGCGCCCGTAGAGCAGCCCGTTGTCTTCCCTCATCTGAAAAGGATTGCAGGTCCATTCCGCCGGATCAGCCGGGACGACATCGGTGTGCCCCGACAAAACGATGCCGCCGGAAACATCTGGTCCTATCGTGGCAAAGAGATTGGCCTTCCTGCCTGTTGCGTCCCTTGAGACTGTCACCCGTGCGCCGGCTTCGCGCAGCAAGGTCGCAGAAAAGCTGATCAGCTCAAGATTACTGTCTGCGGAGACGGTCGGAAAACCGATCAGTCGGTCCAGAATCGAAATCGTCCGGTTCAACAGGTCCGAGCGCATCTCCACCTCAGGATTTCACGAACAATTCGCGGGGTCTGTCGCACAGGCATTCCGCGCGGCCATTTTCCTTGATGAGAATGCTCTCGGTGATTTCCAATCCCCAGCCATCCATCCAAAGCCCCGGCATGAAGTGAAAGGTCATACCGGGTTTCAGCACGGTGGTGTCTTCCTCACGAATGGAAATCGTACGCTCCCCCCAATCGGGAGGATAGGAAATGCCGATTGGGTACCCTGCCCGCGCGCCACGCTCGATACCTGCCGCTTCAAGTGGTTTCGCCAATGCCCGAGCGATGTCGCCAGCTGTGTTGCCTGCCCTGGCGGTGTCCAGGCCGGCTTCTAGTCCTTCGACGAGAGCCTTTTCAGCATCGAGCAGATATTGCTCAGGCTTCCCGAGAAATACGGTACGGCACAGGGGGGCATGGTACCGGCGAAAACAGCCGGAAAGTTCGAAGAACGTCGCTTCGCCTTCCTGCATGAACCGTCCGTCCCATGTCAGGTGCGGCGCAGACGCATCCGCGCCACTTGGCAGAAGCGGCACGATCGCCGGGTAGTCTCCCCAGGCATCGTCCAGACCGCGAATGGCATCGGCATAGATTTCCGCGACCAGGTCAGCCTTGCGCATGCCCGGAACCACACGCTGGAAAACACCGTCCATGATTTTCTCGGAAATTCGTGCCGCCTTGCGCATGAAGACCAGTTCTTCATCCGATTTGACCGCTCTCAACCAGTTGACCATGCTGGTGGCATCGATGAATTCAGCGTTTGGCAGTTCGTGCTGCAGCGTCAGGAACGCCTTGGCCGAGAAGTAGTAATTTTCAAGTTCAACACCGATTTTCTTGGCCGCGTAGCCCCTGGTTTCCAGCAAACGGGCCAGGTCCTGCATGGGGTGCCGCTCGGACGACTGGATAAAATGATCGGCATAGGACGCCACACGCGCGTCATCCATCCAAACGGTGCGGCGGGCCCCGTTGGCATCCTGTCTGCGTCCCCACCAGATCGGTTCTTCGTCCAGAAAGACGACGACGCCCTGGTGCACATAGAAAGACCAGCCGTCATAGCCGGTGGTCCAGGCCATATTGGAGGGGTCCTCGAGAAACAGAACATCTATGCCCCGCTTGACCATGTCAGTACGGACAAGGTTGAGACGGCGCTGGTACTCGGCATCGCTGAAAGGAAGGTCGTGACCTGGCATGATTGGGCCTCGTCGGTTATTTGTACACAAATAAGAACTCAGGCATTTCAAAAATCAAGGAAATAAACATTTCCCGATGGTGCCTCTTGCGTGACTAGGTGCATTTGTACACAAATACGTGACGCATCTCCCATGCAGGATTCATTTTCAGCCACGAACGGTACCGGAGACGGTCGATGCAGTTATCGCTTGCAGATGTTCTCGAAGCGCGAAAGGCCATCGCAGGCGACGTCGTCAGGACACCTTTGCTGCCCTCACGCTTTATGTCGCAGCAGTCGGGTCAATCGTTTTTTCTGAAGATGGAAACCATGCAGCCGACAGGTGCCTTCAAACTGCGCGGTGCCATGAATGCCGCCTTGAACGCGCCCAAAGGCACCAACACCCTCACCTGTTGTTCGACCGGCAATCATGGCCGCGGGGTTGCCTTTGCAGCGCGCCAACTCGGAATGAAGGCCGTTATATGCATGTCTTCATTGGTGCCGCAAACCAAACTTGATGGCATCAGGGCTCTTGGCGCTGTAACACGCATCGTCGGCAACAGTCAGGATGACGCTCTCGCCGACTGCCGGGCGCTCGCGCAATCACCCGGCGTATTCGAAATTTCACCGTTCGATGATCCTTATGTAATCGCGGGTCAAGGAACCATCGGTCTTGAAATCCTCGAAGACCTTCCAAACCTCGGCACGCTCCTGATTCCCCTGTCTGGCGGAGGGCTTGCCGCCGGTGTTGCGCTCGCGGCAAAGTCCATCAATCCGTCGATCCATATTGTTGGCCTTACGATGGACCGGGGTGCCGCCATGAAAGCCTCCATAGATGCCGGGCATCCCGTGGAAGTGCAGGAGGTGGCGAGCCTTGCAGACTCGCTGGGTGGCGGCATCGGGCTGGAAAACAGGCTGTCCTTCGCCATGTGCCGGGATCTTCTCGATGAGATCGTTCTTGTGAACGAAGAGGAGATCTACCGTGCGATGCAGACGCTCTATTATGAAGACAGCCACGTTGCCGAAGGGGCTTGTGTCGTCGGCATTGCAGCGTGTCTTGCCGGGAAGCTCCCCGGTCTGAAAGGCCCTGTTGCGACAATCATTACCGGGCGGAACGTCGACATGACCCAGTTCACGAAAATCATGATGGGTCAGGACGTGCACCTTGATGGCTATTTGGTAAAGGGAACGCGTTATGGCGCATGAAATCAGACTGGTAAATGAGGCTGACTTGCGTCGCTCCGTTCACCTGGATCTGGAGGTCATCAACTGTATCGAACAGGCTTTCGCAAAGCTTTCAACCGGTTCGGTGGTCATGCCCCCGGTCCTTTCCATGGCCTTGCCTGAGGAGAACGCCGAAGTCGATGTAAAAACGGCCTATGTGCCTGGACTGGATGGGTTTGCGATCAAGGTTTCTCCCGGTTTCTTCAACAATCCAGCGCTTGGGCTTTCCAGTCTCAACGGTTTGATGGTTCTTTTTTCCGCCAAGACAGGCCTGGTCCAGGCCATCTTTCTGGACAACGGTTACCTGACAGACATCCGGACAGCCGCTGCAGGGGCCGTCGCAGCACGCCATCTGGCCCCCTGGGAGGTTTCGACCATCGGCATTCTGGGCACCGGTGTTCAGGCCAGATTGCAACTGATTGCAGCCGCCAAGGTACGTCCTGCGGAAAGAGCGCTGATCTGGGGTCGGGATCGAGACAAGGCACAGCGTCTGGCCAAGGATATGGCCACTGCCCTCGGGATCGGTGTTACCGCTGTCGAGGACCCGGCACAGCTTGTTGCCGACAGCCAGCTTGTCGTAACAACGACCCCCGCGAAAGAAGCCATCCTGAGCGCAGATTGTCTTCATCCCGGCCTGCACATCACGGCCATGGGATCCGATCAGGAAGACAAGAACGAGCTGGACCCTCAAATTCTGGCCCGGGCAGATGCCGTTGTCTGCGACCGGATCAGCCAATGTGAAAAACTTGGTGAATTGCGGACGGCACTTGAAGAACGGGCTTTGCAGGACACAAGCACCGTGCGCGAATTGGGAGCCGTTGTTGCAGGGAGTGCCATCGGCAGGCAGCAAGAAACGGATATTACAGTCTGCGATTTGACCGGCACCGGTGTTCAGGATACGGCCATTGCAACGCTCGCACTTGGCAAGGTCAAGAAATCGAACGCGGGCACTACGCTCCTTTCCTGAACGGGCAAGATATCTGCATGTTGAAACTGGACAACAGAGACCTGGAAATTCTGAAAGTTCTCGCCGAAGAAGGGCGCATTTCGAAAGCCGATCTTGCCAAGCGCATCAACCTCAGTCCAAGCCCGTGCTGGAAGCGCCTAGAGAGACTGGAGGCAGCCGGTATCATTGAAGGCTATGGCGCTCGCCTCTCTCTCAGGCATATTGCACCTCATGTCACGGTGTTCGTGACGGTTGAGCTGGAACATCACCGCGCTGAATATTTTCAAGCTTTTGAAAGGGCAATCCGTAGCAGTGAGGAAGTCGTGGCCTGTTGGGCCATCGGTGGCGGTCTTGATTATCTGATGCAGACCGTCACGCGCGATATCGACAGCTATCAACGCTTCATGGATGCCCTGCTCGACCGGGGCCTCGGGGTTGTGCGCTACTTCACCTATGTGGTCACCAAGCCGGTCAAACAGAGCGCCTCTCCTGCCCTCGATTTGTTGCTCACCGGCATGCTGGGAACGGATGTGACTTCGGACCACTCCGAATAAGAACGAAACGACTGCAGTACCATTTGATAAAAGGCGTTTCGTTCCCGGTCGCGCTTCTATCGTTTGCTCACCACCTTGGAGAGCAACACCATGCAGTCCCGAACCCATGCCGAGACAACTCTTGAAAGTTCGCTTTTTCACCAGATCGACAATCGTCATCTGGTCAAGCATTTTGCCTATGCCGGTGGCCGTTGGATAGCCGCTCGGGGTGGTGAGACTTTTCCGGTCACGGATCCGGCGGACGGAAGTCTTCTCGGCGAAGTGACGTCCCTCTCGGGGGAAGAATCCGCCGAAGCCGTTGATGCTGCCAATGACGCCTTTTCAAAATGGTCCGCCCTGTTGCCGCAGGAAAGAGCAACGGTTCTAATGGCATGGCATGCCCTGATCCTTGAGAACCGCGAGGACCTGGCACGCCTCATGACTCGTGAACAGGGCAAACCGATCTCCGAATCCCGGGGAGAGATCGATTATGCGGCCTCTTTCGTCTCGTTTTATGCGGAAGAAGCCAAGCGCCCGAACATAGAGAGTATCACCTCACATCTGCCCGATGCGGAGATGGAAGTCTGGCGTGAGCCTGTCGGCGTTGCGGCATTGATAACGCCCTGGAACTTTCCCTGTGCGATGATCACGCGAAAGGCGGCGGCCGCACTTGCAGCAGGCTGTACCGTGGTGGTTCATCCCTCGCAGGAAACGCCCTACTCAGCACTTGCTCTTGCTGAACTGGCCGACCAGGCCGGTTTTCCGGCTGGTGTCTTCAACGTGATTCCGGGAAACGCCAGCGCCATCGTAAAGCCCTGGATGTCCGATCCGCGTGTCAGAGCTGTTTCCTTTACAGGATCGACCGAGATTGGCAGGCTTCTCTATTCGCAGGGCGCCGAAACGGTGAAGCGCCTTGTGCTGGAACTCGGCGGCCATGCCCCTGTTCTGGTTTTTGCAGATGCTGATTTGGACCATGCCGTCGAACAGGCAATTGCAGCAAAATTCGCGACCTCCGGTCAGGACTGTCTCGCTGCCAATCGGATTTTGATTGAAAGGCCTGTCTACCAGGCGTTCTGCACAGCTTTTGCCAAACGCGTTGAAAGCATGTCCGTTGGGCCTGGGCTTACGGATCCGGATATCGGTCCGCTGATGCATGAAAGGGCCATGGCCAAGCAGGAGGACCATGTACGCGACGCAATCGCGCGCGGTGCGCGCCTCTTGACCGGAGGCCAACGTCACGAAGCCGGCCCCTTGTTCTTTGAGCCGACAGTGCTTTCCGATGTTCCCGCCGATGCGGCGATCTTCCGGGAAGAGACCTTTGGCCCCGTTGCCGCACTCGCGGCCTTCGACACGGAAGAAGAGGTCATCGCAAGAGCGAACGACACCGAATATGGACTTATCGCCTATCTCCATACCCAGGATCCTCGCCGCATCTACCGGGCCAGCCGCGCGCTTCAGTACGGCATGGTTGCCGTCAACCGTACGAAAGTGACGGGTTATCCGATCCCCTTTGGAGGTGTGAAGCAATCCGGACTTGGCCGCGAAGGAGCCCGCTACGGTCTGGAGGCCTTTACCGAAATCAAATATGTCTGCCGGGACTGGAGCTGACCTGGCCACGAATACACAAGAAGGACCTGAACATGCTCAAGAACGATCAACTGGACGCCTGGGACAGAGAAAACTTCTTCCATCCCTCAACCCATCTCGCACAGCATGCACGTGGAGAAAGCCCGAACCGGATCGTGACCGGTGGCAGCGGTGTCTATATCGAAGACCGTGACGGCACAAAGCTTCTCGACGCATTTGCCGGACTTTACTGCGTCAATGTCGGTTACGGCCGGTCTGAAATTGCCGATGCGATCGCCGAACAGGCGCGTGAGCTGGCCTACTATCATGCTTATGTCGGACACGGCACCGAAGCTTCGATCACGCTTGCAAAGATGGTGATGGAGCGAGCACCCGATCACATGTCCAAGGTCTATTTCGGGCTTGGTGGATCAGATGCGAATGAAACGAACATCAAGCTGGTCTGGTATTACAACAACATTCTCGGCCGTCCTGAAAAGAAGAAGATCATCTCCCGCTGGAGAGGCTATCACGGCTCCGGGCTGATGACCGGTTCCCTGACAGGTCTCGAACTGTTTCACAAGAAATTCGATCTCCCGCTGTCGCAGGTCCTGCATACAGTTGCGCCAGACTATTTCCGCAGGGAAGATCTTGCTCTTTCCGAAGCCGATTTCGTTGCCTATTGCGTTGCGGATCTCGAAGCCCTGATCGAACGGGAAGGCGCCGACACGATTGCGGCCTTCATTGGCGAACCGGCCCTTGGAACAGGTGGGATCGTGCCGCCCCCGGCAGGGTATTGGGAAGCCATTCAAACCGTTCTCAGAAAACACGACATCCTTCTGATCGCAGATGAAGTCGTGTCCGGTTTCGGCCGTCTCGGCTCCATGTTTGGATCTGACCATTACGGGATTGAACCTGATTTCATCACCATCGCGAAGGGCCTGACGTCTGCCTACGCGCCTCTTTCCGGCTCCATCATTTCCGACAAGGTCTGGAAGGTGCTCGAAGACGGTACCGATGAATTCGGCCCGATCGGCCATGGCTGGACCTATTCCGCGCACCCGATCGGGGCAGCGGCAGGCGTTGCCAACCTCAAGCTTATCGATAGCCTGGACCTGGTCACCAACGCCAAGTCCGCGGGTGCCTACTTCAAGAAAGCTCTCACGGATGCCCTCGGCGATCATGCGAATGTCGGCGACATTCGCGGCGATGGTCTTCTGTGTGCCGTCGAGTTCGTTGCAGACAAATCCAGCAGAACCTATCTCGACCCGGCCAGCAAAACCGGACCGCAGGTAGCTGCGGCACTGTTGAAGGAAGGGGTTATCGGACGGGCCATGCCGCAGGGCGACATCCTCGGGTTTGCCCCTCCCCTGTGCATTTCGGTAAGTGAAATCGACAAGGTTGTCGATGCGGCCGCAAAAGTGGTGAAATCCGTTTTCTAAGCCACGGGTAAACGACATGACAAAGCCCGCCGAAACGATCCGGCGGGCTTTTTTGCCTGCAAGCCGAAATCTGCTTATCCGGCTTTCGCAGTCTGTCCCATCAATGCCGGCACCACCTGCTCCGGCGGACCCATCATCGCAATCTGACCACTTCTGAGCACGACCACCCGGTTGGCCATCTTCATGTGACTGGGCCGCTGGGTGTTGATGACGATGGTCGCCTTGCCCCTGAGCTCCTCGATCATTGACATGAACTTCTTGTCACCGTCGAAATCGAGATGCGTTCCCGGATTGTCAAACAGGTAAAGCGGCGCGGTCTTCACGAAGGCACGGGCCAACACGATTCGCTGTTTCATGTTGTCCGGGATCTGCTTCAAAACCTCGCCGTTGAGCCGCGTTTCCAGTCCATTGAAATTTTCTTCCAGATAAGACAGCAAGCCAAGTCTGCCGGTAACCTCGGCAAGCCGCTCATCGCTTGCAGCGGGATCTGACATCAGCAAATTCTGTTTTACAGTGCCGTAGAAGAAGTCGAGATCGTCGGGCGCGTAGCCAATGGAAGATCGCCACTCGGCCGGGTCCAGCTGGCGCACGTCCAGACCGTCGAACAGGATGGATCCGACCTGCGGCTGGAAGAGACCGATGATTGACTGAAACAGCGCAGTCTTGCCCGATCCGCTAGGCCCTGTGATGGCGACGGTTTCGCCTTCCTTCACGGTTAGTTCGATCCCTTTCAACGAAGCTTCCGTTGCGCCTGGATATCTGAGAACGAGCGATGACATTTTCAGGTCGCCGCGAATGTCGCGCGTTATCTTGGGCAAATGACCTGGCTCACGTTCGAGCTGCACTTGCATCAGATTATTGATCTGCTCGATCACAGTCCGGCTTTGCGCAAGCTGGGTTACGCTCAGAAACGCCTGGTTCATCGGGTTGAGCACGCGCCAACTCAGGGCCATGGTGGCGATCAGGGCTCCGAGGCTCATATCCCCTTCCATGACACGCATGGCCCCGATACCCAGAACCAGAACGCCACAAATGGTCATTAGGGTCTGCGACAGGATTTGCAGAACATGCGTTATCAGCCGCGCATGAATATTGAGCTTGTTGAAGTTGGTGGAAAGGCCGGAAAACCTTTCAAGCCAGGTATCTTCCACCGATAGGTTTCTGAGCGCACGTTGATTGCGGAAGGTTTCGATCATGAAGCTGTTCAGCTTCGACTTCTGCTCACCAACTGACGCGACTTCGCGTTGCACCTTGGGCAAGACGTAAACCGCCAGAAGAGTGTAAATTGTGAGCAACGAAAGCGGAAGCAGCGCTACCGGGCCGCCGATCAGGAAAATCGCGGCAATGAAAATCAGTGTGAAGGGAATATCGACGATCGCGTTGAACAGCGAACTCTGGAAGATGTCTCGCACGCTATCGAAATAGCGCAGCCGCATAACCTGCGTACCAATCGGCGCTTCAGACAGCCTCGCGTACGGCAAATGCAGAATCCGTTCAAAGGTCTTGTTGCCGACGATGGCATCGATCCGTCCACCGAGATAGGATTGCAGCCATGTTTTCATCCGCCGTAGTGTGGTTTCGCACAGGAGGATGATTACAATTCCGACAGCCATGGTCAGAAGGACCTCTGTCGATTTTGCTCCTATCGCCTTGTCGTAAATCGCCATGATGAACAATGGCGGTGCCAGTGCGAGAATGTTCAGAACAAATCCCAGAGCCAAAATCGAAATTATGCTGGTCCGGAAACGCCGGGTCACGGTTGAGAACCAGCTTCGGTTGTTTTGAACCTGACTTTGTTCGCCGGTGTCTTCCTGCGCGAGATAAATCTCGTTTTTCAGAATGTCGGCTGCACGAAGGACAACCGCCGCTCCCTGCCGTCCGGAAAACACCCGAAACTCACCGGTTTCGGTTCTGGCCACGATCACCTGAACATCGTCGCCGGTGACGCGCAGACAGGGCAAGTGCGCTGCAGTCAGCTCTGCAGAGTTTCCGTGGAACAGTGTCGTCTTCACCGCCAGTCGGCTGAGAACGGTGCGCATTGCCAGGAACGTTTCGATACGGTCGAAATGCGGCAATGCTTCGAACAGCAACCTGTTATTTCCCTGCCAGCGCATTTCTCTCAAGAGCGGGATCAGGCACCGTTCCGCAGGAGCAGCATCTTCGTCCGGCAGACCCAAACTGCCGGATGCACCGCCGTTCGCTGACAGTTTTTCCGAAAGATCGTGCCACTGCCTGTGCACGGCATTTTCGGCGGTCTGAATATCTTTGAGGTTGAATAGCGGCCTGGTCATGCCGGCATCCCCATCTTTTGCAGGGTTCCGGTGACATTCATGGAGCCAAGATCGTGAAGGCTGCCATCGCTGAGTTCGAATTGGTGATCGGCGACTGCCAGCATCGAAGGACGGTGACTGATGATGATCACCGTCAGATGGCCCTTCAGACGGATCAGCGCTTCGACAAGTAGCTTTTCGGCCTGTTGATCGAGTTGCGCATTTGCCTCGTCCAAAATAAGGATCTTCGGCTCACCTGCCAGCGCCCTGGCAATGCAGATACGCTGAAGCGTTGACGTGGGCACCTTGCCTCCAAGGTCCGAACCGAGCTGCGTTTCATAGCCGCGTGGCAGAAGATGGATTTCCTTTTCGAGGCCAATCAGGCTTGCGGCCATGCGGGCGCGGGCAATATCGGAAATGGCGCCGAACATGGTGATGTTTTCGAGAATGGTTCCGTTGAAAATGGAAGACTGATTGTCGACGTAGGCGACCGTCTTGCGCAGTGCGTGCTGATGAATGCCTTCGTAGTCCTGTCCCCCGATCATGACCTTGCCGGACGTTGGCGTAACTTCGCCAGTCAACAACTTCATGAGCGTTGACTTGCCGCTGCCGTCGGCTCCACGGAACCCGACGGATTGACCGGATTCAATCGTCAGATTGATATCGTCGAACACCCGGCGGCGGGCTTCTCCCCGTTCAACGGACACGTTGACCAGGTGAATGGACCCATCGGTCTCTATGGACAATGGCTCTTGCGGCGCAACTTCCGGCAGCTGGAACAGCGAGTCGACCTGGCTGTAATCGTGTTTCAGGCGTTGCATGTCGGTGAGCTGGTTGATCGCGCGCAGGAACGGCTGCACGAATTGCCCGGACAACAAGGTGCTGGCCGCGACACCACCCACACTGAAATTGCCGTCGATGGTCATCAACGCCCCAAAAATGACGACAAAGATTGTGGTCAGGGTTCCGAAAAGAGCTGAAGCATCCCGCGCCCGCCCGGACAGCCGCATGTACCTGGAACTGAGTTCGGCGGTAGCGCGCTGCAGCCGCTCGAAACGGCGCATGATCAGCGCCTCCATCGCCTGGGATTTGACTGTCTTCGCCCCGGACAGCACCTCGAGGATAAAATCGGACTTGCGGTCGTCCTGGTCCGCTCTGTCAGCAACGACCTTCTGCAGCACCTTGTTTCTGTTGAGCGCAAACAGCATGAAAATGCCCAACAAAGTGACTGGAACCAGGGCCAGTGGGCCCGCAATGAATGCCAGAGCCGCCAGAAAGATGCCTCCTGCCGGCAGGTCGATCGCCAAAAGGCGCTTCTGGTCACCGTAGTGATCTGCAATGGATTGCAACGAGCGAAGCTTGTGCACCTGAACGGAAACCGGCGTTTTGGCAAACTCGGAAGGCTCCGCGCCGAGCACCCTTCGAAAAAGCTCCATATGGGCCTGATGATTGAAACCGGCCCCCAGCCTGCCGACAACTGCGATCCTCGACACCTTGATGATTGCATCGGCGACAAGGAAAACAACGACACCAAGGACGAGGACGAGAAGCGTGTCCGTAGAGGCGTTCGGCAGAACACGGTCGTACACCTGGAGAATAGCCAACGGCAGCGCCAGGCCCATGATGTTTGCAAAAACGGATGCGACGATTACATCGCGTGGCAAACCAGGCGAAGAAATCCAATGTCCGGACGGTGAATGCCGAATTTTCAAACGTGGCAAAAAGAACGACGAAAGTAGCAATTTCAGCATAGTCGGACCGGGGTGATGAATTTACTCACTCAAACTGTGCTGATCGGGTTTAAAAACCGTTTACCCTATGCCTTGATTTCTAAATTTTATTAGAACTAACTTTCAGATTCTAAGAGCAATTTTGCGCTTTGTTAAGGGTGCTGCCGTTCACTGACGTGATCGTAAATTGTGCGGACGTGCGACCGGAATGGCAAGCGATACTCAAGATCGAGACACCCAGAACAAAGCCGGTGCAGAAGGCAAAACGACAGAATCCAGGACGACCCTGAATTCCGATAACGCTCTGCATTCGGGTCTTCTCGACGATCGGGACCAGACTCTCGATAAGGCGCACGACTATCATCTCGACCAGGACATGGGCGACTCCATGGAGCAGGTGAATGCCAACCTGCATCTTGGTGACGAAGAGCAAGAGCAGCGATACGTCGAGCAACAAAATCCCTCGTTCGGCGCGCAGAGCCTGGTTTTTGAAAATCTAACTGTCGAGCCTTCATCTCACGACGACGGCGAAACGACAGGCCCAAGCATAGATCTATCAGCGAACATTGATGATTTCCCCGAAGATCGTCCTGATTTCGACCACGACAGTGCGCCGACAGGGAGTAGCTCGTCAGCAAGCATCGCGTCCGTTCTGAACGCGGGTCCTGACCTGACCTACGCCGGCAGCACGTCTTCAGGACAGTTTGACGGTTCGTTCGGCACCCAGGAAGACACGAATTCTTTCGCTGCACCCTTTGGCGGCGAAAGCGACGACACAGCTGCTGGCGCAAGAGCTTCCGATCTGGGTGCGGTCGCGGATATTGATGAAAGCGAAAACGCGGTCGACGAAAATTCTGCGGCTGGTTCCGCGACAGGCATTCAGGCAGAAGCCGGTACTGCGGACGGAACAAGTGTTGTCTACAGCCTCCTCGATGATGCTGGCGGGCTTTTTGCCATCGACCCGGAAACGGGTATCGTAACCGTCGCAGGTGCGCTGGACGCTGAAACGGCCGGAAGCCATCAGATCGTCGTGCTTGCGACCGGGTCTGATGGCTCAACCCAAACCGAAACCTTTAAAATTCAGATCCGCGACGTAAACGAACATGACGTCAGCGCGATCGAAACGGTTGGCGCAGTAGCGGATACAATTTCAGAAGTTGTGGCCGGCGGCAGTGAGGCTGGCATCACGGTTGTCGCTACCGATCAAGATGTGTCGGACAGTGTCTCCTACTCAGTCGATGACCCGCGTTTCGTGATTGACGACCAGGGTGTGGTCAGCATTGCCGACGACGCCGTCTTTGATGCCGAAACAGAAGCAACCGTCTCTTTCACCGTTACAGCCACATCAACCGACGGCTCGCAATCAGAGCAAACCTTCACGCTGGCGGTCGAAGACGAAAACGAATTTGCAACCTCCGCAATTCAGGACATCGACACAGCCGCCAATTGTGTCGCGGAAGACGCTGTGCCTGGTACACAGGTTGGCATCACGGCCTTTGCGCAAGACCAGGACGCTACAGATACGGTTTCCTATGCGGTCGATGATGCGCGTTTCACCGTGGACGAAAACGGTGTCGTTCGCGTTGCAGAAGGCGCCAGTTTTGATGCAGAAACCGAAGGCTCCATCAGCCTCACTGTGACCGCAACCTCTTCGGACGGTTCATCGTCACAAGAGACCTTCACAATTGCCGTTTCCGACGTGAACGAAAGCGCTGTTTCTTCCGTAACCGATACGGATATAGGCACAGATACGATTGCAGAAAATGTCTCCGCAGGAACGCAAGTCGGGATCACGGTTCATGCAACCGATAGCGATATTACCGACACGGTCTCTTATTCCGTCGACGATGACCGCTTCTCAGTGGACGAAAACGGTGTTGTTCGTGTTGCGGAAGGCGCAAGCTTTGACGCAGAAACCGAAGGCTCCATCAGCCTCACTGTGACCGCGACCTCTACGGATGGTTCAACGTCGCAGGAGACCTTCACAGTCGAAGTTTCCGACATCAATGAATACGGTGTTTCCGCACTGACGGATACGGACAGTGCTGAGAACTCCATCGCTGAAAATGCGACCGAGGGTACGCAGGTCGGCGTCACCGCCTTTGCTGAAGATAAGGACGCCACAGATGCGGTTTCCTATGCGGTCGATGATGCTCGTTTCACCGTGGATGAAAATGGTGTCGTTCGCGTTGCAGAAGGCGCAAGCTTTGACGCTGAAACCGAAGGCTCCATCAGCCTCACTGTGACCGCGACCTCAACGGACGGCTCAACGTCGCAAGAGACCTTCACAATTGCCGTTTCTGATGTGAACGAAAGCGCTGTTTCTTCTGTAGCCGATACGGATACAGGCGCAAATACGATTGCGGAAAATGTCTCCGCAGGAACGCAAGTCGGCATCACGGTTCTTGCGACCGATAGCGATATTACCGACACGGTCTCCTATTCCGTCGATGATGACCGCTTCACAGTGGACGAAAACGGTGTTGTTCGCGTTGCGGATGGCGCGTCGTTCGACTTTGAGAGCGAACCCAACATCTCGCTGACGGTAACCGCAACTTCTTCAGACGGCTCCACCTCTTCAGATGCGTTTGCTGTCTCCGTAACAGATGTTGCCGAGGACTATCAGCTCGAAGATGGCGGTCAGAGTTTCACGGATAACTCTGTAGCTGAAACCAGCATCACCGGTGGTTCAGGAGACGATACCATCGTGGCGCATGCCGACGGCGGCAACGTTTATGGCGCCGACGGTGACGATACCATTTCCGGAAACGGTGCTGCCGATACCCTGGCAGGCGGCGCGGGTGACGACACTCTGACAGGCGGTGCCGGCGATGACACTATCGATGGCGGTCTTGGTACTGATACAGCGACCTACAGCGGCAATTTCGCTGACTACACGATCACCGAGAACGAAGGCATCTTCACTGTTACAGACAACCGTGCAGGATCCTCCGACGGCACCGACACCGTTGTAAACGTTGAAAACTTCCGATTTGCGGATGGCGATATTCTGGCAGGCGATTTGATCGCAAAAGATATTTCCGCAGTTTCGGACACGGACAGCGGCGCGAACACGGTTGCGGAAGATGCTGCGGCCGGAACGGCAGTGGGCGTTACCGCTTTCGCAGAGGACGAGAACACCTCCGACACAGTCTCCTACACGGTTGACGACGATCGTTTCACCGTCGATGAAAACGGTGTTGTGCGTGTTGCAGATGGCGCAAGTTTCGATGCTGAGACTGAGGGCTCCATCGACATCACCGTGACAGCGATATCCAGCGATGGCTCAACCTCAGCGGAGACCTTTACCGTTTCCGTGTCCGATGTTGACGAATACGACGTCTCCAGTGTGTCAGACACCGACGCAGCGGCCAACGAGGTTGCGGAAGACGCGGTAGCTGGCACGCAGGTCGGCATCACCGCGTTTGCAAAGGATGGCGATGTCACAGACACCGTTTCCTACTCCGTCGATGATGACCGCTTCACGGTGGACGATAACGGAGTTGTCCGTGTTGCAGACGGTGCAAGTTTCGATGCGG
>NZ_JBXUKV010000012.1:0-132309 GCF_057180185.1 Labrenzia sp. ATLA3
TTAAGGTCACAAAACCCTGTCGCCAGCGACGTTGCCGCCGTCGATGAACCGGGTTATACGCACCTCACCCCAACCCGTCAACAACCGTTTTGAATTTTTTTGAAAGAAAATTCGCACCCCTGCCCGGCCGGTGGATATTAACCTTTCACTAACCATGAAAAGCCCCGGAATTGCTCAACTTCACCCGATTGGGGAATTTCCGAAACCCATCAGCCGCTGTCCGGCGTCCACCACCAGCGTATGTCCGGTCACCTGTTTCGCCGCTGCCAGATAGATCACGGCGTCGACCACATCGTCCGGGCCAAGCCCCGCCCCCAGCGGCGTCAAATTCTGTCGGGAGTCAAAGTTTTCCTGTGTCTGGTCACTCGGCAGGATCAGGCCAGGCGCAATCGCATTCACCCGGATTCCTTTTGGCCCCAGATCGAATGCTGCCAGCCGGGTCGCGCCATCGAGCGCGTACTTGCCACAAAAATAGCTGAACCGTTCCGGCGACGCCGACAGCATCTGAGTATCGAGCATGTTCACGATCGCCCCACCCTCCGGAAGCGGGTCCTGATTGGCGAAAGCCTGCATCAGAAACACTGGCGCTGCCGCATTGACGTTCATCAGGAACTGCCATGTGTCGATCGTCAGGCCTGACAGGTTGTCGGTGTTGAAAGCCGATGCGGAATTGACCAGCACACTAACCGGTCCTCCCAGCGCTGCGGCGGCCTCGCCGATCAGTTCGCCCGCTGTTTCCGGCCTGCTCAGGTCTTTCTGCAACAACACGGCCTTGCCACCTTCCGCGACAATCTCGTCGTGAAGGTCCTGCGCGCCTTCAGCGGAGGAGTTGTAATGGAGGCCCATGGCATAACCCTGGTCCGCAAGACCTCTGGCAATTGCCTTGCCCAATCGCTTTCCGGCGCCTGTGACCAGGGCGATCCTGTCGTTTGCCATTTGCATTCCTCCGGATGGCTCGAGTTGTCTCTATCCGCCCTTGTGCAAGTCTGGCTGAAAGGGCCGGGCAGGTCTTCAGGCGAAGTCTTGCAGGTTCAGGACCGGCTGCACGCGCGGCACTTCGTGGCTGCGCACCAGATTGGCCTTCGACATGACCGCAAGAGTGGCCGCACTGGTCTGCGCCACCCGCACCTCATCGCGGAACAGATAGACGGCCCCCGTCAACTGCACCGTCACCGGCCATCCGAGCTCGCGCAAGCGGAAAGACTGAAGAATGCTGTCGGTCTGATACCGGATCCGGTCCGGCCCGTCCGGCAGATGCAGCGCAAAGCCGAAACCGGGATCGACCCACAGCCGCTCGATCCCGGCTTCCGTCGCCAGATGGATCCGTTCGCGGAAAAACGTGAGCTGGTGGTCGAAGATATCTTCGGCCGGCGGCAGGTAATCCTCTGAACGGGCATTCTTGCCCGGTGTGTAACACAGCACGATACCGGCCTGATGTTTGGCAATCGCCTCGTAAAAGGCCGGGTCGTCGACGCGTCCCGTCAGATTGACCACCCCTGCACCGGCTTCCAGCAGGGCGACGCCCACTTCCGGATGGTAGGTTTCGACGGAGACGAGTATGCCTTCTTCGGCGAGCGCCTTTACAACAGGGCGCATGCGGTCGATCTGCCGTTCGGCCGCAACGATGTCCGCTGTCTCGCCGGTCGATTCAGCGCCGATATCGACCATCGCCGCCCCCTCCAGCGTCATGCGCCGGCCGCGATAGAGCGCTGCCTCGAAGGTATGACAGACCGTTTCACGATAGGTGCTGTCCGCCGACAGGTTCAAAACGCCCATCTGATAGGTGCGATCTTCGAACCTGCGGCCGAATTTTTCGAATTCAAAGGTTTTGATCGGCGCTTCAAGAGCGTCTCGATATTTGAGCCACAGCGGCAGCAGGCGGTCGGCGGAAATCATGTAAGGCAGGGCTCCCGGTGTCGAACCTCTTGCCCGGCAAAATGCCAGACAGGATCAGGCAGGTTTCTGGGCAGATAGGAAAAAGCGGCAGCAGGACAAGGTTATCGGGACGGCCGGCGGCGCTGAATGCGAATGCCAACGCCGGCCGCTTCCTCGAAGATGTCCGGCTTGGTGACCTTCACACTGACGTCTTCGACCAGTTCATTCGTCAGAACAAACTCCGCAACGGCTTCGGCCCAGTCCTCGACAAGATCGATATGGCCGCCTGAGGATGCTTTCTGCTGGATGAATTCAACCGCGTCGGCATAGGAGACGAAGGCACCGGTTTCACGCACGATCCGGCGGTAGCCGGCCACTGTCTGCATTTCGATATCGAAGCAGACGGTTTGCGTCCGGTTTTTCTCGCTGTCCAGGATACCGATCTGCGCTGCGACTTTCAGTCCTTCGATGAGGATGACATCGCGTCCGTCCTCGGCAAGGGTATCGCCATTCATTTCCATTCAGGTCTCCGGGCTTGCAGGCATCACCGGCTCCATCGCCTCCGCCGTGAACTGTGTCGGGGCGTGACCCCAGCACAGGGATGTAACCGGATACTGCGCGCGGTCAAGCGCTCCGCCTTGCCCGGAAAACCTATTCCACCGCTGTGCCGAAGGTGTCCAGAACATCCACGGCGCGTATCACTCCGCGCAGCTCCGCCAATCCACGCAGCCGTCCGATTGCCGGATATCCAGGTGTCGACACGCCATTGAGGTCGTTCAAAATGCGGTGTCCATGGTCAGGCCGCATCGGAATGGCCCGGCCCGTCTGATGTTCCACGCGGCGCAGGGCACGAATGATCGCAACCATGTCGAGATCACCCTCAAGATGTGCGTCCTCATGAAAGCTGCGCGGATCCTGCTCCCGCTTCGTTGCTCGAAGATGGGCAAAGTGGATCCGCTCGCCCAACGTTGTCACGATTTCGGGAATATCATTGCCTGCACTGACACCGAGCGAACCGGAGCAGACGGTAAAGCCGTTTGCAATCGACGGGCTCATGCTCGCGATGCGTTGCAGATCTTCAAGTGAGCCAACAATCCGCGGCAGGCCGAAGAGCGAGCGGGGTGGATCGTCTGGATGGATCGCCAGCACGGCGCCTTCTTCCTCGGCGGCGGGCACGACGATTTCAAGAAATGTCTGAAGGTTCCGGAAAAGCTCTTCCCGGCCGATACCGCGATAACAAGCCAGGCGTTCGCGAAACGTGTCGAGCGTGTAGCTTTCTTCCGAACCGGGCAGCCCCGCAATGATATTTGCGGTCAACCTGCCCCGTTCCTCGTCGGACATTTGCGCGAACCGTTCTTCAGCAAGGGCAAGGTCTGCCGCGTCATAGTCGGCCTCAGCGCCCTCGCGCTGCAGGATGAACAGGTCGAAGGCCGCATAGGCCGCAAATTCGAACCGCAGAGCGGTCGCCCCGTCGTCAAGTTCGTAATAAAGATCCGTCCGGGTCCAGTCCAGAACGGGCATGAAATTGTAGCAGATCGTCTTGATACCCTGGCGCGCCAGCGCCCGGACCGTTTCCGCCCAGTTTGACGCCTTTTGTTCCCAACCGGGCGCCCCGGTCTTGATATCTTCATGCACCGGGATGCTCTCGGTCACGGTCCATTCCAGACCGGCAGCCTCGATCATGTCGCGGCGGGAAGCGATTGCCTCTTCCGGCCAGAGAGATCCGTTCGGCATGTCATGCAGGGCGGTGACGATGCCGCGTGCGCCTGTCTGGCGGATATCCCTCAAGGAGATAGGGTCCTGCAGACCGAACCAGCGCCAGCTTTCAATCATCGCCTAAAGTCTTTCTTGTTGTTGTCGCTGAAGCGTCTTGCGTTGGGAAAAGATGTTGGCCCGGCACTGGTGAGAAGGCGGCCCTCAGGGCGCGGCCCGGGCCGGTGTGTAAAGGTAACCATCGAAATCCGGGTCGCCGACATCGGAAAGTTCCAGCAGGGTCAGGCGCACGTTTTCCAGATGCTGCCACATGGCCTGGCGGGCCTTGTCCGAATTGCGATGCCGCAGCGCTTCCAGAATTTCCGCATGATCGTCCAACCATTTTGTCCGATAGCTGAGATCGAAAATGCGGTCGTGCAGCCGCGCCCACATGGAGCTGTTTTCACGCTTGTTCCAAAGATCTTCGACGTGGTCGACCAGAACGCTGTTCTGGGTAGCCTCGGCGATCTGCCGGTGAAACTGCCTGTCAGCGGTATAATCTTCTTCGCCGTTCTCGATTGCCTTTCGCTCCAGGTCGAGCGTCTCGCGCAATTGAATGATGTCGCTTTTGGTAATCGCGGTGGCGGCAAAACCCGCGATGCTGCTTTCCAGAAGCTGGCGGGCCTGCAGCAATTCAAAGGGTCCGTAGTCGGCCTTGGGAACATGAAGCGAAATCTTTTCACCGGCCGCCACATAACTGCCGGAGCCCTTGCGCACATCCAGATAGCCTTCGATTTCCAGAACGATAAAAGCTTCGCGTACCAGCGACCGGCTGATGCCGAGTTCTACGGAAATCTGCCGCTCGGTCGGAAACTTGTCGCCGGGCCTGTAGCCCTCCTCCTCGATACGCCTTGCGAGAAGTTCGGCGATTTCCTGGTACCGGCGTTTTGCAACATCGCTGGTCATGAGGCCTTCCTTGCACCCTCCCCGGCCGTTGCAATCTCGCGATAATAGTCGGCCAGGATATGGAATGCTTTTTTCTTGGTTTTCTTGTCGGCGGCAATCAGCCCTTTGTGATTATAGCCGTTCTGGAAAATGTTCTGGCGCCGCTCGACACGAAAGTCATACAGGATCCACGGCGACATGCCTTTGATATAATCAAGTTCACGCAGCGTAGCGATCTGCTTTCTGTAGACTTCGGCCATATAGTCTTCGCTGAAGAGGCCTGTCCTGGGGCCCTTTTCGCCGATAACCCCATCGGCGCCGGTTTCCGAGATCACCACCGGACGGTCCGGGTCGGAGTTCTCCCCGATCGCGGCAAGGTCGTCGAAATTCTCTTCGTACCAGCCGTAATACTCGTTAACGCCGATGATATCGATATGCGCGGCCAGCCTGTCCTCGATCCGGTTGCGGGCATGGTTCACCAGACAGGCGGCAGACGTCAGCCGCGTCGGATCCAGCCGGTTGCAGGTTTCCGCCAGGCCTTTCATGAAGGTGAGACGGTCATCGGTGTCCGGGTTTTCGTTCCCGACAGACCAGATGATGACGCTTGCCCGGTTGCGGTCGCGCTTGATCAGCTCCGACAACTGGTTTTCAGCATCCCGGTAGGTCGCCGGATTGGCGAAATCGATGGCCCAGTAGACCGGAATTTCTTCCCAGAGCAGAAAGCCGAGTTCGTCCGCGATCTGTGCGGCCCGCTCATGATGGGGATAATGCGCCAGGCGCAGATAATTGCAGCCGAGCTCGCGCGCATGCTCAAAACGGCGGCGCAGATCTTCTTCACTGGTCACCTTGCCGAGGGTTGCATCATCCTCATGCACGGAAATCCCGCGCAAGAACAACGGCGCCCCGTTCAAGAGAATATCCGTGCCCATGCGTTCTATCTGGCGAAAGCCGATCCGGTCGCTCACCCGGTCTTCACCGCAAGTGAGACTGACATCATAGAGGACAGGTGTTTCCGGGCTCCAGAGCTGCGGCCGGGCGGCGATGTCAATCGCGCCCTTGCCCTCGGCATCCAGCGCAATCACCTGTTCGACGCCGAGACCGGGGATGGTCAGGGTGCCGACCTCCGCCTGCGGGCCATCCACTGTCACTTCGACCCTCAGCGTAGAGTAAGTGCCATCCGGCACCAGATAGACAAAGAAATCCTTGATCAGGGTCCTGGGCGTTTCGAAAAAGGAAACCTCCCGGTAGAGCCCGCCATAATTGAACCAGTCGGTATTGCGCATCGGCACGCGGTCGCGTGTCCGGGTGTTGTTGACACAAGCCATGATCCAGTTGCGGCCGGTCTTCAGCTTGTCCGTCAACTCGACACAGAAGGGCGTCGATGCACCGTAGTGGTTGCCCAGGAATTCGCCGTTCAGGAAGATCTTGCAGTCATAGCTTGCTGCACCAAACCGGAGAAACTGTCGCTTGGATGTATCGACGGTCTCAATGTCGAGAGGCCGCGTGTACCAGGCACTGCCTTCGAAGAAATACCATTTCTCCTTCACCATCGCCCAGTTGGAAGGCACAGGCACCGTTTCCCCCATGTAGGGGTCATAGTCCCAGGGCTCCGTGCGATCCGCAGGGGCCTCCGGCAGCATGGCGAACCATTTCTGCCGAAGGCCGGTGTCGAGAAGATCAACGCAGAAAGTCCACTCGCCATTCAGGCTTTCCGATGCCCGCCCGCCCATGAAGATCAAGCCGTCATGATTCAAAGACTGCGTGTTGAAGGGCACGTCGTAGTCTTCGTCATGCAGCGCCTGCAAGGCGTTGTCGGCGAGATGGGAACGTTCGAGCATCAGTCAGGTCTCCGGAGGGACTTTCGGGTGTTGACGGGTGTTACTTCGCTGCTGCTTTGATGCGCTTGATCAAGTCGGCAACGACCGGAGACTTGGCCGCCGCTTCCTCATGCATCGGCAGAACGGCTTCGATGAACGGGCCTTTTTCCACTTCGATGAACTCCACGCCGAGCTCATTCTTGGCCGTCTCGACGGCTTCCGCGCTCATGGTGTCCCACTGGTCGCGGTGGAAATCCATGGACTCGCGTGCAGCCGTGCGCATCGCGTCCTTCTGCTCGTTGGTCAGATCGTTCCAGGAGTTGGTGGAGATCATCACGACGGACGGGATCATCGTGTGACCGTCGTCGGAATAGAACTTGGACACTTCACCATGACGGGCGGAGGTCAGGGCGATCGGGTTATTTTCCGCGCCATCGACCACACCCTGCTGCAAGGCACTGTAAAGCTCGCCCCAGGCAATCGGGGTCGGGTTGGCACCGAGCAGCTCGACCATGCGGATGGCGGAGGGGCTCGGCTGAACGCGGATCTTCATGCCCTTCAGATCGGCCGGGGAATGGATCGGCTTGTTGGCATAGAAGGAGCGTGCGCCTTCGATGTAATAGGCAAGACCGATGAAGCCCTTGTCTTCGGAGGAAGCCAGAATGTCCGCGCCGATGTCGCTTGTCAGGACGTCGTAGTAGTGATCCGCGCTGACGAAGATATAAGGCAGGTTCAACGCGCCGTAGGCTTCGTCGAAGGCTTCCAGCTCGGAAGCGTTGGAGCGCGCCATATCAAGAGAACCGTTTTGCATCAGCTCCATGGATTCGCGCTGCGTGCCGAGCTGGGCATTGGCGTAGATGCGGATTTTCAGATCGCCGTTTGTCAGCTCTTCAACACGGTCAGCCATGAACTGCATCGACTTGTGTAGCGGGTGGTCTTCCGGGTTGTTGTGGTTGAGGCGAAGCGTCTTGGCACTGGCGGCAGAGCTCAGAGCGACGACGCCCGCGGCCAATACGGCCGCCAGCTTGACGAATTTCGACATGGTTTCCTCCCAATTGCAGCTTTAGGCCGCAGAATATGCGTTCCTGAGTGGAACGGATCGGTTGGCCGCGGGACTTGCAGGGCCAGACCGCCGCGGACGCCGAATTGTTCGTCCAATTTTCAAAATCAGTCAACCTTTTTCGGGAAATTGGTTGACCAATTTAATTTCCTGACGCATGTCTTAAGATGTCGGAGCCCACGCCGCGCCTGTTGCCGCGGTAGAAACGGGCCCTGCGCGGGAGGAATATCGTGACAGTCATTACCAAAGGCGTGGACATGCTCCTGCGCCTTGTCATTACCATCGCCTTCGCCGTTTTGGTCGCCTGCGTCGTCTGGCAGGTCTTCTCACGCTACGTGCTGCAAAGCCCAAGCACGGTGACCGACGAAATGGCCCGCTTCCTGTTCATCTGGGTTGCCCTGCTGGGCGGGGCCTACACCTTCGGCCAGCGCCGTCACCTTGCCATCGACCTCTTACCCGTCATCACCACCGGTGTTCTGCGCCTTCTGGTCAATTGCGGCATCATTGCCGCCATCGCGGTCTTTGCCGGGGTGGTCATGGTGTACGGCGGTCTCGATCTGGTCAGCCGCACGCTGGAAACCCAGCAGGTTTCACCGGCACTGCGCCTGCCCATGGGCCTTGTCTATGTCGCGATCCCCTTCTCGGGTGGCTGCATTCTCTACTACTGCCTGACCTTTCTGGGCGACCTGTTTCGCACCGGCCGCGGCCCGAACGACCAGGGCGACGCCGCCAGCATCGGCGGCCCTTTGGACTGACACCTGACCGGGAACGAGAAATCTCATGGATATCCAATCTGTCCTCGTCCTGTTCGGGACGTTCGCCTTTCTGATGATCCTCGGCGTGCCGATAGCCTTCGCCATCGGTCTTGCCGCCTTTGCCACCTTCCTTCTGTTCATGTCGTTCGACCAGTCGGTCTATATCGTCGCGCAGCAGGTTGCCTCGGGCCTCGACAGCTTCACCCTGCTGGCGATCCCGTTCTTCATCCTGGCAGGTAACATCATGAACCGGGGCGGCATTGCCCTGCGGCTGATCGAATTCGCCAAGGTGCTGGCCGGCCGCCTGCCCGGCTCGCTGGCGCATTGCAATGTCATCGCCAACATGATGTTCGGCTCCATCTCGGGCTCTGCCGTTGCCTCCGCCGCCGCCGTCGGCGGCGTCATGTCTCCGCTGCAGAAAAAGGAAGGCTACGACCCTGCCTTCAGCGCCGCGGTCAACATTGCATCCTGCCCCACAGGTCTGCTGATCCCGCCGAGCGCCACCTTCATCGTCTATTCGCTGATCACCAACGGCACATCCATCGCCGCGCTCTTCGTTGCCGGGTACATTCCCGGCATCCTGATGGGGCTCAGCCTGATGGTCGTGGCCGGCATCATCGCAAAGCGTCGGGGCTATCCGGTCGCCGAACGGCCAAGCGGCAAGGAGGTGATCGCCAAGACGCTGGATGCCATGCTGCCACTCGGCCTGATCGTGATCGTCATGGGCGGCATCATCGGCGGCATCTTCACCGCAACCGAAGCCTCCGCCGTTGCCGTGGTCTATACGCTCTTCCTGGGTGTGATCTGGTACCGGGAAATTTCACTGCGTGAACTGCCGCGCATCATCCTGGAAAGCGCGATCACGACATCAATCGTGCTGCTGATGATCGGCTGTTCCATCGCCATGTCCAAGGCAATGGCCTTTGCGGATATTCCCTATTCGATCTCCGACACGCTGTTGAGCCTGTCCGATAATCCGCTGGTGCTGCTGCTGATCATCAATCTGGCACTGCTTGTGGTCGGCACCTTCATGGACATGACCCCGGCGCTGCTGATCTTCACACCGATCTTCCTGCCCGTTGTAACGGATCTCGGCATGGACCCGGTGCATTTCGGCGTCGTCATGACCTTCAACCTGTGCATCGGCATCTGCACACCGCCGGTCGGGTCGGCCCTCTTTGTCGGCTGCTCGGTGGGGGGTGTGAAGATCGGCCAAGTGCTCAAACCCATGCTGGGCTTCTACGTGGTGCTGGTCGCGCTTCTGCTTCTGGTCACTTACGTGCCTGCCCTCAGCCTGTTCCTGCCGCGCCTTCTCCTCGGCTACTAGGATCTGTCATGAAAGCCCTCAAGAACTGGCGATACCTGGAGCGCTCCAGCGCCGGGATCGCACTCGACGTCGAGAACCGGCACCGCCTGACGGTGACGGTTCTCGAGCAGACCCTCATTCGCGTCACCCTGTTGAAGGACGGCGCCTACCGGCTCGACCGGACATGGGCCATCGCACCGCAAGGCGACGTTCCATTCGAGGGCCGCTCACGCGACGACCTGACCGGCTTTTCCTGCCCGGACTTCCATCTGGAGGAACAGGACGGCAGGCTGGTTCTGGAAACGGACACCCTGCGCCTGACAATCGATACGCCGCTGGCCTTCACCTGGGAGAGCCGGCCCACTGCCGGAGCCCCCTGGCAGGAGATCGCCCGCGACCGGCCGCAGGACGCCTACATGATCGGGCGGCGTGACCAGCGCAACCACCATTTCATGCGGCGCACCCCAGACGAGCGTTACTATGGCCTTGGCGAAAAATCCGGCAGTCTGGAGCGCAACGGCAAGCGGTTCGAGATGCGTAATCTCGATGCCATGGGCTATGACGCGCGCTCGACCGACCCGCTTTACAAGCACATCCCCTTTACCATCACCGACAAGGGGCCGCTCGGTGCGGTCGGTCTTTACTACGACACGCTGGCCCCCTGCTGGTTCGATCTCGGCAACGAGAAGGACAACTACCACCTGCCCTTCCGCGCCTTCCGCGCGGCCGATGGCGACCTCGACTATTATTTCAGCTGGGGCCCAAGCATTCTGGACGTCGTCAAGCAGCACCACCGGCTGACTGGCGGCACCGCCTTCATGCCGCGCTGGGGGCTCGGCTATTCCGGCTCGACCATGGCCTATACGGATTCCGAAAACGCACAGGAACGGCTGATGGAGTTCCTCGGCAAGCTGTCGGAAGAAGACATGCCCTGCGACAGTTTCCAGATGTCTTCCGGCTATACCGCCATCAAGGGCAAGCGCTACGTTTTCCATTGGAATACCGACCGCTTTCCCGATGTCGAGACCATGACCCGGGCCTATGCTGAGGCCGGTATCAACCTCATCGCCAACATCAAGCCGGTGCTTCTGAACGACCACCCGCTGTTCGGGGAAGTCGAGGAAGCCGGTCTGTTCATTCGCGACAGCGAAACCGGGGCGCCCGAGCAATCGCCTTTCTGGGACGGTTACGGCTCCCACCTCGATTTCACCAACGCGGACACCGTGCGCTGGTGGCAGCAAAACCTGAAGGACAAGCTCTTTTCCAAAGGCATTGCCAACACCTGGAACGATAACAACGAATATGAAGTGTGGGACGACGAAGCCATCTGCGCCGGTTTCGGCAAGCCGATCCCGGTCAACCTGATCCGGCCTCTGCATAGCCAGTTGATGACGCGCGCGTCCTATGAAGCCCAGGTCGCCGATCAGCCCAAAAAACGGCCCTATCTGATTTCCCGCTGCGCCTGCCCCGGCACGCAGCGCTATGCCCAGACCTGGACAGGCGACAATTACACAAGCTGGGACACGCTGCGCTGGAACATTCCCATGGGTCTCGGCCTCAGCCTCTCCGGCTTCTACAACATCGGCCACGATGTCGGCGGCTTTGCAGGCCCGCGTCCGGAACCGGAACTGTTCCTGCGCTGGGTGCAGAACGGCATCTTCCATCCACGCTTCACCATCCATTCCTGGAACGACGACGGCACGGCCAACGAAGCGTGGATGTATCCGGAGATCACGCCGCTCGTGCGCGACGCACTGAAAGTCCGGGCGCAGCTCATCCCTTATCTTTACAGCCTCCTGCACCTTGCCGTGACCGAGGGCGAGCCGATGCTGCGGCCTCTGTTTCTGGATCATCCGAACGATCCCGCCTGCCGCGAGGCCGAATTCGACTTCCTGTTGGGCCGGGACCTTCTGGTGGCAACGGTGGTCGAGGAAGGCGCTACCTCCCGGCGGGTCACACTGCCCGCCAACAAAGAAGGCTGGTGGGCCTTTGACGGCAGCACCTGGTACGAAGGTGGTCAGGTGATCGAGGTGCCCGTTGCTCTCGACACCATTCCGCTTTTCGTCCGGGGCGGCACGGTTCTGCCAATGGCCGCCGCAAACCTCAGGACGACACCGTCTTCCGACACATCGCGGGTCTGGCGCATTTATCCGCAGCCAGAAGGAGCACTGGACCAGAACACGCAGTTTTACGACGATGACGGCGACACGGTAGAGGCGCTTTCAGGTGACAGCTGCCTGACCCGGCTTTGCCTGTCCCGCACGGCGGATACGGTGCGGCTGGATTGGCAAACCTCCGGCAACTGGCAACCTGCCTTCGACACAGTCACCCTTTGGCTGGCCGGCACTGGCGCGCTGACCGTCAACGGAACCGAACGCAAAGCCGGCGACAATATCGACTTCAAGGTGAGCCCGTCATGACCAGCACCAAGCACTCGATTAAAACGGTCGACTACGACCGGACAAAGCTGCGCGTTCGCCTGCTGCACATCGGATTCGGCGCCTTTGCCAAGGCGCATGTTCTGGTGTTTCACGATGAGATGCTGCGCCGGACCAAAAGCGACTGGGGCGTTGCGGTTAGCCGGCTCAATTCCGGCGCGGACGACCTGACGCGCCTCGACGAAGCCGACAGGATCTACACGGTCGGCGAAATGTCCGGCGATGACCTCTCCCTGCGCCAGGTCGGTGCCATCTGTGCGACGGTCCACCCAAAGCGCGACGGTATCGATGCCGTGCCGGACCGGATCGCAGACCCGGACCTTGCCGTGATCACGCTGACGATCACCGAGAAGGGCTATTGCCTGAAGGACGGCAAGCTGGACGAAGACAACGCCGGCATCCGGCAGGATCTTGCAACGCCAGAAACCCCTTCCACCGCCATCGGCGTGCTGGCGGAAGGTCTCAGGCGGCGACAGTCAGCCGGTCTCGCCGGCTTGACGATCCTGTCGTGCGACAACCTTCCCGCCAACGGCGAACTGTGCCGCCGTGCGGTTCTGGATTTCGCGGTGCGGCTGAGCCCTGCCCTGGCGGCCTGGATCAAAGACAATTGCACCTTTCCCTGTTCCATGGTGGATCGCATCACCCCGGCAATGACGGACAATTCCTTCGAGACCTTGGAGAACGCTCTTGGCCACAAGGACCGGAACGGCATCCTGTGCGAGACGTTCCGCCAATGGGTGATCGAGGACCGGTTTGCGGGCCCGCGACCGGACTGGCATCTGGCCGGCGCCGAATTCGTTGACGATGTCGCCCCGTTCGAAGAGATGAAACTCCGGATGCTGAACGGCAGCCACTCGTTTCTCGCCTATCTTGGCGCGCTGGCGGGCAAGGAAACAATTGCCGACTGCATGGCAGATCCCGTTTTCCGGCAAGCTGCCCTGGATCTCATGCTGAGCGAACAGGCCCCGACGCTGACTGTCCCGGACGGTGTCGACATCAAGGCTTATGCCGAGGCCCTGATCGCGCGGTTCGAGAACACTGCCCTTCACCACAAGACCACCCAGATCGCCTCCGACGGAAGCCAGAAACTGCCGCAAAGACTGCTGGCGCCGATCCGGCAACATCTGCAGGACGGCAGCCCCTGGACACTTTCCGCACTCGCGGTTGCCGGGTGGATGCTCTATTGCCGCGGTGTGTCGAAAACTGGCTCTGCACTGCCGCTGAACGACCCGATGTCCGGCAGGATCGAAGCCATCGTAAGGGAAGCTGACGGCCTCGAATACGTCGACAAGATGCTGTCGCTTTCGGAAATTTTCGGCGATGACCTGCCGCAGTCAGAGCCGTTTACCAGCGCACTCAAGTCCGCCTACCAAAGGCTGCAATCGACCGATATCGCGTCGGCTCTGAAAGGCTAGATGCACAGAGAAAAGTTACGCAGGCGGTGCGGGAAAATTTAATCCACATTTGCAAGGGTCTATATCGTTATATAGGGGTTATTTCTCGGAGAGTTGGTGATGTTCATCGATAGTCCTGGCACCAACAAAGTCACAGTTACCTATACAGAGCGGGCCAAGAGCATACTGAAAAGTTAGCTATAACGGCGCCACGAAACGTATGCCGAACTTGCGAATAAATTGACCGCTATCGGTATGAAGGAAACTGAGCACAACATATCAAAGAAGATAAGCAGCAGCAGCTTCAAAGCCGCATTTTTCAAGATATGCATGGACGAATGTGACTGCACCGCGCTCAGTCAGCTTAGTGTCTTAATTGATGCGCTAAATTACAGACCTATAGTCTCGTAATTCTGCGATGGTTTTTGGAAGTCCCTGTTTCTCTAAGGTATCAAGGTAATCGTCGGCAGACTTTGTCGGATTTTTAAGGCGCGCTCTGCAACGTTGAGCAGATATGACGACACCTGGTGTGTTTAGTCCGAATTGATGAAAAAGAAACTCGTCAGGATGCAATATCTCAATATTGAACTGAGCAATATATTCTTTTGGGAAGTCCTTTAGATTGAATGTGATGATTGAATCGCATTTGGCCTGTATTGCGGCGGCTAATACGTGCGCATCATTTGGATCTGGCAACGTCAATCCGGCGCATAAATTTTGGTAGTTTTCTACCGTGCTATCCGGAACGGCCCGTTTCATGAGCGTTTTGGTTCGTTCTAGTTGCTCTAGCTTAAGATCATTTCTATTCGCTAAAACATTTTGTATCCATTCAGCATGGATTTGATCTGTCCATTTTGCGCGGAACATTCCAGCACCCGCTGCGAGTTCCATCAAAAAATCTCGCAGCGGTGCCGGATATAGAACGCATGCGTCCAAAAGTACGGTGTATCGGGATTTGTTAATAGCCCATCCCCAATTCCTGAGATTGCGCTGCTAGCTCTTCCATCACCCGCCTACGTTCTTCTTCTTTCTCCCGACGATAGGCTTCTAGATCACTAAATTTTACACGACGGTGTGTACCAACCATATTGAACCTTATCTTGCCCTCTTCGAGCAATTTGATCAGGAAAGGCCTAGACACGCTTAGATGATCGGCAGCCTCTTGGGTCGTTAGTTCCGCATGTACTGGTATGAGCGTAACAGCATTGCCTTGGGCCATTTCTGTAACAAGATGGTACAAAAGATCTCCCACCGCCTTTGGCAAGCGCAACATCTCCCCGCCATCCACTTGGACACGCAACTCCACACCCTCGTGCTTAGTGCGCGAAAGATAACGGCTAACCTCTGCAGCCAATTCCGCATCGTCGGCCGATGGCAATATCGGTCGTTCAAGTAGCTGTGTCATGGTAGTTCCCTCGTTGCGTTTCACATATATCACCCCGATTCACCAATCGCAATAATCGAAATAACCGCAATAAATAAATGATAATTTAATTTGAAAGTTCCAAGTCGAAAAACGAAATCCGATTTGAACAAAAAGTGAAATATCACCGGAAATGATAACCACATCAAATGTGGCAACCTTCTGCATAATATCTCGGGAAACCGGCTACCTGCCTCTGACCTCACCAATCTCCAGCCATCACGCACCCCATGTGTCGCTGAGCTTGTAGCCGCCCGGCCAGGGGTCGCTTGGGTCGAGCATGTGTTGGTGAATGCCGGTGATCCAGCCGCGGCCGGAAATTTCCGGAACAATTCCGGGCCGGTCTCCCGCCATCTGTTCCGATACGATCCGGCCAGTGAAGGTGGATCCGATGATGGAAACGGCTTCAAAGGTGTCGCCGATTTTCATCTGGCCTCTGGCCGCCATCAGCGCCATGCGGGCGGAAACAGCTGTGCCCGTGGGCGAGCGGTCGACCTTGCCCGGCTGGATGGCAACCGCGGACCGGCCGGTGAGGCCGGTTGGGGTGTTGGACAGAGGGCCGCAAAAGGCACAGAAGGAGATGTGGTTCCAGTCGGCGTTTTCCGGGTGGGAAAAGCCGAGCTGTTCGTTGGCCGCGTTGGTGATGCGCACCCCCAGGCGGGCAATGTCCTTGGCCTCGTCTTCAACGATGCTGAACCCGAGCGCCTCCGCATCGACAACCACGAAACTGTCACCACCATAGGCCGTATCGACCGTCAGCGTGCCGAGGCCTTCGACCTCCAGCGGCACCGACAGCTTGTCGGCGAAGCTGGTGACATTCTGGACAAAGATGCGCTCCGCCTTGCCGTTACGACATTCGGCTCTCACCCGCACAAGCCCGCCGGGCGCTTCCAGAACCAGTTCCGTGATCGGCTCGATCATCGGCACAATGCCGCCGTCGAGCAACACGGTGGAGACGCAGATGGAGTTGGAACCGGACATGGGCGGCGTGTCTTCCGGTTCCATGATGATGAAAGCGGCATCCGCCTCCGGATGCCTGGGCGGCACAAGCAGGTTCACATGGCGGAAGACGCCGCCGCGCGGTTCGTTCAGAACGAAACTGCGCAAGGTCTGGTCCCTGGCAATGAAGCTGCGTTGCTCCCAGAGCGTTTCGCCTGGTGGTGGCGCGACACCGCCGACGATCACATCACCGACCTCACCTTCTGCGTGGCAGGAAATCACATGGATGGTCTTGCTGCTGCGCATGGGTCTGCCTTCCACTGAGCCGGCTCAGGAATAGCGGGCAACGGGTTCGCCAAGAGTATCGAAAATTGGCGCGATGCCGAGACCCGGCAGGTCGGAGGCGGTCATGCGGCCGTTGACGCGCTTCGGTGCACCTTCCGCGATATCGACGGTGCCGTAGCTGTTGAAGTCCGTTGCCGAGAAGGTGAATTCCGATGGGGTCGAGCGGGCCAGATGGGCAATCGCCGCCGTGACGATGTCTCCACCCCAGGTATCCTCAATGGTCATCGGAATGCCGTGGGCAATGCAGAGATCGCGCATGAGCTTGGCCTTGGTGAGGCCACCGACCTTGGAAATCTTCAGGTTGATGCAGTCCATCGCGTCTCCTGCAATGCCGCGCACCAGCGTGTTGGGCCCGTCGATCACCTCGTCCAGAATGAAGGGCAAGGCCGTCCGTCGGCGGATGGAAACGCTTTCCTCATAAGTGAGGCAAGGTTGCTCGATATAGACATCGAGCGAAGACACCGCCCCGACAACACGTGCAGCTTCATGCCGGGTCCAGCCGGTATTGGCATCGGCCACCAGGAGATCTGATTTCTTCAAGACGGCGCGTGTGGCGTGGATGCGGTCGATATCGTCATTGGCATCGCCGCCAACCTTCAGCTGGAACTTGGTGTAGCCTTCCGCGGCATAACCTTCGATCTTCTTCGCCATGATCTCCGGGGCTTCCTGGCTGATCGCCCGGTAAAGCACAACGTCGTCCTGCGCCGCGCCGCCAAGCAGAGTGTAGAGCGGCTGACCTGTCGCCTTGCCGAGCAGGTCCCAGCAAGCGATATCGATCGGTGCCTTGGCATAGGGATGACCGCGCAGGGCAGCATCCATCACCCTGTTGATCTCGCCGATATTGAGCGGGTCCTTGCCAATCAGGTGGGGCGCCAGTTCCTGCAGCCCCGACCGCACGCCAAGCGCGTAGCTCGGCAGATAGGCCGAGCCGAGCGGGCAGCACTCCGCATAGCCCTTGAGGCCTTCGTCGGTTTCGATCTCGACAACGGTGCTGTCGAACACCTCCACGAAATTGCCGTTGGACCAGTTGTAACGCCCTTCTTTCAGCGGAAGATCGACCTGAAAGACGTTGATGCCCGTGATTTTCATGAAGTTCCTCCTTGAAAGGGCCTTACAGGCGTATCCCCGAGCGGTAAGGGTCCGCCGGATTGAAAATCAGCCTGGCATCGGACGTAACGTAGGCCTGTCCGGTAATGGTGGGAATAACGCCGCCGCCCGGACCGGGCTGGTAGCTCATTTTGTAGGTGCTGCCGATGACGCTTTCCTGCACGTAGTCCTGGCCCGGGGCCAGTGCACCATCGGCGGCAAGGCAGGCAAGCTTGGCCGAACAGCCGGTGCCACAGGGCGAGCGGTCATAAGCACCGCCCGGACACAGCACGAAGTTGCGGCTTTGCGCCGCCGGATCTTCTGCGGGACCGAAGAGTTCGATATGGTCGATCCAGGCACCGTCCTTGCCGGTCACACCGACCTTTTCCAGCGCAGTTCGGATTTTCAGGGTCAGATCCGTCAGCGGACGGATGTTCGTGCCCGTCAGGGCAATCGGGGTCTTCTTGACGAGGAAGAACCAGTTGCCTCCCCAGGCGACGTCGCCCGTGACCGGCCCCACCCCTTCCACCTCGACCGTGACATCCTTCGCCAGCCGGTAACTCTCGACGTTGACCACGGATACCGTGTTGGCGTCGATCAGGTCGATCTCGACCACGCCGACCGGCGTTTCAAACTTGTGCCGTCCAGGATCGATCCGCCCGAGATGGGCCAGGGTCACGCCAAGGCCGATTGTGGCGTGGCCGCACATGCCGAGGTTCTGCAGGTTGTTGAAGTAGATCACGCCGGCAGCACAGGCCGGTTCGGAAGGCGGCACCAGCAGAGCCCCGATGATGGCATCGTGACCACGCGGTTCCAGAACGACAGAGGCACAGAAATCGAGATGTTTCGCCTCCAGGCGGGCCGCCCGCTCCGCCAGCGTTCCGGATCCAAGATCCGGGCCGCCGTCGAGCACGACACGGGTCGGCTCACCCGCAGTATGGCTGTCGATTACGCGCATTCGGCAATCACGCCCCCTTTCGTGCTCCAGTCGGCGTACCAGGACCTGAACAGCTTGTACTGTGCTTCGGCATAATTGCGCTGCGCATCACTGAGAGCATCAGTTTCGTTGAAGTGCAGCCGGTATTCGTCTTCACCGTTCAGCACCATCAGGTGCTTGTAGTAGAGCACAAGGTCCGGACCTTCATCGAAGCTGGAGAGAACGGCCAGAGCTTCTTCCAGTTCCTGCGCCCGTAGGCGCGCGTCCGCGTGCCCTTCGGCAGCCTTTTCGCAAAGCGCCACAAGTTGCAGAACCTCCTTCGGAAGGGCATTTCCGATGCCGGTGATCGCACCAGTGGCACCGCAATTGACGAAGCCATGGTAGACAGCGGTGTCGACACCGACCATCAACGTCACCTGATCGTCCTGTGAGGTGATGTTTTCAGCCGCATAGCGCAGATCTGCCAGGCCGCCGAACTCCTTGAAACCGACCAGGTTCGGGAATTCGCCGCGCAGATCGAAGAAGAGATCCGCGCGGGTGGCAAATCCATAGTAGGGGCTGTTGTAGATCACCGCGGGCAGGCTCGGGACCGCTTTCAGAAGAGCGCTGAAGTGGTGGCGCTGCGCGGAAATGGAACTGCCACGGGACAAAACGCGCGGGATAAGCATCAGGCCACGCGCCCCGACCTTTGCCGCATGGACGGCGTGGGCAACGGCGCATCTGGTGTTGACGGCGCCAGTTCCAACGACAACCGGAACGCCGGCCTTCACCAGGCGTTCAACGCCTTCCATGCGCTGTTCATCCGTCAGGAGCGGCCAGTCGCCCATGGAGCCGCAATAGACAACGGCCGACATGCCGGCCTCTATCAACTCCTTGCCCTTCTTCACGAGAGAATCGAAATCCGGCGACCGGTCGGCCTTGCACGGGGTCATCAGCGCGGGCATGCATCCGGAAAAGACATTGGACGTCATCATTCACTCCTGAATAGGCCAGACCTGACGGCGAATTCCCGCACCAGAGGTCTGGCGGTAAGATCTAGTTGCGCCGTGCCGGCGCATGTTGGCAAGAAATTTTCGGCTGTTCCCTGTTTCCCGCTTCAGGTTGACCAAAGACCGAACCCGGTAGCCGATCAAGTTTGGCTACCTTGATTTGATGTCCCCCTGACGTCCAATTCCCCCCAACGCATCCTTGACGGGCAGCACGACACTCTTTTCGGTGTCAGGGCCATTCCCGACCCTGAAACGTACCCAGGCAACTCTCAACACCGCAGACCTTGAACATCGGCCGTCTTTTTCAGTTTGCTGAATGGCACCTCTTCGGAAGACCTGGCGCGCCATGCCACGCACCGGCGAGAAACAGTATCGCGAACCGTTTCCTTTGCTTGCGATCAACGACATCACTCATTGATAGGTCAAATTGGATCCAATATTCAATATATAATATTGAAAATCATTTTCGCTTCACCAATCGGGGCCCATCCCGTAAAACGTGGCCTCAAGGAGATGTGGTCCTATGAAACTGAAAACGATGGATATTTCCGCGACCGCCTCGGCGTCGTCGATTGTGTTCGACGCCCTGCGGAAAGCCATTATCGAGGGCCAGCTCGAAGAAGGGGAACCTCTCCGGCAGGATGAGATCGCTCGCCTGTTCAACACCAGCCGCATTCCCGTGCGCGAGGCGATTTCGCGGCTGGAGGAACAGGGGCTCGTCAAGACACAGCGCTACAAGGGCGCGGTGGTCGCGGGTCTTTCACCGAAGGAAACAGCGGAAGTCTTCGACCTCAGGGCCCTGGTGGAACCGGAAATCATCCGCAATGCCGTGCCGCTGATGTCAAAGGAGCTTCTGGATGATGCGCGAGTGAAATGTGCAGCCTTCTCCTCGGCCACCGACCCGATGACCTACGGCGACCTCAACCGTGATTTTCATGAAACGCTCTACAGCGCCAGCGACCTGAAATTCTTCCAGGAGATCGCCAACAACGCGATTGACCGGGTGGAACGGCAAATCCGGGCTCAGCTGGTCATGTCCAATGGCATGGAGCGGGCAGGACGCGAACATTTCGCCATCCTGGAAGCCTGTGAAAGAGGCGACGCGGACCTCGCCTCAAGGCTCATCCGGGAGCATATTCACGGCGCCAAGGCTTCGCTCCTGAAGCATCTGCCGAAGGCATGAACTGGTCAGGGTCCCGTTCAAACGGGACTGATGGACTGTACGGTGCCGGTTTCATCGATGACGCAAACCGCCTGCCCGCCGTCGAAGGTCAGATTCACCTGATAGGCGGTCTCGCCCGAAGGCATGGAACTGACGGGCAGAACATTGCCACCGGCGACTTTCAGCTCTTCAGCAGTCTTCGAAGCACACAGAAGCTGCAGATCCGTCGGCGCGGTTTCGCCCGACGAGCGCACCGCACCGGCGGTCGGGGCCTGATTGGAACTGGTGTTGCAGCCCGCAACCACGGAAAGACCGAGCCCCGCAGCAAGAAGGGCGGCACATTTCCTTGATACAATCTCGTTCATTCCACTCGTCTCCCCACCCATCACCGGCAGATCTCACACGCCCTTGTAAAGCGCCGCCCCCTGCATCAACACAATCACCTTCGCGCCGACTTCCACGCGGCTGTAGAGATCCGCAACATCCTCATTGTTGAGGCGGATACAGCCGGACGAAATGTTGAGACCGATCGTCCAGGGCTGATTGGTGCCGTGGATACGATAGATGGAATCCTTGTTGCCGATATAGAGATACATCGCGCGGGCACCGAGCGGATTGTCCGGTCCGCCCGGCATCCCACCCGCCCATTTGGCGGATTCCGGATCACGGGCAATCATTTCGGGCGGCGGTGTCCATGTCGGCCACTCCTGCATGCGGCCAATCTTGACGATACCGGCCCAGCCGAAGCCGTCGCGGCCAACACCAATGCCATAGCGGATCGCCTGGAAGTTGGGTTGGACCAGATACAGGAAGTGCCGGTCGCCATCGATGATGATGGTGCCGGGCTTTTCCGCCGTGCGGAAGGTAACAACCTGTCGCCGGAACTCCTCAGGCGACTGGCCGTGCCGGTTGTAGAATTTTGCCGCCGCGCGCGGCGTGTAATCCACCCACTTGCGTGTCGTCGGATCATAGATTTGCGTCTGGAACGATTGCGCCAACGCCACCCCGGCATAAGCCAGCACGACAACGGCTGGCAGCCAGCCCAGGACGGCGCGAAATGCGCTCGGCAGCTTGATCATTTGGTCCACTCCCCGATCCTGTCCGCATTCGCGGCAATCCAGTCCCTCGCAACCTCTTCGGCAGGCTTGCCTTCAACGACGACAGCATAGCTCATTCCGGTCACATCCTCCGGCGTCAGCTCCATTTTCGACAGGAAGGAAGCCACGTCCGGCATGCCGCTTTCCAGAGTGGTTGCAAAGGCGATCTTGAAACTGGAGGCATCCCAGGCGGTGTCGGCATGAGACTTTGCCAGCCAGTCGTTGTCCTTGGCCCGGGTGACGATTGTCCAGCGCGCAGGGTCATACGCCGGTTCCTCAAGCGTCACGACGTCATGAAGCTCAAAAACATGATGCGGGCCATAACAGTAGAAGACCATGGGTTTGCCGAAGGAGACCGCCGCATCGACGGCCGCCATGGCGACATCTTCCGGCATTTCCAAAAGCGCCATGGTCTGGTCGTAGCCATAGGAATGCGCGCGAATTCTCTCGATCTCCGTCGACGACCAGCTTGGCGCGCCAATCCAGATCTCGCCCTTGCCGTCACCGTCGCTGTCGAATTGCGCCGCCATCTCCGGCTTTGCGAGATCGGCAACCGCCTTGATGCCGGTTTGCTCGACCGTTGCCTGTGTCGCGCAGATATTCTGCGTGGCTGCTACGCTGTTAGGACTGAGAGACAGAACATGTTTTTCCTCGCTCAGCCTGGTCGCCATCGCCGACAGGTTCGGAAACCAGACTTCCGGGTGAACCTGGATTTCGCCCCTGCCGATATCGGCAAGAATTGTCAGCGTCCCGCGCTCGCGCAGTTCCGTTTCAAGACCGAGACGCTCATTCAGAACATCGTGGATGATATGGGCCGTGACCTGCGCCGACGGCCAGGCAGGCACACCGATGACGACGGCATCAGCCTTGACCGGAGTGGCGGCGGCAACCGCCAGAAACGAGGACATGAGTATTGAACGCCACACAGCCATCACTCCCTGCGCACGTGGATCTCTACCATAAACACCGGGACAAATCTTACGCAACGGCAAATAGCAAAGACAATTTATTCCCCAGCCTCCGCTGCAACGCGGGAGTTCGCAGATATGGCCTCAGTCAAGCAGAACGTCTTCCCGGTAATCAGGCAGCCAGCAGGGCCAATCCAGCTCGCTTTCGATCCTGTAGCGCAGGGCATCGGCGGCATCCGGTTCGCCGTGGGTGATGAAAGTCATTTTCGGCGGCCGCGTGAAATTGCCGAGCCACCGCAGGATCTCATCCGCATCCGCATGGGCCGAGAGCATGTGCAGATTGCCGACCTCTGCACGGATCGGCACGTCGGACCCGTGGATTCTGACGCTCGTGGCACCGGACGTTATCTTCGCACCGCGCGTCCCGGCTGCCTGAAAGCCCGCAAACAGGATCATGTTGCGATGGTCGGGCGCGTAATGTTTCAAATGATGCAGCACACGGCCACCGGTCGCCATACCGCTGGCCGAGACAATCACCTTGGGCATGCGGTTCCGGTCGAGATCCTTGGATTCCTCGACATCCGCAACGTAATGCGCCGCTCCGTTCGACCAGTCGCATTCTTCCGCTGTCAACCGATGGTCGTCCGGGTGTTTGCCGTAGACGTTGGAGGCATTAACCGCCATCGGACTGTCGAGAAAGACCGGAAGATCCGGAATTCGCCCCGCCTTCTTGAGGCTCTGGATGTGGAACAGCAGCGATTGCGCCCGGCCAACGGCGAAGGACGGAATGACGACCGTGCCCCCGTGCCGGGCGGTCTTTGTGATGGCCTCGGCCAGAATATCCTCGGCATCCAGCTTTTCATGCCGCCGGTTGCCATAGGTGGATTCGACCAGCAGATAATCTGCCTCGCGAATGGGTGACGGATCGAACATCGTCGCATTGCCGTAGCGCCCAAGGTCCCCGGAAAAAACAATCCGCGTTCCGCCCCAGGTCAGTTCAACGATGGCCGCTCCCAGGATATGCCCGGCCTTGCGGAAGGAAACGCTGAAGGCGTCAAGCATGTCGTGCGCTTCATTGAATGCCACCGGCCGGAACCGGTCCAGCGACTTTTCCGCATCCTTTTTCGTGTAAAGCGGCAGGGCCGGGCGATGCTTGGAGAACCCGTGCCTGTTGGCGAACTCCGCATCCTTTTCCTGCAAAAACCCGCTGTCGGGCAGAAGGATCGCACACAGGTCCCGTGTTGCCTGGGTACAGACGACCGGCCCCTTGAAGCCGTTGCGAACCAGCAGCGGCAGATAACCGGAATGATCCAGATGGGCGTGCGTCAGGATGACCGCGTCAATTGTTTTCGGGTCGACGGGCAGCGGCGCCCAGTTCTTGAGCCGCAACTGCTTGTAGCCCTGGAACAGGCCGCAATCGACCAGCACGCGGACACCGTCCTTTTCGAGCAGATACTTTGAGCCCGTAACGGTGCCAACACCGCCCAGAAAAGTCAGTTTCACGCTCATTGTGCTGCATTCTCCCCATCGTTCGCGAAAGGTTCAGGTTCAACGCCTCACCTGCCCGCGCAGTTCGGGAAGGGCAGTTTGAATTCAGGCATGAAATCAGAAACTTGCGCAAGTGTCCCTTTGTCACGGAGATCACGCGATATCGCAGCGCAGCAGTTTTTTGCCTGTTGAAGACCACCAGATCTGGCCGGAAATTTCCGCCTGAGCGAACGAGCACATTGAAAAATGCTGCATTGCAACATATCTTAGTCATCTGATGCACCGACAGGCCGTGAATGGTTTACCGCCGATCGCCGCTGACAAGCGGCCGGGCATCTAACTCAAGCAAAAAACATCATGAGGAAACGTTTCGGGGTGGGACCAAACTTCGTGGAAAGGAACACGGACCTTGAAACAGACCGTTTCACACAGCCCTTCAAGGGCGCGCAGGACACGCGTAAACCTGGCACTCCAGGGTGGCGGTGCCCATGGCGCCTTCACCTGGGGCGTCCTGGACCGTCTCCTGGAGGAAGAGACACTTCAGATCAACGCCCTTTCGGGCACCTCGGCCGGCGCAATGAATGCGGCGGCGCTTCTGACCGGCCTTGAGAAAGGCGGACATGAGGAGGCACGCGCAGCACTGGCAGGCTTCTGGAAAACGGTTTCCAAGCGCAGCCGGTTTACCCCCTTCAACATGACGACATCCAGGGCAGTGCTCGGTGGATTGGGGATCGATTTCGAAAAACTGCCGTTTCTGTTCGGCGCAGGCATGTCATTCCTGTCGCCCTACGATCTCAACCCGGCAGGCTTCAATCCCTTGCGGGAAATCATCGAAGAAACCATCGACATCGAAGCGATCGCCCACTCCGAAATTGCGCTGCATGTCACGGCAACTCACGTCGGTTCGGGTGAAGCACGCATCTTTTCCAACGACTCCATCAGCGCCGACGTTCTTCTGGCCTCCGCCTGCCTCCCTTCCCTCTTCCACGCGGTCGAGATCGATGGCGAGCACTACTGGGACGGCGGCTATACCGGCAATCCCAGCCTGATGCCTCTCGTGCTGGAATCGGGGCATGCCGACCTGCTGCTGGTGCAGACCAGCCCGACCGAACGCGTCGCCCTGCCACAGGATGCCCGGCAGATCGCCGCGCGTGAAAAGGAGATTTCCTTCAATGCGCCCTTGATCAAGGAATTGCGGCTTCTGGCTGAACTGCAGCACCAGGCCGGCACAAAAGCGCCGTCCGTCCGGCCGGGTTTCCTGCCGAGCCTGACCGGACGTACAGCAAGTGCGGGACGATCCGGCTCCACGGGTGAAGCCGACCGCCCCACAAGCTCCATCGCCGATCTGCGGGTCCACCGCATTGCCGGTGCCGTCATGAATAGCCACAGCGACCAGTCGAAGCTCAACTCCACCTGGCCTTTTCTGGAGCAATTGCGCGAGGAAGGCCGCAGTGCGGCCGACGAGTTCCTGCAACACCATGGCGCGCAACTCGGGCGGCGGTCTACCCTGGACCTCAGCCAATGGCTGCAACGACCGGATGCCGCTCCTCTGCGAAAGGCAAAGGCCTCCTGAAGCGCTCCTCCTGAACGGTCAGCGTGGCAGCAGGCCGTTCAGGATGAGCTGAATCGTGTGGTTGAGATAAGTCCGAATATCCGACACGCCAGTGATCACGTCAGGCGCCCTGGGGCGGAACAGCCGGGCCGCGATGAGGACATCCAGAAGATATTTCGCCGTGTCCCGGGAAGACTGGGTCACGATCCGGCCCTTCTCGACTTCCTCCTCCACCCAAGCCGTCACCACGTCATGCAGTTCGCTGCCGCAGGCCCTTCTCAAAAGCACGCCCAGCTCCTCGTTGGCGACGGCCTCCACATAGAACAGGCGCATTTCGGCAGCTTGCTGAAGATGTTTTTCGTCGCTCTGGTCAACCTTGAAAAGCGCCTTGAGGGCCTCTTCAAGCGTCTCGGCCTCTCGCCCCGCCGGAATATCAAGGAGGTTGGCGCGGTGGCGCATGGCAAGTTCCGCGAACAGTTCGATTTTCGAGGGAAACAGCTCGTAGAGTGTTCGCTTCGAGATACCGGTGTTCTTGGCGACCAGCGCCATGGTGGTGCCGTTGTAGGAATGTTTCTGGAACGTGCTGAAAGCAATCTCGACGACACGCGCTTTCAGCGTTGCCTCGTCGTGAACCTTCTGGCGTCCACGCTGCCGCTGTTCAGCGCCATCGTCCTGGCACGCCGGACAGGTTTCCGTTGCTACGTCTGTATTTCCTGAAGAGCTCATCATGTCTCCTCCCCTCAATACGCACAAATACCGAATTTCGATTGACTAGGGAACCTCTGACATAATATTGGTACCCAAGAGTTTTCTAATGCTCCTCAGCATTTGCGACCAACGAGGTTCCTCCCGGAAATGACGTGTATCCCTCTCGGTTCGAGCACTGCGTTCCTGTGCTCAGCGAAGAAGCCGTTTCGTGCTTTTCTTTTCGCCTTTCTGATGTCCTCCAGCCTGGCGTCCGGTGGTGCTCAAGCCCAGCAGATGGGAGGTGCCGCGCCCAAGCCGGAAGTCGGTGTCGTTGAGCTGCAACCGGAATCGGTGGCAATCACCGCCAAGCTGTCAGGCAGGATTGCAGCCTCCCTGGATGCGGAAGTCCGTCCGGAGGTTGGCGGCATCATCAAGGAGCGGCTGTTCAAGGAAGGCACGGAGGTAAGCGCCGGGGACGTGCTCTACCGGATCGAGGACGATCTCTACAAGGCAGCGCACGACAGCGCCCTGGCCGCCCTTCAAAGAGCGGAAGCCGCCCTGCCGAGCGCCCGGACCAAGGTCGAACGTTACGAGGAACTGATCACGCAGAACGCGGTCGCCAAGCAGGAGCTGGATGACGCCAAGGCGGCCCTTGCCCAGGCGAAAGCAGACATTGCCTCGGCGAAAGCCAGCGTGCAAACCGCAAGGATCAATCTCGACAACACCGTGATCAAGGCACCGATTTCAGGCCGCGTCGAAGCGTCGACGCTGAATGTCGGCGCCTTGGTGACCGCCAGCCAGCCGGCGCCACTGACCATTATCCGCCAGCTTGATCCGATCAATGTCGACGTCACCCAGTCGAGCACCAACCTGTTGAAGTTGCGCAAGGCTGTGCGCGAAGGCCGCATCAAGCTGTCCGGTGAAAACGTACGGGTGCGTCTGCTGCTGGAGACGGGTGAAGAATACTCGGAAACCGGCAAGCTGGAATTCTCGGAAGCGCACGTGGACCCAACCACGGGCACCTATACGCTGCGTGCTGAGTTCCCGAACCCCGACCGGCTTCTCCTGCCGGGCATGTACGTTCAGGCGATTGTCGAGGAGGGCATCGCCCAGAACTCCTTCCTGGTGCCGCAGCGCGCGGTGTCGCGCAATGCCAGGGGCGAACCGACAGCCCTGTTTCTCACCCAGGACGGCAAGGTGGAAGAACGCGTCCTCAGGGTGGAAGGCGATATTGGCAACAACTGGCTGGTCAACGAGGGCATCTCGCAGGGAGACAAGGTCATCGTTGAAGGATCGCTGTTCGTGCGGGCAGGCCAGGAAGCCACCGGCACTCTGGTGACCATTGACGAAGCAACCGGGGAGGTGGAAAGCCGCGGTGAGGCGGTGAAAAACACGGGTGAGACTTCCGACTGATGTCAGCTTTCTTCATCGACAGGCCGATTTTCGCCTGGGTTATCGCCATTGTCACCATGCTGGCAGGCGCACTGGCCATCACCACCCTTTCCGTTTCACAATATCCGCAGATCGCGCCGACCACGGTCAACATCAGCGCCAACTATCCCGGTGCCGATGCAGCGACGGTTGAAAACTCGATTACCAAGGTGATCGAGCAGGGCATGTCCGGAATCGACTATCTGGACTACATGACCGCAACCTCGTCGAACACCGGTTCGGCCCAGATCTCGCTGACATTCTCGTCCAAGGCCGATCCGGACGTTGCCCAGATGCAGGTGCAGAACAAGCTGCAGCTCGTCTCCAGCCAGCTCCCGCAGATCGTGCAGAACACCGGCATCACCGTCACCAAGTCGACCTCCGGCTTCCTGATGGTGCTTGGCTTCGTTTCGACCGACGGACGCCTGACCTCCACCGACATTGCCGACTATGTCGACAACACGCTGAACGACACGCTGAAACGTGTCGAGGGTGTCGGGGAAACCCGGCTGTTCGGTTCCGGCTATGCCATGCGCATCTGGCTCGATCCGACGAAACTGCTGAAATACAACCTGATGCCGAGCGATGTCAGCTCCGCCATTCAGGCCCAGAACACCCAGGTTTCCGCCGGTCAGCTCGGCGGCCTTCCTCAGGTCGAAGGTCAGCAGCTCAACGCCACCATCACAGCCTCCAGCCGCCTGCAGACGGCCCAGCAGTTCCGCGACATCATTCTGAAAAGCTCCGAAGACGGCTCGGTGGTCCGCCTCAACGATGTGGCCCGGGTGGAAGTCGCCAACGAAAGCTACAGCACCTCGGCTTTCTACAACGGCATGCCGGCCTCCGGCCTTGCCGTCTCGCTCGCGACCGGCGCCAACGCCATCGATACCGCCGAGAGGGTGCGCGACACCATCGACAGGCTGTCCTCGACGCTGCCCGCCGGGGTCGAGGTGGTTTACCCCTATGACACCACCCCCTTCGTGAAGCTCTCCATCGAGAAGGTGGTTCACACGCTGCTGGAAGCGGTCGTGCTGGTGTTCCTGGTGATGTATCTCTTTCTCCAGAACCTGCGCGCGACCATCATTCCGACACTCGCCGTGCCGGTGGTTCTGCTGGGCACCTTCGGGGTGCTCGCCCTGTTCGGTTATTCGATCAACACATTGACGATGTTCGCCATGGTGCTTGCCATCGGGCTATTGGTGGACGACGCCATCGTCGTGGTGGAAAACGTCGAACGCGTGATGGCCGAGGAAGGCCTGCCCCCTCGCGAGGCCACCCGCAAATCCATGAAGGAAATCACCGGCGCGCTGATCGGCATTGCGGTGGTGCTGTCCGCCGTGTTCGTGCCGATGGCATTTTTTGGCGGGTCGGTCGGTATCATCTACCGGCAGTTCTCGATCACCATCGTCTCGGCCATGGTGCTGTCGGTCTTCGTTGCCCTCATCCTGACGCCTGCGCTCTGTGCGACCATCCTGAAAAAGGGCGATCACGGTCATAGCCGTGGCCCCTTCGCCTGGTTCAACAAGGGTTTTGATGCCAGTGCAAACGGGTATCGCGCAGCCAATGGCGGCATCCTGAAACGCGGCAAGCGCTTTCTCGTATTGTTCATCGCCATTGGCGTTGCCATGGGCTGGATGTTCAACCGCCTGCCGAGCTCCTTCCTGCCGCAGGAAGACCAGGGCATTCTGATTGCCATGGTCAACCTGCCCGTGGGCGCCACCCAGGGCCGGACACTGAGCGTACTCGACAAGGTGCGCACCCACTTCATGGAAAACGAACCGGACGCGGTCGACAGCGTCTTCACGGTCGCCGGCTTCGGTTTCGGCGGTCAGGGCCAGAACGTCGGCCTTGCCTTCGTCCGCATGAAGGACTTCACCGAGCGTGAAGACCCGAGACTTGCCGCCCAGGCCGTCGCCGGGCGCGCCATGGGGGCCTTCTCGCAGCTCAAGGACGCTCGCGTGTTCGCGCTTGCCCCGCCTGCCATTCAGGGCATGGGCAACACCAACGGCTTTTCCTTCTACTTGCAGGACATCAACGGCGCCGGTCATGAGCGGCTGATGGAAGTTCGCAACCAGCTTCTGGGCATGGCCGCCCAGTCCGGCAAACTGGCGGCGACACGGCCCAACGGCCAGGAAGACCAGCCGCAGTTCAAGGTCGACATCGACACGCAAAAGGCACGCCTGCTGGACCTCGGCATCCCCGACATCAACAACACCTTGTCGATTGCCTGGGGCTCCGACTACGTCAACGACTTCATGGACCGCGGCCGCATCAAGCCTGTCTACGTTCAGGCCGATGCTCCGTTCCGCATGCAGCCGTCCGACCTGAACCTGTGGCACGTTCGCAATTCCAATGGCGACATGGTGCCCTTCAACGCCTTCGCGTCCTCGCGCTGGGCCTATGGCTCACCAAGGCTTGAGCGCTTCAACGGCGCGTCCGCGGTGGAACTGCAGGGCCAGGCGGCTCCCGGCGTCAGTTCGGGCGATGCCATGGCGGAAGTCGATGCACTTGTTTCCCAGCTCCCGACAGGCTTCATTCACCAATGGACCGGCCTGTCCTATCAGGAACGGCTATCGGGTGATCAGGCCGCGTCGCTTTACGCGATCTCGATCCTGATCGTGTTTCTGTGCCTTGCCGCGCTCTATGAAAGCTGGTCGATCCCCTTCGCGGTGATGCTGTCGGTGCCCATCGGTATCTTCGGCGCATTGGCCGCAGCGCTCATCTTCGGGCAGACCAACGACGTCTACTTCAAGGTCGGCCTGCTGACGACCATCGGGCTGGCGGCGAAGAACGCCATCCTGATCGTGGAGTTCGCCATCGAACGTCAACGCCAGGGCAAGGACCTGCTGGAGGCAACGCTTGATGCCGCCCGTCAGCGGCTCCGGCCAATCCTGATGACGTCCTTCGCCTTCATTCTGGGCGTGACGCCGCTTGCACTCGCCACGGGTGCAGGCTCGGGCGCGCAGAACTCCATCGGCATCGGCGTCATGGGCGGCATGATCTCCTCCACCTTGCTCGGCATCTTCTTCGTGCCGCTTCTCTTCGTCACCGTCCGGCGCATCTTCAGCCGCAAACAGACGAACGAAGCCGCTCCCGATACGACAGGCAGCACAGCCCATTGAGAGAGTTTCCATGACCCTTTTCAAACCTGATACCGGCCCTGCCTGCGCCGCCCCCTCTCAACGCCGCAAGACCTGGCGGCGGCTCGGTGCGGGCCTGATGGCGGCAACACTGCTGAGCGCCTGTTCCGTCGGCCCCGATTACCAGCGGCCGGACGTCTCCGTCCCCGCCAAGTGGCGCAATACCACCAGCGAAACACCCGCGTCCGTGCCTCAGCTTGCCAACTGGTGGACACAGCTGGGCGATGCACAGCTCAACAGCCTGATTGCGCTTGCGGTTCAGAAAAACCTGGACGTCCGCACCGCCAAGGCCAAGGTGCGCGAAGCGCGGGCCAGCTACAAGCAGGCCTCCGCCTCGCTTTTTCCCAGCCTCGACGGCGCGGCCGGACTGAACCGGTCCAAATCGAGCGGGTCGGACAGTGTCAACACGCTGTGGAACGGCGGCTTCGATGCGGCCTGGGAGATCGACATCTTCGGCGCCAATCGCCGGGCGCGGGAAGCTGCCAAATACGGTCTCGACGCTGCCGAGGAAGAGCTGAGGGCAAGCCTCCTGACCCTGATCGGCGACCTTGCCACAAACTATGTCGAAGCCCGTGGTCTCCAGCAGCGGGTGAAACTGGCGCAGGACACTGCAAGGTCGCAACATTCCTCGGCCAACCTCATTCGCAAGCGGTTCCAGGCAGGCTCGTCCTCCGGTCTCGACGTTGCCAATGCGGAAGGCCAGGCAGCATCGACCGAGTCCAATATTCCGGCCCTGAAGACGGCTCTCGCCGCCTCCATGCACCGCTTGAGCGTCCTGACCGGTCAGCAGCCAACCGCCCTCACCGACCAGTTGTTGAAAAGCAGCCGTATTCCCACACCGAAGCTGCCGATCCCTGTCGGTATTCCGGCAAGCATCCTGCTGACGCGCCCGGACGTACGCCTGGCAGAACGCAAGCTTGCGGAATCGACGGCGAAGATCGGACAGGCGACGGCAGCGCGCTATCCCTCCGTCAGCCTGACCGGTTCCATCGGTACGGCGGCGGCCGATTTCGGCGATCTCGGCAAGAATTCGTCGATCAGCTGGGCCTTTGGCCCATCTCTCTCCGTGCCGATCTTCAATGCCGGCAAACTGGCGGCAGGCGTGGAGATTGCCGAAGCCCAGCGCGACCAGTATTTCCTCGCCTATCAGGCTTCGGTGCTGACAGCGCTGGAAGACGTCGAAAACGCACTTGTCGGCCTTACGCAGGAACGCAAACGGGTCGCCAGCCAGGCGCGCGCAGCAGCGAACTTCAAGTCGGCGGCGGAACTGTCCAGATCGCTCTATCAGACCGGTGCGGCCAGCTTCCTTGACGCTCTCGACGCGGAACGCTCGACCTACTCTGCCCAGGACACGCTCATCCAGAGCCGTGTCCGCCTGACCACCTATTACATCGCCCTGCAAAAAGCACTCGGCGGCGGCTGGACCGGCAAGGTGGAAACCGACAAGCCGGAAGTGGTCGACAAGAACACCGGCCCGCATCTGTCCGTGGCTTATTGAGGGTGCGCTGATAATTCCGATCTTTGTCGAACAGACATCGGAGGAAAGGCCTTTCGGCCAAATTCGAAACAACCAGGACTGAGCAAGGGCCAACCGCCCCTGCTCAGTCCTTTTTGCTTTTGAACGCCTTCAGCAAATCGGCGACCAGCGGGTTGGGGAAACGCCGATGCAGCGTAACGGCGAAGAACTCCTCCTTGAGCCCTTCCAGCCTGCCCAGTTCGATAAGCCGCCCGGAGGCCAGTTCGTCTCTGACGACGATCGGCGGAATGACGGCAAGCCCCGCATGCGCACGGGCAAGCAGGCGGATCATCGCCATGTCATCGGCTTCCGCGGCAACTTTCGGGGAAAGACCCAGTTGCTCCACCATCGCGTCGAAAGAGGCCCGCAGGGCCGACTCCGGTGTCGGCAGGATCAACGGCTGGGACGACAGCAGCTCCGGCATCGGCCGCCCGACAAGTCCGGACGCGGTCGCCGGACCGACCAGGCTGACCGGCTGCTCGGACAGCCCATGCACCAGATAGGGGCTGGATGCATCGCGGGCCGGCACAAGGTTTGTCAGAACGACATCAATCGCCAGCGCTTCCAATGCCCGCAAAAGGTCTCCCTGCGCTCCAGAGCGAAGCACCACTTCGACATCCGAACGCCCGATCAGGGGTTCGATAAAACCGATCTGAAAGTTTCGCGACAGCGTTGCAAGGGAGCCGACCCGCAAAGCCCTGCGCTCTGTGCCGGTGTTGCGGAGCGTCGCCGTGAGGTCATCCGCGGTGCGGAAGATCGCTTCCGCGTGATCAAGGGCGATCCGGCCAGCCTCCGTCAGCACGAGACCTCTGCCGCGCCGTTCGAACAGGTCGTGACCAAGGGCGGCTTCCAGCGTCTTTATCTGCGAGGAAAGCGCCGATTGCGAGAGGTTCAGCACCCGGGCCGCGCCCGTCAACGTTCCATCCCGCGCAACTGCCCGGAAAAGCCGAAGATGATGAAGGTTCAGCACGACAATACTTTCAAAAAATAGAACGATTTCGACGATAATATGTAATTTTTTGCAAGAAAGCGAGACGGTATACCCACGACGTCTTTCAGCGCCCGTGAGGTTCCCATGTCGCACCTGTTTCCCCTGCCCCTTCTGGCCCCGATGCTTCTGCTGGCCTCTGCTGCCCTGTCGACAGTGCGTCCCGGCCGCCGCCCGGGGTCCTATCCCAAGGTCTCGGAAGCAAGCGCATTCATCGCCTTTCTGATTGCACTCGCGGGCCTTGCGCAGCTTCTGATTTTCGGAGCATCCGAGGCGGTCCTGTTCGAGGGCCCGTTCGCGCTTGCCGTCAAGCTCGATGCGATCAGCGTGACGATGACGCTGCTGGTGGCTTTCATCGGCTGGGTGGTGATGCGCTATTCCCGGACCTACCTCGACGGCGAAGCGCGCGAGGGCACTTTCCACGGCTTGATGCTCAGCGCCCTGGCAGCTGTCCTGATGGTTGTCCAGTCGGGCAGCCTACTGGTGTTGCTGCTGGGGTTTGTGGGGATCGGTCTTTGCTTGCGCAGGCTCTTGCTGTTCTACCCGCAGCGCGCCGCCGCCCAACGGGCGGCAACCAAGTTCGCGCTTGTCTGGCATGCGGGAGATGTGTCCCTGCTGCTGGCCGCTGGACTTTTGATGCTCAGCGCCGGTTCGACCCAGATCGGGCAGCTCTCTGAAATCGTCGGCACCCACCTGTCACTGACCGAGCACCTGGCCGTCACCTTTCTGGTGCTGGCAGCCGCTCTCAAGACCGCCGCCTTCCCCCTGCACGGATGGCTGACAGAGGTCATGGAAGCACCAACCCCGGTTTCCGCCCTTCTTCACGCCGGCATCATCAATGCCGGCGGGTTCCTGCTGATCAGAACGGCCGATCTGGTTCAGGCCAGTCCCGGCGCCATGGGCGCGCTCGTCGCACTCGGCGGCCTCACCGCACTCTTCGGGGCCGTGGTGATGCTGACCCAGAGCGCGGTGAAGACTGCCCTTGCCTGGTCCACCATTTCCCAGATGGGTTTCATGCTGCTGCAATGTGGCCTCGGCCTTTGGCCGCTGGCGCTGCTGCACGTGGTGGCGCATTCCCTCTACAAGGCGCACGCTTTTCTCTCCTCAGGCGGCGCCGTTCTGGCGGTTGCCAAATTGCGGCGGCCCGGCCCCATCGCGGTCCCGAGCGTTGCCAACGTTCTGCGGTCGTTCGCAATCGCCCTTTTCCTTTATGCGGTTGTTTCCGTCGCCTTCTCGATGGTCGCCGGACCAAAGACCCCTCAGGCGCTTGCCATCGGAGCGATGCTGATCTTCGGCGTGGCCTATCTGGTCGCCCAGGGCCTTGCAGACGCAGCCCCCACCGATCTGACGTACCGCACGTCGTTGTCTGCCATCGTCGTTGCCTTTGCCTATTTCGGCTTCCAGCAAGTCGCCAACCTGCTGTGGGGCGCAGCCCTGCCGAAGGCGCCGGTCGCCGGTCCGCTTGAATGGGCACTGATCGTGCTGGCGGTTCTTTCCTTCGGCGTCGTCGCCGTGGCCCAGACGCTGTTTCCTCTCTGGTCCCATCACCCGTCCACGTCCGGCTTGCGCATTCACATCGCCAACGGGCTCTACCTCAACGCGCTCCTGGACCGCTTCATCGGCGGATACCGGGTTGCGAAATCCAAGTAAGACGAGGCAGCACAGATGTTTATCAAACACACACAATTCGCCTCGGCGCGGGTTTCAGACATCCTGGCGGCTGGAACGGCAGCCATTCGGGCGATCCCGCCGGCCTTTCCCCTGGACGCAACCGTTGCCGTCAATCCGTTCCTCGGACAGACCGGGGAAGATCTCGCAGAGGCGTCCGTGCGGCTGGCCAGAACAGCAGGCGTCAGCCTGACCCGGCCCAGAAGCAGCTTTGCCGCCGATGTCGCCAGTGGCCGCATCACTGACACAGACCTGCTTGCTGCCCTCGCAGCCAGCAAAGCCGACACCAAGCCGGAGGATCTGGCACAGCTGAAGGCGCTTCTCCAGCAGGAGCCATCCGTGCCGACGGCGGCACCGACGATTGCCGATCTCGCAGCTTCGGTTTCGGGCATCGATTGGCCATCTATCATCGAAAAGTCGGTCGGCCTCTGGGCGGCCGGTTATTTCGACCGAGGGCAGGCGCTTTGGTCTCCGGCTCCAGGTGAAGGCGCCTATGCTGCCTGGCGGTCCTGGGCGAGCCGCGACCTGACACCGGAAATCGCAGGTCTGCCGGGCTTCTGCTCGCATGTAACCGCATCGCCGGATACCTCCGAGCAAGCCATCCTGCAGGTAACCGGCAGGCTGGCGATCAACGTTCCGGCGGCCGAGACCGTGTTTCACCGGCTGCTGATGGATTTGGGTGGCTGGGCGCAGCATGCGCGCTGGCTGCTCTGGCAGGCCGAACAGGACGGCAAGACGGATGGAACGCTTGGCGACCTTCTGGCCGTGCGGCTGATTTGGGAAGAAGCGCTTTTCAACCGGTTCCCGGCTGTTGCCGAACAATGGCAAGCCACATTGCAGCTCCATGAGGTCCCTCTTGTTCCGACGCAGGATCAGGTTGTCGACGCCATTTTGCAGGATGCGGCCGAACGGGCCTACCAGCGGTCTCTTGACCAAAGCCTGACCAACATGGCGGCTAGCACCGGCACCCGGCCAGCGCTTCAGGCGGCGTTCTGCATCGACGTGCGCTCGGAAGTCTTTCGGCGGGCACTGGAGAACCAGAGCCCCTCGATCGAAACACTTGGCTTTGCCGGCTTCTTCGGCCTGCCCGCCGCCCACCGGGACCACGGCTCGGATGTTCAGGAGAACCACCTGCCGGTGTTGCTGAAACCTGCGCTCACCTCGACAAGCCACGGCTCTGCGCAAGAGGAAAAGACGGCACGCATCGGTGCGCGGGCCGTACGGGCCCTGGATAGGTTTCGCCAGGCCGCCGTCTCGTCCTTCGCCTATGTGGAGGCCGCAGGCCCGCTGTATGTGACCAAGCTGATAAAGGACTCCCTTGGCTTCCCCGCAAAAAGGGCCGATTGCCCTCCCGCGCCCAGGCTCGATCCGGCGCTCGATGCCGAAACCAAGGCTGCAACGGCCGCTGCGGTTCTGAAGGCCATGAGCCTGACAAAAGATCATGCGCCGGTTGTGCTCCTGGTCGGACACGGAGCCAACGTCAAAAACAACCCTCATCAGAGCGCCTACCATTGCGGCGCGTGCGGCGGCTATTCGGGAGAAGTCTCGGCACGGCTGCTTGCAAACCTGCTGAACGACACGGAGACCCGCGCGGGGCTTGCCGGCCATGGCATCGAACTGCCGGACGACACCTGGTTTGTCGCGGCCCTCCACGACACGACGACCGACGAAGTTACGCTGTTCGACAAGGACCACCCCGGCCAGATCGACGGACACGACCTTCTGAAGACGTGGCTGAAGCGGGCAGGCGTTGAAGCCCGGGCGGAACGCGCCTTGCGCCTGCCGGGTGCCAAACCTGCTTCCGTTGCGGCCAGAGCGTTCAACTGGGCCGAAGTCAGGCCTGAGTGGGGCCTGGCCGGCTGCGCGGCATTTGTCGCCGCCCCCAGGAATGTAACCTCGAAAGCGAACCTGGATGGCCGGGCGTTCCTGCACAGTTACGACTGGCAGTCTGACAAGGACTTCAAGACACTAGAGCTCGTCCTGACGGCACCTGTTGTCGTCGCGAGCTGGATCAGCCTTCAATATTATGGCTCAGCGGTCGCCCCGGATGTTTTCGGTGGTGGCAACAAGCTCATTCACAATGTTGTCGGCGGTATCGGTGTCGTTGAAGGCAATGGCGGCCGTCTGCGGCCCGGACTTCCTGCACAGGCCCTGCACGACGGCGAAAAGGGAATGCACACCCCGCTGCGCCTTTCGGTTCTGATCGAAGCCCCCGAAGAGGCGATCTCCAACGTTCTGGAGGCGCACCCGGAGGTTCGGATGCTGTTCGACAACGGCTGGCTACATCTCTTCGCGCTCAGGGACGGGCAGATGAGCACCCGGTATCAGCCTGGCGGCACCTGGACGCACTAACAGACAGTGGCCGGCTTGCCCTGGCACAGCCGGCTACCCGTGCCGGAATTGAACCCTATGGCTGTTCAGGCGTTCTCAAAGGAGAGCTATCCATTGGAGGACAAAATGCATCCACATAGAAATGCCCGGGCGACCGCGACTTTGGCTGCCGCAATGCTCCTTGTTTGCGGCTCAGCGCTTGCAGAGGAAACACCTGAGGACTGCCAGGTTGCCCCCGGGGCGAAGGCGCAAGACAGGGTCCCAACTGAATCGGAAGAAACCGTAACCCTGTCAGACTGCAATGGCATCTTGAAACCGGCGCCGGTCGGCGATCGAGAGCTGGTTGAACCTGCTCCCGATGCCGGTGAAACGCCGATCATCTCGCCGGACGAGATTCCGGACCAGCAGCCGGCGGATTGAAGCTCCGCCGGTGCAGGACAAATTATGAGCGCAGCAGACGCTTCGTGGACCCGACAGCGGTCGCGATCTGGGAATAATGCGTCTTGCGTTTTTCGGAGTTTCCGGCCGAGCGCAACAGCTTGGTGACGCTCTCATCGATGGCTGCCGACGCTTCGCTGCGGGCCTTGGAGAGGTTGGCCTTGGAAACGGCACGATAGCTGCGCTGCCCCACGGACGCGCGCGGTGCGCTGCGATCCTGATACTTTGAAACGATTCCATCAAGCTTGCGCGAGAGGCTTCGCAGTTCCCGAGCCGCGTCGCGATAGTTGGGACGGTTCTCGATTGTCGAGGCGGCACGTCCCAGAACGTTTCTCAGACAGTCAAAGCGGTATTCGGGCCGAATGGAATTCTGGCACTCGTTGGTGCCGTTCTGAATGATCCACACCACACCACGTGTGATCCTGTCATCCAGGTCGTAAGCCGAACTGAGGTTTGGATCACGTTCCTGACGATCAACATCATAGGAAGGCCCAACCGGTTCCGAATAGGTATCGGAATATTGCGATTGCACAAGTAACAGATCCTCCAGAACGGACTCCAACGGGTCCTTCTGCACAAGGGTCTGACCACCCGGCACAGCGACGGCATAGGCCGGCACGACTGCGGCAGTCACGGTTTGCCCGGCAAGTACAACGGCCGCGACACCGGCAAAAAATCTGCTTTTAAACATGAATTCCCCCAATCAAACACTTCGAACAAATCGCCAGAGACAATGTATCGGGACGGTCAGTCATCGCCTTTGATGCCACGACTGTAATTAAGAAGCTGAAAAACCTGCAAATAACATGAAGAAAAACGTCTGCACTGCTATCACTGAAATCAGGGACCGATAATTCCCGACTCGTTTCTTTTGATTGCTCTTTAGAATTTTAAACCCTTGAAACAATAGAACAAGACAAAAAATTCCCTAACGTTAATTTTCGGGATCGTCGCTGATGGTCCTGCCTCGGTCCACCTTCGGCAAGAACAGGCCCTTGCCCTATTCGGAAAGCCCGTAAGCCTTCCGCAACCCTCTTTGGGTCTGCGGGCCGAATTGACCGTCGATGGTCCCTGTGTAGAACGCGCGTTCCGACAATTTGCGTTGCAGGGACCGGCGTGTCGTGTCCTTGAACATCTTCGGGTTTTCCGAGAGCTGGTTCAGGACTTCCTCGTTTCCCGACCGCAAGGCGCGGTAAAGATATTCCGCAGCATCGTCCGGCTGCTTGCCGTCGACAACGCCGTCATCGATCAGGGCCGCATAATTGAACATGGCTTCCGGATGCCGCTGGTCGGCGGCCTGCCCGAACAGTTCGATTGCTTTTTTGGGATCACGCGCGATCCCAAGACCGCCCTGATAATAAAGGAACCCGAGATCGTTGATGGCATCAGCAAAGCCCTCGTCTGCGGACTGGCGGAACAGCTCCAGCGCCTTGTCGACATCCTGCTCCACACCGATGCCGCGTTCATACATGCGGGCAAGTTCGAACATGGCTTCAGGATCGCCCGCCTCAGCTGCCTTTTCCAGAAAGGCCGCCGCGCGGGAAGGGTCGTAGCGGTCCTCGCTCGGGTTGAGACGCATATAGGCAAGGCCCTTCAGCGCCCTGCTGTCGCCTTCCCGTGCCGCGACCTGCAACTGCTCTTCCTGACTGACCTCAAGACGCCCCCACGCATTGCGCCGGTCAACTGCCGCAAGCACATTGACCTCCTGACTGCCGCCCGCCAGAAAATAGGGCTTTCCGGACAGCGATCCGTAGGTGTGCGGCTCCTGTGCGTTGGCAGTGGATTTCAGCACGGAATCGCGCACCTGGCGGAAGGCGAGGCCTATTTCCAGGTCCCGGACCTTCAACGTCCGGGCCAGCGCTGATGCAAACGGACTGTTGTCGCCAGCCCCGTCCAACGCAACGGCGCCGGCTTCAGCCGCATAGGCCACAAGGGTACCGCGTTCGGGAGAAGGTGCCGCCAGTCCGCGGCTTTGGACGCCTTGCCGGACGGTCAGCGTCTGCTCTCCGCCCGCATCTGCAAACGGGTCGTTCCGGCAGGAATCCAGGATCACGATCCTGAGCTGGCGCGCCTTGTCGACCGCTTCCAGAATATCGTCGAGAGAAACGGAGGTGTCGGCAACCTGCTGCCGGCTGCCCGACTTGGCGTCCGAGGGAACGAGGAAGTTGCGCCCCCCCACTTCAATCCCGTGTCCGGCAAAATAGACAAGGGCAACGTCAGCGGTCTCCGCCTCGAAAGCAAAACGGTTCAGAAGGTCCCGGAACTCTGCAAGGCCGATGTTGAAATGCTCGGAGACTTCGAAATTCAGTTCGTTCAAAGTGTCCGAAATAAGCTTGCCGTCATTGGTGGTGTTGGTCAGGTCGGGGGCGTTCTCATAACTGGCGATCCCGACCACCAGCGCCATGCGCCGTTCCGCAAAGGGATCCGTAGCCGCATGAGCGCTCACACCCGTGGCAAGCAACAAGGTCATCAGGCACCAGACGGCCAATCCGTTGATATTAAGAGCTTTCAACAGCAGTTCGACCCGGTTTCGCATTTGGCGCAATCGCATGAAACACCCGTTTCCGCATCGAAACTCAACGCCGGAAACACCGCTGGTATAATTGAAGGAATGCCTTGCGAAGACAAGCCTTTCTTTTCGTTGCGTCATATGCCCGGGGCTACCGTCACCTGACGGCCGTACCTTGCGAAACTGGCCTTGCAAAACTGGCCTTGCGAAAAAAGGCCGGTCCGCGTGAAACGAACCGGCCCAAGGCGGACATTGCCTGAAGACCACATCAGACAATCCGGATTGGCAGCTCCTCATGAACGGAGCTGCTAAGGCTTTTCCGGGACCGCGCCCTTCCAAAGGAAAGGGGCACCGTCCTGGCGCTTACTCCTCGCGGAAAGCGCGTGACATGCTGTCGACAATCGGTTTCGTCAGATACTGCATGAAGGTCCGCTCGGCGGTCTGGATCATGATTTCCGCGGGCATGCCGGGTGTCGGAACGAAGTTCAGCACCCGTGTGAGTTCACCTGGAGCAATGCCGATGCGGGTGACATAGACTTCCCGGACCATACCGGTGCTGTTGTCGGTGATCGCATCTGCCGAGACATATTGCACTTCGCCTTCCAGCACCGGGGTCGTCCGCTGATTGAGGGCGGACAGGCGAATAGTCGCCTGCTGACCGATGTGAACACTGTCGATGTCCGTTCGTGAGATCAGGGCCTCGATGATCAGCGGTGCATCGGAGGGAAGGATTTCGACAATCGTCTTGCCGCTTTCGATAACGCCACCGGCCGTATGATAGTGCATGCGCACAATGGTGCCAGACACCGGGGCCTGGATGACGGCCCGCGCCAAAACGTTGCGCACCTTGCGGGATTGTTCTCTCGCCGCATCCAGTTCCGCCTCGATGGATTGCAGGTCGTCGAGCACCTTTTCGTTGTAGGCGGCCCGCGTCTGCTTGACCTGCTCCCGATGCTGCAGCACCTGGGCGTTGGCCTCCTGCATGGCCGAGGCCAACCGTCCGATCTGGCCTTCGGCTTCGGCAATCGCTCTTTCAAGCGCGTTCAGGGTCGGCTTCAGCAGAAGCCCCTTTTCGAAGAGAAGTTTCTTGCCCTTGTGCTCTTCCTTCAGGATCGCAAGCTGCTTGATCATGGAATCGTGCTGTTCGCGATACCCGTCGTGGCGGTGCTGAAGGGATTCGATCGTGCTCTCCAGGATACGAATGTCGCTCATCAGCTTCGCCTGAGATCCCAGAAAGCTCAGCTTCTGGCCGGCGATGATGGTGGCAATTTCCTTGTCGTCCTTGTGATCGAGCAATGATTGCGGAAACTCGACCTCTTCCTGCCAGAGATATTCCGCGCGAAGACGGGCGTTGATCGCCTCGAGCCGAGCCAGCTTGAGCCTGAGCTGCCGTTCATTCGCCGATGCCACGGTTTCGTCGAGAACAACGATCGGGTCGCCCTTCTGAACGCGCGCGCCTTCCTGCACCAGGATTTCCTTCACGATCCCGCCTTCGTAATGCTGAATCTGCTTGTTCTGTCCGGTTGCGACAAAGGTCCCGCTTGAAATCACGGCGGCAGCCAGCGGCGCGGTAAAGGACCAGGCGGCAAATCCTCCGATGAAGAACACCAGCAGGAAAACCCCGATCAGCGTGTGCCAGTAGATCGATCTCGGCACCGCCGAATACCAGTCCATCGGTTCGTTATGCGTCAGAGCGTTGCTCATATTTCCCCCCAGGCCTGAGCCGTTCCATGCGGCTACCAGCGCTTATCCTTGTTTCTGAACCGCTTTTTGCTTTTTCCTGTCGGCAAGGAGTTCAAGAACCTCGTTGCGGAAACCGAACATGCTGATGGAGCCATCCGCCAGAACAAGGATCCGGTCGACGCATTTCAGAAGGGACGGTTTCTGGGTGACTGCGACAACGGTGATGCCCTCGGCCTTGGCATGCGCCATTGCCCGCGCAAGCGCTTCGTCACCATTGGTGTCCAGATTTGAGTTGGGTTCGTCCAGAACCACGAAACGCGGATTGCCGAAGAAAGCCCGGGCAAGCGCGATGCGCTGCTTCTGCCCACCGGACAGCGGCGCACCGTCCGCCGCAACGACGGTTTCATAGCCATGGGCCAGGTCGGAAATCATGGCATGAACGTCCGCAAGGCAGGCCGCTTCGTAGATCTGCTCGTCCGAAGCATCTTCCCGCATACGGCCAATGTTCTGCTTGATGGTTCCGGGAAAAAGCTGAACGTCCTGCGGCAGATAGCCGATGTTTTCACCCAGTTGCCGCTGGTTCCAGTTGCGCAGATCCATCAGATCCAGACGCACTGCGCCCGATGTCGGCAGGATCGACCCCACCAGCATCTTGCCGAGCGTTGTCTTGCCTGCGCCCGAGTTGCCGATGATTGCAAGGGAATCGCCGGCCTTGAGCGAAAAGGTGATGCTGTTGAGCACGACCCGTTTGGTGCCCTGGGGCACGTAAAGCAGACGCTCGACATCAAGCCGGCCCTGCGGTTTCGGCAGGACGAGACGCTCGGAATTGAGCGGCGAGGACTTCAGCAGTGTCGAGATCCGGCTATAGGAATTGCGCGACAGCAGATACTGGTTCCAGCCTTCGATCGCGCCTTCGATGGGCGACAGAGCCCGGCCGCCAATAATGGAAGCGGCAATCACCATGCCCCCGGTCAGCTCGCCCTGAATGGCGAGGAAAGACCCCCACCCCAGCATTGCCACCTGCGTCAGCAGCCGAACTGCCTTGGTGATGGAGGCCGATATGATGTTCCTGTCCTGTGCACTCACCTGCGCACGCAGCGAAGCAGCCGTATCACGCCCCCAGAGGTGGACAGCTTCCGGGATCATGGCCAGGGCATTGATGATCTGCGAATTTCTGGACATCGCATCCAGATGCAGGTTCGCCTTGCTCTGGTTCTGGTTGGCGTCGCTGAAATGGCGGGACGTGATCTTCTGGTTGATCACCGCGATCACGAGCAGGATCACGCAGGTTCCCCCCACGATCATCCCCAGATGTGGATGAATAAGGTAGATCGCCACCAGGAAAAGCGGTGCGAAGGGGCCGTCCAGAAACGCCATCATGGTCCCGGACACCAGGAAACCCCGCAGTTGCTGCAAGTCGTTCAGGATCTGGTACTCCTTGCCATTGCTGTTGAGGGAAGCCCGCGCGGCGGCGGCAAGGATGGGCGAGCCCAGTTGCGATGCAAGCTCAACCGCAGTGCGCATCAGGATGAACCGGCGGATGGCATCGAAGGCTGCCTGCAACAGAACCGCCCCGATGATGACGCCGGTCAGCATGACCAGAGTGTCGAGCGAGCGGCTGGTCAGGACCCGGTCGGAGATCTGAAACAGATAGACCGGAATGGACAGCACCAGCACGTTGATGACGCAGGAAAACAGCATGACGATGAGAAGATTGCGCCTGACGGCGGCAATGCCGTTATCAAGTGCGTTTGAAAGATCGGGGGGAGTCGTACGGCGGTGGAATTCGGGCTTCTCCCCCTTGCCTTTGCCGGCGCCGGTTCGTCCGGGTTTGCGCCCGTCCATCGGTTTTGCCGGGACGTCTTCCGCTTTCAGGGTCGGCTCGCCGGCGGCAGCGGCTTTCGCGCCCACCAGCCGTTCATCACCCCTTTTGGCATCCGGCCCCAGAACTTCCGGTTCACCGGCACGGCTCGCCCGCTGCCCATCGGCAACATCATAAGAAATGGTCATGTGCGGTCTCCCCTAAGCAACCATGGTCGCCATCGGATCGACACAAACCTCGTCCGGCATCTGGTTCAGATTGACTGTTTCAAAGCTGTTGTCGGCATCGGTCAGCATGCCATCTGCCAGAAACACCACGGCCTCGGAGGCCAGATGTGCCCCGCCTTCGTCCGGCTGCGCCACATCTGCTGTCAGGATCTCTGCCTGATAGAGCAAGGCTTCAGAATAGGTTTCGCCACCGACGCGAACGACGGTGTCCACACTGGCTTCCTGGATCACCGCGGCGTTGTAAAGCAGATTTGAATCGCCATTGATGCTGGTGTCTTCGCTGGCGACATCCACCCCGAGCGTGGCGATACTGTCGCTGTCGCCCAGGATATTGACCTGTTCGAGATAATTGATGTCGTAGACGTCGCCGGAGACATAAAGCACGTTCAGCATGTTGACCGGCGAGGCCTCACCGCTGAAAGCCCCTGACAGGAAGTCGCTGTCGAGATCGTCCTCATCGGCAGTCGCCAGACGGTTCGCACTCACCGGGTCCAGGTCGACGACGGTGTTGTTGAAATTGGAAACGATGTAGGCCTCGTTCCACAGCAGATTGTCGATCTCTCCGTCCGGCCCAGCCAAGGGTGCGTCACCCGTTCCATCCGAGATGATCTGGTCGAAATTGACCAGAACGTTGGTCTGGCTGATCACATTGGCCGAATAGTAATTTCCGCCGATGAGGATCATGTCGAAAAAGGTGCTGAGTTCCGTCAGGTTGAGGCCGTTCGTCAGAACATTGCCGCCGGATGTGATCATCGTGCCCGAATTGTCTTCCTGGTAGACGATGGTGTCATTGTCGACCAGGTAGTTTGTCTGGGTCAGCCAGTTCACAAAGGTCATGTCACCGTCGTGGAAGGTAATGTCCCACAGGGCATGATTGCCGATGGAGGTGGCGTCCACCGGCAGATCCGATCCGGTGTTCAGGATCGACGCGATGTTGTAGCTGCCGGTAGTCGGGTCTGACGCCAACGCGCCAAGCCCGGCCAGATGCGGCGAGGCCAGAACGTTGGTCTGGCTGATGATGTCGAGATCGTAGTAGTCGCCGGCAACAGCGATCGTCGCGGCCTTTCCCCAGACATCCAGCACAACGGCCTGATTGATCATCGTGTTGTTGCCGGTGCTGATTTGCAGCGATGCGGAACCTGCCGCTGTTTCCTCCAGCAAGGTAATCTGACCGGAGGCGCTTTGCGGCCCATTATCCGTAACGTCCTCGGCCAACCCATCGGCGTCCTCGTCCGGAGCGCGGCCCTTCAACTGCTTGATGACCTCATCGAGGCGGGCCGCTTCCTCGACAACGACACCATTCTGGTAAAGTTGGCCGGTCTCCTCCCCCGTCACAAGAACCTGCTGTCCGACACCTGGAGCCCCTGTCTGCATGGCCTTGGCCGTTTCCGCCCAGGCCTCGACAGTCGCGCTCAGGTTGCCTGCCGGATTGTCCGCTTCCGAAAAACCGAACCTGCCCGTAATTCCGGCGGCCTCCAGCGCATCGACAAAAGCGGTGAGCGAAGGCGCCTCGGCATCAAAACGATAGGAAAGACCAGTATTCGACAGATAGTCGTTGTCATCCAGCAGGTTTTCCGACCGGGACAGCACCGCAAAACTGTTGGGAAGCACTTCGTGGTGGTAGGTTATGAAAATCACGCCGCCCGTCAGTGTGATGGTATAGGGATTATAAGTCCCTTCGTCGGGCGGCAGGGTCAGGTTTGCCCGCATGCCGATGCCGTCCCACTCGTAGAAATTCAGGGCGGCGGGAATATCATCGAAGAGGCGGTAACCGTTGAATTCGTAATGGATATTCGGGTTGAGATCGAGCAGCTGATAGTCTGGCCAGACCGTTAGCAGCGCCTCCATCGTGTCGCCCTGCTCAGCCTGTTCCGCAGCCAGTTGAGCGGCGCGGAATTCCAGATATTCGAGGCGGGCCCGCGCCTCCTCCAGCGACATGGCAAAGCTGCCTACAAAATGTGAAATCGCCTCACGCGTAAGGTCGTCATAAAAAAACATGTCAGCCCCCGAAACGGAGTGAAGGGTTTTATTCGCGGTCGAACTCGCGCGAATTAAAAAACGAGAGGCCGCGTCCAGGAGGCGCGGTGCGAATGGCGCCGCGCCTCCTGCTATCTTCAGGAATAAAAGATCAACTCAGATGTGGAGCGCATCAGCTGCCCAGAGAGCCCAGGTCTTCACCGGTCATGATGTTATCCATGTTGCCCCCGACAATGGTCATGTCGACAGAGTTGTTCAGGATGTTTTCGCCCTGGACCAGTGTGTTGGTGAACGCCGTTGCATCGTTGGAAGCAGAGGCTTCGGCCGCATTGAGGCCCTGAACCAGAGCATCGTCGTCGGCAATGACCTTGACGCTGCCCGACCCCAGATCGTCGATTTCCAGATTGCCATCCAGGTCGAGCGACATGCCGTGGAAACCGGAATGACCGAACCAGTTGGCCGTATGACCACCGAAAGCACTCATTTCAGCATCGATGCTTCCACTGCCGCTGGAACCGCCTGCGGAAATACCATCGTCGGTCGTCGAATCGCCGCCCTTGGCATTCAGGGTCTGGTTGAAGTTGGCCCCATTGGTTGCCGTCGTGTTTTGAGCCGTATCGTTGTCTTCGAGCTGGTTGGTGTTGTTGAGCACGACGCCTGCGTCATTGCCCGCGCCATTGAGAGCTTCGTTCAGAATGTCCTCAACGCTGATGTCATCACCGGGAGAGTAGTCAATGCTGCCATTGACGCTGACGAGCATTTCGTCGACTTCAGCACAATCTTCCAGGTCGATGTCCACGACATCGTCATCGTCATAGACGAAGCCTTCTTCGAAGTGCATATCGACTTTGGCCATGTTGACGATCTTTGATTCATCGATTGCATCGAAATCAGAGTAGTTGAATTGAGTTCCACGCTTACCAGACATGATAAAAGTCCTTGTTCAAGGCGGTGATCCAGACCTCGTTAAGGCTAACGATCACACCGCATTCTGACTTGGAGACAGGCGCAGCCGGATATTCAGAAACAGGAATCCGCAGCGCCTCGCAAACATCTTAGAGGTCGTCTTCACCAACGCTGTCGGTATAGAGATCACCACCGACGATCGATGTATCGACCGAGTTGTTGAGGATGTTCGCGCCTTGCACCAGCTCGTTGACGAATGCCTCGGTTGCGTTGGCGGCATTGGCTGCAGCCATCACTTCGCCGATCACCGTCGCGTCATCGAGGGCATCCACGGTCATGGAAGAACCGCCGAATGCCAGACCGTCATCCGCCACAGAAGAACCGCCGGTCGCGGACAGTTTCTGCGTGAAAGCAGCGTCGTTGGCGACATAGGTGCCATTGGCCTGGTCATTGTCTTCCAGCATATTGCTGTTGTTCAGGACAAAGCCGGTATCGTTTCCTGCGCCGTTCAGCGCATCGTTCAGGACGTCTTCGACATTGATGTCGTCGCCCGGATCGAAGTCGATGTTGCCTTTTGCAATCAGCATGTCCCCGACACTGGCGTGATCGCTCAAATCCAGGTCAATGTTGTCGACGTCCGAAGGACCGTTCTCGAAATCAACGTTGATGACGGGATTGAAATCACTGTCGACATACTTGAACACCTGATTGTTTACATCCTGGGTGTTATCGTCGTCAGAGTATTCCCACTCGTAACTCTTCGAGTTGTCGATATTTACCTCGTGATTGTATTCACGAGAGAAATCCGGACGATACGACTTATCGATGTTCAGCTCGTTTTTTTGCCAAACGTATTCGCTCATGGTTCTGTCCTCAGATCGGACAGCTCGGCAGATCGTCTTCTATCGATTTGCATAGAACTGTCATGGTTTAAAAGGAGCGTTTCCACTCCCGATCAAATGGAAAGTGGCAAAACGCGCCACATCAGCCAGACAAAAACAGAATGGCCGCTCCATTTACGCATCGGACGGAAGTCAAATACAGATAACGTATCTCACCGATTATGAGAAATACATAAATTCGATCACTTCCGAGCCGATTAAAACAATGACAGAACAAACCCGGCGCAATAAGCCGGAAATCCTAACTAAATATTAACCCCTTAGTTTTCGTGGGTGTATAGGGACACAGGCCCTCACGTAAAATGAAAAAAATTGAATGATTTTAATGACTTGAATAAGAATAAAAAACTCGGATAAATCGAATTATTAATATAACCTAGGGTAAGCTTGCTATATACAAGTTGTGGGTGAGGAGGAATTCGGATCGGGGGAAATTACAAGAATCACTGTTAGTACTGCGCTTTGGGCGGCATGTTGATTTTAACTCGCCTTCCATTGCCTGAGTCTATCCTTGGTCTGAACAGACAAATAAAAATTTTTATTATTTTCAAATCTGAAGGCGAAAGCCAACGGCAAAATAAGCCGGCTAATTACTTAAAAAGACACGTTTCTCCCAGCCCCTGCTTCTGGCAAGTGCAAGCAAAAGAGGGAACGGTTTAAATTATAGCTTAGTATCTAGGGATGATTGTAATGGCTACTGCGAATTATGAAAAAAAGGGTTCAATCTATTTTGTTGGCGCATCCGAAAAGTTTCCGAAGGAGCTGGAAGGTGTAATCGAACGAGAAATAGACAATGGACGTTTCGTCCGTATCAGTCAGAAAATTGATCTTTACCGCTCGGAACGTCGTGGAGAATTTTCGAAACGGCTTTTCCTCATCGACGAAGGTTTCAGCGCGGAACGCAAGGAGTCGGTTGCCTGCTTGCGGAAGAACTTTCCGGAAGCAAACCTTTGCATGTTGATCAACGACGATCTTTCCTTTCCCTCGATCATCAGCGAATATTTCCAGGAAGGTCTGATCAAGAGCGTCTTACCCATGAACCTGCGGATCGACCTGTGGCTCGGCGCCATCCGTCTGATGCTGAACGGCGGTCACTATCTGCCGGCCGATGCGATCAAGTACATGGGTCACGAACGGCCTTCCAGTGCGGCTCCCGCCTTGCAAAACCACAAACAACGCGGTCGCACCATGAACCAGTTCAGCAAGCTGACCCGCCGGGAAACCGAAGTCCTGTGCCTGATTTCAGAGGGCCACCAGAACAAGATTATCGCCGACAAGCTGTCCCTGTCTGAACACACGATCAAGCTGCATATTCATCACATCATTTCAAAGCTCGGCGTTTCCAACAGGACGGAGGCCGCGGCAATTTTTATTCAGAAGGAAAACCATTCACCCAGTCTTGAGGCCTGAAGATGAGCGCCGCCGAAATGTCACCAATGGCGGATGAGTTCCAGACATTTCTGACCCTCATGGGCCGCCTGAATTACACATGGACCAACACGGAGAGCCTGTTGATCCACATGATCGCCGGCCTTGCCGGTGTCACCAAGGAAGTTGCAACGGTCATCTTCCTGACCCTCAACACGTCGCGCGCCAGAATTGATCTGGTCGAACGGCTGGCCAAGCTGGACACCCAGACGCCGGATATGAGGGAAGGCGTGCTGGGCCTGACGCGGGACATGCACAAGATATTGAAATTAAAAAATAAATATAATCACTGCATTTATTCTTTCGACAACGGGGGACGCAATGCCTCTACTATTCTCATGCGAATTAGCGACCAGAAACACAAGATCGAATACGGCAAGTCCAGCCCGATCAATTCCCGTGAAATCACGCTGGTCAGGGAGACGATCCAGAAAACCCAGGCGTTGAACAAATCGCTGTGGGAGTTCTTCAAGCTGCGCAGGTTTCCGGTCTGAAGCTGCCGCCAACTCCGCTTCCTGGACGAAAAAAGAGGCCGGATCAGCGAACCGAACCGGCCTTACAGGGGAGGTAACACGGCAATTGAGCCGGCTTGGATCAACCCTGATCCGGGCCGCCTTTCTCTAACCGATCCTGGCAGCGACGCTCTTGGTCTTGCAGTAGCTCTTGAGCCCCTCCAGACCTTTTTCGCGGCCGAAGCCAGATTTCTTGTTACCTCCAAACGGCACTTCGATGCCCCCGGCAAAATACTCGTTGATGAAGATCTGCCCCGCGTCGATCTCGCGGGCGAGCTGATGGGCTTGTGCAAAATTCGAGGTGTAGACGCCGGCGACCAGTCCGTACTGGCAGTCATTGGCCAACGCCAGCGCATGATCGGCATCTTCAGCCACCTGCACCGTCAGAACCGGCCCGAAGATTTCTTCCTGGGCCAATTCGTCATTGGCGGCAACATTGTCGACGATTGTCGGCTGATAGAACCATCCCTTGCCGCTTTCCGGATCGGCGGCGATCGCGCCGCCCGTTACGACATCTGCCCCGCGCGCCTTCGCACGGTCGACAAAGCCGGCGACCTTCGCAAGATGCTCCGCAGAACTGACCGGGCCGACATCCGGATTGGCAAGGCCATGCCCGAGCTTCAAGGCGCTGGTGCGCTTGACCAGCTCTGCGACAAAATCCGCGTGGATGCTTTTCTCGATGACGAGACGGGATCCCGCCGAGCAGATCTGCCCGGCATTTTCATAAATCGCGCCGAGTACACCGGAGAGCGCCTGTTCCCGGTCGCAATCCCCCAGCACCACCACCGGCGATTTGCCGCCGAGTTCCAGCACCACGCGGGTGATTTCGTCAGCTGCCGCCTTCATCACCGCCTTGCCCGTCTGCACCGATCCGGTGAAGGTGATGTGATCGACATCCGGATGGGACGTCAGCGGCGCACCGGTTTCGGCGCCTGTGCCGGTCACGACATTGCAGACCCCGGCCGGCAATCCGGCATCATGCAGGATCTTCGCCAGAAGCAGCGCCGTGAAGGGCGTCTGTTCTGCCGGCTTCGCGACGACAGTGCAGCCTGCTGCAAGCGCAGGCGCAAACCCGCGTGCGGCCGTGGAGATCGGAAAGTTCCACGGAATGATCTGAGCCGTCACCCCGACCGGCTCGTGAATGGTGTAGCCGACATAGTTCGGGCCGAGCGGAAAGCTGTCGCCCTGCTGCTTGTCGCAGGCACCTGCGTAATACTCGAACGCCCGGGCCGCACCGCGCACATCGCCTTCTGCTTCCTGAAGCGCCTTGCCGCTGTCGAGCGTTTCGGCAACAGCCAGAAGATCGAGGTTTTCCAGGATCAGCCGGGAGGCCTTCAGAAGAATGCGGGACCGTTCCGCCGGTGCCATGTCGCGCCAGACCGACTCGAAAGCAACCTTTGACGATTGGACCGCCTGATCGACATCCTCGGCAGTTCCGGCCGTGAAGCGGGCAAAGGCTTCGCCCCGACCGGGATCGAAACTTTCCATGGTCCGGTTATGGGACGGCTGGGCGAAGCGGCCGTCAATGAAATGGCCGAGCGGCAGCACCTTCAGCGTGCCCGTAGCCTGATATTCCGCGATGAGTTCACTTGCTGCGGGCATCGTTAGCCTTCCAGGGAGCTGATCTTGTAGGTGGATTTGGCCAGCCATTCCGGGCTGATCTCGACACCCCAGCCCGGCGCGTCGGTTACCATCGCATGGCCGTCTGAAATCTCGAACGGAGATGAGGTGAACAGATCATACTGCCACGGATAATAGTCCGCTTCCTCGATGGAGAATTCGAGATACTTGCCCGCGTTCGGGATCGCCCGCAGCAGATGCATGGTGAACAGTGTCACCAGCGACAGATTGGCCGCATGCGGCGTGCAGGGGATCCCGGCTTCATGTGCCATCCGCGCCACCTGCAAGGTGCGGACCATGCCGCCGAGATAACACACGTCCGGCTGAACGATATCGACAACCCGGTCATCGATCATACGCTGCCAGTCCACCAGCGAGCAATCCTGTTCCCCGCCCGTTACGTCGATGCGCAGCGCATCCGTCACCTGCTTGGTCTGGTCGTAATGCCAATAGGGGCAAGGCTCTTCGTAATGGGAAATTCCGTTGGCTTCCAGAAACCGGCCGATCTCGATGGCTTTGGACGGCGAGTAGCAGGAGTTTGCATCGACCAGCAGCTCCGTACCATCGTCAAAGGCCTTGCGCATGGTCGGGACAATCTCTTCCGTCCGACCAGGCCACTCGTCGCGGTCACGTCCGCATTCGGCGCCGATCCGGAACTTGAACGCGGTAAAGCCATTCAGGTCCTGCTGTTTCTTCAGCCGATCCGCTTCGTCCTTCGGCGTGATATCGCGCTTCATCGACGACCCGTAAGCCCGCACCTTGCCCGGAGTTCCGCCGAGCAGTTCACAGACCGACTTTCCTTCCAGCTTGCCGCGCAGGTCGAACAGCGCCGTGTCCAGACCTCCCATCGCCCGGCGCAGATAGGAACCGGGGAATTTGTGTTCCCGCTCCGGAATGATCCCCATCAGATGTTCGATGTCATAAGCATCTTCACCCAGTGCGTATGGCGCCACCTGACGATGCACGACTTCGGCAGTGATATCCGCGTAATAAGGAGCAACCTGTCCCCATCCGGTCGCGCCACTCTCGTCAGTCACGCGGACAAAGCAGACAAACTCATTTGTAAATGTTTCTATTGATTGTATTTTCATCGTGAAATCAGGTCCTCGGACGGGCGGTCGCGACGGATAAGTGTTGGCTCAGGACCGACCCTTATCCAGAATTGGACTTGATAAAAGGTCCGTTTTGCGCAAACTCTCATACCAATTTGAGGGAACGCGATGAAACGCCATGCCGGTGCAGTGCTCTCGTCGATCAAGATCGACAAGACGGCCGAAAAGAAAATTTCGATCCAGCTCTACATGGCGCTGCGCGACCTGCTGCTGACGGGCGCCCTGACCCCGGGCGACCGTATGCCGGCAACACGTACCCTGGCACAGGAAATCGGTGTTTCCCGTACGACGGTGATCGACGCCATCGACCGCCTGACCGCGGAGGGCCTGCTGGAGGCAAGGGTCGGCGCCGGCACCTATGTCAGCGAAGCACTGAACGCCCGCCTTGCACCGAAGCTTTCACAGGAAGCCAACGACATCACCCCTGTCGTGCCGCGCCTTTCGCACGCGTCCCGCCACGCAATCCCGGACTTCACCTTGCGCTCGCGCCTGCCACACAAATCGCAGGCCTTTGTCACCGCGCTGCCCGCGCTCGACGCCTTTCCCATGGCACAATGGGCGAAGCTCTCTGCCCGGCACTGGCGCAAGGACCGCGACCACATTGCCGGTTATGGCGAACCCTTCGGCTACATGCCGCTGCGCCGTGCCATCGCCCGCCAATTGAATGCGTCCCGGGGCATCAAATGCGATCCGGAACAGATCTTCATCACCAACGGCGCTCAGCGGGCCTTCTCCCTGATCGGCGGCATGCTGGTCAATCCGGGTGAGCCGATCTGGTTCGAAAATCCGGGTGCCATCGGCGCACGCAACGCTTTCGTTGCCATCGGGGCAAGGCCTGTTCCGGTTGCCGTCGACGAGGAAGGCCTGTGCATTGAAGACGGACTGGCAAAGGCCCCCTATTTCCGGCTTGCGTTCGTCACACCATCCCATCAGCAACCGCTGGGTCATGTCATGAGCCTGTCACGCAGGCTGGCGCTGCTGAAGGTCGCCAACGAAGCCGATGCCATGATCGTTGAGGACGATTACGACGGTGAGTTCTATTTCGGCGACCAGCCGCCACCGACCCTCAAGAGCATAGATACGCATGGCCGGGTGATCTACGTCGGCACGTTCTCAAAATCCCTGTTCCCGGCCCTCAGGCTCGGCTTCGCGCTGGTCCCGGAAGGTCTAGTGGAAAGCTTTGAGCGCGTCTGCCTGACCTGGCTTTCCGGCGTTCCGACGGTCACCCAGGCGATTGTTGCCGAATTCATGGATGAGGGCATGTTCGCAACACATATCCGCACCATGCGCCAGCTTTACAAACACCGCCACGACACCCTGATGGCGGAGGCAGCCGACCTTGCCGGAGATATCGATCTTCAACCGGCCAGCAGCGGCTTTCATACTGTTGGCTTTGTGTCGAACAGACACGATGAAGACAGGATCGTCAGCAAAGCGGCGAAACTCGGCATCATCACCGCACCGCTCTCCCGGTATGCCCTTGGACAGATACCACAGCGCGGTATTGTGCTCGGCTTTGGCAGCTCCGGGCAGGAAGACATTCGCAAAGGCATGAAGGTTCTCAAGAAAATCCTGCCCGGCTGCAGTGCCGGGTGAGGCGCCGCCCCGCTAATTGGACTGAAAAATTATCTGCAATGGATATATTTTACAGGCCAATTCCAACCTAGGCTTCCTTCCGGTTGGTACGCTGAGCGCATTCAGGAGGACGTCATCCATTTGGAAACAACACGAACCGGCCTGATGCCTGTCGCATTCGGGCAGCTCTCCTTCATTTCGCCCACGACGTCGCCGGCGCTCACCTCCCGACTGAAGAAATTCGGCGTGACCATGACAGAAGCAGCCTTCAAACCGAGCGCAAGCCGGACGCCTGGTCTGCGCGAGGTCACGCTGCCCTTGCTGCGGCCAACCATGATCGCGGACGGAAGCGTTGCGCCGCTGTCGACTGCCATCCAACCCGACAAGACCTTTCGATAGGAGCATTCATGGCCGAGTTCGACTTTGTCATTGTCGGCGCGGGCTCGGCAGGCTCGGTGCTTGCCGACCGGTTGTCGGAAGACGGCAAATACACAGTCTGCCTGCTGGAGGCCGGCGGTTCGGATCTCAATTTCTGGATCTGGATGCCGATTGGCTATGGCAAGGCTTTCTACAATCGCAAAATCAACTGGATGTACCACACCGAGGCCGATCCCGGCCTGAACGACCGTTCCGGCTACTGGCCGCGCGGCAAGGTGCTGGGCGGTTCCAGCTCCATCAATGCCATGGTCTACATTCGCGGCCAGCATGCGGATTTCGAGGACTGGAAGGCCCTCGGCAACACAGGCTGGGGCTGGCAGGACGTTCTGCCCTATTTCAAACGGTCGGAAACCAACGGCAACGGTGCCGACGCCTATCGCGGCGGCGATGGCCCACTTTATGTGTCCTCCATGGACAAGGAAGTTCATCCGCTGTGCGAAAACTTCCTGGCGGCCAGCGAAGAGGCCGGCTTCAGCCGCAATCCGGATTTCAACGGCAAGACCCAGGAAGGTGTCGGCCTTTACCAGGTAACCTCGAAAAACGGGTTCCGCATGTCGGCAGCCCGCGCCTATCTGTCCCGTGCGAAAAAACGGCAGAACGTGTCCATCCTGACCAGGGCACACACAACCCGGGTGATCCTTGAGAACGGACGGGCCACCGGTGTTGCCTACAGCCAGGGCGGGACCGAACAGATCATCAAGGCTCGCCGGGAGGTGATCCTGAGTGCCGGTGCCGTCAATTCTCCGCAGATCCTGATGCTGTCCGGCATTGGCGATGGTGCGGAGCTGCAGGCAAAGGGCATAACCCCCACCGTGCAAAGCCCGGCCGTCGGCAAGAACCTGCAGGACCATCTCGGCCTCGATTACCTCTACCGGTCCAAGGTGCCGACGCTGAACCAGCTGCTTTACCCGTGGTGGGGAAAGCTCGCCCAGGGGATCCGCTATGTCCTGACCCGCAGAGGTCCGTTGTCGCTCAGCGTCAACCAGGCCGGTGGGTTCGTTAAAAGCAATCCGGATTGTGAACGGCCGAACATGCAGCTTTACTTCTCGCCTGTCAGCTACACCAAGGCACCAAAAGGCAAGCGCCCGCTGATGAATCCGGACCCCTTCCCCGGCTTCCTGCTCGGCTTTCAGCCGACGCGGCCGACCAGCCGCGGCCACATCTGCCTGCGCTCGGCCAACCCGTTCGACATGCCGGAGATCCACCCCAACTCGCTCAGCACGAACCGCGACCTCACCGAAATGATCGAAGGCAGCAAGCTGATGCGCAAGATCGCCGAAAGCCCTGCCATGAAATCGGTCATCGACGATGAAATCACCCCCGGCCCGGGCGTTCAGACCGACGAGGACATGCTGGCGGATGCGCGCAGCCGGTGCTCCACCGTCTTTCACCCGGTCAGCACCTGCCGCATGGGGCCGGCGCCGGGCGAAAATGTTGTCGACACGCGCCTGAAGGTTTACGGGGTCGACGGACTCAGGGTTGTCGATGCCTCCATTTTCCCGACAGTTACATCCGGCAACACCAATGCACCCGCGATCATGGTTGGCGAAAAAGGTGCCGATCTGATTCTGGAGGACGCGCGAACAGCGTGAGGCGAACAATGACACAGGCTCTTTTTACAGACGACTTCAAGACGACACCCTATTGGCAGGACATCGCCACGAAAGTTCCTCTGCGGGAGACTGGCCTGCCGGAGGAAGTGGACGTGCTGGTGGTCGGCGGCGGCTACACCGGCCTGAACGCGGCACTTCAGACTGCCCGCGAAGGCCTCGGCACGCTGGTTCTTGATACGGAAGACCCCGGTTGGGGGTGCAGCATGCGCAATGGCGGCCAGCTGTCGACGAGCCTCAAGCCCTCCTTCTCCAGCCTGGCGCGCCGCTATGGCAAGGAGCTCGCCACCCAGCTCTGTCTGGAAGGTCAGGCATCGCTCGACTATATGCACGCACTGTCGAGGGCAGAAGGCCTTGAGATGGGCCTGCTGGAGACCGGCCGCTTCCACGGGGCCCACAAGCCGCACCTTTACGAAAGCCTTGCCAAGGACTGTGCCGCCGGGCACCCGGTCTGGAAGACGGATGCCTTCATGGTGCCGAAAAGCGATATGGCGAAGGAGCTTGGAACAGAGGCTTATCACGGCGGCATCGTCAATCCGCGTCATTGCAGCGTCGATGTCAGCAAATACCACCCCTCGCTTCTGAGCAAGGTTCTGGCCGAAGGCGCAATGGTGCGCGGCAAGTGCCGGGTGATGTCCCTTGAACGCGAAGCCTCAGGCTTCAAGGTTCTCACAAGCAGCGGTCCCCTCAAGGCGGGCAAGGTCATTCTGGCGACCAATGGCTACTCCGGCCCCCTTTCGCCATGGTTGCAACGGCGGCTGATCCCCATCGGTTCCTACGTGATCGCAACGGAGGAAATTCCGAGCGAAACGATCGACCGGCTGTTCCCGACCGATCGGATCCTGTCGGACACCAGAAAGCTGGTCTATTACTACCGGCTGTCGCCAGACCGGAAGCGCGTTCTTTTCGGCGGCCGGGTTTCCTTGAGCGAAACAGACCCGCGCAACAGCGCGCTCAAACTCCACCACGACATGACGGCCCTTTTCCCGGAACTGGCCACCGTGCGGATCAGCCATGCCTGGATGGGATTTGTCGGCTACACCTTCGACACGCTTGCCCACGCTGGCGAGGACAAGGGCCTGTTTCATGCAGGCGGCTATTGTGGGTCCGGCGTCGGCATGGCGAGCTATCTGGGCATGCGCATCGGCCAGAAGGCCGCCGGCCTGGAAAAATCCCCCTCCGCCTTCGAGAAGATCCCTTTCCGGACACGGCCGCTTTACCAGGGCAATCCCTGGTTCCTGGCACCGTCCGTGCTGGTCTACCGGCTGCGGGACAGGTTCGGGATCTGACCCCGGCAAAACCGTCAGCCGGTCACCGGTTTGCGCCGCTACCCTGCCGCCCTGACGAGACCTCGCCAGGCTCTGGAATATCGGCCAGCAGGCGCACCAGCCAATCGACGAAAACGCGAACCTTGTTCGACAGATGCCGGTTGGGCGGGTAGACGATATAGAGAGGAATGGTGTCGGCCGACCATTCCGCCAGCACCGGCACGAGGTCTCCGCGCTCCAGTTCCTTCTGCACCATGAAGTCCGGCAACTGAGCGATGCCATGCCCGGCCCGCGCAGCTGCAACATAGCTGCGGGCATCGTTGACCGAGCAGTGATACCGTCCGTCGACCAGAATTTCCTCACCGTCCTTGCGAAAGGTGAGAGGATTCGTGCGCCCCTTGGCGGCAACAAAGTAGCTGACACTAGAGTGGTTCGCCTGCACATCCTCCGGACTTTCCGGAATTCCAGCCCGCTCCAGATAAGAGGTTGCCGCACAGGTGATCAGCCCGATTTCCGCCACCCGCCGCGCAATCAGCGACTGATCGGCCGGGGCGCCCCCGCGCAGGGCGCAATCGACATTTTCCGCCAGATAATCGACCGTCCTGTCACCAATCCCGAGATCGATCCGGATATCCGGATATTTTTCGTAAAACCCGCCAAGCGCCGGAATGACGAACCAGTCTGCGAAAGCACCCGACATTTCCACGCGCAGCCGTCCCCCCGGCGTGCTTTGCGCCTGGGTCAGGCTGGCATCAAGCTCATCGACCTCCGACACGATCTGAGCGGCGCGCTCGTAGTAGAGTGCCCCATCCGTCGTCACGATCACCCGCCGCGTGGTCCGGTTGAGCAATTTCGTCTGCAGATGCCTTTCGAGATTCTGGATCAGGTTTGTCACCGTTGCCTTCGGCATCTGAAGAGAGTCGGAGGCGCGGGTGAAGTTGCCTGTTTCAACCACCCTGACAAAGGCACGCATGGCAGAGAGCTGATCCATTTCCAGGCATCCTGATCAAGAAATAGGCTTATTGTTCGAAATTTCGAATAGTGAAACCAATAATACACCTCTTATTCCAGACTTGGAACAACAATACCTATCAGACAAGCAAGAGGGCTGGTGTACTCTGCCTTCCTTCAATCAACGGACACGAAACGGCGCTGAACATGACGGTGCAGATAAAGGACATGACGCTCGACAAGGTGGCAATCGGCCCCGTGGCGGCGCGTGTCTATCAGGGCGCTGAATACAGCAAGGCGCCGCCGGTTCTGATCTACTTCCACGGCGGGGCCTTTCAAGGCACCTTGCCGCAGGACTGTGAGGTCGCGCATATCATCGCCGAAACCGGCGCCATTGTCGTGATGCCGGATTACAACGTGCCGCTTGGCAGCGTTTTCCCGAAACCACTGGAAACCGGGTTTTCGATCTTTTCCTATCTGGCGAAGAAACGCGCTGGTTTGGGAAACCGCAAATCCCTGCTTCTTGTCGGTGGCGTCGAGGCTGGCGGCAACATCGCCGCGGCTGTCGCCCTGAAGGCCCGGGATCATTTCGCCGATGAACTGGACGGACAGATCCTGCTGTCGCCCCTGCTCGATCCGTTCATGGGCTCCACCTCGTTTCAGGCGGCCGCCGGGGTCGGCATGAAGGATATCTGGGCAGACGGCTGGAGCCACTATCTCAGCACCGGCATGTGCCACCCTTACGCGGCCCCTTGCATGTGCTCACGCCTGACCGGAGTTGCGCCGGCGCTCGTTCTGTGCTCGCAGGACGATCCGCTGAAAGACGAAACACTCGGTTTTGCCACCTGCCTCCAGAATGCTGGTGTTGACGTTCACCAGCATGTTCTCCCCGCCGGGGCTGGCTGGCCATCGCTCTACGGCGGAAAGACGGACGAGACCCCAACCTGGCAGGAAACCGTTTCCGCGCAATTTTCGGGTTTCGCGCAGTCCGTCAGCCTTCATTGAATTTGCACTTAAACCCTTCTGAAGATTGATTTTTCGAGAGGGTTTCCAAGGAGAGACCAATGACATCAAGAAGCAAGCTCTGGGCCCTGACGGGCGCCAGCCTGGCAGTTGCTGTCTCTGTTTCAGCCGCTGTCCTCATCATGAACCTTCCGGCGACCAGCCCGGCGACAGCCGCCGGCAATACAGCCACCATCCCGGCCGTGCCGGTGACCGTTGCCGAGGTCAAGTCACGCGAAATCACCGTGTGGGAGGATTTCTCAGGCAGGCTTGAGGCCATCGACCGGGTACAGATCCGCTCCCGCGTGGCCGGTGCCATCCAGTCCGTCGATTTTCGCGAAGGTGCGCTGGTGGAAGCCGGTGATCCGCTCTTCACCATCGACCCCGCCCCCTATGAAGCCGCTGTCGCGCAAAGGGAAGGTCAGGTTGAACTGGCGCAAACGCAGCTGAACCTCGCCAAGCTGGAACTGGATCGCGGCAACAAGCTCATCGAAAACCGGACGATCTCTCAAAGCGTGCTCGACCAGCGACGCAACACCTACGCCGAAGCTCAAGCGACCCTCAGAACCGTGAAGGCAGCCCTCAGGTCCGCCAAGCTGGAGCTTGGTTACACCAAGATCCTGGCGCCCGTGTCCGGCCGTGTCGGCAAGATCGAGATCACCGTCGGTAATCTGGTTGCGGCGGGCTCCGCCTCTCCGGCCCTGACCACCCTGGTTTCCGTCGATCCGATCTATGCAAGCTTCAACGCAAGTGAAGACCTGGTCTCGCGGGTTCTGGCAGAGCTGCCAAAGACAGATGCCGCGGTACCGCCGCTGGATATGATCCCGGTGGAAATCGAAACCTCGTCAACCGCCGGACACCCGGTGAAGGGCAAACTTCAGCTGGTCGACAACCAGGTTGATGCCGTCAGTGGTACCATTGGTGTCAGGGCCGTTTTCGATAATCAGGGCGGCACGCTCATACCGGGCCAGTTCGTGCGCATTCGCATGGGGGAACCCAGACCCGAACAGAAAGTCCTGATCAGCGAACGCGCCATCGGCACCGACCAGGACAAGAAATACGTCTACGTTGTCGGCGATGACAACAAGGCGGCCTATAGGTCGGTTGAGCTTGGCAGAACCGCCGAAGGCGCGCGCATCGTCAACAGCGGGCTCAAGCCGGGCGAACGGATCGTCGTCAACGGCCTGCAACGCATCCGCTCAGGTGCGCTTGTCGATCCGCAGCTCGAAAACGATGTCGCCGCTGCAAACTGAGTGATCAGGTGGAGCGCATGCCGCTCCGCCTCCCCCTCTTCAACAATTCAAGTGATGATCGCCGGAGGCCCCGCCACCGGCCGGGAACGTGTTGTCCCGATTTCCTGCTGGAAAGGGCCTGGCCATGAATATCTCGAGATTCTTCGTCGACCGACCGGTTTTTGCCGGCGTGCTGTCCGTCCTCATCCTCATCGCCGGTCTGCTCGGCATGAGGGCTCTTCCCATTTCCGAATATCCGGAGGTGGTACCGCCCTCCATTGTCGTGCGCGCCGCCTACCCCGGAGCCAACCCGAAAATCATTGCCGAGACGGTGGCAACACCGCTGGAAGAACAGATCAACGGCGTTGAGGGCATGCTCTACATGACCAGCCAGGCGACCTCCGACGGCGCCATGACACTCACGGTCACCTTCGAGCTTGGCACCGACCCCGACCAGGCCCAGCAGCTTGTCCAGAACCGTGTTTCCCAGGCCGAGCCGCGCCTGCCGGCAGAAGTCCGGAGCCTGGGTGTGACCACGGTGAAAAGCTCGCCCGATCTGATGATGGTGGTAAACCTGACCTCGCCGGACAATCGCTACGACATCACCTATCTGCGCAACTATGCAGTTCTCAACATCAAGGACCGTCTGGCCCGCATTCAGGGTGTCGGCCAGGTGCAGGTGTTCGGCTCGGGCGATTATTCCATGCGTGTGTGGGTCGATCCACAGAAGGCGGCCGGACACAATCTGGCAGCCAGCGACATCACCAGAGCCATCCGCGAACAGAACGTGCAGGCAGCAGCCGGCACCATCGGTGCGTCGCCCAATCTGGAAGGCGTCGACGTTCAGCTCAGCGTGAATGCGCAGGGGCGCCTTCAGACACCGGAAGAATTCGGCAACATCATTGTCCGCACCGGTGACAACGGCGAGGTCACCCGGTTGCGTGACGTCGCCCGGATCGAGCTGGGCGCGGCCGATTATTCCTTGCGCTCGCTGCTCGACGGCAAGCCCGCCGTCGCGATTCCGGTGTTTCAGGCACCAGGCTCCAATGCAATTGCGATCTCCGATGCGGTGGTCGAAACCATGAACGACCTACAGGTCGCCATGCCCGACGGCGTCAAATACGAAATCGTCTACGACACCACGAAATTCGTGCGATCCTCCATCGAGAAGGTCGTCGACACGCTGCTTGAAGCCGTGGTGCTGGTGGTCCTTGTCGTGATCCTGTTCCTGCAGACCTGGCGCGCGTCGATCATTCCCCTGATCGCGGTTCCCGTGTCGATCATCGGCACCTTCGGTGTCATGTATGTCTTCGGCTTCTCCATCAATGCGCTCAGCCTGTTCGGACTGGTTCTGGCCATCGGCATCGTCGTCGACGATGCGATTGTGGTCGTGGAAAACGTTGAGCGAAATATCGAGAGCGGACTGAACCCACGCGAAGCCACCTACAAGGCCATGAAGGAAGTCTCCGGGCCGATCATCGCCATAGCGCTTGTGCTGGTGGCCGTGTTCGTTCCTCTGGCCTTCATCACCGGTCTGTCGGGTCAGTTCTATCGCCAGTTCGCGCTCACGATTGCGATCTCCACCGTGATCTCGGCCATCAACTCGCTGACCCTGTCCCCGGCGCTGGCCGCCTTTCTCCTGAAGGATCACCATGCGCCCAAGGACTGGCTGACACGTGCGATGGATTTTCTGCTCGGCTGGTTCTTCAGAGGCTTCAACCGGGCGTTCGGCGCCGGGTCCAACGCCTACGGCAAGAGCATCGGCGGCCTGTTGTCCCGCAAGACCATTGTCATGGGGATCTACATGGTGTTGGCAGGAGCAACCTACAGCCTCTTCACCACGGTTCCCGGTGGCTTTGTTCCGGCGCAGGACAAACAGTATCTGATCGGCTTTGCCCAGCTTCCCGACGCTGCCACACTGGACCGCACGGAAGACGTCATCCGACGGATGAGCGAGATTGCGCTGGAACAGGAAGGCGTCCAACACGCCATCGCCTTCCCGGGCCTGTCGATCAACGGGTTCACCAACTCCTCCAACGCCGGCATCGTCTTCGCCACCCTGTCGGATTTCGAGGAACGACAGTCTCCGGACCTGTCAGGCAATGCGATTGCGATGCAGCTGAACCAGAAATTCGGCACGATCCAGGATGCGTTCATCGCCATATTCGCGCCGCCGCCCGTCCAGGGTCTGGGCACCACCGGCGGGTTCAAGCTGCAGATCGAGGACCGCGCCGGGCTCGGCTACCAGGCACTCGACGCCGCCAACAAGGCGTTCCTGGCACAGGCCTATCAGACACCGGAGCTGGCCGGATTGTTCTCCAGTTTCCAGATCAATGTGCCCCAGCTTTATGCGGATCTCGATCGCACCAAGGCCGAGCAGCTCGGTGTTTCGGTAACGGATGTGTTCGAGACGCTGCAGATCTATCTGGGGTCGCTTTTTGTCAACGACTTCAACGCCTTCGGCCGCACCTACAGCGTCCGGGTGCAGGCAGACGCCCAGTACCGGGCCCATGCCGACGATATCGGCAAGCTGAAGGTCCGCTCCGCCACTGGCCAGATGATCCCGCTCGCCGCGCTTCTGAAGGTGGAGGCGACCACCGGGCCGGAACGCGCAACCCGCTACAACGGCTTTCTTGCCGCTGACATCAACGGCGGCCCGGCGCCTGGCTATTCCTCGGGCCAGGCCCAGGCTGCGGTTGAACGGATCGCGGAAGAAACCCTGCCCAAGGGCATCGCCTTCGAATGGACCGACCTCACCTACCAGCAGATCCTTGCCGGCAGTTCCGGGTTCCTCGTCTTCCCTCTGGCCCTGCTTCTGGTCTACCTGGTGCTTGCCGCCCAGTATGAAAGCCTGATGCTGCCTGTGGCGATCATCATGATCGTTCCCATGGGTGTGCTTGCCGCCCTGACGGGCGTCTGGCTGACAGCGGGCGACAACAACATCTTCACCCAGATCGGGTTGATAGTGCTTGTCGGCCTCTCGGCGAAAAACGCGATCCTGATCGTGGAATTCGCACGGGAACTGGAGTTCGAGGGCCGGTCGCCCGTGGAAGCGGCCATTGAAGCCAGCCGTTTGCGGCTTAGGCCGATCCTGATGACCTCCATGGCCTTCATCATGGGGGTCGTCCCGCTGGTGCTTTCAACCGGTGCCGGCGCCGAAATGCGCTCTGCCATGGGGGTCGCTGTCTTCTCCGGCATGATCGGCGTAACCTTCTTCGGCATCTTCATGACACCGGTCTTCTACGTTCTGGTTCGCAAGCTTTCCGGCAATCGGCCGCTTGTGCAGCACCAGGACACAGTCGAGCGACCGCAAGCGCAGGAAGCAGCCTCCTGAACGAGCCGACATGACAGATAAGCGCCCTGGAGACAGCCGTTTCCGGGGCGTTTGCACTTGATCGGATCTTCGCAGGCTCAACGAAAGCGATCATCCGGCGACGGTTGCCGGACGGTGCTCCTGCCTCTTGCCTCTTTTGAAAAATTCCGAAAGTCGTTCTCGATATCTCCGGTGTGGAAGGTCGCCGCGTTGAGACCGATCGGCACATCCAGGGGCTGCAATACCGGCACCAACACCCAAATTGCGGGTTCCCGCAAATGGATTGCGTGAATCGCCCTGTCACATCCGGTTCCTCGCCGCGTAACGTGACGTGCCAAGCGTTGGCGAGCCAACACTGTGGCGATGTATGTGGGAGGAAAACATGCAATCGAATAGTTATCGTGAAGACACAAAAACGCCGCGCGGCGGTGTGCAATTTCAAAACCTTGCAGCCCGCGTCAGGCAGACAGTTGCAAGCGACGGGCCTTTGGGACGTTTGCTGTCACTGAAGACCGGAATTCTATCAAGCCTGTTCGCCCTGTCGGTTCTTGCCGCACCGGGTGTCGCTACGGCGGCGGACTACAACTGGACCTTCCAGACCTCGGAAACGGCCGGTGAGCCGGGCTTTATCAACAAACAGAAATGGGCTGAAAGCGTCGAGAAAATGTCTGGCGGGCGCATCGCCATCGAGATTTTGCCGATCGGCGCCGTTGTCCCTCACACCGATACGCTTGATGCCGTTGGCTCCGGCATTTTGCAGGGCCACCTGACCGACCCGAGCTATTTCGCCGGGAAAGACCCCGCCTTTGCCATGATGGGCAACCTGGTCGGCGCCTGGAGCGATCCTTTCGAACTGATCGGGTTCATGCAATCCGGTGGTGGCCATGAGCTCTACGCCGAACTGGTCGAGCCCTACGGCGTCCATTTCATCGGAGCCGCGGCAACCGAGCCGGAAGCATTCGTTTCCAGCGTTCCGATCCGCTCCGTTGAAGACCTGAAGGGCGTCAAGATGCGTGCGCCGGAAGGTATGGTCTACGAGATCTTCTCCAAGGCTGGTGCGTCTCCGGTTGCCCTGCCCGGTTCCGAAGTCTTCACGGCTCTCGACAAGGGCGTGGTCCAGGCGGCCGACTACACGGTTTTCGCAACCAACCAGTCGCAGGGCATGAATGACGTTGCCCACTATCCGCTCTATCCGGGCTTCCACTCCCTGCCGTTGATCGACATTTCGATGACCAAGTCGATCTGGGATGAACTTCCGGACGACCTCAAGGCCATCCTGAACGCCTCCGTCGACCAGTTCATCTTCGATCACGTTTATTCCGTGCGCAAACTCGATGCAGCCGCTGTCGAGGAAGCCAAGGCCAATCCGGACATCGAAATCGTCAACTGGTCTGGCGACGAGCGGGCAAAGTTCCGCAGGATCGCGCAGCAGGAGTGGGAAAACTGGGCCGGCAAGAACGACCTCACCCAACGCTATTACGATGCGGTTGTCGCCTATCTGAAGGGCCGCAACCAGCTCTGATCTGACCAGCATCTCCTTTGATGCAGCCGCTCCCGGCCCTACAGGCCCGGGAGCGGCCAGACCTCGCGTCTGCCTGACCATGGTTCAGCCGGACCTTTCTTCTGGCAGGCCATTCCCGATTTCCCTCAAAAGAATGCCAACCGCACGACGGGAGAAGAAGCCATGCCGGACAATCCGGACGTGAGTGACCTGGAAGACACTGGCCAAGCCGAGCTGCGAACCGGCCTCGACCGGCTTATTGCCGGGTCCGCCAAGCTCTTTTCCTGGGCCATCTTTCTGGCGTTTGCCATCAGCGTCTATGAGGTTATCGCCCGCTACGTGTTCGACAGCCCAACCTATTGGGCGCACGAAAGCACGACCTTCCTCATCGCAGCCATCTTCCTGATCGGCGGCCCCGTCGCGCTCGCCCGCGACAAGCACATCCGCGTCCGCATGATTTATGACTCGGTTTCGCCCGGGGTTCAGCGATGGCTGGATATCGTGAATTCGTTGATCGCAATGATCTTCTTTGCAGGTCTCGGATACGCAGGCGTGACGATGGCCTGGAAGGCCACCCACCGGCCCAATGGAGATATCCATCTGGAGGGCACGGGAACGGCCTGGAACCCGCCGACACCCGCCCTCTTGAAAATCATTATCCTGATCTGTGTTTGCCTGATGTTCGTTCAGACCCTGATGCATCTGATCAAGGCTATTCGCGGCGATGACGCTGCCTACAGCGAACGCGGAGGCAAATGAGATGGGACTGAACGAACTGGGCATTGAATACGGAACGCTGCTGCTCGTGGGCAGCATCTTCGTCTTGTTGCTGACCGGTCAGCCCCTGGCCTGGGTGACAGGGCTTGTTGCGCTGGTATTCACATTCGGCTGGTTCGGCGGGAATGCCCTTCCGCTGGTCACCGCCCGCATCTTCGGGTTCATCACCGAATACTCTCTCGTTGCCATCCCGATGTTCATCCTGATGGCGGCCCTGCTCGACAGATCGGGCATTGCGAAGGACCTCTTCAACGGAATGCGCGTCCTCGCCGGACGGTTACCGGGTGGCGTCGCCGTTCAGACCCTGATTGTCGCGACCTTGATGGCCGCGATGTCCGGTGTCATCGGCGGTGAGATCGTTCTGCTGGGTATTCTTGCCTTGCCCCAGATGTTGCGGCTTGGCTATGACCGCGACCTGTCAATCGGCGTCGTCTGTGCTGGCGGGTCGCTCGGGACAATGATGCCGCCTTCCATCGTCCTGATCATCTATGGGCTGGTTGCAAGTGTCTCCATTGCCGATCTCTTCGTTGCCGCCGTCACACCCGCGCTGATGCTGCTGGGCTGCTACATCGCCTATGTCCTAGTCAGATGCGTCCGCAATCCGGACCTTGGCCCGCCGATTTCCGAAGAAGAACGGGCAGAAGAAACCGTTGGCAGTGCGATCAGGTCCCTCATCGCGCCGGTCTTCATCGTGGTGGCGGTTCTGGGCTCGATCTACGGAGGCATTGCCTCCATCACGGAAGCAGCGGCACTCGGGGTCTCCTCGGTGCTCGTCATATCCCTGCTCCGCCGCGAACTGAACACCCGCATGCTGCAGGAAAGCCTGGTTCACACGCTGGAAACATGCGGCATGATCATCTGGATCGGGATCGCCGCGGCCGTTCTGGTCGGCGTTTATAACCTGATGGGCGGCAACCGCTTCGTCTCCGCGGTCATGCTTGGTCTCGACGCTTCACCGGTGGTCGTCATCCTGTTCATGATGCTGATCCTGCTCGTGCTCGGCATGTTCCTGGACTGGATCGGGATAGCCCTGCTGACGTTGCCGATCTTCGTGCCGATCGTCGTTCAGCTTGGGTACGATCCGATCTGGTTCGGTATCCTGTTCGCAGTCAACATGCAGGTCTCCTACCTGACGCCTCCCTTCGGCCCGGCAGCCTTCTATCTGAAGAGCGTGGCCCCACCGGACATAACGCTCGGCAACATCTACGGAGCCCTGCTTCCGTTTATCCTGCTACAACTCATTGTCCTGGCGACCCTGCTGTTTTTCCCCGGCATCACAACCTGGATGCTCTAGGTTAAATGTGTGCCGCATTCCTTCGATTGAATGCGGCACAAGGCCAGTGCGAAAAGACCAGATCTCCCCTGCTTCTGCGCACCTCCAAAGTGTGCTGGCCGAAGGATTCTTCTGGCAAGTCCGTGCCGCATATGGTTGTGTTTTGCCTTGAACGCCGCCCCATCGACGCCTACGGCTCATTTATTGCGGGAGTAGCAGATGTTTCCAGGCTCAGCCGACCGTTCCAGTTTCAGGACACTGTCACGTCTCACGGGACTGCTTTGGGCGGGACTTCTGTTGAGTGGCATCGTGTCGGTTCAGGCGGACGAAACAAAACTGCCGCCCTTCTCCAAAGCAAGCGTGCCTCCTGCCCCTGACTACGAGAGTGCGGCGGGGTGGCTCGACAGGCCGGAGGATCCGGACAGATTTGGCGTCGATATCATCTGGATCTATCCGACGGTGCTCTTTGACAGCTCGGCCTGGCTGATGGACATCACACGCAAGGACCTTGTCGCTGCCGCAGCGGAAACCGTCACCACGGAGGCCCGCATTTTTTCGGGTCAGGCTAACCTTTACGCGCCGTTCTACCGGCAGATGAACCTTGCCGGTTTCAATCTGCCGGAAAAGGAGCGTGACGCCCTCGTTGCCTACGGCGAGAATGATGTCAGTAGGGCTCTGCGCTACTACATGCAACATCACAACAAGGGCCGGCCGTTCATTCTGGCGGCCCACAGCCAGGGATCCTACGTCCTCACCCAGCTGCTGGTCGACCACTGGGGCAAGCTTGGCATCGAGGACCAGCTTATTGCCGGATATGTTGTCGGCTGGTCGATTACCGAAGAAGACCTCAGAGACAATCCGGCTATCGAGATCTGCGAAGAAGCCCATCAGACCGGGTGCTTCATCAGCTACAATTCGGTCGCTCCGGGCAAGCAGAAGGACTCGCCCGTCATTCTGCCGGGCGCCATCGTCGTCAATCCTTTGACCTGGACCCGGGAAGACACTCTGGCGTCGGCGGAGCTCAATCGCGGGTCGACTTTTTTCAACCAAGACGACACCTACCAAACCTATCCGGGTTTCGCTTCAGCCCAGATTGCAGACGGAGGACTGGCCGTCGTGGCAAAGGACCCGAAGCGGCTCGATGTGCCGTTCTTCCCGTCCGGTGTCTATCATGGCTATGACTATCCCTTGTTTTTCGAAAACATCATGACAAATGCCGCGCAGCGCATTCAGGCCTATCTCGCCAAAAAGAAGTAAGACCGGTCGAGAGACTTCAACTCAGTGCAGACAGCTGAAATCCGCGGCGAGCCCGTAGCATTCCGTTGAGTTTTTGTTAACATTCACCGGAACACCGGGGAATCAGCGGAAACAGGTGCACATGAGCGGATCAGTCGTCACCATCGCCTCCTTGAAGGGGGGAAGCGGCAAGACCACGCTGGCCACCTGCCTCGCCGTCCATTGGCAGTTGAAAGGCCTGACACCGCTTCTTGTCGATGCCGATCCGCAAAGGTCGGTCATGCGTCTTGCCGAACGCGAACTGGCACTTGGCGGCGTTGATCTTCTCGAACAGTCTGACAAGTCCGTCTGGACGGCGATCAAGCAGCATGGACCGCGCCACGGCGTCACCATCGTCGACACGCCAGGCTTCGACAGCGATATCACGGTCGCGGCTCTCGCCGTCGCCGATCTGGTTCTGATACCGGTCAAGGCCTCGCCGCTTGATGTCGACCGGATGATGGACACCGTCAAGACGCTGATGAGTGGTGTGAAGGGCTGGGCGCCGACATTCCGCTGCGTCCTGACCCAGACGATCAGGGGAAGCGTGATCTCGAGGCATATTCGGAGCGAGCTGGAAGAGTCCGGTTTCCCGTTGCTCGTCAACGACATGCCAAACCGGGTTGCCTACGCGGAGGCCGGCCTTTATGGCGGCACACCCAGTCTGATCGCACCGGATGGGGCGGCGGCAAGCGACATTATCGAAATCGCAAATGAAGCCGAGGCCCTTCTGGCAACGAAAAAGGCCCTCAGCGCGTGAGCAAGAGACTGCCGAGAACCTCAAGACGGACGCTGGACGACCTGCGCAAGGCCGCAAAGTCCGCCCTTGAAGCGGAAGACCTGCCGCATCGAACCGCGCAGTCTGATGAACCGGCAAAGTCTACTGAGGAGGAACCGGCTCCGCTGAACCCGGACCGCCAAGAAAAACCGTCGCGCACGCGCGCTGCCGAACACAGTGCACAGGCTCCGCTGCCCGTGACAGTGGCCGCACCCTTCGAAACCCGCAGCCGCCCGACCAGAGCCGCCTTCCGGCAAGCTTCCGGGAAAATCATTGTGGAACGTCATGCAAATCTCGCCACTGTCGCGGGATTGATCCCAATGCCCTGGGTCGACCTTGTCGCGATTTCGGCGATTGTCGACCGCATGTTACGCCGCTTGTCCCGCCTGTACGGCCAGCAGCTTGATGGAACTCGCAGCAAGCAACTTGCGACCTCGATGCTGACCGGCATGGCGGCCCCGGGCATTGCAAGTTTCGCGACAACAGGACTGATGAGCATGATGCCCGGTCCGAACCTGGTCGCGACGGCGATTACGTCCATATCCGCGGCCGTGCTCGTGCGGATTGTCGGGGAAGTCTATCTCGCGCATCTCGCAGGATTGGCGGGTGACACGACTGCAACGAGCCCAAATACGGCGATACCAACCGTTTAACTGCGTGGACGCTTTTCATTTTCCGCCAGAAAGAGTACCGTTCTGGCGGTGCGGATGCCGTACAGGAATGTAGGCCACCTTCACTTCGGTCGGACATTCGATAAATGTCCGTGCGGATCTCAGGAGATTTCTATGGCGAGCAGAACTACCGCAAGCAAGGCTGAAGAGCCGGTTGAAGACGTCGCAGAGGCGGAAGCCGTCGAAAATGACGCTGAATTCGATATCAACCGCGAACTGACGGCTGACAACCTGATCAAGGACTATGTGATCGGATCCGTCGCCGCGAGCATCGTTCCGGTTGCGTTTTTCGATATTGCTGCCGTCGTGGGAATTCAGCTGCGCATGATCCAGAAATTGTCGCAACTCTACGGCAAGCCATTCTCCGAAAAGCTTGGCCGCAAGGTCATTTATGCGCTTGCGGGCGGCGTGCTCGGCTACGGCGCCGGTTATGTCGTGGCGGCCAGCGCCACCAAAATGATCCCCGGTATCGGCTGGATGGTCGGAATGGTGTCCCTGCCCGTGGTTGCAGGCGGTTCGACCTATGCGGTCGGCCGGTCCATCGCCAAGCATTACGAGGAAGGCGGCACCTTGATGGATTTCAACGCCAGCAAGATGCGCGAGTTCTACAAGGAACAGTTTGAAAAGGGCAAGTCGGTTGCCCGCAAGTTCAAGCAAAACGCAGAGACAGAGGAAGCAGCTGCGAGCGAAGCAGCGTCCTGACCGATCTCGACCTTCCGGAAAATCTCGGTGCCGCAGTGTTCCAACGCTGCGGCATTTGTGTTTCGGGAAGATGTGGAACACCGATTGACGGAAAAGGGCTGGCTTCAGCGCCGTGCCCGTTTCAGATACCTGTGCCCTCGCGCCGTTTCAGGCCTTGCGTCTCTTGCGGTCCCGCGACGGTCTGCGCCAGCGATCCGCAGCGAGCAGGACAATAATACCCACCAGCGGCGAGAACACGAAGGCGATCAGGAAATTTCCGACAAAGCCGAAACGTGTGTCCCTGCCCAGAACACCGATGACCCAACTGGCCAGTACCCAGATCAGGAACAACCAGGGATTCACGAAGATAGTCATTGGCCAATAGTCTCCATCGCTGAAGGAAGCGCTTCGGTCTGGTTCGCGTCAGATCTTTTGCCATCCTGCGGATCCAAATGCAGCACCGATTTTGGCCCCAACGGTATCTTGATGCTGTCGACAGTTCTGAACTCGGTTCCATCGTGACGCACGACAAAGACATGCGTGTCGGTAATGAGGCCGTTCCGGTCAAACACCAGCGGGCCCGTTACGCCCGAAAACGGGTTCTTGTAACGGGACACTTTCAATATATCCGAGACGCGGTTGGGGTCCAGCGATTCCGCCCTGTTGACCGCATCGCGGATCAGCAAGGTGGCGTCGTAGCCGATCGCTGCGTTCAGGTCCGGCAACCGGTCGAATTTGCTTTCAAAATCTGCTGCGAAAGCCTTGCCCTTTTCGGAAATTGCGTCCCTGTCGTAGAGCGACACGCCAATCACGTCTTTCATTCCCGCCTTGCCGACGTTGGCTTCGATGACTTCGGAAAACATGTATTCCATTCCGAGGACGGGAACATCCAGTCCGAGATAGCGTGCCCGTTTGATGAACTCGGACGTCTCCTGGACTGAAGACGACACGATGAAAAAGGCATCAAAGTCTGTTCGCTTGAAGAGCTTATTGTCCAGGACGAACATCAGCAGCTCGTCAATGGAACGCTGCGTGCCTGAAAGAAAGCCTCGGTAGACCAGCTCCGCACCTTCGTTCGCAACTGCTTCGGAAAAGAAATTCGCGGACTCCTTTCCGTAGTCGGTCTTGTCCGAGAGGACGATATACCGCTTCAATCCTTGCTTGAGCGCGTAGCTGGCAACGATATGCGCATTTGTGGAATTGTCCGGCTGCAGCGCGAACACAGTGTCGAAACCATGGTCTGTCAGGGACCTTGCAGTGGCCTGTGTCGCAAGGAACAGCACATTTTCCCGCGCATAGACGGAACTCGCCGTAACGGCTGTGTCCGACCATTCGTGGCCAATGACTGCCAGAAGATTGTCCGTTTCCGCAATCTTTCCGGAGACTTTCAGGGTTCTTGAAACGATCGTCTCCAGTGGGACCACACTCGTCGCTTCCGCTTCCCTGACAAATTCCAGCTTCAAGGGCTTGCCGAGAACTTTCTGACGGGTCGCGTTCACCTGCGCGACCGCCATGCGGACCCCGTTGACGAAGTTGCTGTCCTCACTGTCATCGGAGTAGACCGCCACCAGACTCAGGGAATTGTCTTTCTGCCGGAAGAGATCTGTCAGATACCCGGTCAGACGCGACACGGTCGGGGCGGTGGAACTTATCCTGGAGAGGGCAACGACCAGAACTCCAAGTCCGAGGACAAGAAGAAGGCCTGCGAAAAGCAGCTTTCGCGCCTGGTTCCGGGCTCTTCCCTTTGCCGGTGAATCTGTCTCGCCCCGCGCCATCACGTCTATCTGTCGCCGCCGAGAATGATCGGCAGTCCATCCTTGCCCGATCCGATAACGACCGTCTTGGAATTCGGCGATGTCGCCAGATCCTTGGTGGCCTGCACTCCCTGCCATCTGAGCAGGTTTTCCGTCAGGCTTTTCTTGATCGTGTCCTGGTACTGCTGAATACCCCCGGCCTCGATCGCCTTGCGCTTCGCCTCTTCCTGCTCGATTTCAATCCGGTATCTGTAGGCTTTCTGCTCCTCCGACAGCGTGAGCTTGCGCTCGATCGCCAGACGAACCGCCGCTGGAAGCTCCACGTTCCGCACCAGCACGTTGTCGACGATCACATACCGATCCTCGACGCTGGTCAGACTGCTTATGACGACCGACTCCAAGAAGCCGAGCTTGCTCGTATAGACCTGCTCGGGTGTGTATTGCCCGACAGCGCGGCGCAGGACCGCCTCCGTTTCGGGAAAGACGACCTTGTCCAGATACTCCGGCCCGACCGTGACATGCAGCAGGGGAAGAAGACGCAGATCCGGCTGATAGCGCACTGCAATCTGCAGATCGATTGGCAGACCGTCTTTCGTCAGCATCGTGTAGTTGCGTTCTTTGGTCTGGAGGCGGACGTTGTAGATATACATCCTGTTCCACGGCCAGAGGATGTGCAGCCCCTCGCCATAGATCTGGTTCATCTCCGTTCCGGACACCCAGCGATAGAGCACACCGGCTTCACCCGAGTGGACCGTAATGACGATCCGGTTCCACAGAACGGCGAGGGCAACGCCGAACGCCAGTAGCATGATGAACAGGTAAAGCTGCAACTGGCGCCGCCGCTCACCACTCAACGCCTCTTCGTAGTCGTCGAATTCGTCATCATATGCCATTCGGCCGACTCACCCTATCGGTTGCAAATCGAAACAAGACTATAAAGTTAGCACTACCAGCGTTCCAGCGCAGAACTGTTTTGAACCTGCACGCAACACTTTCAAACGCGCTTTGTGCAAAGAAAATCCACGCTTTGCTCATCTTGTAATATCTCCTCGGGTGGAAACCGGACGGTCGTCGAAAGCGGACAGCCACTGGGACAAAGCCGGTTGCCGGAGGACCGAATAGTGACTGGCCTCGACGCTCAGCAGATTGACCGATGCCGACGTCAGGTCCTGCCAGCTTTCCACGAAGTGCCGGTCCAGGCCTTCGACGGCTCTCACCAGAGTGATGCTGACGTCACTAGGCTGCGGCCGATAGGCGCTCAACAGTTTCTCATGTGCGCTGAACACAGTCAGCAGCCGTTCAATGTCTTGCGGCCCGGCGCCCGGAAGCACGGCTTCGAACTGAGGAAAGCCACGGATGAGCTCAATGACATCCTGATCAGCCGCGAGATCCACCTCGACACCGAAAAGATCCCTGACGAACGCCTCCTTGCAATCCCGGTCGTTGTCTGTCCCCGTGCTTCCCGAGATGATCCCCATGTCCTTCAGGTCCTGCGTGGTGAAACTGTCGACAAGACCAAGGAAGGCGATTTCCTCACCGGCCTGTCTCAGCTGCCGGGCGATTTCATAGGCGACGACACCTCCGAACGACCAGCCGCATAGCCTGTAGGGACCGCTGGCTTGCTGCTGCAGGATCTGCTGGCAATACCGTGCCGCCAGTTCTTCCAGGCTTTCCGCCCGGCACGTTTCTCCCGGTTCCAGTCCCTCGGCACGCAGGCCGTAGACGGGGATATCCCGGGGCAACGCGTCGAGCAGTTGCTGGTAACAGGACAGAGCGCCTCCGACCGGGTGGATCAGGAACAAGGGGGCTTCGGTCACGGGTTTTGCGCCAGGGTCCGGCTGACGGAGCGACACCATCAGCGGCACCGTTTCAGGGGCGCCACTGTCTCTACCGGAGGTATCTGCCGTGAGACCGCGCTGCCGGAGCAACTGGGCCTGTGCAGCAACAGTGCCAGCAAGAGCGAGATCGGAAACCGACAGCGTACAATTGAAGGCCTGCTGGATCCGGCTCAACAGGCGGACAGCGAGAAGGCTGTGACCTCCGGCTTCGGAAAAATCCTCATCAATGTCGAGGGGCCTCTCCTGCGCACTTCGCCCAAGCACTTCGGACCAGATTTCAAGAAGCCTCGTTTCAAGCCGGTCCCGGGGCGCCCGAATTTGGCCGCTCGTCCCGCCATCGGCACTTGCCGGTCTTCTGAGGGAATGACGGTCGATCTTGCCGCTGACGGTTTTAGGAAGCCGCTCAAGACATACCCAGACGGAGGGCACCATATGCGCGGGCAGCGTTTCGGAGACCCGTCGCTTGACCTCCAGTTCGTCGAAGCTCTTTTCCTTGGCGCCGAGATAGGCGGTCAGAACCGGGTCCCCTGCCAGGCTTCTTTCCAAAACAACGGCAACCTCACTGATGCCGCAGGAGGCGATGGCCGCCTCGACCTCCCCGAGTTCGATCCGGTACCCACGGATCTTGACCTGATCGTCCAGCCGCCCGTGAAACTCGACCAAACCACCGCTGTTTGCCCTGAAGCGGGCGAGGTCACCTGTCGCATATAGCCGAACCAGCCGGTCGGCTATCCGATGATCGCGAAACTTCGTCTCTGTCAGCTCGGGACGTTCGTGATAGCCGATCGCGAGACGCTCACCGCCCAGATGCAGTTCTCCGACGACACCGTCGGGCACCAGGTTGCCATCCCGGTCGAGAATATAAACTTCCATGCCAGGCAGGGGCCGGCCGATGGGGACGCTGTGATCGCGGCTGTTCGGCTTCACGCTATGGGTCAGGGCCGTGATTGTCGCCTCAGTTGGCCCGTAAGCATTGATCAGACGGCAGCCTGCCAGAGCACTGCGGCTCCAGAGATCCACGACCTCCGGGGCGAGTGCCTCGCCGCCGACGATCAGAAGGCGCAGCGGCAGGCCTGACAGGTCGGCCTTGCCCTGTTCCCAGGACCTCAGAAGCTCGTGCAGCAGGACCGGGGGCAGGTCAGCCACGGTGACCGCCCTTGCGCGCAACATCTTCAGGAAGTCCGCCGGGGCCTGCAGGCCGTCGGGCCTGAGTTCCAGTCTCCCGCCTTTGGTCAGCACGGGCAGGATCTGCTCGATTGCCGTATCAACCGATGTCGGAGCGAACTGCAACACGGCATCGCTAGCGGTCAGTGCGTATTCCTTGGCAATCACCTCGCAGTGGCCGGAGAGGGCTCCGTGGGAGATGGCCACCCCCTTGGGTGCACCGGTCGAACCCGACGTGTAGATGATATAGGCCGGATCCTCGGCCCGGACAGCTGCGGACGGCGGTCTGGCCAGGCGCCCCTGAAGACCGGTGCGTTCCTTTGCAAGATCGATGATGACCGCAGGGGGATCACCCAGCTTCCCGAGCCGGTCCGCATGAAGCCCTTTTGTGAGAACCGCTGCCGCGCCCGCATCCTTCAGGATGGACCCCAGCCTTTCATCCGGATGATCGGGATCGAGCGGAACCCAGACAGCACCGATGCTCATGACCGCCAGGAGGGCAGCAATGCCGTCCGGCTCCCGGCCAAGCAGGATAGCCACGCGGTCACCCCGTTTCACCCCGTGCCTTTCAAGGAAAAATCCGATCCGTCTGAAGCGTGCTGCCAGTTGCTTGTAGCTGAGGCGGCCACTGTCGCCGGTCACGGCGACTGCAGAGGGCGTCTTGCGGGCCTGGGCAAGGATCTGTTCGTGAACCGGAACGCCAGAAGTCGCCTGCGACCGGCTCCGGCTCCAGTGATGCAGGGCACGGTCCACCTCCGCCCGGGTGAGCATCGGCATTTCGGAAATCAACCGATCGGACCGGGCCACGAGGCCTTCGAGGAGCAGCCTGTAGTGCTGCAAAAGCCGGTCCATCGCGCCGGGTTCAAAGACGCCGCTGCCCGCATTTGCAATGACAACGACGCCGCTTGAACCGTTCTGAACCTCAATTCCCAACGGTGTATCACCGGCCTGCCGGATGTCCGGGACAAGACGCGCCTGTCCTGTGTGGAAGCATTCAAGGCCGGACAGATCCTGTCCGAAGTTCTGGTAGGCGAAAGTCACCTGATACGGCATCTCACCGGTCGACGTTCCACCCAGTTCCCGGGCAATCGAACTGAACGGAAACTCGCTGCGCGCCAACCCTTCGCCGAGTTCGGCGTGCACTTGCCTCGATAAGTCCTCGCCGGTGAATTCCGGACGCAGAGCCAGCCGCAGGGCAACAATGTTCGCACAATAGCCGACCGTTTCGGCAAAACGCACCGACGGACGCCGCAGCGTCGGAACACCTATGACGAGATCCCGCTCGCCGGTGTAACGGTAGAGCAGCGCCGCAAAGGCCGTCAGGCAGAGCGATGCCAGGCTTACTCCGGAGGCCTTGGCCCGGTCTGCAAGGGCCTTGCCAAGGGGCGCGGGCAGTTTCAGCTCCCCGCTTTGCCCGGGGCCGCCAGCCTGCTGGCCGGCAGCCGGGTCGCGTGGCAACTGAAGTGTCGGCAGCGTCCCGGAGAGCTTCTCCAGCCAGTATTCTTTCTGGGCCTGCCCCTGTCCGGAGGCCGAAAATGAGTTTTCCCAGGCAACAAACTCCGAATAGTCCGCACCGCTGCCGATGACCGGCTTTGAGCCGCCCCCTGAGAAATGCTCATAGGCGCTCCAGAAAGCCCGCGTGATGACCTCCGAAGAAACACCGTCTGTCACAATATGATGGGCGACAAGCAGGACGACGCAGGCCTCGTTCTGAAGGCTCCCTCCCGTGAGGTGCTCGACCCGAAAAACACCCTCGCCCAGATCAAACGGGATTGAGGCACGCTGACGCAAAATGGCCCCGGTTTCGATTTCCCAGGGAAGGGTCACAAAGTCGATCTCAAGGGGCTCCGGCCGTTCAACCAGAACAGGGTCCTCGTCTTCAAGCACGACATGCGTGGCCAGAACCGGATAGCTGCGGACCAGCCAGTCGACGGTTTTTTTCAGTGCCTCAATGTCCAGCGATCTACATTCGAACGCAATCGGTACGTTGTAATCCCCGCGCCCGGCATAAAGTGACTGCAGCGCCCACAGCCCCTTCTGGGCTTCGCCGAGGGGCGCTCTATAGGGACCTGTCAAGCGGGCAGCCTGCACCGTCTCGCTTTCAGGTTCGGGCCTCGAAGCAAACGTCTCCAGGTAACCGGACAACAGCGCAGGGGTCGAGTGGGCCTCGATTACCTGCTGGTTCAACGACACGCCACAGGCCTCTTCAACAGCGTAGATCAATCGCATCCGGGCCATTGAATCGACCCCAAGGCCCTCGAAATCCTTGTTTCGGTCGATGTCGCCCGCCTCGCAGCCAAGCTCCCTACCAAGGGTCTTGCATATCAGTTGCAGTGCTGCATCCTCGTCCGGACGATCCTGATCCTTGTAGTCAGCTAGGACCTTCACCGGAGCAGCAACGACCGTCCCCTCTTCGCGGGCGCGTGCTTCTTTCAGCCAATGCCGTTCCCGTTTGAAAGGATAGCCGGGAAGAACCAGAAACGGACCTTCCCTGCTCACTTCCTGCACCGCAGCGGCCATCGGCGGCTCGTCCCCGCGGTCAGCCCCGTCCTCCAGTTTGGCGATGAGTTCGTCTGCATTCGCGGCGACAAACACCGCCTGGCAGTCCAGGCGTTCGCGGCCATGGCCAAGCGTTCTGGACAGCGCTTCCAGCGATACGTCTTTCGTCTCGCGCAGATACCGGCCAAGGAGCCGGCGCAGCTCGCTTAGCTGTTCCTCGGTTCTGGCAGAGACCTGGAAGAGCCAGGGTCCGAGGCTTTCGCTTGCGGCTCCGGACGCCTCAACGACAGGAGCGCTTTCAAGAATGAGGTGTACATTTGAGCCACCGGCGCCGAAGGAGCTGATGGCTGCCCGCAGCGGTCCCTCATATCCGGTCTCCCCGGTGGGTTTCCAGTCCGGTTTCCAGGGAGACAGATCTCTTTGCGGCCGGAATGGCGTGCCTTCGAAGGTATCGAGAGGTGCGGCTTTGCCGAACGAGGGAAACAGCTCGCGGTGTTCGAGTTGCAAGAGCACCTTGGTTAGCTGCGCAAGACCCGAGGCAGCCTCCGCGTGCCCCATGAGGGCCTTGACCGATCCGATCGCCGGGCCCGGAGTGTCGCGGTCTGCGTAAACTCTGGAGAGGGCCCGGAGTTCGATGTTGTCCCCGATGCTCGCGCCTGTGGCCGCTGTTTCGACATAGCCGATGGTGGCTGGATCGATGCTGGCGTTCCTGAAGGCATCTTCGAGCAGGCGGGCCTGTGCGTCCGCGTTCGGAACCGCGTAACCGGCCGAATGTCCCGCGTGGTTGGCAAGGCTTTCCTTGATCACACCGAGGATCCGATCCCCGTCTGCCAACGCATCTCCCAGTGGTTTCAGCAGTACGGCGCCGACCCCTTCGGCCGGCAGATAGCCGTCACCACCGGCGAAGGGTCGGGCGTCAGGTGTGCTTGCGACCAGTCCCGCCCGGCTGAGCGCTTCGTATTTGGCCGGATGAATTGAAAGGTTGACGCCGCCGGCGATCGCAAGCCCGCATTCCCCGGACCGCAGGCTCCGACAGGCCTGGTGTACTGCCTGGAGGCCGGATGAGCACATGCTGTCGACCGCAACGCTTGGCCCTTGAAGGTCGAAGAGGAAAGATGTCCTGTTTGCTATGCCTGCATAGGAGGACAGCGCCAGCTGTGCCCGGTCCTCTTCATCCGAGGCCAGCGCGGGATACTGGTTGTACATGGCGCCGACAAAGACGCCGACACGCTTCTGATAGTGTTCGGCGAGCCAGCTGCGCGTATGTCCCGCCCGCTCCAGCAGGTGCCAGGTCGTTTCCAGGAAGAGCCGTTCCTGAGGATCCGCCAGATCGGCTGCCCGCGGGGTATAGCCGAAGAATTCCGCATCGAAGCTGTCGATGTTGGAAAGGAAGCCGCCCCATTTGCAGTGGCTGGAACCCGGCGCTCCCTTTTGAGGCGAATAGTGCTTCAGGAGCTCCTGCCGGTCGGTCGGAATTTCGGTTATGCAATCGCTGCCCGCCCGCAGGATATCAGCGAAGGCTTCTATCGTTTCCGCACCCGGATACCGGCCGGCAACGGCGATGACCGCAACATCCTTCGCGTCAACAAACGGCGCAGCTCTCGTTGGCGCTGCAGGGTCTGGCCTCTTCAAAGGAGGTTCGGTCGGCCTGGTCTGTTCTGGCGCCTGCGGCCTTGGTGCGCCACTGCGTTCAAGCAGTTCATCGGCCAGACGATTGATGGTCTGGAATTCGAACAGGATGGTCTGGGAGAGAGGTCCGAAGTGGCTTTCCAGTGCTTCGACAATCTCAAGTGCCGACACGGAATCGACGCCGAACCGGTCGATGGTGTCATCCGGCGCCAACCGGTCTTGCGGGATCCCGAGACAGGCGGAGAAGGACGCCTTGATTGCCGCGACAACCTTTGCCCTGTCGTCCGGGACAGGTTCAGTTTTTTCGCTCCGGACAATGGCGGGCGCCCTCCTGGCAGCGGCAATGCTCTCTCGTTTCCCGTCAACCGGGGCAGCCGGCGTCATCAGGGAGCGAAGTCGCTCGTGATCTCCGTCGAGAACCAGAACCTGGTCGACGTTGCGTTGCGCCAGGATGGCCGTCAGGGCGGCGAGCGCCGGACCCGTCTCCAGAGGCCGCACACCGGACGCGCGTTCCATGGCCACCGCGGTGCGCTCGTCCATGTGCATGCCGCCTTCGCGCCAGTACGGCCAGTCGATGGAGACTGTCCTGCCGTGCCGGGTACCTCCGGCAACCTGGCTGTTGCGCCAGGCTGCAAAACTGTCGAGGAAGGCATTCGCCGTCGCGTAGTCCGATTGCCCGGGATTGCCAAGCGCCCCGGCGGCCGATGCAAACAAGACCATGAAGTCGAGCGGTCTGTCGCCGATCACCTCGTCCAGCAGGCGTATGCCACTCGTCTTGGGCGCAAGAACTTCCCGGAATGTTTCTTCGGTCTTTCCTGTCAACAATCCGTCACGAGTCAGACCAGCCCCGTGGATGACACCATCCAGCTCACCCTCGTCCTGTTCGATTTCATGCAGCAACCCGGAAACGGCGAGTTCGTCGGTGACATCAATGCTCCGGTAGCGAACAGACGCGCCGAGCGCTTCGAGTTCGCTCAGGCCTGCACGGATTGCCGGTGTCATTGGAGACCGGCCGGTCAACCAGAGCGAGGGGCTGTTCACGGAAGCGGCGATTGCCTTGGCCACATGCTGCCCGATACCGCCCATGCCTCCTGTCAGCAGATAGAGACCGCTATCTTTCCAGGGCAATTGTGAGACCTGCTGCGCGACTTCGAGTTCCTGCCAAGACCGGACGAAGCGCCGTCCGCGACGATAGCGGATTTCGCTCTGGTTCCCGGCGCGCTTTGCGTCTTCCGACAGGCGATCAGCGAGATCGTGAACCGATCCGTCCGTTGCGACCAATTGCCAGCTCAGGCCAGGATGTTCGAGCTTCGCGCAGCGCAGCAGGCCGGCAAGGCCTTCCAGGATGGTGTCTGTTCCCCCGAGAGGCACAACGACCTGAAGAAGCGCCTGCTGACGTTTGCGCGCAAGGTCCTGACAGAGCCTGAAAAGGTGCAGCGCGTGGAACTGGTAGCGGTCGTCCACTGCCGTCTGTGGCGCGGCCAGCACCGTGACTTCCGCACCGGCTTTGCCGAGGTCCCCGGCCAGTTGCGGCATCGAGGAAGCCAGATCACAAACCACCTGAAGGACCTGCCCTTCCAGCCGTCCCTCGTCCGCCGAAGCCGCTCGTTCCTGCCAGATACCGGAATAGAGCAGCGGCAGCGGGGCGGCAGGAGCAGCGGGTTTTGCAGGCGCGGTTGCGTCTCCGGCAAGTTCGGGCAGCCAATAGCGATCCTCTGCAAAGGGATAGGACGGCAGGCTGATCGGGCGCGCTTTGGCCCCGGCCCACAGAACTCGCCAGTCGACCGACGCCCCCCTTGCCCAGGATGCGGCAATCTCCCGAAGCGGAGTGGCAGGATCAATCGGCTTCACGAGTCCCGAAACTCGCGCCCGGATAATGTCGTCGCCCTCAACCACACCGGTGCGCTTGCCGGCGAGGAAATCCTCCAGTTTGCTTTGCAAATCGGCCTTTCCGTGCGCAACAATCGCGAGCCGCTCCTCGAAAGCTTCCCGGCCCTGTTGCAGGGTCCAGGTGACCGACGGCAGATCTTCGTCAGTTAGACTATTGAGCCGTTCGAGGAAATTCGTCAGCACAGCGGTCAGCCGCTCCGGATCGCGAGCTGAGAACGGATAAATCTCAGGGAACTCCCCGGTAAAGGCATCTTCCTTTTCCAGGTGTTCGGCGACAATGAAATGCGCATTCGAACCACCCGCGCCGAAGGAGGAAAGCCCGGCAATACGTGGCTGGACATCCCCCGCCCTGAACGGCGACGGCCAGGGTGCGAGAGACCGTTGAACGCGGAAGGGCGAGGCTTCGAAGTCGATATTGGGGTTCAACCTGCCGGAATGGATGGAGGGCGCAAGCTGCGCGTGCTTCAGCTGCAGCAGAAGTTTGGTCAGGCCGGCGATCCCCGCAGCGCTCTCCGCATGACCGATATTGGATTTGACCGACCCGATGGCACAAGTGCCCTGTGTCCCGTAGGCCCTTGTGAGTGCCGTGACCTCGATCGGGTCTCCGAGGCTGGTTCCCGTTCCGTGGGCTTCGACGTAACTCACGTCTTCCGGCACGACCCCTGCTCTTGCGAGCGCTTTTTCGATCACTGCAGTCTGAGCCGCCGGGTTCGGAACGGTGTAGCCATTGGTCTTGCCACCGTGATTGAGCGCCGAACCGAGGATCACGCCATAAATCCGGTCACCATCGGCTTCTGCCCTGCTCAAGGGTTTCAAGAGGATGGCACCGACGCCTTCAGCCGGAACATAGCCGTCGCCACCCTCGCCGAAACTCTCGCACCGCCCCTTGCTGGACAGGAACCGGCCCTGGGAGAGCGCCAGAAACTTGTTTGGATGCGGGGTCAGGTTCACGCCGCCCGCCAGCGCCACCGCACAACTACCGGACCGCAGGCTGTCGCAGGCGAGGTGGATCGCCGTCAGGGAAGACGAGCACATCGTATCGACGGCGATACTCGGCCCGTGGAAATTCAGGAAGTAGGACACCCGGTTGGCAATCGATGCCGCGCTGCCTGTCAGCGCAGCTGGCGTGCCCCGCGCGCTCAGGTCAGGACCGTAGAGCTGGTATTCCTCCCACATGACCCCCGCGAACACGCCGATATCGCCCTGTTCCGCGAGGGTTGCCCGCGTGTAACCGGCATCCTCGAGGGTTTCCCATGCACTTTGCAGGAAAAGCCGCTCCTGGGGATCCATGTAGAGCGCTTCTCGCGGCGCGATGTTGAAGAACATTGGGTCGAAACGGTCGTAGCCGTCGACAAAGCCGCCCCATTTGCCGGTGGTCTTGCCGGGCTGACGAACGGGATCGTAAAACCGCCTGTGATCCCACCGTTCCGCAGGGACTTCTGTAATGCAGTCACGCCCTGCGGCAAGATTTTTCCAGAAGTCTTCAAGGGTTCGCGCGCCCGGATAACGGCCGGCAAGGCCAATTATCGCAATTGGATCGTCAGCAGGTGCCTCGCCCCGTTTCGCGGTTGCCGGTGCTGTTGCCGGCAAGGCCGCGACCGCAGGATGGGTCCCTCCACCGCACACCTCGGCGAGGCGATCGCCATGATTTGCGCGAAAATATCCGATCAGGGCTTCAAGCGTCTGGCAGTCGAAGAAGAGCGTCTTCGACAGCGGACCGAAATCCCGCTCCAGACTGTCCGTCAGCTGCATGATAAGCACGGAATCGATGCCGTAATCCTCAAGCGGCGCTGTCAGCGAGATGGCTGTCGGATCAATCTCGGTTTCCCGGGCAACAAGTCCGACGAAGTAGTCTTCAACGTGGTCTGCGGTGGCAGTGTTTGCTGAACGCATCTTCGCTGGAGGAGCCTGCTCTCCCTTGGGTTCCTCCAACAGGCGCAAAGTGAAGCCGGTAATCCGGACGCAGACAGCGCCTGTGTCGTCTGCCAGATCGATATCGAGCTTGCGAAGCCCCCGGCTTGCCGGGCAGACACGCAGATGGGCCCACATGGCCTCGCTTGTCGGCCTGATCACGTCCATCCGGTCGATGGCAAAGGGCAGGGCCAGGCCTGCGCTGCCGTCTTCAGAAAACGCGACAAGTGCGGCGTGGAACGCGGCATCGATCAGACTGGGATGCAGAATGTGATCGCTGCCCCCGGCCGCCTTCGGCAACTGCAGCCGCGCCAGTACCTCGCCTTTGCGGGAACTCAGCTCGGTGATCGCGCGGAAGGACGGCCCGTAGTCGATCCCGAGCGCGCAGTAACAGGCATAAAGCCAATCCGGGTCATGGCCAGTCCGACAGGCATTCTGGAGCGCATCGATGTCCAGCCTGCCGAGCTGCCCTGCCTCCGATACACCGCCAATCTGTCCACGCATGAAGTCCGGCTCGCTGGTGCTGGCAGAGCTCACACGGAACTGCGAATTCTTCTGGTTCCCCTTCGAGAAACGGACATCGAGCGCCAACTGACCGGTGTTGAGTTCTATGGGCCTGCGCCAGGTCACATTCGCGAAGCGTGCCGGAAGGGCGTCCACGGCCTTGTCATCCAGGGCTGCTGTCAGCACGACGTCCAGGCTCATCGCACCGGGCAGAATATGGCTGCCGTGAACGACATGGTCCTTCAGATAATACGCATCTGCATTGAGTTGCCTGCCGTTGGGCCTGGTCGACGCGGGTTCCGTTTTCGCCGCGGTTTCTGCTTCGGCACCGCCGACGCGGTAAATGTCGCGCGCGAACGGATAGGTCGGCAGCCTGAGCCGGCGACGCCGGCCCGGGTTGAGCTTCTGCCAATCCACCTTGCCGCCCCGGACCCAATGGCGCGCGATCCCGGCCGCATCGGCATCCTGCGGCAGAGCTCCCTGCGGCCGGTCCGGTCCCTTGGCATCGCCAAAAAAGGTGTCAGGTGGTTCGCTGCCTGCCAGAACAGCCGTCAGCTGGGACCGCAAGTCATCGAGGCTCGAAACAACGCATGCAAGGCGCTCGCCGAGACCGGATCTGCCTATCTGCAGCGTGTAGGCCAGATCCCCCAGGTCGGCTTCCCCCAGGCGGCCGCTTTCAAGCTCGCAAAGGAGGTCACGGACCACGTCGTTCAGGCGGGTGCGGTCCCGTGCCGACAGCACGACGACGGCCGGCGCATCCAGACGGTACGGCGCGGCCGCCACCTCTGCTCCGCCCAGGTATTCCTCCACCACGACATGCGCATTGACGCCGCCGAACCCGAAACTGCTGATGCCGGCTCGCAGCGGCAAGGCTGCTCCGCTTTCGTCCTTCACGGGCTTCCAGGGCCGTGCCTCACGCACAATCTCGAAAGGACTTCCGCTCAAGTCGATGTAAGGATTGACCTCCTCGCAATGGAGGCTCGGGGCAAGCTGGCGATGCTCGATCTGTTTCAGAACCTTGATCAGCCCGGCGACCCCGGCCGCGAGCTCCAGATGTCCGATATTGGTCTTGACCGAAGCGAGCCCACACCCTGCTTCCTCAATCCGGGCGGCACCCTTCGGCAGCGATGCGAATGCCGATTTCAGGGCATTGATCTCGACCGGGTCTCCCAGGGCCGTGCCCGTACCATGTGCTTCGATATATCCGACGCTGTGCGGGTCGATGCCCGCGCGGGAATAGGCGGTGATCAGAAGATCGGCCTGGGCCTGCGTGTTTGGTGCCGTGAGAGAGTTGGCATGGCCACCGTGATTGATCGCCGTGCTGCGCACCACGGCCAGGATCGGATCGCCGTCCCGCTCCGCGTCTGACAGTTTGCGGAGGAACACCATGCCGACGCCTTCACCACGCACATAGCCGTTGGCCAGGGAAGAGAAGGTCTTGCAGCGGCCATCGGCCGACAGCATGCCCGCCTTGGCAAAGTTGATATGGGCTTCCGGAGTAAGGATCGTGTTGACCCCGCCGACAAGCGCCATGTCGCAATCCCCTGCCCGGATCGCCTGAACGGCCCGATGCAGCGCGACCAGGGAGCTGGAACATGCCGTCTCGACCGGTTCGCTCGGTCCGTGCAGATCGAGCAGGAAGCTGATCCTGTTGGGACCAACGGACGGCACCGATCCTGTCGCGACATAGCCTTCACCGCCGGAGTCCGCACCAATCATGTCCCGGTAGCCGCTGGAGGATGTGCCGACGAACACGCCGACCTTCTGTCCGGCAAGGCTTTCAGGCGCATGGCCCGCGTCTTCGATCGCCTTCCAGGCATGGGTCATCATGAGGCGCTGCTGGGGATCCATCAGGCGGGCTTCACGAGGTGAAATGCCGAAAAAGAGCGGATCGAATTCAAAAACCCGGTCGATGAAACCACCCCAGTGGATGTTGGTTCGCGACGGATCCTGCCTCGGGTCACCATCAAGCTGCTGCCAGGACCATCGGTCGGCAGGAATCCGGCTGATGCTGTCCCGGCCGGAGATCAGGTTGGACCAGAATTCCTCAGCATCCGCTGCGCCAGGAAAACAGCAGCTTTGCCCCACGATAACAACCGGATCATCCTCCGCCCCGGACGGACGGGCGACCAAATTCGCAGCCGGGTCGGAAAAAATGCCTTGTACAGAACCATTCGTCTCGGCCGCGGCCTCTAGAGGCTGCGTGCTGCCGGAAGAGCCCAGTTGGGCGTCTGTCAGCTCGTCGCAAATGTGCCCTGCGAGCCGAGACAGCGTTGCGAACTCGAAGAAATCGGCAGGCGTCAGGTTCAGGCTCAGGTCCGAATTTATCTGCGCGGCAAAGGCCGTCATGCTGACGGAATCGAAACCGAAATCACCGAGTTCCGTATCCGGATCCAGCATCTCCGGCTCGATCTCCAGCACTCTCGCCGCAATGCCGGTCACAAGCACCAGCGTTCGTTTCCGCCGCTCCGTTTCGTCAAGAGCAGGCTGCGCCTCGGGTCCTGCCTTGCCCGAGGACTTGGCGTCGGGCAACGGTCTGGTGACAAGGTCCTCAAGACGGATGACGAGAACGCCGTCATCATCGCAGAGATCGATTGCCGTCCCTTTCGCCTCCTGCCTGATGACCGCCCACATACGGTCAGCCGTTCTGCCGTAGATCCTGACGCGGCGCACGGAATAGGGCAGCGCCAGCTCAAGTCCGTCCCCGACATCGTTGAGCGAAAGGACGGCCTGCAGGGCTCCGTCAAGAATCGAAGGATGCAACGCAAATCCGCGGTCCGCTTCCTGCGGGAGATCGAGCTGCGCAACCACGCCCTCCGCGCCGCGCCAAAGATGCGTGATCGCCTTTTGCGAGGGGCCATATCCAAGACCAAGCGCCTCAAATCTCTGGTAGAGCGCGTGTCTGTCAATTTCTGTATCCGCAGCCTGTCTTGCCTCTCCCAGGTCAATTCTGGGAGCGTCCTCACCGGGAAGCAGGCGGAGCACGCCTTCAGCATGCCGGCGCGCGCCTGTGGCGACAATCGAATACCGGAAGCCCTCCGACGGCCCTTCGTTCAGAAAGACGTCGAGCTGCTCGGGACCGGTTTCAACAGCCACCGCACCTGTCCAGGTGTGGCCGGCGAGTTCGAACGGGCTCGCTTGCCGTCCGGCACTGTCGAGCGCACGCCGCACCAATTCGAAAGACAGGACACCCGGCATAACCCTGAAGCCGTTGACCAGATGGTCGCGCAGATAGCTTTCCGAACCGTCGAGTCGTAGCGTGCAGCTGCCCGCTGCCGGGCTCGCCGTCTGTGAAACCGTCTGCGCCTTGCCGACCCAGTACGGCTTCCTTGCGAAGGGATATCCGGGAAGGGAGATGCGGCGCGCAGGCCTTCCCTCGCGGACCGCGGCCCAGTCGACACTCAAACCACTGGCCCAGAGCACCAGCAGGTCTTCCGCTCGCCCTCTCGCGGCCAGGCTAGCCGCCGCTTCGCGCAGGGGGCCGTCGCTTTCGAGAACCGAGAACGTCTTGCGGCCGGACTTTACAGTCCCGGTATGGAGCGCCTTGCCGGTTTCCCCCGCCAGATATTCCTCGAGCCGTTTCTGCAGGTCCTCCATGGACCTGCACACGAACCCCAGACGATGGTCCATCTGCTCTCGCGCCGTCTGCAGCGTAAAAGCAATATCCGCCCGGCTTGCTGTGTTTGCGGGACCGGCAACAAAGGCACGGAGGTCCCCCGCCATTTCCTTGAGCTGGTCTGCGGTCTTTGCCGACAGTACGATAAGCTCCGGCGTCTCTCTCAGCTCAACGTCCGGAGCCGGATGTGGCGCCAGGTATTCCTCCAAAACGACATGGGCGTTGGTGCCGCCGAACCCGAAACTGCTGACGCCCGCCCGCCTTGGCAGCAAGTTGCCGTCGCTGTCGACGACATGGGGCCAGTCTTCGGCCTGCTGCGCTATGTGGAAGGGGCTGCCCTGCAGTTTCAAATAGGGGTTCAGGTCATCGCTGTAGAGCGAGCGCACGATCTTCCCGTGTCGCAACTGCAGCAGGACCTTGATAAGGCCGGCGATCCCCGCGGCAAGCTCCAGATGGCCGATATTCGATTTTACCGAGCCAATGGCACAGCTCTGTTCCGGAGCAGGTCCGAAGACGGCTTCGGCATCGCTTGCAAGACCGGCAAAGGCGGCGGTCAACGCTTCGATCTCGATCGGGTCGCCGAGAGGCGTACCCGTACCGTGCGCCTCGATATATCCGACCGTTCGGGGGTCTATTCCGGCGCGATGATAGGCGGTGCGAATGAGATCTGCCTGGGCTTTCGGATTGGGCGCTGTCAGCGACGCGGCGTGACCGCCGTGGTTCTCCGCACTCGAGCGAAGCACTCCCAGAACCCTGTCGCCGTCGCGTTCCGCGTGCGACAACAGCTTCAGGAAGACTAGCCCGACGCCCTCGCCACGAGCGTAGCCGTCCGCCCGTTTGGAAAATGGCTTGCAGAGCCCTTCCGGCGACAGCATGCCGGCCTTGGAAAAGCCGACGAAGGCTTCCGGCAGCAGCAGCGTGTTGATGCCCCCCGCGATGGCCGACGCGCAATGTCCGGCGCGGATTGCTTCGGCTGCACGGTGGACCGCGATCAACGCGCTGGAGCAAGCTGTTTCAACCGCAACGCTCGGGCCGTGAAAATCGTAAAAGTAGCTGATCCGGTTCGGTCCGAGCGACGGAGCCAGGCCGGTCATCGAATACCCTTCGACCTTGGTGCCATTGTCCGCGATGAGGCGGCTGTAACCGGTATCCGCAGTCCCGATGAAGACCCCGGTATCGGAGCCTGCCAGCGCGGAAGGAACGTAGCCCGCATCTTCCATCACGCGCCAGGCCTGGGTGAGCAGCAGGCGTTGCTGGGGATCCATCATCCGGGCTTCCGGTGCGGATATTCCAAAGAAGGTCGCGTCGAAGGCGGCCAGATCCTCAATGAAGCCGCCCCATTTGACGTTGCCCTTGCCGGGTTCGGACAGGGGATCTCCCCAATAGTCTCGCCAGTCCCAACGCTCGGGCGGCACTTCGCTGATGGTGTTTCTGCCCTCGTTCAGGACGTTCCAGAAAGCATCGATATCGGGTGCGCCCGGAAACTGTCCGCTCATTCCGATAATGGCCACCTGGCCAGCATCGGTATTCGCGGCCTGCCGAGCCTCCGGCATGTCAAAAGCCCGCACCCTTGCAGGTGCCACGGCGCTGACAGCTTCGCCTGCATCCGCGGGTGCGACCGCGCCTGCCCAGTCTCCGGCATCCTCTTCGACCCCTGCCCTGTCTGCGCTATCAGCCGCAGGGGCACCGAAGACCGCGCTCATCGCGGCAGCTTCTTCGCCCGCAAGGTAATCCGCCAAGCCGTCAAGCGTCGGATATTCAAAGAAGACGGTTGGCGTCAGCTCCAGCCCAAAGCGGTCATTCAGCCGGTTCGCGAACTGAGTGAAGCCGATGGAGTCGAAGCCGTATTCGGTCAGTTCCTCATCCGGCTCAAGGTCCTCTTCAGAGACCTTCAGCTGCGCACCGGCTTCCTCCATCAGGCTTGCAAGGATCATCCGGCGCAGGCTGCCGGTCGCGACGGGCGGCCGGCTTTCCGCAGGTGTTTCGGTGTTTGCCTGCATCGCAACATCAGCGGATCGCTGCTCGAAGGCGTCACCGACAAAACGCCGGATGCGATTGCCCTCCCCTGATGCGATCAATAGGCGCGGTTCCACGCCGCCCAGGACGGAGTAAAGCGCATCAAGGCCCTGGCGCGTTTCAAGCGGCACGAGGCCGGTTGTCCGCCGCATCAGGGTTTCCTGCTCTGGTGCGAGCGACATGCCGCCCTCGCGCCAGAGCGGCCAGGCGACCGACACCGTCTTGCCGTGACATGTGCCCGCTTTGCGCCGGGTCTCACGCGCTTCGGCAAAACCGTCGAGGAAACTGTTGGCCGCTGCGTAGTCGGCCTGACCAACATTGCCGACAATGCCGGAGATCGAGGAGAAGAACACCAGGAAGTCGAGCGGCGCGTTGCCGATCGCCCTGTCCAGGGCCACCGCACCTGTTACCTTCGGAGCCAGCACATCGGCGAGCTGCTCCGGGGTCTTGCGCAGGACCACCTCGTCCCGGATGACGCCTGCTGCATGGATGACACCATCCAGCCTGCCGTATTCTCCCCGGATGTGCTGCACGAGGTTTTCGACCGACCGGACATCGGAAAAGTCCGCAATCCTGTGATTCAGTGCCGGTGTCTCGGCGATCCAGTCAGCTATCTCGGGCTTTGGCTGGCTCCGGCTCGCAAGAACGACCGTCGCACCGGGGACCGTCTTGATGATTTCCCGGGCAAGCGTAATCCCAAGCCCGCCAGTCCCGCCGGTGACGAGATAGACACCATCGGATTTCCACGGCAAGGACGCCGGTTCCGCCGTGGCCGAGACCTCTTCCCAAACTTCCAGCGACAGGTCTTTTCCCGTCGTCTTCAGGCAAGATCCTGCGGACGCGCCGGCGGCCTTCTTCAATTGCTCCGCCAGATCCGCAGAGGATGATCGATCCGTGAGAACCAGAACCTGGCCACGAAAAGCCGAATGTTCACGGCTTATGCTGCGAAGCATGGCCGCCAGACCGGCGAGGGCGCTGCTGTTTTCTTCTGGCCCGAGAACCAGCTGTATCTGGCAAGGTCCCGAAGCCAGTTCCGCTTGAGCGATGCTCAGGATCTGGTTGGCCAGCTGCAGGAAACGTTGATCAAGGGAAGCGACAGGATCGTCCTGAAGCGGATGAATGTCCTGGTCCGGCAGCAGTGCCGCCAGCTCCTCAATGTTCCCGACTTCCTTTGGAAGAAGCACGATGCGCCGCCCGCTTTGCACAGGTGCTACCACCGCATTGAGCGGACGCCAGCGCGGTCTGAAGCGCAGCGGCGCGCTGTCCGCGGTCGGGTCAAGCGCTCTCGTCGTGAACCCTTGCAGGGATAAGCGGATCCTTCCCTGTTCGTCGATCAGGTCGATATCAATCTTGCGCAAGCCTGAGCCTGCGCCCGCCTGTTGCTGGACATGCGCCCACATGTGTTTTTCGCAGGCGCCAAAGATCTTCACGCCCTCGACTGAGAACGGCAGGGCAGCCGCTTCGGGAGCTTTGCCGGAGGCATCCAGTGCCAGACCGATTGCCGCTTGCAGCGCTCCGTCCAAGAGGCTGGGGTGCAGACCGAAATCGGCGAAACCTGCCTCGACGCTTCCTGGAAGTTCAAGTCTGGCAAGAACTTCCCCGCCCCTTGAGGCGTCCTGGGTAACGGCAAGATCCGTGATCGCGCGATGGCCTTGTCCGTAGACCAGCCCCATGGCGTCGAAGCCGGCATAGACCTCGCGAGCTCCCAGACGGGTTGCCGGTTTGCCTCGAAGACTGTCCAGATCGACAGAGAGTTCGGTTGCCTCCATATCGGCGGCAACCCGCATTTGGGCATGCAGAAGGCGTTCGCCGTTTTCCGTTGTGCTGAAAATCTCCGCGCGCAGGTGCCCGTCCCCGAGACCTGAAAATTCGCAGGTGATCGGAACCGGTTTTTCGACCACGAGCGGTGCCATCCAGACCACCTGCCGGAGAGCCGGGTTTGCGATACCTTCCTGAACAGCTGCAGCTCGCGCCAGTTCCAGATAGGCGACCCCCGGCAGAACCGGCGAGCCTTCGACCTTGTGGTCCTTCAGAAAGAACTCGTTACCGGTCAACGACAGCTGATAGACCCCGGCGCCGGTCGCAACCGGCGTGAGCGACACCCTGGGAGCCTCGGCTCCGGTGTCCACGTCCGGCAACCAGTAGCGCTTGCGCTGGAAGGCATAGCCCGGAAGTGGAATGCGGCGCGGGCAAGCTCCGGCGTGGAGCTCCGGCCATTTCACCTCCCCGCCGGACACCCAATGCCGGGCAATCGCGGTCGGGTCTTTTCCCGAGGGATCGAGCGGCTGGGCCTTTTCCCTACGGCCGGCCGCAACGGTTCCCCGTTCCGCGATACTGCCGTTCCCCGCAAGGAACGCTTCCAGTTTTGCGGCAAGGTCCTCCCGGTCGGCAGCCACGAAGGCAACGCGGTGACGCATCGCATCGCGCCCGTCCTGAAGCGTAAAGGCAAGGTCCGCCAGATCGTTTTGCCGGACCGCGGGTAACAGCCGGGTCAGCGCCTGCAACAGCGCCGGCTCGGTTTTCGCCGAAACGGGAACCACGAAAGGGCCGTTCCTGGACTGTGAAGACCGACGCTCCGGCTCAGAATATTCCTCGATCACCAGATGCACGTTGGCGCCGCCGGCTCCAAAAGAGCTGATGCCGGCGCGCCTGGGGACCTCCTTGCCGTCGATTAGCGGCCTCTTCCAGCCCGCCTCGTCCTGAAGCAGATAGAAGGGGCTACCGGCAAGATCCAGCAGAGGATTGGGTTCTGCGCAGTGCAGTGTCCGGAAGAGCGTCCCGCTCTTCATGGCAAGGAGCACCTTGATCAGTCCGGCGACACCCGCTGCCGTTTCCGCGTGGCCGATGTTGGACTTGACCGAACCAAGACCAATTTTCGCCGCGTCTGGTCGATTAAGATTCCAGTCCCGGTAGAGCTCGCTGAATGCAAGCTTCAATCCCTCCACCTCGATGGGGTCGCCGAGCGGCGTGCCCGTGCCATGACACTCGATCAGGCCGATGGACCTGGGATCGACACCGGCTTGCCGGTGGGCTTCGACGATAAGACGGCCCTGTGCCTTCGGGTTCGGGGCGGTCAGAGAGGTCGCACCGCCGCCGTGATGTTCCACCGATCCCCGAATGACGCCAAGGATCGGATCGCCGTCCCGTTCGGCAAGATCGAGGCGCTTCAAAAGCACGGCTCCGACACCATCCGCCCGGGCATAGCCGTTGGCGTCCTTTGAAAAGGTCTTGCAGCGCCCGTCCGGCGTGATCATGCCGACCTTGGAGAACATGATGTGCTGCGTTGGCGAAAGCATCAGGTTCGAGCCGCCGGCAATCGCCATTTCGCAGCCTTCGTGACGGATGCTCATCACGGCGCGATGAATGGCCACCAGCGAACTGGAACAGGCTGTATCGATCACTTCGCTCGGCCCGTGGATATCCAGAAGGAACGACAGGCGGTTCGGACAGAACGCATGTCCCAGGCCGGTGAGCTGCTGGGCATCCATGATGCCCGCGCGGTTCACCATGTCGGTGTAATCGAGCAGATTGATGCCCAGAAACAGGCTGATTTTCCGGCCGGCCAGAGACCCCGGCGCATAGCCGCCCTTTTCGATCAGGCTCCAGACGCACTCCATGAACAGGCGGTGCTGCGGATCCATGAGTTCCGCTTCGCGCGGGGAGATGTTGAAGAAGCTTGCATCGAAATGATCGACGTCCGGAACGAAACCGCCGTATTTGACGTCGGTGAAGGGACCCTTTTTCGGATCACCGTGGACCGCCCGCCAGTCCCAACGGTCGGCCGGAACTTCCTTGATGCAATCCTTTCCGGCCTTCAGGTGAGCCTCGAAGGTCTCCAGATCCGGGCTTTGCGGGAACATGCCCTCCATCGACACGATGGCAATCGGCGCATCGTCTGCAGCATCCTTCGTGCTTTCCGGTTCTGCAGGGCGTCGCAGTCTTGCGGCAGGTGCCCCCGCAGCCGCGCGTTGGCGGCGGATCCACGGTTCTTCCCCGCCCAGATCGTCGTCGCCGGCTGATGCTGCTGGCACAGGGGTGGTTTCTGCCGCGGACGTTGCGGGCTTCTGCGAAGCTGGCGGGGACGTCTGGGCTGCGTCGTGTTTTGCGTAATGTGCCGCAATCGGCGTGCCGAAACGCTCCAGCAGAATACTGCTCAAGTCGTCAATGTGCTTCGCCTCAAAGAAGGTGGTCGGCGCGACGGAGATCCCGAAATGGCGGGAGATCTGCACCATGATCTCGGTGATCGCGATGGAGTCGACACCCAGGTTGGCGAGATTTTCCTGCGGCTCCAGTTGCTCCTCGGGCATGCGCAAGGCGGCGGCTGCAATCCGAAAGACATCGAGCGCCAGTCGGTCGGAGATGCTGCTCTCACCGGTCGTCTCTGGCGAAGAGCTGTCCGCTTTCGTCTCATGAGCCCGGGACGCGACGCGCATGCTGGCCCGCTCGACAAGCTCCTTGTCGAGGAGTTTCGCCATTCGGGCGCGCAGGTCGTCGCCGGATCCGGTACTCATCGCAGGGCGACCTCTCTTTGAACCGGGGCCTCTTCGGCCAGCATGTCCCGATAATGGCGCATGTGGCCGAGCAACTTCCAGAGATCCGCTTCCCACTGATGCCGGTAGCTGTCGATGAAATACGTCTGGCCGAGATCCGGGGCATCGGATTTCTTCGCGGCGAGGAACCGCTCCAGTCCGGCGGTCCTGCCGAAGAACGCCCTGGCATAGTTCAGCACGAAAAGGCCCTGGGTTTTCAGCCCGTCCCCCAGTCCACCCGCGGCGTTGATGAAGCCCATGAACAGGATGTTGTCCAGATTGCGCGGCGTAGAATGCAGGAAGAGGTCGGGAATGCTGCCCTTCCACTCCAGCAGAGACCGGTCGAGGAACGGGAACTCGCGGCTGTATCCCGTAGCATAAAGCACAAGATCGATTTCTGCCGGAGGCCCTTCCCTGAAATGCACTGTCTTGACGTCGAATTTCTCGATGGCGCCTCTCGGCGCAACATCACCATGGCCGATATGATAAAGCAGCAACGAGTTCATGACCGGATGGGCGGCATCAAGTGGATAGTCCGGTTTCGGAAGCCCGTAGTCGGTGCCGTCGTACCCTGCGAGCCGGAAGACTTCCTCGATATAAGCGAGCGTTTCTTCCTTGGTGGCGAACTTGTTGCCGAGTTCCATCATCCATTGCGGCGTGGGTTTTCCGGAGATGAATTTCGGCTGGTAGTAATAGCCCCGCCGCGTGCTGTGCAGAACGGTCTCAGCCGTCCTGATGGCGTCAACGGCGATATCGCAGCCCGAGTTGCCACCGCCGACGACCAGCACCCTCTTTCCGCGTAGCAGGTCGGCCGACTTGTAGTCGCGCGCATGCAGCACCTCGCCGGAGAATTGGCCGGGTATGGCCGGCTCTGGAAAACGCGGTACCCTTTGCAGGCCGTTGCAGACGATCACCAGCGGATAAAGGATGTCGTGCCCAGCGCTGGTCTTCAGGCGCCAGCCGTCGCCCTCCTGTGTCAGCGTCTCGACCGCCGCATTGAAAGACGCACGCTGATAGATACCGAAGGCCTTCGCGTAGGAACGGATATAGGCCAGCATCTGGCGATGGTTCGGATAGGGAGGATAGTCCTCCGGCATCGGAAAGTCGGCGACCTGGGTGTTGAATTTCGGCGAAATCAGATGGAGGGACTCGTAGGTCCTGCCGCAAGCAGCGTCACCGTTCCAGACACCGCCGAAATCGGCCTCCGCCTCATAGAGATCGATGTCGATACCGCCATCGATCAGTTCGCGCGCGACGCCGATGCCGGTCGGGCCGCCGCCGATGATCGCAACCTTGCTGGGTGAACGGTTCATGAGCGAAGCTCCTCCCTGATCCGAATATCCCGGCTGCGTTCCAGTGCCGTCACCCGGACGCCTTCCAGGCGCAGAGCCTCAGCGCCGTCGGCACCGTAAAGCTCGACCGTATAGGATACAGGCCCCGAACCGGCCGGCCGCGGAACAATTCTGACAAGCCCACGGTCTCCAGCCGTTGCGAATCCGGTCATGGATTCCATGCTGCGCGGAAAACTCAGGGCATTGGCGTCTCCGGCATCGGCGACACAGCCGCCGTTATGGAAAGCCAGCAACCGCCAGACCGCATCGAGATGATACGGATCGAACAGAATGTCCCGACGCTCCGGCGCAGCGCGTTGGGAAAGCTCCACCCTTGCGGTCAGCACGTCTGACTCAAGGGAGACCTCCGAAACGCGTGCCATTTCCGGCGTTGGCGGACTTGAATGAACCGAGCAGCGTTCGGCGAAGGCGCGGTAGGGTTCCGAGACATCTCGGCCCGGAAGCGCCTCGTCAAACGCGATGGACTTGCGCGCCTCGCCCGTATTTGGGCCGAATGCTCCGGAGCCCAAATGACACGGACTTTCTTCGTCGCCATCCGCCTCCACCCGGTAGAGCAGACCCTCCGCATCCGACATGACCACGAATGTCAGGTCACGCGGTTTGCCGTTGATGGCGACCGGCCTGCCCCAGATCAACTGCGTAAGGCCGGAAACGGGTTTTCCAGACAACCGCTCCAGGGCACCGCGTGCCATCTCCGGCAGGTAAAGGCCGGTCATCAAGCGCGCCTCACCTGTCAGATGCGTTGTCAGATAGGGCTCGTCCCCGTTGATACGCAGCGTGATCCGTCCGATTTCGCCTTCGGAGGGCTGAACGCCAAGCAGTGGTCCTGTTGCTACCTCCTGCACGAGTTCCGCGCCAGGTTGCGGGTCGCTGGAGACCGGCACCCAATAGGGTGAGCGCGCAAAGGGATAGCCAGGCACATGCAGACGTTTGCAGGATGGTGTGGGCCAATCGATTTCAAGCCCCTTCGCCCAAAGCTCCGCGACCTTGTCCATCTGCTGCGTGTCTCCGGAGGCCAACCATTTGCGAACCAGCGTGCCCGCGTCATCATCCGCGGAGAACAGGCTTGTTGCCGCATCGTCGCCGGAAGACAGATGCACCCCCTCGAGATCGGCACCGACTGTCGCTGCGGCGAGTTTGCGCAGCAGATCGTCCCTGCCGGAATAGACGAACGCGAGACGCTCCCGGAAATCAGGCCGGCCGGTCTGGAGGCTCGCGGCGAAGGCCTCCAGATCAAGATCCGGTTCGCCAGCAATGAAGCACTCGATGTGGGACGCGTATTCGATCAGGCGATCCCGGTCCCGGGCGGAGAGCACAAAGATCAGCGGCGTGGTGCCGCCTTCCGCGCTGGCGACTGAACGATATTCTTCCAGCACCAGATGAGCGTTGGTGCCGCTGAAACCAAAGGAACTGACGGCGGCGCGCCTTGGCAGGCCATCCCGCGGAGTTTCCCAGGCCGACAGAGACCGGCTGACGGCAAAGGGGGTCCTGTCGAACGGGATGTGGCTGTTCAGGGTCTTCAGATTGATCGAGGGCGGGATCTGCCGGTTTTCCAGCGACAGCATGGCCTTCAACACACCGGCAATACCGGCAGAGGCAAGGACATGGCCGATATTGCTCTTTACCGAGCCGATGGCGCAGCGGCCGTCAGCAGGCACGGCGCTGAAGGCATCGGTCAGACCTTCCACTTCGATCGGGTCTCCCAGGGGCGTTCCGGTGCCGTGGCATTCGACGAGACCTATGGTTCCCGGATCGATGTCGAAGCGCTCGTAGACGTCCTTCATCAGTGCCGTCTGAGCCTTCGGGTTGGGCGCCGTGATGCCGTTCGTGCGTCCGTCCTGATTGATACCCCAACCACGGATGACAGCGTGGATCGGGTCGCCATCCCGTTCCGCATCCGTCAGACGCTTCAGGACAACGGCTCCGACGCCTTCCCCCGGCACGAACCCGTTCGCCCGCTCGTCAAATGAGTAGCAGCGACCATCTGCCGACAGCATGCTGACCTTGGCCGTGTCGATGAACATGTTCGGCCCGACCAGCACACAGGCCCCTCCGGCAAGCGCCATGTCACAGGTACCGGATAACAGCGCCTCGCAGGCCTGAGCGGTCGCGACAAGCGAGCTGGAGCAGGCCGTGTCGATGGAAAGACACGGGCCGCGCAGGTCCAACAGATAGGATATGCGGGCCGCCAGGATTGATCCGGAACTGCCAAGCAGGCTGTAGGTATTGCGCTGGTCGATCAGGTCTTCGTATCCGCTCGGACCGGAGGCAACATAGACGCCGAAGCGCTTGCCGGAGAGGCTCGACGGATTGATCGCCGCATCCTCGATCGCATGCCAGGCCGTTTCCAGGAAAAGGCGCTGCTGTGGATCCATAAGCTCCGCTTCCAGCGGCGTTATGTTGAAGAAACGCGCATCGAAGGCTGCAACATCGTCAAGCGCGCCCATCCACTTGCAGTAGGTCTTGCCCGGGGCCTGGGGATCGGGATCGAAATAGCGGCCGATGTCCCAGCGCGACCCGGGCACTTCTTCTATGCAATCACGGCCTTGGGCGATGTTTCGCCAGAACGCGGCAAGGTCCTCCGCCTTCGGGAATTTGCCCGATGCTCCGACTATCGCAATTGCCTCCAATCGATCCTCGGCCAAGTCCGCACCGGAATGGATGGTCTCTGCCACGTGGACCGCAGATGCGGAACGGGGAACGGGACGGTCCTCCGCTTCCGGGAACGTCGGCGCGGCAACAGGTTCAGGCATCTCCGCAGCCGGCACAAGTTCACAGACATGCCTGACCAGCGCACCGACGGTCGGATGCGCATAGACCGCGGTTGCCGGCAGGCTGATTTCGTAGCGCTCGTTCAGGTTACGGATCCAGGTCACCGCCAGGATTGAATCGAGGCCGAGGTCCAGGAACCCGGCACTGTCGGTGATATCGGCCGGATCCAGCATGAGGTTTTCGGCGAGAGACGCAACGATCTCGGCTCGCAGTTCCTCCTGAACGGCGGCGTCTTTCGCATCGGCTTTCCCACTCTCCGGAGGCTTCGTCGCTTGCCGGGCTTGGACTGAGGGGATGCTGTCGCGTCGAACACCGGCAAGGGATGCCACGTGGGTGATCAGGGCCTTCACCGTCGGGTGCGCATAAATGACCGTCGCAGGCAGATCGATTTCGAAGAGCGCATTGAGTTTCCGGATCCACGTGACCGCCAGAATGGAATCGAGACCGAGGTCGAGGAAACTGTCTTCCAGACGAATGTCCGCGACATCGATCATCAGGTCCTCGGCTAGCGACCTAACGAGATCGGCTTGAAGAGCGGTGGCGTCGACAGGCGCAACCACCCCGTCTTTTTCAAGTTCGGGCACTCCGGTGTCCTCGCCAAATTTTTCCGCGATGCGTTGGCGGACCGCGTCGTTGCCGATGAAAGTCTTTTCATGCATCGCCAGTTCGCGTTCCAGCACCATGTCGAGCCGGCCCCGCAGAAGAAGCACTGCCTTTTCCTTGGCGGCGATGAGGCTCTCCCGGCTTTCGCGTGCGAGCTCATGCGCTGCCGTGAGGGCGGTCTCCAGGACCTGCCGAGCCGGGCGCACGGTGAGACGCGCAGACCTGTCACCCAGGTCGCGTCCGCGGTACTGACGAGCGCTGAAGAGGATTTCGCGCCCAAGCTCGTCGCCGAGGCGATGCGGGAAGATCAGGGTTGCTCCGGCGCCCGGTGTAAAGCCGTACCAGAGATAGTTGCTGTGATAGAGGCCTTCAGCCGCGAGGATGACGTGATCGCAATACATGCCAAGCGACCAGCCGGCCCCGATGCCATGCCCCTGCATTGCAGCGACTACCGGCAGCTCACACTCTAGCGGCAAGGAATAGATCCGCCGGTCGGTGAACCGGCTCCCGCCCTTTTGCAGGTCGGCAAGGCCGTCCCTGGTGCCGCCGCAGGCGAAATAGTTGTCATGACCTGTCAGGACCACGACCCTTGCGTCGGTAAGCTCGGATATCTTTGCAAAGGCTTCCTCAAGTCCGTCCATAAAGGCCGGCGTGAACATGTTGCGGTTCGCCCGCTCGTCCATCGTGACCAGCACGACACCGTCGTCAAACAGCTCCAGACGCATCACGTCCGATTTGAGAGGAACGTTTCGGGACGCCCGCGTCGGTTCTACTGGCAGCCCTTCCGGCAAGCCGGGTGCCTTTTGATCGGGTTTCAGGTCGGCCAGAAGCAGCGGCAGGTCTTGGCGCATGTGGCGCTTGAGCAGTGAAAGCGCCTCGCGCGGTCCTTCCGCGATCTCCCGCGCAAGGGCCATGGCCGCATCTTCGACCTCGCTTGCGGGAACGCGCAGTAGGCTGTTTTCCGGTGCAAGCCGCCGGTCGCAGAGATGCTTTGCGAGCTTGCTCGCCGGCACCGGAAAACCGATCAGCTGACCAGTGGTTTCCACGACAACGAAATCACTCAGGAGAGCAAGGCCTGCTGCCTGCCCGTTCGCCCCGCCACGGACTGCAGCAATCACCGGCAGCGCGCAATTCACGACACATTCGGGATCGAAATCGCTCACCGTCCCGGCCCCCGCTTGCCACGCTCTCTCGCCAGCCAGGACGACCACACGAACTGTCTCATCCGCGCTTGCGGCCTCCAGCTCTCGCGTCAGACCGCTCGAAAGCGCTTTGCACCAGTCCCCCGAGAGCTCCAGAACGCGAACGCCATCAGTGTCCGCACGGCGCTCCACACGCCCGGTCGGGTCCTCTTTCAAAGACGTGGGGACGAGCGGTGACAGAACAATCTTTTCCGAAACCACGGCATCGGCTGAGCGCAGAGACATCGCGGCAGGCCGGGAGAGCCTTACCCTGTCACTGGCCTGACGCTCAGATGTTTCCGGCAATGCCGGTGGCTGCGATTGGGGTTGTTGTGATTTGGCAACCTCGGCGCCTGTTTCGGCAACCGGCTGCCTCTGCGGTCTTTCCGTATCGACCCAATAGCGTTTACTGGCAAAAGGATAGACAGGCAGCGGCACGCGGCGGCGTGGCCGGGTGAAAAGCTGTTCGGGATCGAGCCGCGCGCCTGCAAGGAACTGCCGTCCGAGGGCTGTCAGGTCTGCCGTTCGCTGTTTGCCATCCAGCGCCTGCGGAGGCGCTGAACCCTCAGCTTCGCCACCGCGCTCCCCTGTCATCTCACGCACTTCGACACCCGAGTCCGCATCCCCCGCGAGCCAGGCCCTGATCGCAGCGCTTGCCGTCTGAAGACTGTCAGTTACAAGGAAGAGCCTGTGCGATAGAGCACGCCGGCCCGCAATCAGAGTAAATGAGACGTCTTCGGCAAGCAGCTCCGGGTGCTCCTCGATATGGCCTGCAAGGTTCCCCGCCAGCTCCCTGAGTTGTTCAGGTGTGCGAGCCGACAGCACGAACAGCTGACTGGAGGCTGGTTCGCGATGCACATCGGGTGTGGGGCCCTCCTCAATCACCACATGGGCGTTGGTGCCGCTGAAGCCGAAGGAACTGATGGCCGCACGGCGCTGTCCCTCCGGCCGCGACGGCCACGGGACGCAGCCTTTGTTGACCTTGAACGGCCCCTTGCCGAAATCGATGGCCGCATTGCCCTTCCCGAAATGCAGCGTCGGCGGAATGGTCTTTTCCCGAAGGCTCAAAAGGACCTTGGCCAGGCCCGCAAAACCAGCCGCCGTGGTTGCGTGGCCGATATTCGACTTTACCGAGCCAAGAAAGATGTCCCGCTCGCTCACATCGCTAAAGGCCCGAACAAGGGCGGCATGTTCGATCGGATCGCCAAGCACCGTGCCCGTGCCGTGGGCTTCGACATAGTCGATGCTCCCGAAATCGATGCCGTGATCCTCGTATACCTGCCGTATCAACCGTTCCTGCGACGCTGCGCTCGGGGCCGTGATACCGTTGGTGGTGCCATCCTGGTTGGTGCCTGAGGCGCGAATGACACCGAGAATGGTGTCGCCGTCCGCGATGGCATCGGCAAGCGGCCGTAGAAGTACAGCTCCGACCGCTTCTCCCGGAACGATTCCGTCGGCACCTTCACCAAAGGCCGCGCAGCGTCCGGAAGGGGAAAGCATTTGGGCGGCGTTGGCATAGCGGAAGAAACGCGTCGAACATTGGACGAAGACACCGCCCGCAAGTGCCATGTCGCATTCGCCATTCCGGATACTCTGACAGGCCGTGTGCAGGGCGACGAGCGAGCTTGAACAAGCCGTATCGATGGCGACAGCCGGGCCTTTCAAATCAAGCCAATAGGAAATCCGCGCCGGAATGAGCGATGTCGTGTTGCCCCAGAAGGCCTGACCCGGTGGCTGCTTCGTGAACAGCTCCTGATAGTCCCCGTGAGCGCAGCCAACAAAGACCCCGCAGCGGCTACCGACCACATCTTCACCGGCGTGTCCGGCAGCTTCCAGCGTTCGCCAGGCTTCTTCAAGGAACAGCCGCTGCTGCGGATCCATGTAGGTGGCCTCGACGCCGGAAATGCCGAAGAAGACCGGGTCGAAACAAGCGACATCGTCCAGGAAGCTGCCGTGCTTGCCGTATGTGGCGTGATCGACGTCCTCGTAGAAGCGCGCGAGGTCGAAGCGGCTGACTGGCTCGACAAGGTCACGGCCCGCGCTGAGATGGGTCCACAGGGCATGGAGAGTATCCGACCCTGCAAAGCGCCCGCTGGCCCCGATGATCGCGATCGGTTCGCGTCCCCGGTCATTCATCGCGGGTGCTTCCTGACCGCCGCTCCGGGCGGTTGTCGGCGTCACGCTTGCATCCGCAGGATCGGGGAAAGCGTCTGCGCCCGGGTGGGCAGGCTGCGGGTGAAGGGTCTTCAGATGTTCTTCAAGTTTCGCGACGCTGGCAAAATCGAAGAGGTCTGTCTGGCTGAATTCGATCCCCAGCATCTTTCGCAGCCGGTGGCTGAATTCGGCCCCCAGGATCGAATCCAGTCCGTAGTCCGCAAAGCTTTTCTCCAGATCGATCGTCGCCGGCGCGATATTGAGCGTTTCGCCCAGTGCCTGCAGAATAACTTGGCGCAGGGGCTGCCTGTCCGAGGATACGTTCGCCCCGGCCGGAGTGGCAGTAGCGGCTTGCGACAGTTCGGCGCGCGCTTTCGCGACAATGATCTGCTGACCGAGGTCCTGCTCGGCTTCTCCGGATCCGACAACCCAGTCAAAGCCGCTGTCCTCCAGTGCCCTGCGCCATTGCTCCGCCGTCAGCGACGGCGACCCGGGAATGCGCCGGTCGGCATCGGTGAACCGCCACCAGCCATCCAGCAGGCCGAAGGTCACATGGGTGAAGAATGTCGGCTTGCTGGTCTCGTTCAGCAGCAGCATCCCGCCGGGCGCCATCGTTTCGCGGACCCGGGCAAGGGTGGAGACAATGTCCGCCGTCGCGTGCAGAACGTTTGCCGCAATGACGAGATCATTGTTTCCCCGCGCAATGCCCTGCCCTTCAAGCGGCTTCTCGATATCGAAAAGCGCCGTCTTCAGAAAGGGAACGCTGCTGGCGTAGCTTCGCTCGGCATGGATCAGGAATGCCCGAGAAACATCCGTGTAGGTGTAGACGCCGATCCGGTCGAAGTAAGGACGCAGGGCCTCGAACACCGGCTCGCTGGTGCCGCCTGTACCTGCCCCGATTTCAAGAATGTTCAGCTTGCGCACCGATGCATCCCAGGCGGCGGCATGTCGTGCGGCTGCGTCTGCCACGGTCTGACTGAAGCGTTCTGCGATCCGGTTTTCCTTGTAGACCGCTTCCACCAGCGTCTGTCGCCCTTCCGGAAAAAGAACATCGGTCGCTCGGCGCTTGCCTGTCAGGATCTCCGGCAGGGCCTTCAAGGCTGTTTCCGCGAGCGCCATCTGCGCCGGCGATGCGCCGTCCCGCTCAAGTCTCGCCCAGGTCGACCAGGCCTCGGCCAGGGACTGGCGATGCGTGACCGCTTCCATCGACACCAGCGCATTCGCAGCCTCAAGCCAGGGCCGGTAGGCCGGGATCACGTCTGCTTCCGGCAGATCCCGCAAAATGGCCTGAAGAACGGACGCTACCGCGGTGTCAACGGTCCGGGCAGTGCCGAGCAGGTCCGTATCGCCACGCCTTGCTTCCACAAGCTGCCGCATCCCGCTCGAACTGTCTTCGGTGATCTGAAGCGTTGCTCCGGCCTGTACAGCCAGCTTGTCGGCCGGGAGCCAGTACCGGTTTTTCTCAAACGGATAGGTTGGCAGCGAGATGATGCGACCAGGCTTATCCAGACGCAGGTCTGCCCAGTTGATGTCCACTCCCTCGACCCAGAGCCGCAATATGGTTTCGGAGCGGCCGGTCTGCCACGCCCTCTCCGCAACCTCCTGAATGACCTCATCTTCGGCAAGCCCCGCCAGCGCGCCTCGCCTGTCATAAGCCTGACTTGCCAGAACCGGGACCGGGCTTTCCTTGCCGGCAAGCCAAGCATCCAGAGCCGTCTCCAGCTCCTGGATGGACGTCACCAGGAGCCCGAGACGGCACTCCATCGGCTCACGGCCGACCTGTAACGTATAGGCGATGTCACCAAGGCTCCGCGCGGGGCTCGTGGATGCTGCGCCGTCAGCTGCGTTCGCCTGCACAAGATCAGAGAGGCCCTTGACCGATCCGGCCATATCCAGTTCGGCCGGGCTCGGCGAATAGCCGAAGCCTTCCTGACACCACTTTTGCAGAGCAGGAATGTGCGACGCGTCCAGACCGAGCGTATCGAAGCTCTCGTCCGGATCGATTGCATCGGAACCGACGTCCAGCAGGGCCCCAAGCTTTTCGCAGATGTTCCGGATGAGTTCAGCAGGGTCAAGCGGGTGACGGGCACCACCAGAGCCGTCCTTGCGAAGGAAGGACCGCAGACGCAGCGCGCTTTCCTTCAGCTGCTCGTCACTGCGTGCCGACAGCAGAACGATTTCCCGCTCGGCTTCGCCTGATCTGCCGGTGTTCTCCTCTGCGGGGTCGCGCCATTCTTCCAGCACCACATGAGCATTGGCACCGCCCGCGCCGAAGGACGAGACCCCGGCAAATCGGGGGCCCGAAGACAACCAGCGGCCTGCCTGGCGTTGCAGGGAAAAGGGCGTGCCATCGAAATCGATGTTCGGATTGGTCCGGTCCGCATGAAGGGTCGGCACGAGGGTGCGGTGCTTCATCTGCAGAACGACCTTGGTCAGTCCCGCGATACCGGCCGCCGCTTCCAGGTGTCCGATGGCGGATTTCACCGAACCGAGCGCACAGAACCTTTCGTCGCTGGTATCGGCCCCAAAGGCCTGGACCAATCCATCGACCTCGATCGGATCTCCGAGATTTGTTCCGGTCCCATGGGCTTCGATATAACCGATGTCCCTGGCACTGAGACCGGCCTGCTCCAGTGCGCTGCGGACGACATCCCTCTGCGCATCTGGATTGGGGACTGTATAGCCGTTGGTTCGTCCGCCGTGATTGACCGCGCTGCCCCGGATAAGAGCGTGGATCCGGTCTCCGTCGGCAAGCGCGCGCGACAGCGGCTTGAGCACGAGACACCCGGAGCCTTCGCCCGGAACAAAGCCGTTCGCCCCCTCGCCAAAACTGCTGCAGCGTCCCGAAGGGCTCAGCATGTGGGCAGCGCTCAACTCGACGTAGTTTGAAGGATGCAGGTAGAGATTGACCCCGCCCGCAAGCGCCATGGAGCAACTGCCCCTGCGCAGATGCTCGCAGGCTTCGTGGAGGGCGGTAAGCGACGACGAGCACATCGTGTCGACCGGCTGGCTGGGACCTGAAAGATCCAGGACATGCGATACGCGATTGGCGATTCCGGCAAAGGACGTCGTCGGGCGCACTGTCGCCCCGCCTTGCGCGGCGAAGGGGCCATGGAGGGAGTAACCGGTCTTGGTCACGCCGGCGAAGACGCCGACGCGGGCGCCGCCATGGTCGCTGCCGGCAGTTTTCTTGAGCCGCGCGCGCGTGTAACCGGCATCTTCCAGGGCATGCCAGGCGCTCGTCAGGAACAGCCTCTCCTGGGGATCCATGGCAGCGGCATCGCGCGGGGACAGTTTGAAGAACAGCGGATCGAAATCCGCAAAGCCTTCCAGGAACGCTCCCCATCTGGAATAGCTTTTGCCCTCGGCGGCCGCCTTATCCGGGTCCGGTTCGAAAAAACCGTCCAGGGACCAGCGGTCTGCCGGTATCTCTCTGACCGCATTATGCCCGGCAAGAAGATTTTCCCAGAAGGTGTCGAGGTCGGGCGCGTCGGGATAGACGCCGCTCATGCCGATAATGGCAATCGGTTCCGCTTCGGAGGGCTGCGATCCGCCGCGGCCGGATGTTTCCTTGGCAACGGCTAAAACGGGTGCCGGTTCCAGGGTCTCGGTTTCTACGCCCGCCCAGCTTGCGCAGGCCGCCGGTTGGGCATCGACAAGATAGTCGACGACTGCGGCGAGCGTGCGATGTCTGAAGAACAGGGTCTTCGGCAGCGCCTCGAATACATTGCCAAGCTCGTTGTTGAGCTTGGTGATCATCAGCGAGTCGATGCCGTAGTCTTCCAGCGGCGTCCGGGGGTCGATCTGCGCGGCGGAAAGACCGCTGACCTTCGCAAGGAGCGTTCTCAGCAGCGATCTGGTCTTTTCGACCAGCACGGGCTCTGCCGTCACCCGGGATACGGCCGGAGATACCCTTGACGCATGGGTCCCGGCGTACGCTATGGCGGGTGCTCCATTCCGATCCACTTGCCCTTTGGCGAAGAAGGCGCGGATGCGATCCACATCCCCGGCAACAACGGCGGTTTGCTCGGCCTTGTTCGCCAGGCATCGGTCAAGAGCCTCAAGCCCGGCTGCAGTTCCCAGGGGCTGCTGACCCATTCGGCGAAACAGGGCTTCCCTGGTGGGATCGTCGACACGCATGCCGCCCTCGTCCCAGAGCGGCCAGTTGATCGACATTATCGACCCGCAGGAAGAGCGGGCGAGCGCATCCAGAAACCCGTTTGCCGCCGCATAATCCACCTGGCCCGGATTGCCGAACGGACCCGCGAGGGAGGAAAAGAGCACGAAGGACTCAAGATCGAGACCGGCGCAGGCATCCCGCAAGGCCAATGCACCGCAAACCTTCGGCTTGAGAACCGCGGACAGATCGCCATGGGTCTTGGTGGCGATAAAGCTGTCGCGCAGAACGCCGGCCGAATGGAAAACACCGTCCAGATGTCCGTGCACTTCGACGATGTGATCGACAGCGGCCTTGACCGCTTCGGGGTCGCCAAGGTCTACCTGCCGGTAAGCGGTGACCGCGCCTAGTTCACGCAACACACCAAGAAAGGCCGAGCGCTCGACGTCAAGCGGTCTGGACCCCGTCAGGACCAGCACGGCGCTCCTGACCGTGCCTGCGATGTGCTCCGCAAGGATCCGCCCGATACCGCCCATGCCGCCGGCGATCAGGTAGACGCCGTGGTCGCGCCAGAGTGGTGCGGAGGGTTTCTTGGTGAGTTCCTTCCAGACGCGGACGTTTCTCTGCCCGTCGACATAGCGGACATGGCTGTCTCCACCAGCAATGCTCTCCTGCGCCAGCCAACCAGCCACCTGCGCAGGGTCCGCCTCTTCAGGAATTTCGACGACCTGCGTCCTGATCCGGGGGTCTTCCTGGGAAGCGGTCTGAAGCAGGCCACCCAGCCCCGCATAGAGGTTGCCATCCCCTTTGGCAGGAACAGCGAGTTGAATGAGAACCCGATCGTGCCCCGGCAACGCCATTTCGCGCCGAACCAGATCGAGAAGCTGCCGGGCAGACCTCTCGTATTTTCCCGCAATCCCCTCACCTGACAACACCGGATGAACCGTCTCGGCGCTTGCGGTTTCCCCGACAATCACACCGCAGGCGACAACGATACGCCGGCCCGGAAATGGTTCCCCTTTTGCTTCGGCGGCGACCCAATCCGAGGCGAAGAGCATGCAGTCCCGCTCTGCGGGCTTTGGCTGCACGCCTGGCAACCAGAAACGGTCCTCGGCAAACCGCCGGGGCGCAAGCGGTTTCCTGACAGCGCCCGACGGCTTGTCGTAGCTTTCCAGGACAACATGGGCGTTGGCTCCACCGAAGCCAAAACTGCTGACGCCAGCCCGCCTCGGTGTTCCGTGAACGTCCGCCGGCCAGGGCGTCCGGGCTGTCAGGATGCGGAACGGGCTGCCTTCAAGCTCGACATGCGGATTGAGCGGCTCGCTCTCCAGCGTCGGCGGCAGCTCTCCCCGCCGCATCGCCATCAGCACCTTGACGACCCCCGCCATGCCGGCAGCCGCCTCCAGATGACCCGCATTGGACTTGACCGTGCCCAGGTTGATCGTCTGTCCGGTGGATGTGCCTTGTCCCAGCATCTCCGTATAGGCCCGGCGAAGTCCATTGACCTCGATCGGATCGCCGAGCTCCGTTCCCGTGCCATGCGCTTCGATATAACTCAGGGTTTCCGGATCGATCCCGGTCATCGCCTCCACGATCAGGCGGGCCTGCGCCTTGACGTTCGGAGCCGTCAGCGCCCCCGACCGGCCGCCGTGGTTTTCAGCGCCCCCTGCGATCACGCCGAGGATGTCGTCTCCGTCGCGCTCGGCTTGGTCCAGCCGCTTCATCAGCAGCGTCGCAACGCCTTCGCCTCGTGCATACCCGTCCGCAGCCTTGCCAAAGGCATGACAACGGCCTGTCGGCGACAGCATTCCGGCCTGGTGCGGCCCCTCGAAGCTTTCCAGCGAGAGGCAAAGATTCACCCCCCCGACGAGCGCCATGGAGCATTTACCCGACAGGAGCGCGTCGCGGGCGCGCAGCATCGCGATGAGCGAACTTGAACAGGCCGTGTCGATTGCCTGGCTCGGGCCATTCAGGTTGAACTGATGCGACAGGCGGTTCGCGGCCATCGCCAGCGAGTTGCCGGTGGCGACATACCCATCCGTCGCCAAGCCTTCGGCACGCCATAGCTCCGCGTAATCAAGAGACGTGATGCCGATGAAGACACCCGTGTCACGTGGCAACTCCTCCGGTGCGTAACCGGCACCCTCGAACGTCCGCCAGGCCGATTCCAGGAGCAGCCGCTGCTGCGGATCCATCCTTTCAGCCTCAACCGGCGAGACCTTGAAGAAGGCGGCGTCGAACCGGTCAATATCCTCCAGGAAGCCACCCCTCAGGGCGAAACCGGCGCTGCGAAGACGGTCGGCGTAAACCGGGGAATACCGATCCAGCGGCAGGTCGCCGGTGAGATCCCGTCCGGCCAGCAGATGATCGAAGAAGGTTTCGACATCCGGGCTCCTGGGGAACCGGCCTGCCATGCCGATAATGGCGATCCGGTCGACGGAGGTCCCTTCGTTGCCCTTTTGCTTTGTTGAGGTTCGAAATACCGCTGTCTTTCCAGACGTCACCACGTCTTGCGGGGACCGCGCCGCTATCGCGGAAACCGGCACCGCCTCTTTTTGCGGGTCGGACGATTTCACCGCGTACCGGTTCACAAGGTGCTCTGCCAGCGCCTCGATATGCTCGCATTCGAAGAAGATCGCCGGTGACAGATCAATGCCATAGGCGGCACTGATTTCGTTGGCATAGCGCGTCAGCGAGATGGAATCGAAGCCGAGGTCATGGAAGGCTTCCCGGGCCCCGAGATCTGACGCCTCGAACTTCAGGATCCCCGCGGCCTTCGCTCTTAATTCGTCCTGAAGCCGAAGCCGGGCATGCGCAGGTTGAGTGGCCTCGATCTCCCGTCCTTCTACCACGGCCCGGGCCGGCGCGGTTCCGCTGGTCGTCGCAAGGCCGGAAAGAAGCCCCAGAACAATCCCCTCCCGATCAAGCAACTGGACGCTGTAGGAGCCAGCCCCTTCCGGAAGGCACAGCAGATGACGAACGTCTCCGCCCGTGAACGAGGCGGCGTCTATTGCATCGAGCAGTTCGCCCTGGCTCTCATCGGCAAGGAGCAGACACTGGTAGACGGCCCCCAGGACGGGCGCCGGGTACGAGGTATTCTTCTTGAAGAAATCCTGCTGCGGCGGGTCTTCGCGCAGGTGGCACAGCAAGGCTGCGTCCGGCAGACGCCAGAGTTGCTGGACGCTCTCCAGATAAGGGCCGAAGGCGAGGCGTCGTTCCTTGAATTGCGCATAGACCGCCGCCTGGTCGAGCCTCTCGGACGCCGCTGCGCGCAAGGCATCAAGGTCGACGGACGCCCCATCGGCAAACTTGGCGTCGCAAACACAGGCCTGGAGCCAATCCAGGCGCTTTCCGCTGACCAGAACGCAGGCGATGCTGATGACATGGCGCGTGCCTGCCGGGTCCGGATGCACTTCGATTTCAAGTTCGCCAACCTCAGTCCAGACCGGGTTGGTCTTCAGGCGCAAGCCGCTCACACTGGGGCGGTCGACAATCCCTGCAATCCGTGCGGCGGCAGAGGCGATGTCGACGGCAACGATCGGCAGGATAGTTTCGCGCCCGCCGTCCAGATAGATGTAGTCGCGCAATTCCTTCAGATGGATCGCGGTCCTGTATCGCAGGCCCGTCACGTCCGAACAGTTGAGGCCGATGAAGGGATGGATCTTCGAGCGGGCCCCGATCGGATTGACGACGGAAGGAGCATCCGGCTCTTCCTGGTACCAGCAGCGGATCTTCTCGAACGGATAGGCCGGCAGGGCAACGCGGCGCAGGTCGCGTCCTTCGTTGACGCTATCCCAGTCGATATCCGCGCCATGGCACCAGGCCTCCCCGACACGCTCGAGATGACGGGCGGCACAGTCGGCCTTCAACGCCTCCCTGTCCTGCGGCGGATCGACATCCAGAATGGAGGGGACATAAACCATGCCGGTCGACACACTGCCATCCGCGAGGAAGGCATCAAGCGCCGACAAGACCTCTTCCCTGTCCCGAGCGACCAGCGTCAGGCGCGACGTCAGCTCGTTCTTGCCGACCTGGAGCGTGTAGGCGACGTCGGCGAGGCGTGCCTGCGGCTGGCCGTGCAGGAAAGCTCTGAAGGCCGCAAGCACGGACCTCAGCCGGTCCGGCGTCATCGCGGAGAAGGTCAGAAGTTCGGGCTGCGCCGGCAGGGTCTCCGGTTCGACGGACCGGTGTTCCTCGATGATGATATGGGAATTCATGCCACCGGCGCCGATGGAGGTCACTCCGGCCCTGCGCGGTAGCTCCGCTCCCGTTTCATCCGTCAGCCGCTTCCAGGGCGAAAGTTCGCGCTGAACGTAGAAAGGCGAGGTCTTGAACGGGATGTCCGGGTTGAGCGTTTCGGCATGGAGCGAGGGCGCAAGCTGCCCATGCTTGAGCTGTGCCAGCACCTTTACGATGCCGGCCAGCCCGGACGCGCCGAGCAGATGGGCGACATTGCTTTTCACCGTCCCTATCGGGCAGCTCTCGACCGCGTCGGTGTATTTCCGGAAGACCTGGGTCAGCGCCTTGACCTCGATCGGGTCTCCCAGCGCCGTTCCGGAACCGTGGCCCTCGACATAGCCGATGGTTTGCGGAGTGATGTCCGCGTCTTCCAGGGCACGCTCGATGGCAACGGCCTGCTGGTTCGGATTGGGCACGGTAAACCCGTTGCGCACCCCGGCGTTGCTGATCCCCGAGCCCTTGATGACCCCGTAAATATGGTCTCCGTCGCGCTCCGCGTCGGCAAGCGATTTCAGCACCAGCGCTCCGACGCCTTCGCCCAGGATCGTGCCCTCCGCGCCGAGGCCGTAGCCGCGAATGACGTCTGCGGATTTGGACGTGAAATGCTCCTGGGACGTGGCGATCAGCTTCTGCGGGTGCAGCAACAGGCTGACCCCGCCGGCAAGCGCCATCTTGCATCGCCCGGCCCGCAGCATATGCACCGCTTCATGCACGCAGGTCGAGGAGGCCGAACACATGGTGTCCAAGAAATAGGATGGCCCCGTGAAACCATAGAAATACGACACCATGTTGGGCACGGTGCCCGTGTAGCTTCCGCTTGCCAGCGCCCCGCGCATCAGCATGTTCTGGAAGCCGTAAAGGTCATATTCGTTGGTCATGGAACCGACGATCACGGCGACATCGCCGCCGTAGCGCCGCGCCATCGTTTCCCTGGAATAACCCGCATCCTCGAAGGCTTCGACGCTTGCCTGAAGAACCAGACGAACCTCCGGCGACATAAGCTCCGCTTCGGCCTGGGAGATGCGGAAATAGCGCGGGTCGAACTTGTCGATATCGGGAAGGAAGGCCCCGGTCCTGACCACCGTCTTGCCCAGGACATCCCTTTCAGGGTGATGAAGTGCGCCGTTGTTCCAGCGCTCGGCAGGCACCGGCTCGAAGCCGTGAACGCCCTCCGACAGCATCTTCCAGAACGCGTCCTGCGTGCTGGCGTTGGACACATGCAGCGACAGGCCGACGATCGCGATATCGTGCCGCGCGTCCATTTCAACCGCGGGGGACCGGGCCTCCTGCATATCGCTCACTGGTGCAGACGAACGGACATCAGCGGCAGACCGGCTGGACCCGGCCGCCATTTGCCTCGTCTCGGCCTGTTCAGGTTCTGAGGGGTGCTCCTCGGCGAACAGCGCCCTCAGCGCGTCGCCATGCTCGGACACAATATGCCCCGCGACACCTTCCAGATCGACATATTCAAAAAACAGCGTCTTCGACAGGGGCCCGAGCGTCTCTTCCAGTCGGTTGGTGCTCTCGACAATCGCGATGGAATCGAGGCCGTACTCCTCAAGCTTCCGGTTTGCACGTATGCGAGCGGCATCCATTTCCAGCACATCTGCGAGGATTGCACGGACATGGTCGATGGTCTTCGACAGCAGCGCCGCATCGTCGAGGCCCGCCGTCCCGGAGGTGGTGCCAGAGACAGAGGCTGAGGCAGACGCCGACGGCGCAGGGCTTGGCTGCGCCTGGTTTGTTTTTACCGGGCTGGTCTGCCCGACCTCCAGCAAGACCTCCCCGACCCTTTCCAGGTCGCCGTGAAGCACAGTGCAACAGGGCGCGCCCTTCCTCGAAAGTATTGCCTCGAGCGCGGCAAGTCCCGCGTCGCTTGGCAGCGGCGTCAGCCCAAGACGGCGACGCAGACTTTCGATTGTCGCTGCATCGGCAGACATGCCTCCTTCGGCCCATAGCGGCCAGGCAACGGCAACTGTCCGTCCCTGCCGATTGCCCGCGGCGACTTCGGCAGTACGCTCCTCGGCAAAGGCGTCCAGGAAGGCATTTGCGCCGGAATAGACAGCCTGCCCGGCAGTTCCGAAGACGGAAGCAATCGACGAACAGAAAACCAGGAAGTCCAGCGGGGCGTCCTTTGTCGCCCGATCCAGATTGACGGTTCCGGCGACCTTGGGTGCAAAAACGCCAGCCGCGCGTTTCGGGTCCTGGGTCAGGATATAGCCGTCATCCAGGACGCCGGCGGCATGGATGATGCCTTTCAGTGGTCCGAGTTCTTTCTGGATCTTTTCTGCAAGCGTCTCAGCATCGGCGGTCTTCGCAAGGTCACAGGGCCGATAGATCGCCTGGGCGCCGGATTCCCCCAGCACCTTCATCCACGCCTTGGTGTCTCGGTCGGTTCTCTTGCGCCGACCGGTAAGCACCAGCTTCCGCGCGCCCTTGGAGACCAGCCATTCGGCGAAGAGCCGCCCGAGCCCGCCCAGACCACCAGTGACCCAGTAGACACCGTCCGGATCGAGGGCAAACTTTTGTCTCGCAGACCCGGCCGCCTCAAGGACCGGCACCCAGGTCCGCCGTATGCCCCCGGCATCGTATCGCAGCTGGACAAGACTGTCGTCGGCATCGATCTCTGCGGACACGATGGCGCGGAGGCGATCCGGTGTGGTTGCCCCCTCGACAGAGACCACCCGACCGGAAATTTTGGGGTTCTCGATCGCAGCGGTCTTCAAAAGAACGGCAAGGGGAGCGGTTACAGTCGCCGGAAGAGTGCCTTCGGTCAGCACCAGAAAATTGACGGGCAGCAGCGGACGCTGTTCCAGAGCTTCCCTGACGAGCTTGTGCAGGAAACCAAAGAGCGTTTCGGCTGCCTTGGCGTCTTCAAGATCCGACACATCGGGCAGTGTCTCGACCTGCCAATCCACTTTCTGGGCCAAGGCCTCGGTATCGGCTTGCGAACAGGCCGTAAGCACACGAACCCTGTCCTCGCCCTTTTTCTGACGAAGTCGCAGCGGGGTTGCCTGCCAGCGCAGGTCCGCGATCACCAGCGGTCCAGTCGTCTCGCTTGCCCCCTGATCTGTCGCCGCATGTTTCAGCACCCGGAGCGCAAGATCCCTGATCACGATCCGCCGCTCCCCGTTCTTGTCGAGGAGATCGATATCGAGCGTGCGAACCGGCGCGTTCGCAGCCTGGCCCGACTTCAGGCGCACATGGGCCCACATTTGGGTTTCGCACTGCCCGTGGACTTCGATGTTCCCGCAGGCGAAAGGCACGGCCGCTCCTGCCGGAGCTTCACTGCCGGTCGCAACCCACGCCTGGATAGCTGCGTCCAGGAGAACGGGATGCAGCGGCATGAATTCAAGGGAAGGCAGCAGCCGACGTGGCAACTTGATCTGCGCAAGCACCTCGCCGCCGCCCAGGCGCATCACCTTGGAAAGTGCCCTGAAAGCCGGCCCGTGATCGACACCGCTGGCGCGCAGCCAGTCGTAGCAGATCTGCGGCTCAAGCGTGCCGGTGCTCCGGCTTTTCAGTGCCTCAAGGTCTGCCTGTTCCGGTCTGGGGTGCGTCAGGGGCTGGAGTATCCCGCTGGCATTGGGCACCAGCGCCTTCCGGTCACCACTTTCCTCGAAACGATCTCCCGTTGTCCCGATCGTGAACCGGATCTCGCTGCTTTCGCCGCGCTCCAACACCGTTTCCACGGTGACCGCCTGCCGATCCCCGACCAGAATCGGCCTGGACCAGACGACATTGCCGATGGCGAAGGCGGGCGCTTGCAGGCCACCGGCAAGGTCGGCAGCCGCGCGTGCCATTTCAAGGCAAGCGACGCCGGGCAGCACCTTCCGGCCGTCGACATGATGATCGGCCAGCGCGAATTCATCGCCAGTCAGCCGTGTTTCGAAACTGCTCCGGTCGAAACCGGACGTGTTCCTGTGCAGAAGCGGATGGGGCGCGGGCTCAAGGTCCTTTGCCCCCAACGACAGATCCATCCAGTGCCGTTGCCGCTCGAACGGATAGACCGGTGCATGGATGCGGTCGCCGAGCTGTTTCGCAGCTGCGCCGGGCCAATCGACAGGCTCCCCCGCCGCCCAGCGCCGAGCCAGATCAACAAGGTCTCCTGCCTTTGTATCTTCGGACCCGGCCATCTCCGCGGGCAGGACGCAGCCCTCGGTCTCCGCCCCGATCAGATACCGACGCAGGAGATCGGTCAGCCCTGCGAGATCATCGGCCAGGAAGACGCATCGCGCCTCCATGGGTTCTCTTGCCACCTGAAACGTGCGGGCAATATCGGCCGCGGAAATGGTATCCGGATCGCATTGTTCCAGGAAACGGAGGAGTTCGACCGCATATTGCGACAGTTGTCCGGCACTTGCGGCAGACAGGGGAACGGCAACAAGGGGGACTTTGGCAGGCTTCGAGGTGACCACGCGGAGTGGAGCTTCTTCCAGCAGCACATGCGCGTTGCTGCCACCGAAGCCGAAGGAACTGACACAGGCGCGTCTCGGATGCGCCTCGCGCCGCGGCCAGCCTGTCGTTTCCTTCTGGATCCGGAATGGTGAACCAGAGAGGTCTATCAGCCGATTGGTCTCTTTGAAGCCGAAGTTCGCCGGTAGACGTTCATGTCTGAGAGCGGCCAGCACCTTGACAATACCGGCGACACCGGCAGCGCCTTCAAGGTGGCCGATGTTGGTTTTCACCGAGCCGATGCCGCAGGTCCCGGGGTCGAGGACCACGTTGTTTTCATCGGCCAGCGCCGAGAAAGCCTGTTTGAGGCCGGAGATTTCAATCGGATCGCCGAGCGGCGTTCCCGGACCATGCGCCTCGACATAATCGATCGTCTCCGGGCTGGCGCCCGCCTCGCGGTGCACCTGCCTGATCAGCGCCGCCTGGGCCGCCGGATTTGTCACGGTCAGCGAATTGGTCCGCCCGCCGTGATTGATGCCGATGCCCCGAATGACAGCATGGATGGGATCCCGGTCGGCCAGCGCTTTCGACAGGGGTTTCAGGAGCAGGATCGCTCCCCCTTCGCCCCGGACGTACCCGTCCGCTGCGTCGTCAAAAGCCTTGCTACGCCCCTCCCTGGACAACATGCCGGCCTTGGAAAAGGCAACGAAATGGTTCGGTGACCAGATGAGGTTCACACCTCCGGCAAGCGCAAGGTCGCAGGTCCCGTCCTGCAGCGCGCGGACCGCTTCGTAGACCGATGTCATCGACGCTGCGCAGGCCGTATCGTTGGTGATGCTCGGGCCCTGAAAATCGAAGAAGTGGGAAACCCGGTTGGCGATGATCGAGAAGGCGATGCCGGTCGGTGTATAGGCATCGACATTTGCCAGATGTTTTTCCAGCAATTCCGCATAGTCCCAGTGGCAGACACCCATATAGACGCCGGTGCGGCTTCCGGCGAGATCCGAGGCCCGGTAGCCGGCATTCTCGATCGCGTGCCAGGCCATCTCCAGGGCGAAGCGCTGCTGCGGGTCCATCCAGGCGGCTTCGCGTGGCGAGATTCCGAAAAAGGCGGCATCGAAACAATCTGCCTTTTCGATGAAGCCGCCCCAGACGCTGTTTGTCTTGTTGCCCCTTGCCGGATCGCCCATGAGATCTTTCGCATCCCAGCGCTCTGTCGGCACTTCCGATATCAGGCAACGTTCGGCAGCAAGATGCTGCCAGAAATCATCCAGCCTGTCGGCGCCCGGCAAGCGCATCCCGACGCCGATGATTGCAACCGGTTCCCGAGTACCGTCAGTCGCCATGGGCTGCCCCCCACCCCATGAGGACCGAAAGCCGGCGGTTCAGCAGTTCCGCTGTTTCGTCAAGCAGGCGCAGGCCGATGGTATCGACATGGCGATTGCGCCAGGACTGCAGTTCCGTCCCCTCGACCCATTGGTTGAAGGCGCCCTGTGCTGGCCCGCAATGCACCTGAAAATCAACCTTGTGCGCCGTGTCCCCCTTCAGGGCCCAGTCGGTCGTGTCCCGGTAGTAACGCCTGAAGACGAGGGCCATGCGGTGCTTGGGCATGCGCAGGGCGCGTTCGATCTCGGCCTCGGGATAAGACTGCGTGACTTCGTCAAAGACCGCTTCGAAGCTGCGGCCGAAATAGCGTTCCTCAATCTGCTTGCGCAGCTTGGAATCGATCGCATCGAGCCCGTCATATTGACGGTAAAGAGCGACAAGCTTTTCCGCGCGGGCCGGAAAGAACACGCCTTTCTTCAGAACCTGGATCTTGGAACCAAGCTCGAACATCTCACCGGAGGGGGCATAGGCGGTGTCATAGACATTGATGCCTTCGAGCATGTCCTTGACCGCATCACTCGTGCCCGCTTCGACCGTGCACTGGTTGATCGAGCCGGTCAGGATGAAATCCGCACCCAGAATCAGGACGGCGGCCGCCGCCTCGGGCGTGCCAACGCCTCCCGCAGCCCCGACGAACAGAGGGCCGAACAAGCCGAATTCCCGCTCCGCCGCGTCCCGGAGTTTCAGGATCGGAGGGATCAGCGCAAAAGGCATGCCCTGATCCGTGTGACCTCCGGAATCCGCCTCGACACAGATCGCGTCCGCCATCGGCACCTGCCGCAGAAGCTCCGCTTCTTCGTGCGTTATGGATCCGTTCTGGAGCAGCTTTTCAACCGCCGACCGCGGAGCCGGCGCAAGGAACTGTGCAGCGACATCCGGGCGTGAAACCTTGGCGATGACCTTGCTTTCCGACCGGATCTTTCCGTTCTCCCGTCGCAATCCTTTCGCCCGATAGCGAACGAGAGCCTGGGTAACCTCCATGAACGCCGAGGCTTCAACGATCCTGACACCTTCCTCAAGGAGGACATCGGTCAAAACGTCTTCCAGATGCGGCCGGTTGAGATGAGCGATGAAGTTGACGCCGAAGGCGGCACCGGCGGGGATCGACGACCGGATCTTCCGGATTTCTGCCTTGATCTCTTCGGGCGGCAGTCCAGCCGCCCCGAAGAACCCGAGCAAACCGGCCTTTGCCATGCGGATCACGATGTCGCTGGACGCTATGCCGCGATACATCGCCCCGCTCACATAAGGATATCGCACACCGAACACGTCGCAGAAGGAGCGCGAGCCGATCGTTTCCATCGTTACCCGGCCAAAGCCGTGCCGCGCACCGTTTAGCTTGACCGGCGCCTGCTCGTGGCATTCCGCTGAGGGCTCGTCAGGCTCAACGGGCGAGACTTGAGCAACGGGGGGCAGATCGGCGGCAAGATCGGCTGCGCCGAGCGGACCGGCTTCCAGCTCCGTTCTCTTGAACATCGGCCGGACAACCGGGGGGCCTTCGGGTCCGATCTCGACCGTGTCGGCAAAGGCAACACCTTTCGCCAGCAAATAGCGCAGGCTCTCGCTCCAACGAACGGGCGCAGTGATCTGCTCGATCATGCGCGCGCGAATATCCGCGTTCACGTGAGGCCGGGCGGTGACGTTTGAAATCACCGGAACCTGCTGCGGAGCAAAGGCGACCGCGGCAACAAATTCGGCAAATTGCGACCGGGCGTCCTCCATGAAGGGTGTATGGAAGGCTCCACTGACGGGCAGCACCTTGTAGTGCGAAGCCCCGGCTTTCAGGAAAAGCGCCTCGGCGTCGACAACCTCCTGACGGCGGCCGGACACCACGATCTGTTTGGGCGTGTTGAAGTTGGCCGGGAAAATGTCGGTGATGCCCTCACCGCGCAGCAATTCTTCGACGGCACCCGCCTCCAGCCCCAGGACAGCCGCCATGCCGCCCCCCTCGGCGCGCGACATCAGGGCCCCGCGCCTGGCAACCAACCGCAGTCCGTCGGCAAAATCCAGGACGCCGGCGGCGAACAGGGCGACATATTCCGACACGCTGTGACCAAGCAGATAGTCGGGTTTGGCCCCGGTCTCTTCGAGATGGCTAAGGTACTGAAGGCTGTTGACGACGTAGAGGGCGGGCTGGGTGTATTGCGTTTGGCTGAGTTTTTCGATCGGCCCGTCCTGACACAGCCCGGCAATGCTGTAGCCGAGGATATCATCCGCCTGTTCGACCTGATCCTTGAACCGGGTGAACATGCCAAGGCCCATTCCAAGACGTTGAGCGCCTTGCCCGGGGAACATGCAGACCTTCATTCCGCCTCCAACTCGGCCCCGCTTTTCACCCACTCGATTTTCCCCAGATCCAGCTTGACCACTCGGTCGGCAACTTTCCAGTACTTTTCGTCATGGGTGGTCGCAATGACCGTTTTGCCTTCGTCCCGGAGCCTGGGAATGAGCACGTTGTAGAAGTAGTCACGGAAATGGACGTCCTGTTCGGCCGACCATTCATCAAAAACACAGATAGGACGGTCTTCGAGCAGGGCAGCAACGAGTGCGAGGCGCTTGCGCTGGCCGGTCGACAGGTGGATCCGGTCGAAATGCCCGTCCGCGAAACTCACCTTGTCGGCCAGTCCCACTTCGGCAATCAGCCGGTTCACCCGGACGGGATCGATGTCCTCCAGCCCGTAGAGCCGGTCAAACAGGTGAAAGTCGACGAAGACAGATGAAATCAGCTCCCGGTATCCGGCAACCAGTTTGCCGGTGACCGGCGCCTCGTCGACACCGATCCAGCCTGACTGGACCGGAAAGAGGCCAGTCATCATCCGGAGCGCGGTTGATTTGCCGCTGCCGTTGCCGCCGACAAGAAAAATCACCTCGCCGCGATGGACCGACAGGTTGAGCGGTCCGACGACATAGGCTTCCGGGTCCCTGGCGTTGTAGCTGAAGCGGATGGCATTGAACGAGAGGGTCGAGAAGTCGACGTAGGAACGGGCATAATTGCGGGCGTCGTCCGGCGTCGTGGAAGAGCCTTCCGACAATTCCCGGTCGATCGCCAGGATGGACTGAAGCCCGACTTCCGCCCGCATGAACATGGGCGACTGGGCAACCGTCTTGCCAAGCGTTCCCATGCAGAACAGAAGAACGGGAACCAGTTGGAAAATGGTCGCCTTGTGACCCGCGACGTAGTCGGGAAAGGCGAAGGCGACGACACCGAGCATGGCGAACATCGTCACGCTGCCCAGCATGATCAGGGACACCCAGTGCTCGACCGACCGCACCAGAAGGCGCTCCAGAATCATCGACTTTTTCCGGTAGGCTGCAGCGACGGCTTCGCTGCGCTGCGCGTTCATGCGCAGTTCCTTGCTGCCATGAATGATGTCGAGGATGGCATCGAGCATCTTTGCCTGCATACGCTCGACGAGGCGCAGAATTTCACGGTAGCGGCCGTCAATGATCTTGTAGCCCATGACACCGGCACCAACGGTCGCCAGAAAGACAACAAACGCAGCCGGAGACAGGTAAAGCAGGTAGAGAAGAGCGACCAGAAGCAGAGTGATTTGCTGAACGGCGTCGACGATCAACGGAAAGGTGACCGACAGATGGTTGGTTTCCTTGGCCACCAGATTGTAGAGCCGGCCCCGGTCCAGCTTGTCGACGACAAGAAGTTCCGATTTGCGCAGCTTGTCCGCAATATCCAGCCGGATCCGGTTGAGCAGATCCTCGATGATTGTCATGGAGCGGATGAGGGCAAACTGGTTGGCAAGGTAGTAGATGCCGAAGGCCCCTAAAAATGCCGCCCATGAAAGCGGGCCCGGGCTGCCCGCCCCGGCGACTGTTGCCGCAACGTTGGTGACGACCACGATCAACGCTGCATTGGCACAACCTGCCACAAGGGTCAGCAGCCACATCCGGCGCAGTTGCTGCGGGTCCGCGCTCTTCAGGAAGTCGATAAGGGCCATGCCTATCTCTCCCCTTCCGCAAGGATCGCGCCGAGATCCAGGAACAGGCGCCGGTCGCAACAATCCCAGTAGTGGTCGTCATGACTCACAGCCACGACCGTCTTTCCACGTGCCTTGAAGTCCGGAAGCATCTCTTTGTAGAAAACTTCGCGGAAATGGGCGTCCTGGTCAGCGGCCCATTCGTCAAAGACATAGATTTCGCGATCTTCCAGCAGCGCCACGATCATAGCCAGGCGCTTGCGCTGCCCCGTCGAAAGATCGCTTGTCGTGAAGCGACCGTTCTCGAACCCGACCTTGTCGTCCAGCTCCATCCGCTTGATCAGACGGACGACATCCGCCGGCTCTGCGTCTTCGATGCCGTACAGGCGGTCAAACAGGTGAAAGTCCGTGAAGATGCAGGAAAAGATCTCCCGATACTGCTGCCGGTTTTCTTCCTTGATTTCCAAGCCGTCGCACAGGATCTGCCCTGATGAAGGCTTGTAGAGACTGCAGAGCAGATTGAGGGCGGTGGATTTTCCCGCACCGTTGCCCCCTGTCAGGAATACCGTTTCTCCCCGGTCCAGCGTCAGGTTCAGCGGCCCGGCTTCGAAGGTGATGTTTCCGTCGGCATCCAGATACCGGAAGGTCACGTCAACGAGCTGAAGTCTGGAAAAGCTCTTGAAGGGAGACCTTTCGCGCGGCGACGGGCCGGCGGGGGGCGGCGCCCCGTCGTCCAGCCGTTTTTCCAACGCGTAGACATGACCGAGCCCGGCTTCCGCGCGCCCCACGAGACGCAGGACCGACAGGATTGCGGCGGTTGGCCCGAGAGCGAAGACGGACGCAGCGGTGATCTTGTAGATCGTGTCCGTATAGCCGGAGAAGAAGGCCGGCAGGATGAACACAACAACACCGACCAGCAGAAAGATGAATGCATTGCTGAACTGAAGCAGCGTGACCCACTTTCCGCCCAGCCGGATAACGACATCGCGCAGCCGGCCGGTTACATCCGAAAAATGCGCGAACAGGGCATCGTTCTTGTTCGCATTCAGGCGGATTTCCTGAAAGCCGAGCGTGAAATGCATGAGACTGTCCAGCATCTCGGCTTCGCGGTAGTGAACATCGACCAGTGACGCCGTCAGCGCCCTTTGCCGCGACAGGAAGAAACGGACACCGAGATAGGTGAAAATCGAAATCACCAGGAAGGAAATGAGGGACAGCGTCGCGATGTAGAGAAACAGAAACAGGACCAGCAGCGCGCTCTGGGCGGCACCAATAAGCAGCGGCAGGGTCTGCGACAGGTGATCGGTTTCCTGGGCGACGGTCACATAGATATCGCCCTGCCCAAGCCGTTCGAGCGTTCTCAGATCCGCCTTTCTGATTTTGCTGACAATCCGTCTGCGCGTCGCTTCCAGGCGCGACTGCACAAACCGGTTGGCCTGATGCAAGGCGGACCGGTTGGACAGGAGGAATATCAACAGCGTCAGAACATAGACGATGAGGAGCTGAGGCTCGACTTTCATGCCGAGAAGCGACTGTTCGGCAGCCTCGTTGACGAGGCCGACCAGACCGGCATTTCCCACCCCCGTCAGGGTGGCCAGAACAAAAATCAGTCGGCGGCTTGCAGGCGGTCCGTCACGCAGCAGGCGGAGTATATTCATGCCGAACCTGCCATTACGAATTCAGCCCCCCTGATCCGGCGGCACCGGATCGCCTGACATCCTTGCAACGGGGTCCCTTCAGCAGCCAATCAAAGCTTCAAAAACGAGATCTTGATCGGCGCGAGAGCCCTTCCGTTGGGTTGCATGCTATGCGGCGGACATGACCTGCGCAAGCATTGCGAAAATTGCATACACACGTATTTCCAAGAAAACTTCCCGGACAAATCAAGGTCTTCCTGCGTCGCAAAAGATTTTTCTATAGCGGAATTCTACACTGGTTACCCTAAAGTCAGTTTTCCTGCGAATTTTGGTGCAAGCATGCAAAATACCAGGGTGGGGGGACTGTCCCTGTGCCCTCCTATTGGCTAACGTGACTCGCTGTCGGACCGACGAAGGACACACAAAAACAGTCACCGGTTCGACTTCCGCGGCCCCATTCAGAGCGTTCGGATACCATGCAGAAAATCCGCGATTTCATAGAAGAGCAATTTCTGATCGAGTTCGATGAGAGCTTCCCGGAGACCTCCGACCTCTTCAAGGAAGGCGTGATGGACTCCTTCGGCTATATCCAGCTTGTCCGCTTCCTGGAGCAGGAGTTCGGCATCAAGTTCAGCGAACGAGAAATGACCGGCGGCGTGATGGTCAGCCTGACCCAGATCGAGCAAACGGTCGCGCAAAAAGTCGCTGAACGGGTAGACAGCTGATCCAGGGCGGGCAGTAACTTCATGTGCGGAATCGCTGGCATACTGAACCCGGTCCTTTGTGCAGAAACGCTGGGGGACGACATCCAGAGGATGCTCGCCCATATCGGGCATCGTGGCCCCGACGGAGCCGGTTATGTGGTCGACAACGGCTTTGCCATGGGCACTGTCCGCCTGGCGATCCTGGACCCGGCATCCGGCGTTCAGCCGTTCGGTGACCCGACCGGCCGCTACTGGCTCTGTTACAATGGCGAGATCTACAACTACCGGGAATTGAGAACGGAACTAGAAGCCAGGGGCTGCCGGTTCAGGACAGAGTGCGATACCGAAGTCGTTCTCAATGCCTGGATCACCTGGGGGCCGGATTGCCTGCGCAGGTTCAACGGCGGCTTTGCCTTTGCTGTCTACGATGCCAGGAACCGAGAGGTCTTTCTGGCGCGTGATCGCTTCGGAAAGCGCCCCATGTTCTACGCTCAGCGGGGAGAAACGCTGCTGTTCGGGTCGGAGATGAAAGCGTTTCTGGCCGTCCCTGATTTCTCCTTCGAACAGGATCCGGCACAAATCGCCGCGATCCTGGGCCAGTGGACACCGCTGCCCGACCAGTCGGGCTTCCGCGACATAAAAAACCTTCCGATGGGGCAGTGGCTTTCGTTCCACAATGGTGAGCTGACGACACACACCTACGCAGATCTCAGGTTCGACGAAGGACCGGATGTCAGGTCGGAAGAAGAGGCTCTGGAACTGATCCGGAAACGCCTGACCCGGAGTGTCGAACTGCGGTTGCGCAGCGATGTCGAAGTAGGCGTCTACCTGAGTGGCGGCGTTGATTCCGCCATCGTCGCTACGCTTGCGAAGGACTTCGCAACGAGGCCCGTGTCAACCTTTTCGGTAGAGTTCGAAGACGCGGAATTCGATGAGTCGGAAGACCAGCAACTGGTTTCCAGTCATCTCGGCACCCATCACCATGCGCAACGCATCACCTATGCCGACATCGCGGACAACACACCGGATGCGGTCTTCCATGCCGAGATCCCGGCCTTCAGAAGTGCCTTCGTACCCATGTACATTCTTTCGAGGCGAACGCAGGAAGAAGGGATCAAGGTCATTCTCAGCGGCGAAGGCGCGGACGAGGCCTTCCTCGGCTATGATCTCTTCAAGGAAACGCTTCTGCGCGGCAGCTGGGATGACCATACCGACGATGCCCGCCGGGAGCGGCTGAAACTGTTCTATCCCCATCTCACGCATTACGGTCCGGAACACATCGCCGCCATGACCGGTCTTTACCAGCAGTTCTCGCAGGAGAAGATGCCCGGGCTTTTTTCGCATGAGCTGAGATTCCAGAACGGCCTTTTTTCCGCGCGCCTCCTGAAGGACGCAGGCGACCCGTTTGCGGAAATTTCAGCCCTCGTCGCGGCACAGGCTGGCTACTCGGATCTGTCGCCGGTTCAAAAGGCCCAGTGGCTGGAATACAAGACGCTTCTCTCCGGCTATCTCCTGTCGACACAAGGGGAGCGGATGAGCCTCGCCCACGGTGTCGAGAACCGGTGTCCGTTCCTGGATCCCGATGTTTTTGCCCTGGCCACGTCCATCAACCTGAAATTTGACGATGGCTTTTCGGAAAAGCGCCTGTTGCGCGAAGCCTTCCGTGACCGACTACCGGACAAGATTATCGACAAGCGCAAGTTCCCCTATCGCGCGCCTGATGCGGCCGCATTTGCCGCAAGGCGCCCGGACTATCTCGACCTCGTCCTGAGCGAGACCGAGCTTTCGGGGCTGCCGTTCCTGGACGCGAAGTTTGCACAGAGGCTTGCGAACAAGGTCCTGACCAAGCCCGCCGGGGAAATCAGCACGAAGGAAAACCAGACCTTTCTGTATCTCCTGTCAGTCTGCCTGCTCAATCGCACTTTTGTCCGGCGCGAAGAACTGCCTTCCGCAAACCTCCCCCCCCTTCAGAAGGTTGTCGATTTGAGTCAGACGTCTGAAGCTCACGTCTCCCACGGAAATTTGAGCTTGGTGACGTAACGGCGAATTCCGGCAAGAACAGCAGGATCGGAAAACATGCTCCTGTTGGCTTCGAGCGCGCGTTGCCTGTCCTGAACCGGATCTCCGCTGCAGTCGGCAAGATAGGATTTGTACCGGGCAAGAGCAGGCCGCGTCACATGCCGAAGACGTGCCAGGTGCTGGCGCAGGGCCACCTCCCCGTCTTCCGCCAGAACATCCACCAGCCCCGACGATAGGGCTTCCTCAGCGGAAACGGGTTTGGTCATCAGCGTCATGTAATGGGCGCCCCGGCGCCCCATGCGTCTGATCAGAAATGGCAGGACACAGGCCGGGTAGATGCCGAAGAGCAATTCGGAAAGGCCGAACCGCGCGGTCTTCTCCGCAATCACGATGTCGGATGCTGCGACGAAGCCAACTCCGCCGGCGTTGGCCCGCCCCTTGACCAGACACACCGTCACGAAGGGCCCCTCGGCCAGCTTCAGCCAGATATCGTAGAGAGGGGCAGGATCACCGGCCGTTCCGTTTTCGGAAATTGCCTCGAAATCCCCGCCAGCGCAAAAGATGTCCTCGCCGCCTTCGATCACGATCACCGTCACAGGCCTGCCGTCCGGGCCCGTGTCGGCAGAGCAAAGCTCCAAAAGGTGCGAGATATCCTCGATCATCCGGCCATTGATCGCATTGCCGACCTCAGGACGATTGAAAGCAACCCGGCAGACCCCTTCGTGAAAGGTCACCTTGAGAGTGTCATACGTCATGAGGTGTGACCTCCGCTATCGGGAGCTTCAAGCACCAGCGCCGCATCCATGCCACCAAACCCGAAGGAGAGTTTCAACGCGCGCCGGATGTCATGGACAGCGGGTTCCGAACGGACCCAGTTGAACCGGCTATCCAGAGGCTTTTCAAGATTGCGCGTCGGATGCAGCAGGCCTTCCTTCATCTGGATGAACACCGCTGCGGTCTCGATGGCTCCGGCAGCACTCAATCCATGCCCCAGAATGGATTTGGTCGCATTGATCCGGGCTCCCTCCAGCCCAAGGGTCCGGTAGGTTTCGCACTCGGCATCATCGCCTGCAGGCGTGCCGGTAGCGTGACCATTGACATAATCGATATCGGACGCACTCAGGCCGGCTTCAACCAGCGCCGTCATGGCTGCACGAACCTGCCCTGCCGAATTGGGTTCTGGCCCTCGTGCCCCATCGACAGCAAGTCCGACCCCGGCAATCCTGCCATAGGTCTTGCCCGCCGCTGCCAGATCCTGACGGCAGAGCACCAGGGCCGCACAGGCTTCGCCATAAATGAAGCCGTCCCGCGCGGCATCCATGGGCCGGCAGGCCTGCCCGGGCTGTTCAGAAAAGCGCAGGGATCCCATCGCCCCCAGCGAACGCATGGCATGGAGATCGTAAGCTGACAGGTCCTGCAGGCCTCCAAGGGCGATGCAGACATCGACACGGCCCGACCGGATTGCCTCTCGGGCCTGAATGAGTGCCACGGCGCCGCTTGCAGACGCAGCACCAAGCGAATAGGCAAACCCGCGGATCTTGAAAGTGGACGCACATAAGCCGCAGATGTCCGTATCAAGGAACATGTGTGCATGGCGCGGCGGCACATAGGCAAGCCTCGCCGAATAGTCCCGCGCCGCCAAAGCCTGTTCACGGGACATCAGGTTGCTGCCGCCGACGACAAGCCCGATCCGCTCCGGATCGATATCGTCCAGCCCCCCATCCTGCCAGGCCTCCTGCAGGACGGACAGCGCAACACGGCCGCTGAAGGACGCTGTCCTGGCGAGGCGCGGTGCCAAGACTTCGCTAGGCTCCGGCATCTCCACACCGATGAAAGGCGGTTCACCTTCCGCTGGCCCGCGCCCTTCGCGCGTCAGACAGGAAAAGATGTCGGGCGCTTCGTACAGTCCTTTCCGAAATGCCGTCTTGCCGTGGCCAAGGCCACAGGCAACGCCAATTCCGGTCACTGCGACGGTCACAGGGTCATCCAGCGCTCTTGTTGAACAGCAACTCGGCAAGTTCTCCGATGTTCTTGGGACCATGCAACTGGACCATCGGGATCTTCAGGCCGAGTTTTTCCATGGTCGACAGGATAACCTCGCTACGTTCAATGGAATCGACACCGAGTTCCGCCATCGAATCCTCGGGACTGATGGGCTGATCCGCCAGTTCAGGCACGGTTTCACGTATCTCCGCGATGACCATGTCCGCGATTTGCTTGCTGTCCAAAAGCCCCCCCTGACGTTTCGTCAGATCCAGATATAGTTTCGGTGGTAGTCTGTTACGGTATCGAGAACAAGGCGGTCTTTCTTTCCCGTGGTCGGCCAAGCGCCTGGAATGATGTCGTGGTCAAGTTTCGTATCCTTGGTGCCGAAACGAATGACGGCCCCACCGGAAAGCAGCTCTTCATATTCGGCGATGGAAAGCCGGTATCGCTGATCAAGAGACTTTGAAATCTCCATGGACTGCAGTTTCTGCTTGCTCTGCGCAGTCGCCACGCCACTGAAGAACTCCGAACAGCAACCCGACCCGTAGGAAAACAGGCCGATGCGGATCGGTTCGGTTAGATCCACAGTATCGATGGTTCCAGCCAGGGCGACAAACACCGACCCGCCAGCCGTGTTGCCCACCCTTTTTCCATAGGCAAGGCTTGGTCCCAGCCGCTTGTCAAAATCGGCCGCGATTTCCTGGGGTTTGGCCTTGTAGAGTTTTCTCATCAGGTGACGATGCGCGCCCTTCACCATGCCGCCGAAGGGCGTATGGAAGCAAAGCTGTGAAAAGGTCTGACGGAAATCGGCCCCCTCGACCCGGCGGGAATAATCCTCGAAGGCGCCGGCGCAGCAATCCAGGTAGGCCATCAGGGAAAGATCGGCATCTCCAGCTTCCGTGTCCGGCCCCGGGCGGCAGGTATCCATCACCTCGAAGGCATGATTGCCGTAGGCACCGGGATCGATCTGGAATATGTGCGGGCTGTCGGACACCAGCATGGCCACGGCGCCGGCGCCTGAACTTGGCTCTGAATAGGCCCACTCCTGAACAGCGTTGGCATCGGCGAGGGCAAACCGGGAAATGTCGGTGGTCACCACCAGCGCTTTCCCGCCGGGGGACGTCTGGGCCAGAACGAAGTTGACCGCCATCTGCAGACCGGCACCACCCGAATAGCAGGCCTGCTTGATCTCGAAGAGACGGCAGTTCGGCTTCAGGTTCAGATGCTTGTGGACATAGGTGCTGAGCGATTTGCCGAAATCGATCCCGGATTCGGTGCAAGTGATCACCATTTCGATCCGGTTCCGCTCGTCCTCGCTCAAGCTGTCAACGATCGGCCGGGCGGCATTGACCGCGAAGGTGACCGGGTCCTCGTACGGCAGGGCGACGGTCTTTTCCTCCATCAGGAGGTTTTCGAAACGCGGCATGTCGAGGCCGCGATGGGTGCAGAGTTCCCGCACATCAAGCGCAGCCATGCCGACGAAGACATTCATCGCTTCGATACCCACGGGGCGGCTCATGCAGCTGTCCTTACGTGCAAAGGCAGGGCCCCGAGACCACGGGCATTCATCCGGTCGAGCCGCCATTCCGGCGGCCCCGCCAGTTCAATGTGACGGTATTTCCCAAGAACCGAGGAGAACGCGATCTGGGCCTCAAGGCGCGCCAGTGGTGCACCTATGCAGAAATGCGCCCCGCCACCAAAGGTGAACTGTGCATTGGCCTGCCGTGCGATATCGAATTCGTCGGCGCGTTCGAAACGCGCGGGGTCCCGGTTGATGGCGCCAATCAGGCCGATCACGGGCGCTCCCTTGGGAATCCGCGTGCCTTCGACATCGAAATCCTCCAGGGCAACGCGCAAAATCATGTTGCCGCCCGGTTCCATGCGCAGGAATTCCTCGACCGCGGTCCGGGTCAGCCCGGGGTCTTGTCGCAGGCGCTCCAGTTCCCCGGGATGGCGAAGCAGGAGCAACATGCCGTTCCCGATCAGCGTCACGGTGGTTTCATGTCCGGCTACCAGCATCGACACCAGGTTCGTCAGGGTCTCGTCTTCATCCAGCGTTCCATCGAGACGTGCCTGGATCGCCAGCCTCATCAGATTGTCTTCCTGCTCGTCCTGACGCTGCCTGATCTGCTCTCGCAGGAAATCCTTGAAATCGCGAAGGGCGTCCATGGCCTCGCGCTTCTGCTCCGGCGTCATCAGGATATCGCCGATGCGAATAAGCGATGCGCTCCATTGGCTGATCGTGACATCAAGGCTATCAGGAATGTCGAACAGTTCACACAGCACCCGCAGCGGCAGAGGCGCCGCGAAGGCTTCGATGAAATCGACTTGGCCATCATCGGGCATCGCAGCCAGCAACCGGCTGGCCTGTTGTTCGATCATGGGCACGAGGCGCGACATGGCCTGAGCCCGAAAGGCCGGCTCGTAGACCTTGCGCATCCGCCTGTGCTCGTCGCCGTCACAGTTGATCATTTGCGGCTGGAATTCGCTGAAAAGGCGAAACCCCACCGGATCATGCTGACGGTAGTCGTCGGATGTCCAGCCTCCAAGCCAGTTGCGCGTGTCCCGGCCCATCGCGGTGGATTTGGAAAGCCGGCCGAAGGCCTTGTGCCCCAGTACGAAATAGATGCCGCTGCGCTCGTCGAACTGAACCGGTCCCCGGGCCTGCAGGCGGCGTAGTGTCGGATAGGGATTTTCCAGGAAATCCCTGTCGGACAGGATCGACCACCAATCGATATCATGACCATCTTCGGAAGCACCCGCCGTCTTTGGCAAATTCCCTTCGACTGGATGGTATTCGGTCATGAGAGCTCGCCTGCGGGAGGTATCTGGGCTGGACTTTTACATCCTTTCCGTGAAGTGTTTCCCAAGCGCCCGTCGGCGTCAAGGAAGTAGGTGACAATCCCCAACGCCATGAAAATAAAAGCCATCAGCGACCTTCATCTGGCAAGCCCTGCCAATCGCGACGCGCTTCTTGATCTGCCTGCCTTCGGCAGCGACTGGCTGATCGTCGCCGGAGACATTGCAGAAAAATTCGAGCATATGCGCCTGGCGTTCGACGTGCTGACGCGGAAATTCGAAAAGGTCTTCTGGGTTCCGGGCAATCACGATCTCTGGGCCATTCCTGAGGAAAGGGGCCGCCCGGCGCTCGCCGGGGAAAACCGGTATCGTGCGCTCGTCGACCTGGCCCGTTCCTTCAACGTGGTGACCCCCGAAGATCCGTATGAAGTCTGGAAGGGGCAAGGCGGCGAGCATGTCGTCGTGCCTTTGTTCCTCCTCTATGACTACAGCTTCCGCCCGGATCACATCGACCGCGAGACCGTCGTTGCCTGGGCCCGGGAAGAAGGCGCCGTGTGTGCAGATGAGATGTTCCTCGATCCCTCTCCCTGGAAAAGCAGGGACGCGTGGTGCGACAGGCGTATCGAGGAAACCGAACAACGCCTTGCTGGCATTCCTGAGGGCATGCCGACAATCCTGATCAACCACTTCCCCCTGCGCAGCGACCTTATTCACATTCCTCGTGCACCGCGCTTCACGCCCTGGTGCGGTACGCGCAGAACCGAAGACTGGCACACCCGCTTCAATGCAAGCGTCGTCGTGTCCGGTCATCTCCACACACGCCGCACCGACTGGCGTGGCACCACCCGCTTCGAGGAAGTATCCCTTGGGTATCCGAAACAGTGGGATCAAAGCATTGGTATCGAGCCGTACCTGAGGGACATTCTGCCCGCCTAGTGGATCTCCGCGGCGGACATCGCTTCAGTTGTGTGTGCCGGCAAGATCAAGGAGATAGGTGAGCGGTGCGGGCTGTGAATCGACGATCAGGCTGGATTTGTCGGGATGACGCACGGCCAAAGCCATCAGATGTTCCGGTCCGGGCCGGTAGCGCTCGAAATGCCAGTTGGCGGCCGTATCGGCCAAACCGTCCCGGAAACTGATCTCGTCCGTTTCCAGATCGAAGGCAAAGGCGTCGAGAGGTTGCGACAAGCCTTTGCCGATGGCTTTCACATAGGCTTCCTTGAGGGTCCAGAAGCTGAGGAACGTATCGAGTTTTTCCGGTCCGGTCGCGTCCTTGACCTTCAAACGCTCGCTTTCGGCGAACATCCGCTTGGCAAGATCATCCGCCGGCGCATCGCGCTGCAGCCACTCCACGTCAACACCGATATCATGCTCCCGCGCCAGCGCGACGGCAGCCAACCCGCGGGTGTGGGAAATATTCACCCGGTACCGAGGCTGTCCCGTCGGGCAGATGAGCTCGGGTTTGCCATGGTCTTCAACGCTGAAGCGCCAGTTTCGGGGCGGCTCTCCGAGACAGTAGCTCAACAGACCGCGGCAGGCGGCATGCGCGGCGATGTAAACTTGCCTGTCGCGCTCGAAATGGAACCTGTCCGATCGCTCCTGCTCTTCATCGATCAGGATGCTGTCGAGCTTTTCCCAGTCTGCATCGCGGATCTCGTCCAAGAGAAGCCACCACACCGCCACGCGATCTGCTGACAAGAGCTGCTTGCCGGTCGCAGCGGGTCCGTGCGACAAGAAACTGCCAGTGTCCGGATTGCCACTCAGGGTCTTTTGCATGCGTTCAAATTCCTCCGCCCTGCCCACGGCCTTCTGCTTTGCAGGACAAGGATCTCAGTACTATCATATGGCGGTGGATCTTTTTAACACCGCACCGGTGTTCAGACAGTGGATGGAGATCGGTGACCGGATCGTAAAGACGACTCAAGGCTTTTCACCCCTTGAAATCATCTATTCCACCGAACACAGCCTGAGCGACCCGTTCGACCATCTCGAGCATTCCCACCCGGCGCTTTTCATGACCCAGTTTGCCGCGGCGAAGCTGCTGCAGAGCAAGGGCATTCGGCCCGATCTTCTGCTCGGGGTCAGCCTGGGCGAGTTCGTTGCCATGAGCCTCGCCGGCATGTTGCCCTTTGAAAAGGCCCTCAAGGTCCTGGCCCACCAGCCTTCGGTCTTTCGCGGGACAACGTCACCCGGCGCACTGATCGCAATCCTGGCACCGGAACAGATTCATGAACAATCGCAAGTTCTGCGCGAGACGACAGAGATAGCCGGCATGAATGCCGAGCGCCACTGTGTGCTTGCAGTACCGGAAATCGAAACAGACCGGGTGATCGCGGAATTGCGACGCCTAGATATCCCTTTCCAGCGACTGCCGGTTCCCTTTGCCTTTCATTCCCGCTGGATCGAGACCGCCCGGGATGACTATCTGAATGCAGTGAAGGACGTCTCATTTGAAACACCATTCTGGCCGGTCTGGTCTGCCTGTCTCGGGGCGCAGACGGAAGCCGCCGACGGCTCCTTCCTGTGGCGGATCGTCCGCGAGCCGATGCGGCTGCGCGCGACCATCGCCGCAATCGAGGCAAGAGGAGGCACGAACTACATCGACCTCAGCCCGACCGGCACTTTCACGGCGATCTTGCGGCAAGAGCTGGCCGGCGGATCATCGTCTTCGGTCAGCGCACTGATGTCGCCCTTCGGCGGAGACCTGACACGGCTCGATGCCCTTGTCCGTTCCGGCCCCGGCGAGACCGCTCTCGTCTCAAGAAACTGAACCGACACCACAACAGGTGCGAGGCCCGTATCAACGTTGGGTCCAGCAATCAGAACATGTTACCGGCTGTGCCTGCACTTGAGGGGCAGCACATTTAGGGGCTCCTCCCCTATGAGTTCGCAACCCAGTCCAATACGGACCTCGCCATGAACAGAACAAACTCATAAACGAGGATGATCGGTTACGTCAGCCTAGGTATTTTTGGGCCTGCTTTTATCGGGGACCAAAAGCCCTAGCCGGATATTTCTGTTCGGCTTTTTCTATTTAGTTTCTGGTAGAGGATTTTTCGATCGCGTTTCTCGGCTACGTCTTCGAGGTTCGCTCTTGCCGTGAAGCTTCTAAAGCTTGGTTTAGCCAATTTTTCGCGAGTTTACGTTCGACATGCGCCGTGAGCTCCGACCGACAAGGATTCGCTGTGAGTTTTTCTGCTTGGTTTGTTCGGACTGGAGTCCAGCTATCGGTTTCC
>NZ_JBXUKV010000013.1:0-112845 GCF_057180185.1 Labrenzia sp. ATLA3
TCCAGCCCGAAGTTTTTCATGATCGGGCTGATTTCATTGGCATCTATCGCAACAATCTTCTCCATCACGACTCCTCCCCCGGAAAGGAGACGAACGGAGAATATTTTTTCTTCGTGAAATCCATCGCTTCCTCTGTTCGGAGATCGGTCACATTCCCGGCCTCGACGTCATCCGCCAAATTTGCAGCGATCAGTAGGTTGCTTTTGTCTGCGTGAATCCGGGATTTCGTCAGGTACCAACGTCCGAAGAAAATAAGGGTATCGTAAGCGTCAATAGGATGAAGCTCCTGATACTGCTCGTCATAGGCCTCAAGGTCATGTTCCTCGACGTATTGAGCAAACCAGAGTGTCTTCTTCAAAGCCTCGTGCAACTCTTCATCACCACGGATCAGTTCAACCATCTGCACGACGTTCTCATATGGAACTTTGCGGCCACCGTAGCGCTTGTTGCCGGCAAAGAAGGCCCTGCCTTCTTCCGTCTTCTCAAATGCGGCCAGCTCTTCCCGCCAGCCGGTAATATCTTCAAAATCCGCCATGGGTCCTGCGTCAAAAAAATGTCTTACGTCAGAATATCAACGAACTTGGGCTGAAAATGCCCCGACCTTGGCATGGTCGAATGCAACGACTGTTTGCTTGCTCGTCACAAGCCTCCTTCGTCTTGTTCGATGTAATCACTGTCTAGCAAAAGTTCGACACACGCCTTTGAGCGAACAGATTCGTATTTTCCCGCAAGGACATCGCAGGCAGTAAACATACCAAAACTATAAAGATGCCTGGCTTCGTGAGGATACCCGGATTTCAGGCAGTACCATTCGTAAAAGTCTCCCATGAGTATGTGAGCCTCTAGTGGCCGGTTGTCCCAATCCGGATCCCCCCTGCCAACAGCACCTCCATTGGCGTCAACAACTTTCAACCACTCCATTTGCTGAGCAGTCGCGTCTCTAAGTTCCGGGTCTTTTAGCAGAAGTTCAGCAAAATGCTGCACTTGGGAGAGCCTGGTACTCACTAGGAAGACCTCTGGATCATGTCGATAGATATAATCGACCGCCTCTTGCCCACCTTCCTCGTAATATGCCTGCAATTCTTCCCGCCAGCCGGTCAAATCTTCAAAATCCGCCATGGGTCCTGCGTCCAAATCCCCTAAAAAATGTTCTTTCTTTGTTCCTGAGAGGATTGTGGTTGATCCGGTGAATTTTTGCAACCTGCCGACGGCAGCTTTCCTGAAGGCTTCAATTGCTGCAGCCGTGGCTTTGATTCCTCTTCGACCGACGCTCCTGGTAATGCCCCCGCCTGACCGGACAAAGCAGGATGGGTCAGGCAGGCAGGGGCTCTTACTGCGGCTCAGCTCATGAATTACCGGTTGCCAGCTCAAAACCTTCGTCGATCCAGCCGGTAATGCCACCTGCCATGATCTTCACCGGGCGGCCCAGTTCCGCAAGCCGCAACGCCCCCCGTGCGGCACCGTTGCAATGCGGGCCGGCGCAATAGGTCACGAACAATGTCTCTTCCGGCCACTTGGCCATCTTGGAACGGATGATCTTGCCATGGGGCAAGTTGATCGCTCCGGGCACATGGCCTTTTTCGAACAGCGCCGGACTGCGCACATCCAGCAGCACAAAGCCGGGGTCGCCCTGAAGGGCGTCGTGCACATCCCAGCAATCGGCCTCAAAAGTGAACTCGGCGGCAAAATGTTCCCTGGCGAGATCGCTCGGCGCAGCCGGAACAGCAGTGACATTGTTGGTCATGAAGGTCTCCTTTCCCGCTGTTTGTCGCCCGTCTGAACGCTTGTTGGCAATTGGCGTGAATGCCTATATACGTAAATATCATGACAAAAGACACAGTCCCTCAAACCGCGCCCCCCTCAGCGCTGGAAGGCCCGCTTGTTGTCGCCCTTCTGTACGATGGGCTCTGCACGTTCGAGTTCGGTATCGTCGCTGAGATATTTGGTCTGGCCCGCCCCGAATTCGGCACCGACTGGTACCGCTTCGCCAGTTGCCCGGTCGAGGAAGGCCCCTTACGCGCCCATGGCGGCCTCACACTCGTGCCAGACCATGGCCCGGAACACATAGCCAAGGCGGACATCATCGTCGTTCCCGGCTGGAAAGGGGCGGATTGCCCGGTTCCCCAAGCGCTTGCCGATCGGCTTTGCGAGGCCCACAGCCGGGGCGCGCGGCTCGTGTCCATCTGCTCCGGGGCGTTCGTTCTGGCAGCCACCGGTCTGCTCGACGGTCGCTCCGCCACCACCCATTGGCGCTACGCGGAAAAGCTGCGCGAGCGGCACCCCGCCGTCACCGTCGACGAGACCTCGCTTTATCGTCAGGAAAACCGGATCTACACGTCTGCGGGCAGCGCCGCCGGCATCGATCTGATGATCGAAATCATCCGCCAGGATTACGGAGCCGACAAGGCCAACTCCGTTGCGCGCCGCCTCGTCGTTCCAGCCCACCGCACCGGCGACCAGGCTCAGTTCCTGGAACGCCCCGTCGCCCACCGCGAGGGCAGCGAAATCGCACCTGTTCTGGAGCGGGTCAGGCAGGCGCTGCAGACGGCCTGGACCATTGAAACCATGGCAGCCCTCTGCCGCCTCAGCCCGCGCACCTTCCAGCGCCGCTTCACCGAAGCAACGGGGCTGACACCGGGCGAGTGGCTGGTTCAGGAGCGTCTGGAGGCCGCCAAGGAGATCCTCAGCCGGGGCGACGACGATATGGAAACGATCGCAGCCCGTGTCGGCTTCGGCAGCGCCCACGCGCTCCGCCACCACTTCCGCAAGAAACTCGGCCTACGCCCGACCGACTACCGCACCCGCTTCGCTGCTCGCACTGTCTAAATGTGGTACGAAATCTAGACTGTCTGCAGATACTTCTGCAGCTTCTCGCGCTGCGGATAGTCGGCCAGAAAATTGTCCGAGTTGACCTGAAACGTGCCGTCCGCCGTCACCACCGTGCCGCCCGGTTTGAAATGCGCCGCGCAGAAAAACGGCAAGCCGGGCTTCTTCAGGTCCCACTGCAGAAAACCGCCGCCCATCGGATATTGATCGCGCGGGGCCATATGCTCGTCATGCCGGATCGTGGGCATGACCTTCACCAGCCGCTTCGGCCCGGTCACGGTTGCAAGGCTCAGGGCGCGGGTTTGGAGATCCCGGTATCCCGCAGCCCCGCGGTCCGCCAGGATGCCGTCATGCACGGTCGCGCGCCGCCTGTCCGCCTCCTGCGTTTCCTCAGGCAGGCCATACCGCCCGCCGGATCGCAAGGTCGTGCCCTGAAACTCGAACACTTCCGGCAGCGGCAAGTGCTTGAGGACCAGCAGCTTGAAGCCCTGCTCCAGGCGGCCCTTGTGATAACCGATATTTTCCTCGGTCCTGCGATAATCGGACAGAACGATGGCATTCAGTTGAGAGATGTTTCCGGCAAAATGTTTCGTCATCTGCCCGACGGGCAGATCGTCCTTGGGTGAAGACAAGGCAAAGCCTCCAGATAAAAACGTCAATATAACAATGGCCGGACGCTACCAGCCTTCCCGATTTCGAACAACGCTCATGGCCGCTTGTCCCCCCTTACCCAGGCATAGACATAATAGTCCTCGCCGCCTCGGCCATAGGCCCTCAGCCGCCCTTCGCGTGTTGCGCCCAGCGCCTCGATCCAGCCATGGGCAATGTCATGATCGTTTAGGGTGATCACCTGCAACCGCCGGCAATCCCGCTCCACAATCTCCCGGATTTCCAGCAAGTGTCGTGTGATCGCCGGCACACATCGGCGGAATCGGTCCGTTCCGAAGGCCCAGGCCTGCCAATGATCCGGATCGAAGGCGGACGCCTGGCTGAAGCCATAGGCCGCCGCCGGCTGGCCGTCTTACCAGAGCGACCACACCATGCCCGGCACGGACGTCTGCAGCGCGCAGGCCGCCAGCGCCCTTGTGTCCCACTCCTTCCACAGACAGGCGATTTCGCGCAGGTCATGGTCCCGCATATTGGCCGCGATGAAGCTGGCATCCCGCAGGCAAAGGTCGCGGATCAGAAACCGTCCAGAGGATCGCCCAGCGGCGCCATCCGACTTTTGGCCCTGCTTTTCAGAACCTTCTTCAACTCCGCTTTCTGCTTCCATCCCAATGCCTCGACAATCGCATCCGCCTCATCCGGGGAAGAGCCCAGCCGGTCCTTGATCTCTTCCTTGCTCTCGATCAGGATTTTCCCGTTTCGCATCTTCCATCGATGCGCCGTCAACTGCGCCTTCACCGTTGCCGATCGCCGGATTGCCAGCCCAAGCCCGCTCTTGGGGTGCAAGGCCTCGCGCAATCGCCAATAGAGTTCGGCGCGCAAATTGTAGAACGGGATCCTGCTGTCCTTCGCACTCTCGCCCGACTGGGCGGAGAAGACGCATTTTTCGACCGGAATATTGTTTTCCCGCTTCAGGAACCCAACCGTATCGCCGCCCCAGCCGCCGGTGCAGTCCACCACGATCATCGCATTGTCGCGCCGCTCGCGGATGATCAGCGAGCCAACATCGGCGCCGTCTTTCGTGTCGGTGCCCTTGCGCACGATGTTGGTTTCGAAACGCCGGCCATGCAGCGGCTGCAGCACCGTCCGGTCCTTGCCGCCCTGGGCAACATCCACCGCCAGCACCGTCATCGGTTCGTCCCGGTCGATGCCCTGGTCGTATCGCTCGAAGGCAAGGTCCACCCAGTCGGACGGGATCACCTGCCACTCGTGGTCCTGCCGGGCTGCCAGAAAGTCGCCGGTCTTCAGCGCCGTGCGCATCGGTTCGGGCATCTGGTCGAGCTGGGCATCGTAGTCCGTTCCCAGGTAGCGGTTGTCCTGCCGCCGGGCCGGAATGAAGGTCCGGCTCTTCGGCGTGCGGATCTCGCCTTCAATCTCCACCGGCTCCGGCCCATCCACCCACACCGTGCGGATTGCATCGCCGTCATCGATGAACACCGCCCACAGGATCTCGCCCGGCTGCACCTTGCCGTAAAGCGGATGCAGCGGATCGAGCCAGGGCGCGAACCAGTCGCTCAGGTAGTCCCCCTGCCCGCCCAGTGGCGGATTGGTGGCGATCAACCCGCGGCAGCGCTGCCCCTTCCGTGTCGTGCGCAGCCAGCCGAGCACGAAGATGATCTTGCGCGGGTCCATCTGCGCCCCTTCATCGAAGGCCTTCAGGTCATGGTCACGGCCCTGCCAGTCTTCTTCCGCCCCCGGCAGACCCAGGTGGCCAAATTCGATCAGCCGCTCGTCATGTCCGGTCCACCTTGGCGGGTTGCCTGAAATCTTGCCCATGCCCGCCTGCCGCATCAGCGCGTTCATGCGTTCGGTCAGGCCCTTCAGAGACTTGAGTGACTGGCGGAAGATCGCCGCCTTGTGGTGGGCAAACAGCGCCAGCCCGGCAATCAGGTCCGTCTTGCCGCCGCCTGCCGCACCTCCGTAAAGCGTCAGATCGGCTTCGGAGAAATAACCTTCCGTCTGCGGTCCGGCCTGCGGCCGCCAGACGGTGAACTGGTCCAGCACGCCCGCTTCATCCAGTTGCTTCTGCAAGGCAACCCGTTCGTCCGCGGGCATGCGGTCGATATGGTCAATCAGCGTTTCGAGGGCCGTCGCCATCCTTTGGCGTATCCTTTCCGGTCAGCAATGCCATCACGCCCAGAGCGATTTCCTCCGAGCTGCGCGGTTTCAATGTCTCTAGTGTCTGGCTGTCTTCCGGCCCGCTCCAGACCGGCCAGGTGTCCGGCTCCGTTCGGTCCCGCCAGCCGGCGCGGTTCTTCATGGCAAAGGTCCACGCGCTGGCGTTGAATTTCGCCAGCTCTCCGCTGGCGCCGTCCTTGCCGATCCGCTCCCACTCCAGAAGGCCGCGCCGGGCGGCTTCCTCCAGCCTTGCGGGTGGAAAGTCCTCGGGAAACTGTTCGGCGTAATAGCGGATCGTCCGGCGGTCGGCATCCGGGAAGCTGTCGATCGAATATCCGGCGGCAATATGTGCGCAAAACTCCGCGCACACCTTCCGGCGCGCTTTGGCCGTCGGCCACTTCAGCGCGCTGCCGCCCCCTTCTGGCAAAGTCATGGGTCGCACTTTCCTGCAAGTCGTATGGAGGTCAGGTCAGGGTGCGGTCCGCCGCTTCCGCATCGATGGCCCACAGCAACAGGGTTCGAAGCACTGCGGCTTCGCTTGCAAAATGTCGGGGCCTGGAAGGAAGTGCGAAACCGGCATCAGGCCCTTGAGGCACACTGATCCACGATAAAATAAGGAAGCCTTGTTTTGCCCGTTTTTGTCGAAGCTGTCCACGCCGCCCGGATGTCTGAAACGAGTGTTTAGGCGCCGCTTTTCGAAAAGACCTGCCCCAACACAGGGTTATCTCTCAGCCCGCCTTGAGCGCGTCTGGCAGGTTTTTTCCGACCTTGCCCGAAAAGCCGCGCCCCTTCCCTTCCGAACACCTCAAGACGCGTGCCGTCTTCAAATGCCGTAGTTCGGAAAGCTGCCCGCAACCGCGCGTTCTTCTGGGCATGCGTTTTCAAGTTTTTATTTGGGGGGGCTCAAAACAAAAGGCGTCAGAACTCTGGAACGCCAACACGGGATCTGAAAATCGATCAGACCCGGCACAAGACCAACCGCCACGCAATGGTCGGCGAAATCGCTTTGATGATGACCAACCTTTCGAGCCAGGTTGATCAAACCGGACCTGCGGTCCAGGACGGCAGCCTTTGCTGACCGCTTGCTGATTGCCGGTCGCCTGACCGGGTCGGCAATCAGGTTATTGGTTTAGTGGGCTGCTTCCAGCTTTTCGGCCAGCCGGCGCAACACCACCTTGTTGCGGCTGGTAACCGTCGAGCGTTTCCAGCCATATTTCTCGCAGATCCGCGAAAATTTGCCGCCGCCTGCCTTGCACATCACTTCAAACTGCAGCGCGCGGCGTGCGTCCGGGTCCTCAATCAGAGAGAACCAGGTGATCGCTTCCTCGGCTTGGCTGATCGTGCGGGGCGGATAGACACGGCGGCGTTTGGCAACCTTGCCTTGGCATTCAGGCCAACTGGCCAGCACAGCTCGCGGTCCATCGCCCTTGCCGGTCGCCGCAACAACTTCGACAGCCTCCGTCAACCGGGCCAGGATCTGGTCAGGTGCGCTTGTTTCCATAACATCGCTCTTCAAACTGTAGGTGAAACAGAACCGCACGGCGGAAGGACCTTCCGTGCGGCATCACAGACCCTGGTGGGTCCTGTTACTTGCCGCGGCTTTCACGTTCTTTCCGATAGCCCTCTTCCCAAAGGCCGAAATAATCGGCCTGCTGCGGATAAGGATTGTCCTCCCGTGACTTGCCTTCCCTGCACGCAGCAGCTCCCCGTTCGAAGGCGAAAATCTGCGCTTTCGTCAAATAGCCGTCCATGATCAAAACCTCCCCTTTCAAAACACCGGTGAAAGAACCGCCCACCACCGCAGCAGAACCGGAGCACAGCAGGCCTGATGCGCAACGTTTAAGCGACTCAACACAGCCGAAGATTGCAGAGGGGAGTGTAGTCAACCTGACACAACTGACAATAGCATTCATGCCGCAATGCCTTCCCTTTGGGTTTCCAAAAGCTTCTCCAGTTCGTAGGACAGCAGAACGGCAAGCGTGAGAGTTGGCGCTGCAGGGTTGATGTGCTTGGCACTGCCAAGCAGCGCTTCCAGATTGATCCGGTCGAACTGGTCCAGAAATCCGCGGCGTTCCACCCAGTCCGGCTTGTTCAGAACAAGCCAGGACACGGCGGTAAAGCACGGAGCACTCCAGTTTCCCCGGTTCTCGGCCGTATTGATCAGTCCAAACACGAGGCGCAGATGCTCCGCCCCGTGTTTCTGCAACAGGGTCTGGCAAGTCCGGCGAGCCTTTGACTGGTGCCGCCCCTGCACCCGTCTTGTGTGGCTGATAAAATGTACGCCATATTCGGCAGCAATCCGGTCAACCAATCCTCCCGAAGCCATCAGACCCGACCTTTCTTGACCACTGCATTGCCCTGCACGGCCGCAAAGGCAGCTTCCGCCCTCTCCCTTGCCGTACGCGGCATTTGTTCACTTTTTGTTCTGACTTTAAAAGTAACCTGCCCTTCTCTGCCCGCTCTGCTGGCCCCAGGCATTCTGGACTTTTGGGCAGAACTGCCACGCGCCTCGCTACCCTGCTTCAGGTTGCGCAGCTCAAGCGTCAGCAGCCTGTTACGCGCCTTTTCCAGCGCGAATTCATCCTCCAGCCTGGCGCTCGGCCGCTCGGCCCTGATTCTCAGGTGCGCGACCTTTGCCTGAGCTTCCTCAATTTCGTCCGTCAGGTCCCTCACCGGCCAGTCTCCTCTGTCCTGTTTCGAAGGGTTGTCTGAGTTTCCATCGTCACTCCCACGCATTCACTTGATGACGCAAAATTCGTACGCTTATTGCGTACGTATGTCAACATGGACTCCGTACGTTTTTACTGCTAATACGTATGCATTGCACGTGACCCGGTGAGCATCATATGGATATGGACGAACAATCGGCAGTCTCCCGCCAGCTCGCGGATCTGAAAGACCGAAGTGGCCTGTCAATCCGTGCCATCGCGCGGGCAATGGGCTATCAAAACGCGTCTTCCATCCAGCGGTACTTCAGCGCGGACTACATGAAACCGGCGTTGCCGTCGGACTTCGTGGCAAAGCTTCTTCCGGTCCTTCTGGGCAAGGGTGAACAACCGATCACGCGCGAGGATATTCTGGCCCTCGCGCCCGATTCCATCACCGATCTCGACGCCTCCAGCGCACCTTCCAGGGCGGCAACGCCCCTTGAAATCAAGGGCCAGGTGGCCGCCGGCCTCTGGATGGAATCCGGATTGTTCGAAACGGACGCGACCAAGGAAACGAGTTTTGCGGGGGACCTTCGCTTTCCAAGCGAGAGCCAATACCTGTTGCAAATCAATGGGGAAAGCCTCAACCGCATCGCCTGGAACGGCGACTTCATCCTGTGTGTCGACTATCTTGAGGCTGGCATCGAGATCAAGTCCGGAGATCTTGCCGTCGTCGAACGCACCAGAGACGGCGGCCATACCATTGAACGCACCGCCAAACGGATTGTCCGCCGGAACGGTCAGATCGAATTGCAGCCGGAATCCAACGATCCACGATTTCAGGAACCGGTGATTTTCAACGAGCATGATGAAGAAGCAACGGAAGTGCGGATCATCGCCAAGGTTCTGAGCGTGATCCGTCAGGTGGTCTGACAGCCGCTCACTTCAGCCGCCTGCAGCATCGCCCGCGGGGAGCCCGCCCCATTCCCCGGAACAGCCCTGAATGCGACCTGACACGCCCATATGCAGCCATTTCGCGACGAGTCAGGGCCGTACGCTTCCGACATACTCTGCAACGCAATCAAATTGACTTGTACGCATTTTACGTATATTCTTTTTGCATATTGCAGACGGAGGCATTTATGACGTTGAACCTCGACATGTCGTTCTACTCAGTGATTTGCGAACTTGGAAACTGCTTCTACACCCCCGAAACAGACCTCTCCGACATGAGCCTCACCAGAATCGTCGAAGACCTTCAGACCGGGCAGCTCGAAAAGGTTCGGGCAGTTCTGGAATTCAATCCCGCGGAAGGCTGGTGCAACGACATCACCGGCGACGTGCTCTCCGCTGCCTTCCCCGCCGACGGGGAAGACGCGGAAGGACTGGAAGACGCGGCAGAAGACTGGTCGGACTATCGAACCGAGCGGCTGACCGCCCGCACTGCCGGTGTCCCGGTCAGGGTCGCAGCCTGACAGTTGGAGGCTGAACACGCACCTGCGGGCCGTCAGACAGCGGCAAGCAGGTGCCGGGCACGGGAGAGCCGGCTTTTCACGGTTCCAACCGCCACACCGGTTTGCTTGGCAATCTGCCCGGTGGACAGGCCGGAGAACACGCGCAATTCCAGGGCATTGCGGTCTTCGGGCCGGAGCCCGGCAATCCCCCGGGTGACATCTTCCAGCTCCAGGTGCTTTTCCTGTGCGGGCTGTGCCTGGGTTTCCTCCAGCCAGTCCTCGATAGGCAGATGATCCCCCCGGCGGGCAAGCCACTTGCGTTCGTCGCGATAGGCGTTGCGGGCAATCGTGAACAGCCAGCGGCGAAGCTCCGTGCCACAGTGAAAACTGGCGTGATGCCGCAAGGCCTTTTCCAGAGAAGTTTGCATCAGATCGTCGCCGGCTTCCGGGTTGCGGGTCAGCGAGCGGGCGTATCTGCGCAGATGCGGTATTTCCCCCTGGAGGTCTTTCGTGAAATCGTCCTTGGTGCAGGCCATCCCATAGTTCCTGTTCTATTGTTTCTGGACGAGATGTAAGACGCCGCGCGCCTGGCAAAAGCACGCTCAAGACCTTGTCATGACAGTTTGAAAATCCGGCGGGAATCCGGCCCTGTATCTCTCAGGGCGTTCACGGCCCGGTGAAGGGCATGACCTCTTCTCACAGACGGAAATGAATGCGCGCGTGGGGAGAAACCGAGCGGCACGCAAGGCCGGCTCCTTCTCACACGGCCTCATGTTTTTGTGTTGAACTTATTACCAGACCCACCGCAACCGGTCCGCTTTCGTGTCGTTGTTCCCGGCATGAACGGCGTGAGGGGCAGCAGTCCCAGGAAGCCATTCATGAGCTTAACCACCAAACGGAGCAATATCATGCGTACATCCAGAAAAGTTCTCTCCACCCTGCTGACCGCAGTCTTTGTTTCCGGCGCATTGGCGAGCAATGCCTTCGCGTTCGATCCGGACGACACACGTGGCGATCTCAATGGCGACAAGCCGGTTTCCGTCCGTCAGCAGCAGACGATCAATGCAAAGGCTCTGGCCGAAGCTCGCAGCGGTAAACTGTTGATCTTGCCGGTTGTCGGCACCTCCAACGGCGAAGAGCGGCTGACAGTTGCCCAGCAGCAGGTTGCCGACGCAAGAACGCATGGCGCAAAAGCAAAGAAGCAGCTCAACATCCTGCCTTTCCAGGGCGACTGGAACGGTACGGCAAAGGTTGGTTTCCCGCACCAGTAAGGTCTTCAACCTCCCAAGAAAGGGCCGCGCAATCAGCGCGGCCTTTCTCCTTCTAAAGGCACGGACTACGTAATGCGCCGGTGCTCGCGTGGTGATTGGCCGAATGCCTGCCGGTACGCCCGTGTCATGGCGCTTGCATTGCGATAGCCGCAGCGCTCCGCAATCTCGGCAATGCCAAGCCGCGTCAGCTCCACCATCCGGCGCGCCTCGCGCAGGCGGATCGCCTTGTAGACACCGAGTGGCGTCATCGACATTTCCCGCTGGAAACGATGTTCCAGCGTCCGCTGGTCAACCTTCAACTGCCGGGCAAGGTCTTCAATCGGCATCGGTGTTTCGATGGTTCGCCGCATCAGCGCTGTTGCCCCGCGCACAAGGGCATCCGACGACAGACGCTTGTGCGGATCGTGCATGTCCAGCGTGTCGCCATACATGAACATGGCCGCCACCTCGAGCGCGAACATCGGGCTGTGGTGCCGCTTGATCAACTCCAGTGCCAGTTCAAAGGTGGTCGATGCCCCGCCACAAGTGCAGATGTTCTCATCCAGCACAAAACGATCCTCGACAACGTCGACGTCGGGGAAACGCTCGGCAAACCGGATCAGTTCATCCCAATGGATCGTGGCCTTGCGCCCCTCCAGCAGTCCGGCAGCGGCCAGAAGCCAGGCTCCGGTATCCATGCCGACCAATGTGCCGAACCGCTGCCTTGCAGCCTGTAGGGCTCGCGTCATGCCCTGCCCCGCAAAGGTCTCAAATCCGTAACTCGGCATGATGAACAGATAGTCCCCACGGGGCTTGGCCTCCATCCAGCCGGACGTCGCAACCGGCAACCCGCTGGAGGACGTGACGGTACCCCCAGCAAGACTCACATGCTCCCAGGAATAAAGCTGCTTGCGTGCAATGGTGTTTGCCGCCCGAAAAGGCTCGATCGCATTCGCCAGACAATGGTTGGAAAAGCTGTCGAACAGCAGGACGCAGATTTTTCTCACTGAATTCGAATTCTGTGAAAGCGGCATGATTTCAAACCAAAACTGCACAATAGTCTCAGCCTGTTTGTCTCACTCTCACAGACTTGATGCAAGGGGAGGATCCGATGCACTTTGGGTTGAGCGAAGAGCAGGAGATGATCGTCTCCACGGTCCGGTCTTTCGTGGAAAACGAGATCTACCCGCATGAGGATCTTGTCGAGAAAACAGGCCAGGTTCCTGCCGAAATCGGCGAAGAGATCAAGCGTAAATGCATCGAACTCGGCTTCTACGCCAGCAACTTCCCGGAAGACGTCGGCGGCGCGGGCCTAAGCCATCTGGAGTTCACGCTGGTGGAACGGGAACTCGGGCGCGGTTCGATGGCGCTGAACCACTTTTTCGGCCGTCCTCAGAACATCCTGATGGCCTGCAAGGGCGACCAGATCGAGCGTTACCTTCTGCCCGCCGTCCGAGGCGAGAAGATGGACGCCCTTGCCATGACCGAACCCGATGCCGGCTCGGATGTGCGCGGCATGAAATGCCAGGCCGTGCGCGACGGCGGTGACTGGGTCGTCTCCGGCTCCAAGCACTTCATCTCCGGCGCGGAACATGCGGATTTCTTCATCGTCTTTGTCGCCACCGGCGTGGACGAAACCCCGAAGGGCCCTAAGAAACGTATCACCTGTTTTCTGGTCGACCGGGGCACACCCGGGTTCGAGGTGCGTGAAGGTTATCGCTCTGTCAGCCACCGGGGCTACAAGAACTGCATTCTGTATTTTGACGGCTGCCGCCTGCCGGACAGTCAGGTCCTTGGCGAAGTCGACGGTGGCTTCGAGGTCATGAACGAGTGGCTTTACGCCACCCGGCTCACCGTTGCCGCCATGAGTGTCGGCCGGGCCCGCCGCTGTTTCGATTACGCTGTAAACTACGCCGCAGAGCGAAAGCAGTTCGGTCAGGCAATCGCCAAATTCCAGGGCGTCAGCTTCCAGGTCGCCGACATGATCACCGAGATCGACGCCGCCGACTGGCTGACACTTGCCGGCGCCTGGCGTCTTGATCAGGGTCTGCCTGCCAACCGTGAAATCGCCAGCGCCAAGGTCTATGCGTCCGAAATGCTGGCACGGGTGACGGACACCACCTTGCAGATCTTTGGCGGCATGGGCCTGATGGACGACTTCCCCATCGAACGCTTCTGGCGCGATGCCCGCGTGGAACGGATCTGGGACGGCACCAGCGAGATCCAGCGCCATCTCATCAGCCGCGAAGTCTTCCGACCGCTCGGAGCCTGACCCATGCGCTCGCTTGAACGCCTGCTTCGTCCGCAAACAGTGGCAGTCATCGGTGGTGGCTCCTGGTGCCGGAACGTGCTTCGGGAATGTCGAAAGGCCGGTTTTGCGGGGGACCTTTGGCCGGTCCACCCCAGCCGGGAAGAGATCGACGGCTGCCGGGCCTATACCTCTGTCGACCATCTTCCCTCCGCCCCAGACGCGGTCTTTATCGGCGTCAACCGGCATGTCACCATTGAGATCGTCGGCTCGCTGGCGCGCCTCGGCGCTGGCGGCGCCATCTGCTTTGCCTCCGGTTTCAGCGAAGCAATCCGCGAGCTTGCCGACGGCGCGGAGCTCCAGGCTGCGCTCATCGAGGCGGCTGGTGACATGCCGATCCTCGGCCCCAACTGCTATGGCTTTCTCAATGCACTTGACGGAGCAGCCCTCTGGCCGGATCAGCATGGGCTGACCCCGGTGGAGCGCGGTGTTGCCATCATCGCGCAATCGTCCAATATCGCACTGAACCTGACCATGCAGACGCGCGGTCTGCCAATTGCCTATCTCATGACCGCCGGCAACCAGGCTCAAACGGGGCTCTCCGCCATCGGCAGTGCCCTTCTGGACGATGATCGCGTCACCGCCATCGGTTTGCACATAGAAGGGCTGGATGATCTTGCGGCCTTTGAGGCCTTTGCTCGCAAGGCGCATGCGCTTGGCAAACCCGTTGTGGCCCTGAAGGTCGGCCGTTCTGAAGCGGCACAAGCGGCAACGGTTTCGCACACGGCGGCTCTCGCTGGCAGCACGGCTGGCTCAGAGGCTCTGTTCAGACGGCTAGGCATCGCCAGGGTGGGCAGCCTGCCCGCACTTCTGGAAACCCTGAAACTGGTTCACGTCGCAGGCCCCCTGCCCAGCGCCAACATCGTTTCCATGTCCTGCTCGGGCGGAGAAGCCAGCCTGATTGCAGACACCGCTGTCGGCCGGCAGATTACTTTTCCGCCGCTCGGTCCCGCGCAAAGAGCAGCTCTGTCCGAGGCCCTCGGCCCCAGGGTCGCCCTCGCCAATCCGCTGGACTATCACACCTACATCTGGGGCGACGGCGCCGCCATGACCCGGTGCTACACCGCCATGATGCAGGCGGACGTTGCCATGGGTATCGTCATTCTCGACATTCCGAGACCGGACCGCTGTGACGCGGAAGACTGGCTGAAAGTGATCGAGCCGGTAGAAGCGGCGATGAAAGCCTCCGGCAAGCCCATGGCGATCCTGAGCTCCCTGCCGGAAACCATGCCGGAAGCCCTCGCCACCGATCTCATGAAACGCGGCCTCACGCCTCTCTGTGGGCTGGACGATGCCCTGACCGCCATCGAGGCAGCCGCCTTTCTGGCACACCCCTTGTCAGCGGAACCGATCCGGATACCCCAGCCTGTCGCCGATCCCCGTCTCCTGTCGGAGCAGGAGGCAAAAGCCCTGTTGCAACAGTACGGCCTCAAGGCCCCGGCAAGTGCCATTGCCGACAGCCCGGAAGCCGCTGCCCATGCGGCCGAGGAGATCGGATTTCCCGTGGCCCTGAAAGGCACCGGCATCGCCCACAAGACCGAAGCCGGAGCTGTTGCGCTGGATCTGCAATCAGCCTGCGAGGTCCACTCCGCCGCCAGCAGCATGCCAGCCTCATCGTTTCTTGTGGAGGAGATGATCACCGGCAGCCTTGCCGAACTGCTTGTCGGCATCGTCCGGGATCCCGCGCACGGCTACGTCCTGACCATCGCCGCCGGCGGCATCCTGACCGAGCTTCTGGAAGACAGCACCTCGCTGATCGTCCCAGCGAGTGGTGAAGAGATCAGGAACGCTCTTGAAAGTCTGAAGATCGGCCGCGTCCTGACCGGATATCGCGGCAAGCCGCCTTGCGATCTGGAGGCCGTTGTTGAAGTCGTGCAGGCGGTGCAGACCTTCGTTCTGTCGGCGCCGGTCGAAGAAGTCGAAATCAACCCGCTCCTGTGCGGCGCGGACTTCGCCATCGCAGTCGATGCGCTGGTGAGACTGGGAGAAAGCTGATGGAAAACCCCATCAAGACCGAAAAACGCGGCCACATACTGGCTGTCACGCTTGACCGGCCAAAGGCCAATGCCATCGACCTGATGACCAGCCGGATCATGGGCGAAGTCTTCACCGACTTCCGCGACGATCCGGACCTGCGGGTGGCCATCGTGACAGGCGCCGGTGAAAAGTTCTTCTGCCCCGGCTGGGATCTGAAGGCCGCCGCCGATGGCGATGCCGTCGACGGGGACTACGGCAAGGGCGGTTTTGGTGGCCTGCAGGAATTGCGTGGCCTCAACAAGCCGGTGATCGCCGCAGTCAACGGCATCTGCTGCGGCGGCGGGCTGGAACTTGCGCTCTCCGCCGACATCATCCTGGCGGCAGATCATGCCACCTTCGCCCTGCCGGAAATACGCTCGGGAACAGTGGCAGACGCTGCCAGCATCAAACTTCCCAAGCGCATTCCCCATCACATCGCGATGGAAATGCTGTTCACCGGCCGCTGGATCGAAGCCGACGAAGCCGCCCGGTGGGGCCTCATCAACCACATCTACCCCGGACAGGACCTGATGGCAGAAGCTTGGAAACTGGCCGAGCTGCTCGCCTCCGGTCCCCCACTCGTTTATGCCGCGATCAAGGAAATCGTGCGTGAAGCGGAAGACATGAAGTTCCAGGACGCGCTCAACCGCATCACCCGAAGCCAGTTTCAGACGGTGGAAACGCTCTATCGTTCGGAAGACCAGAAGGAAGGTGCCCGCGCCTTTGCCGAAAAACGGGATCCGGTCTGGAAGGGCCGCTAGATCATCCGCGTTCGACCACCCACAGACAAGACAACCTGACACTTTCACAACAATCAGCTTTTGGCAGTTCGCCCGGCACCGGTTGATCTGCCACCGACACAGGAGAACCAAATGCCCTTGACCATGAACCGCGACGTTTTCATCACCTGCGCCGTAACAGGCTCCGGCGGGACGCAGGACAAGTCTCCGCACGTTCCCCGCAGCCCCAAGCAGATCGCCGACAGCGCCATCGATGCCGCCAAGGCGGGCGCGGCTGTCGTCCACTGTCATGTGCGCGACCCGGAGACGGGAGCACCATCCCGCCGGTTGGAGCTTTACCGGGAAGTCACGGATCTCATCCGTGCGGCCGATGTGGATGTGGTTTTGAACCTCACCGCAGGCATGGGTGGAGACATTGTGTTCGGCTCCACCGAAAGCCCCCTGCCGCTTGTCGAAAAAGGCACCGACATGGTCGGCGCAACCGAGCGCATGGCACATATCCGCGAGTGCCTTCCTGAAATCTGCACCCTCGACTGCGGCACCATGAACTTCGCCGAAGCAGATTACGTCATGACCAACACCCCGGGCATGTTGCGCGCCATGGGCGCCATGATGACCGAACTCGGCGTGAAGCCGGAAATCGAAGCTTTCGACACCGGTCACCTCTGGTTCGCCAAGCAGCTTGTCAAGGAAGGCACGCTCGCCTCCCCCGCCCTTGTCCAGCTTTGCATGGGCGTGCCCTGGGGCGCGCCGAACGATCTCAACACCTTCCTGGCCATGGTCAACGCCATTCCGGACGACTGGTCGTGGTCGGCCTTCAGCCTTGGCCGGGACCAGATGCCCTATGTCGCGGCCTCCGTTCTGGCCGGTGGCAATGTCCGCGTTGGCCTGGAAGACAATATCTTCCTGGAAAAAGGCGTACTCGCCACCAATGCCCAACTGGTTGAAAAAGCGGTCGGGGTCATCCAGGGCATGGGTGCCAACATCATTGGCCCGCAAGCGGTGCGCGAAAAGCTGGGCCTGACCAAGCGCGCGCCGGTGGGGGCCTGACATGAGCCGCAGAGTAGTTGTTACAGCCGGTGCTTCGGGCATCGGCCGCGCCATTGCGGACCGGTTCCTGGCAGAAGGTGACACCGTCGCGATCTGCGATGCGGACGCTGCAGCCGTTTCCGCATTCTCGAAGGCGAACAGCAACGCGATCGCTGTTGTTGCCGATGTCACGTCTGAAGCGGAAATGACCGCGTTCCTGAGTGACCTGGAAGAGCGCTGGAACGGTGTCGACGTGGTCTGTGCCAATGCCGGCACCGGTGGCCCTGCCGGGGCAATCGAGACGCTGGATTATGAAGAATGGCAGCTCTGCGTCGCCACCAACCTCCACGGGGCCTTTCTCACCTGCCGCTGGGCGGCCAGAGTGCTGAAGGCGCAGGGCCACGGTCTGATCACCCTCACGTCCTCGACGGCCGGTCTTTACGGCTATCCATACCGCTCGCCCTACGCTTCGGCCAAATGGGCGATTGTCGGCCTCACCAAGACACTCGCCATGGAACTCGGGCCGCACGGCATCCGCGTCAACGCGGTCTGTCCCGGCGCGGTGGAAGGAGAGCGAATGGACCGGGTCGTTGCGATGGAAGCCAAGGCGCGTGGCGAGAGCGAAGAGGCCATTCGCCAAAGCTACGTGAAGGGCGTTTCGCTCAAGACCTGGGTCACCGCGCAGGACGTCGCAAACTCCATTCACTTTCTGGCGTCTGAAGCAGGCGCCCGTATTTCAGGACAGATCCTGGCCATCGACGGCCACACGGAGACTTTAGCACCATGACCAGAAAAGCATCCATCGTCGGCGGCGGCGTCATCGGTGGCGGCTGGGCCGCCCGGTTCCTGTTGAACGGCTGGGACGTTGCCGTCTTCGACACCGACCCGGAAGCCGAACGCAAGATCGGCGAAGTCATCGACAACGCACGGCGCAGCCTGCCTGCTCTTTACGACAAGCGGCTGCCGGACGAAGGCACGCTCACCTTCACATCCGATCTTGCTGAAGCGGTCTCCGGAGCCGACTGGATACAGGAAAGCGTGCCGGAGCGTCTGGATCTTAAACACAAGATCCTCGGCAGCCTGACGGAGCTTGCCCCAGAAACGGCAGTCATCGGATCGTCCACATCCGGCTTCAAACCCTCCGAACTGACCAGCGAAGGCGCGCGGGCCGTCGTCGCCCACCCGTTCAACCCCGTCTATCTGTTGCCGCTGGTCGAACTCGTCGGCGCCCCAGACCAGACCGCACGCGCTGCTGACATCCTGCGTGAGATCGGCATGTTCCCGCTGACAGTGCGCAAGGAGATCGACGCCCATATCGCCGACCGCTTTCTGGAAGCAGTCTGGCGCGAGGCGCTCTGGCTCGTGAAAGACGGCATCGCCACAACGGAAGAAATCGACGAGGCCATCCGCATGGGCTTCGGTCTGCGCTGGGCGCAGATGGGCCTTTTCGAAACCTATCGCATCGCCGGTGGTGAAGCGGGCATGAAGCACTTCATGGCGCAGTTCGGCCCGTGCCTTTCCTGGCCCTGGACCAAACTGATGGACGTGCCGGAATTCACCGAAGAGCTCGTCGACCTGATCGCCGGTCAGTCGGATGCCCAGTCGGGCCACCGCTCCATTCGTGAACTGGAGCGCCTGCGCGACGACAATCTTGTCGGCATGATGCGGGCTCTCAAGAAAAGTGGCAGCGGTGCGGGCGGTGTTCTCAACACCCACGAACGGGCCCTGGCGGCCCCGGCGGAAGCCGACCTGCCGATCACGGGAGATCGCCAGATCCCGCAAAGCTGGACCGACTACAACGGTCATATGAACGAGGCCCATTACCTGGAAGCAGGCGCAGCGGCAACCGACCGGTTCATGGAACTGATCGGTGCGGATGCCGATTATATCGCTTCCGGCAAGAGCTACTTCACCGTTGAAAACCATCTGCGTTATCTGGACGAACTCCTTGCAGGTGAACGCCTGATCGTCACGACCCACGTGCTTCAGGGGGAAGGGAAGAAAATGCAGCTGTTTCACTTCCTGAAGAATGCCGACGGCAAGCTTGCCGCGACCATGGAAACGCTGCTGCTCCATGTCGATCTCAACACCCGCGCCAGCTCCCTGCCGGATGAAGACGTCGCCGAAAAGCTCAAGGCCTTTGCAGACGCCCACAAGGCTCTGCCCTTTCCGGAAGGCGCTGGCCGTTTCGTCGGTCAGAAGGCCACCTGACAAGTCCCCCGTCCGCGGTCACCTGGACTGCGGGCGGGGCTATTTTACTTGACAGGCTGAACCACGGCTCCCGCCAGGGTGCCCTCAGCATCGCAATAGACCTCAGGTTCGGTGATCGCGCCTCCTCAAGGCCAAAACCTGCGAAGTGCGATTGGGGTATCGACCCCATACTGACAGCCCGCCCGCTCTGGCACCTTTCTCTCATCGAAAGATCGATACCCCCTCCGACAGGAGATCATTCAAGAGAAAGGAATTGACCAATGAAAGCCCTTGCCAAAACCGCTGCCGCCGCATCCGTCCTTGCCATCGCAGGCGTTGTCTCCCTCGGAGCCGTCACACCGGCCGCCGCCTTGTTCGACATCTGCAAGAAGGTCAACATCACGGTGAAGAACAACACCGGCCAGCCAATCCAGCTTTACGATCTCGATTACCGTGACCTCGGCTCCAATCGCTGGCGCTCGGAAAACATCGCCAACCGGGTCATCGCAAACGGCGGCACCTATAGTGTGACCCGCAACCTGGAAGGCGTGAACAACGCCAGCACCTTTGTCCGGGTCCAGTTCCGCAAGCTGAAGTCCAACGGCCGCTGGAACCTGCTCAAGACCTGGTACGCGGACTCAAGCACATCGGTCTGCCGCAAGGGCAAAAGCTACCGCATCGTCTTCCGCTAACACCTGCCGATGACCAACGGGCTGCGCCGCTCAGGCGCAGCTCTTGCCTGACACCCCAACCAGCCCTCCCCCTTACGCCCGGACACACCGTTTCCGGGCGATGAAAAGGATTTGTCTCATGTTTGGCAAACACATGCCCAGAACCGTGCTGATCAGCTCCGCATCCCTGATGACAATCGCCATTGCCGGCATCGCCTCCCAAACCATCGATTGGCAGGATCTCGGAAAGAAACTCACAGACACGACAGAAGCAGCCGGCAGAATGACCAACACCGGCAAGCCCGACGATGATGCGTCGGTTTCAGCAACCGAGCTCCCAAAACAGGAAGAGACTCACGCTGTCGTCGCCGAAGTTGCGCGTCCGGTTGCAACTCCTCAGCCTGCTCCAGCCCCGGCGTTGCTTCAAAAACAAAGAGCTCGTTCGAATGGAGCCGGCGGCGGACTGATGACATTTTCCTCTGGCGCTGGTGGAGCTGTTCTGAACAGCGGCATTCAGGCGGAACCACCGGCAATGCCTGCCGTCCGCCTTGAAGACCGGGAACGCTTTGCCTCCGCCGAGGCCAATCCCCTGAAACGCACGAGTGCGGACCCGGTGTCGACCTTCTCCGTCGATGTGGATACCGCCTCCTATTCCTATGTCCGCAGCACGCTGTCCGGCGGCCGTTTGCCGAATCCGGATGCGGTGCGCGTGGAGGAGATGGTCAATTACTTCGATTACAATTACCCCGTGCCCGAAAAGGGCGGCCATCCCTTCTCCACCAATGTTTCCGTGGTCGATACCCCGTGGAACGAACACACCAAGCTGATGCAGGTCGGCATTCAGGGCTACAAGGTCCCGCTCGAAGACCTTCCTCCGCAGAACCTGGTGTTCCTGATCGACACCTCCGGCTCCATGGCCGACGCCAACAAACTGCCGCTGTTGCAGCAATCCTTCCGCCTGCTGCTGTCCTCACTGCGCGACGAGGATGAAGTCGCGATCGTCACTTATGCGGGCAGTTCCGGTGTTTTGCTGGAGCCGACCAAGGTTGCCGACAAAACCCGGATCCTGGAAAAGATCAACGCGTTGACCTCCGGTGGATCCACGGCAGGCCACGAAGGTCTGAAGGGTGCCTACGCGCTGGCCGAAACCATGACCGGCGATGGCGAGCAGACCAGGATCATCCTGGCCACCGACGGCGATTTCAACGTCGGCCTGTCCGACCCGGACAGCCTGAAACGCTATGTCGCCGAACAGCGGGAAAACGGCACGGCACTCTCCGTGCTCGGCTTCGGTCGCGGCAACTACAATGATGAGCTGATGCAGACCCTTGCACAGAACGGCCAGGGCGTTGCCGCCTATATTGACACGCTGTCTGAAGCCCGCAAGGTGCTGGTGGATCAGGTCGTCAGCTCCATTTCGATGATCGCCCAGGACGTCAAGATCCAGGTCGAGTTCAACCCGGAAACCGTCGCGGAATATCGTCTGATCGGCTACGAAACCCGGGCCCTCAAAACCCAGGACTTCAAGAACGACAAGGTCGATGCGGGCGATATCGGTGCGGGCCACAACGTCACGGCCCTTTACGAAATCACCCCTGTCGGGTCACCGGCGGAAAAGTTCTCGGACCTGCGCTACGGCCCCGAGGAGAAGATCGAACCCGTTCAGGCGTCCTACTCGGGTGAACTCGCCTTCGTGAAGCTGCGCTACAAGCAGCCCGGCGAGAAGGAAAGCACGTTGATCCAGACACCGGTCATGGAAGACACAAGCGGTATACCGATGTCGGAAACCCTCTTTGCCGCCTCGGTCGCCGCCTTCGGGCAAATGCTGAAGGGCACCGATTACCTGGGAGACTGGGATTTCAGGGCGATTGAAAAGCTCGCCAGTGAAAACAAGGGTGCGGACCCCTTCGGCTACCGCTCAGAATTCCTGACGCTGGTGCGCCTCGCCGACGTCGCCGAGCGCTAAACACCCCACCGCCCGCACAGAAACCGGCAGCCCCACCTGCCGGTTTCTTTTTGCGTTTCTCCCCAGGTTGGCCGTCGCTCCATTCGTCTCCCCCCAATGGTCATCCCGCCTTCAGCCACCCCGCCGTTGCTCATCCCTCCTTTGGTCATCACGGACGCAGCGCAGCGAAGATCCGGGATCGGGGAGCCGAGGGCTGACGAAATGGGCCCCTAAAAAGGAACCTGTTCCTCCCCGATCCCGGCTCGCGCTCCGCTTGGCCGGGATGACGATGGAAAGATTCCCCGAATTGCATCCCCAACAAGCCATACCAGCCCGGAAAGAACCTTGCTTCCGGGCGTATTCGCGCGAGTAACGAACTTAAGAAAAAACTGGAGAAAGGCCGTTTGCGCTGCCGGGCCGGTTACCTGTCCCGCAACCAGTCCAGAGACACTTGCGTCCCATCCGCCTGGACGAGATCGAGACGACTGGAGAGGATCAGCGACAGGGCGCCCAGGTCATTCGTCTTCCAGAGATAGATCGTATGCCGTGTCGGCTCGAACTGGGCGCAGGCTGTTGCGCCAACGTCGGCAACATAGCGCGGCGGGCCGTCGCGCCTGATGTCAAAGCCCTTGGCCCCACTGGCATCTTCCGGATTGGTTAGGCAGACCGTGACCAGACGCGCGAAAATCGCATCATCTGCATCTGCCGCCTCCTCCAGTGAAGCCGGGTCCTGCGCGCGGCCCACCGGTTTCTCGACAGCCGTGTTCAAACCCCGCATTTCAGGTCCGGAGGTTTCCAGTTCTGACGCTTTTTGTTTTGGCGCAGCAGCCGGCGCAACCCGTTCCCGCTGGGGGGCAATCCGGCTGGTGGCCGGGTTCAACTCCGGGCTCAAGCGGTCCGTCCCAAACGTGTCATCAGACGGTGCAGGTGTAGGCGCCGGCGGCGGCGGGGCGACCTCGGCAGCGGCTTCTTCCCTGTCCATCAGTCGGCGCTCTGGCTCATCCAACTCGGTAGCTTGCGCCGGTTCCGGAGCAACCGCCGGTGCGGGCACTTCGCCTTTCTGAAACCGGATCAGATCGTTGCTGCCACTTTCCAGGAACGTCGGCTCCGGCAAGCCGCTGGCCAGAACAGTGACAGTGGCGCAAGACAGCAGCAAGCCTCCAATAAGAAGGCTTCTGGCAGATCTGCGCTTTTGCTGGTTGCTGGCAGGCATGTGGCTTGTCGATATGTCCTTCAATTTGCGGGCTCAAGATAACGGCTATTCACCCATCCGGAAATTGCGTCCGAACGGATTTCGCACCAGCTTCCTTCACAGCTCTCGGAAAGTTCCACATTACAGGCTCCCGCCGCAAGAGCGCCGGTGACGGCATGCCGTGTTCCAGGCCCCTTCCGCACATTCAGCACATCATCCTGCGCAATGGAAACACACATGAGCCGATTGTCGGGCGCGTCACCGGAAGACCGGAACATGGCCGGAGGCGCAGCCGATGCGGTACATACCCCTCCGACATTTTCACCCCGCGCGCACAGCGGACTGACCTTCATCTCCAGCAGCTCCCATTGGCCCGACGCGGTGCGTATCACCGTGCCCCGATAGTGTTCGCCGGACAGGCTGTCATCGAGATATCCCGTCATGACGATATCGACACTGTAGCCGCTGCCCGCCTTGCGTACCTTCAGGTCCAGAGCGGCATTGCCTTCGTCACTCTCCGGATGGCCTTGCAGAAACGGCATCAGCACATCCATGAAATTGGCCGCGACTGCCGTTCCGGGGGCAACGCGGATCTCGCGGAAACCGTCATCCTGTGCCAGCGCCGAGCCCGTCAAAAGCAGGCAGGCAACGGGTAACGCGGCAAGCGAGGCGGCGGAAAATCTGAAACAGCGGGGCATGGCAAAATCCTCTTGTGGGTCACACAAAGCAGTAACCCATGTCCGGTCGCCGCCAGCCATGGGGCCAATCCCCCATTCCGGCCGGGGCAAGCAGCCTCCCGGTCAAAGTTCCCGCGACGGATCGATCATGCCTTCCTTCAGCGCCTTGGCCATCAACTGCGGCACCGAATGCACGTTCAGCTTCTGCATCAGGCTGGTGCGGTGCTTGTCGACGGTCTTGATGCTGATGCCGAGGCCTTCGGCAATTTCCTTGTTGGACCGCCCGGCGAGGATCAGGTTCAGTGTCTGCCGTTCCCTGTCGGTCAGCACCGGTGGTGCAGGCGTTTCCTCCAGGAGCTTCAAGAACACATCTGAGACATGCCGCTGCCCCCGCAGGATCCCCGGCAGTTTCTGGTAGAACTCGGCGTTGTCGGAAGCTTTCGAGAACAAGCCGTCGACACCCGTCTCGATGAGATCGGAAATGAGCCCAACTGCGGAAATGCCGGTCAGGACGACAACCCGCGTTTCCTTCGACCAGCGCCGTGCCTCGATCAGCACTTCCACACCGCCTGCCATGGGCATGGAGACGTCCAGCAACAAAAGATCGGGCCGGTGCCTGCGCACCTCGGCAATCGCGCTGAGACCGTCGCCGGCTTCCGCCAGCACATTGATCCCTTCCGGCTCGATCAGGCCCGGTTTTTCCAGCGCATCGCGCAGTCCGGAGCGAACGATTGCGTGATCGTCTGCAATGATGGCACTATATCTTTGATCTTTCACGGCTCTCGATCCAGCAGCAGCAGTCCTTCTATCTGACATGCCTTAGGGGAAATGACCAGAATTCTGCACTTGTGGGTCTTCCTGTTTTTCAGTCTTCTCGTGACCGGTCTTGCCCGCGCCGAACCGGTGCGCCTTGAACCTGGCCAGGGAATCGGGGATCTGAAGCCGCACCTGGTCTATGAAAGCGACCCGTCAGCCTCGCTTTCCGAGATCCTGACACGGTTTCGCTCCGGCGTGTTTTCTCCGTCCCTCAAGGCCTCCATGCTGGGAACCAATTATGCTCCAGAGGCCTGGGCGGCGGTCGAAATCTACAACGCAACCCTGAACGATGGCCGCACACCCGACCCTTTCGTCCTTACGGTCGATCTGCCGCTGGTCAGCGAGCTGGACGCTTATGTCATCCGTGAAAGCGGCTTTACGGAAAACCTGATCAACTATTCGATCTTCGAACCCTTCGCCCCCGAAGACCATTCCGTGACCCGCCTGCGCACACCTGTGTTCCAGATCGCCCCGCAGGAGCGGGTCACGCTGCTGGTCAATTTCAAGTTCGGGCCGTTCCAGTCCTTCAAGATGGCGCTGGAGACACCGGTTGAACTGGAAGCTTCCGCTTTTGCATCCGGCATCACCCACACGGCGTTCTATGCCTTCACGATTTCCTGCCTGATTTTCTTCTTCGGTTTTCACCTGGCCATGAAAAACTGGATCGGCATGCTGTATGCGCTCCAGTTCGGCCTCGGCCTCGCCTTCATCGGCTATATCGACGGTCTCTGGTTCCGGTTCTTCTTTCCAGACAATCCTGAACTCCAGTCACCAATCGGGTTCTTTCTGCTGTTCGCCCTGTCGGGCCTCGGCTTCGTCATTTCCGGGCGCTCGCTTGTCGTGGACCGGCGCGAAACCCGGCTTTCCATCGCTCTCACGAGCATGGCCGCCCTTTCGGTCGCCGGCTTCGTGCTCTCCTTCTTTTCGCCCGGTACCTACGTCGCCTTTTTCGGCTACGTGCTTCTGGCCCTCATGTTTGTCTCGGTTTTCCTGGCGGGCCGCCGCTGGCGGCGTGCCGAAGGCGCAGCCCATCTCAGTGGAGAACTGATATCGGTTGCCGGAATATTGCTGGTCATTGGTGTGATTGCCTTGATGGTGGTTGGGCTGGAGGCGGATATTCTGCCTGTTGCAACCACGGTCAAAGGCATTTTCTCCTGCCTGCTGATTGCCACCATGACAGGGCTGACCGCACATATCGTTGCCCTGCGCCACAAACACGCAAACGCCGTGCAGGCGGAAATCAAGGCTCTGGAAGCGGAAGCCAGGCGCAACCGGGAACTGCTTGTCGCCGAGCGCAATTATACCCGTGCCCGCGATCTTGCCAGCCTCCGTCAGCGGCAACTGGCCACCGCGTCCCATGATCTGAAACAGCCGATCACTTCGCTGAGGCTGAGCTTCGATCACCTTGCCGACCATATGGAACAACCCGTTCGCCAACGCCTTGCGGAGGCCTTCGACTATATGGAAGCCCTGTCGAATTCCTATCTGAAGGAAACGGCGCCAAGGAGCCTTGAAACAGAGACGGAGACCCTGCCGGATCGGACAGCCGCAGACGAACCTCGCCAGACCGGCGTCAGCACGGCCCAAACGGAACCTGTGGAAACCGAGAGCTACGAGCTCTCGCTCGTGGTCGACACGGTTCAGCAGATGTTTGGCGAGGAGGCGATCTCGAAGGGCCTGAAGCTGCGCCGGGTGTCGTCATCGCGCAAAACCACCGTGCCGGCGATTGTCCTGATGCGCATTGCCAGCAATCTGGTTTCCAATGCGGTCAAATACACCGAGACGGGCAAGGTGCTGATCGGCGTCCGCAACCGGGGCCAGACCGTGGAACTTTGTGTCCTCGACACAGGTCCGGGCCTGACCGGGGCTGAGCAGGAAAGATTCCTGAAAGCCTACGAGAAAGGCAGCGCCTCCCGAGGCCATGGCCTCGGTCTGTCGGTTTGCCATGACCTTGCACAGGAACACGGCCTCGCGTTCACCTGCCAGTCTGTGAAAGGCAGGGGAACGCAATTCAGGCTGACACTGCCCGCCTCAAATTGAGCGAAGCCCTGTCAGGGGGCAGCTACTCAGGCAGTCGCGCCGCGCGTGCCCGTCTCGTGGATTTCGATCAGGCTCGGCCCGGAAAGGTCCGAAAACCGCTTCAGGGCAGTTGCCAACTCGGCCACATCGTCAAGACGGACGGATGGCAGGCCATAGGCTTCTGCGATCTTGCCGAAGTCGGGTGCCGACGGGGTCACGCCTTCCGGCTCAATGCCCCGGTCCACCATGTAGGACCGGATCTCGCCGTAACCGTCGTTGTTCCAGACCAGGAAGATCACGCGTGCCCCGCAATCCACGGCCGACCCGATTTCGGCAATCGAGAACTGAAGCCCGCCATCGCCCACCAGGCAGATCACCGGGGTTCCAGGTTCGCCAATGCTTGCGCCAATCGCCGCCGGGGGCCCATAGCCAAGCGCTCCGAACCCCGTTGCCGCGTTGAACCAGCCGTGCGGCCGCCCTGCTTCAAAATAAAGGTTGCCGGAGTAGATGGCCTGCGTGGAATCGCCGACGATGATGCAGCCGGGCAACGTCTCGCGGATCGTCTCCAGAACGCCGACTTCGGCCTGCATCTTGGGGCTCAACCAGGAGGCAACCGCCTCGCGGCACCCCTGCGCGCGTGCAGCGCCGTCCGCATCCCCCCTGTGGCCCTCAAGCAGCGGCAGAAGATCGTCCATCAACTGGCCGACACTCGAGAGCATGGGCAACGCGGCCTCCGGTCCACGTGCAAGCTGGTCCGCATCGATATCGACGCGCACCAGGTCGGCAAGCTCCGGAAATCCGTCGTCGGCATACATGTCGTAGTCGGTCTCCCCCATCTGCGTGCCAAGGGCAATCACCAGATCTGACGCCCCGATCACCTCACGCACGGCGGCAAGGCTGGGACTAGCCGGGATCGACAGCGGATGACCGGCAAACATGCCCCGCGCATTGACCGTGGTCACCAGCGGCGCATCGATCTGTTCAGCCAGCAGCCGGATCTTGTCGGCAGCAGCGACGGATCCACCACCGCACAGGATTACCGGACGTTGGGCCTGCCGGCATTTTTCCGCCAGCTCGGCCACCTGCGCCTGCGCCGCCCGGGGGCCGCAGGCCTTTGACGGATGAAGGTCGCCAAGCGTGATCTTTTCAACCATCACATCGGTCGGAATTTCAACATGGACAGGGCCCGGCCGCTTTGATTGGAGAATTGCAAAGGCCCGCTCCATGACAGCCGGCAGATCCGCCGCCTCAAGAAGCGTGTGCGTCATCAGGGCAAGCGGTGCCATAATGGCCCGCTGGTCCGGCAATTCATGCAGCTTGCCCCGGCCATGGCCGAGAGTTGCCCGGGCATTGACGCCTGAGATCACGAGCATCGGCACGGAATCCTGATAGGCCTGCGCCATGGCGGTGATCGTATTGGTAAGGCCGGGGCCTGTGATCACCAGGGCCACGCCGGGTTTTCCGGTCACCCGGGCATAGCCGTCGGCCATGAAACCTGCGCCCTGTTCATGGCGCGGTGTGATGTGCCGAATGTCTGACGTCGCAAGACCCCGGTAGAGTTCGACCGTGTGCACGCCCGGAATTCCGAAAACAGCTTCGACGCCATTGGCTTCAAGAATATCGATCAGTGCTTCACCGACCGTTTTGGTGACTACGCCCATTTGCGGTTTCCCTCGCCCTTGCTGAGACCATCCGCAAAAGCGGCAATCCTGTCTGTTGCTTCCGAAAGCGTTTCATCGGCAACCGTCAGCGACAACCGGATGAAATTTGTGGCCTGATCGCCGAAAGAGACCCCTGGCATGACCGCGACCTGCTTTTGCTCCAGCAGCTGCTCCGCGAAGCTGGCACCGTCCAGCCCAGTGGCGCTGACATCCACCAGCAGGAACATGCCCGCTTCCGGCATCATCGGCTTCAGGGCAGCATGACCTGACAAATGATCGATGATGAGCTTTGCCCGTCTCAGATAGTTCGCCCGCATGCGTTCCGCGGTGTCGAAATCCCCGGAGATCGCCATGGCCGTCATGTCCGCAATAAACGGTTGACCGCCAAACAGCATGGTTTCAGAAACCGCCAGCAGCCGCGTGCAGAACTCTTCCGGACCGATGGCCCAGCCGGAGCGGAACCCGGGAGCGGCATGAGACTTGGAGATCGAAGACACAACGATGGTCCGGTCCGCCAGTGCGGGCTGGTCGAAGGGGGAGGCAAACGTCTGCTCGAAGATCAGCTTTTCATAAACTTCGTCACAGACGATCCAAAGATCGTGGCGGATACAGACTTCGCCGATGGCGGCGATTTCATCGGCCGTCAGCGTCGCTCCGGTCGGGTTATGAGGTGTGTTGAGCAAAAGCACCCGGCTGTCTGGCGTGATCGCCTTTTCAAGATCTTCCGCCTGAAGGTGGAACCTTTTTTCAGCGCGCATCGGCACGGGCACCATGCGCGCGCCGGACGCGGCGATAACGCCTTCATAGGTGGCATAAAGCGGATCGCCTACCAGGACGGCATCGCCCGTCTCCACCAGACCCAGCATGACCGCAAACAGGGCCGTCTGGGTGCCTGGAAAACACAGAACGTTTTGCTCGCTCACATCAGGCCGACGCTGGCGGTATTTTTCCGTCAAGGCAGCGACGACACCCGGTTCGCCGCGTCCGTTGGAATAGCGGATGCGGCCGGCCCTCATGGCCCGATCCGCTTCTTCGAACAGGGCCTCGTCGGGCAGGATGTCCGGCTCGCCAATGGTCAGTTCAATAACGGGAATACCCGCCGCCGCCATCTCGCGCGCCTTTATGTGGACAGTCCATTTTCCCGAGCCCAAATGGGCAAGGCGGTCGGTGATCGACGCATAACGCATAGTCGGTCTCTCAATTTCTTCAGGGTTTGGCGGCAAGGCTTATTCCGCCGAGCAAAGCCTCGACGGATTTTATGGCAACGCCCGGCAGGGGCGTTTCCGAAAAAAGGTGACCGACAAGCGTACCTTCGATCCAAAGACCGTCGATCACGCCGTTGATCGCAATCGCCAGTTCCCGGCACCGCTTTGCATCCGGTGTTTCTCCGGCATCAATCAGCACATCGGCAACGAGCGCTTCCAGCACGGAGCGGAAAGCGAGATAGCTTTCGAGGTGAATTTCGGCAAATGCCGGATCGACGCGCACATGACTGATGAACGCCGCCCACAAAGACAGCGTCCTTCCGTCGGCAACTGGCGGTGACAGGTTGGCAACAATGAAATCGTGCAACTTCGCCCTTGGGTTTGGCTGATCGGCATTTGCAGCTGCAGCGACGGCAGACGTCATACCGGTCATGACCTCCCGATAAGCGTCCTGCATCATCTGGTCCTTGCAGGAGAAGTAGTGACGGATCAGACCGGGAGTGACACCGGCCCGGGCTGCAATTTTGCGCACGGTCGCACCGTGCAAACCGAGTTCGGAAATGCAGTCCAGCGTCGCCTGGATAAGATCCTGACGCCGCTCTGCCTCGCTGGCGCGATGGAACGAACGGCGACTCAAGACCAGCCCCGATGCAGCGGAAAATCCTGCGCGGCGTGGATTGCGGGCATGGTCCGGCTCCGTGCTGACAAGGCCTCATTCGCCTCCCGTGCCATCCTTCTGTCCTCCGACATTTTCTCCGACCACATGACGTACCGGCATCGATTTTTTCGTTATTATACGGTTGAATAATTAGGAAACAAGTGCAAAGCTGACAACTGTTGCCGCTCAGAGAGCTGACGCTGCATCGGCAAAACCGACGAGGTCAGCAGCAGACAGAAACACCAACTGCACCGGTTTGATCCGGGCAATGGCGGTAGGATGGAATCAACGGCGCCAGCCATCGAGGTACGTGACCTCTTCAAACGTTTCGGAGCCCTTGAAGTGCTCAAGGGTGTTTCGCTCACGGCCCGGCAGGGCGACGTGATTGCGATCATCGGCGGGTCGGGCTCCGGTAAATCCACTTTTCTGCGCTGCATCAACATGCTTGAGTTGCCAAGCGCCGGGTCGGTCACCATTCACGGTGAAGCCATCGACCTCAAGAAAGACGGCCACCATGGCCTTCGCCCTGCCAACCGCAAGCAAATCGAGCGCATTCGCAGCCAGCTTGCAATGGTTTTCCAGAGCTTCAATCTGTGGCAGCACATGACCGTGCTTCAGAACGTGATTGAAGTTCCCATTCATGTTCTGGGCATGAAACGCGACGAAGCCGTCGGCATTGCAGAAACATTGTTGCACCGTGTCGGACTGTTCGAAAAACAGGACGCCTATCCGGCTTTCCTGTCCGGCGGTCAGCAGCAGCGCGCCGCCATCGCCCGCGCTCTTGCCGTTCAGCCGCTTGCCATGTTGTTCGACGAACCGACATCCGCCCTCGACCCGGAACTTGTGGGAGAAGTTCTCGGTGTCATCGGCGATCTGGCCCGCGAGCAGCGAACCATGATCCTGGTCACCCACGAAATGAAATTCGCACGGGAAGTCGCCAGTCACGTCATCTTTCTGCACAACGGCATCATTGAGGAACAGGGCCCACCGGACCAGGTGTTCGATGACCCGAAATCGGAGCGGCTGAAGAAATTCATCAGCTCGATCAACTAGACCCGTCCCGCAATATCTTCGCGGGGTGGGACAGCCGGAAGATCCGGCATGAAAACTTGAAAAAACAGGGGAACAAAATGAAGCATATTCTGAAAACAACGCTCGCCGCCGCCGCACTGGCCGCCACCGCTATCACCGGCGCACTGGCCGAAGAAGTGAAGGTGGGTGTCGCAGCCGAGCCGTATCCGCCGTTCACGTCGCCGGATTCCAGCGGCAACTGGGTCGGCTGGGAAATCGAGTTCATGGACGCGATCTGTGCGGAAGCCAAGCTCGATTGTGTCGTCACCCCGGTTTCCTGGGACGGCATCATTCCGGCTCTGACGTCCGGCAAGATCGACATGATCATCGGGTCCATGTCCATCACCGAAGAGCGTCTGAAGACCATCGATTTCTCCGACAAGTACTACAACACCCCGACAGGTATCATCGGCGCCAAGGGCGACGACTTCGACGCAACGCCTGAGGGCCTGTCCGGCAAGATCATCGGCGTTCAGGTTTCTACCGTTCATGCCGATTATGCCGAAAAGCACTTCGGTGACGTCGCAGCCGAAATCAAGCAGTACCAGACGCAGGACGAAGCCAATCAGGACCTCGCCGCCGGCCGTGTCGATGCCGTTCAGGCGGACGCTATCGCGCTGGACGCCTTCCTGAAATCCGATGGCGGGGACTGCTGCGAATTGAAGGGCAACGTCGAGGAAGACGAGGCGATCCTCGGTGCCGGTGTTGGCGTCGGTATCCGCAAGGGCGACACGGAACTGAAGGACAAGATCAATGCCGCGATCAAGGCGATCCGCGACAATGGTACTTATGAAACCTTCTCCAAGAAGTATTTCGACTTCGATATCTACGGCGGCTAACCGGCCGGATCATCCTTAAAAAAGCGTCCCGCGCCATCTGGCGCGGGCGGACACTTTTTTCAAAGCAAGGTTGACCGCTGCCGATGGCTGCTTCTCCCGTTTTTCTCAATCTCGACCTGCTCGCCCTGTCGCCGCCGGGTTGGGGTGGTGTGCTTCTCGCCGGGTTTGCAGCTTCGCTGCAACTCGCGGTCGGCGGCTTTGGCCTCGGCCTCCTGATCGGCATTGGCGGCGCTTTCGGCAAACTCTACGGCGGCCCCATCGTGCGGGACCTGCTCGAGGTCTATACCACCGTCATCCGCGCCGTTCCCGAGCTTGTTCTCATCCTGCTGCTCTATTACGCCGGCACGGACGCGGTGAATTCGCTCCTGATGCTTGTGGGATTGCCGAGGGTCGACATCAGCGGCCTGGCCGCCGGTATCTTTGTCATCGGAGTTGTGCAGGGCGCTTACTCGACCGAAGTTCTGCGCGGCGCGATCAAGGCCGTCCCGCCCGGACAGATCGAGGCGGCCAGGGCCTATGGCATGTCCCCTTTCAAGACATTGCACCGCATCACCTTGCCGGCCATGCTGCCCTATGCCATTCCCGGTCTTTCCAATCTCTGGCTGATCGCAACCAAGGATACCGCCCTTCTGGCGGTGGTCGGTTTCTCGGAACTGACGCTGGTAACCCGCCAGGCCGCCGGAGCCACCAAGGCCTACATGCTTTTCTATTGCGCTGCCGGCGTGCTCTATCTCTCGCTGACGCTGATCTCAAACCGCGTCATTGGCTATATCGAACGACGCGCAAGGCGCGGAATTGCGGGGCCGATGTAAGATGAGCGACACCAAGGCCACAATGCCCGCCTATGTTCCGCCGCCGCCGCGCCGGTTGCTGGAACCTCACCGGATCTTCCTGATCGCCCTTTTCGGTGCCATCGTCTTCTGCGCCGTCTGGTTCCTGCGCTGGGACTGGCTGGAGAAGTATCAATGGAAACTGCTCCACGGGATCTGGGAAACGCTGTTTCTTCTGTTTTCGACCGCCGGTGCCGGATTTATCCTTGCCGTGCTCCTTGGCCTCGTCCAGGTCACCGGGCCAAAGCCTCTTGCCATGATTGCACGCGGCTTCTGTACGCTGATCCGAGGGACACCGCTGCTGCTGCAACTGTGGCTGCTTTACTACGGTCTCGGCTCGGTGTTCGCGCAATATCCGGAAATTCGGCACTCGATGTTCTGGCCCTATCTGCGACAGGCCTGGCCGTATGGTTTTACGGCGCTCATGCTGTCCTTCGCTGCCTATGAGGGCGAAGTGATGCGCGGCGCCTTTGCAGGTGTGCCACGAGGTGAACTGGAAGCCGCACGCGCCTTTGGCATGAGCCGGTTCACGACGTTCCGGCGCATCTGGCTGCCCCGGGCGATCTATCGCGCACTGCCGACTTTGAGCGGAGAAACGGTGCTGCAACTGAAATCGACACCGCTTGTCGCAACCATTACGGTTGTCGATGTCTACGCTATTATTTCAAGAGTGCGGCAGGATACCTATCTCACTTACGAGCCCCTGCTGCTGCTCGCACTCATCTACATGTGTCTCACCGGGATACTGGTATTGCTGTTCCGCATGCTAGAAAATCGTATCCCCAGCCGTGGTGCGTAAATGACAGTACAGTCATCCAACTTCCTTCCAGAAATCGTTGCTGCGCGGCGCCATCTGCACTCGATCCCCGAGATCGGCCTGTCGGAATTCAAGACGTCGGACTACATTGCCGGCGCACTGACTGCGATGGGCTACGAAGTCACGCGCGGTCTGGCGAAAACGGGCATTGTCGCAACGCTTCGCAACGGCAATTCCACCAGAAGCATCGGTATCCGTGCCGATTTCGATGCGTTGCCGATCCCGGAGGAAACCGGGGCGGACTACGCAAGCACGCATCCAGGCGTCATGCATGCCTGTGGTCACGACGGCCATACGGCCATGCTGCTGGGCGCCGCGAAAATCCTGGCAGAACGCAAACAGTTCGACGGAACGGTGCACCTGATCTTCCAGCCTGCGGAAGAAAATTTCGGTGGCGCCAGATTGATGATGGAGGACGGCCTTTTTGAGCGGTTCCCATGCGATGCCGTCTTCGGTCTTCACAACGACCCAACCTTGCCCTTTGGCCAATTCGCCTTCCAGCCGGGCCCGATGATGGCAGCCGTTGACGAATGCAAGATCACGGTCATTGGTTACGGTGGCCATGGCGCCGAACCGCAGGATGCGTCCGACCCGATCGTTTGCGGCGCCAGCATCATCATGGCTCTGCAGACCATCGCCTCACGCAACATCCACCCGCTGCAGTCTGCCGTGATCACGGTCGGCGCATTCAACAGCGGCATTGCCAGCAACGTGATCCCCGAACGCGCGGAAATGAATCTCACGATCCGGTCTCTGGACCCTGATGTACGCGACGAACTCGAACGTCGCATCCGCATGATCGCTGAAGGTCAGGCCGCCAGCTACGGCATGCGGGCCGAAGTCAAGTATGAGCGCGGCTATCCGCCCATGATCAACCATGAGGCTGAGACCGACTACCTGCGTGACCTTGCCAGGCGTTTCGCAGGCGAGGAAAATGTCGCGGATCTTGCCCGCCCCTCCATGGGCGGCGAGGACTTTGGCTATTTCCTGGAGGAAAAGCCGGGCACCTACTTCATGCTTGGCACCGCCAAAACCGACCGCGACCCGCCCTTGCATCACCCCAAATACGACTTCAACGACGACATTCTGCCCATTGGCACGAATTTTTGGGTCGCACTGGCGGAAGACTTCCTGTCCGAAAAAGAACCCGGATAATCAGCGCGAACCGCACCAGTCTGCAGACGGGGCGTTTGTTGTAAATCCAGCGAACAAGCGCCCCCGAACCCCACGCCCGGCGCGATCGTCGAAAAACCGGTGACAGGCCGGACCTTCTCTCCCCATGCTATTTCTTTTGAGCTGGAAAGCCTTTTCCCGGCCCGACGGAGCTTGTCCGGACGTCTTGCAACCTGGAACAGACCGCCGACGTTACGGAAGGCCAAAGATCTCCCCATCTCACGGCAAAAGGAGCCACGCCCATCTGCCAGGCAGCCCGTGGCGCGAATTTTCGCTTCACTAAACGGAGACACTTGGTAGGATGATCTCTGCTGCTGACGATGCTAAAAATATCAATTACATGATGAAGGCGTCATAGAACGCTAGGTCAGATTTTAAAAACTTGGTGAAATATGGCAGAAATTACCAAGCGGAAAATGCTCGGTTTCGTATCATTTATTGCATCTATTTTGGTTGCCTGGCTCACAGGAGCGACAAGTTCCGCAAAGGCCAGCAATCAGGCACTGACAGATTCCGTCAAAAATACTCCCTGGCAGCTATCCAGCGCCCGGCAGATTTTTTCCAGGAGCACTTTGTTGCCGTTCGACGAGTCATTCGACCCCGCGGCAAACGGCAGCAAACTGGAAAACCCCGGTGGAAAACCGATCACCATCGCCGCTTATGAAAGCGAATCCCCAAGCGCCAAGGCCGGATCCGGACAGGAACCTGTTCGGCCGTTTCTCTTCATTCCCAAAAGAGAAGGCGGCCCGACGACCATCGCTCGGGAAAGAGCCACACTTGAGCGCTTCCTGAACACACGCGTTCGCGTAAAGAAAACCTGCGAACGCTGCCAGCAGAGAGTGAAAAGCGGGCTCGATCCGGTCAAGTGCATCACTGAAGTGCTTAAGGACCTGGAAGACCGGCTTGCGCGTGAGGCGCAAAATGGCAGCGCGGTTGCGCAATCCGCCCTACCCATCGTACGCGAAATGGTGGTGAAGGTTGAACAGGCAGAGAGCGGCGAAGCTGCCCTTGAAGCCGTGCGCGAAGGCCTCAGCAAGGTTCAGCGCATTCAGATTGTTCGCTCGCAGGACACGGTGATCTCCAATCTGCAGCAGCAACAGCGAGCCGTCCTGACCGAGACAATTGAGGCCGTCGAAGTCAATCTCGCTTCGATGATTTCAATTTGAGCGGAATGCGGTTCCTCACCATGAACGTGTTTCTGGCCCGGCGACGACTGAAAAACGCTTTCCTGCTCGCGGGCCTGATATTTGTCGTCACCGTTACCTGCGTGCATCCGTCACGAGCTCAGCAACTCGTGACCGACACGCGCATGGCGCTCGTCATCGGCAATTCCAATTACAGGGGCGAAAAGCTCCCCAATGCGCGTAACGATGCTGAAAGCATCGCCGCAACACTGCAAACCCTCCGGTTCGACGTCACGCTTATTCTGGATGCAACGCAAGAAAACTTCCTGAAAAAAACCGAAGAATTCTCGCAGAAGGTCATCCGGCAAAATGCGAGCGTGGTCCTGGTCTATTATGCAGGTCATGGCGTGCAACTTGCGGGCAAGAACTATCTTATCCCGGTCGATTCCCGTATCAGCGACATCGACACACTTGTCAGCGACAGCATCCATTTCGATGAGTTGCTCAAGCTTGTCGGACGCAGCAGCGCCTTCAAGATGGTGTTTCTCGACGCCTGTCAGAACAATCCGTTTCAGGATCGCATCAAGAGCCTGGAAGTCGGCCTGGCGCCGCCGCCGGATGTCAGCGGGTTCCTGATCGGCTATGCCACCCAGCCGGGCAAGGTCGCCTACGATGGTGCGGGGGATAACAGCCCCTACGCGTCGGCGCTCCTGTCCTACATGCATGCCTCCGGCCGCGAGGTACTATCCGTGCTGGCGGATGTGAACCATAACGTGCGCAAGGTCACCGGCGGGGCGCAAATTCCCTATGTTCAGTTTTCCGTCAAACCCGATTTCTACTTCAAGCCAGGGCCGGAAACGGATGGAGATCTGGAAGTGGGGCTATGGAAACTGTCGGCGCAGCAGGAAGATCCCAAGCTGATCCAGCTGTATTTGCAGCGTTATCCCGAAGGAAGGTTCGTCGACGAGGCCCAGAAGATCCTTGAAAGAGCCTTAAAGGAGACAGATGGCAAGCCGCCGGCGCCTTCGGTCAGTCTCGCAAGCCTGGAAGAAGACATCTGGTCCAATGCGCTGGCCTCCCGGAACCAGGCCTTGCTGCAATATTACATCGAGCGCTTTCCGGACGGGCAATATCTGGAACAGGCAAAAAAGCTCGTCACCCAGATGGTGCCGGACAACCCCAATAATCTGACATCTTCTGAACTCTGCCGAAGATTTGCCACGCATCCGAACGATGCCACCGTCCTTTACCGCGGCGTATCACTTAACCTCCTTGCCAAGAATTCCGGAGCTGCCATTCATTCCTGCGAGCAGGCCGTCAAGGATTATCCGGATGTGCCTCACTACAAGGCCCTGCTCGCAAGAGCGCGTGCCGCCGCCGGCGACACGAAGATTGCCGTGGATCTCTACCAGCAGGCAGCGGCGGCGGGCGACACACGGGCACTGGTCAGTCTCGGCCTGCTCCATGAGCTCGGTCAGGGACTGCCGAAGGACCTTCTGAAAGCCCGCGAGTTGTTCGAAAAGGCCTATGCCAACGGCAGCGCGGATGGTGCCATCAACCTTGCCGTTTCCCTCTACAACGGCACCGGCGGGTCGCGCGATGTTCCGCGCGCCATCACCCTTCTGGAATATGCCTCGTCTGAAGGTGCCGCCAGAGCGACCTACAATCTCGGCGTCTTTGCCAAGGAAGGCATCTACAAGACGCCGGAAGACGCCGCCGCCTACTTCGAACTCGCCGCGCAGCAGGGATATGCGGAAGGCGCCCTTGCGGCCGCGGCCATCTACGATGAAGGGTTCCACACCGACAAATCCCCGCAAAAAGCATCCGAGCTCTTGTTATCGGCCCTGACGGCAGACAGCGGCGAGACGCTCGCAAAGATATCCGCCGAAGCCCGGAGCTGGTCGCGCGACACCATCCTTGAACTGCAGACCCGCTTGCAGTCTGCCGGCTATTACGAGGGAACGCTGGACGGTGTGCCGGGCCCGCTTTTCAACCGCGGACTGGAGTCATGGCGGCTCTATGGAGGCTCCCCATCGTGATGACCGGCAAGATCGTTTGACAGGTTTATCGGGGGGCGACCGGCCTATGGAATTTGATGTCCTTTACCTGGCCGACCTGCGCTTTCCCGGCGGGACGTCCACATCGCTCAAATACGATCTGCGCGCCTGCAAGCAGGCCGGGCTGAGAGCCGGCGTCATTCCGCTCAGGTCGCCTCTTTTTTCAAGAAACCGAACCTTGAACGCCTCGGTCCTGGCGGAGATCAAGTCCACCGAAACCATCATTGTTCCTCAAAACGAAAGACCGCGCGCCAGGGTCGCGCTTCTCTACCACCCCTCCTTGCTGGACAAACGGGTGCACTGCCGAAACCGGTTCGATGCGGAGGCCTGTTACCTCGTCGTGCATCAGACGGTTCGAAACCGGGACGGGCAGCGCGCCTTTCCATCTGATCACTGGTCAACGCTCCTTGCCGACTGGTATGGCCACTCGCTGAAGCTTCTGCCGGTGAGCGCGCTCGTGCGCGAAGATCTTGCCGGAAACGGCTTGTCCCATGCCCTTCACGCGAGCAACTGGGAAAACCTGATCGACCTCGATGATTATCCGGAAAAACCATCCCGGGGCCAGAAGACTCGGCTGATCATCGGCCGCCACAGCCGTCCTAGTGCCGACAAATGGCCGTCCCTGCCTGTTGCCATGACGTGTTATCCCCAGTCGCCGGATTTCGCCTTCCGCATGATGGGCGTGCCGAAGGCATTTCTGGACCAGTTCGAAGATCTGCCATCAAACTGGCAGGTCCTGCCGTTCTCGAAGGAACCGATTTCAAAGTTTCTCCAGGGGCTCGACATCTACAGCTATTTCCATTCCCCAGCGCTTGTCGAAGCGTTCGGATATGGCGTTCTTGAAGCGCTGGCCACAGGCCTGCCTTGCGTTCTTCCGCCCTATATGGAATCCAGTTTTTCCGATGCGTGCCTTTATGCGGAGCCCGACGAGGCCCCGCAGGTCTATGAACGGCTTCGTGCGGATCCCTGCCTGTTGGAAACGACCTCCCGAAAAGCCCGCGCGTTTGTGGAGGAGCGCTACGGCCTGGACCAATTTGCCGGCAAGTTCGACAAGGTTGCCACCCCTTCCCTCACTGCCCGGCCAGCCCCCAGACAGCGCAGAGCCGCACAAGCCCCCGTCATTCTGACGGTCACGTCCAACGGCGTCGGTCTCGGACATCTCTCCCGGCAGCTTGCGATCGCCAGGGCAATCGGCCCACGTGCGAATGTCGTTTTCTTCTCCCTTTCCGAGGCAATCGAAATCGCGCGATCCATGGGATATCTCGCCGAATTCCGGCCTTTCCGGCAAAGGCTGGAATTGGATTTCAAGGCCTGGAACAGCTATTTCTTTCAGGAAATGCGCGAGGCACTCAGCCACTACAAGCCTTGCCTCACCTTGTTTGACGGCAACCTGCCCTATGCAGGCTTCGTCGACGCGGTTGAAAGCTACGGCCAGGCCACCAGTGTCTGGATCAGGCGTGGACTCTGGCGCACCCCCCAGCCCAACAGCATTTCCCGCGAGGGTTTTTTCGATGCGATCATCGAACCGGGAGAATTGTGTGCGCCGCTGGATGAAGGCCACTCGCGCCCGAACCCCGACAGCGTCGCCCGGGTCGACCCGGTGCTGATGACGCCGCGGGACCAGCTCTTTGACAGGACAACCGCAAGACGGGCGCTGAACCTGCCGGACGACGCGATCCTTTGTCTGGTGCAACTCGGTTCGGAAGCCAATTTCGACATGTCCCTTCCCCGTGCTCGTTTGCTGGAGTTTCTGGACAGACACCCAGACGTGGTTGCGGTCGACGTGAGATCGCCGCTCCATTTCGAGGAACAGGCGGATTTCCATGAGCGCCTGGTGATGCGGAAGGTCTATCCGCTCGGGCAGTACCTGAAGGCCTTCGACTTCGCGGTCTGCGCGGCCGGATACAACACCTTTCATGAAAACATCGCCGCCGCGCTGCCGTCCATCTTCGTACCAAACAGCAACCCGATCATGGATGTTCAGGAAGCACGTGCGGAATATGGCGCACGCGCCGGCTGGAACCTCACTTCATCTGCCGAGGATCCCTACGCAATCGGGGAGCAGCTGGCGCAGATGCTCGACCCGGACGTCCGCCAGTCGCTGGCCCGATGCTGTCTCAGAAAAACTGGCTGCTGGAACGGCGCACCGCAGATCGCGCAGCTTTTGCAAGCCGTCGCCCAGCTCCCGGCAAATCCCCTGGAGGACCGTTGAACCGTGTCTTTCAAACGAAGCCTTCGCAAAATCGGACTACGGGTTGCCCTCGGCAGCCTGCGCAAGCTCGAGGCCAACACAAAAGGCGATGCCCTCCTCCTGTCGGAACGCCGCCGGCAAGGAACGGTCGCACTTGTCTGGGCGCTTGATCAGGCAGGCGACCAGCTTTCCAGCGCACTGACGGAGCAACTGGAGAAGCTTGCGGAGTTCGAAACAGTGGTCGTCGTCTGCCCGCCCAGGTACTTCTCGGCGCTCCGAAGCAGAGGCCTCTTTTTCGAAACCCTGCCGCCGCTGTCGGATCTTCCCCGCAGCGGTGTTTCGGCCAACTGGGGTATCTATCTCAAACGCCGGGTGGCCCGCATCCGGGAAAGCTGGGCACCGGACTTCGAGTTCACGGTCGGCAGCTCGCTGGAAGACTATATCCTGTCCCTGCCCGGGGGTGATCAGACATAACCATCCGCTGAAAAGACGTCAGGCTCGGCAAAGGCATAGGCCATCAGGGAGGCCTGCTGGAGCGCGGCCCGAAAGTGAGCGCCGTTTGCAATCGACCGGAATGGGTCGGTTTCCCGCTCCTGCTTGAAATCGGGTATCAGGCTGAAGTCGAAAGCGGACAGCTCACAGAGGCCCTTGTATCGTCGCTGCAAGCCGTAAAAAGCGGTCTGGGCCGGTTGGTTGAGATCAGCGTTATAGGAAAAGTGCCGCACGTCCAGACCTGCAGCCAGCACCGTTTCCGACAGAAACTGGAACCAGTCGTCGGTGGGTCCGGCATCTTCCAGAAACCCGTCCATCGTGATCTCCGGCTTCAACGAAGTCGTGTCGACCCATTTCCAGGCGCCAAGCTGCCGCGCTTTCACGAGAGAGACATATCGCGCAAACCTCTCCCTGGTGAGAAAGGCGCAGGAGCAGTCGAACCGGAACAGAATGTCTTCGATGAACCTTCCGGGCAATTGCTTCGGCAGGATCGAGTAGCACAGATAGTCGTATCCAAGTCGGTCGCAGACTGTCGAGAGTGCATTCAGGAAGACGACCGGATCTTCCCTGACATAACCGGCGAGCGCTTTTGCCTTTTCCGGATCGACCTCGATGCCGGTTTCCTCTTCCAGCATGCCGATAAACTCCGGTGTCTGGGTCTCAAGGCCGAAGGGAGACGACGGATTGAACAATTCGCCAAGCACGACCGCCTTTTCAAGACCGTGCCGCATCATGGTCTGGTGCAGATGCGTGCCGCTTCTCCCGGACGACAGCAGGATGAGATGATGCACCATCACACTCCCTTCTGAACAAACGCATCAGACATTCCACCTGACCAAGGCGCCCTCGGTGCGCCAACGCGCACTGGCGGAAGGCCCAGGTCCTCGATGTCGACGTCGGGCGCGTTCAGAACCGGGTCCTCCAGGATCAGCCGCAACTGATCGTGGTCGGCGTGGCGAGGGTCCACGACGTCTACCGCATGACACGTGCCTTCCTGAACCATCTGCTGATCGCGAAACCGTTGGAACAGAATTCCCGTTGCCCCCACCCGTCTTGCCAGGCGGGCAAAGTCCGGCATCTCTGCATAGTTTTCCTGCCGGACGACAAATACCAAACGGTAAACGTCGACGGCTTTCAACCTGCGCAAATGGCCGAGAAAATACAGATTGGGCATGAGCTGACCCAACTGCCTTCCCGGCCGCAACGCTGCATAAGTCTCCGGAGTTGCGGCATCGACGGACACATGAACGCTGCCGACATGCCCCCACAGATCCAGCCTGTTCCAGACGGCTTCCGTCAGCAGCAGGCCATTGGTGTGAAGGTCCAGCGCCTTGCGCGGTTCTGTCCCACTGCAATAGACCTTCAGGAAGTTCAGAAAATGCCGGCTCGCAAATGGTTCCCCATCACGGCCGATGGTAATTCGCTCGGCTTTGGACAGGAAGCGCCCGTATGGCTCATTCACGATCCAGTCGAGCCTGTCGGCATCGTATTTTTTCATTTGAACCGGAGCGGTTCCACGAGCGGGACAGGCCGTATTGCTGCTCAAGTCATGACCGAGATTGGCGCGCCTTGGAAGCATGTCCAGGTGGGTTTTGCCACTCTGGAGGATATTCCGATAACAGGCTGCAGCCGGCGATGGATCGGTTGACGAGAGGATCTCCTCGCGCGTCGGAAGATCGCGCTGGGCGATGCGTGGGCATTCCGAACGGCAGCAATGAGAAAAGTCGCCCTCAAGGATCGACCGCCGTATTTCCTGGGCTTTGGCGGAATTCCAGGCAGTTTCCGGGTCGTCGGACAGGGTGCCGATCGCAGCCGGCTGCCAGGTGGCCGGACAAAAGTGAATGTCCTGGTTCGGCTGGGTATCGACCTGCTCGAACGGATTGGAACAGAAGCGATCGCTCAACCAGGTGTCATCAGGCCTATCCATGCAGTTTGCCCGGACAAGTCATAGCCTGGATCCGGCCCCCAAAAGACGCCCTCCTTGGAAAATCAGACAGCATGCTCCTTCTCAACCTCCTTGAAGGCGGAGCTAAGACGATCCTTGTCGATCCCCTTGAACGCAAGATACCTGTCCGAAAGCCGCAGTTTTCCCGCCTTCTGCGCGTGTTGCCGATCGTCTTCGGCATAGTCGTGACGCATCAGCGCGCCCGGCTGATACAAAAACCGCTCCGTGTCCACCTCACCCAGCATCCGGCAGCAAAGATCCATGCCTTCGTGGCCCGCCAGAAGCGGATCAAATCCGCCGTATTTTTCGAAGGCCACCGCCTGCCAGGTAGAAAATCCCTCTGTCGTCGGCGGCGCCGGTTTCAGGTCCTCACCGAGATCATAATGGTTGCCTGTCAGCCCGCTCCCAGACTTCGGCACAATGCGCCCCCGCACAGCGACAGCCTCACGATCGAGACAGCTGCTTGCAAGCAGATCAAGATCTGCCACCCCCGTCGACGCGTCATCGTCCAGAAACAGAAGACACTTCCCCCTGGCGACATAGGCGCCAACGTTTCGCGCCGCCGAACAGCCGATATTCTCCGGCAAGCCGAACACTCTAGCCTTGTCCCCATACCGGCCGGAACCGCCATCAGGGGTTTCCAATCCGTTGCCGACGAAAATCAATTCAACTTCCTCACGGCGGACGAAATCCTCAATACCCCGCCCAACCTCGCAAGCCTCCAGACTGTTGCGATGGGAAACGACGATCACCGACACCTTCGTGCGGTATATGTTTCGAAGATTTTCCGTCAGAACAAAACGATGAATATTCGCATAGACCTCCTGCAGGCAGGAAGAAACGACCCGCTGCGCATTTTCAAATTCACCATTCTCGAAATGACCTGTCGCCTGCGTGTAAGAAACCAAACTCACGTTCCCGCTCATGTCCAATCACGATGACCGTTCAGAAGTGCGCACATCCGCTCAACGCAGCAGCAGGCGGCCGCCTTGTTTGACGATGTAACCCGCACAGAACTTCCCCAGGGTCATCAAACCAAAGCTAAGCGCCCACCATCGCTCCGTCCAGCGTCACAACACATCTTTCATCCACACCACCTCTCCAGCGATCTCCAAAACGCAGTCGTACAGCAGGTGGGACTTGTCCGGAAAAAGCGGAAAGCACGCACTTCTGGAACGGGAGGCGTTCCAAGAGACAGGAAAGAGATCAATGCCGGAATTTCGGCGCAAAGCGGTCCGGCTAGCTCTCACGAGTGGACGTACCCGACCTTAATCGCAGAGGAACTTGGTATTGATCTAAAAGGAAATGGTGGGCCCGGAGGGACTCGAACCCCCAACCAATCCGTTATGAGCGGACGGCTCTAACCAATTGAGCTACAGGCCCACGGCAGGGCCGAGCCTTGCAAGGCCCTGCGTCTGGTTCCCTATACCACGGCCAATCGCCGGGGCAAGTGCTTTGAAACGGCTGGATGAAAAAGGTTGGGAAAGTGTCGCGCTGAAGGGGTGTCTCATGAGGGCGGGAGGGCGATGGTGGAAAAACCGGTTTCGTTCGCCTGCACCATCGGGTCTAAATGAAGCAGCCGGGCGTCGGCGAGTCGCCCGGTGATTTGACCTGCCGTTCTTTTCAGCCGGAGCCACCATGCGATCACCGCTTTTCACCGCCACGCTGAGTGTCCTGCTTGTTTGCATGATCGGCTGGCTGCTGGTGGTCGGGCGCTCGTTGATCCTGCCATTCGTCATCGCGCTGATCGTCTGGTACATGATCAACGCACTGGCCCATGTCTTCGCCCATATTCCGCTCGGCCGCTGGCGCCTGCCGCGTCTGGTGTCGTTTTCGCTGGCACTGCTGGCGATCTTCTTTGCCGGCACCCTGGTGCTCGACATCGTGACGGTCAACCTTACCCAGCTCGCCCAGGACGCACCGACCTATCAGCGTCGGCTGGAAGAACTCTTTGCCCAGACATCGAACCACCTGCACCTCAACGATCCGATCGAGTTGAAGGACCTTTTGCCCGATTCCGTCGTTCCACGCATGGTGACAGCCGGGGCGAGCCTGGTGACGACCATCGCGAGCTCGGCCAGCCTGGTGTTCATCTATGTGTTGTTTCTGGTACTCGAGCAATCGACGTTCGACCGCAAGTTCGAGCGGCTGTTTCCTTCGCCCGAGCGAGCGGAAGCCGCCTTTGCCATGCGGGCCGAGATCAATCGTTCGATCATGCATTATTTCACGATCAAGACCGCCGTGTCCGTTGCCACCGGTGTCCTGACCAGCCTTGTGCTGATCGCCATCGGCCTGCCCTATGCCGCGCTGTTCGGCTTCATCGCGTTCCTGCTCAACTACATTCCGACCATCGGCTCGCTGATCGGTGTGATCTTTCCCAGCCTCCTTGCCATTGTCTACTACGACACCTTGGGCCCTTTCATTGCCATTGCCACCGGCCTCGGTCTCATCCAGTTCTCTATCGGCAATCTGATAGAACCGCGTCTGATGGGCTCCAACCTCAACCTGTCCGGCCTCGTCATCATGCTGTCGCTGGCGTTCTGGGGCGCGATCTGGGGGGTTGTCGGCATGGTTCTCTGTGTTCCGCTGACAGTGATGATCGTGATCGTCTGCGCCCGTTTCGAAGGCTCCAGACCGATTGCGATTCTATTGTCGCAGACAGGCGAGGTCGGGGGACTGTCAGGCAAAAGCGGCGTCACCCATTAGACCTCAGAAGCAAGTTCCAGGGCTGATTTCAAAGCCCGCTGCCGACCGTTTCGATGAACGCCAGATGAACACAACCGTCATCACGCCGCCTCAATCACAAGCGAGTGTCCGGCCATCGAACAAATTGTTTCCATCAAGGATAAGTTCATATGACTGCACCTCTTTTTGCCCCCGTCTCGCTGCTGCGCAAGGCCGTTCTGGCTGCCGGCCTGAGTGCCGCGCTCGTAAGTGCCGCACCGGCTTTCGCTGAAGACGCCCCGGCACCGGTCGGCACCATCACGATGCAGGGCCGCGGCGAGGTTTCCGTTGCACCCGACATGGCCGTCATTACCGCCAGTGTCCTCACCACGGGCAAATCCACCGCCGACGTTCTGGCGGAAAACAGCGCCGCCATAGCCAAGGTCATCGAAGCGTTGAAGGCAAATGGCATCGAAGCCAAGGACATCCAGACCCGAGGCTTTGGCATCTATCCGCGTTACGATCATTCCAAGAGCAGCAACAGCAGCCAGCCCGATATTGCCGGCTATGAAGTGCGCAACGGCGTTGAGGTCAAGATCCGCGATCTGGCCAAGCTTGGTGGCGTGCTGACCCTTGTTGTCGAAAGCGGCGCCAATTCGGTTGATTCCACCCGTTTCGAAGTCAGCAATGCTGACGAGATCCTTGATGAAGCCCGCAAGAAGGCGGTCGAGGACGCCCGGCACAAGGCGGATGTATTCGCGGCGGCTGCTGGCGTCGAACTCGGCGCCATTGCCGACATCACGGAAAACGGCACCGAAATGCCACGCCCCTACATGATGCGCGCCGAAGGCATGATGCTGTCCAAGTCCGCTGATGTGCCGATCGAGGCAGGCGAAGAGACCATCAGCGCGACTGTCACGATCCGCTGGACGCTGAAGTAACCACGTCCACTAATCAAAAACCGGGGTCTGGTTTCCAGGCCCCGGTTTTTCTATGCCCTGATCAGGCAATCTTCCGCGCGATTGGCTTTCCTGGCAGACCTCTCACAAGGTCCGGTGCCACACCTGCATCGGTTTGTCGGTCTCAACGCTTTCCCCGACGTCTCGCCAGGGAAACGTCACGACGACACCGTCGAGCTTCTCATACCCGCGTTTGCGCCAGAACGGATCGAGCGGTGCGTAATCGGCTGGCCTCAAAGGATGGGTGTCCGGGCGGATCACGGCACAGAAGGCTGCCTCACCGAAACCGAGCCGCCGGGCGTGCGCTTCGCGCTCGTCGAAGAAGCGGTGGCCGATGCCCTGACCGCGATAGGCCGGGTCCAGAACGGATTCGGCCATATAGAAGATCCTTTCCGGATCAAGGCCGCGCTCGACGAAAGGCCCTTTGAAGGCATCCAGTTCGGCACCGAGGGGTTCGCCAGTCGCAGCTCCGATTAGTCGGTCGCCGTCATAGGCCCCGACGATCACGGCCCCGTCTGTCCGGACATAGCGCTGCAGGTAGCCGGCTTCGTAGTCTAGAGAGCCTTCGTAGAGATAAGGCCAGCTCCGGAAAACGGATATCCTCAGACGTGCAAGGTCGTTCAAGGCAGCGGTCAGCGCATCGCCCGTCAGCGTTCTGATGTCGGCTGGCATGATGTCTCCCGTTCTTCGCAAGTCCTCCGGCGCTGAACAGAACAGGCCGGCCTGTTTGCAATTGTCGCAAAAACTGTTGGAACCGTTACCAAATCGTACAAAAGTGCGATACCTGTTCCCGCCCAATCGTGGCACTAATGAACGGCACTTCTATTGTTTGCCAGGAGCCAAAGCCCGCCATGTCCAGGACACAGCCAGCTGCCTACAGCCCGATCCACATCCTTTTGCACTGGGTGATTGCCGCCCTGATCCTGTTTCAGCTGATCTTCGGTGAAAGCATGGGCGATTTGAAACACGCGCTGCGCGACGGCAGCGTGCCGGACGCGATGACCGCTTTTCTGGGCAATGCCCATATCTGGGTTGGTATTTCCGTTCTGGCCTTGACGGTCGTTCGTCTTCTCGTGAGGTTTGCATTCGGGGTGCCGGCGCCGCTGCCCACGTCCCGGATGCAGGAACTGGCGGCCAAGTCCGTTCACGGCCTGCTCTATCTGGGTTTGCTGCTGGCACCGATCACCGGCCTGTTGGCCTGGTTTGGCGGCATCCACACGGCAGGAGAAATCCACGAACTCTTCAAGCCGTTCTTCATCGTGCTGATCTCACTGCATGTGCTCGGCGCGCTCTACCATCATATCGCGCTCAAGGACGGCACCTTGATGCGGATGATTTCTTCCCGTCGCTGATCGTAAAAAGAAAGGCTCCGGCGATCTCATTCACCGGAGCCTTTCTGTGTCGTGTCAGATGACTTAGTCGCGGGCTTCCAGCCACACCCGTGCGGCGTCCATATCCTTGCCGGTATAGCCTTCAGCAAGCTTCTGCCCCACGACAGCACCGAACTTGTAGCCATGTCCGGAACAGGCCGAGACGACGGTCGCCTTGCCTTCGCTCATGGCAAAGAAATGTTCGTCGGCGGTGAATGTATAGGCGCAGGTGACGACGTCATCCACGCGGTATTCCTTGATCCGGCAGAACGGCGGCGAGAAATGATCGCGCAGGGTCTCGCCCTCGCCGGCAACGGGTGTCCGGTCCTGGTTCGGCGGCGCCTTGTACTTGTGAATGCCGGCACCGAACTTGAGCCCGGTTCCCGCCACCGGCGGAATGATATAGCCATCGACAGGTCCGCCCGGATCGAGGATCACCGGCGAGTGTTCCCAGGCCTCGCGCAGATCCTCAGGCGGCGTCAGATAAACAACGGCGGTCCGGTAAGTCGTCAGATTGATGTCCAGCTTGGGGAAGAGCCCCAGCGTCCAGGCACCGGCCGTCACGATCACATGATCGCCGGAAACCGTGCTGCCGTCGGCAAGGGTCACTGTGCCGGCGGAGGTATCAACGGCAGTGACTTGCGCGTTTTCGCGCACATCGGCGCCATTAGCGATCAACCAGTCGCGCACACCGGCAGCGATTTTCTGGCACAGAAGCACGCCGCCTTCCTCGCTGACAGCGCCGTAGCGGATGGTCGCCGGATCGACGTAGGGAAACCGTTTCGCAGTCTCCTCCGGCGTCAGATTCTCGAACGGATAACCACCCTCGGCAAGACCATCCCGGTAGACTTCACCTCCGTCGCCCGGTTGCTGCGACATCAACAGGAAGCCCGTCTCGACAAGATACTTCTCACCCAGATCGTCCCACAATTCATCCCATGCTGCGTAAGCATCGCCGATGCGGCGCTGATAGCCGCCCTGGCCGCCATAGGCGCGGCGGATGATCCGGTGCTGGTCACCGGACGCGGAAAGCGGGTTGGGAATCGGCCCCTGCTCCAGAAGCGTTACCGGAACGCCTCGTTTTGTCAGGGCCCAGGCGGTGGAAAAGCCGGAAACGCCAGCTCCAACGATCACAACTGTCATGAATTACATCCTGCGGAATGGGCGGTCAGATTATCTGCCTGTCCGGCGAGCGCAAGAGACGTTCTGACGCAAATTGCGCATGCCGGTTATGTATTTTCGGTTGCCGCAGAGTGAGAAGCAGCTACCCTTCGACCTGACAGGTTCTGGGCATCGTCATTGTGGTCCGGGAGGACAAGCAGTGCTGGAAAAAGACATTTCGGAAGAACAACCTCTGGCAAGCCGCCGTCTGGCCGATTTCCCTGACTGGGGCTATCTACTGCGGGAATTCTACGAGGCGTACCGGTTCCTCTCGTCCGGTGGCAGCGACAGGATCCGGGCACACCAGCGCGCCGTGCGCGAGGCGATCAGCCGGGTGTTGAAAGCCGATCCGGAAATGCGGTTCGATGCCCCTGCCCACAAACCGGTGACGGCCCATTTGAGGCGTGCGCTGGACGAGGGCAAACAGGAGCGAACAGCCCCGCTCGTGCGCGCCATCGACAGCATCAGGGATCATCTGATCTGGCAGTATGGCTACGAAAAGGTACCGCGCGGTCTCGACAAGACCTATGCCTATGCGGAAATCTGCGGACCGAACGGCCCGGTCCTGACGACGGAGGTCATTCTGGGTCTTGTTCTGTTTGCACCGGGCTGCACCTATCCGGCCCATGCGCACAGCGGCATATCGGAAAGTTACATCTGCGTTTCAGGAGCAGTTTCGGAAAATCACCAGGGCGTTTATTCGCCGGGTTCCATGATCTTCAATCCGCCGGAACACATGCACCGGATCACCGTTTCCAAGCTGGAACCGGCGTTGCTGGCCTGGGCCTGGATCGGCACGCCAGAGCGCCTTGCCAATCAGAAGATGGTGTTCAGCCGCAAAAAGGGGTGATCACAGGCGGGACATCGTCTCTGGCTATGTCAGACGATATCCCGCCGGATCGTGATGTCTGCCTTTTCCAGCCCGTCCGGCGAAAGCCAGACAGGTTCTGCTATCAGTTTTTCGCAGAAGACACCGAGTTCGGGAAAGGTGAGCCCCATGGAATGGGCCAGCGCGACCCGATCTCCCGGCTTGGGGTTGAGACCGCTGCGAATGTCCCGCGTTCCCATCTTCAGGTGATGGGCGATATCCCATTCCAGCACCACGCCCTCATGCCGGGTCACCACCCAGCAGTGCCTGTCGTCGCAGCGACCGGCCTTTTCTTGCGGGAAGAAATAGCCGGTTACGTAACCGGCCTCGAAGCCGGCCGCGCGCAGGCTGGCGATCAGGTAGGTGTTGATGTCGATGCAGGAGCCTTCCGTCAGCCCGCAGGATAAATAAGGCACCTCATCGCACCCCTCATTGAACCGCACCTGCGGGTGGGCATATCGAAACTTTTCCGCCGTCGCGTTGACGAGCGCCTGAATAGCCGCGTGCCCGTCCGGCTGGCTGTCGGCAATGTTGATCGCATCAAAGACGAGATCCTGAGCAGCTCGGGTGAAACGATTTCGCAGCGGTGCGAACACCGCCTCCGGATACCCCGGGCCTTCGTCCCGGAACGCGTATTTGACGAAAACATCCGAGCCAGGATCAACAGACACCACGGCCACCATCTGCCCCGTGGTGATTTCACCGGCCAGGGCAACCGTGCCGCCGTCAACCTCGAAGTGGACCGGCGTTTGATGCGGCGTCGGCAGGCCGACGGGCACCAGCAGCTTGCAGCCCGTCTCTTTCGGCCTGACAGTGACTGTAACGTTGGTGTGCATCTTCGTTCCTTCAGACAAGAAGCTGGAAGATCAAGCCGGACAGCACTGCCCCAGCGAAACCGAGACCGATATAAGCGGCAAAGACCTGCGGGCGAACCAGCGACCAGACGGCCGCCATTGCCGGGATCGAACTGACCGCGCCTGCGATCATGAACGCCATGGCCGCCCCGGAGCTCATGCCCTGCTCCATCAGCCCGGAAAGAAGCGGCGGTGCCACATAACTGTTGAGATAGGCCGGCATCCCGATCAGCGCCGACAGAAGGATTGCGCCCAGCCCGTCACCGCCGACAGCCCGCCCAATCAGATCCGCCGGTACATAGGTGACGAGCGCCGCTTCCAGCACATAGGCCAATGCCAGCCACTTGATCAGGAACAGCGCATTGGCTTTCAGTTCGCTCCTGAACTTGTCGGTACGCTCGCGCTCCTGCCAGATCCGCCAGACGGGCCGTCCTGTCTTGGGCGACGCCCCACAGCCGCAGCCACCGGTCGCCGCCCCAACCTTCACCGGATTGGCCAGAAAGCCGCTGCGAAGGGCCAAGGCTACAAAAAATCCGCCGAAAAGACCCAAGGCGACAGCAAAGACCGCCTTGCCGATTGCAAAGGGCCAACCCAATGCTCCTGCAGTGATCAGCAGTGTGGGCGGGTCGATCAATGGAGACGACAGCCAGAAGGCCATGATGGCCGACAGCGGCGCGCCGACCGCCAGAAGACCGGCAATAAACGGGATCACCTCGCACGAACAGAAAGGGGCTAGCCCGCCGAAGAGGGCCGCAAGCACGATTGCCTGTGTCTCGCGCCCTTCAAACGCCCGACCGACGAACGCCTCTGCCCCGGCGGCCTTCAGAAAGGCAATCAGGACCACGGCAAACGCAATATACGGCAACGTCCCGGCAAAGGCGGAGAGCGCGAAGGTCACGAAGGCGACGAAGTGTGGCTGGTCCAGCAAAAGCACCATCAAGGGACCGCCGATGACGACGGTCCATGTCGACAGGAGGTATTTCGAAGTGGCCAGCGACTTGAAGGACCATTTTGAAACCGGCGTGCTGCAGCAGGCGGTCTTGGGCGCGCAACAGCTTGCACCGCTGCCGCTGGGCTGAAGGTCGTTCAGGGCATCAGACATCGGCAGGCTCCCTTTCTGCGGTTGGGCAATCGCAGCCCTTTTCGTCCACACAGCACTCTTTCAGGATGTAACCGGCGAGGTTCTCCAGATGGCCGTAGGCGGCCCGGTTGATAACCGAACGTCCGTCCTTTTCCTGAGACACCAGACCAGCTGAGGCGAGAAATTTCAGGTGATGTGCCAGCGTCGAAGCAGCCATGCCGGTGCGGGACTGGATATCCCCCACCGTCAGACCGCCCTGACCGGCCTTCACCAGGGTCAACACCACCTGCAACCGGGCCTCCGAGCCCAGCGCGGCAAACCCTTGCGCTGCAATTTCCAGATCCATTTGCGCCTCACTCAATATAACTATATTTCTAGTTATATAGTTTCTTTGGCGCTGTCAACTGCCTCCGCAGGCCGACAAGCCGTCGGATCGGCGCATTCAACTTCAGTGGTGGCAGAAAGGCTTTGCGAGGCGGGAACGTCAGTCAAGACCTGTCCTACACTACGCCCTCATCCTTCGAGACAGCGCTACGCACTTCCTCAGGATGAAGTTGTGAGTGTAGCGTGGGTGTGGGTGACGAAAGTGCCAGTCGACCACGTCAGCCCATTCGAGCAGCGACTGCTTCACCGCGGCTCGCCCCCCCTACCGGCCGGTCTTCTGCCGCCAGGCTTCATATTTCTGAACGTTCTCTTCCTTCGTCGGCGGATAGAGACCGATAATCGGGGTTCCGGCCTGAACCTCCTCCAGCACGAAATCCTCGAAGCTCTCCATGCCCGTGCATTCGTCCGCCAGTTCATCGGCCAGATGTGCCGGGATCACCATGACGCCGTCCTTGTCGCCGACCAGAACGTCACCCGGGAACACCGGAGCGTCGCCACAGGAGATCGGCACGTTGATGTCGAGCGCCTCGTGAAGGGTCAGGTTGGTTGGCGCCGAGGGCTTGGCGTAATAGGCGGGCATGTCCAGTGCGCCGATGCCTTCCGCATCCCGGAAGCCGCCGTCGGAGACAACGCCTGCGGCACCGCGCAGCGCCAGTCGCGTGATCAGGATGGAGCCTGCCGTTGCCGCGCGGGCGTCCTTGCGGGCATCCATCACCAGCACGTGGCCCGGCGGACAGGTTTCCACGGCAACTCGCTGCGGGTGGTCCGGATTGCGGAAAACCGTGATCGGATTTCGGTCTTCCCGCGCCGGGATATAGCGCAGCGTGAAGGCCTGACCGACCATGTTTTCGTCTTTCGGGGCGACAGGCACAACGCCCTGGATGAACTGGTTGCGTAGGCCGCGCTTGTAGAGCGCCGTCGCAATGGAAGCGGTCGAAACCTTTTTCAGCTTCGCGCGGGTGTCGTCGGAAAGGGTGTAGTCGCTCATGATGTCCTCAGAAGATGTCGGGTTCGCCGGCGGTACGGCCGAAGTCGGATTGCAGAAAGTCGAAGTCGCAGCCCTTGTCAGCCTGGGTGACATGCCGCTGGTAGAGATAGCCGAACCCGCGCTCGTACCGGGGGACCGGCGCTTGCCAGGCAGCCTTGCGGGCCTCCAGTTCCGCCTCGTCCACCACCATGTCGAGCCGGCGGTTCGCAAGATCGAGCCGGACGATGTCGCCCGTCTTCAACAACGCCAGAGGCCCGCCGACATAGCTTTCCGGTGCCACATGAAGCACGCAGGCGCCATAGGACGTACCGGACATGCGCGCATCGGAGATCCGCAACATGTCGCGATGGCCCTGCTTGATCAGCGCTTTGGGGATCGGCAGCATGCCCCATTCGGGAAACCCCGGCCCGCCTTGAGGCCCTGCATTGCGCAGCACCAGGACATGATCGGGCGTGACCTCAAGGGCCTCATCGTCTATGGCCGCCTTCATGTCCGGATAGCTGTCGAACACCAGCGCCGGTCCTTCGTGATAATGGAACTTCGGGTCGCAGGCCGCCGGTTTGATCACAGCACCGTCCGGGCACAGATTGCCGCGCAGAACGGCGAGCGATCCTTCCCGGTAGACCGGATTGGACAGCGGACGAATGACGTCGTCGTTATAGACCACCGCGCCTTCCAGGTTCTCACCCAGTGTCTTGCCTGTGATGGTCAAGACGGAAAGATCCAGCCGATCCTCGATCTGTTTCATCAGCGCGCGCAGACCGCCCGCATAGAAGAAATCCTCCATCAGGTAGTCCTTGCCGGAGGGACGCACATTCGCGATCAACGGCGTCACCCGGCCAAGGGCATCCAGATCGTCGAGGGACAGATCGACACCCGCCCGGCGCGCCATGGCGATAAGGTGCACGACCGCATTGGTGGAACACCCGGTGGCCATGGCAACGACAGCAGCGTTCCGGCAGGCGGCCTCCGTGACGATACGGTCCGGCGTCAGGTCTTCCCAGACCATCTCGACAATCCGCCTGCCGCAATCGGCCCCCATGCGCTGGTGACCACTGTCGACAGCCGGAATGGAAGACGCCCCCGGAAGGGTCAGGCCCATCGCATCGGCAATGGCCGTCATCGTCGAGGCCGTGCCCATGGTCATGCAGGTACCGGCCGAGCGGGCGATGCCGCCCTGGATGCCCAGCCATTCCTCGTCGGAAATATTGCCTGCCCGGCGTTCGTCCCAGTATTTCCAGGCATCGGAACCAGAGCCCAGGATCTTGCCGGCGTAATTGCCGCGCAGCATCGGGCCCGCCGGCAGATAGATCATCGGAACGCCAGCCGAAATCGCCCCCATGACAAGACCCGGCGTTGTCTTGTCGCAGCCTCCCATCAGCACCACGCCGTCCAGCGGGTGCGAGCGGATCATCTCTTCCGTCTCCATGGCCAGCATGTTGCGATAGAGCATCGAGGTCGGCTTGGTGAAGCTTTCGTCAACCGAGAGCGACGGCATCTCGACGGGAAAACCTCCCGCCTGGAACACGCCGCGCTTCACATCCTGCACCCGTTCCTTGAAGTGGGCATGGCAGGTGTTCAGCTCCGACCAGGTGTTGAGTACACCGATCATCGGTTTGTTCCGGAAGTCGTCTTCCGAATAGCCGAGTTGCATCAACCGCGAGCGATGACCGAAGCTGCGTAGATCGTCTGGAGCGAACCAGCGCGCGGAACGTAAGTCTTTTGGGGCTTTGTGCGTCATGATTTTATCCGGTGAAGGCAAAGGTCAGCCAGATGACGATGAGGGTGAAGACGAGACCGGCAACTTCCGGCCAATTGCCGAAGCGGTCGTCGCGGCGTTCTTCGTCCGCGAAATCTCCAGGTGTGATGTCCTCATCCTGGCGGGTAAGATCCTTGTCTGTGATTTTCATCTAAGCCTCCTCAATCCAGCAGGTTCGGCAGCCAAAGCGCCAGATCTGGGAAAAACAGCACCAGGAACAGGCCGACAGCCTGCAACGCGATGAACGGCAGCACGGCAGCGAAGATTTCCTGAAGCTGGATGTCCTTTGGCGCCACGGACTTCAGGAAGAAGCAGGCAGGGCCAAAGGGGGGCGACAGGTAGTAGATCTGGATGTTCATGGCGAAGAGCACCCCGAACCAGACCGGATCGAACCCGAGATCCACCACCACCGGCGCGAAGATCGGCACCGTGATGAAGATGATTGCAATCCATTCCAGGAAGGTTCCGAGCAGCATCACGATCAGCATCATGACGGCGATCACCAGGATGGGTGCGATATCGAGGGAGGTCAGCAGGCCGCGCAGGAATTCGCCGCCACCGATCCGGTTGTAGATGCCGATCAGCGAGACAGCCCCCAGCACCAGCCAGATGATGGAGCCGACCGTCAACACCGTCTGACGCATGGCATCGCGTGCCATCTTCCAGGTCAGCTCGTTCCGGATGGCGGCAACCACAAGCGCACCGACAGCGCCAACCGCAGCCGCCTCCGTGACGGTGGCAACACCGGAATAGATCACCCCGAGTACGGCGCCGATCAGAAGCCCAGGCAGGACGACGCCCTTCAGAAACTTGACGCGCTGGAACAGCGGCAACCCGGTTTCGGGAATATCGTAGATTGGCGCCAACGCCGGATTCAGCCGGACCCGAACCAGTATGTAGGTGATGAACAGGCTTGCGAGGATCAGCCCCGGCACCGCGGAGGCGGCGAAGAGCTTGGTGATCGACACCTGGGCGGCAAGGCCGTACACGATCAGGACCACCGAGGGCGGGATCAGCGTTGCCAGGGCACCGGCTGCGCAGATGATGCCGATGGAAAGCTTGCGGTCATAGCCCAGGCGCAACATCTGCGGCAGAGCGATCAGACCCAGCATGACGATCTCGCCGCCCATGATGCCGGACATTGCCGCCAGCACCACCGCGACGACACATGTCTGCACCGCCACCGAACCGCGGAAGCGCCCGCCCAGGATCGCCATACTGTCGAACAGCGACTGCGCGATGCCCGATCGTTCCAGAACATTGGCCATGAAGACGAAGAAGGGAATGGCTATCAGCTCGTACTTGTGAAGAACCTCGCCGACATTGGCGGCAACGATGAAGAAGCCGGCACGTTCGCCGAAATAAAGGATCGCGGTCGCCAGCGACACCGTCAGCGTGGTTATGCCAAGCGGCACGCCCAGCGCCATCAGCGCCAGCAGCGCAACGACGATCAGAAGGGTGATGATTTCAATGCCCACCGGCGATCTCCCCTTCGGTGCGCTGGAACCAGCGAATGATGTTTGCGACAAGCTGGAGGATGTAGAGAACGCAACCCACGACAAGCAGGGTCTTGAGATAGGTCGGCTGGATCGAATTGAGTGCGGTGCCGGAATGTTCGGTGCGCTTCAGCACCTTCAGCATCGGGTCCCACAGGGCCAGCGTCAGAACGCCCACGGCCCCTGCCGCGATCAGCATCTGCAACAGCCGCATGACGTGCCAGACGCGGGGGCTGACCAGCGTTTCGATCATGGTGATGGAAATATGCCGCTGCCGCTGGGTGACATATCCAACAGCCAGAACCCAGGCCGAGGCACAGAGCGTCATGGCAAGTTCCGTCGACCAGACCGTCGGCCTGTCAAAGCCGTACCGCATCACCACCTCGAGGGCCGAGACTGCGATACACGCAAAAAACAGCACGGAGCAGCCATGGCCGATGAACACGCTGACATGGTCCATGATTTCGGCATAGCGCGCGAATAGGCGTTTCATCATCCCTCCCGGAATGCAGGTAGATCTTGTGGGCAAACCTTGAACGGCGGCCCCGGCGCTGGGCTTCACAGCTGTGTCCAGCCCAACACCCTGGCAGCGAACCCCGGCGCCCTCACCTCACCGGAAGCAAGGCAGGGGCACGCGGTTCTGCGACACGCCTCAGTTTTTGAAGAGACCGATCCCGGTCATGTAGGAGATGTTCGCGTCCAGAGCTTCCTTGGCAAGGTCGGACTTCTGAGCGTAGGCCTCCCACTCCTTGCGGGCGATCTCACGCAGTTGGTCGCGATCTTCCTGGGCCCAGTTGATCACTTCGATCTTCTCGCCCTCACTGTCTCTGGCGGCGAGTTCCTTGTCCTTCTTGTCGACTTCCGCCGCCATTGCGAACATGGCGTCATACCACCAGTCGCGCAGAGCTTTCTGGTCTTCCGCACTCAGCGCATCCCACTTTGCCTTGTTGATGGTGAACTGCATCGACGGCATGGAATGGATGCCCGGATAAAGCGGGTATGGCGCTACGTCATGGAGACCGGTTGCGTCATTGTTGACATAAGCCGAGGCATCGGCGGCATCGACAATGCCTTTTTCCAGCGCGCCATAGACCTCGGAGAAGGGAATGGAAACCGGCGATGCACCAGCAGCCTGAAAGACTGCCGCAGCCAGCCCTTCCGGCGAGCGGATCTTCTTGCCGGCCAGATCTTCGAATGTGCGGATCGGCACACGGGCCGGCAGCGCCTCACGGGAATAAGGGCCGCAAGCCACAACCTGCACTTCACCACCGGTGACGGCATCGGCGGCCTTCTGCATCACGGCTTCGCCGCCGCCATCCTTGCAGAAGCCAAGCATCTGCTGCGGCGTGTCATAGCCGGAAATGAGATCGCCCATGATGGCATACGCCGGCTCACGGCCCGCGAAGTAGTTTACGGACGTAAAGTCGCCGTCCAGAACGCCAGCGGCAACCGCATCGGGTGTTTCCCTTGCCGGAACCACGGACCCGTTCGGCGTCAACTGGATTTCGACACGGCCGTCGGTCATTTCCTTGATCTTCGGCAGCCAGTTTTCCGTCAGATACTGGGTGGAAAAGTCCCCTGCATTGAATGAGGTCTGAATGCTGAAGGTCTCTGCCTGCGCGATTGTTGCGATGACGGAGACCGAAGCTGCCAGGGCAGCGGCGGTGAATTTCATGGTGTCCTCCACTCGATTGCGCGGGGAACTCCTCCTCCCGCTATCTGATGCATTAATATATTAGTGCATTTCTTGCAAGTGTGTTCTATCTTCTGCCGAGAGGAATCGTGCGTTCGAACAAGAGGATCAGCGATGAAGGCGGAACTGGATCAGATGCTAAATGACCCGGGCAAGGTGTCAGACACCGGTGGCGGAGAACGAATTCGCCGCATCTCCGTCAGTCAGCAAATCCAGGAATCGCTGCGCGCCCGGATCATCTCGCTGGAGCTCAAGCCCGGCCTCAGCCTGTCGCGGACGGACCTCGCCTCGCACTATGGCGTCAGCCAGACACCCGTGCGCGACGCCATGATGAAGCTTGAAGAAGAGGGATTGCTGACCATCTATCCGCAATCCAAGACCGAAGTGTCGAAGATCGATGTCGACCACGCCCGCGAAACCCAGTTCCTGCGCCTGTCGCTGGAGCTGGAAGTGACCCGAACCCTGGCAAAACAGGAAGACAAATCGTCCATCGCACCGGCGCGACAACTCCTCCGGCTTCAGGAAACAGCCCTTGCCGAAGGCGATCTCAGCCTCTTTGCCACTTTCGACAAACAGTTTCACCTGTCCCTGTTCAAGGCCGTCGGGCTTTCCAGCCTGTCTCAGCTCGTTGCGTCGCGCTCGGGCCACATCGACCGCTTGCGCAACCTCAACCTGCCGGATCCCGGCAAACCGGCCAGCATCCTGCGGTACCACGCGTTGATTCTCGAAGGCATGGAAACAAGCGACGAACCGGCAACGGAAGCCGCAGTGCGCGAACATCTGTCGGGTACCCTGAAGCAGGTCGACCAGATCGTCGCCAGAAACCCGAAATTCTTCTGAGGTGTTACCTCATAAATGAAGATGAAACGGCGCCGACCTTCAGGTGGCCTGACTGGCCCTTGCCGACGCCACCAGGGCCCGCGCTGCCTCTCCCGCAGCTTCCGCATATGCCGGATCGCGGTGAACCAGAATCGTTGAAAACGCGCCATCCATCAGCAAAACGATATGCCTGGCAAGGTCCGGCGCGCTACCAATACCCGCGGCCTCGAATTCTTCCCTCATCCAGGTCTCGAATTTCTTCTTGTGCCCGGCTCCGACCTTCATCGCCGGGTGCCCGGGCATATTGGCAAGTTCCGCCGCCGTGCGAAGAAAACCGCACCCCTTCCACTTCGGATGCCTTGCAGAGACCGCTATCTGCCGGAAGATCGCCTGAACCTTATCCGGAAGCTCACCTTCGGCCTCACCGAACCATTTGCGGAACTGTTTGAGGTTCGGCTGATCGCGCGACGCCAGATAGGCTTCAATCAGGTCGTCCTTGCTCTTGAAATGATAGTAGACCGTCTTTTTGGTGATGCCCGCCTTTTCCGCGATCGTATCGAGACTGACGGCACGAATCCCCTCTGCGTAGAAGAGCTTGTTGGCAGCGGTCAGGATCCGCTCTCTGGCTGTCTCGGCAGGCTTGTTCATCCACCAAGTATACTCTCCAGTGAATATACTTCAATGCTCCTCACCGCTAGCGTCCTCCTATCGACATCAAACCAAGGACACAGCCCATGACCACTCCCGTTCTTCTGGACCGCCATGGCCCGATCGCACTTCTGACGATCAACCGGCCGGAAAAACTGAATGCACTCGATTACGCAACGAACGACCTCCTTCTGGCTCATCTGAACGAGCTGGAACCGGACGACGGCGTTGGTGCTGTCGTCATCACCGGCGCAGGCAGGCGCGCCTTTTCGGCCGGCGGAGACATTCACGAATTCTCGCGCAGCATTGCAGACGGCATAGAGGCCGCGGTACGTGACTTCTGCCAGCGGGGGCAGCGCATGACCGCCCGTTTGGAAGATTATCCCAAACCGGTCATTGCCGCGGTCAACGGTCTGGCTTACGGCGGCGGCTGCGAGATTACCGAAGCGGTCCATCTTGCCGTTGCCTGCGAAAGCGCGCTGTTTGCCAAACCGGAAATCAATATTGGCATCCCGCCAACCTTCGGCGGCACCCAGCGCCTGCCACGCCTGGCAGGCCGCAAGCGGGCCCTGGAGTTGCTTCTGACCGGCGACAGTTTCTCCGCAGCAAGAGCGCTTGATATTGGTCTGGTCAATCAGGTTGTCGCCGACGGCAGGGAACTGGACGCAGCCTTCGCCCTGGCAAAGCGCATCCTGCGACACTCTCCCCTCGCCGCTTCCAGGATCCTGACCGCTGTCACACGCGGCCTGAATACGACCATCACAGAAGGCCTGCGGATCGAACAGGAACAGTTTGCCCGCATGGCAGCCACGCGGGACGTTCACGAGGGTCTCACAGCCTGGATCGAGCGGCGCATGCCGGACTATCAAGGTGCTGAGGCCAAGCAGTAAAACCGATATGCACGCATGACGGGCGCCGCCCGAATTCATGTCAAAAAAGTTTTACTAAAAAAATATCTGACTGATTACAAAAGTTTAGCGGGCAGCCTTTGGTCTAATCCCCATTATTCCGGCACCGGCTGTTGTAATGAACCCGTTGTTTGTTAATGTTCCGCCATCCAATGACTGAAAGGCGCGCGCCGCTTCCACAGCGGATGGACCGGGCACCAGACAGCTCGCCGTCCGCATCTGCAGCACTCCTTAGCTGCCTTGTGCGCCTTCCAGAAAAGTCCGGCATCCGACCTTTTGCGCAACGGGTCGGCAAAATTCCGTCCAGTGCACCTCGCACCACCTGCCGGGCTTGAAGCAGAACATTTCCGACGCTCGCTGCCCGACTCCCGGGCGGCGCCTGAGCGCGTGCACGTTGCGGCCTGTTCCGTGCGGCATCGCTCGACCTCAAAAAGGAGACGATATCCATGAAGGCTGAACAGCTGGCCCTCAATGCCGAATTGCAACTGGACGAGCAGGCTTATGGCCAGGATCCGATTGCAAACCGGGAGACCGATCTCTATCGCGGCGAATACATCATGTCGTTCGTGGAAAAGTGGGACGAGTTGATCGACTGGGACGCCCGGGCAGACAGCGAGGGACAGTTCTTCATGGACGTGCTGCGTGCACGCGGCAAGGAAACCGTTCTCGATGTCGCCACCGGGACGGGCTTTCATTCGGTGCGCCTGACCCGTGCCGGTTTCAACGTCACATCGGCAGACGGCTCCGCCGCCATGCTGGCGAAGGCCTTCCAGAACGGCCAGAAACGCGGCATGATCCTGAAAACCGTTCAGGCCGACTGGCGTTGGCTCAACCGGGACATTCAGGGCAAATACGACGCCATCATCTGTCTTGGCAATTCCTTCACCCACCTTCACGACGAACTGGATCGCCGCCGCGCGCTTGCCGAGTTCTATGCCGCACTCAAACATGACGGGATCCTGATCATCGATCAGCGCAACTACGATGCGATGCTCGACCATGGCTTTTCGAACAAGCACAAATACTACTACGCCGGCGAGAAGGTGAAGGCCGAACCGATCCACATGGACGACGGCCTCGCCCGGTTCAAATACAGCTTTCCCGATGGCGCCGAGTACACGCTCAACATGTGCCCCATCCGCAAGAACTACATGCGCCGCCTCCTGTCGGAAGCAGGCTTCGAACGGGTCCGCACCTATGGGGACTTCCAGGAAACCTTTGCCGAAGACGATCCGGACTTCTTCATCCACATTGCCGAAAAATCCAGCCTGCAACTGGTGCGCTGGGGTGGTGCGCGGCCTGAAGACGGCTCCAGGGACATCCGCGAGGTCGCAGAAAGCTACTATGACAGTGACGACGCCGACACCTTCTACAGCCTTGTCTGGGGCGGTCAGGACCTGCACATCGGCCTTTATGACACCACCAGCAACATCCGCGAAGCCTCGGATCTGACCATCGACGAGATGGCCGGCATGCTGCCGAACCTCGGCAAGGACGCCAAGGTTCTCGACATTGGCTCCGGCTATGGCGGCGCCATGCGCAAGCTGGTCAAGGCCAGTGGTTGCAGCGCTGTTTGCCTGAACATCTCCGATGTCCAGAACGACACCAACCGGCACCGCAATATTCAGCAAGGCTTCAAGGACAGGATCCGGGTCGAGCACGGCGTTTTCGAGGATATCCCGGAAGAGCCGGAAAGCTTCGAAATCGTCTGGAGCCAGGATGCGATCCTGCACTCCGACCAGCGCCACAAGGTGCTTCAGGAAGTCTACCGGGTTCTCAAGCCGGGCGGCTACTTCATCTTCACCGACCCGATGCAGGCAGACGATGCCGATCCGAATGCGCTTCAGCCGGTTTATGACCGCCTGCAGCTCAACAGCCTGGGGTCGATGCGCTTCTACCGTGAGACGGCCGAAACCCTCGGCTTTGAGACCGTCGAACAACGGGACATGACGCAGCAGCTGCGCAATCACTATTTCCGGGTACGTGAGGAGCTGCTCTCCAACTACGACAAGCTGCGCAACGAAGGCGCATCGGCAGACTATCTCGACAAGATGGCGCTCGGTCTCATGAACTGGGTCAACGCTGCGGACGACGGGCAACTCGCCTGGGGCATCCAGCTTTTCCGCAAGCCTGCCTGATCCCCTTCCTTCCTTCCCTGCCCGGCGCGTCAAGGCTGCACCGGGCAGCACTTCCCTTTCAAAAAAAACGACGAGGAGCGCACAATGACGCAAAGATCCTGGCTATTCACCAGCGAATCCGTCTCCGAGGGACACCCGGACAAGGTCTGTGACCGGATTTCCGACACCATTCTGGACGCTTTCCTGGAACAGGACCCTGACGCACGCGTTGCCTGCGAAACGCTGACCACCACCAATCACGTCACCATCGCGGGCGAAGTTCGCGGGCCCGATCAGGTCATGGACAACGTGGAGAATCTGGTGCGTGAAGCCGTGCGCGATATTGGCTATGAACAGGAAGGCTTCCACTGGGAAACGCTGGAAGTGATCAACCGCCTGCATCGCCAGTCGGCGGACATCGCCATGGGTGTCGATGAAGGCGACAAGGGCGAGGAAGGTGCCGGCGACCAGGGCATCATGTTCGGTTACGCCTGCAACGAGACCGAAGAGCTGATGCCGGCGCCGATCCTGCTGTCGCACAAGATCCTGCGCACCATGGCCGAAGCCCGGAAGTCCGGCCGCGAGCCGCGCCTTGGTCCGGATTCCAAGAGCCAGGTGACGCTTCGCTATGAAAACGGCCGTCCGACCGGCATCGATGCCGTCGTCGTTTCCACCCAGCACGGCGAAAACGTCAGCCAGGAAGACGTGCGCGAAGCGGTCCTGCCCTTCATCCTGCACGCCCTGCCCGTCGGCTGGTCCGTTCCCGACAACCGGATCTTCATCAACCCGACAGGCCGTTTCGTGATCGGTGGACCGGATGGTGATGCCGGCCTCACCGGCCGCAAGATCATCGTCGACACTTATGGCGGCGCAGCTCCGCATGGCGGTGGTGCCTTTTCCGGCAAGGATCCGACCAAGGTTGATCGGTCGGCTGCCTATGCCTCGCGGTACCTTGCCAAGAACGTGGTCGCTGCCGGCCTTGCCGACAAATGCCTGATCCAGCTCGCCTATGCCATCGGCATGCCGGAGCCGGTCGCCGTCTATGTCGACACGCAGGGCACCGGCAAGGTGGATGAAGTCGCGCTCGGCAAGACCTTGCGCGAGATGGTGCGCCTGACGCCGCGCGGCATTCGCGAGCGGCTTGGCCTGTCGAAGCCGATCTACGCCCGCACCGCTGCTTACGGCCACTTCGGCCGCGCACCGGAAGAAGACGGCGGTTTCGGCTGGGAGAGAACCGATCTTGCCGACGAACTCGCCCGGCACTTCGGTGCCCGTGCGGATGCGGCTGAATAAACGACCAAAGCAATACCGGCGCGGCAATCGCCGCGCCGGGTATTCGTCCGGTTTTGTGTGACGCCTGGCCTCAGAACCTTTCCACGCTCGGTCGCAACTCAAGCTCGGATGTCCACGCGCTTTTGTCCTGACGCGAGATCTCCAGGTACGTCCGCGCGATCGCATCCGGATGGAGGGTCTTGTCCGGGTCGTTATAGGGCGCACCGCGATCCGGATTGTAGATCCCTCCGTCGATAACGAAATGAACCACGTGGATGTTCTGCGGCGACAGTTCCCGGGCCAGGGACTGGCACAAGCCGCGCAGGGCGAATTTGCCCATGGCGAAGGGGGCCAATTTCGGGAAGCCCTTGATGCCGGCGGCAGCACCGCGCGTGTCAGATGCATCACGCCATAGACATTGGCGTCGAACAGATCCTGTGCGTCGCAATCACCAGCGATCGTCCGTTCAGGCACAAAAAAGCTCTCCGCGAACGCCCCCGGAGAGCTGACTGTTCACCTGTTATTTTGGCCTGTCCGGCGCCGTTGAAGTGGCACCAAGGCTACGGCTCAGACCTCTTCTGACACCGTTTCTTCGCCGTTCTCCACCCCATCCGAAACCTGGTCGATCCAGTCTTGCAGGTTGTAATAGGTGGTGATGCGGGCAATCTGGCCGTCACGGATCTCGAAGAAGCTCCCCGCCGGCAGCTTGTAGGTCTGACCGTTCGCGGGCGGCAGGTCGTTGTCGCTGCCGATATAGCTGCCATGAACGATGAACTCGGCGGCGGCCCGTGTGCCGTCCTCGTTGACGAACAGCTCGATATCGCTGAGACGCTCCTTGTAGCAGCGTGTCATGTGAACGTTGAAGGACCAGAATTTGTCCTTACCGACACGGCGCTCGCCCTGGTTGACGTCATGAATCAGATCGTCAGTTACAAGGCTCTCCATTTTCTTGGTATCGCCGGCATTGAAAGCGGCGAAATAGGTGTCGATCAGAAACCGGGACTGTTTGTTGGGCATAGGTCCTCGCAAGGGCGGAAACTCAATCTGGCCGGGAGTGTGCCTCCGCCGCCTGACCGGCGCAAGAGGCAGACAGAATTGCGGTTTACGGTTCTTCACCGAAACCACTTGAAACCAAACAAAGTCCTTTTCCCGAGCCCGCTTTGCCTCCAAAGGGAAAGTTGCCTAAATGCAACATACTGCACCTCAATAGCAACACTTATCTCCAAGCGTAAAATTGACTGTTGCATCGAGCCCTGATCTCGCAGTATCAACTCCTCGCCGGTCACTGACCCGACACAGACATCAACGGTTAGGCCATTTTCGCCACCCGCATGATCAGGCCCTGCCCACTCATGTACGGATGCTGTTCTGGTGGACCAGGCACCATCACATGTAGCTCAGCGGTTAGAGCGTCAGGCAAGTTGCCTGGAAGTCACAGGTTCGACTCCTGTCTTGTGAATTTTGGATAGCCAACTGGTAAAGGCACCGGATTTAGTTTCCGCTAGACGGGGGTTCGAATCCCTCTCCAAAAGCCACGGCCTCAAACGCCGAACTGGCCTTCCACGCCAGCAGCTCTGCAAGCTGTTCCATAAGGGGCCTGAAGAGGTCTTGCGAACGCGGACCGAGCGTCTTTTGCCTTCGGGCGAAAGTGCCTAACCGCCGACGCCAGGTCGCTTCGCCCGGCCTTTGGCAAAGGCTCCGCCGCGGCTTTGCCGGAACCGCCTGTTCTCGAACGGGTGGAACCCGCGTTGCCGCCGCGCCGCCCTCTGGCCAAGGGCCCGTGGGGAGACCTCGTGCTCTCTTCAGGTCTCATGATTTCGCCCCGGTTGCCTCATGACGAGCGGCCGGTTTTCTCAACCTCCAACCATCTTCAACACCGGAAAGGACAACCAAGTGCCTTAGCGCTATGGAAGGATTATCGAAATGACGACTTTTCTCGACAAGATCCGCGGGCGAACCCGCGTAGTGATTTCTGAAACGGAACGGGCTCTCCACATCTGCAAGGGAGAGCTTCAGGGTATTCTCGGACCGGGAGAACACAGCCTCAAGAATGGCGGTGGCACACTGGTGGTCGAGCGCCAGTCCATAACGGCGATGCCTCAGTTCCGGTCGACCTACGAGAAGGCGCTCTTCGATAAGCTTCCGCAAGTTGCCGAAGAGCACCTGACCGTTATCCGGACCGGACCGGGGGAAGTGGCCGTTGTGGAACGCGACAACCGCATCCACACCGTGCTTGGCCCGGACGAGCGGCTTGTCCTGTGGACGGATGCCGGCCCGTGGACCTTCGAGGTCATCGACACGGCTGCCGACCCGGCCCTCACGCCGAAGCTCATGCGCCGGCTCGGGGATGCCCGGCAGACGCAGCAGTTCGTGATCGTGCCGGTGAGCGACGGTAGCGTTGCCCTGCTCTTCATGGATGGGGTGCTCACCAAGGTGCTTGAAGCCGGCGTGCATGCCTTCTGGAAGGCAGGCCGGACCGTGACGCAGAAGGTCATAGACCTCAAGCGTCAGGCCCTTGACGTCACCGGTCAGGAAGTCCTGACCCTCGACCGCGTCACCATCCGGATCAACCTCTCCGCGGACTACCGCGTGGTCGATCCGGTGAAGGCCGCAACCGAGGTGAAGGACTTCACCGACACGCTTTACCGGGCCTTGCAGCTTGTGTTCCGCAAGCAGCTCGGTGCGCTCAAGCTTGACCAGATCCTTGAAAAGAAGGGTGAGGTCAACGCTGAAGCTGCCGAGAAGATCAAGGCCGACATGGCCGAGATTGGTGTCGAGGTCTCCGACATCGTCCTCAAGGATGTGATCCTTCCGGGCGAAATGCGCGAGATCCTCAACAAGGTGGTGACGGCTGAAAAGGAAGCCGAAGCCAACGTGATCCGGCGCCGGGAAGAAACGAACGCAACCCGTTCGCTTCTCAACACGGCAAAGGTCATGGCCGAAAACCCGGTCATGCTTCGGCTCAAGGAGCTCGAAGCGCTCGAAGCGATTGCCGGCAAGGTCGACCGGCTCACGATCCACAACGGAACCGTGGGCCTGATGAACGACATCGTCCGGCTTCGCGACGAAAACGCGGCATAAAACGGAACGGCGCGGGGCACCCTGCGCCGTTTCTGTTTCTGCGCAGCTCTGCAAGCCTTAACCGGTCACGCTGCCCCCATTTGCTGAATGCCTGTCAAACCTCGTCACCGGCAATCACAATTGATGTTGCGTTCCTGCTTTCACCGGGACCGCAGATTTTGAAAAACACCATCCATTTAAAGAAAAAAGACAATGAAAACAGACGCAAAGATCTCAAAACGCCTGTCTTTCTGGCTTAGGCACAAACCGGAAGACGCCGGTTTGGAGCTATCAGACGACGGCTGGACCGACGTTGCCGCTGTCCTGAACGCCTTCAGCACGCTTGGCCTTGAGTGCAACAGGGACCAGCTTGAAAGAGTGGTCGCGACCAACGACAAGAAACGCTTCGAGTTTTCCAACGACGGCAAACGCATCCGAGCGCGCCAGGGCCATTCGGTGGACATTGACCTCGGCCTGACGGCCCTGGCGCCTCCGGAAATCCTGTTCCACGGAACAGCGACCCGCTTTCTGCCGCTCATTCTGGCCGAAGGCCTGAAGCCGATGGCCCGGCACCATGTGCATCTGTCACCGGATCGCGACACCGCGCACAAGGTCGGCAGCCGTCACGGCAAACCTGCCATCCTTCAGGTCGCGGCGGGGGCCATGCAGGCGGACGGGCACCGGTTTTACCGGACAGACAACGGCGTCTGGCTGACGGATGCAGTTCCCACCACCTTCCTGACGATGTCCGAAGGCTCCTCATGAAGGTCTTCTGCTCGAGGGCGGAGCTCCGGGGCACACCGGTTCGCTCGACATGAACCCCGGGGCCTCCACGGCTTCGTCATCACTCAATACCGGCGGTATAATAAAAAAATAAAAAACTTTCTTTATTCCTTCACCTCAAATATAAAAAGAGAATCCTTTCTTTATTGAGGTTCCCATGTCCGTCTCTTCGCCAGCGCATGTGCCTGCCAACAATTCACTCTTCGCGCCGGAACGTCTCACCGGCACTCTTGCGCTTATGCTGGGGGTCGGGTCTCACGCCATCAACGGCTTTGTCACAACCGCGGTCCTGCCGGATATCATCCGGGATCTCGGCGGCCAGGATCGGGCGTTCTGGGTGTTTTCCTCATTCGAGATGATGGCGATCCTGGCAGGTTGCCTCACAGGTGCGGCTAAGGTCCGTTTTGGTGCCAGACATCCTTTCCTGTTGGCGTCCTTTCTGCTGGCCAGCGGCTCGGTTCTGGCCGGGCTGTCGGTTTCCCTGGAAGGGCTGATTGCCGGGCGCGCCCTTCAAGGGTTCGGCGAAGGCATGATCATCGCGCTGTGCTACTCGCTGATCCCTGATCTCTTTCCCAGCAACATTGCCCCGCGTGTCTTTGCCATGCTGGCGGCCGTGTGGGCTGTCGCAGCAGGCATAGGGCCGGTTTCAGCCGGCATCCTGTCCGAACTCTGGTCGTGGCGTGCCGCCTTCCTGATCAACATACCGCTGGTGCTGCTGCTGTTCGTGCTGATGAACAGTGCCCTGCCCGCAAGTGCGGTCCGTCCAGCCCCGTCAAGCGTTTCCAAGGTCAGAAAGTCCCCCGTCCGTCTGCTGGTCCGCCTTGGCCTGCTCGCTGCCAGCATCTTTCTCCTGACCGTTATCGGCGAACTGCATACGGCTCTGCCGCTTGCCCTGACGATCATGGCCGGCCTCGCAACCGCCGCACTTCTTCTGACCTACGATGCTGCCAGCCCGCAGCGTCTCTTCCCGCGTGATGCTTTCCGGGCACACACCCTCATCGGCCTCGGCACCTGGATCGTGTTCCTGATCTCCGCAGCCGCTGCCGTGCGCGCAGTCTTCGTGACAACGGTGGGCCAGGTCTACTGGGGGCTCAGCGTAACGCAGGCAAGCTATGTTGCCGCCGGTCTCGCCTTCTCCTGGTCGACTTTCGCCTTCATCTCCTCTCGCGCGCCCTCGCGCCAGCGCGAGCTGACCTATCTGACGATGGGGCCCTTTCTGATCGCCGGCGGTTTGACCCTGACCGCAGTTGCCATAACGACCGCTTCCCTGCCTTTGTTTGCACTCGCCGCGGTGGTGGCCGGTGCGGGGCATGGGCTGTGCAACCAGATCCTGATGCGCTCGCTGATGTATACGGCGGAAGACGAAGACCATAACCTCGTCTCCAGCATCCTGCCGACGATCTCCTCCGCCGGCATTGCCATCGGCGGAGGCCTCACCGGCTTGATCGCCATCGTCACCGGCCTCGTGGCGCCCGGGTCGGAGGAGCTGTTGACCCGGGAAGCCGTTGCCCGGTCAGGTGCCTCGATCTTCTACATCAATGCCTGTCTGACACTGATTCCAGCCCTGGCCATGCTGGTTCTGCGCCAGCGTCTGATCGCTCGGGAAAGCGTCGCCTCGGAAGAATAGCCTGCAGGGTGCGGCCCCATACATGAAGACGGGATGGCGTGAGACATTGCGAAACCGCATCAGGAAGCGTGCGCTGAGCGGGCTTTATGCCCGATAAAGCAAGCTGACGACACGCGATGGAGCCATCTTCATGTATGAGGCCAAACCCTGGGGCATGAACTTCCGGCGAGCATCGCTGCGCACCTTCCTGACGGAAAACGATTGCCTCACTTCGGCTGAGCCTTGCAAGAACGCAGAACCATTTCGATTTGGTCTGCCCAATGCCTATACGCAGTATTGACAGGGTTAAACAACTTCTGGATGATCTAGAAGTTGTATTTAGACCGGTTTATTTATGCGTTTTCCTGCCGCTCGTCTCACCGACCTGCATACCTGTCCCATGTGTATGGGGGTTCCCGCACCAATCGTCTGGAAGGGTGCCTATACCGTGCTCACCGGCATGCTGCCGCAGGCACGAGTTGGCGACATGTGCGTGTGCGTCGGTCCGCCGCCACCTGTCGGCGGCGATCCTATCATCACGGGCGCCTGGAACGTTCTGGTCGAAGGCAGCCCGGCAGCGCGGATGACCGACCTGACCGCAAAGGCCGGCACAATCATGACAGGCCTGCCGACGGTTCTGATCGGAACGCAAGGTGGTGGCGCTGGCGGAGGTGGAGGCGCAGGCAGCGCTGCCCCACCGGCGAAAAGTCCGCACAAGTTCTCCGCGGGAGCGGAAACAGGTCGCGAGAAACCCTACAAGGAAAGATACAACTCGAAAGGCATTCAGGTTCAGCAGCCAGACACCGAGAAGCTTTCCCTGAAGGACCAGTTGAAAGAGAACGCCGAAGTCAGCGCCGGTTACGAAGATGAGCTGTTCAACAAGGAAAAGGTCTTCTGGGAATCGGAAGGCGGTCATTTCAAGTCCGAGGCGAGCGCGGAGGCGAAACTCGGCATCTCCGGCGACATCAACGGAGACTTTGCCGCTGGAGCTTATGCAACTGCGAAAGTTGCCGTCATCACCGGGAAGGCAGAAGGCAAGACGCTCAACGGGCTGGCCGAGGGCAAGGTGGAAGGCGAAGCCTTGTCCGCGTCAGCCGAAGGCGGTGCCGGTTTCAGAAAATCCGATGATTTTACAGGAGTGGAAGGCAAAATCGGTGGTGAACTCGTTCTGGTGCAAGGCAGTGCCGAAGGCGCCATTAACATCAGCCCCAAAACCCTGTACGACAACACCCTTGGCCCGTTCCTGAGCTGGGCGAGTGGAGATCCGGCAAAACGAACACTCGACAGTGCCTATGACCACGGCTTACGGATCGGAGGCAGGGGCGAAGCCGGCGTAGGGGCCGCAGCCGGGGCCAGCGCGCAGCTCGGCAAGATCGACGGCGTCTATGGCCTGACTGCGGAAGCCAAGGCAGGGGCCGGCCCGATGGCGGGCTTCAAGGTCTTTGTCGGAGTTTATTAGACAGGCCGACCTCCCATCCGGGACCGCCGGCAACAACACCCAAGGGTGACGATCGGAATGACCACAGAGGACTATGTCGCCGCCGAACTGACTGCAATCAGCCAGGCTCCCTTTGCGTTCCAACTGCTGCTTCCAGGAAGCTGGGAAGTGAAGCAGGTCAACGAGCAGCCTCTCACGGCGGACGATCCCACCATCATCGCGGTCTTCGAGCCTCCCGTGGCGGCGAATACGTCCGTCCAGGTGATCGGCATTCTCCTCAACAACGAGATCTCCGCTGCACATTGGCTCGAATACTACTGCTCCCTGTCGTCCTGGCAGGTCGACACACTGGAGCCGATTGATGCCCGACGCGCACGCGCAAGCTGTTTCGTCCGGGCCGAAGGCCATGAACTGCGTGGCCTCGTCACCGTCACGGTGAATGGCGACACGCTGATCCTGATCCAGGCCTTTGTCCCCTCCAGCGAGTTCGCCGCCCTTTCCGACATCGTCAACATGGCCGTCAGGTCGTTCCGCACCGAGCAGGTGAAGCAACCGAATGTGATTGAGGACTGGAGCAGTTTTTCCCTGTTCCAGGACATCGGCTTCTTTTTCCCCGCGTCCTGGCATGTCAACCAGCCGCAATCCGGCCTGGCAGACCGCATGGCCATTGATTTTGCCCGCACCGGTTCAAATGGCGAGATTCTGGGGTTCGCCAGACTGAAGGCCATCAACGCACAGCAGCCGGTCGACCTTGTTGAGGAACTGGGCAAGACCCGGCGCGAGTTCGAAGGCTCCAACATCGTGTTCGACGCTGGCGCAACCTCAAAGACCGTGACACTTGACCCGCCGTTTATCGAAGCCACCGAAGTCACGGTCGGAGCCCGTACCAACGAAGGCGATGACCCGCTGGAATTCACCACCCTTGCGATGAGAACCCCGTCACACGTAATCATAAGCTCCATCCTGGGCCCGGATCGCAAGACGTCGTTCTACAATTGGGCCGTGAATAGGCGCGCCCATGAAATCGCAAACGCGTCCCTGCAATTCAAGAATCAGTCGTAAGCATCACCCGGCAGGCGGGCATCAAAAGCCCGTCAGGCCCCGTTCCAGCCACTGGCTCTGCGGGATCTCCTTGCCGATCTTGAACGAGAACCGCTCCACGCGCGTTACACCGGCATCCGTTTCACAACGGAAAGCAACATCGAACCAGCGCCCGAGACTGCGGAAAGCCGCGATACGCGGTTGCAGCACAGTGCCGCCGCGCGGCCGGAAAGACGGCAGCAACTCAGGCGGCAAGGCACTGACAGAGGCAATCTGTTCCCTGAGTTCGGTCATGCACAAAAGGTTCAGCCGTTGGCCCTCGGTCATGCCGCGCATGGCTGTGCGCGCCTGCGGATCGTCCAGAATATCGCGTGAATAAAGTTCGCGTGCCGCAATCATCCCGGCTGGCGGGCCTTCAGAGCCTCCGGATACCCGGCCCCCGCCGCCCTGGCTGCGCCCCGTAGAGGCCACCGGTTTTGGCGGTTTGGGTGCCGGTGTCTTGTTGGTTGCAATCGGCCCGACAATGCCGAAATCCTCGGCGGGCAGTTCTCCGGTCTCGCTTGTGTCCGTTTCCGCACCGGTTCCCGCGATCTCTGACGGCACAGCGTCCGGCTGGTCGGGTGTTTCGGCAACATCCGACGCTTCGTCCGGTGCTTCGCTGTCATCGGCAGTCTCATCCGGGGTCGTGTCTTCGGGAGCGGTGTCTTCGGCAGCCGTATCCTGCGCTTCCTCGGGAGTATCTTCCTGCGGCGCGTCGGTTTCAGCCGTATTGCTCTCCTGGCCTTCGCCCTCACCTTCCCCTTCACCCGCGTCGGCTTCGCCCGCCTTGGCGTCGTCCGTCTGCGCGTCGGCTTCCGCCTGCTGCTCACCCTCAGCGGTCGCGCTCTCTGCAGACTCCGGCGGCGTTTCCTCTTCCCCTTGCGGGCCCGTGTCTTCTTCGCCGAATTCAGTCACTTCCTGCAGTACGGAAGGCTCTGGCGGAGCTTCCGGCGTCTCGGCAAGGTCTTCCTGCTGGGGAGCAGGTGGCGGTGGTGGAGGCGGTGGCGGCGCTGGAGCTTCTTCAGCCTGTTCCTGTTGCGGCTGATCGGGCTGTTCCGGGGTCTCGACCTCTTCCTGCTCAGGCTGCTCCGGTTCAGGTTGCTGCAACTCGGCAGGAGGTGTCTCTTCCTCCTCCGGCGGCGGAGGCAGCAACTCCACTTCGACAACATCCCTGAGAGGCTCGGTCGTGTACCCCGACACCCCTTCGAGCAGCATCAGGGCCACCAGCGCATGCAGCACTGCGGAGATCGCGAGACCCCACAGGAACAGCCGTCGGTCCGCAGGCTCAGTCCCCACCATGTTCCGGTCCATGTCGGCGGTGATGGCCAATAGAGCGCCCTTAAAGCAAAGTTGCCGGTTGGTTTCTGGTGCGAAGTTTCAAAAAAACCCGGCGTCTCCGCCGGGTTCTTCGATGTTTCAAGCTCTTCCCGGCAGTTTAGCTGTCCAGGAACGAACGCAGCTTGCGAGACCGGCTCGGGTGCTTCAGCTTGCGCAGCGCCTTCGCTTCGATCTGGCGGATACGTTCGCGGGTCACCGAGAACTGCTGCCCAACCTCTTCCAGAGTGTGGTCGGTGTTCATGCCGATGCCGAAGCGCATACGCAGCACGCGCTCCTCACGCGGAGTGAGCGAGGCAAGCACGCGGGTGGTGGTTTCGCGCAGGTTGGACTGGATGGCCGCATCGATGGGCAGAACCGCGTTCTTGTCCTCGATGAAATCGCCCAGGTGCGAATCTTCCTCGTCGCCGATCGGCGTTTCGAGCGAGATCGGTTCCTTGGCGATTTTCAGAACCTTGCGAACCTTTTCCAGCGGCATCTGCAGCTTTTCAGCCAGCTCTTCCGGGGTCGGCTCGCGTCCGATTTCATGCAGCATCTGGCGCGATGTCCGGACGATCTTGTTGATCGTCTCGATCATGTGCACCGGAATACGGATGGTGCGGGCCTGATCGGCAATCGAACGGGTGATCGCCTGCCGGATCCACCACGTCGCATAGGTGGAGAACTTGTAGCCGCGACGGTATTCGAACTTGTCCACCGCCTTCATCAGGCCGATGTTGCCTTCCTGGATCAGATCCAGGAACTGAAGGCCGCGGTTGGTGTATTTCTTCGCGATGGAAATCACGAGACGCAGGTTCGCCTCGACCATTTCCTTCTTCGCGATGCGTGCCTCGCGCTCGCCCTTCTGCACCATCGCAACGATGCGGCGGAATTCAGTGATTTCCAGGCCGGTTTCGGTGGCCAGCGTCTGGATGTCCTGACGCAGCTCGCGAACCGTTTCCTTTTCCTTGGCGATGAAGTTCTTCCAGCCGCGCGTGGAAAGGTTGGCCACCTTGCGCAGCCAGTTCGGATCAAGCTCGGCGCCCTGATACTGCTTCAGGAAGTCCGTGCGGTCGACGTTGTAGCTGTCGGCCAGACGCAACAGACGGCCTTCATACCCCATCAGGCGCTTGTTGATGTCATAGAGCTGGGCAACCAGGGCGTCGATACGGTTCTGGTTGAGCGACAGGCTCTTCACATCAACGATGATGTCTTCTTTCAGCTTCTTGTAGCGGCGCTCCTGGCTAGGCGACAGGGTCTTGTTGGCCAGCTTGTTTTCCACCAGCTGATCCTGCAGGCGGCGAAGCTTCTTGTAGTTGTCGGCGATGTTGTCGAAGGTTTCCAGAACGCCCGGCTTCAGTTCGGCTTCCATGGCGGACAGGGAAACGTTGGACTCGAACTCGTCGTCATCGTCGTCGTCGCCCTCGCCTTCTTCGCTTTCGGTGTCTTCCGACGCACCGCCGGAATTTTCCGAATTGCCTTCACCAGGCGCGACATCGTCATTGGCAACGGCAGGCCCCGCCTTGGCGTCGGGCCCGGCATAGGTTGCTTCCAGATCGATGATGTCACGCAGGAGAACCTGGGCTTCGTTCAACTCGTCGCGCCAGATGATGATGGCCTGGAAGGTGAGCGGGCTTTCACAAAGACCCGCAATCATTGCCTCGCGGCCAGCCTCAATGCGCTTGGCAATCGCGATTTCGCCTTCACGCGACAGCAGTTCCACGGACCCCATCTCGCGCAGATACATGCGCACGGGGTCATCGGTGCGGTCGGCCGGCTCTTTCGTGGTGGTCTTGGCAACCGCTGTGGTGCTTGCCGCCACCAGGTCGCCGCCATCGACCTCTTCAGGCCCTTCTTCGGCTTCGTCGGCCTCAATCACATTGATGCCCATGTCAGACAGCATGGACATTGTGTCTTCGATCTTTTCAGATGACACCTGCGACGAGGGCAGAACTTCGTTCAGTTCGTCATAGGTCACATAGCCGCGCTTCTTGGCGGCTTTTATCATCTTTTTGACAGCGGCATCCGACAGGTCCAGCAGAGGGCCGTCAGGGCCATCCGTGCTCTGCTCCTGAGTGTCGTCTGCTTGTGTCGCTTTGGCTACCATATTGTGCTCCAGTTCGCGGCCGGTCCGGCCACGCCGCGCCCCTTGTTTGGCTTCAACCCAATTCCGCCTCAGCGCGCCAGCAATTGCTGCGGCGGCGTCTGAAAGAATCACTGTTGGTAAGGTTGTAAGCCGTGTCCCTTAAGTCCCAATTAACCGTACACTTTTCGACATTGGCATATTTCAGCATCGACGCAGCACACGGCCTTTTCTGAAGGCATCCGGAAACGAATGCGTAAAAGGTGTTCATTCGGGTTGCAGCTATATTAAGACTTTTGCCGCGAGCAGGCTTGGAAGCTCCGGCGCATGAGGGCTGCAAACGTTCTATTTAGCTCGGCTCACACGATTCGCAAGTGTGATTCGTCACTGGTCAATCGGAAAATGCCATTTTTGTGCCTCTGCGAACACCAAAAAGAGTTATTCCAGACCCAACTCAGGCCAGACTCGGAAAAGCGGATAACCGCCTGGAAAGCTCCCTTTCCGGCGAGTTGAGGCGGAAATGCCACCACATCAGTCACCGCCAACCGCTGCGTCTCAATGCGCTGCCACCGCGACCGGAGGCGCCGTGCGAATTTTTTTCGCGCGTTCGGCAAGATCGGCTTCATCGCGCGCACATTCTTCCCGCCGCCGGCTCAGATCCTGTGTCAGCGCCTGAATGCGCATCCAGGAATGTTCATCAAGCTGCTCGTCCGCGGTTGCCAGTTCCGACGACAATTCGTCTTCCAGAGCATTGAGTTCCAGAACATCGAGAAAATGCAGATAGGCCGCTTCGATGAAATCCTCCGGCGGATTGGATTTCAAGAGCGGGAAGCGGTGTATCAAGGCGGAAAACTCAGCCCCTCGCTGCTGCTGCATCCCGATGGTTTCCAGCATCATCTCGCCCATGATGTCCCGAAGCGGCTCCTCGAAGCCGCTGGTCAGTTTGGCAATGGGCGTCGCTTCCAGATCGTCGACGATCCTGCACAGGATGTCCCGGAGCTCCCTGTGCAGGTCATTGGCGAAAGGCAATCTGGAAAACCGTTCGAAGTTCCGGTCCAGCAGATGCGGAAAGCGCATGCTCAGTCCAAGCACCACACGCTCCGTTCCGAAATCATGGCTGGCCGAAACCCGCTCGCGCGCCATGCCAAGCGGCACGGCGGCCTCGCCTGGACCGCCTGCTCGCCCCCCCTTGCCACCCTGCCGGGACTGGCGAGCCTGCTCGAAGAACAGGTTCGACAGCTTGAACTTCAAATCGAGCTGGTAACGCCTTCGCACCCGCTCGTCGCGAATGGTGCCGATCAGATCGTCGAACCGTTTTTCAAGAGCCGCCTTGCGTTCAGGCGTATCCAGCCGGGAAACGGAGATCTCCCGATCCCAGACCACCTCGAACAGCGATTGCGCCCGTGCCACCTCTTCATGAAAGCCGGAAACTCCGCGCTGCTTGACCAGGTCATCGGGGTCCATGCCATCGGGCAGGAAGCAGAACTGGAAGGAATAGCCACTCTTGAGCACCGGGAAAATCCGGTCGATCGCCCGGTGCGCCGCCGAAACACCCGCCGCGTCACCGTCGAAGCAGATCACCGGCTCGGGCGCGAATTTCCACAGCCGCACCACCTGGTCTTCGGTGAAGGCCGTTCCCAGAGAAGCGACCACATGGTGGATGCCTGCCTGCCAGAGGGCAATGGCATCAAGATAACCTTCCACCACCACGGCCTCACCGCTCTTGAAGGCGGGCTCGCGTGCACGGTGCGCGTTGAAAAGCATGACGCCCTTGTGAAACAGCGGTGTTTCCGGCGAGTTCAGGTATTTCGGTTGGCCCTCGGGAGACAGCGTCCGCCCACCAAAGGCGACAACCCGGCCGCGGTCGTCCTGGATCGGGATCATCAACCGGCCACGAAAGCGGTCGTAGGAGGGCCGCCCATCCTCCGGCTTGATGATCAATCCAGCCTCGATCATGTCAGCTTCGGGGATCTCGCGCGCGGCAAGATATCCCTTCAGCGCGTCCCGGCTTTCAGGGGCGAACCCGAACCGGAACTCACGCAAGGTTTCCTGGGTCAGGCCGCGTTTCTGTGTGTAGGCGCGGGCGGTATCACCGCGCGGGCCGGCAAATTCGTTCTGAAAAAACTGCGCCGCCATTTCGCAGATGTCGGCAAGCCCTGCCCGCTTCTTTTCGCGCCGCGCCGCCTGAGGATCGGGCGCGGGCAGCCCCACGCCCGCCTGCTCGGCCAGGCGCTCGACAGCCTCGGGAAAGCTCAGCCCCTCGGTTTCGCACAGGAAGGTGAAATGATCGCCGGACGCCCCACAGCCGAAACACTTGTAGCGGTTGCGCCGGTCATCAACGTGAAAGCTGGGGCTCTTTTCCTGATGGAAGGGGCAGCAGGCCCAATAATCGCCCTTGCCGGGCTGCGTCTTGCGCCTGTCCCAGGTCACACGCCGACCCACGACCTCCGATAACGTCAGCCGGGCACGGATTTCATCGAGGAGACGCGGTTCAAAACGCATGGAACAGTGTTGACGCCCAGGTTCACGGAATACGGCTTTCTGCCACCGGCACACTCAGGCGCCGACGGTCAGTCCGCCAAAATAGAATGTCTTTGAGGCTGTTTCCAGTGGCACCGGACCACCTGCCCGGTTTCTGGAAATATTGTGCATAAGCTTACCGGCCGTGGTGTCGGGTCAGTCCTGCTTTCCGGTGCCGTTACTGCCCTGCTCGCCGCCATCGGCCCGCAGCATGTCCTTGACCAGGCAGGACGCCTGCACGAAGTCCATTTTGCCCGGATATCGGCTCTTCAGTTCGTTCATGCAGCGGCCGATATCGCGCAGACCATGTGCGTCGATCTCCCTGACCGTCTCCTCGCAGATCTTCTGCATTTCGTCGTCGCTGAGCTGAACAGGCAGAAATTCGCGAATGATTTCACGCTCTTCACGCTCCTGCTCGGCCAGATCAAGCTGCCCGCCGCTTTCGAACTCTTCCGCTGAAGTTTCTCGCTGACGGATCATTTTCTGAAGGATCTCAATCACTTCAGCTTCGTTGACGCCGTCCTTGCCGTTTTCACGCGCAGCAGCCTCACGATCCTTCACGGCGGTCTGCACAAGACGCAATGTGGCGGACCGGCGCTTGTCGCCAGTATCCTGCGCCGCTTTCAGGGCAGCATTGATTCTTTCGCGCATGATGTCGCGCATGGTTCACCCTACCCCTGTCGCGCTGAGGCACGGCGCTCAGGGGCGCCATTCCATTTTCTCAGCCAAGCCATTGAATTTTAAAGATCTTTTTTCAGAGGATCAATATTGACGATCCAAGCCGCTTCCCATAGAGTCCCGCGCTTAATGCAGGCAGCCATTTGCGAGCTTTCCAGCCCGCCTCAGACGCCCTTCCTGCAGCGCATGATGTCACCAACAAGATCTGGAAACAAGACATGACGACTGCAGACGCATGGTCCGAGACCCCGGCGACCGCCCTGCTTGTGCTCTCCGACGGCAGTGTAATCGAAGGACAGGGCCTCGGCGCAACCGGCCAAGCCGTTGGTGAAATTTGCTTTAATACGGCAATGACGGGCTATCAGGAGATCCTGACCGACCCGTCCTATTCCGGTCAGATCATCACCTTCACATTTCCGCATATCGGCAATGTCGGCACGAATGATGAAGACATCGAGACGGTCAACATGGCCGCGGACAGCGGCATCCGCGGTGTCGTGCTGGCAGCCTCCGTCACCGATCCGGCCAACTACCGGGCAGCGAAACACCTCGACGCCTGGCTGAAGAGCCGTAACCTGATCGGCATCAGCGGCATCGATACCCGTGCCCTGACTGCGCTGATCCGCGAAAAAGGCGTCCCCAACGGCGTGATCGCGCATTCGCCGGACGGCACATTCGATGTGGATGCGCTGAAAACAGCCGCAGCAAACTGGTCCGGCCTTGTGGGCATGGACCTTGCCAAGGACGCCTCAACCTCCCAGTCGCACCAGTGGCACCAGACAACCTGGAAATGGAACGAAGGCTTCGGAGAGGCACAGGGCGGCAAGTTCAAGGTCGTCGCCATCGACTACGGCATCAAGCGCAACATCCTGCGCCTGCTGACCGATGCAGGCTGTGACGTCACCGTTCTTCCGGCGACCGCAACGGCCGAAGACGTTCTGGCGCATACCCCTGATGGCGTATTCCTGTCCAACGGACCGGGAGACCCTGCCGCCACCGGTGACTATGCCGTCCCGATGATCCGGAAGATCGTTGACTCAGGCGTTCCCACGTTCGGGATCTGCCTCGGTCACCAGATGCTTGCGCTGGCGCTAGGCGGCAAGACCCTCAAGATGCATCAGGGACACCACGGCGCCAATCATCCGGTGTTCGACCACACCACCGGCAAGGTCGAGATCACCTCGATGAACCACGGTTTTGCGGTCGATGCGGAAAGTCTGCCGGACAATGTCCAGCAGACGCATGTTTCCCTGTTCGACGGCTCCAACTGCGGTCTCGCCATGAAGGACAAGCCTGTCTTTTCCGTCCAGTACCACCCGGAAGCATCACCCGGTCCCCGCGACAGTCATTACCTGTTCAAGCGGTTCACCGATCTGATGGAAAGTGCAAAGTCGGCAGCCTGAGTTCATGAGGGTCCGGGAGCCGGCGGATAGCGCCGCTCTCCCCTGCGCTGCAGGTTGATGCTGACAGCGGTCAAACCGTTCCGGAAACGAATGCTCGGTCAAACAAAAACCCCCGGCTCGCACTGCGCGCCGGGGGTTTTTGTTGGCATGATGCCCGAATGCGTTATTTGACCAATTCGTCAAACGCCGTCAGGATCTCGCCGACTTCCGCAATCTGCTCGTCAAGCATCTGCTTCTGCTCGGCAAGGATGTCTTGCTGCGCCAGGCAGATTTCCTGAAGTTCCTTGAACTGGTCTTCCCGCTTGTCGTTGCCTTCCACCAGCTTGATGACGCGACGGATCTCGGCAAGCGTCAGGCCGATCTTCTTGGCCTGCAGGATTACCCGCATCCGCGAAACATCACGCGGACCGTAGAAACGGCGCGCACCCTTGCGAACTGGATTGAGAAGGCCTTTTTCTTCGTAAAATCGAAGAGTTCGGAGGGTGACGTCGAACCGTTCGGACATTTCCGAGATCGCAAGATTGCGATCGTCCAGCATCACTTCTTCTCCTGGCCCGGCAATATCCGGCACCACGACCATTTTGGTTGCTACATTGTTCATTCTATTAAGCCCGATCTTGTCTTTCTTGTTCCAGGTCTGGCCGGGTCTTGCTGCACTCCTGAATCGCTGGTCCCACCACCAACTCATCAGGTCCCACTAGCACCGCAAGTGCAGCCTCTGTCGCTTTGAGCGCAACGCTCTCCGCTTCAGAAGCTCCCAACGCCAAACTCATAGGAGACTAAGCAATAGTTTAATACACCGGATTGACAGTTAAAATCTAGGTCAAAAATAGGTATATTGGCGCGTTTTTATGAAAGTTTCAGTTACGCGAAAACCAAAACTAGAAAATAACCAGAAAGGACACGCATCCATGATTGTCTATTCATTGAGAAATAGGCAAAAAGCATACAAATATTAATTATCGATAATCTAAATATGACAAGCTATCTTTTCTTGAATATAAGAATCCACTATAAATTTTCTTTACCTCACGGCAGAGAGCAGTGAAAAAATACTTACCTCCCTTATTCCTAATCCTGCTGTTTATTACGAATGGTGAAAATAACCTAGATACTATGTAGACAAAATATCTCCCAAACCGCCCTTTCCAGGGCGCAAATCGACAGAACTTGCAGAACAATACCCGCAATACGCGAGTATCAATTCACATTCGAACCCTAAAAAAACACAAGGATTTTCAAGACATTTAGGGTTAAATCGCCAATCCACCATGAGGAAAAAATGTGTATCAATTTTTTGTCCACACGGTCAATTTAATGCCACCAATCCTCCGTAAAGGCAGATGCAAAAGAGCACATTGTGCACTTCTCGATTGACAATCGATGAGCAAGGTTATTTCTGTCACAGATGCCGGACGGGCACTCAGGCACACAGCTGCCCGCAACCAAGGTATTCTGGAATAAGACGAAATGGCCGATTCAAAATCAAAAGACAGCGTGACTGGCATGACGCCTCAGCAGTTCCGCCACTGGCGCCGGGCACTCGGGCTCAAGCAGAAAGATGCTGCGGATCGTCTCGGCCTGAAGAAGCGCATGATACAATATTACGAAAAGGGGAATCGCGACGGTCGGCCCGTCGAAATTCCAAAGTCCATACGCCTTGCCTGCTATGCATTGTCGGAAGGGATCGCCGACTTCGACGGCCAAACAACGATCGCTTTGCCCACCGAAACCGCCAAGCCGGAATAAAGTCGTGATTTTAGCCCGCAAAAGGTCGACTTTCACGTCCTGACGGGGTTTCCTCCTGCGCACCTTTTCCCTATAAGACGCGCTCAGCCAACATAGTCATACCCTCATGTCCGAGCCAGACCGAATAGCGGCCCCGCTATCCGGAAAGGCCGCTGCGAGCTGCGAGCCGAGATGCCAAAACGCACAGATATCTCTTCCATCCTGATTATTGGTGCTGGTCCGATTGTCATCGGTCAGGCCTGTGAATTCGACTATTCGGGCACTCAGGCCTGCAAGGCGCTGCGCGAGGAAGGCTATCGTATCATCCTGGTCAACTCGAACCCGGCGACGATCATGACCGATCCGGACCTGGCCGACGCTACCTACATCGAACCGATCACGCCGGAGCTGGTTGCCAAGATCATCGAGAAGGAACGCCCCGACGCGCTCCTGCCGACGATGGGGGGCCAGACCGCGCTGAACTGCGCGCTCGACCTGGAGCAGATGGGCATTCTGGAAAAATACGGCGTCGAAATGATCGGCGCCCGCGCCGATGTCATCGAAAAGGCCGAGGACCGCGAAAAATTCCGGGCAGCGATGGACGTCATCGGTCTGGAAAACCCCCGCGCTGCCATTGCCTCCTCCCCGGCGATCCACGACGAAAACGGCCGGATCGTCGGCTATGACCGCAACGCCGGTTATCTTGAAGCCATGCGTGCCATCGACGAGATCGGCCTGCCGGCAATCATTCGGCCCGCCTTTACCCTTGGCGGCACCGGCGGCGGTGTGGCCTACAACAGGGAAGAATATGAAACCATCGTCCGCTCCGGCATCGATGCCTCGCCGGTCGGTCAGGTTCTGATCGACGAGAGCCTGCTCGGCTGGAAGGAATACGAGATGGAAGTCGTTCGCGACAAGGCGGACAACTGCATCATCATCTGCTCCATCGAGAACGTCGATCCGATGGGCGTGCACACAGGCGATTCCATCACCGTCGCGCCGGCCCTGACGCTGACCGACAAGGAATACCAGATGATGCGCGACGCCTCGATTGCGGTGCTGCGCGAGATCGGCGTGGAAACCGGCGGATCGAACGTGCAGTTCGCGGTCAATCCGGACAATGGCCGTCTGGTCGTGATTGAAATGAACCCGCGCGTGTCGCGCTCCTCTGCCCTGGCTTCCAAGGCAACCGGTTTCCCGATTGCCAAGATCGCGGCCAAGCTTGCCGTCGGCTACACGCTGGACGAACTGGAGAACGACATCACCGGCGGCGCGACCCCGGCTTCCTTCGAACCGACCATTGATTATGTCGTCACCAAGATCCCGCGGTTCGCCTTCGAGAAATTCCCGGGATCCGAATCGACCCTCACCACCGCCATGAAGTCGGTCGGCGAAGTGATGGCCATTGGCCGCACCTTCAACGAAAGCCTGCAGAAGGCCTTGCGCGGACTGGAAACGGGTCTGAACGGTCTCGACGAAACCGAAATCCCCGGCCTCGATCAGGGCGACGACCGCAACGCCCTGCGCGCTGCCGTCTCGACGCCGACACCGAGCCGGCTGCTCAACGTCGCCCAGGCCATGCGCCTTGGCATGTCTGCCGAAGAAATCTACGAGGCCAGCGGCATCAATCCCTGGTTCCTGGAGCAGATCGAGGCGATTCTCGACGTCGAAGCGAAAGTCCGCAAGATCGGCCTCCCGAAGGATGGGGAGAACCTGCGCAAACTGAAAGCCATGGGCTTTTCCGATGCGCGCCTTGCAAGCCTTGCCGATCTCGACGCGTCGGATGTCGCCAAGCTCCGCAAGGAACTGGACGTACACCCGGTCTACAAGCGTATCGACACCTGTGCTGCCGAATTTGCCTCACCGACCGCCTACATGTACTCCACGTACGAGGCTCCCTTCATGGGCAAGCCTGCCTGCGAGGCCAACCCGAGCGATCGCAAGAAAGTGGTCATCCTGGGGGGCGGTCCGAACCGGATCGGCCAGGGCATCGAGTTCGACTATTGCTGCTGTCACGCCGCCTTCGCTCTGGAAGACGCCGGCTACGAAACCATCATGGTCAACTGTAACCCGGAAACCGTCTCGACCGACTACGACACGTCCGACCGTCTCTATTTCGAGCCGCTGACCCCTGAGGACGTCCTGGAAATCATGCGCAAGGAGCAGGAGAACGGCACGCTGCACGGCGTCATCGTTCAGTTTGGCGGCCAGACCCCGCTGAAGCTGGCCCAGGCGCTGGTCAAGGCCGGCGTGCCGATCCTCGGCACGTCTCCCGACATGATCGATCTTGCAGAAGACCGCGACCGGTTCCAGAAGCTCCTGATCAAACTCGACCTGAAGCAGCCGGAAAACGGCATTGCCTACTCCGTCGAACAGGGCCGCCTGATCGCCGGCCAGCTCGGCCTGCCTCTGGTCGTGCGCCCGTCCTACGTTCTGGGCGGCCGCGCCATGCAGATCATCCGCGACGAGGAAGCCCTCAACTCCTACCTGCTCGGCACGCTGCCGGAGCTGGTACCGGCCGAGGTACGGGCCAAGTACCCGAACGACAAGACCGGCCAAATCAACACCGTTCTGGGCACCAACCCGCTGCTGTTCGACCGCTATCTCGACGGCGCCATCGAAGTGGATGTCGATGCCCTTTGCGATGGCAAGGACGTGTTCGTCTGCGGCATCATGGAGCACATCGAGGAAGCCGGCATCCATTCCGGCGACAGCGCATGCTCCCTGCCGCCCTTCTCGCTCGGCGAAGACATGCTGGAAGAACTCAAGCGGCAGACCAAGGCACTCGCCCTGGGTCTGGAAGTCGGCGGGCTGATGAACGTGCAATACGCCATCAAGAAGGGCGAGATTTTCGTTCTGGAAGTCAACCCGCGCGCCTCGCGTACCGTGCCCTTCGTCGCCAAGACAATCGGCGTGCCGGTTGCGAAGATCGCCAGCCGGATCATGGCGGGCGAAAGCCTTGCATCCTTCGGACTGTCGGAAAAGAAACTCGACCATATCGCGGTCAAGGAAGCCGTCTTCCCGTTTGCCCGCTTCCCCGGCGTCGACACCATCCTCGGCCCGGAAATGCGCTCGACCGGCGAAGTCATGGGCCTGGACACCGCTTTCGGCAAGGCCTTCGCCAAGGCCCAGATCGGCTCCGGCACCGGCGTTCCGGACAAGGGCACCGTATTCGTTTCCATGCGCGACGAAGACAAGGCCGGCGTGATTGACGCGGTCCGCAGCCTGGAAGCCGGCGGCTTCACCATCATCGCCACCGGCGGCACCCAGACGTTCCTGGCGGAAAAGGGGATTGCGGTGAAGAAGATCAACAAGGTCCTTGAAGGCCGGCCGCACATCGTCGATGCTATCAAGAACGGTGAGGTTCAGCTCGTCTTCAACACGACCGAAGGTGCGCAGGCTATCTCCGACAGCCGGTCCATGCGCCGGGCAGCTCTTCTGAACAAGGTTCCGTATTACACGACCCTTGCAGGATCTGTGGCCGCGGCCAAAGGCATCGCTGCCCATAAAGCTGGGAGCCTTGAAGTAAGACCTTTACAATCCTACTTCGGCTAAGTCTATTATACTCGTGACCGGCCGGGAAAGCGCGCCTTTCCCGGCTCGGTTTATTTTTGTCAAAGCGCGGTCCTCGAGTTAAGGGGGACCCAATAAGCTGAAGGTCTGAGACCAATGGAAAAAGTTCCGATGACCTCTGCCGGGTACAAGATGCTTCAGGATGAGCTGAAGGAACGTACGTCGGTTGAGCGCCCGCGCATCGTCGATGCGATTGCAGAAGCACGTGCACATGGCGACCTGTCGGAAAATGCGGAATACCATGCGGCTAAAGAAGCCCAGAGCCTGAACGAAGGCCGTATTTCGGAACTCGAAGACAAATTGTCCCGCGCTGAGATCATCGACGTGAGCAAGTTATCCGGCGACATCGTCAAATTTGGCGCAACCGTCACACTGATCGATGAGGACACCGAAGAAGAAAAGAAATACATGATCGTTGGCGACGTCGAATCCGACGTAAAGCACAACAAGGTCTCTATTTCTTCCCCGATCGCCCGTGCGCTGATCGGCAAGGCCATCGGCGACAGCGTCGAAGTTGCCGCCCCCGGCGGTGCCCACTCTTACGAGATCGTGGACGTACGCTTCATCTGATCCCCAGCCTTTCTGGATTTGCCTTGCGGCAAAAGACCTCCCCCGGGGGCCCGGACATTCGAGCCAGACAGGCTGAATATCCGGGCCCACAGGGCCAGGTTTTGGCTGTCGTCTGACGCTTGCGGGCAACGTATGGGCGTGCGGCAACAGCCTTTAAGTCGCAGCAAAAGCTAAGCTTTCCCTTTGACGTCCACACGAGAGCCGTTAAGCTGACAACCAGAAAGTGTCGGAGGGTTTGCAATGGTCTTTAACGCGATTGCCGTATGGCTGCTGATCGCGTCGGTTCCGTTATGGATTTACCGCTGGTTTCTGTTTTCCAGGCTCACTGCACGCGAACGCCAGATGTTCAAGCGCCTCGTCGCACAGCGCCACGAGAGCGCTTTCATGTTCGCCCTACGCATGGCCGGTTATCTGATCGTGCTCGCATTCAGTGTCTTTGTGGTTCTGTTCGGGCTCCGATATCTGAAAGACGGAGACCTGGGCATCACCACCTACTCCGACACGATTCGCAGCCGGCTCTATTCGGGCATCGGACCGGTCGACAATGCACTCGACAAGTTCCACTACGATCAGATGCTGCCCGTCGCGGCACTGACGACAATCCTGTTCCTTACAGTGTCCTTCACTTTGGCAACCGCAGCTCTCAGGGATATTTCCCTTATACGCCGACTGCTCAGGAAGGTCAGACAACTGGCGTCGACTGACTGATTGATTGAGATCCCTGCCTGTCGCTCGGCAGGAGGCGTCAGATGTGCTGCAGGATATTCACAAGCCGCCCGAAGGGGTCACGTACATAAAAGCGCCGGACACCCCAGGGTTCATCCGCGGGACCGTACTCTACGGCGAGGCCTTGTGCCCGCGCTCTTTCCAGCACCTCTTGGAGATTGTCGACTTCCACCGAAAGATCAGGGACGGGCGTCCCCGCGCCACCTTCGGCCGCAATGCTGACCTGAGCCATCGCACCGCTGTCCCCGGCAAAGGTGACGATCCAGCCGTGATCCATTGCCAGGTCCATACCCAGCAGATCTCCGTAAAAGCTTTTCGCCTTGTCGGTATCAGGCGAAGCAATATTCGCAACGATCCGTTTCACGGCCATGGCGAAGTGTGCCTCCAGCTCTCAAACCGGCGTCAGTCGATTGGAACGACCGGCTCGTCCTTGGTGCGGCGGATCGTCAGAGCCGTACGAACACTGTCGACATTGGGTGCGGCGGTCAGGTCGCGAATGATGAAATTCTGGAAGGTCTGCAGATCCGGAGAAACGCATTTCAGCAGGAAATCGACCTCACCGGAGAGCATGTAGCTTTCTCGCACCAGCGGCCAGTTCTGCACCGTCTGCTCGAAAGCAATCAGATCCGCCTCGGTCTGGCTGTGCAGTCCAACCATCGCAAAGGCCGTGACATCGTAACCGAGCTGCTTTTCGTCGAGCAGCGTCCGGTAGCCAAGAATGAGCCCGGCTTCTTCCAGCGCGCGCACCCGGCGCAGGCAGGGAGGAGCGGAAATGCCGACCCGACGGGCCAATTCCACATTGGTCATCCGTCCATCATCCTGCAATTCTTTCAGGATCTGCCAATCAATGGCATCGAGCCGCGCTTTCAAACCTGTCTCCTTCGCGCTTCGCATGAGGTGTCATGCTGTGGGCATCCGGGCCTTTCGCAAGACTGTCGCCTTGCCCGACACCGGAATCCCAAGCTACCCTCTATTCGTGCTGCCGGGTTATGATTTTTTGCGCGTTTGTGCAAGACTATAACAAAATTGCGCACTATTTCGAAAGATTACGATAGGGAACTTCTCCAGAACATGCCTTTATCGCCGGAGAAAGCCCCTTCCTCCCTCTGGATCCTGACAGATGGCAAGGCAGGCGATGTCGCGCAGTGCCGTGGTGTCGCCGAAGCGCTTGGCGCCCCCTTCGAGGAGCGCCGGGTTGCGCCGCGCGCGCCCTTTTCCTGGCTCATGCCCTTTGGCCCGATCGATCCGCGTGAGCGGGCAACCCGTCCCGGCAGCCCGATCGCCCCGCCCTATCCGGATATCGCCATTGCCTCCGGCCGCCGGGCGGCCGCCTATCTGCGCCATGTCAAACGCCGCTCAGGCGGACAGACCTTTACCGTGTTCCTGAAAGACCCACGCACGGGACCGGACGCTGCGGACCTGATCTGGGTTCCCGAACACGACAAGCTTCGCGGACGCAATGTTCTGGTAACGCCAACCTCGCCGCACAGGTTCTCAGCCGCGAAACTGGCCGAGCTTCGCGGCCAGCACACTGCAGACATCGATAACCTGCCCCGGCCGCGTGTTGCGGTGCTCGTTGGCGGCGATAGCCGGCACCACAGTTTTTCCGAAGACGACCAGAACCGTCTTTTGAACGGTCTTCGTGAACTGGCACACACCACTCGTGTGCATTTCATGATCACAGCCTCCCGCCGGACGCCCGCCGGGCTGGCCTATGGTTTGGCGGGTCTGGCGAAATCGGGAGACCATCTTTACTGGACCGGTGAAGAGCCAAACCCCTATGGCCTTTATCTCGCCAAAGCCGACGCCATCATCGCAACCGCCGATTCCACAAACATGATCGGAGAGGCCACAGCCACCGGCAAACCCGTCCATGTGTTCGAACCGGGGGGTGGTCACGACAAGATCACCCGGTTTTTGGGGACTTTGCGACACCTGGGTGTCATTCACCCCTTTCCAGGTCCGCTGAAAACCACTACCTACGAGCCGATAGATGCCACGCCAGTGATCGCTCAACGCATCTTGAGCGATTTTTCGGCCTTTCGGCAAGACCAGAACAACGCCCTGACGGGCCAGCCCGGTCAAACCAACGACGGGGCATGAAGACAGGATAGAGGTGCGCCCATGAGCACGGAACACAGCAAACTTCTGATCATTGGCTCCGGCCCGGCCGGCTATACAGCGGCGATATACGCTGCGCGCGCCATGATGGAGCCCACGCTGGTGGCCGGAATTCAACCGGGCGGTCAGTTGACCATCACCACCGATGTCGAAAACTACCCCGGCTTCGCCGATCCCATCATGGGACCCTGGCTGATGGAACAAATGCAGAAGCAGGCGGAAAACGTCGGCACCAAGATTGTCTATGACACGATCGTGAAGGCCGATCTCTCTCAGCGCCCGTTCCGTCTGGAAGCCGACAGCGGCACGGTGTTCACCGCAGATTCTCTGGTGATCGCCACCGGTGCCCAGGCCCGCTGGCTGGGCCTGACTTCTGAACAGGATTACATGGGCGCCGGCGTTTCGGCCTGTGCGACATGCGATGGCTTCTTCTACCGCAACAAGGAAGTTGTTGTTGTCGGTGGCGGTAACACGGCCGTGGAAGAAGCGCTTTACCTCGCCAATCTGGCGTCCAAGGTGACTTTGGTTCATCGCCGCGACAGCCTGCGGGCGGAAAAGATCCTGCAGGACCGCCTGTTCCAGCATCCCAAGATCGATGTGATCTGGGATCACCAGGTGGATGAGATCCTTGGTGGCGGCGTGCCGAAAGCTGTCACAGGTGTGCGGCTGAAGAACACCGGCACCGGCGAATTCCGGGAAGTTTCCACCGATGGCGTTTTCATCGCCATTGGCCACGCACCGTCCGTGGAACTTTTTAAGGATCAACTCACCCTGAAGTCGAACGGCTACCTGGAAACGGCTCCGGATTCGACCAGGACATCCATCCCGGGCGTGTTTGCGGCCGGTGATGTGACCGATGACATTTACCGTCAGGCGGTCACCGCTGCCGGCATGGGCTGCATGGCGGCCCTTGAAGCTGAGAAGTTTCTGGCCGAACATGAAGTGACGTCGACAAAACAGGCCGCCGAATAGGCTGGTATGACTGTCCTGCGGAGGGGCACGCATGGATTGGGACAAACTGCGCATCTTTCATGCGGCCGCACAGGCAGGCAGCTTTACGCACGCGGGCGACACTCTGCATATGAGCCAGTCCGCCGTAAGCCGTCAGGTCAGCTCGCTTGAACACGATCTGGGTGTCCCTCTGTTTCACCGGCACGCCCGCGGGCTGCTACTGACCGAACAGGGGGAATTGCTCTACCGGACCGCCAACGACGTGCTGATGAAGCTGGAGGCGGTTCAGTCGAGCCTGACGGACAGCAAGGAAAAGCCCTCCGGGGCCTTGCGCGTGACCACCACGGTGGGGTTGGGCTCCACCTGGCTCACGTCGCGGATCAGAAGCTTCATCGATCTCTATCCGGACGTCGACCTGCACCTGATTTTCGACGACGACGAACTGGACCTCAACATGCGCGAAGCCGATGTCGCCATCCGCTTGCGCCAGCCCACTCAGCCAGACCTGATCCAGCGCAAGCTGTTCACCGTGCACTTCCACGTCTATGCGGCACCGGACTACCTGCAGCGCTTCGGAACGCCGGTGACCATCGAGGATCTCGACAAGCACCGTCTGATCACCTTCGGCGAGCAGGCCCCGGCCTATCTCCGCTCCATGAACTGGCTGGAAACGGCCGGACGCGCTGCCACAAGCCCGCGCAGGTCCGTCCTCAAGGCCAACAATCTCGTGGCCATAAAACGGGCCGTTCAGTCTGGCGTGGGCATAGCCATTCTGCCGGACTACATCATCGACAAATCGTCCAACCTGGTGCCGATGATGACAGACCAGGAAGATAAGGTGCCCTCTTTCGACACCTATTTTGTCTATCCTTCGGAACTGAAAAACACCGCGCGTGTTACTGCCTTCCGCGAATTTCTGCTATCAAACGCCGAAGGCTGGGTGTTCTAGGCGCTTTCGCACGCAAACCCCGGTCGTTGATTGCCACAAGGCAGTTCCAGCCGGGACTTGTGCCTGACGGGACGCCGTTTGCGCCCCCCCCTGTTCCTTGCGCTCAGTCGCAGGACGCAAGGCCGGTACACTGGCGCAACGCCGTCGTTTCGCAGTTGGGCCTCCGCTCCCCTCGTCATTCCGTTTATCTCGCACGGAGCACGATCGCTCCGCTGTACCCGCAGGTATCGCCTTCGCTCAGGTTGATTACCCGACTCACGCCCAAATAAGGCTAAAATTTAGGCACTAAAATTTTCGCATAAAGAACGAGCATATTCACGTTTTCCAGTGCCTCAATGGATTTTTTTCACCTGGAATTTAACTATTTGCGAGGCCCGCTCCGCAGGCTTCGACTAATTCAATTTGTTGAAATTAAAGAAGTTTTTGGAGAATTTTTGACCACTCGGTCAAGCTCTGCGGAAAACGCATAGCAGGTCTGCGCCCCTGCCTCTTGTTTATGCAGCTTGTGCACTGCATATAAGCATCACTGTTGGTCACACGGACATCACGTCCTCCTCCCAGTGATGTTCCGACCAGCTGTTCCCCTCTGGAAGGTGATTCCACTGTTTACAGTGAATCAAAATAAACTGCCGGGTCTTTTAGACCCGGCTCTTTTTTTGTCTACCGCTTGCTGCGCCGCAGCATGACGTGATGCCACCTCATCTCACATGAACAGGCGTTCGTTGCCCAGGTCCTTGTAGAGGCCGGCGACCTGCTCTTCATAGCCGTTATAGAGAAGCGTATTGCGGCGTTCGTCCGTTCCAAGCAATCGCTCGGAAGCCTGCGACCAGCGCGCATGTGGCACTGACGGGTTCACGTTCGCCCAGAAACCATATTCCGAAGACTGAATCTCTTCCCAGAAGCTGACAGGACGCTCGTCAGTGAAGGAGATCTTCACGATCGACTTGATCGATTTGAAACCGTACTTCCACGGAACCACCAGACGGATCGGCGCACCATATTGCTTGGCAAGCGGCTTGCCATAGATGCCGGTCGCGATGAACGCCAGTTCGTTGGTCGCCTCTTCCAGCGTCAGCCCCTCCACATACGGCCAGGGATACCAGCTCTGCTTCTGACCCTTGGCAACGGACGGATCGAGGAAGGTTTCAAACCGCAGATATTTGGCACCTGTCTGCGGTCCGGCGAGCTTGACCAGTTCGGCAAGCGCGAATCCCGACCAGGGCACGGCCATCGACCACGCCTCCACACAGCGATGGCGATAGAGCCGCTCTTCCAGCGGCATCTTGGCCAGGAGATCGTCGATACCGATCTCCTGCGGGTTGTCGATCATGCCATCCAGCACGACGGTCCAGGGACGTATCTTGAGGTCCTGCGCCGCCGGCCAGATCTGCTTGTGCGTGCCGAACTCATAGAAATTGTTGTATTTGGAAGTGAACTCTTCCGGGGTCACGTTCCGGTCGAGTGTAAAGGCGGCATTTCGCTTGACGGGATAGAGACCGGCGCTTGGGTCCTCTTCCGCAAAGGCGGGTCGCATTCCAAGTCCCGTGCCCATCAGGGCCCCGGCCCCGACAAGGCCGGCGAGGATCTGTCGACGGTTCATGAAAACCGCCTCTGGCGTCGCCTCGCACTCGGGAATCTCCCAGCTGCGTTTTTTCAATATGTTCATTGTCAGTCTCCCGTTTGTTCCGAAGGAAACCGGAATCGGCCTTCAATGGCAAATAACGCCCTGGTGACCGGACGCAACATCAATGTGATCGAATCTTTGACCGGAGCGGCACTTCGAACGCAACAGAGGGGCCAGTCGGCCCCTCTTGAAATCGCGTTCAGGTGGCTGATCACGCCGCCTGCTTGCCAGACCTTTGCAGAGCCAGATCGGCCGCCTTGCCGGACAATTCCGCCATATGGTCGAATTCGGCCGTATAGCTGGCGACACCGGCTGTCGCAGAGCGCAATTCAACGATCAGGTCACCGATTTCCGCCTCCGGCATCAACGCCTGAACCTCATCCCAGCCGACCCAGTCCGGGCGGGCGTCGAAGCCGAGCAATTGTCCGCGCCGCGCCGAGACAATCGCGTTGACCCGTGCCGTTGCATCGCTCGGACAGGCAATCACCACCTTGTGGATCGGCTCCAGCAGCACAGGCTTGCACTCTATCAAACCTTCCCGGATTGCCAGAATACCAGCCATCTTGAAGGCCTGATCGGAACTGTCGACAGAGTGATAGGACCCGTCTGTCAAACAGACGGACACATCCACCACCGGGAACCCCAGCGGCCCTTGCCTCAATGCTTCCAGCACGCCGTCACGCACCGACGGGATATATTGTTTCGGCACGACGCCTCCGGTGATCGTATCGGAAAACTGGACGCCTTCACCGCGCGGCAGCGGAGATATTTCAATCACCACGTCGCCGAACTGACCGTGCCCGCCCGACTGTTTCTTGTGACGACCACGAACCTTGGTGCCTGTGCGGATCGTTTCTTCATACGGCAAATGCGGTGTATGGACTGAGACATCCAATCCGTATTTTCCGGCAAGCCTTTCCTGGGCAACACGCAAGTGCATCTCGCCCTGCCCCGATAGCAGTGTTTGCGCCGTTGTCTGATTCTGCGAGACAACCAGCGAGCGATCTTCTTCAACCAGCTTTGCAAGCGCCGCCGACAACCGGACTTCATCCTTGCGATGATTGGCGGCAATCGCCGTTGCCAGGACGGGGAGACGTCTCTCCGGCATTTGCAGGCTTTGGATCTTTCCGCTTTCGAAACTCAAAAGGTCGCCAGTCTGCACATCATCGAGACGCCCAAGTGCGACCAGCTCCCCCTTGCCTGCGGTCGCAATCTTGTTTGTCTGCTGGCCGAAGACCGAGAACAGGCCGGAAACCCTCACTTCACTGTCTCCATTGACGAAGAGACTGTCACCATCGGAGACCACGCCCTCCAGAACACGGGCAATCGACAGCTTGCCGCCGTGCTGGGTGTGCAGCGTCTTGATGACCTGCAGCGTCGCCTTCGACTTTGCGCCGAGCACCCTGCGCGACAGCAGGTCGACACCTGGAACTTCATGGCGCAGGGCCTTGAGCAATCGGCTGACGCCGTTGCCGTGTTCTGCAGAGCCGAAGAAGACAGGGCAGATGAGGCCGTCCTGCATTTCGTTCACCAGATCGGCAAACACCTGATCGCGATTGGGTGCGATATCCTCAAGCAACGCCTCCATCAGGTCGTCATCATGGTCGGCCAGATGCTCCAGCATGGTGAAACGGGCTTCATGCTCGCGCGCAAGGTCCGCATCGGACATGTCGATCCGAGTGCTTTCCTCTTTCTCGTGATAGACATGCGCCCGTTCCAGAGCCAGATCGATGAAACCGGTTGCCAGACCGTCTTCCCAGATCGGAATTTGCCGCAGCACCAGCGGAACGGCAGAGGCCGGTTGCAGAAGGCTGAGGACATCACGCACCCGCTGTGTGCTCTTGTCGATCTTGTTCAAAAACAAAACCCGCGGAATGGCGCGGGCTTCAAGAGCTTTGAGGATCAGCTGCAAGGCCGGAACCTTGCGCTCGTCGTCCTCCGCCACAACGACCGCCAGATCAACACCGGACAGAGCTCCATCCATTTCGCTGAGGAACTCGACCGATCCCGGACAGTCGACGAACACCAGGCGGTCTCCCAGAAATTCCACATCCGCGATGTTCAGTTCCACACTCATGCCGTGGGCACGTGCCTCGGACGAAGCATCGCCCACCGTATTGCCGCCCGCGACGGTTCCTTGCCGGGCCACCTTGTCCGTTCGCGCCAGCAAGGCTTCCAGAATACTGGTCTTGCCGCTGCCGAACGGACCCACCAAGGCGATACAGCGCGGAGCGCTGCCCGCGGCAGATCCTTTTCCGTTTGAACTCATTGTCATGCTGAGCCTCCCGTTAGTTCGAGGATACCTCGTAACAACGCGGCAGGGCCGGCTGGGGAACGCGGCCTTCCGCGTCTCGCCCGGATGGGATCGAAGGCCTATAGCCCGGTACTCATCGCACCAAGCCCCAAACAGCGGCCGATCGACCAGGGGCGGTCCCCCATCGTCGCGCCGATGCCAGCGGCAACGCAAGGGAATCTTACGCGGCAGCGCAGCAATTAGCCCGTGAGAAGCTTCGCAGGGGGCTTGGAAACCAGAGACCCGACGCGTTGAGGCGCATGAACTGGTTGGTCAGAAGATGACGCCACACCCTTGGCAGTGGTAAATCTCCAAACCGGCGTTTGAAAAAGCCCGTCTTTCAGAGACACGACCGGGAATGCCTTTGCCCTGCCGGATTTGTCAAATAGTGAAATTCAAGCGCGGCGACCTATGTAGTCTGTGATGAACCGCCTCCGGGCCCAAGGAGCATGCTTGACCAAGACCCTGTTACTCTTTGCAGCCATCATGGCCGCGGCACCCGCATTTCCGGCGCAGGCGCAGTCCAACCAGCTACGCAGTCCCCCCATGGCGTCCTCGCCGCGGCTGCCCTCGGCCGGGCAGCAGCTCAACCAGAACCTCAATCGGCAACAGTCCGGCTTCTCGACCCGTCAACAGATCGACGGTGCGGTTCGCCTGAACCGCACCGAGCAGATCAACCGGCAGAATATGCAGCCGGACAAGGTGGAAACACCCTGTGCCGGTGCAAATGAAAGCTGCCGCGACTGAAGCTGGGAGATGAAGCGACGGATGGCCGCTGAGACTTAGTTGATCAGTTCCAGCGTCATCTTGCTGACACCCAGGGTCAGATTGGTTCCGGTCTGGCTTTCCAGACTGAAGGGATTGAGCGCGATGGACCGATCGAAACCACCCAGCAGCGCGTTCGCCTTGATCCCCGCACCAACGCTCGCACCGGCAGTCAGTCCGGCGTAAGTACCCGTCAGAAGGCCAGGCTTGCGGTTTGCGGACGGCGCCAGGACGCCCCAGACCAGCGTGGCCTGCTTGGTCTTGCCGATGTCGAGCCCGTAGTCACGTACGGTTCCCTTGTAGTTCTCCACCGCGCCGCCATCGACCGGTGAGAAGCTGCATCCAAGTGTTGCCGAAGAACCGACAATGAAGCTGTGCTCGCCTTCCACAAGGCAGGTCAGTTTGCCGATTTCAACCTTTGGGCTGTCTTCGGAGGCAAAGGCCGGCATCGCCGTGGCAATGGCCACGGCAGCGAGAACCGGTGTCAGAATACGCATAGAGAGAACTCCCGTTCGGCTGCGAATATCCGCTTGTAACAGACGTGCGGATTACCTCCGTGATATGGCGTGCCAAGACGTCAAAATCGCGGCAGGAAAACAACGTGTCATGTATAAATTTCGCAGGTCTCCGAAGCGCTCCCCAAAGCAGACGCCAGCATGATGCTGCTCGAAGATTTCTCCGACAGCCCCGCGATCAGGAACCGTTGACCGCCGATCAGCAGGGTCAATGTGGCGACCACCGGTAAAATGCTGTTTTGCGCAGCCCAGAAGGCCCAGACCGTACCGGCCAGCCAGCTACAGATCGCTCGCCTGCCGCCGCAGAAGAATGAAAACAATCGACGGCAGGCTCTCGAGCAGATCAACAAGAAGCTGTTTCTGTCGAGCGTTTGCCACCGTTCATCCTCTCATCAATTGGAACAGGCCAGGACGCTCATAGCATGCTCTAAACCCGGGCCACGCACGCAGAAACCCGGACCGCAACAAAAAAGGACGGCCAACAAGGCCGTCCTTTCTCAACGCTTCGCGAAGATCGAAAAGCTTATTTCAGGTTGCCGCAGAAGCGCTGGATGCGGGTGCAGGCTTCTTCCAGGGCTTCGGTGGAGGTCGCATAGGAAATGCGGAAGTTCGGGCCGAGACCGAAAGCCGAGCCGTGAACAACGGCAACGCCTTCAGCTTCCAGAAGCTCGGAGACGAAGTCCTCATCGCTCTCGATCACCTTGCCGGACGGTGCCGTCTTGCCGATGGTGCCGGCACAGGACGGGAACACGTAGAACGCGCCTTCGGGCACCGGGCAGGAAATACCGTTCGCCTGGTTCAGCATGGAGACGACCAGATCCCGGCGACCCTTGAAGATTTCATTGTTCTTCGGAATGAAATCCTGGGTGCCGTTCAACGCCTCGACCGCCGCCCACTGAGCAATGGAACACGGGTTGGAGGTCGACTGCGACTGGACCTTGGCCATCGCCTTGATCAGCTCGGCCGGGCCACCGGCATAGCCGATACGCCAGCCGGTCATCGCATAGGCCTTCGAGACACCGTTGACTGTCAGCGTGCGCTCGTAAAGAGCAGGCTCCACCTGAGCAGGCGTGGTGAACTTGAAGTCATCATAGACGAGGTGCTCATACATGTCGTCGGTCATGACCCAGACCTGGGGGTGCTTCATCAGCACAGCGCAAAGCGCCTTCAGCTCAGCTTCCGTATAAGCCGCACCGGACGGGTTGGACGGAGAGTTGAAGATCAGCCACTTGGAACGCGAGGTAATCGCCGCATCGAGCGCTTCAGGGGTGATCTTGAAAGTCGACTTGTCCGCTTCCACGATCACCGGTTCGCCGCCTGCCAGCAGCACCATGTCCGGATAGCTCACCCAGTAAGGGGTCGGAATGATGACTTCATCGCCCGGGTTCAGCGTTGCAATCAGCGCATTGTAAAGCACCTGCTTGCCGCCGGTTCCAACGGTGATCTGGTTGGTTTCGTAAGTGAGGCCGTTTTCCCGCTTGAACTTCTCGACGATAGCCGCCTTCAGCTCCGGAATGCCATCGACAGCCGTGTACTTGGTCTTGCCGTCGGTGATGGCCTTGATGGCGGCTGTCTTGATGTTTTCCGGGGTATCGAAATCCGGCTCGCCAGCTCCGAGACCGATTACATCGCGGCCTGCGGCTTTAAGCTCGCGTGCCTTGTTGGTGACGGCGATGGTCGCAGAAGGTTGAACACGCGCCAATGCGTCAGCAAGAAAGCCCATAATGTCCTCCAGGGGGAAACGGGATTAACAGCGCGCGGACCCTAGATCCGTGCGCTGCGGAAAACAAGACCAAATCAAGACGAGACCGGGCGTTTTCAGACCGCTTGCGCCAGTTTGCCGGCGTATCTTTCGATCGCCCTGGCATCAAGCGGTCCACCATGGCCGAGATAGAACCGTTTCGCCCCCTTCGACAGCAAAAGTTTCAGCGACCGGGCGACCTCAATCGTGTCTTCTTCAAAGGGTGGTGGCTTGGGCCAGCCCTTGAATGCGATTCCCCCAAGAAGAATGCCGGATGCCGCCAGATCACCCGCGATGACGGTACCGTCTGCAAGCAGGACCGAAAGCGATCCCGGCGTGTGGCCAGGCGTCGGCAATACTTCTCCCGCAAGGCCATAGGCTGACAGATCCAGGGTCTGGTCTGCCGACAGGAGAATGTCCGGCTCGACCTTCGCAAACGGCCGCTCGATGGCCCCCGTCATCTTGAACAGGCGGCCGAATGGGCCGGAGGGACGCAGCAGTGGCGCCCTGCCCTGGCAATAGGGCAGATCGCCTTCATGCAGCACAATGGGCGCCCCGGACAGTTTCCTGATGCGCGCGGCGCTACCTGCATGATCGATATGGCCATGGGTCACCACGATCAGCTTGAGGTCGGCGAGGGAGCAACCGGCTTTTGACAGACCTTTTCCGATCTTGCGTTCGCTGCCCGGCAACCCCGTGTCGACAAGCACCGCACCATCGGCAGAGGTCAGCAGAAAGGCATTGACCATGCCGAACGGCAGGATCGGAATGGCGTGGATCTGGATCTCGGACATGTTTGCCGCGGCTCTCTTCCTGGTGATAGGCTGAGCCTTTCCTAGGCGGACGCGAAAAAGCGTTCAATTAGGCACCTTTTGGTAACCCGGACACGCCTTGGATCCGGGCAAACCGGCGGAAACGGACATGAGCGAACCGATCGCACCCCTCTGGCGCCTGCCCGGCACGCAGGACTGCCCTGTCGCCGACACTCTGAAAACCATAGGCGGCAAACACACACCCAGGGTTCTGCATTGCCTGGCCTTGAAGGATCATCATTTTCTGGAACTTCAGCGCACACTGTCGCCGATCAGCCGAAAGGTGCTCGTCCAGGAGCTGCGCCATCTGGAAGAGGCCGGACTTGTCGCCCGCACCCAGCTGGACGACGCTCGCCGCCGTGTCCGCTACGGCCTGACACCAAAGGGCCGCGGCCTGGCTGAAATCCTGGGTCGGATCTTCCTTTGGGCCGTGGAACACCACACCGGGAACGAAGCTTCCGCGGCTTGACGCAAACGGGCCGGTCAACCGTGCCCGGAGTACACAATCAGCTTCTCGTTTCGAGGATGAGCTTGGGCTCGTCCTTGTCTTCATCGATGATCGTGGATTTGAAGCGCTTTTTCTTGGTCTGGCCGTTGAGCACGGTCACAGGCACCGACAGAGGAACATCCGAAGCTTCCTTGGCGGCCGTCAAAAGGGAGGCGTAATTGCTCGGGTGCAGCAGCATTTCGGTGATCGGACGGCCGTCGATTGCCTCCGACGTCAAATGATAGGTCTTCATCGCCGCATTGTTGGCCGCGATGATCATGCGTGACTTGATGTTGACCACCAGGATCGGCGCGCTGCACGCTTCGAAGACCTTGGCAAAATCGACATCGCCGCCCGCATGGCCTGCCGAGAACAGTACGCCGCCCACCGTGCCGCCGACGCGGAAATACATGGCGTCATATTTCAATTCGACGCTGTCGTTGGAGGCCAGCAGAAACTTGCCCCGGCCGGTCGCGCTCGCCCGGCGCGTCAGCGCCGCCAGCGTCAGGGAGACGATCGTCCGGCCAACCCGGTTCTGGATATGGGCGATGTTGCGCCCAAGGATCAGCCGCGCGTCCTCGATCTGAAAGCTCTTCAGGAAACCGTCGCTGGCAAAGCGCACGTAGCCGAAATTATCGACCAGAAGCACCCCGCGCGTCGACGACGCCACGAAATGCTGGAGGATCGGCGCAAGCCCCAGCACGACCCTGCCCGGATTGTCGTCGTTCTCGCCAACGGAGGGAAAGCAGATCGCGAGGATCTTGCCGTCCGGCAACTCATAACGATAGGCAACGATCGGAATGCCCGGGATCCGGTGGTCCGGTCCGCCGCCGACATCGAACGGTCCTGCCCGCCCTTCCCGGATAGCGCCCTGCACCAGACGGAGAATGGTTTTCCGATCCTCCGGCGACAGATGGCGCAATGCTTCGTTGGAAGGCGCCTCCTGCAGATCGCGCACTTCACTGTTGAAACTCTGCGACCCCACCTCATGCCAGAGGATGGTCTTTCTGCTGATATCTGCGATGAAAAACTGGATACCCGCCAGAGCTAAAGCCGGTGGCTCCGCAGCCTTTTTGACCGGCGGTTCCGTCGACGTTGCTAGGTCTGTCGGCTTATCCACCGTGGCGCTCTGAGCGGCGTTAGTCGTCATTCGATGCCTGGTCTGTTCTTAGCGGGTCTCCCTGTTCTGGAGCATGCTTGTGAAATGCAAACAAAAGCTAAAATCCCGCTGTTAAAATCCTGGCTTACGTCAATTTTTACAGTCTTTAAAAATGAAATACATTTTACGAGAAGGTTTATTGTTATTTTTACGAGGGGTTAATTTACAGAATTCTGCCCTTGACTGCACACGTGCCTGAGACGGCCTGGTAACGCGAAAATCAAGATACCCTCGCTCCGGTTTGCAGCCGCGACCGGAGACTGGACACCACCTGTTGTGGTGCTTATGCCGGGCGCCAGCAATCAGTCGGAACTTGCCGCAAAATGGTCATGAAAACACACAGGCCATGTCTAATTCGCGTCTGCCTGACGGCGCAATTTCCATCGAAATTGATGTCTCCCAAGCGGATGGAGGAGCCGATGGCCCTAGCAACGATTGTTCAGCCGACGACTGAAACGCAGAACGTAAGCTCGAAACCTGTTTCCCTGTTCATCATGGCAGCAGGCTTGTTGATGATGATGTCCACGTTGGAGCCGTCCCTGGCGCTGCCGATGGTCGCGTTTCTGACCATGGCCGCCGTCACCTGTCTGATGGCCCGCCGCCTGTTTCAGGACCTGACCGGCGCAGATGCGCAGGCAGACTGACAGCAGCCACCGTACAACCGTTCAAACCTGACAGAACTTGATCATGGCACGCGTCGAAAATCAGAAATCCAGAAAATCCAATCCCTCGAAAAGCGACCTGCATGAAGCCCGGCCGCTGTTGCAGGCGATCTTTCTGGGCATGCTGCTGGCAACCGCCCTGGTCGCTGCGGCAGCCATGGCCAAACCAACCAACATGAACAGCATCACCAAAACCGCCCCTGCCGCCCACACGGTAGTCGGAAGCGCACCGGCGATCCCCGGTCTGCCATCAAAGTCCACGTTCTGAAAACACAATCCCCAAGATAGCCGAGACCCGGCCTCATGCTTGACATGAGTGCCGGGCCTCAGTGCCCGGTCCGCCGCCGGAGAAACTTTCTTTTCCGCTGCCGGCCCCTCTTTTGTCTGGCTGACAGGCCATCGCAAAACCAAGCAATGGGGCACACCCACATTCTGACCGCACCTGGGTGATCGGCCTGGGGTGAACAGCCTGTCGCCCCGCTGTTGATCACGGTCAAGGACAGGATTTCGACTGCCAGCCAAGTAAAGCAAGAACAGGTTTTGCCCGCAAGACCACATCCGGCTTCGGGCAGGCACCGGCAGCGTATTTACCGGAGACACCGGGTTCGGCCTTGGATACCGGGGATAACTCGGGTGCGGGTCTTTGTGAAAATCTTCCGCCACGTCCCTGCCTCGGGCGTGGAACAAAACCTGCAGCGGGGCATTTATCTCTCAGCGGGTGATTATCGCCGCTGCAATTGGCGGCCACAGAAGGAATTCCGATCATGACCATTGCCAACGACGAAAAGTGGATCGATAAAGACACGAAGGGCTTGTCGGAGGCATCAATGGACATCAACCTCACACTTTCAGCAGACACGATCCGCCTGCTAGCACAGAAGGCACGGGCCGTCTCATCTTCGCTTGAGGACACGTTCGAGGACGGTCACGAAGGCGACGTCGAATTCGATGCCGACACGCTGGAACAGAGCCACGGTCACGATGGCTTGGCCGAAGAGGAAAACGACGACCTCTCCGATGAAGAATTGCGGGAACTGATCGAGGATCTGAATGTCGATGAAGCCGCCGAACTGGTGGCCATCGCGTGGATCGGCCGTGGCGACTTCGAGGCTGAAGACTTCCAGCAAGCCGTCGATGAAGCAAAGGAACGTGCCGCCGGCTCCACGGCAAACTATCTGCTTGGCCTGCCGCTTCTGGCCGACCACCTGGAAGCTGGCCTCGACACACTGGACCTCTAAGAGGAACCCCGCAGCGCTCTTGTCCGCAGGTCGTCGGACGCTTCGGCAGGGCAGATCGCCTAGGTCAATTTTGCCGGGTCTTTCACATATCGCCTTTTTCCTTGGGAAAACCGGCCGAGACCTGATTTACCGTCTTTACCGCCGCCGGACATTTGGCTCACTCTTGCCCCACTTCGTGGTGGGACAAAGGAGTGAGGGCATGCTTCAAAAGTCGGCGAACCAGGACGTATTTACCGTCCATCGTCCATCTCCATGGCCATATGTCGGCGCGTTGATGGCTGCGTCGGCCCTGATCACGACACTGGTCGTGACCTTCAGCAGCTAATCCAGACCGGCATAACCGCCCGTCATCTACCCCGGTTATCGTCAGAAAGTCCTTTTATGCGTTCAACGCGTCTGGCCGTGCTCGATCTTGCCCGCGGCCTCGCAGTTGTCGCCATGGCGATCTACCATTTTTCCTGGGACCTCTCCTGGTTCGCTTATGTCGATTGGCCCGTCGCCCAGGGCTCCGGCTGGCGTATCTTTGCTGCTTCGATAGCCGGCAGCTTCCTGTTTCTGGCCGGCATCAGCCTCGATTTCGCGCATCACAAGGGCATCCGTTGGCGGGCTTTCTGGCGCCGTCTTGTCGTGATTGTCGCTGCGGCGGCGGCAGTGTCTGCGGTCACCTATTTCACCTTCGGCGACACATTTGTCCGCTTCGGCATTCTGCACTGCATTGCGCTGTCCAGCCTGATCGCCTTGCCCTTCACGCGACTTCCCGTCTTCCTTGCCGGGCTCGCCGCGGCGCTGGTGTTCAGCCTGCCCTTTTGGGCCGCTTCTCCGGCATTTGACGGGCAGGTGTGGCTGTGGACCGGGCTTGGCACGCCGGGTTTCGCAAGCGTCGACTATGTTCCGCTTGCCCCATGGGCAGGTGTGACACTCGCCGGTGTTGCCGTTTCGAAGATTTTTCGCAAGTTCGACCTCTGGCAGAAGGTGTCCGGCCTGATGTTTTCGCGCCCTCCGGGCCGCCTGACCCGGTTTCTCGGTCGCCATTCCCTCGCCGTCTATCTGCTGCATCAGCCTTTGCTGTACGGCCTGGTGTGGACAGCAACACAGATCGGACCTGAGATGGACCGGTCCGCAATCGCCTTCGTGCGCAACTGCACGGTTTCCTGTCAGGGCACAACCGCCACGCCTGAAATCTGCGAGGCGGCGTGCGGATGCACGCTCGATTATCTGAGAGCGGACGGCATCTGGGACAAGCTGCTGGCAGAACCGGAAAACCAGTCGCTGCGGAACCGGATGTCAAACCGATACAGCCAATGCCTTGCAGACCCCAACGGACAGGCTCCGCTCAACTGACGCCGCCTTCCCTGATGCTCGGGCTGTCTTCCAGGTTCAAGCAAGATCCGCCAGTTGTTGAAGAGCCCGCATTCGCCTCTGCCTGGCAAAGAGAAGAAACACGGTTTCGTCCCGTCCTGCCGCCACCTGCTCCAGTGCCCACAGTGCCGATACCGTGTCGCATTTGGCTTTCATGACGCTAAGACGTGCCGCGTCAGGCAGCACAGCTCCGGTTGCCGCATAGGCTTGCAGAAAGACGTCCTCCTGATCCGGCCTCATCTCGTGCTCCAGAACTGCATAGGCAAGATCCCAGGCCGGATCGGACATGCCGGAAAACTCCCAGTCGATCAGCCAGAGCCCTTCAGCCGTCATCAGGCAATTACCCGGAGAGGGATCCCCGTGGCTCGGGACATACTCAGGGCCGTCTCTATCGGCCATGCGAAGCTTCAGCACCTCCTCCAGTCCGGCCATCTCCGCGCGATGCTCAGTCATATCGAGAAGCCCTTGCCATTGCATCTGAAGCACGCTGTCCGGGTCGAGACGCCCCTCGAAGGCGGCGCCGGACCCATGCAAACGCCCCAGCGCCTGACCAAGAGCCTGAGCGAGATCATATGCCGGCAGCCCCAGAAGGCCGGCAGGGATACTCCTGACCTCGACGGCCCTCGTCACCAGAACACCTGTACCTGGATCACAGAACACCGGCGGCACGGCTAAGCCAGCAGCTGCGGCCAGCGTCAGGTTTCGCGCTTCCGCTTTCCGGTCGATGCTGCCTGCCGCCTCCGGGCGCGGCAGCCGCAGAAAGAAGCTGCCTTCCTCGGCCTCAAGCTTGAACACACGGTTGGTCAACCCGGGAAACGCCGTGGCCGTCAGAGGCTCACCGCAAAGGATGTGCAATTCCGGATGGTTTTCAAACGTCTCCAGAATAACTGGCAAAGTAGCGTCTGGCGCGTCGGAGCAAAGTTGTGGCACAAGCAAAAACCATCAAGTGAAACAAAGGAACCGGCCGGACGCCATGACGAACGTCCCTTCGCCCCATATCATCATCACCTATTGCCGCCAATGCAATTGGCTGCTGCGCTCCGCATGGATGGCTCAGGAGATCCTGTCCACTTTCTCCGAAGAAACCGGTGCGGTCAGCCTTGTTCCCGGCGCTGGCGGTATCTTCACGATCATCTGCGACGGTGAAACCGTCTGGAACCGCGAAACGGATGGCGGCTTTCCGGATGCCAAGGTGCTGAAACAACGGCTCCGCGACCAACTCTGGCCGGAGAAGGATCTCGGCCATAGCGACAGGCAGGACCGGCAGAGTGAGCCCGGGAAAGTATGATCGGATACCCTTCCTAAACCTTCAAACCTGTATAGTGTGCCTCTGAAACAAAGCTTTCGGCAGATTTTTTAGATAATACGCATGAACCGGAGTCTTCATGCACATCAGATTATCAGCGTTTTTTCTGGCAATTGCATTGCTTGCAAGCACAGGTATTTCCTCGGCAACGGACAATACTCGCGCTGAAATTGTCATTTACACCGAAGACTACAAACCCCTTTATTTCCCGTATGAAAACGGGCGCATCGACGGCACTGTGACCAGACTTGTCCAAAGCCTTGCCGACGAGGCCGGCATATCGGTCGAGATGCATATGCGGCCTTTCAAACGCGGATTGAATGCGGTTGAAAGCAGCGCCAACCATTGTTTCATGGCTCTGTGGCGCACTGAAGCCCGTGAACCGAATTTCTCCTGGGTCGGACCTCTGGAATACGACGGCTACGGCCTGTTTGCGCTTAAGGACAGCACAATCGAACTGTCCTCCGTGGAGGACAGTTTCGCCTATGCGACAGGCGCCGTCGGCGGCTGGACCAGCACCAATGAACTTCAGAAAGCGGGCCACCCGAATCTGGTTCTCGTTTATGAAGACAAGCTGAATGCAAACATGCTGCAGTCCGGTCATACCAAACTCTGGCTGGGCGGCCTGATTTCATCTCCCTATGTCGCTGCGCAGGAAGGCGCGGAGATCAAGAGGCTGCTCACCCTCCGGAAAGTGGAACTCGCGCTGGCCTGCAACAGGAACATAGATGCGTCCCTCATTAACCGATTGCAGGCAGCCCTCAACACCCGCCTAAAGAAGTAACTGCAAAGCGACCACAGGCGTCTGACGCATTAGGCGAATATGTCTCCCTCAACAACGGCCCCCTTGTTTGCCCGCTCCCGAAAAAGAGCGTTTCCAAAGTCTTACGTGCTTAAAATACAAACAAATGACAGCTCATAATTAATGCAGACCTCTTTCGGATCTTATTAAAACTTTCCGCGCAAAGTGCTTCCGGCTAGATAATATCCGGGGCGCAAGAATGAAGTTCGTAAGCTTTCCTTTCCGGAAAAGTGCAACCAGAGCCTTACCAACAGGGATTGACCGCCCTGGAACCGCGTCGCGGCAGCGCGTTTTCTTCGACTGGCCGATCAAGACCCAGTTGCAGATCGGGTTCGGTGCAATGCTTCTGTGCGCCATCGGAGTTGGCGCGGGTGGCTTATACGCCGGCTCGGAGGTCAAGAACTCGGTAACGGTCGCCAAGACGGCCAACGAGCTTCTCGGCAGCGTTCCCAAATTGCTGACCAACGCCCAGACATTCGGCCGGGATGGCAGCAACCAGGCGGCAGACGGCGTCGCCACCGATATCGCCTCGATTTCCCGTGAAAGCCTGAACCTGTCCGAAAGCCAGCCTCAGGCGGCAACGCAACTTGCGACAATCGTCAACGAGCTCGAGAGCAGCTTTGCGACGCTGCGCGACAAACGGCAGAGCCGCGACACCGCAGCTGCGAGCCTCGACACGCTTACTGCCGAAATGGTCGAGACGACCAAGAAAGCCTTCGAAGACTACACGGCCCTTGCTGCATACAGATCTGCCCTTGCCCTCAACAACGAAGGCAAGATGAACAACCTGTCCAACGTCAGCCCACGTCTCAGCAACATGCGCATCACCACGGTGGTGCTGGCACAGGAGGTGGAAACCTTTGCCGCGACACCGGACAAGGCTCTCGCAAAGAAGCTGGCCAAACAGGTGGATGCACTCGTCAAGGATGCCAAGGCGGTTCGTCGAACGGTGAAGACCGATACGATCAAGGACAGCGTCAAGTCTCTGACAAAACATTCCAACTCCTTTGAAAAGCTGCTGAAGGCGCATCTCAAATCTCCGGCCCCGGACGCCTGGAACACGCAGCTGGAACCGGCCACCCGCGAACTGATCACCCTCGCCGACACCATCATCAAGGCCGCCCAGGAGCCGATCAACGACCTGACGAAGGAACTGAGGGAGTTCGACAAGGCCAGCGCAGACATCGCACTGCTGTCGAATTACACCCAGAGCGTGGCCCGCAGCGTGCTCGGCATCCGCAGCGCCTACTCCGACTATCTGAACACCTCTTCTCAGGTCTCCGCCGATACGTTCCAGATGTACCTGACCGACGCGCGCACAGAGCTTGAAAATCTTGACACCGTGCGAACCTCCGCCAGCAAAAATGCCTCTGACAAGGCCCTGAGCGATCTTCTGAACGGTCCTCTGAAAGCACTTGTAGCAGCCGGAGCGGACGCCTTGCCGGAACTTGAGGCCACGTTCGTCGAAGTCGTTGCCTCAACCACCGCGCTGCGATCCAGCGAAAAGTCCTTTGCCGCGGCAGCCGCCTCGCTGACGGACCAGGCGGAAGTCATCAGCGCCAACTCGGAGGCGACCGCTCTTGCAAGTGCCGTTGGCGCACAGACACAGATTACCGTCACTCTGGGGCTGGCCCTGCTTCTGGGGATCGCCTTCGTCGTGCTGCTGTCCAGCGCCATCATCCGCCCCATCCGGGGGCTGACCGGAGCAATGCTCAAACTGAGGGACGGCGATACGGATATCGCCCTGCCCGCAACCAACCGCAAGGACGAAATCGGCCATATGGCCCAGGCCGTCGCCACCTTCCGCGATCGGGAAATCGAACGGATGCGGCTGGAAAAGGAAACCCTTGCGAGCCAGGAAGATGTCCGCAAACGACAGGCGACCGTTGACGCGCTGGTGGCCTCCTTCCGTCAGGATATCGAGGAAGCCCTCGCCACCGTGACCGGCAACATGCAGCAGCTCGACAACACTGCCGAGCAGCTGTCCGAAATCGCCCGCACGACCACAGGCAGGTCCGAGGACGTCAGCACGGCGTCCAGCCAGGCCAGCCACAACGTCCAGACGATTGCAGCCGCCACGGAAAAACTCAGCACCTCGGTTCAGGAAGTTGGCCGGCAGGTCAATGACACCCTGGTGCGCGTTGAAGAAGTCGCAGGCGCCACCCGCACCTCCAACGACCAGATCAAGGGTCTGTCCGCCGCTGCGGAGCGCATCGGCACCGTCGTACAGCTTATTCAGGAGATTGCCGAGCAAACCAATTTGCTGGCACTCAATGCGACCATCGAAGCCGCACGCGCCGGTGACGCCGGACGAGGCTTTGCCGTGGTTGCTTCCGAGGTCAAGTCACTGGCTGGACAGACAGCCAAGGCGACCGAGGAAATCTCCAGCCATGTGACCGAAATTCAGGACGCAACCAGCGGCGCCGTCGAAGCGATCAGCACGATCATGACCATGATGGAAGCCGTCAACGAAACTGCGGCCGCCATGGCAAGCTCCGTGGAACAGCAGGCCGGTGCAACCACCGAAATCTCCGACGGCGTCTCCCAGGCTGCCGGACAGACCGCCAGTGTATCGGAGAATATCGGCGACCTCTCCCGTGGCTCCAGCGAAACCAGCCTGTCGGCCCGTGAGGTGGAAGAAATCACCGATGCTGCCACCCGTCAACTCGCCGAGGTTACCACCCGGATCGACAGGTTCCTTCAGGACGTCGCCGCGGCCTGAGTGGGGACTGCAATAGGGTATGCCGGTATACCGGCACCCCACTGTTTTTCACCTGGCTATCCGCAATCATCTTGGCGGATTAGATGCGTGACTGATTTCACTCACGCCGCATCCTGAGCCTCGAACACCTCCCGCGCCGCATTGAGGCCGTTGATGGCTGCCGGCAGGCCGCCGTAGACGGCCATTTGCCAGATCGCCTCGATGATTTCGGTGCGGCTGGCCCCGGTGGCCAGCGTGTGTTCGATGTTGATCTTCAACTGCGGTGCCGTCTGTCCACCGAGCACGGTCAGCGCCGCGATGGTGCACAATTGGCGCGTTTTCAGGTCAAGGCCCTCACGGGCATAATGCCGGCCATAAGCCCATTCGATCAGGCTTTCGGCAAAGCCGGGCAGAAGGTCGTCATAGCCCTTGCTGAGAACGGCTTCGAGATCGGGATTAAGTTTCTGCGTCAGCGCGCGGCCGCGTTCCAGGGCGGTGCTCATCTTTCGGAACTTCCTTGCTTGGCGGCGCAGCGTGTTCGGTCCGGGCGCAGCTTTCGAAGGTGGGGTCGACGGTCTCGCCCGCTTCCATCCTTCTGTAGAGATCAATCTTATCGTCCAGGACATCCAGCATTTCGGTGAGCCGGACGATATCGCCGGCAACCTTCTGTCTGTGCTGTTCCAGCAATTCACGGCGCTCTGTCAGAGAGGCCGCCCCCTTTGTGCGCAGGTCCGCGTAATGCAGCCGATCCTTGATGCCCATGCCGGTTGACTTCAGCCGGTCCAGGAAATCAATCCATCTGAGGATCGCCGCATCGTAGACCCGCCGTCCACCACCGTCCCTCAGGGGCCGTGGCATCAGGCCGATCTTCTCGTAGTAGCGCAGGGTATCAGTCGAAAGTCCCGATTTCTCGGCCAGGTCACCAATCCGCATGTCAGTCTCCGAACGGAACGATTTCCTTCAGCTACCAGTTGGAGCGCACTCCAGGTCAAGCGTCTTTTTGAAAAAAACGGCCAGCGGAGTGACCGCTGGCCGTTGGAAAGGCTCCCGATGGAGCGCTGTGAAGATCAATCCGGCGAGGCGGGTTCAACCGCCTTCGCCTTTACGGCTGCAGAAGCCGTCTTGGGACTGTTAGGCGAACCACCAGCGTTCGATGGCCCGGAAGCCGTCGAGGGTCCAGTTGGCGCCCACCACTTCGGGATGCGCAACGCTGTTGGTGTGCGCCATCACGTAGCTGGCGAACATCGGCACGATCACGCCGCCTTCCGTACGCAGGATCTGCTGCATTTCCTTGTACATCTCGGCGCGCTTGGCCTGGTCCAGTTGCGAACGGGCCTCGACCAGCAGCTTGTTGAAGCGCTCGTTGTCCCAGAAGGTATCGTTCCAGGGAGCACCGGCTGCATAGGCAACCGTAAACGCCAGATCCTCGGTCGGACGGCCGCCCCAGTAAACGGCGGAAAACGGCTTCTTCATCCAGACGTCCGACCAGTAACCGTCGTTCGACTCGCGCACCGGCTTGAGGTTGATGCCGGCTTTGGCGGCGCTGTTGGAGAAGAGGACTGCCGCATCGACCGCGCCGCCGAAGGCAGCGTCAGCCGCCGACAGACTGACATCGAGCGAATCGAGACCCGCCTGTTTCAGATAAAACTTGGACTTGTCCGGATCGTAGCTAGTCTGCTCGATATCGTCAGCATAGTAGCGGTAGGACGGGCTGATCGGCGTATCATTGCCCACCGCGCCATAGCCGAACAGAATCTTGTCCACCAGTTCCTGCCGGTCGACGGCATATTTCAGCGCCAGACGCACATTGTTGTCGTTGAACGGCGCCGCGCGCGTATCCATGGCAAAAGTGTAGTGCTGCGTGCCGGTGACCGACAGAATCTTGACGTTCGGCGCACGCTGGAAGAGGCTGACTGTCTTCAGATCGACCTGGTCGATCGCATCGACGTTGCCCGTCATCAGCGCCGACTGGCGCGCAGCCGCATCCAGGATGGTCAGCATCTTGACTTCATCGAAATGGGCGCGGTCGGTTTTCCAGTAGTTCGGGTTGCGCGTCAGCTCGGCAATGACGCCGGGATCGTAGTTGACCACCTTGTAGGGACCGCAGCCGTTCGGGCTTCTGGTATCGATTGTGCCATCCTTGGCGGGCATGATCGCAAGGTGATAGTCACTGACGACATAAGGGAAGTCGGCATTGCCTGCTTCCAGTGTGAAAACGACCGTATCGCCGTTCGCCTTGACGTCCTCGATCTGCGCGACAATCGGTTTCGCTGCAGAGGTACTCTTCTCGCCGCGATGATAGTTGATCGAGGCAACGACATCGTCCGCAGTTACCGTGCCGCCCTCGTGGTATTCAACACCCGGGCGAATCTTGAACGTCCACTCTTTCGCGTCGGGCGATGCTTCCCAGCTCTCGGCAACTTCCGGCACGAGTGAACCGTCGGCCCCGATTTCAACAAGGTAGCCGTGACGTGCGGTCGCGAAGGTCTGGGAATAGGCGTTGTCCCATGTGCCCGGATCGTAGTTGTCGTTGGTGTTGCCGCCGGCCATGCCGACCCGGAACGTGCCGCCCTTCTTGGGCTGCGCAGAAGCCGGCCCGACACCGAACTGTCCTGCGAACGCCGTTGCGCCGATAGCGGCCGTTCCCATCAGAACGCCTCGCCGGGAGATCCCCGATTGTAAGAGTGGCTGGTTTAGAGTCTTCATATACCTGTCCCTTCTTTATTCAGGCCAATCTGGCCCGGCTGAACGGCATAAGCTGCACACATAGGTAAGATGTGCAAGTTACTTCGCTTTAATAACGTCTTGGGCTGGTGAAAGAGGATAATGAATTTGATTGATTGCTCAATCAAAAAAACATTAAGTATCCGCCACTCGTCCTGCAGTCCGTTGGAGAAGCCCTATGACCAAACGCAAGAACATCCTGATTTTGATGGTCGATCAATTGAACGGAACGCTCTTTCCCGATGGACCGGCAGACTTTCTTCACGCTCCCAATCTCAAGCGGCTGGCGGAACGTTCGGTCAGATTTGAGAACGCCTACACCGCCTCTCCGCTCTGCGCACCGGGACGGGCGAGCTTCATGTCGGGCCAGTTGCCGCGCCGCACCGGCGTTTACGACAACGCGGCCGAATTTGCCTCCGACATTCCGACCTATGCCCATCACCTGCGCCGCGCCGGTTACACGACCTGCCTGTCGGGCAAGATGCATTTCGTCGGCCCGGACCAGATGCACGGCTTCGAGGAACGCCTGACCACCGACATCTACCCGGCCGACTTCGGCTGGACGCCAGACTACCGCAAGCCGGGCGAGCGCATCGACTGGTGGTATCACAACATGGGCTCGGTCACGGGCGCAGGCGTTGCCGAGATTTCCAACCAGATGGAATATGACGACGATGTTGCCTTCCAGGCCGTGCGCAAGATCCACGATTACGGCCGCGGCAAATACGACAGGCCCTTCTGCCTGACGGTCAGCTTCACCCACCCGCATGACCCTTATGTCGCCCGCCAGAAATACTGGGACCTTTACGAGGACTGCGAGCACCTGCTGCCGCAAGTTCCCGCCATGCACTATGACGATCACGACCCACACGCAAAGCGCATCTTCGATGCCAACGATTGGCGCAAATTCGACATCACGGAAGAAGACATCCGCCGCTCGCGCCGCGCCTATTTCGCCAATATCTCCTATCTGGACGACAAGATCGGCGAGATCCTGCATGCCCTCGACGCGATGGACCTCAGCGAGGACACGACCATCCTGTTTGTGTCCGACCACGGCGATATGCTGGGCGAGCGCGGACTGTGGTTCAAGATGACCTTCTTCGAAGGCTCCGCACGCGTGCCGCTGATGGTTGCCGATGCGGATCTGACGCCAAAGCACATTTCCGATCCGGTCAGCACGCTCGACGTTCTGCCGACCGCCTGCGATCTTGCCGGCATCGACATGAGCGAGATCATGCCCTGGACCGACGGCACCAGCCTCGTGTCGCTGGCAAAAGGCGAGGCCCGCACCGCACCGGTGCTGATGGAATACGCCGCCGAAGCCTCCTACGCGCCGCTGGTCGGCATCCGCGAAGGCGATTGGAAATACATCCACTGCGAACTCGATCCGCCGCTGCTCTTCAATGTGACGGACGATCCGCACGAACTGACCAACCTCGCCGCCGACCCGACCCATGCGGCAACTGCCGTACGCTTTGCGGAAATCGCCGGAAAGCAATGGGACATGGCCGCCTTCGACGCCGAAGTCCGCCAATCCCAGGCCCGCCGCTGGATCGTCTACGAAGCCCTGCGCAACGGCGCCTATTTCCCCTGGGACTACCAGCCCCTGCAAAAAGCCTCCGAACGCTACATGCGCAACCACATGGACCTGAATGTGGTGGAAGAGAGCCAGCGGTATCCAAGGGGAGACTGAAGGCGAGTTACAGCCCATGCCTGCCCTTGAGCCACCTGGATCGCCACTCCCGTTTTTGTCATCCCCGCGCAGGCGGGGATCCAGTAACCACCCACCCTCACGGATGGACACTTACCGGCCACAGGGAATACTGGATCCCGGTCTTGGCTGCGCCAAACCGGGATGACAATGCGGAGGCAGTCTCCAACGTCTGCCCCAACCGCTTGCTTCACCACACCCACTTTGTCATCCCCGCGAAGGTGGGGATCCAGTAACCACCCGACCTCACGAATGGCCACTTACCAGCCACAGGGAATACTGGATCCCGGTCTTGGCTGCGCCAAACCGGGATGACAACGTGGAGGCAGTCTCCCACACCTGCCCCTACCACTTGCTTCACCACACCCACCTTGTCATCCCTGCGAAGGCGAGGACCCAGTAACCACCCGCCCTCAAGCATGGCCACTTACCGGCCACAGGGAATACTAGATCCCGGTCCTGGCTGCGCCAAACCGGGATGACAACACTGAGGCAGTCTCCAACGCCTGCCCCAACCGCTTGCTTCACCACACCCACTTTGTCATCCCCGCAGAGGCGGGGACCCAGTAACCACCCACCCTCACGGATGGCCACCTGCCAGCCACAGGGAGTACTGGATCCCGGTCCTGGCTGCGCCAAACCGGGATGACAACGCGGAGGCAGTCTCCCACACCTGCCCCATCCGCTTGCT
>NZ_JBXUKV010000014.1:0-101904 GCF_057180185.1 Labrenzia sp. ATLA3
GCTTCGGAGTGACTTGCTTCCTCTCCGGGAACAACCCAAGTCCACAAACCTCATCCTGAGGAAGCGCGGAGCGCTGTCTCGAAGGATGGGCCCCTTGCTCCGACACCCCCTTCTCGCCCGTTCGATACAGTCCTCCGTCCGTCATAAGGAAGAGCGTGCAAGTCCGCACACGGACAAAAAAAGGGCGCCACGCGGCGCCCTTTTTATTCACGTTCCAGCGTTCGGCAGGATCAGTTATCCTCGATCCGCACCGGAACGAAGCGGACATCGCCTGTCGGGTTGGCCAGCAGAAGCAGGGCCGAGCGGCGGCTGTCCTTTTTCAGTTTGTCGACCTCGGCCATGACGTCTTCCGGCGTCTCAACCGTTTCCTGAGCGACTTCCTTGATAACGTCGCCGGCCATCACCCGCTTTTCTTCGGCAGACGAGCCCGGCTTGACTTCCGTGACCACAACACCGCTGACGTCTCCGTCGATGGAGAACTGCTTGCGCAGCGCGTCGTCCAGAACAGCCAGCGACATGCCGAGCACTTCGCTCTTTTCGACCGGCTCTTCGGCAGGCTGTTCTTCCTCGGTTGCGCTGGCTTCGGCGACCTCGGTCTCGACAAGCTGCTCGAGGATCACGCTGATGGTGACTTCCTCACCCTTGCGCAGCACGGTAACGTCAACTTCCTTGCCGATTTCGGTCTCTGCCACCATGCGCGGCAGTTCGCGCATTGTGTCGACTTCCTCGCCGTCGAACTTGATAATCACGTCACCCGGCTCGATCTTCGCCTTGGCGGCCGGACCGTCATCGGTCACACCGGCAACCAGCGCGCCCATGGCCTTGTCCATCGCCAGGCTGTCGGCAATCTCGTCCGTGACTTCCTGAATACGCACGCCCAGCCAGCCGCGGCGGGTTTCGCCGAACTTGCGCAGCTGATCGATCACGTTCATGGCAGTGTTGGCCGGGATCGCAAAGCCGATACCGATGGAACCGCCGGACGGTGAGATGATGGCGGTGTTGATGCCAATCACGTTGCCTTCCATATCAAACAACGGTCCGCCCGAGTTCCCCCGGTTGATCGAGGCATCGGTCTGAATGAAGTTGTCATAGGGACCGGAGTTGATGTCGCGGTTCCGCGCCGAGACGATACCGACGGTCACTGTGCCGCCAAGCCCGAACGGGTTGCCGATTGCCATCACCCAGTCGCCCACGCGAATGGCTTCACTATCACCGAATTTGACATCCTTGAGCGGTTTGGTCGGCTCCACCTTCAGCACTGCGAGGTCGGTTTTCTCGTCGGTGCCGAGCAGCGTCGCCTTCAGCTTGGTGCCATCATTGAAGTTGGCGGTGATTTCGTCCGCACCCTCGATCACGTGATTGTTGGTGATGATGATGCCGTCTTTACCGTCGATAACAAAACCCGAGCCGAGCGACTGAACACGTCGTGGCTGGTCGTCGTCCCGGTTCTGTCGGTTGAAGAATTCTTCAAAAAACTCCTGGAAGGGCGAACCTTCCGGAACCTGCGGCATCGGTACGGAGCGGTGACCCTGAACGGTTTGAGCGGTGGAAATATTCACCACTGCATCCCCAAGGCCTTCCGCCAGATCCGCAACGGACACAGGTCCTTGCGCGTATGCTGCCTCGATAGGCTGAAAAGCTGCCATTCCGCCGATAAAGATACCAGCCGCAGCAGCGGCAATCCTGGTCATCCGACGGCGAATACTTTGTGGAGCCATAGGGCTTTCTCCTCATCCCGGACGTTTGGACTGCAGTCAGAGCGCTGACAGTCGACGGGTTTATTCAAGTCCATGGTTCAGAATATAGAACGGGCGGGAAGATTTTGCGCCTCCCGCCCGAAAACTTTTCGTTATCCGCGAATGATCCACACAAGAAATACGCCGATAATCGCCACGATAAGGCCCGTGACCCGCAAGGTCTGGTCCGGTGTCTCCAGCGCGCTGCGCATCATGGACTTCATGCCACCGGGCACAAGCGCGTAGAGAATACCTTCAAGCACCAGCACCAGGGCAAGCGCCGTTCCCAGATCGCTCATTGTGCGGCGAGCGACGGGTTCCGGTCGGATACGCCCTGGCTACCGTTCCCGTTGGAGCCCGGAGCCGGCAAGATACCGGACGGGTCCTTGAAGAAGCGGAAGAAGCTTGAATCAGGCGACAGGACCAGGCTGGTGTCACCGGAGCGCAATCCGGCTTCGTACGCCTGCATGGACCGGTAGAAGGCGAAGAACTCCGGATCCGCACCGAATGCTTCGGCAAAAATCCTGTTTCGTTCAGCATCGCCCGTACCACGTTCGATTTCCGCATCCCGTCGCGCTTCAGCAACCAGAACGGTTGCGTCACGATCGGCACGGGACCGAATCCTGCGGGCAGCTTCTTCACCCTGTGCGCGGATTTCCGTTGCTTCCTGCTGACGTTCCGTCTGCATGCGGGCGTAAATCGCTTGCGAGTTGGCATCCGGCAGATCCGCACGGCGGATCTTGACGTCGATCACCTTGATGCCGAGCTGTTCGGCATTGGCATCGATATCGCGGCGGATGTTTTCCATGACACCGGTACGGTCGTCGCGCACAAGCGCAACGAAGCTGGTGCGGCCAACTTCGGACCTCAGCGAGGATTGCAGGAACGTCGACAGGCGCCGGTTGGCGGTCTGGATGTTCTGCACACGCTGATAGAAGAGCACCGGATTGGAAATCTCGTAACGCGCGAACGCATCCACGATCAGACGCTTCTTGTCCGAAGTGATCGGCTCAAGCGGCGGCATGTTCAGGTTCAGGATACGCTTGTCGAAATAGACGACGTTCTCCAGGAACGGGACCTTGAAGTAAATGCCCGGGTCCTTCTTCGGCTCTTCGACGATCTTGCCGAACCGCAGGACAAGCGCCTGCTGGGTCGGATTGACGATGAAGACCGAGAGATACCCGACGACTGCTGCGATCAGCAGGACGATTGCAAAAATACCACTACGCATGATCAGTTGCCTCCCGCGCGCTGTGCAGGGGCGGTCTGACGCCCGTTCAGGTCATTCAGCGGCAGGTACGGCAATACGCCGGAGCCTGTCGTATCGTTGTCGATGATGATCTTGTTGTTCGAGCCCAAAACTTTTTCCAGGGTTTCGAGATACAGACGCTCGCGGGTTACGCCCGGAGCCTTCTTGTACTGTTCATAGATCTTCGTGAAACGCTGGGACTGACCGGTTGCCTCGGCAATGGTCTGGTCCTTGTAGGCGTTTGCCGCTTCCTGCACACGTGCAGCTTCACCACGGGCTTCCGGCACCACGCGGTTGGCGTAGGCTTTGGCCTCGTTGCTGATGCGCTCTTCGTCGGCGCGCGCAGCCTGCACATCGCGGAAGGCGTCAATGACCTGCGCAGGCGGGTCAACCCGCTGCATCTGCACTTCGCCGATCTCGATGCCCGACTGATAGCTGTCGAGCGTCTTCTGCATCAGGCTGGCAACGTCATTCTGGATGGAAACGCGATTTTCCGTCAGGATGGAATCGATCTTAGAGCCGCCGACAACCTCACGCATAGCGCTTTCGGCCACGGCCTTCACGGTTGCTTGCGGATCCTGGATATTGAAAAGGTAGTCGGAAATACCTTCATTGGTGTTCCGGATACGCCACAGCACCTTGAAGCCAACGTCGACGATGTTTTCGTCACCGGTCAGCATCAGGCTTTCTTCCTGAACATCGCGCGCCCGCACGACGCCGGAGCTGCTGACGCTTTCTTCGGTGCCGACTGTCGTTTCGCGCTGCAGTTCGACCTTGGGCGTGTAAACCTCACCAACCGGATAGGGCCAGTTGTAGTTCAGGCCCGGAGGTGTCTGATCCTCGACCTTGCCGAACACCAGCTCGACACCGACCTCGCCTTCGTCAACAACATAAAAGCCGAAGGCCAGCCATACGATGAGGGCCACACCGACCACGATCCCGCCGCCGATGAAACCAAGCCCACCGCCGCCGCCGCCCGGAAGGACGTTGCGCATGCGGTCCTGGGTACGTTTCAGAAGCTCTTCAAGATCCGGCGGATTACTTCCGCCGCGGTTGGGGCCTCCGCCCCATGGGCCATTGTTGTTGCCGCCACCGCCGCTACCCCAAGGGCCGCCATTGTTTCCGCCACCTTTCCAGGGGCCACCGCCACCTGACTGATTGCTCCAAGGCATCAAAACTTCCTTCTTTGTCGTCCGGCAGGTTGTACCGGACAGGGATTTTCACCCGTTCTGACTCACCGTTGGTTATAGGGAGGTTACCATGCGCTTTCAACGGAAAGACCGGCCTTAAACCTCCCGGAACCTGCGTGTTCCCGTGCCGCAGGTGGTGGCAGCAGGGTGGTCTGTCAAGATTGGCGCACCAATTGGCCGCACCTAACGTGACTTTACACCCTGACGGCACCGTCAGATCGGCTTGGCAGAACGGATCATATCGACATGAGGAATACCGTCCTCGATATATTCCTCGGACACGGACTCAAACCCCAGAGACTGGTAAAAGGCCTCCAGATAGGACTGTGCAGAGAGATGAATTGTACAGCCCGGAACCATGGCTTCAGCCTTGTCGATACCGGCCTGCATCATGAGACGGCCAAGACCGGAGCCTCTCCCCTCTTTCGCGATCACCACCCTGCCGATACGGGCGCTTAGGTTTTCCGGCTCAGCAAAAAGACGAATTGCACCCAGAAGCGGGCCGGTCTCCCCCTCCCGCATCAGATAATGCAGAGCTGCCTGGTCCTTGCCGTCGATGTCCGCATAAAAGGACGCCTGTTCCAGAATGAAGACGTTCTGGCGCAGTCTGAGCAGTTCATAAAGCTCGTCGAGGCTGAGTTCATGAAAAGCGGCCCATCTGGCCGTCTGGGTGGCGGGTAAGCCCATGTCATTTCGTCCGGTGTGTCTTACGCCTTGCGGCAATAGGTAACGAAGGTGAAATCGGTGCTGTCGCGTTCGGTGCGCACGCCCGGCTCCCGCCGAACTTCCTGCCAGACGGCCGGGTCGATGTCCGGAAAACGGGTATCGCCTGCCGGATCGGCATCTACCTCCGTGATCTCCAGGCGGTCGGCGCGGCCGATTGCCTGCGCATAGAGCTGCCCCCCGCCGATGCACACCACCTGGTCGACACCAAGATCTTTCGCCAGTTCCTGCGCACGCTTCAGCGCACCTTCGAAGGACGTCACCGCCTCCGCCCCTTCCGGGGCATAATCCGGATCTCTGGAAACGACCACATTCGGACGCCCCGGCAAGGGCTTTCCGCCAAAGGACAGAAATGTCTTGCGGCCCATGAACACCGGTTTCCCGAGTGTGATGCGCTTGAAATTCTTCAGATCCGACGACAACCGCCAGGGCATGTCATTGTCGGCCCCGATGATCCCGTTTCGCGCAACGGCGGCAATCATGACAAGTTCCGGCAAGGCCATCTCCGAATCCGATTTCCAATTCAATCAAGGCCTCCTAGCATGGAAACGGGAGCCATGAAAAACCCCAGACATTTTTTCTGTCCAGGCTGTCGGATGAAGGCCCGTTGACACGTCCTGGAGACTGTACCAACGCAACCAGGAGACCCTGGCAATGTCCGACCTGATGGAAACCGTCCTGATCGAACGCACCCGAGCGTTGATCCCGGACGACAAAGTCGAACAGAAACGCATGTTCGGCTCCACCTGCTTCATGATCAACGGCAACATGACGGTATGTGTCTCCAGACGCGGGCTGATGGCACGTGTCGGCACCGGGCAACAGGCCGACGCGCTTGCAAAGCCTTTTGCTTCCGTCTGCCAGATAGGTGACCGGCTCATGCCCGGCTTCATCCGGGTGGCCGCGGAAGGGATCGAAAGCGACGACGATCTGAAAACCTGGATCGACATGGCAAGATCCTATGCCGGCAGTCTGCCGCCCAAGGTCGCAAAGCCCCAAAAACCAAGAACCCGAAAGGCAGCAGAATGAGCGCCTCCGGCTTCCGGCCCGAAACCTTCCGCTTCCTGGAAGAGCTCGCCGCCAACAACACAAGGGACTGGTTCGAGGCTCACAAGGCCGACTATCAGCGCTTCATCAAGGAGCCCGCCGACACGGTTCGCGGCAGGCTGGCCGAAAGCCTCTCCCGGCTCAGCAAACATGACCTCACCTCAAAGCAGTTCCGCATGAACCGGGATCTGCGTTTTTCCAAGGACAAGACGCCCTACAACACCCATATCCGCATGGCCTTCTGGCCGAAGGGAGCAGCCTTCCAGGGCAAGGACGCACAACCGCCGGGCTTCTTCCTTTCCGTGGAAAGCGATCACGTGCGAACCGGCACAGGCTGCATGCAGTTTTCAAAACCGATGCTCGGGGCCTACCTCCAGAGGCTCGAGACGCAGGAGGGCGAGGACATCCATCGCCTGATCGCCCAGTTGACGGACACCGGCTTTGACCTGTCCGAGCCTGACCTTGCCAAACCTGCACGCGGTTTCCCGGCCGATCATCCGCTCAAGGATCTCGCCCGTCACAAAGGCCTCGCCGTCTGGCGCGATCTGCGGGACATCGGCTCAGTGCAGGGGTCGGTCGGCCATGAGGCGATAGCAGAGGCGATCGAGCCGGCCCTGCCGTGCTGGCGCTGGCTGATGAGCCTTCACGCGCCTCCAGGCTGACGGACAGGACGGAAGGCAAGATCAGCAGCGGATGATGAAATTACTTGATCCAAAGCGCTTTGAGACCTATGACCGTCCTAGTCGCGTTCTCACTCAAGATGAATTTCCATGGCAGCTCCCAAAGATCTCGCACTCCGCTTTCCCGGTGATTTCCTGTTCGGCGTTGCAACCGCCGCCTATCAGATCGAAGGTGCAACCCGCGAAGACGGCCGCAAGCCCTGCATCTGGGATGCCTTTTCCAAGATGCCGGGGCGCGTTTACCAGCAGCATTCGGGCGATACGGCCTGCGACCACTATCATCTTTGGGAAAGCGATCTCGATCTGATCAAGTCACTAGGTGTCGACGCCTACCGCTTTTCCATCGCCTGGCCGCGCATACTTCCGGATGGCTGTGGCCCGGTGAACGAAAAGGGGCTCGACTTCTATGACCGGCTGATCGACGGCATGGTCGCACGCGGCCTGAAGGTCTATCCGACCCTTTACCACTGGGACCTGCCGCTGACCCTGGCCGGCGACGGCGGCTGGACGGCCCGCAGCACGGCAGAAGCCTTTGCGGACTATGTTGAAGTTGTCGTCAGACGGCTTGGCGACCGTATGGACGCCCTGGCAACGATCAACGAGCCGTGGTGCATCTGCCATCTCAGCCACCTTTACGGCATTCATGCCCCCGGCGAAAAAAGCGTCGAAGCCTTCGCGGCCAGCGTGCACACGCTAAACCTGGCGCATGGCCTTGGTGTGCAGGCTGCCCGCTCGGTGAAACCGGATCTGCCGATGGGCATCGTCATCAACGCGCATTCCGTCTATCCGGCCAGCGACGCCCCGCAAGACAGGGAAGCAGCAGAACGGGCCTTCCAGTTCAACAACGGCATTTTCTATGAACCGATGTTCCAGGGAAGCTATCCGGCGGAAGTGCTCGACGCCTTCGGCCAACACATGGACATTCGCGACGGTGACCTGAAGACCATTCATCAGCCTCTCGACTGGTGGGGACTGAACTACTACACCCCCCTGCGGGTGAAAGCAGACACCAATGCTGGCGCTGTTTATCCGATGACCGAGACGGTGCCGCCGGTTCCCGGCCCGGAACTGACCGATATTGGCTGGGAAGTCCATGAAAAGGGCCTGTCGGATCTCCTGAAGGATGTGAACAACCGCTATTCCCTGCCGGACTGCTACATCACCGAAAATGGCGCCTGCTACAATGACGAGCCGCAGGACGGTGTCATCAATGACCAGCGCCGGATCGACTACCTGGAAAAACACTTCGGAGCCATCGCCGATGCGCGCGAGGCCGGGGTGCCGGTGAAAGGGTATTTCCTCTGGAGCCTGATGGACAATTTCGAGTGGGCCGAAGGCTACAGAATGCGTTTCGGCGTCGTCCACGTGGATTACGACACCCAGGTTCGCACGCTCAAGAACAGCGCACTGTGGTACCGGGATTTGATCGAGGCGCACAGGTAGGGGCGAAACCCCTTCGAGCTCTCGCCCAGATGGAGGATGAGTGCAACCAGCACCCACGCCTAATTAAACCTCACCTCCTTCCCCCCCTCATCCTGAGGAAGCGCGCAGCGCTGTCTCGAAGGATGGGCGGCATATTCTGCGCCTGGGGCCCATCCATCGAGACGCGAGCAGGCTCGCTCCTCAGGATGAGGTCATCTTGGTTTCGAGCTTATCAGGAAAGGCTAAGCTTCCCGCAAATTGGCCAGAATGATCTCGCTCCAAACTCGGGTCGGCGGGATCCAGGCGGTCCAGGTATTATAGTTTCCGGAGTAGATGACGGCTGCCACATCGGCCTTGGGGCACAGCCAGAGCCGCTGACCGCCATTGCCGAAGCCAGCGAACCAGGGCGTCGGCCCACCGAGTGCCGGTACCGGTGCCTGACCGCAGAACCAGAAATAGCCGTATCCCGGCCCCTCGCTTGTTTCGATGATCGGCTGCAGCGATGCCCGCAGCCAGGCCTCGGGAATGATCCGCTTGCCTTCCCAGATGCCATCGTTGAGGACCAGACGTCCGATCTTGAGCAGGTCTGGTGCGCTGAGCCTCAGCCCGGACGCCGGCGAATGGGTTCCGTCCCGGCCGACAGCCCAATCGAACTGCGTTATCCCGAGCGGAGCGAACAAACGGCCCCTCGCATAGTCGGCAAGCTTCTGCCGCGTGCCCCGTTGCAGGATCTCGCCCACAAGGGCGGTCGCCCCGCCGCTGTAGATCCAGCGCCGGCCCGGGTCCTCCACCAACGGCCGCTCCAGAATGTAGCGATATCTGTCCGGGGCCATTTCCATGGCGACCTCGCTGTTTTCCGGATCGGTGTAGGGCCGAGTCTCGTCCCACTCCATGCCAAGCGACATGGTCAAGGCGTGCTCTATGGTCCGCTCCCTGCGTATCGGGTCTCCGGCAAGATCGGCATATTCAGGAAAGAGCTCCAGGATCGGCGTATCCAGTGTCGGCACCTCCCCCCGCTCCAGAGCGATGCCATAAAGCAGGCTGACGATGGACTTGGTGACGGAGCGCAGGTCGTGAAGGGTTTCGGCGCCGAAGGTCACTTCACCGATCGGGCGGCCCCAGTTTTCGTCCTGCCCCGTGCCATAGCTTTCCAGAACGGTTTCGCCTCCACGTTCCGCAAGCACGGCATGAAGATGCGGCAGCAAGCCCGCCTCCACACCGGCACAAAGCTTGCGGCCTATTGCAGTGTCGAACCCACGGCGTTCAGCTGTTACTGCGTGGGGTGAAAGCGACAGACCTACGCTGGAATTCATGAGCGGACCTCTTTTGCAAAACCGGAAGGAAGTGTCGGTAGTTTCTTCAACAAATGCGAGCACTATTTGACGTGTTTTCTTCTTGGAACGGTGCTTGACCTTCCCCCAACTGGAACCACCATATCCCAATGAAGAAAATCAGCTGAAGGAAGGTGGCCGATGGATCGCCGTTCGTTCTTGAAAGCCTCCGCGGCCGGATGCATGGCTGCCGTGTCGCCTGTCTTCGCTCTGGCAAAAACCGAAGAGGGTCTTTTCGACCTCACCGCAGCCAAGGGACAGGCCCGTCTCTATGGCAAGGACGGCGGTCTCTCGGACCTTTGGCTCTACAATGATCGCCTGCCCGGACCGCAGATCCGGGTCAAACGCGGCGAACGTGTCAGAGTGCGCTTCACAAACAACCTGGACGAACCGACCTCGGTCCACTGGCACGGTATCCGCATCGACAATGCCATGGACGGTGTTGCCGGGTTGACCCAGCCCCCTGTCGCCCCCGGAGAAAGCTTCGACTACGACTTTGTTGTGCCGGACGCAGGCACCTTCTGGTACCACGCCCACAACATGAGCTGGAACCAGGTGCCCCGCGGCCTCTCTGGCGCCCTGATCGTCGAGGACGAAGCGTCCTCCTTTGATCCGGACTGCGACATCACGCTGATCCTCAACGACTGGCGTCTGGACGAAAACGGCGTTCTGGATACCGCCAGCTTTGGTGCCATGCACGATTTCGCCCATGCCGGACGGCTGGGCAACTGGCTGACCATCAACGGCGTTTCGATGCCGGACATTGCCTTGAAAAAAGATCGTTGGCACCGGCTGCGGCTGATCAATGCCTCAAGCGCACGCATCCTCGATCTTGCCCCGGCACGGTTCGGCGCCAGGCTTATCGGGCTGGACGGACAAAACTTTGAGACAGTGCGGGATGTCGAGGAAACTGTGCAACTGGCCCCGGCGCAGCGCATGGATCTGGTGCTGCGTCCTCAGGAAACCGGCAAGCTGCCGTTCGAGATGATGACCGGCAAACCCTTCACCTTCGCCAATTTCGTGGTTTCGGAAACCGAAAGCAAAGATCTGCCGCTGGTGCTGCCACCACCCAACCGGCTGCCGGAACCCGATATGGGTTCCCCGCGGAAACTGCCACTGGTGATGGCGGGTGGCGCCATGGGCGGCATGCAGTCAATGATGAAAAACGGCGTCCAGATGGACATGCGCCAGATGATGTCCGAAGGTCTCTTCTGGGCCTTCAATGGCGTCGCGGGGATGGAAGGCGATCCGATGTTTTCCGCAAAGCGTGGCGACACGATCCTTCTGGAAAGCCGGAACGACACGGCCTTCCCCCATGCAGTCCACCTGCATGGTCACCATTTCCGGGTGATTGAGCGCAATGGCACGACACTGGAACACGCTGACTGGCGTGACACCTTTACCAGCCAACCGCGCGAGACGGTCAAGATCGCCTTTGTTGCAGACAATCCGGGAAAATGGCTGATCCATTGCCACATGCTCGGCCATGCGGCCTCCGGCATGATGACCTGGTTCGAGGTCGCCTGACCGGTTCTATCGATCAGACCGCGATCGGCGCCGCGATATGCGGAAGCGGATCGTAGCCGGTCAGTTCGAAGTCCTCGAACTTGAACGCAAAGAGATCCGTGACATCCGGATTGATCTTCATTTCCGGCAAGGTCCGGGGCGAGCGCTTGAGCTGTTCGCGGGCCTGGTCGAAGTGATTTGAATAAAGATGCGCATCGCCGAACGTGTGCACGAAGTCACCGGGTTTCAGGCCGGTCACCTGCGCCACCATCATGGTCAAAAGCGCATAGGAGGCGATGTTGAAAGGCACGCCCAGGAAGACGTCCGCCGACCGCTGGTAGAGCTGGCAGGAGAGCTTGCCCTCGGCCACATAGAACTGGAACAGCGAATGGCACGGAGGCAGGGCCATCTCGTCGACCAGCGCCGGGTTCCAGGCCGACACGATCAGCCGCCGGCTTTCCGGGTTTGTCCGGATCATCTTGAGGAGATTGGCGATCTGGTCGATGGACCGTCCGTCCGGCGCAGGCCAGGACCGCCACTGGTAACCGTAGACCGGCCCGAGCTCGCCGTTCTCGTCCGCCCAGTCGTCCCAGATCTTCACGCCGTTTTCTTTCAGATACCGGATGTTGGTATCACCTGCCAGGAACCACAAAAGCTCGTGAATGATCGACTTCAGGTGCAGCTTCTTGGTCGTTGTGCAGGGAAAGCCTTTTGAGAGATCGAAGCGCATCTGGTGGCCGAAGATCGAGCGCGTGCCCGTTCCGGTCCTGTCGCCCCGGTCAACGCCTTCGTCCAGGATTTTTGACAAGAGATCGAGATATTGCTGCACGGCGGAAGCCTTCGCGGTCGGGAGATCTGGTGTTTGAGGGTAACTTGGCAGATTTTCCCGAAAAGACAGCCCCTCTCCTGCACTTTCCCCAACTTGGACCTACTGTGGAAGACCGGCCGCGAACCAAGCCGGCAAACGACGCGGATTGCCAGAAGCCTCTTTCAATTCAAGACCGAAGCCCTTATATCAAGGCTGCTGGTTCGCCAGCTATGGCAATAAATGGTCAGTGAAATAAACCTATCGGACCCGGGGGCGGTACCCGGCGCCTCCACCCAAGCCCATGAGGCTAAGCTTCAGAAACTTCATGGGTTTCGGCGGGGGCGAAATAGGATCGACGAGGGCGTAAAGACTGTGCTTTTGCTCGGCATTGTACCACCGTTATCGGGCTTTCTTAATAGTTGCAAATGACAACTATGCTATGGACAACGCTGTCGCAGCGTAACGCTGCGCCGGTAGTCCACTAAGTCCTTTGAGGTAGCACTCACGGGCGGGGTTCGGAGGCACCTGGCAACAGAAGCCTCCACTTGATCTTCCCATGTATTTGAAACGTCCTAAATAGGTTGCGGGAGTTGCGGGCGGTGATTGCCCGGTTGCACACATTAATCTGGGTTCACTCGGAAAAGAGCCTTTTCTTTTTGATCTCGGACCGTCAATGTGCTCCTGATAGTGGACTTTTCCAGCGAGATTCGACGAAACCTGATGTCTGAAGACCTTCTGCGATACGATATTCTGATCCAGGACGCGCTGCGTGGAGCGGTGAAGAAAATACTTGCCGAAGTCGGTCGAACCGGCCTGCCCGGAGACCACCACTTCTACATCGCGTTCGACACCAATGCCCCGGGCGTGCGCATTTCCCAGCGGCTCAAGGAACGCTACCCGCAGGAAATGACCATCGTACTGCAGCATCAGTTCTGGGATCTCGCCATCGGCGAACATGCGTTCGAAGTTGGCCTGTCCTTCGGCGGCGTGCCGGAAAAGCTGCTGGTGCCTTTCTCCGCCATCAAGGGCTTTTTTGATCCATCCGTGCAGTTCGCTCTGGAGTTCGATCCAGGCAAGACGGCGGAAGAATTGCCGGAAGAACTGCTGGAAGCCGTGGAAGAACTTGCCAAGGCCGAGCAGGAGCTTGAAGGCAGCGACGCCAAACAGGACGATGGCACCGGCAACCAGGAAGCAGCCTCCGGCGAACAGAAATCCAAACCTGCCGCTCAGGCCACGGAAAACAGTGACGGTGGCGGCGAAGTCGTTTCCCTGGACGCCTTCCGCAAGAAGACCTGAAATCGGGAGCCTTTCCCATGAGCGCGGAGATCATCAATCTGCGCATGGCGCGCAAACAAAAGAAGCGTGAGGACAAGGACAAGTCCGCCGAAGACAATCGGCGAAAGTATGGCCGGTCCAAAGCTGAACGCGACGCTGCCCGCAAGCGCCGGGAGACACTGGAAACTCATGTCGACGGGCATCTGCTGGAAGGGCCGCATGGCCCGGAAGCAGAAACATCCGCCCCTTCAAAGTCCAATGCAGAAAAGTCTCGCCTGGACCTGTCCGGCGACGGCGACTGACCACCAATGGCTTTGCTCAAACGTTCCCTCTCCCTTCACGGCCACCGCACCAGCCTGGCGCTGGAAACCGAATTCTGGGACGTGGTCGATGCCCATGCCCATGCCGAAAACAAGTCCCTCGCAGGACTGATCGCCGAGATCGACGACAACCGCGATCCGGAAGATCCGCTGTCTTCGGCTGTCAGGGTCTGGGCCTTGAAACGCGTGCAAAAGGAAGCTGAGCAGCTTTCGGAGGGATGAGCGGCTGGCAATCTGGCAATCAGATTGCCGGTCTTCTGCTTTTCGCCTGCACACAGCGCTTTTGGAAGTGCCCGGACCGCCTCCCCTCTCGCCGCCTCAGCAACACACATCTCGCTCATCCTGAGGAGCGCGCTTGCGTGCATCTCAAAGGATGGCGACACATTCTCGAGCAAGCAGCCCATCCTTCGAGACAGCGCTTCGCGCTTCCTCAGGATGAGGGGAGACTGTTGGAAAACTGGAGTTGGTAGGGCAGCTTCTTTTCTGACGACCGTTCAAGGGCTTCAGGCAACACCTTACCAATACCGACGAGCGAAGGCTCGTCGCACAGGCCTATCACTGCGCGCCGGGCAGGACCAGCGGCGAGCCGACGTCGCGGGTCAGGAGGTCCTCAATCGAGACGGGCGGGTCCAGAGGCGGCAGGCCGTTTGATGGTTTTTCGGCCGGAACATCACTTGGCGGCGCTGTCAGGTCGTCCAGGTCCGGGGATTCCAGAAGGGTACGGATGCGATCGGCAAAGGGGGCTGCGGCAACGGCTGGAGCCGGTGCCGGAGTTGGAGCTGGCGGGGGCGCGGCGCGGGTTTCCCGGCGCGGCGTTGAGTCGGTTTGCTGTGGCAGGGCCGAATTTTCCTGCTTATCCGGATCTGCCTGAGGCTCGCTGCCGTCTCCGGACTGCCCCTGCTCCAGTTGAAGCTGCTCTTCCTCTGCAGCACGTGTCGCTTCACGCTGCCGGCGGGCCTCGCCTTCCCGCTGATTTTTCAGCTCCCTCACAAGACGGTCGCGCTCCAGGATTTCCGCCTGAAGTTTCTCAACGCGCTCAACTTCCCGCTCAAAGGCGCGCAACGTCAGATAGGCGGTGAAAGGTGCGATATCGATACGGCGCTCCGGTGCTTCCACAGGCCCTTCGAACAGCAGCCCGACTTGCGGCTCAGCACCCGTCACCGCATCCTCGCCCGGATCGACCTTCAAGGAGAAATCCGCATCAAGGTCGTAGTTGGCAAGGTCCATTTCTGCACTGCCGAAGATCTCGGCCTTTTCTGCATCGACCACCACATTGCGCGCACTCAGCCGGCCGCCGACCATTGTCAACGTGCCGTCAACGCGCTTGAACGGCAGGCTGCCCGCAGCCATGTGGCTGACAAAAACGTCTCGAATCTTGTCATCCTGAAGGTCCAGTCCCGCGTCCACAGCGCGGGTCACCAGCGGAAAGGCCTGCGGATTGAGGCCCCGGAAGTCGCCGTTCTCCATCGAGAACGTGCCACCGCCGGTGAGGCCGCTCACGATTGCCGAAATCGACCGCCCAGCCCCTTCGAACTCCAGGAAAAGGTCGAGCGTTCCGGAGGCGACCGCCCTGTTGTCCGGCCGCCAGGACACCTGCCTCAGGTCGGCATTGTCGAGTTTGACCCGGCCGGAGGCCGCTGCCTCAGCTTCCGTTCGGCGGATCGAGAGACTGCCGTCAAGCTGGCCACCGACAAAGGCTCCGTGCAGCCCGTCCAGACGGAACAGGCTCGGCGACAGCCGAAGCTCGGCACTGGGACTGGTGATTGCCGTTTCCTCGTCCAGCAGCAGTCTGTCTGCCTTGAGCTGCACTGTCAGGTCGAGACCATCCAGAAGCGGCGAGCCAAACGGGGTCGTCGGCCACATACTGGAACCATCGCCGGCCGAGAACCACTGGTCCGGGCCAAGCACGAGTTCCGTCATGGTGCGCAGATCGGCCTCGGACACCGTCATCTCGCCGGAAAAACGTCTGTTGCGTTCTCCCTGAGCCGGTTCAAGGTCGCCTTCAAGACGTCCCTCGAAGGACGTGGACCCGAGCGCCCCTTCGGCCCTGCTGATAGCCAATGAGCTGCCAACGCCTTCCAGATCCACCGAAAGCGCAGCCGGGATCGTGCCGCTCATGATCGGCAGAACCCGCCCGGCCATCAAGGCCAGCGGCCCAAGGTCGGCGGTCTCCGCATTCACGGACATCAGGTATTCCGGCGCCTCATCCTTTTTCAGGGTTACGGTGCCCATGGCGTCGACCTTTGATGCGCCGACTTCGGTGGCAAGATGCGTCGTCAGGCCCTTGGCCGGAATGCCGGCAACATTCAGCGCCAGATGGCCACTGCCGGCAGCTTCCAGCGGAATGACGTCGAAACCAAGCTGCTGCAGAAGTCTGCCGCCGTCCGGACCGTTCAACTCCACGCCGACAGCAATTTCCGCATCGTGCCACTGATCGACACGCCCCTTGAGTTCCGCACTGATTTCAGTGTCCGCCCCGCCCGCGCTGCCATCGAGGCGCAGCGTCATGTCTGTTGTCTCGCCCGCCGCGGCAGCCTTCAACTCCGCATCGAACTTGGCAGGCACCAGACTTGCGGCTGCACGCTCCAGCCGCTCTGCGAACACGGTTTCCGGAAACAGTCCCCCCGCCAGCGCCACAAGGCCGCTCAGATCGCGGGCATCGAGCGTTCCCGAGACTGCCCCCTCAGGGGCAGAAAAGAGATTGCGGATATCGCCGGAAACGTCGAGCCGGGCGCCTGCCAGATCGTCCGCAAACAGCCTGTCGATCCGGACGCCGCCGTCCGAATATTCCGCTTCCAGCGCCAGGCCTTTGCCTTCGACACCGCGCGCCACCACCTGTTTGGCACGCAGACGCAGGGAAACGTCGAGACCCTTGGGATCTTGCGGGTCACCCGCCGCCCCCGCCTGGGGGTGAAGCAGCGCAGCCATGTTTTCGATCTGGTCCAGATCGAGCCGGTCAGCCTCCAGAGACAGAGAGAATTCCGAGTTGCCGCTGCGGGGAATACGGTAAGCCAGACCGCCACGGGCTTCGGACCCGGCAATGGTCAGCCGCAGATTGTCCAGAGCCGCTCCGTCTTGCACTAGGTTCAGGCGGCCTTCCAGGGTCACCGGCTCGATTGTGCCGGTACCGCTGTCCTTCTTGCGCCACCAACTCAGCAGCGATCCTGGCTGCTCGGAGTTGATCGACACCGCACCGCGATAGGTCAGAGACGGCTCCAGACCGAGATCGCCCTGGGTTGCTACCATCGTGCGGCCCGGCAGGCGTCCGGCAAGGCGCGCAACGCGCCAGCCGCCCAGAGTGGTTTCAAGATCCAGGCGAACATTCTGAATGATGCCGCCACCGGCCACCAGCGCCGGAACGTCCATGGAAATGGCGCCATCGATGGACGGCAAGGGCACGACGCGAAGGGCCGCGACCAACCGTTTTGCCGCCTCGTTGATATCGACTGGCGACTGAGGCCCGCCACCAAGCAGCCTGTCCAGATCAACCTGCTTCGACTTTGCGCGGATCTCGAACCGTTTGTCGCCTGCGTAAAGCAGATCCGCATTGCCGGTCATGCTCAAACGCCGGTCTTCAGGTCCGTAGCGGAATTCGAATTCAGGAACGGCGACCTCGGCGATATCGGCAGTGAACTGCCCTTCCGCCTGCCACGTGTTCGGATCGTTTTCTTCCAGCGCGACCGAGGCGATGTTGAACCGGCCATCGAAGACCGGGGCTGCATCGGCCACCTGAAGGTGGCCATCGAAGGAGAAACTGACAGGCCGGTCGGTTGGCGTCACGTCGCCTTTCACGCGCAGTCCGGCATCTTCCTGAGCGCGGCCTGTCGCCAGACTGACCGTATAGGGCGTTCCGTTCAGCGTGAGGCTTCCAGCGCCCCGGAACGGACCGGCAAGCGACCGTGCGGATACGACAAGGTTGCCGTTATCGATCCTGTTGATCTCCCCGGACCGCGCATCGACAATCGTCAATGCGCCGTCTCGGATCGTGACATTTTCGAAAGACAGGTCGTCCGGTGCCAGTTTGGAGATGGCCCCGTTTGAGGTCATGGCGGTCAGCCAGTCCAGACGGCCCTGCTCATCCAGCGAAAGCGCCAGATGCGGGCGGTCGAGTTCCATATCCAGAACGCGAATCTCACCCTTCAGAAGCGACGGAAGTTCGATACGCATATCGAACCGCGACACAACCAGCAGCGGGTCTTCCGCACCGCCGACGCGAACGTCGGAGAAACTGATGGACGGAGCAGGCAGAAGCCGCAGATCCGCCTCGCCCAGCACAGTCACCTTGTGCCCGAGCGCGCGTTCCGCATAGCTTTCGAAAGTCGAGCGGTAAACGGTCCAGTCGATAAAGAACGGCCCGACCAGCGCTGCCACCAGCACCAGAATGACTGTTACACCCAACGTGATGTAGACGGAGTTCAGGCCTTGTCTCCTTGTTCTCCAAAGTCACCGGATATCGTACCGGATAGATGTAGCCGATCCCTGCTGCAGTGCAAACACAGGATTGCCGGCGCCAGCCGGACCGCAGCAGCGCGTCGTCCGGCGGAGCAAAACGAACCTATTGAACTGATTCGATACAATATCATGACTGCGGCAGGATCTTGCCGGGATTCATCAAATTGTTAGGATCGAGCGCCTGTTTGACAGAGCGCATAACCTCAAGCGCTTCGCCATGTTCCCTGGCCATGTATTTCTGCTTGCCCTGGCCGACCCCATGTTCGCCGGTGCAGGTGCCGCCCATGTCGATCGCCCTCAGTGAAAGCCGTGCGACAAAGTCCTCTGTCCGCTGCTTTTCGTCCGGGTCCTCCAGATCGACAAGGATCTGGACGTGGAAGTTGCCGTCGCCGACATGGCCGACGATTGGCGCCAGCAAGCCTTCGTTGCGGATGTCCTCGGCCGTGGCCGCGACGCAGTCGGCAAGGCGCGAAATCGGCACGCAGACGTCCGTTACCATGATGCTGGCGTCGGGCTTCAGCGACTTGCCGGCCCAATAGGCGTCATGGCGTGCGGCCCACAGTTTCGTCCGTTCCTCGGCACCCGTCGCCCATTTGAACGGCCCGCCGCCAAATTCTTCGGCGATGGCGGAAAAGGTCTCGGACTGCTCCTGAACGCCGGCCTCAGACCCATGAAACTCCAGGAAAAGCGTCGGCGTTTCAGGCAGATCCAGCTTGGAATAGGTGTTGCAGCCACGCACCTGAACTTCGTCCAGAAGTTCGATACGGGCAACAGGCAGCCCCATCTGGATGGTCATGATCACCGCGTTACAGGCCGACGCGACATCCGGGAACGGGCAGACACCGCCGGAAATGGCCTCCGGCTGTCCATTAAGGCGCAGGGTCAGCTCCGTGATGATGCCAAGCGTGCCTTCCGAGCCGACAAACAGCCGGGTCAGATCATAGCCGGCCGAAGACTTTTTCGCTCTGCCGCCCGTCTTGATGATGCGTCCGTCCGCCGTCACAACGGTAAGGCCGAGAACGGCGTCCTTCATCGTGCCGTAGCGAACCGCATTGGTGCCCGAAGCACGCGTGGCCGCCATGCCGCCAATGCTTGCATCCGCCCCCGGATCAATCGGGAAGAACAGGCCGGTGTCGCGAATGAAACTGTTGAGCTGTTTGCGCGTCACCCCGGCCTCGACACGGCAGTCAAGATCCTGCGCGTTGACTTCCAGAACGTTGTTCATGCGTGACAGATCGATTGAAATGCCACCAAACGGCGCATTCACGTGACCTTCAAGCGATGATCCTGTCCCGAAGGCGATCATCGGCACCTTGTAGGCAGCGCAGATCTTTACCGCTTCGGCGACTTCTTCGGTCGTCTCCACGAAAACGACTGCGTCTGGCGGCTGATTCTTCAGCCAGGTGGTGGTGTGGGCATGCTGCTCCCGCAAGGCCCTGGATGTGGAACAACGGTCCTTGAACAGCTCCGTCAGCTTCTCGATGGCAGCGCCAATCCCGCTATTCTTTTCAAGAGCTTGCGCTTCATTGGTCGCATTTGCCAGTTCCGGCATTTTCTTTCCTCCTGGGGCCGCGCTTTTGTCTGCGCGGTAAAAAACCGAATATGTTAGCCCCGGCCCGAAAGGTCAAAGCCTAATGGGCATTTCTCGCAGGGTTGGACACAATGGCGCAAGGAGGATTGGAAAGGTGACTTGGGACGCAAAGCCGGTGGAAAGCGAAATCATGACGGTCAAGGAGGACTGGATCGATTACAACGGCCACCTGAACATGGCCTATTACAACGTTCTCTTCGATACTGCCGTCGACGAGGTCTTTCTACGCCTCGGCCTTGGTCCCGACTATGTGAAGACCCGCGACGCGTCGTATTTCACCGCGGAAGTGCACGTCTGCTATGTGCGCGAACTCAGCGCCGGCATGCCGGTGATCGCGACACTTCAGCTTGTCGACTTCGACGCCAAGCGCGCCCACTTCTACCAGGAACTGCGCCATGCGGAAGAAGGCTGGCTGTCGGCGACCTCCGAGCAGCTCAGTCTTCATGTCGACATGAACGCCCGCAAGGTTGCCCCCTGGCCGGAGGATATTACGGCCAATTTGACGGCCTTGTCTGAAGCTCATCGTTCATTGCCGCGCCCAGAACGCGCCGGGCGCCACATCGAGATCCGCAAAAAGCCTTGAGCCATTGATCCGCAAACAAAAAAGCCCGTGGAACGGAACACCGCTCCACGGGCTGACGTCTTGACCGACTGCCTCAGCCGTAGTGGTTGGAGACAACCACGCCGGCAATTTCCTTGGAATCGACAACACCGACCACATCGTCCGGGCGCGGAATGCGGCCGTCACCGGAGACGATGATCGCGCAGCTGCGATTGCGGTTGTTCATGCGGGTAATCACCGAGTTCATGATATTTGTTGCCGGAGCAACCACGAAGTCGCTGGAGAGGACCGCACGCAGTGTCTGCCCTGCAAAACGGTCGGCCTGATACGGGATTGTGCCGAGGCGCACGAAACCGGCGATGCGGGCCCCATCGGACGCGATGATGTGGGACGCTCCATCGGCGCTCACCGCGGAAATGGCTTCCTGGATCGGCGTATCGAGCGGCAGGATCACGAAGTTCTTCGCCATCACTTCCTTGATCGGCTGCACCAGATACATGTTGGTGTGCCGGTTCTGTGGGATCGGTTTGCCACGATGCCGCAGTTTGACGGTGTAGATGTTGTCCGTGATGAGCCAGCGCCGCATACCAACCGCAATCGCGACTGCCAGAACCAGCGGCACGATGACGTTATAGTCGCGGGTCATCTCGAAGATCATCACGATGGCGGTCATCGACGCACCGGTCGCGCCGCCCACAAGAGCCCCCATGCCCACAAGGGCAAATTCCACAGGTGTGAACCCGCTGTCCGGGAAGAGGTGAGAACACAGGACACCGACCATGCCGCCCAGCGTCGCGCCGATGAACAGCGAGGGCGAGAACACACCGCCCGACGCCCCTGCGCCAAGGCTGATCGATGTCGCGATGATCTTCGCGATGAACAGAACAGCCAGCAGAACAAGCGTATACGGCGTCGAGTTGAGGATATCCTGGATCGTGGCGTAGCCGACACCGGCCGTGTGGTAATGACCGGTGGTCAGCATCAGAGCATAGCTCAGCGTGCCGATCATCAGCATGCCGATGATGTTCTGGGTGTAATCATTGCCCGGAAGCTGAGGGAACACATCCTCGCACCAGGCAAGCGTGCGGATGAAAGCCCAGGAGGCGATGCCCGCCAGCACGCCAAGCAGCGCATAGGCGCCAAGCTGAATGGGGTCGATGGCCTCGATCGCCTTTTCCGCCGAGATCGGAACGATAAAGGCAGGGTCGAGACCAAAGGCAATGCGGCCAGCATAGGTCGCCGTTGCGGTGGCAACAACCACCGGCAGGAACGTCCGGTTGCTGACCTCAGGCAAGAGCATCTCGACCGCAAACAGCACGCCGCCCAGCGGCGTGTTGAAAGTGGCCGCAATCCCTGCCCCGGCGCCCGCCGACAGCAGCGTGATTTTCTGCCATCGGGGCAGATGCAGGGCCCTGGCGATTGTCGAGCCGAAAGAAGCGCCGATCTGGATGATGGGGCCCTCACGGCCGACAGAGGCGCCGGTGCCAATGGAAATCGCCGACGCGAAGGACTTGACCAGTGCCACAACGCCGCGCACGTCGCCCTTCTTGTGGTAGATCGCGAACATGACCTCCGGCACACCATGGCCCTTGGCTTCGGGCGCAAAGGTCCTCACCAGAAAAACCACGATCAGGCCGCCGATGACAGGCACAAGAATGACCAGGGCACCAAGCGGGCTGGCTTCCGCGAACTGGTTTGCGTCGTAAACGGTCGAAAATTTTCCGTAATAGAAAAGGTTGTGAACGATCGAGATAAGATATCGGAAGAACACCGCTCCGGCGGCTGCAACGATCCCTATGAAGAACGCAACAAGACACAGCAACGGAACAGAAAAAACGCGTTCTTTTATCTCGTCGGGAGCCCCATCACCGGGCAGTGACTGGGTATCGGACGGTTCAACAACGGACATGGCAGGCCAACACTTTTTGGCTGAAAGGGCAAACTATGGCGATTGCCGAAGCCCCTGACAACCGGTCTCGGCGACCGCAACGGCAACTTGGCTCAAGGCTTCGACTTCCCCTCCTTAAACCTGAACACATGAAAATCAAGGGACAAGCGCTTTTTTTTTGATTTTGTCGATGAAGTAAAGCTGTTCGTCCTTAATATGGGCGCGTGTGCCAGATTGGCTCTTGTTTCCAGGTGAGTGCCGCCGACCAAATGCCAGATCGATTGAACTTTTTCTTTAGGCTCGTTCCTGCCATTCGTTCCGGCATCGTCAGGCTTTTCGCAGGCATCTGGCTCAACATCAGAGAATTTCTGCGTCAGAAAAGCCATATCGTCTGGCTACTGGCCCTTCTGATTGGCACCTTCGTTTCCTGGGCGGCCATTATCTTTCGCGAGATCATCAGTCTCGTGCAGGTACCCTGGCTCGGCACCGCGACGGAACATGTCGTCAGCGCTGCCGCAACCCTGCCTTGGTACGTGATTGTCGCCGGCCCCACCATCGGCGGACTGCTGGTCGGTCTGCTGCTTCAGTACATGCAGCCGATGCAGAGAACTTTCAGTGTCTCGGATGTGATCGAGGCCCGGGTGAAGGGGGGGCGCGGACTGCCGTTCTGGCCAGGCATTTCATCTGCCCTGATCACCGCGTTGTCGCTCGGCTTCGGTGCCAGTGCCGGGCGCGAAGGCCCCGTCGTCCATCTGGGCGCGACCATCGGGGCGTCGGTCGGCCGCCTGTTTCAGCTTCCCGAATCCGCGCACCGCATTCTGCTGGCTTGCGGTGTTGCCAGTGCGGTCTCGGCATCCTTCAACGCGCCCATCGCAGGGGTTCTGTTCGCCCATGAGGTCATTCTCGGCCACTATGCAATGTCGGCGATTTCGCCTATCGCGATTGCGGCCGTCACAGGCACCGTGTTTTCGCGGCTCTGGTTCGGTGATGTCGCCGCTTTCGTGATCCCAGGACACCAGATCACCTCCTATTGGGAATTTCCGGCGTTCGCCCTGCTCGGCCTTGTCTCTGCCCTGGTGGCGATCCTGTTCCAGTTCGCATTAATCGGAACGGACTGGTTCGCGCGGAACATCTCGATACCCGTCTGGCTGAGACCTGTTATCGGGGGCTTCGTGGTCGGGTTGATTGCACTGGTCTTTCCCGATGTTCTCGGCGTTGGCTATGAAACCACGGATGCTGCGCTGAAGGATCAGATCCCGCTGGCGATGCTACTGGTGTTGCTCGTTGCCAAAACAGCGGCCACCGCGATAACGCTCGCGTCCCGCTTTGGCGGCGGCATCTTTTCGCCTTCGCTCTATATCGGGGCGATGACCGGAGGGGCCTTCGGACTGATTGCCGCCTCTGTCTTTCCCGAACTGGCTTCAAGTGAAGGCCTTTACGCCATTCTGGGCATGGGAGCCGTTGCCGCCGCCGTTCTCGGGGCGCCCTTTTCAACAACCATGATCGTGTTCGAGTTGACCGGTGGCTACACGCTGTCCATCGCCCTGCTACTGACTGTTTCGATCGCAACTGGCCTGACCCAGGCGGTCCACGGGAAATCCTATTTCCATTGGCTGCTCGGACTGCGCGGGTACTTCGTGAACGATGGCATTCACCGCTTTCTTAGCGAAACGGTGAAGGTGAAGGACTTCATGGGCCCTCCCCCTGCCAACGAACAGGACCGGGTGTTCCGGCCGGGCGAGGACGGCGCCTATCTGCACGACACCGATTCACTTGAAAGCGCGTTGAAAAGCTTCGATTCCAGCGGCGAGGCGCAGCTTCCTGTCGTCAGCAGCAAGGATGCGACACGGATCATCGGAGTGGCGCGCCACGTGCGGGCGCTCAATCACTTCAATGCTGCCCTGATCAAGGCCAACGAAGAAGAGCACCACTAAAGACGGGTGGCAGACACCCCTCTGCCGGACATTCCGGCCGATCAGAATTTCGACGGTTCGGTTGCCAGGATCTTGCCGGCGTACCGGTGGGATGTTTTGCCCTTCAGGCGGAATTGCAGATCCTTCTGCGCCATATAGAACCGCGCCTGGCGCCCTCTTACCCCCGGCAGATCAAACGGATCGAGCCCTGCCCATGGCAGGAACGGGTTCCGTCGCAACGACCCGTAGATACCGACGCGGACCGACGGCCGTTTGCTCGTGGCGCGGGCGTGGAAACCATGTGTGTCGGCAACGACAAGCGTGTTGCCGGGAACCGCAAACCGCACAGGCTCAGGATATCTCAGCCGTTCCAGCTCCTCAGGCGCAAGGCGGAAGGAGCCTCGGGCATGCAGCGTGTTCTTGTCGCCGCAGGCCGACAGGCTCTGTTCGCGCTCCCATTCCAGCCGTTCCGGCGTCAGGCGGTGCGATCCGGGAATATAGGTGAAGGGTCCCTCGGCATCATCGATGTCATAGAGAAAAAACCACGATTTCGCCGTCTGATGGAACGTATCGGAATGGAAGGCGGTTTGCGGGTCCGCTCTGCGCTTGGTGTCCGGATTTGTCATGACGATGTGCAGATAGACCAGAGGATCGCCGTTGGTGGACCCGACGTACCGCAGACCGTTCTGAAACGGCTTGCTCCAGACGAATGCTTTCAAGTGAGGCAGATCCGCCAGCACACTTGGCGGCAGGGGAATGAAGCGCGTGACCGCATTGCCTTGGCGCATGTCCCAGGCGTCGAACCGGGTTGTTTCAACTTCCTTGCGCAGAGCGGCGAGTTCGGCGTCCGGCAACACATCCCGGGTGGCGATGAAGCCGTCCCTTGCATAAGCATCGCGATCAGCTTCCGGAAGGAGATGCTCCAGCCTGCGGCGGCGCGCGTCGGCCATTTTCTCCGCAAGCTTGATGCGCTTGGCGTGCAACCCCGCCTCGTTCAGCCGGCGGCTGCCGATCAGCGGGTTGTCCCGAAACGACTTGGCCCCGGTTGCCAGTTCGGCAGCATAGAGCGGCATCTTGAGAACATCCGCGGCGCGCATTGAAAAACCTCAGCTCGATAAACAGCAATTCAAAACAGAGAGGCCGGTCCAAACCGCCTCCAGGGTCTTTTAGATCGCTTTTGTCGCCTGTTCCAGCCAGATCCGCTCCTTTGCCGCCACCAGCGGGCCGATCTCGTTGCGAACCTTTTCATGATAGCGGTTCAGCCAGTCCCGTTCGGCGGCCGTCAGCAGCCCGGGCTCGATCAGCCGCAAATCCATCGGTACCAGGGTGATGGTTTCGAACCCGAGCATCGGCCGTTCGCCGCCCGGCAGATCCCGTGCCGGAGTAACGACTTCCAGATTTTCAATCCGGATGCCGTATTCGCCGGCCGGATAGTAGCCTGGCTCATTCGACAGGATCATGCCTGTTTTCAGAGGCACAGAGCCGGTTTTCGAAATGCGCTGCGGTCCCTCGTGAACGCTCAGGTAAGCCCCCACGCCATGACCGGTGCCGTGGTCGAAATCAAGACCCGCCTTCCAGAGATCGATGCGGGCAAGCGTATCGAGCTGGGCACCGGTGGTGCCTTCCGGGAATTTTGCCGTGGAGATGGCGATATGCCCTTTCAGCACCAGCGTATAGTGCTTCTTCATCTCCGCACTCACCTCACCGACCGCAAGCGTGCGGGTGATGTCGGTGGTGCCATCTTCGTATTGGGCCCCCGAATCGATCAGGAACGGTTTGCCGACCGGGATCTTCAGATTGCTGGACCGGCTGACCCTGTAGTGGCAGATCGCCCCGTTCTGGCCTGCGCCGGAAATCGTATCGAAGGAAATATCCTTCAGGACCCCGGTTTCCTGCCGGAACTGTTCAAGCTTCTCGGCGGCGCTGATTTCATCGAGATCACCCTGCGGGGCAACTTCATCGAACCAGCACAGGAAATTCACGAAAGCCGCGGCGTCGCGGATATGCGCGGTGCGCGCACCTTTGAGTTCCGTTTCATTCTTGATCGCCTTCGGCAACAGGATCGGATCCTGCGCTTCCAGCAGTGTTCCGCCAGCCTCCGTAATGGCATCGGCGATGCCGATCCCGGCAAGGCCCGGATCGATCATCACCCGGGCACTTGCCTTGCCGAGCGCCTCCAGCCCCGGCTTGAACTCGCTCGGCTCGTTGAGTTCCGTCAGGTTGGAAAGGGCGTCGCGGACGGAATTGGACAGCTTGCGACCATCAATAAAGAGAGACGGTTTGCCATTCGCCGGAACAGTGGCAAAAGACAGCGGCAGCGGCGTATGCGTGACGTCCGAGCCACGGATGTTGAAAAGCCATGCGATCGAATCCGGCTGTGTCAGCACACAGGCATCCGCCTTCTTCTCGCCAAGAGCGGACTGGATTTCAGCAATCTTGTCCTTCGATGCGCGTCCTGCAAGCTCCACCGGATAGAGCGAGACCTGACCGAGCGGAGGTTCCGGTCGGTCCTTCCAGACAGTATCGATGGGGTTGTTGTGCAACTTCACCAGCGTGGCACCGGCCGCCTCGCAGATGTCCTCCAGGCGGCGAACCTCACGCACTGTATGCAGCATGGCATCAATGCCAAGTTTTTGCCCCGGCTGCAGCCGCTCGGCAAGCCAATCGGTCACAGGTTCATTGATCAGGTGGCGTGCCGGAAACACCGCCATGTCGACCTGGTCCCTCACCTGGATGGTGTAGCGGCCATCGACGAAAATCGCCGCATCCTCTCCAAGAACAGCAGCCATGCCGGCAGACCCGGTAAACCCGGTCAGCCATTGCAGCCGGCAATCGTGCGGCGGCACATATTCACCCTGATGCGCATCGGCTCGCGGCACGAGAAAGCCGTCGAGACCACGGCGGGAAAGTTCGGCTCTGAGAAGCGCCACATGCGGCGCACCACAGGAAGGATCACTGAGATCATCAAAAGTTTGGAACATGTCGGCAAGATAATTTCGCGGCCCAATCGGATCAAGCTGGATATTTTTTCCGCCTAAATTGTTTTAGCAGCATTATCTTCCTCATATGCTGCATTGCAGCAAAATATTTCGCATATGCGAACAGCGCAAGGCTGGCATGCGTTACAAGGCCTACCTACGGCTCCGGCAATAGCGCATATAGAGGCCACAAAACAAAAAAGACGTTTCTCCCTAGGGAAGCTCTTGACCTTCAAATGGGATTGATCACTATGACCATGAAAACAACCACTTCGACCCGCGCTGGCGGCAGCTTCATGCGCCGCGCATTCGACCGCATGATTGAAGCCCGCTCCCTTCAGGCACGCCGCTATGTCAACGGCTACCTGCTTTCGCTGGACGACGCGACCTTGGCCTCCCACGGCTATGACCGCGAGCAGCTGGAGCGCGAAGGCACTTCAACCTCTGCGTTCTAAGGGGCTCAGGACGGTTTAGTTAAAGACCACTGTGCAAAAAAAGACCCGCCGGTATTTCCGGCGGGTCTTTTTGTATTTGGAAACAGGAACGGGCGAACCACGCGAGGCGTTTGGCCGATCCTTTAAGACGCGCGCAAGCGCGCTTCGCGGGCTGAGGACGTGATCAAGCAGACCCTCGGCAAACGGGAAACTGGTATCAGGCGTGTTTCCTGCCCCGCACGAGCGTCAGTGTCAGCCAGCCGTCCTTTTCGCCGCGCCGGTCCAGAATGAACCCTTGGCACCCGTAAGCGAACAGGATTCGCGGCCCGTCTTCGACCCTGAGGCCGGAGAGCACAAGGGTTGCGGTCGGGGTCATGCGTTCGCCGATGGATTTGGCCATTTTCATCAGCGGCCGCGCCAGGATGTTGGCGATCACCAGGTCGAACGGACCGTAGTGGCGGAACCGGCGGTCATCGATACCGTTGGCCGTGAAGCCCTTCACCAAATGTCCAGCACCGTTGAGACGCGCATTTTCCAAAGCCGTTTTCGTCGCGACCGCGTCGATGTCGGTTGCCAGCACAGGTTGGCGGGATTGAAGCGCGGCGGCAATTGCCAGCACGCCGGTGCCTGTGCCCAGATCGAGAATGCTGTCGTACTCGCGCATCGACAGCAGCCGGTCGATTTCCTCAAGACAGCCGGCGGTCGTGCCGTGGTGGCCGGTTCCGAAAGCAAGCGCGGCTTCGATCTCGATGCCGATGGCCCCGCCTGGAACCTTGTCCCGGTCGTGACCACCGTGAACGACAAACCGTCCGGCCTTCACCGGCTTCAGCCCTTCCAGAGACTTTTCCACCCAGTTGATGTCCGGCAGTTCTTCCGCTTCCAGCGGCGCGGCGAAGGCATCCGCGCCGACACGGTCACGAACGGTCGCAGCCGCATCATCCGGCTCCATGTCGAACAGAAGGATTTCAGCCGCCCAGAGGCGCCCATCCGGCGTTGCTTCATAGATCGTCACCGGATTGCCGTCGTCCTCGAAGGCCCTTTCAAGGATTTCGGAGATCCGCTTGGCTTCCAGTTCTTCAGCCGTGATCCGCACCCGGATGGTTTTCATTGCCGCTCGCGCCTGTTGTTGTTGGGGTCAAGGCGTGCGGTATAGCGGGAAGCGGCAGCCGATGCCAGCTTGAAACGGCGGGTGGACTGGGCAAACCGGGCCTACGCCCCATTTGCATAGGAAATGCGAGGAAACACCCATGACACGCCTTTTTTCGCAAGCGTTTTGGCACTCCGCAGGTGTGGTGCTGCTCGCCGCAGCCATCTGCCTCACCCTGCTCGTGCTGCCAGCCGGTGCGACGGCAGAACAGGACGCCCTGTTCAAGGCCTTGAAAAATGCGCCGACAGAGGAAGAAGCCAGCCGGATAGAAGACGACATCTGGAATAGTTGGCTGGATGCTGCCCCAAGCCCGGATATCCGGAAAAAAGTGGATGAGGCGATGCGACGGCGCGACGGTTACGACTTTCAGGGAGCAAAGGAGTTGCTCGACCAGGTCGTGGCAGAGGCTCCGGACTATTCGGAAGGCTGGAACCAGCGCGCCTTCATCCTGTTCCTGCAAGGCAACTATGAAGCCAGTCTGGACGATATCGAACGCGCCCTGGAGCTGGAACCCCGCCACTTTGGAGCCCTGTCCGGAAAGGCAATCATCCTGATGACGCTTGGCCGGGTGGATGCAGGACAGGAAGTTCTGCGGGAAGCGGTTGGTATTCACCCGTTCCTGAAGGAGCGCGACATGCTGATCAAACCACAGGGCGTTGACCTTTAACGCATTAGGAGCGAGCAGCCCCCGCTTTGCCGTTCCTATCCAAGAGAAACAGCGTGCGGGAGCATTCCGGTCAACGTTCTGGCAACGCGCCGGTCAGTGCCGTTCGACGAAACTGTCGATGACCTTCTTCACCCCGGCCTTTTCAAAATCGATGGTCAGCTTGTTGCCTTCGATCGACTTGATCGCTCCATAGCCGAACTTGATGTGAAACACGCGTTCGCCAACAGAGAATTCCGACGGCGTGTCGCTGACGGATTTCGCGACCAGTTCCCCTTCGATGGTCAACGGTCCCTGTCGCTTCTGCCGTGCGGACTGGTAGCCGCGCCCGCCACCATCGGAAAACCCGCTGGAGGACTTCTTGGCACGTTGTGCTCGTTGCCAGCCCGGCGTGGAATAGCTGCCCTTGTCGAACGGATCGTGGCTGTCGAACCGCGACGCGCCATACCCGCCGCCGCCATAGCCACCATAGTTGGACGAGGCTTCCGCGATCTCCACATGGTCCGGCGGCAGTTCATCCAGAAACCTTGAGGGGACGGTTGACTGCCAAAGGCCGTGAATGCGTCGGTTGGATGCGAAGTAGAGCTTCGCACGTTTTTTCGCCCGAGTGATACCGACATAGGCCAGCCGGCGTTCTTCCTCCAGACCAGCGCGGCCGGATTCGTCCAGCGCGCGCTGATGCGGGAACAGACCTTCTTCCCAGCCGGGCAGGAACACGGTGTCGAACTCCAGCCCCTTTGCCGAGTGCAGCGTCATGATGGACACGGCGTCGGTCACATCCGCGCTGTCCCGGTCCATGACGAGAGAGATATGTTCCAGGAACCCGGCCATGGATTCAAAATCGTCCATCGACCGGATCAGTTCCTTCAGGTTGTCGAGCCGCCCCGGCGCTTCCGCCGAGCGGTCCTGCCGCCACATCTCCGTATAACCGCTTTCGTCCAGGATGATTTCCGCCAGTTCGGTGTGTTTCATCTGGTCGAGTTGGCGCCGCCAACGCTCGAAGTTGTCGAGCACGGATTTCAGTCCGTTACGCGGCTTAGGCTTCAGTTCCTCGGTGTCGATCAACTGACTCGCAGCCTGCATCAGCGGGATTCGTTCCGCCCGGGCGACACCATGCACCAGCTTGAGCGTCGCATCGCCAAGGCCACGCTTCGGCGTGTTGACGATACGCTCGAACGCCAGATCGTCCGCGGGTTGCACGACACAGCGGAAATAGGCCATGGCATCGCGGATTTCCATACGCTCATAAAAGCGCGGACCGCCGATGACCCGGTAGTTCAGCCCCAACGTAACGAAACGGTCTTCGAACTCGCGCATCTGAAAGGACGCGCGCACCAGAACCGCCATTTCATTGAGCGAATGACCCTTGGCCTGAAGGGACTCGATTTCGTCGCCAATGGTGCGGGCTTCTTCCTCGCCGTCCCAGACGGAGGCCACCGACACCAGATCGTGGTCCGGCTCTTCGAAATCGGTGAACAGCGTTTTGCCGAGCCGGCCTTCGTTGAAGGCAATCAGGTGAGACGCTGCCGCCAGTATGTGGCTGGTCGAGCGGTAATTACGCTCAAGGCGAATGACTACCGCGCCTTTGAAGTCGTGTTCGAAGCGCAGGATGTTGTCCACTTCCGCCCCGCGCCAGCCATAGATCGACTGATCATCGTCACCGACGCAGCAGACATTCGGATTGCCCTGCGCCAGCAGCCGCAGCCACAGATACTGGGCTATGTTGGTGTCCTGATATTCATCCACCAGCATGTAGCGGAACCGGCGCTGATATTCCTTCAGAACATCGGGCTGGGTCTTGAACAGCGTGATGACATGCAGCAGCAGGTCGCCGAAATCGGCCGCGTTCAGGATCGACAGGCGTTCCTGATATTCCTCGTAAAGCTTGCGGCCCTTACCGTTGGCAAACGCCCGCGCCTCCCCTTCCGGGACATCCTTTGGCCCCAGCGCCCGGTTTTTCCAGCTATCCAGAATTCCAGCGAAGGTCTTGGCCGTCCAGCGCTTGTCGTCCAGCCCCTCGGCCTGGATGATCTGCTTGATCAGGCGGATCTGGTCGTCGGTGTCGAGGATCGAGAATGACGATTTCAAACCGACCAGTTCGGCATGCTTGCGCAGGATTTTCACGCAGATGGAGTGAAACGTGCCGAGCCAGGCCATGCCTTCCACATTGCCGCCGACAAAACCGGCGATGCGCTCTTTCATCTCGCGCGAGGCCTTGTTGGTAAAGGTGACGGCCAGAATTTCGGAAGGACGTGCAAGGCCAGACGCCAGAATGTGGGCGATGCGGGTCGTCAACACACGGGTTTTCCCGGTTCCTGCACCCGCCAGCACCAGAACCGGCCCTTCGGTGGTTTCCACCGCCAGCTGCTGTTCCGGGTTCAGCCCGGTCAGATAATCCGGCGCCCGCCGTGCCGCCATCGCCCGGGCCGCGATCCCGCCTTGCGGCCGCACCGGTGCAGGCGCGGGCTCTGCCCGCGTGCCGATAGGCTGGAAAGGATCGTCAAAGGAATCGTCGTACCCGTCCGGGTCGGTCATGGTTTACTGGTCCGGTTTCAAGCGCTTGTTTTGAGAACAATATAGCAACATACCTGCGCTGGCGAGGCGCGAATGTCCGATTTGGTGGGGACAAGAGCCGGGCTTTCCTGATTTGCTCCGGCAACTGCGTAAAGCAACCACGGTTTGACACAGCGGCGACAGAGTTCAGGAAACCCGAAGGCTCGCGGCTGCGGCCAACACAGGTGGGTACTGGATCCCGGTCTTGCCGCTTCGCGTCAAACCGGGATGACAACGGATGGCGTGGCGCCCTGCGAAATGAAAACAAAGCCCCTGCCCGCTATTTGGTCATCCCCGCGAAGGCGGGGATCCAGTAAACGCAGGTGCCCGAAGTTCAGGTCATTTCACAGCCGGCGAAATCCTGTCTTTTCTTCAAAACCGCGAAAACTTGTTGGAAGGAGCCTTCAGGCCCCTACCAGGTCGAACCAGTCATCTTCGGAAATCACCTCGATCTCCAGCTCCTGCGCCTTTTTCAGCTTGGAGCCGGCGCCGGGGCCAGCCACCACAAGGTCGGTCTTTTTAGACACGGAACCCGCGGTCTTGGCACCGAAGCGTTCGGCCATGGCCTTGGCTTCGTCGCGTGTCATGCGCTCCAGCGAGCCGGTGAAGACCACCGTCTTGCCGGCGACCGGCGAGCCCGAGGCATCGACCTTTTCCGCATCCTTCGGCGACACCTCACCCAGAAGCGCATCAAGCTGGTCGAGATTGTGCTGTTCGGCGAAGAATTCCGCCAGCGCCTCGGCAACGATATGTCCGATGCCGTCGATATCGTTGAGTTCGGCCCAGGGCTCCCCCTCCATATCGTGCACGGCCTTCATGGCGGCGTAGAACGTTGCCCAGGAGCCGTAGGCACGCGCCAGCAGCTTGGCATTCCCCTCCCCGACGTGGCGAATGCCGAGGGCGAAAATGAAGCGGTGGAGATCGATCTCGCGCCGGGCATTGATTGCCTCGAACAGGTTCTTTGCCGAAACGGCGCCCCAGCCTTCCCGGTTGCGCAGCTTGGTGAGAGAGCGTTTGTCCCGTTCCTCCAGCGTGAAGATATCTGCCGGAGCCATCACCAGGCCTTCCTTGTAGAAGGCATCGACCTGCTTGTCGCCTAAGCCTTCAATGTCGAAGGCATTGCGCGACACGAAATGCTTCAGCTTTTCCGTTGCCTGCGCCGGGCAGATCAAGCCGCCGGTGCAGCGGCGCACGGCATCGCGGCGGCCGGTGTTTTCCTTTTCCTCGCGCACCGCGTGGCTGCCACAGGCCGGGCAGATTGTCGGAAACTCGAAGGCTTCCGCCCCTTTGGGGCGCTTGTCCAGGTCGATATCGACAATCTGCGGAATGACATCGCCGGCGCGCTGGATCTTGACCGTATCGCCGATGCGCAGGTCCTTGCCACCGCGGATCGGCTCACCATCCTGGCCGATCCCCTTGATATAGTCTTCGTTGTGCAAGGTTGCGTTTGAAACGACGACACCGCCCACCGTGATCGGCTCCAGCTTGGCAACCGGCGTCAAGGCGCCCGTGCGGCCAACCTGGATCTCGATGTCGTTGAGGATGGTGAAGGCCTGTTCGGCCGGAAACTTGTGTGCAATCGCCCAACGGGGAGACCGCGAGACAAATCCGAGGCGCTCCTGCAGGTCCAGACGGTCGACCTTGTAGACCACGCCATCGATATCGTAATCGAGTTGGGCTCGGCTTTCCTCGATGCCGTGATAGACCTCAAGTAACTCCTCGACGGTTTCACAGCGCTTCATCAGCGGATTGATCTGAAAGCCCCAGGCTTCCAGTTGCTTGACCATGCCGAACTGGGTGTCTTCCGGCAGCGCGCTCATTTCGCCCCAGGCGTAGGCAAAGTAGCGCAGCGGGCGGGAGGCCGTGATTTCGGACTTCAACTGGCGCAGAGAGCCTGCCGCAGCGTTGCGCGGGTTGGCAAAAACCTTGCCGCCATTGGCTGCCATACGATCGTTCAGCGCCTGAAAATCCTTGTGCGCCATATAGACTTCGCCGCGCACCTCCACCACGTCCGGCACCGTGCCGGATAGTTTTTCGGGAATGTCCTTTATGGTCTTCGCATTCTCGGTGACATTTTCACCCGTCGTGCCGTCACCGCGCGTTGCCGCATAAACCAGCGTGCCGTTTTCATACCGAAGAGACAGAGACAGACCGTCGATCTTCGGCTCTGCGGTAACCGCCAATGCGCCCATCAGCGGATCGTATTTCAGAAACCGGCGCACGCGGCCGACGAAATCCCGGACGTCGTCGTCATTGAAAGCATTGTCCAGCGACAGCATCGGCACCCGGTGGGTGATCTTGCCGAACCCGGAGGCCGGTGCCGCCCCAACCTGTGCCGACGGACCATCTGCAAGAATCAGATTTGGAAACCGGGCTTCAATTGAGGCATTGCGCCGGCGCAGGGCATCATAATCCGCGTCCGAGATGACCGGGGCATCTTCCTGGTGATAACGCCGGTCGTGTTCGGCGATTTCGTCCGCCAGCCGCTTCAGCTCAACCTGCGCTTCCTCCTGCGTCAGGGCTTCGATGTCGGTTTGGGCGAAGGAGGTATCGGTCATGTTGTCTTCACGAAATGTTTCAGCGGGAGAGGACGGGTTGATTGCCCGATTAAACCGGATAGCGGAACCGAATGACCGGCTCAAGCGTTGATAGCACATCGAACCGGCAAATCTTGACGCTGGTGACTGTTGGAATGAGGAGACACAAATGGCTTATCAGGACCGTGAAACGCATTATGTCGAGAAATCGACGCGCAACAGCGCAGGATGGTTCATGGCCGGAGCTCTTGTTGTTGCACTGATTGCCGCCGGCCTGCTTTACGCCAATGGCTTTTTCACGAACGACGATGAACTGAGCATCGAGTTGAATGTGCCGAACATTGGCAAAAGCGAGATCAAGCTGCCGGACATGAAACAAGCACCGCTGGTGAAAGAGCCGTAAGACCGGCACTTATCAGCTCAAAAGCACCACTGGGTGGGAGCGAAAGCTCCTGCCCTCTTTTTTGGTCGGCAGCCCCCCGATCCGATGCGCTTATTCGGCGGCGGCTAGAAGGCGGCGTGCCGCCGCCCGCGCTTCTTCGGTGATGACGCTACCGGCCAGCATGCGCGCGATTTCCTCGCTGCGGTGATCTTCATCGATCCGCTGGACGCGCGTTGCGACCCGATCCTTCCTGGTCGCTTCCTTGGCGATCAGGAAATGCCCTGCGGCACGGGCTGCCACCTGCGGCGCATGCGTGACAGTGAGAACCTGAACACTGCCGGCAAGGCGCGCAAGCCGCAGGCCGATGGCCTCCGCAACCGCTCCTCCAACCCCTGTGTCGATTTCATCGAATACCAGCGTCGGGGCCGAGCCCTTGTCGGCCAGCGAGACCTTGAGCGCCAGCAGGAAGCGGGAAAGTTCCCCGCCTGACGCCACCTTCATCATCGGCCCCGGCTTGGTGCCCGGGTTGGTCTGAACATGAAATTCCAGTTGATCGATGCCCGAACGACTGCGGCTTTCCGGATTGCTTTCCAGTTCTACAATGAATTTTGCCCGTTCCAGCTTCAGGTCGGGCAGCTCGGTCTCAACCGCCTTTTCCAATGCCTTGGCCGACTTGCGGCGCTTTTCCGAAAGGTTTGCGGCTTTCTTGTCGTATTCCGTCCGGGCCTTGACCGCAGCACTCACCAGCGCTGCCAGCTTGTCCTCACCGGCATCGAGATCCGCCAGATCCCCACTCATCCGGGCACACAGACCGGACAGCTCATCAACCGGCACGGAGTACTTGCGCGAGGCGGCGCGAAGCGCAAACAGACGTTCTTCAACCGCTTCCAGCTCGCGGGGGTCGAATTCCGTCTCGCGAAGCGCGGTTTCCAGCCCGCCGCGCGTTTCTTCCAGAAGATCCAGGGCTTCGGAAAGCGTGCGGACAGGCAGCCCGAGCAGATTGGGCACCTGATCGGCCTTGCGTTCCAGCCGCCTCAGCAGGCTGGCAAGTTCCGGGATCGGTGACGCCGTGCCGTTCAGGGTTTCGAATGCCTCGTTGAGATCGCCCGCGATCTTCTCGACCGCCATCATGTCTGTGCGCCGCGCAGCCAGTTGGTCCTCTTCGCCGGCTTCCGGCTTGAGGGCCGACAGTTCGTCGACGGCAGCGCGCAGGAAGTCGGCTTCGTTCCGCGCGGCTTCAATCCGTTTCTCATGATCACTCACCGCCTTGTCAGCGGCGCGATAGGTCGCAAAGGCCTGTGCAACGGCTTCGGCCTCTGCGGTCAGACCGCCAAAGACATCAATGAGGGCACGGTGACTTTCAGGGTCGACCAGGGCACGGTCGTCATGCTGCCCGTGAATTTCCACCAGCAGCGCGCCCGCCTGCCGCAACAACCCGGCACTGACCGGCTGATCGTTGACGAAAGCCCTTGTGCGCCCGTCTGATGTCTGAATGCGGCGCAGGATGATGTCACCGTCGTCATCGACGTCATTTTCCCGCAGGAAAGTTCGCACGGGATGGTCCGCCGCAACATCGAAAACGGCCGTCACCTGCCCCTGCGCCTCACCGTGGCGCACAAGATCGGCATCGCCGCGTGCGCCGAGTGCCAGCGACAGGGAATCGAGGAGGATGGATTTGCCGGCACCGGTCTCGCCGGTGAGAACCGACATTCCAGTGGCAAATTCAAGGTCAAGACGGTCGATCAGAACGATGTCACGGATAGACAGCGCGACCAGCATGCAGGGGTGCTCCTTAAAGTTCGGCCCACCATATAGGAGGACCGAAGCGTCTTGAAAGAGCCTGTTTGGGCCTTTTCAACCTCATTTGCGAGGCTGAAGCCAATTTGGGATTGATCTGGGCGTCAGACGCTCTTGAAGGCGCGGCTGATCCAGCTACCACTGTCTTCCGAAGGCTCATATCCGCCCTTGTTCAACAGCGAATAGGCATCCTTGTACCACTGACTGTCAGGATAGTTGTGCCCAAGCACGGCGGCAGCCGTCTGCGCTTCGTTGACAACACCGAGCGCGTAGTAGGCTTCGGTCAGGCGGAACAGTGCTTCTTCCACGTGGCGCGTCGTCTGATAATCGACCACCACCGTCTTGAAGCGGTTGATGGCCGCAATGTAGTTGCGCTTCTTCAGATAGAAGCGGCCAATCTGCATTTCCTTGCCGCCAAGCTGGTCGTGCACGATCCGCAGTTTGCTCTCGGCATCCGGCACATATTCCGAATCCGGGAAACGCTGGATAAGCTCGTTGAAGGCACCGGCGGCCTTGCGGGTCACGGCCTGGTCGCGGGTAATATCGGGCATCTGGCGGAAATAGGCCTGACCGGCCAGATACAGCATGTAGGCTGAATCCTCATCGCCCGGGTAAAGCGTCACGAACCGCTTCGCCGCAGTCACGGTTTCCGTGTATTTGCCGCGCGAATAGTTCAGGAACGCCAGGTTCACCAGCGATTTCTTGGAATATTCCGAGTAGGGATAAAGCTTGTCGAGCTCTTCGAACTTCTGGGTCGAATCGCGCAGTTTGCCTTGCGCGCGCAGGGACAGGCCTTCGTTGAACAGAACTTCCGGCGGCGTATCGTTGAGTGCAAGCTCATCGAGATCGTCCTTGCCACCGCAAGCGGCAAGCGCAAGCGGCACAGCCAGAACGGCCAGTCTCAGGAAGGTCTTCATGTGTTTGGCTCTGCTCACTTCAGAACCAGTGTCCATTCCGTTCACGCCTATACTCCCGGGCCTTTAAAGCCCCTAAGGCCCATGTCGTAGAGCCTTGCAAATTTATCGACAGGAGTGTTTAGCGGAAATCACCGGTCCCCGTCACGTCCTCATCGGCCATCTGACGGTTTTTTTGAGCAATTTTATGGCAACCGGTGCAATTAGCTTCCGAATTCCGCCGAAATAAAAACGGCCGCTCCCAGGAAGCGGCCGATCAAAAGTGCGTCAGGAAACGTCCGGGCCGAAAGCCGCCGCAGCTGCGATGCCGCCCTTGTCGACCTGACCGACCTTGCGGAACGCAGGTGACTCGACGATTTCGAAGGAGCTCGGATCTTCGAAAAGCTTGACCAGGATCGCGTGGTTCATCTTGTGACCGCCCTTGTAGGAGCGGTACAGGCCCAGGATCGGCAGACCGGCCAGAGCCAGATCGCCAACAGCGTCGAGTGCCTTGTGACGCGCAAACTCGTCCGGCCAGCGGGTGCCCTCCGGATTGAGCACCTTGTCCTCGGAAATGGCCACGGAATTTTCCAGTGACGAGCCGAGGGCAAAGCCCATCTTCCAAAGCTGCTCCACATCCTTCACGTAACCGAAAGTACGCGCCCGGCACAGTTCGTCACGGAACACATCCGGCGTGATTTCGGATTCAAACTGCTGACGGCCGATCAGCGGCGTATCGAAGTCGATGGTGATGTCGAATTTGGTGCCGTTGTAAGGATGAAGCTCACACCATGCCGTGCCATTGTTGACACGAACGGTCTTCTTCACCTTGAGGTACCGGCGCCCCCGATCCAGGCGCTTGAGGCCGATCTGCTCGATAGCCTCGACAAATGCAACGCTGCTGCCATCCATGACAGGCATTTCCGGTCCGTCGATCTCCACGATCAGGTTGTCGACGCCCATGCCGACCAACGCAGCCATCAGATGTTCGACGGTTGCCACACCTTCAGTGGACGGATCGCCAAGGACGGTGCAAAGCGCCGTTGCGGACACCTTGTTCCAGAGAGCCGGAACTTCGACTGAATTTTCCTGGTCGGTGCGGGTGAACACAATCCCCACGCCAGCTTCGGCGGGGACAAGAGTGATCGACGCTGGTTTGCCCGAATGAACGCCGATTCCGGTCAGGGTCACCTGATCGTCTAGCGTCGTCTGTCGGTCAACATATGCGGTCATAAACCCAGCCCTTCCGGTTTGCAGCGGAAACAAGCCCTTCGTTTACTCATGGCGAGTCACGGACTTTTAACGATCCCGCGTTGGCTGGGAACATAGTCCCGAACCCCATTTGGGCGAAATAAAGCTTTATTACGGTTTGTAACGATTCACAGGCCAGCAACGCACTGAATTAAAAAGGAAATTTGTTCCGTAACGGAAACAGCCCGGAGTGTGAACTCCGGGCTGTAACGATCAGGGAAGATGATCGAGTGTCGAATCAGTTGGCCTGGCGGCGGAGAAACGCCGGAATTTCCAACTGCTCGTCTTCAGTCGCGCTCACCGGCTTCGGCGTAGCCCGTCCGGTGTTGTCGAGCTGGCCTGCAGCGCCATGGGCTGCGGGACGTTGCTGCGGTGCACGCGGAGCGGCCTGCTGGGCCGGCTGCATCTGCGGAGCCGGACGTGGGGCCGGTGCGGCGGCCATGTCATGCTCCTGATCTTCTTCGTGATGACGGCCAAGGCCGCTTGCGAGACGGCGCAGCAGCCCCATCGGGCGGCGGTCGTCTTCGCCATGTTCTTCATAGCTCGGTGCCGGAGCAGGCTGCTGCGGGCGCTGCTGAGCTGCAGGCTGCTGCTGCTGTGCGGCCGGCTGCTGAGGCTGAGCTACTTGTGCCGTCTGCTGCCTTGCCTGGATTTCACGCTGAGCGATCGGCGGGAAATCCTCGACCCGCGGCATACGCGGAGTCGGATTGTGCTCGGCGGCAACCGGCGGAATGTAAGGCTGGCTGACCGGCGTGTCTTCTGCAACAGGTGCCCGGGTTTCTTCTTCAATGTCGAGCATCTGCGGCTTGGCCGCAAGCGATCCAGCCGTAGGCTGCACCTTCTTGATTTCCACTGCCGGGTCGCTGGCAACGGAAACAGGCTGCGGGTCCGGAATGGCCAGCTCGCGTTCCAGGTTGGCAACGGCCTTGGCAGCAGCATCTTCGGCGTGAGCCTTTTCAGCGGCTGCGGCCTGGCGTGCGGTGTTGATTTCCGGCGTCCGGCTCATTGCCGGAGCTTCTGCCTTTACTGGCTGAGCTGCTGTTCCGGGAAACGTGTTAGCCGCAAGGCCTTCCTCCTTGTCAATGCCGGTTGCAACGACAGACACGCGGATGAGACCATCCAGCGTTTCGTCAAAGGTCGCGCCCAGGATGATGTTGGCGTCGGCGTCGACTTCCTCACGGATACGTGTAGCTGCTTCATCCACCTCGAACAGCGTCAGGTCATTGCCGCCGGTGATGGAGATGAGCAGGCCTCTGGCGCCTTTCATCGAAGACTCGTCGAGGAGCGGGTTGGCAATGGCAGCTTCAGCCGCCTGCTGCGCGCGCTTTTCGCCGCTGGCTTCGCCTGTACCCATCATCGCCTTGCCCATGCCGCGCATCACGGAACGAACGTCGGCGAAGTCGAGGTTGATGAGACCTTCCTTCACCATCAGGTCGGTGATGCAGGCAACACCCGAATAGAGCACCTGGTCGGCCATCGCGAATGCGTCGGCGAAAGTGGTCTGGGCGTTGGCAATCCGGAACAGGTTCTGGTTCGGAATGACGATCAGTGTATCGACGCTCCGCTGCAGTTCCTCGATACCGGAATCGGCGATCCGCATACGGCGTGCGCCTTCGAACTGGAACGGTTTGGTCACCACACCTACCGTCAGTATACCCTGCTCGCGTGCCGCCCGTGCAATAACGGGTGCAGCGCCGGTGCCGGTTCCGCCGCCCATGCCGGCGGTGATGAACACCATGTGCGATCCGGACAGGTGATCGTTGATTTCGTCGATCACTTCCTCGGCAGCCGCGCAGCCGACTTCCGGCTGGGAGCCTGCACCAAGACCTTCAGTCACGGCCACGCCCATCTGGACGAGCCTGTCTGAATGGTTCATGGCCAGTGCCTGGGCATCCGTGTTGGCAACGACGAAGTCGCAACCCTGGAGGCCTGCAGTGATCATGTTATTGACGGCGTTTCCGCCCGCGCCGCCTACGCCGAAGACCGTAATACGCGGCTTCAGCTCCTGAATGTCGGGCATCTTCAGGTTGATGGTCATATTATCCTCGCGACCCACTGGCGCCCCCGGTACGGGAGTAGCCTCTTCTTCCCTAATCTCCTCTGCCATTGCTGGCAGCTCAAATTCCTGGATGTCGTCTTCTTGGCTCATGTCGTCAGAAGCTTTCCCTGATCCATTGGCCCACACGGGCCAGGTAACCAGATTGCCCGCCCCACCCTGATCGTCTGTTCTTGTGTTCGAACTGTTCGATCTGAGCGACCTGCGGATAAATCAAGAGGCCAACAGCGGCGGCAAATGCCGGACCTTTGGCAGCCTCGGGAAGACCGGCGACGCCTAGAGGCCGGCCAAGACGGACGTTGCGCCCCAGGATGTGACGCGCAACTTCTCCAAGACCCGTGAGCTGACTTGCGCCCCCGGTCAGAACGATCTGCTTACCGACACGCCCGGCAAAGCCGGACGCCGTCAGCCGATCTCTCACGAGTTCAAGGATTTCTTCCACGCGCGGCCGGATAACCCGGGTCAACGCCGAGCGTGGGATCTGGTTGGGCAGGTCGCTGTCGCTTTCCAGCGGCGGCACCGTGAGCAGATCACGGTCATCCGAACTGGACGCCAGCGGCGAGCCATAAAGGGTTTTCAGGCGCTCCGCATCCTGCAGACGGGTTGCGAAGGCGCGCGCGATATCGGTGGTCACGTGATTGCCGCCAACGGCAATCGCATCGAGGTGCACCATGTGACCGTCGACAAAGACCGACAGAGTGGTCGTGCCGCCGCCCATATCGATGCAGGCGACGCCAAGCTCGGCTTCATCATCGACGATGGTGGACAGACCACTGGCAAACGGCGTCGCAACCATGGTTTCCACATGAAGGTGGCCGCGGTTGATACACAGTTCCAGATTGCGCACCGGCGGGACTTCCGCCGTTACCACCTGCATGTCGACGCCCAGCTTGTGGCCCATCATGCCGCGCGGATCGCGGATACCGCGGCTGCCGTCCAGCGAATAGGAAATCGGGAGCGCGTGGGTCACGGCCCGGCCGTCGGTGACGGAATGGCTCGACCCGGCGGAAAGCACCCGCTGGATGTCGGCTTCCGACACGCTGTCACCGGCCAGCGGAACGTTGGCGCTGTAGATCTCGCTCTGCAGGCGGCCGCAGCTGATGTTGGAGATCAGCGACTCCACCGTCACCCCGGCCATGCGTTCGGCACTGTCGACGGCCAGGCGGATGGCCTGTTCGGCCGCATCCATGTCGACGACAACGCCGGACTTGATACCGCGCGAACGCTGGTAGCCATAGCCCAGCACTTCCACCTTGTGGGAGCGGCTGGACAGGATCGCTTTTTCTTCCTGCGGCACCAGTTTGGCGATCAGGCAGCAAATCTTCGTGGAGCCTACGTCGAGAACCGACATGATAACAGCGCGGCGGGTTGGCAGCGGACGCATCTTCGGCAGGTAGAGATTGTTGCTGGAGCGGCTCATGTGTCACGCTCCTTCTTGCCTGAACGGCCCTTGCCGCCAGTCATGACCTTGCGCTGCTCTGCAGCCTCGTCGGACAGGCGCACGGTCACGCGGTCAGCAAGACGCATGTCGATTGCAACGACATCCCGGGACAAAAGCCCGCTTTCTTCATCCATTTTCACCAGATCTGCCAATGCGGCGTCGATATTGTCTTGGGGCAAGCGGATCGAAATCCCGTTCTCAAGCTGCAAATCCCAGCGGCGATCACTGATCAGGAAGGCCGCGCGCACGCGTGGGCGCAGGGACGGAACCTTTTCCAGCGCCTTGTTGATCTCGGACGCCCGGCGCTGAGCGCCGTGATTCACGACGAGCAGCAGATTGGCATAGCGCCCATCCACATCGTCAGTAATCACGTCACCTGATTCGTTTACGATGGAGACAAGGTCGCCGCGCTGCCACAGCGCATAGGGCACCCGCTCCTCGATGTTGATCTGCAGCGTGCTCGGGTAGAGCTTCATCACCGAAGCGCTCTTCACCCAGGGCATTTCGTTGAGACGTTCGCGGGCGCCGTTGGCGTCGAACAGGGCAAGCGAAGAGCCCTCGTGAATTTCCAGGGCTTCCAGGATCTGGAACTCGTTGATTTCGCGCTGACCGGACAGCTTGACGGCTTCGATCCCGAAACCCGCAGCGGACAGGAGACTGTCGGAAACAAGCCGGCCGTGTCCCCCTATGACTATTCCATAACCAATTGTTAAGGTTAAGAAAGTCAGTGCAGCAGCAGAACCGGTCCAACGCGGCAGATCCGCAAGGCGCCCGGCCGAACGCCACACCGGCTGACGGTGCAAACGCGACACACCGCGCCCACGCGGAGCCAGCTCGGCTTCCAGCGGGGTCATCGTGTCCCGGTAATGTTTGCGCCTTATCGACAGCAACTTGCGTCCTCAACCATCCAACTGACCAGGTCCTTGAAACTCATCCCCTTGTGGGCCGCCATTTCGGGCACAAGAGAAGTCGGCGTCATGCCTGGCTGCGTGTTTACTTCCAGGCAAATCAGCTCTCCGGACCCGTCTTCCTTTTCATCGAATCGGAAGTCGGCGCGGGAAACACCGCGACAACCCAAAGCCTGATGTGCCTTAACTGCTAGTGTCTCTATGGTTTGGTAAACAATCGGTGAAATTTTTGCAGGAAGAATGTGTTTTGAACCACCTTGTGCATATTTTGCGTCGTAATCGTAGAAACCGTGACCTAACGGCACTATGTCGATGACGCCCAGAGCCGTGTCGTCCATGACAGCACAGGTCAGCTCCCGTCCCCCAATGAACTTTTCGCACATCAGCACATCGGGGTAGGGCCAGTCTTCACGACCCAGTTCCTGGGGTGGAAACTCTTGATCTTCCTTGACAATCAGCACTCCGAAGCTCGATCCCTCGTTGATGGGTTTCAACACGTAGGGCGGCTTCATCGGGTGCTCCCGAGTGATCTCCCGGCGGTTCACGACAAGGTGCTCGGTGACCGGAATTCCGGCTGCATTCATCACCGCTTTTGCCGTCACCTTGTTCATTGCGAGGCTGGAAGCGAGCACACCGGAATGTGTGTACGGGATGTTAAGAACTTCTAAAATTCCCTGAACGCAACCATCCTCCCCGAAGGGTCCATGCAGAGCGTTGAAGGCCACATCAGGCTTCAGATTTGAGAGAACAGCGGAGATGTTGCGGTCGACATCGACCCGGGTCACCCGATAGCCAGCTTCCTCCAGCGCGTCCGCACAGCCCGTGCCGCTTGCGAGGCTGACAGGCCGTTCGTTAACCCAGCCCCCCATCAGAACGGCAACGTGTTTGCTGGCCATCAGGCGGCCTCCCCTTCCTGACCCAGAAACGGTTCAACAGCCCCTTCGGCACCGAACTCTCCCAGGCGTTTGATTTCCCATTCCAGCCGGATGCCGCTGTGCGCCAGGACGCGAGAGCGAACGGTTTCGCCCAGAAGCTCAAGATCGTGTCCGCTGGCCGTGCCTGTGTTGATCATGAAGTTGCAATGCATTTCGGACATTTGCGCCCCGCCGACGGTCAAGCCACGGCACCCGGCCGCATCCACCTCCTTCCAAGCGGAAGTCCCCGGCGGGTTCTTGAAGGTGGATCCTCCGGTCTTTTCACGGATTGGCTGCGCCCGTTCGCGATGAGCGACAACGTCGGCCATTTCCTGCCGGATCGAGGCCTCGTCCTGTGGCACGCCCTCAAACACGGCGGAGGTGAAAATCAGGTCCTTCGAGGCATCCGAATGGCGATAGGCATAGCCCATGTCCGCATTGGTCAGAACGTGGCGATTTCCGTCCCGGTCAATGGCCGTCAGCTCGACCATGCGCTCGCGGGTTTCCGTGCCATGAGCGCCCGCATTCATGCGCAGCGCGCCCCCAAGGCCGCCCGGAATGCCGGTATAGAAGGAAAAGCCGCCAAGACCGGCTTTGGCCGCGGCTTCTGCCAGACGCTTGTCCGGAACAGCGGCCCCTGCCTTCAGTCTGTTGCCGCCGATATCCTCAACGCTCCCGAAACCCTTTGCGCTCAAGCGGATGACAACACCCCCAAGCCCGCCATCACGGATCAGAAGATTGGACCCGAGCCCCACCGGCAGCACCGGAATATCCCTGGGCAGCTTCTTGAGGAACGCGGCAAGGTCGTCTTCATCCGCTGGCTGGAACATCAACTGCGCCGGGCCGCCAGTGCGGAACCACGTGACTGCGGACAGTGCCTGATTGGCTGTCAGCTTGCCCCGGATACCTTCTGCAAGCTCCGGATGCTGCTCCAGCAGATCGGGAAACGCCATGAGACGACCTCCTTAAAGCTCTTCCAACTGCTTCGGCAGCGCGTAGGCCCACTGGGTGATATTGCCGGCGCCAAGGCAGACCACGAAGTCCCCGGGTTCGGCCAGTTCCTTGATCAAGGCCGGCAGTTCTTCCGGCCCTTCGATTGCCCGAACGTTTCTGTGGCCGCGGGTTTTCATGCCCGAGACGAGATCCGTATGCGCGGCACCCTTGATCGGTTGTTCGCCAGCCGCATAGACCGGAGCGATGATCACCGCATCGGCATCGTTGAAGCAGTTGGAAAAATCATCGAACAGGCTGTGCAGGCGTGAGTAACGGTGCGGCTGCATGACCGCGATCACCTTGCCGTTGGTCGACTCTCGTGCGGCATGGAGCACCGCCTTGATTTCAACCGGATGGTGGCCGTAATCATCGAATATCTGAACACCATCGACCGTGCCGGTGTGCGTGAAGCGCCGCTTAACACCGCCAAAGGATGCGATCCCTTTCCTGAGATCTTCCGCGCCAACGCCCAGTTGCGAGGCAACCGCGATGGCGGCCGTTGCATTCGAGACGTTGTGAAGTCCAGGCATCGGCAGCACCAGATCCTTCAACTCGATCACCTCCCCGCTTCGGCGGTCGCGAAGCGTGACGGAAAAGATCGACTTGCCGCCATCCATCGAGACATCCGTGTAGCGAACGTCGGCCTGCGGATTGGCGCCATAGGTCACAACCCGGCGGTCCTCAATGGTCCCGATCATCGTCTGGACTTCGGGATGATCGAGACACATGACCGCAAAGCCATAGAACGGCACATTTTCAACGAATTGCCGGAAGGCGGCGCGCACCCCGGCAAAATCGCCGTAATGGTCCAGGTGCTCGGGGTCTATGTTGGTGACGATGGCGACGTCCGCAGGCAGCTTGACAAAGGTGCCGTCGCTTTCGTCCGCTTCAACCACCATCCAGTCACCCTCGCCCATGCGGGCATTGGTGCCATAGGCGTTGATGATGCCGCCATTGATGACGGTCGGGTCCACCCCGCCGGCATCCAGCAGGGCAGCGACCATCGATGTGGTCGTGGTCTTGCCGTGCGTGCCGCCAACGGCAATCGCCTGCTTGAAGCGCATCAACTCGGCCAGCATTTCCGCCCGCCGCACAACCGGGATCAGCTTTTCACGCGCCGCCATCAGTTCCGGGTTGTCCTTCTTGATGGCAGAAGACACGACCAGAACCTCGGCATCGCCCAGGTTTTCTGCGGCATGGCCAACGGTTACCTTGATGCCGTTGTCACGCAGGCGCTGAACATTGGCGTTTTCCGCCATGTCCGAGCCCTGCACGGTGTAGCCGACGGTTTTCAGCACTTCGGCAATGCCGCTCATGCCGATACCGCCGATACCGACAAAATGAACCGGTCCGATGTCCTGCGGCATCTTCATGGCCGTTCTCCTTGGTTCGCTGCAACTTGCTCGACAAGGTCGGCAAGTCTTTTCACCGCGTCTGGCCTGGCAACACTGCGCGCCTTTTGCGCCGCGTCGCCCAGCATTTCGGGTGCTTTCATGAAACGGATGAGTTCCTGGGCCAGCCGCTCCGGTACCAGGTCGACCTGACGGATCGGCCAGGCGCCACCTGCTTTTTCAAGCACCTTGGCATTGGCAGCCTGGTCCTGGTCGATCGCACCGGGCAACGGCACCAGAATGGATGGGCGGCCAAGCACGCTGAGCTCACTGACAGAGGATGCACCAGAGCGGCAAATCACCAGATGCGCCTGGGCAATCCGCTGGGGCATGTCCTGGAAGAAAGGCGCGCACTCGGTTTGAACGCCCAGGCTGTCGTAAACGGCCTGCACACGTTCCATATCTTCCGGACGGCATTGCTGCACGATACGCAAACGCGCGCGCATGTCCGCAGGCAGGTGTTCCACCGCCGGCGGCAGAAGATCGGAAAAGAAGCGGGCGCCCTGGGAGCCACCGAAAACCAGCAACTTGAATTCACCGCCTGCAAGCGGCGCCGTATAGGGCAGTTCCGCTGCATCCAGCACCGCGTCTCGCACGGGGTTGCCCGTTTCAGTCAGCTTGGCCTTGAAGTCCACCGGGAGGTCTTCAATCGGGACGCTCGTGGCAATCGCGGTAACGCCCTTCGCCAACAGGCGGTTGGCGCGCCCCATGACGCCATTCGCTTCATGCAGAACGGAAGGTGTACCGGTGAGCCGGGCAGCAAACATTGGAGGGAACGTCGGATAGCCGCCAAAACCGGCCACGACATCCGGCTTCAAGGCCTTGATCACCTTGCGCGCCTGCAGCGTACCCAGAAAAAGTTTCACCCCGGTCTTGGCCAGCAAAAAGGGATTGCGACCACGAATGGTCTCAGAGGCGATGATGTGAACGTTGCGAGCCGGAAAGGCCGTGCCGTATTTGTCGGCCCGTTCGTCCGTTGCAAGCTCCACCGTCCAGCCGCGCCGGATCAGCTCGCTGGCAAGCGCCTGTGCGGGAAAGAGGTGGCCGCCTGTTCCGCCGGCCGTCAGTAAAACAGTTTTGCTCATAAGTTCGGCTTTTGGCCTTACATCAGGGATGACGGAGAAAGCCGGCTTACCGTGACGACGTCACCGCGCGACGGCTGCGGCCGCCTGCGCGTGAGCGCCAGAATGGCACCGGCTGTCATGGCGGACGACAGCAGCGACGAGCCGCCGTAGGAAACAAATGGCAGGGTCATCCCCTTCGACGGAATAAGATGGAGGTTCACGGCCAGATTGATCGTGGCCTGCAAGCCGAACAGCACCGTAAGGCCCGCCGTTGCAAGACGGCTGAAGGCATCCTGGTCGCGGCTGGCATGGCGCAAGCCCCGCAGCACGATGAAGGCAAAGACGGACACCAGCAGCAGACAGGCGATGACACCGAATTCCTCGCCGACCACCGCGAAGATGAAGTCGGTATGGCTGTCGGGCAGGATCCGCTTCACGGTCCCCTCGCCCGGCCCCCGGCCGAGCCAGCCACCGGCGAGGAAGGAATCCTTGGCCGTGTCCACCTGGAAGGTGTCACCGGAGCTTGGGTCCAGGAACCGGTCGACACGGTTGGTCACGTGCGGCAGGAAGGCATAGGCCGCCAAAAGGCCTGCGACCCCTATGGCGCCGAGTGCCATGATGATGAGCCAGGAAATTCCGTTCAGAAAGAACAGCCCGGCCCACACAAGACCGAGCAGCATGGTCTGCCCGAAATCTGGTTGGGCGATCAGGAGAGCGGCGCAAACAGCAAACAGCACAAAGGCGAAGAGCACCCCCGGCACCTCGCGCCGACGGCCGCTTTCCGACAGCAGGAAGGCAATCAGGACAACGAAGGCCGGCTTCAGGAATTCAGACGGCTGTATCGAAAAACCGGCAATATAGATCCAGCGCCGTGCCCCCTTGGCTTCGAACCCCAGGAACAGGGTGGCGACCATCATCGCCAGCGAAACGATGAAGAGGATGAGCGCTGCCCGCCGCACCATGCGCGGCGTCATCAGCGACCCCGCAAGCATGATCATAAAGGCCGGGATCAGGAACATGGCCTGACGTTTGACGAAATAGAAGGTTTCGACACCGATGCGCTCGGCAACCGGAGGACTGGCGGCAAAAGACAGGACCACTCCGCCAACCATCAGCAAGCTGAAGGCGGCTAACAGATAGTGATCCACTGTCCAGAGCCATTCCGCAAATCGGCTGCGATCAGCGCGCGAAACCATATCAGGCGACCTCCTGGGTGTTGCCGGAATTTGGCAAGGCACGCACCGCATCTACAAAAGCAGCGCCCCGCAATTCAAAATTCGGGAATTGATCAAAACTTGCACATGCTGGCGACAAAAGTATGGCGATTTCCTCTGCGCCATCTTCCGCCGCCTCGGCAGCCGCATCCTGCACAGCCTGGCTCAGCGTTCCGCTGATTTTAAAGGGAACGCGCCCGTCCAGCGTTTTGGCAAAGTCCTGGGCGGCCTCGCCGATCAGGAAGGTTTTGGCGACCTTCGGAAAATATTCGTCCAGCGAGGAGATGCCGCCAGACTTGGCCCGACCACCGGCGATCCAGTAGATCCTGTCGAAACTCGCCAGTGCCCTTGCCGCCGCATCCGCGTTGGTGGCCTTGGAATCGTTGATGAACAGAATCCGGCCGTTCTTCGACACCACTTCCATCCGGTGATGAAGACCGGGAAATGTCTTCAGCGCATCTGCGATCTGCGGCGCAGGAATTTCCAGTGCCCGCAACGCCGCGAATGCAGCCGCCGCATTCTGCCCGTTATGGTCGCCCCTGAGGCTGTCGATCCCGCCGAGCAGCGCCACTTCGACCTGACTGCCGTCATGGGCCTCCATCAGGCGCCCGTGCCGGGCATAGATGCCATTGCTGAGTTCTTTTTCCCCGGCGATGCGGCAAACCGGCTTGCGCGCAAGCTCCATCCGGTCGGCAATTGCAGAGGACAAGCGGTCATCCACACCCACCACGGCCACCTTGGCACCGGCAACCAGCCGTTCCTTGATCGCAGCGTAATGTTCCATGGACCCATGCCGGTCGAGATGATCCGGAGACAGGTTCATGTGAATGCCGACCGTCGCATCCAGGGTGGGCGCCAGATCGATCTGGTAGGACGAGCACTCGACCACATAGTGGCGGCCTGGCTGCGGAGGCTCCAGTTCCAGAACCGGGGTGCCGATATTGCCGCCAAGCTGCACATCGCGGCCGAGGGTCGTTAGCAGGTGGGCGATCAGCGCTGTGGTCGTCGACTTGCCGTTGGTGCCCGTGATCGCAATCAACGGTGCTGCCGGGCATTGCTTGCGCCGTTCGCGGCAGAAGAGTTCGACATCACCGATAATCTCGACACCCGCATCGCGCGCCAGTTCCACGGACCAGTGCGGCACCGGGTGGGTCAACGGCACGCCGGGGGCAAGAACCAGCGCGGCAACGTCCGACCAGTCGAGATCCCGAAGGTTCTTCGTTGCAAGCCCTTCCGCGGCAGCCTGTTCGACCCGCGCTTCGTTGTCGTCGAAACTGACCACATCGGCGCCCCCCGCCTTCAGCGCGCGCGCCGTTGCAATCCCGGACCCGCCGAGGCCGAAGAGGGCAACCTTTCTGCCGTCGAATGTGGTGACGGGGATCATGCGCTCACCTCAGCTTCAAGGTCGCGAGGCCGATGAGGGCAAGCACGACGGAGATGATCCAGAAACGGATCACAACCTGGCTTTCCGTCCAGCCCTGGAGCTCGAAATGATGATGGATCGGCGCCATGCGGAAAACCCGCTTGCCGGTCAGCTTGTAGGAGAACACCTGCACGATAACGGACACCGCCTCCAGCACGAACAGGCCGCCGATGATGGCAAGAACAATCTCGTGTTTGGTGGCAACAGCGATGGCGCCAATCATGCCGCCGAGCGCCAGCGAACCGGTGTCGCCCATGAAGATCGCGGCTGGGGGAGCGTTGAACCACAGGAAGCCGAGACCGGCTCCGATCACGGCGCCGCAAATGACCGCAAGTTCGCCGGTACCGGCAACATGGTGGATCTGCAGATAGCTGGCAAAAACCGCGTTACCGGAAAGGTAGGCAATCAGGCCGAATGAGGCACAGGCAATCATCACCGGAACGATAGCAAGGCCGTCGAGGCCGTCGGTCAGGTTGACCGCATTGCCTGCACCCACCATCACGAAGGCCGCGAAGGGGATGAAGAAAAGCCCGAGATTGAGCGTCAGATCCTTGATGAAGGGAAAGGTGATCGCTTCAGAATATTCGGACGTATCCAGAAGTGTGACAGCAAAGGCCGCGCCTCCCGCAATCAGGAATTCCAGACCCAGACGAGCCTTGCCGCCAAATCCCGAGTGGGAGGATTTGGTGACCTTCAGATAATCATCGTAAAAGCCGATACTGCCGAAACCGAGGGTCACGCCGATGACCACCCAGACATACGGATTGGTCAGGTCCGACCACAGGAGCGCAGCAACCAAGGCACCCGACAGGATCATCAGCCCCCCCATGGTGGGCGTGCCCTTTTTGTTCAGGAGGTGGCTTTCGGGGCCATCCGCACGGATGGGCTGACCATGGCCTTGACGTATCCTGAGACTTGAAATGATTTTTGGCCCGAACAGGAATACGAAAAACAGCGCTGTCATGATTGCGCCGCCGGTCCGGAAAGTGATGTATCGGAACACGTTCAGCGCTGAAATCTGATCAGCGAATAGCCCCAAGAAATAAAACATCCAATGCCCCTTACGCTGCTGCGGTATCGTCCGCAGGCGGATATTCTTTTTTCAAAGCCTCGACAAGCGGGCCCATCCGGGTTCCAAGAGATCCCTTGATCATAACAACATCACCCGGCCGGACTTCGCTCAAAAGCACATCTTCCAGATCTTTTGCTTCTTCGCAGTAATGTCCGCGCAGATCGTGCGGCAACAGCTTCCACAGCTCATGCATGTGCGGGCCGGCGCAGTAGACCGCGTCGATATCGGCATCCGTGATCGGCTGGAGCAGCTCGGCGTGCAAACGATCGGAATCGCTACCCAGTTCGCGCATGTCGCCGATCACGGCGATGCGGCGGCCCGGCCGTGTTACCGGCGCTTCGCCCAGAACCGCAAGCGCAGCCTTCATGGACGCGGGATTGGCGTTGTAGCTTTCGTCGATGAGATTGAACTCGCCCTTCTGCATTGGCAGCCGGGTCACCTCACCGCGCCCCTTTGGCGCGCGCATGGCATCAAGGGCAAGGCCTGCCTTCGCAAGATCCGCTCCCAGATCCACCACCGCGGTCAGAACCGCCAGGCTGTTCTTGACGTGATGCTTGCCAGAGGCACCGATCTTGTAGGTGATTTCCTGCCCGAGAATGCTTGCGTCGACACTCGACCCGGCGGGATAAGAGACGGCTTTCTGAAGATGGCTGTCCGCGGAGCGATCTTCACCGAAGGTCTGAATTCTGGAAACCCCGGCAGTGACCGCCAGGAATTTCAGCAGGTCGAACTGCAGATTGTCCTTGTTCAGGATGGCAACACCATCCGGTTCCAGCCCATCGAAAATTTCCGCCTTGGCCTTGGCGATCTGTTCGACGCTGTCGAAAAACTCAAGATGCACCGGGTGAACCGTTGTGATGATCGCCACATGTGGACGAACCATCTTCACCAGAGGCGAGATTTCGCCGGCGTGGTTCATGCCGATCTCGAAGACACCGAACTCCGCATCGGCCGGCATGCGCGCCAATGTCAGCGGCACGCCCCAATGATTGTTGAACGAGGCAACCGACGCATGAACCTTGCCGGTCTCTGCGAGCGTCAGACGCAGCGCTTCTTTCGTGCCGGTCTTACCGACCGAACCGGTGACCGCGACGATACGGGCCTTGCTGCGGGCCCGTGCGGCAACACCAAGCTTTCGCATGGCTTCCAGCGGGTCGTCCACCACGACATAACGACCGTCTTCCGGCAGCTTCGACAGGCGATCCTCGGCGACCACGGCCACCGATGTACCGGCTTCCAGTGCAGCGGCGACATAGTCATGTCCGTCCAGACGGTCGCCCGCGATCGCGACAAAGGCATCGCCCGGCTCCAGTGTCCGGCTATCGATGGATATTCCGGTAATTTCAGCGCCTGCATCACCCTGAAGGCGGCCACCGGCAGCTTCAACAAAAGCATCGAGGGTCCAAAGCGGGTCGCTCATTTGTTTCCTTCAAGGCTGATAGCGCGCAATACGGCTTCATGATCGGAAAAGGGAATCACTGTGTCGCCAACAATCTGGCCCGTTTCGTGACCTTTTCCGGCCACACACAGGATATCGCCATCCTTTAGGCGGCGAACCCCTTCAGCGATCGCTTCATATCGGTCACCGATCTCGATGGCCCCGGGGGCGCCGCCCATGACCGCCTTGCGAATGGTGGCCGGATCTTCCGAACGCGGGTTGTCGTCAGTGACAATGACCAGATCGGCCCGCCGGGCAGCAACCTCGCCCATCAATTCGCGCTTTCCGGGATCCCTGTCGCCACCGGCGCCGATCACCACGGACAGCTTGCCACCTGCGAAGGGTTTCAGGGCCGCGAGGGCATTATCGAGAGCATCCGGCTTGTGGGCGTAGTCGACAAAAACCAGTCCGCCGGCCGGCGTTCTGCCGGCAAGTTCAAGCCGGCCCGGAGCGCCCTTGAGGTTTTCAAGTGCCCGCAAGGCAGTTCCCGTGTCGATGCCAGCGGCAATGGCAAGACCGGCAGCGATGAGAGCGTTGGACACCTGGAACCGGCCAATCAGGGGCAGCGTCACCTTGTATTCGCCGCGCACGCTCTGGATTGTCAGCTCCTGCCCTGCCCCCACCGGCCTCAAGCCGGTCAGGGTCAGGTTCCGGCCTGTTTCCCCAACGGTAAAGATCGGCAGACCACGCTCCTGCGCGACAGCCATGACACGGTCCGCATATTTCTCACCCGGATCGAGAACCACGGTCCCACCTGCCGGCAGCAACTCGGCAAACAGCCGGAGCTTGGCATTGAGGTAGTGCTCGATCGTGGGGTGATAATCCATGTGATCGCGGCCGAGATTGGTGAACGCGGCAGCTGTCAGACGCACACCATCCAGACGGTACTGGTCGAGACCGTGAGACGAGGCCTCCAGTGCCGCGTGATTGACGCCTTCGTCTTCCAGTTCGGCCAGCTTTTTGTGCAAGACCACCGGGTCCGGTGTCGTCAGCCCGCCGTAGCTTTCACCGTCCGGCTTGATCACCCCCAAGGTGCCGAGGCTTGCAGACGGGTGGCCGGCGGCCTGGAAGATTTGCCGGGCGAAATGGGCGACGGAGGTCTTGCCCGCGGTGCCAGTGACAGCAACGATCGTGTCAGGCTGCGCTCCGTAGAAGCGGGACGCCATTTTTGCAAAGACCTGACGGGGTTCAGCAGCGCTGACAACAGCGACCGTATCCGGCACCTGCGCACGCACATCTGCGGCCGTCTCTTCTGCGCACAGAATGGCAATTGCCCCGGCCGCTGCTGCGTCCGGGGCGAACTTTGTCCCGTCGACGGAAACCCCTTTGAAGGCGGCGAACAAAAAGCCCGGCTGAACTTTGCGGCTATCAGCCGTCAGCCCCGTAATTTTGCGAGCCCCTGCCGCCTCGGGCAAGGTCAGCCCGGCAGCTAAATACTCAAGATCCATTTCACCCGATCATCCGGTTGGTGCGTCGTCTTCAATGAACTTTTCCAGAAAACCGGATTTCGGCTGCGACCCCGCCGGTTTTCAAAGTTCGACTCGTCTCCTTAATAGGAAATCTCGATTGGTTCATCCCCTTTGCTGAAACGCGGCATGACACCAAGCATCGGAGCGGCGCGGCGAATAATTGCCCCGACCATCGGCGCGGCATTGAGACCTGCCGTTGCACCGATGCCTTTGCGTTCCGGTTTCGGTTCGTCGACCACGACAAGAACCACATAGCGTGGGTCGTCCATCGGGAAGGCCGACAGGAAAGAATTGCGCCGCTTGTTGCTCACATACCGGCCGTTCTCGATCTTCTCTGCGGTGCCGGTCTTACCCCCGACCGTGTACCCCGGGACATCGGCCCGTCGGCCGGAACCGGAGAGCACGTTCAGCCTGAAGAGATACCGCATTATCCGGCTTGTTTCCGGAGAAACGACTTTCTTTCCAAGCTTTTGCACGTCTTCCGGGCTGCGCGGCAGGAAGGTTGGCGGCAGCAGTGTGCCACCATTGACCAATGCGGCTGCGGCAACCGCGGTCTGCATCGGCGTAACGGAAATACCGTGACCGAAGGAAATGGTCATCGCTGCCAGCTCGTTCCATTTCGGCGGCAGCAGAGGCGCTGCGTTTTCGGGCAGCTCCGTCTTCAGACGTTCGGTCAGGTGCAGGCGCTTCAGGAATTCCTGCTGGCGCGCGATGCCGGTTGCCAGCATCATTTTGGCAGTACCGATGTTGGACGAATAGATGAAGATTTCCGGCACCGACAGGATGCGGTGTTTCCCGTGGAAATCCGAAATCGTCCGCCCACCGGCCCTGATCGGGCGCGTCGCATCGAAGCTGTCGTTGATCGAAACGGCCCCCGAATCCAGCGCCATTGCGGTGGTGAAGGTCTTGAACACCGACCCCATTTCAAAGACACCGCCGGTCGCCCGGTTGAGGCGATCCTTTTCCAGGGCCTGGGAGCGGTCGTTCGGGTCGTAGTCGGGCAAGGAGGACATGGCGACCACTTCGCCGGTCTTTACATCCAGCACGATGCCGGCAGCGGCAATCGCCTTGTAGCGTTCCATCGCCTTTACCAGCTCGTCACGCACGACATGCTGAACGCGAAGATCGACGGACAGCTTGACCGGCTCCATCGTACGGTCTGATGTGAAGCCCAGGGACTGAAGATCTCGCAGCCAGGAGTCATCGATGTATTTCTCGATGCCCGCGAGGCCCTGGTTGTCGACGTTGACGGAGCCCACGATATGCCCTGCGGTCGGACCACCCGGGTAGAAGCGCTGGTTTTCCGACAGGAAACCGATACCCGGCAAGCCGAGATTATGAACCCTTTCCGCCTGCTGCGGCGTCATTTCCCGTTTCAGCCACACAAAGCCGGCGCCGCTTTCCAGGCGGCGGCGCACGAGCCCTTCGTTCAGATCGGGCAGGATGCGGGTCAGCCCTTCAACCGCTTCATCCACATCCATGATGCGGCGCGGTTCGGCATAAAGCGAAGCCGTCTTGATGTCCGTCGCCAGGATTTCGCCGTTCCTGTCGACCAGATCCGGACGGGATGCGGAGACGGAATCCTGCGCTGAGATCCACGCATGTGAGGGCGCTTCTTCCATTTGCGCCAGCATCACCAGCCGGCCCGCGATCGCAACATAGACGCAGGCAAAGGCGAGCATCGCCACATAGACACGGGATTTGACCGCGCTGGCGGAAACTGAGTCCCGAGCGGCCCGCGGATGAGCCCGCCGCACCTGAAGGAAGCTTGCCGGTTCGCTAACCATCGTCATGACCGCCCCCTCAACGGATCACAGCAGAAGAGCCGGCATAGCCGCCCATCTGACTGCCACCGATAGGCTCCAGCATGACGGGACGAGCCGGAAGGTCTTCCGTCGTCACGATCTGCTTCACATCAAGCGGCTCAAGAAGAAGATAATCATTGTAGCGCTCGACCAGGGACTGCAGACGGTCCGGCTTGTTCAGCAGGCTCCACTCGGCCTTCAGATGGCGAATGGAGTCGCGCTCCTCATCGATTTGCCGCTTGAGCTCGGCAACCCGCTCCGCAGACTTCGTTGCTGCGAGCTTCATGTCATAGACGGTCGCCGCACCGATCACGACCGCCAGTATGAACACGATGTTCAGCGTTCGAACCATTTTCAGCCCCCTAGACCATGAAAGGCTGCAAGACGCGGAACACCCGCCTGATGGATGTCCAGCTCTCGCGCCTCAGCTTCGGTCCGCCGCCCGGCCCGAAGTTTCGCGGATCTTGCCCGCGGATTAATGTCCGTTTCCGTGCTGGCAGCTTCCACCGCCTTGCGCGTCAACAATTCGAATGTCGCCGGAGGAACGTCCTCTTCCGGCATATGCCGTGACCCGCCACCTCGGGTCCGTGTCCGATCCTGAAAGAACCGCTTGACGATGCGGTCCTCCAGAGAATGGAAACTCACCAGCACCAGGCGGCCGCCCGGTTTCAGGATCCGCTCAGCCGCGCCCAGCGCTTCGGCAGCCTGATGCAGTTCGCCGTTCACATAGATCCGCAGCGCCTGAAAGGTTCGCGTCGCCGGGTGGATCTGCGCCTTCTTCGGCGACCGGCCGAGCACCTTTTCAATCAGGTTCGCCAGCTCCAGCGTCCGGGTGAAAGGCTTCTCCTTGCGGGCCTTGTCGATGGCATGGGCAACAGTCGTTGCCCGCTTTTCCTCGCCCAGCAGACCGATGACGCGGATCAGATCCTTCACCGGCAGCTCGTTGACGACATCAGCCGCCGATGGCCCGGCCTGCTCCATGCGCATGTCCAGCGGCCCGTCGCGCAAAAATGAAAATCCGCGCTCGGCCTCATCGAGTTGCATGGAGGAAACGCCGAGGTCCAGAACCACACCGTCGACACCATCGAACCCGCAAGAGCGCGCATGCGTTTCCAGGTCGGCGAACTGGCCCGGCACAAGCATCAGCCGGCCCTCAGAAGCCCGTACAAGCTCCTGCCCGCCCGCAATCGCGTCCGGATCCCGGTCAACACCGACCACACGGGCACCACGCTCCAGGATGGCGCGGGAATACCCACCGGCACCAAAGGTGCCATCCACAATCACTTCATCCGGCTGCGGCTTGAGCCACTCCAGAACCTCTGTCAGGAGAACCGGCACGTGGCGCTCGGGTCCGCCAGCGTCAGACGCAACGTCTCTGTCGCCAAGCGCCATCATGCCGGCTCTCCCTGAGAGGATGCGGAGCGTTGCTCCGACAGCATCGCGAGCGCACGCCGTTGGGCCTCTGCGCGAAACTCGCGAAACTTTTCAGGCTCCCAGATCTGGAACTTGTAGTTCATGCCGACAAAGGTGACCTGATCAGTAATTCCGGTGTGCTCGCGAATTGTGTCGGAAATGGTCATACGGCCATCCCCGTCGATCCGCAGGTTTTCACTGGCGCCGAACAAGGCAATAGCCAGTGCATCGTGATCGGGAGAGAGCTTTGCAAAGCCGTCCGAGCTCTTGTTGATTTGATCGAGCAATTCGTTTCCGCCCGCATCAACAGCCGCGCAATGTGAAGAAGCAATGCAATAAAGACCTTCAAAACCATCTCTCACCAATACCGCACGGAAGGGCGCCGGGATCGACACGCGACCCTTGGCATCCAGCCGGTTGGTAAAGTGAGAAACAAAGCCGGCCATTCATCCCCTCGAAACGGGTCCCCACCCGCTCAAATCCAAAATTCACCCGTGAGTTATGAGGAAGGCCGGCAACCTGCCCGGACATGCAATTTGCAAAACAGCACCTTCCGAGCCGTTAAACCGATGTCCAAGACCCTAGCGACATGGGCCCGCGCTCCCCATTCTGGGTTTCTATGGGATACCATGGGATTTGATGGGCGGTCAATGGAATCTCATGGATTCCGGCTCGATTTGATCGCACACGACCCCGTCGAATGACCTTAAGGCAAACATGCTTAATGAAGCCTTGACACAATTGGAGAATCGGATTCGCAGGAATACGGAGGTTTTCCGCACGAAAGCCCGGAAACCCGGCAATTTCTGCCCACTTCGAAAGACTTGTGGAGAATGAAAACGCCGCCGCGCCGGGCGCCTCAACCGAACCTTTGCGCCCGCCCCGTGGCACCAGGCGTTTCACCAAACCGCTCCCGGTAGGCAACCGAGAAGCGGCCCAGATGCCGGTGACCCGAGCGGTAAGCGACTTCCGCCACAGGCAGGCCTCGCCCCTCCGATAGCAACAGGTGCCGGGCGTAGCTCAAGCGCACGTTCTGGAGATATTGCAACGGGCTGCACCCGAACTCCTGCCGGAAATGCAATTGAAGGTTCCTGGGCGAGGTTCTTGCGTGGGTGCTGATATCCAGAAGACTGATGTCATCGGCAAAACGCTCGCCGATCAACTTTACCGCCCTTTTGAGAATTGCAGGCGACTTGCCCGTCTCCTGCCGCTCAAGCAGTGGCGAGACGGTGTTCGGCTGGAATTCCAGAAGCGTGCCGACAAGCGCCTCTTCCAGGTGGCGTTGCTCCAGGATACCGGCCCCCTGAAAGGCACGCCCCTCTTCCACCGCCCCCAGAATGCCGCGCAGGCGTCGCGCCCACGCTGCTCCTTCCTGCGACAGAAGATTGAATTCGGGCTCAAAGCGAACCTGACCGACGGAAACGCCGGCCATTCTCGCGGCAACTTCCTGCAGAAAGCCCGTCTCTATCTGTAGAAGGATCTGTTCGCAGCCTGCATGCCAGCGCATGGCCGTATGCCGGTCGGGATTGAGGATGGAAGCCACTGCCGGGGTGGAAACCATGGACCGGCAGCCATTGCGCACATCCGCCGCCCCGGTGATTGGAACCTGAACCAGGTAGAAGTCCGAAAGTTCTCCGGGCTCGATGGCCACATCGGCGCCGTAACGTAAATAGTTGAGGGAGAGACGTTGTCCGGACACCCGGTTCTGGCAGGCATCGAAGCTGTCGGAGGCCGAAAAGCGGCCCAGACGGTGGTTGCAGAAATGACGGGCAACGATCTCCCGAGCTTCGTCAACATCAGAGGTTGCGAAGCATCTGAAACGTTCCAGCGGTGTTTTGCTTCCTGTCTGGGACAACATCCCGACAGCATGCCCCTGCTGCGAAACCCGTTCAAGTGTCAGCGTCTGCGCAATGCGTGATTTTACTGCATCCAGCCAAGTATTTTCGCTTTCTGGATAAAGAAATCCGCGAAGCTGAGCGTAGCCTTTTCCCGTCAAAAGACCAAAGCGCACCAAATGAGGGGAACAATCATGCAAGATGGCGCAGGCATTACCGCAGCTGACGCGGGACTGGACAATACCAGCTGGAATGTGGTCGGGCACACCTATACGCCAAAACTCCTGAGCGACAACGCCTTCATCTGGCACGCTGTCGTTCCTGCTGACACTTTCGTCCCACCCCACATTCATCCGACCCAGGACGAATGGATCTTGATGCTGGACGGGGAACTGGAAGTGGAAATGGGCGGAAAGGCCCACAAGGCGAAAGCAGGCGACACAATCCGCATGCCGATGGGCGAGGCACACGGTGTCTTCAACCGGTCCGGCAGGACCGCCACCTGTTTCTTCGGCGTAGCCCCTTCTCGAAAACTCTTCGAGCTTTTCGGAGTTCTCGACGGCGTTACGGATCCAGCTGAACTGGTCCGGCTTTCCGCGTTGCACGAGGTCGATTTCCTGCCGCCTCCCGATCAGGCTTGAAGGCATAGGGCAAGCTCATCTTTTTGAAATGACAAGGTGGACTGCCAGCGTTCGCTGAAGCGCTGGCCTCCCCTGATGCGAGAGGACATCGAGAATGACGAAACGCAAGACTGTCGCCGTCATCGGCGGCGGCGTGAGCGGGCTTGCGGCTGCGAAAGCCTTCGACGAGCGCGGGCATCGAGTACTGGGCTTCGAGAGAAGCCACGATTTCGGCGGTGTCTGGGAACTGTCCCGGTCCTATCCGGATGTGCAGACCCAGTCGCCCAAGGACCTGTACCGCTTCACCGACCTTCCAATGCCGGAAGAGTATCCTGAATGGCCGAAGGGCCCTCAGGTCCACGCCTATCTGCATGCCTACGCAAAGAAACACAAGCTGGGCCGCCTGTTCCGGCTGAACACGAATGTGCTGTCGATGGACCGCCGCACTGACGGTAAGCCCGGTTGGACATTGACCCTGGAGGCCGCAGGCAGAACCTGGAGCGAAGATGTCGACTTTGTCGCCATTTGCACCGGCCAGTTCTCCGACAAGAACATCATTTCCCATCCTGGACAGGAAGCCTTTGAAGCCGCTGGCGGCAAGGTTCTGCACAGCTCCGACTACACCGACAGCAGCCTTGCACAGGGCAAACATGTGGTCGTCCTGGGTGGCTCGAAATCCGCGACGGATCTTGTCGTCAACGCCGCCAGGAACGGTGCGAAGTCGGTGACGCTTGTTTACCGCGAACCAGTCTGGCGCGTGCCCTACTTTGTGGGCGGCATCAACTTCAAACGTCTGCTCTACATGCGCGCGCAGGAACAGCAGTTCAACGGCTGGGGTAGATCCGGCATTGCAAAAGCGGTTTCCGCCGCCTTCAAACCTTTGATCTGGGCAAATTTCAGGGGTCTCGAAACCCTGTTGAAGCTCCAGCTAAAACTGAAGAAGTGGGACATGGTGCCGGATCTTCCGATCGAAAAGGATGCTTCGTGCTCGCTGCCGATCGTGACACCTGGACTGTTTGAAGGATTTGAAGCAGGCAGCATTCGGCCGGTTCGCGGCACTTTCGACCACTATGAGACAGGCAAAGTCGTTCTGTCGACCGGAGAGGCGATCCCCTGCGATCTTGCGGTTCTGGCTGTTGGCTGGAAACTCGGGATTCCCTATCTGGCGCAGGAATACCGCGACAAACTGATAGAGCCGGACGGGCAATACCGCGTCTACCGGTTGTCGGTGAACCCTGACTTGCCCGATATGGGATTTGTCGGCTTCAACTCCAGCTTCTGTACGGTTCTGTCAGCGGAAATGATCGCCAACTGGTTGGTACGCTATGCTGACGGCCAATTGGCAAACCAACCGACCGATGCGGAAATGCGCGCCAATATCGACCAGATGTTGCATTGGCGACGCGAGGAACGCCCGGCGGCCCAGGTCTATGGCGGTCTGTGCTCCGCCCCGTTCCACTTCCGGCATTTCGACGAGTTGCTGGCAGATATGGGAGCGACCAGACGAAAACGTGCAAACCCGCTGGCTGAGCAGTTCTCCTATCCCAACGCAGATGCGTACGGGACATTTCTCGAAAGCACCCCCCAATATGCGGCGAGCTGAAACGGGAAGGTAAGTGCCAGCCGGCCTGTAAGCCGGGTTCTGTACGGCCCGGCCAGATACGAGACCTGACGCGGACGTGACAGCCATTCATCTGTGACGTCTGTTGCCAGACGCCTATCGCAACCAACCCGGACAACTGGCCTGGAAACCGGCCTGGACCGGATTGCTCTGGTCCGCGTTGTCCCTATTCGGTTTTGCTCCCGGTGGGGTTTACCATGCCGCCGCTGTTGCCAGTTGCGCGGTGGGCTCTTACCCCACCCTTTCACCCTTACCCCGGAAAAATCTCTCGATCTGGCCGGGGCGGTTTGCTTTCTGTGGCACTTTCCCTAAGGTCACCCTCGCCGGGCGTTACCCGGCACCGTGTTTCCATGGAGCCCGGACTTTCCTCCCCCGCGGCCTTTCGGCACTTGCGGCAGCGGCTGTCCGGCCGACTGGCGCATGGGACTTAGGAGGCTTTGCGGACGAGGTCAAGCGACAGTCCATACGCTGACGTTCGAATTCCCGGGAAACCATCCAGCAGTCGGCACAACCCACCGTGTCTCTCTTCGCAAGTGGTCAAGACTATTAGCTTCTCCTGCCTTCACAGCTCGCGTGTGAGAACGTTCGCTTCGTCTTGCAGATCTATCGGCAGGCACCTCGAAGACAGCGTCACTCGATAGAAAACTTGTCGGCGCCATCAAGTAACGGGAGGAAATAGTCAGTAACACTGCAACATATGACAATATGATATTTTACAATCAACTTGCCTTAAACACAAAAATTAAAGTCATTTCAGTGTTGTAGGACAAATATTAAGCATTACGAAACGGGTGCAACGGAGAGTACCAAAAACAAACAAGGAGACTATAATGCGTCGACTGTGCACGTTTTTGCCAGCGCTCATGCTGGCAACTGTTGCTCACGCTGCCGAGACACCGCCAGACGCGAAAGCGCTGATCCAGCCGGAGGTGGTGGAAGCCGTCGCTGAATGGTTATCCAACCCGATCGTCGCACTGTCTATCAATGCCCAGAACAATTTGCGCGGTGCACTTTCCCAGGCAGAAATTGATGCGCTGGACAAGCAGTGGCGACAGGAACGTGAAGCTGCAGACAAACCGCTGATCTCCGCCACCTTGTCCGCCCCCCTGTCGATCTACCTTCTGCGTGTTCAGGCCGGATCGCTTGGCCTCTATCCCGAAATGTTCGTCATGGACGCCAATGGCTTGAATGTCGGGCAAAGCGGAATTACGAGCGACTACTGGCAAGGCGACGAAGCCAAGTTCCAGAAAACCTTTCCCAATGGTCCCGAGACAGTCTTCATTGACGAACCGGAATGGGATGACGACAGCAAGATCTGGCGCGCCCAGCTCAATATGACAATCACCGATCCCGAAACGAAAAAAGCCATCGGGGCAGCAACGGTGGAATTCAATCTGACCGAACTGATGCGTCGTCAGGGCACAGGGTCTTAAGCGGGAAAAACCATGTTCAAAAACCTCTCCGTCAGCAAGAAGATTGCTGCTGGCTTCCTGGCACTCGCACTGATCGGTGCTGTGGCTGGAGGCGTGAGTGCCTACAAGACCCATTCCGCGCTGAATGAAGTCAAAACGGCCAACAATCTTTCCGATCTCAATGCGGCCACCGCCGAACTCACGGAAAAGATCGCTGCCCAGGCCTTGTCGGTCAAATCGTTTTTGCTCACCGGCAACCGCGATCTCCTGACCCGGTCGCAGGAGTTGAATACCGAAATTCAAACCGTTTTTTCCGACGTCGCAACACGTGTCGACGCAACTGTGCCGCAATTTGAAGACCACCTGTCAGAATTGAAAGCAAGTTGGGAAACCTGGTACAGCCAGATTGCAGCACGCCAGATCGAACTGATGCGGACACCGGAAACCGTCGACATGGCCCGTGCCATTGACCTGACACCGGAAAGCGCTGACCTCCTGAAGGCAGTGCAACAGCAAAGCCGGCAGCTTGCTCAGGATGTCGGGCTGGAACGTAAGCAATCCGTTATCGCACAGAACCAGGCCATGCAGATGGTCCAGATCGTCTCGCTTGCCAGCACCTTGATCCTGACCGTGCTTGCCATGATCATGGGCTTCCTCAATCACATCGCCATTTCCGCACCGCTTTCGCGGCTTGCGACCGTAACCGACAAGCTGTCGTCCGGGGATACCTCAATGACGGCGGATGTTGGCGACCGACAGGACGAAATCGGTCTCCTCGGCCGCGCCCTCGGCGTCTTCCGGGAAAACCTGATCCGCACGAAGGACCTTGAGGAACAGACCGAGGTGGAACGGATCAATGCCGAGAAACTGAAGCGCGAGGAAATGGAAAAAGTCGCCAGCGACTTCGAAACAACTGTTCTTGCCATCTGCGACGGCATGATTACGAGGCTCGACGCCCTGACCAGTTCTGCCGGGTCTCTTTCGACAATCGCCAACAACACCACGGATCAGGCTTTGGCCGTTTCCGCGGCCGCGGAACAGGCGACCACAAACGTGAACACCGTTGCCAGCGCGACGGAGGAACTCTCCGCCTCCATTCGTGCGATCACGGATCAGGTACGCTCTTCCTCGCAAATCGCTCAGGAAGCAGAAAGCGAAGTTGGACGTTCCAACGAAGCCGTGGCGACAGTGCAGAACGTGGTTTCACGCATCGGCGATGTCACGAAATTGATCACCGATATTGCCGAACAGACCAATCTGCTCGCCCTCAATGCGACCATCGAGGCCGCCCGCGCCGGTGAGGCCGGAAAAGGGTTTGCCGTCGTTGCATCAGAAGTGAAGGCACTAGCCGAACAGACCTCGAAGGCGACCGAAGAAATCGACCGGCAGATCAGCGAAATGCGTCAGGCTGCGGATGCTTCAACAGAAGCGACAGAGTCAGTTGCCGGCCTGGTCCGGAAGATTTCGGAAAATACACACGCCATGTCGGGTGCAGCGGAAGAGCAAAACCTGGCGACGACCGAAATCGCAAGCAGCGTCACCGAAGCAGCCCAGGGCACTGAAAGTGTTTCGAGGTCCATTTCCGAGGTGAGCTCAGCAGCCAGCGAAACTGCCAACCTGAGTTCCGCCATGGATGAGGCTGTGGGAGAGTTGCAGGAACAGTCCAACACTCTGCGCCACGCCATGCAGGACTTCCTGGGCAAGGTTCGAGCCGCCTGAATAGGCATGAGCCAGCGCTCTCAAAGGGCGCTGTCTCCGCAAAAAGCTGCCTCATAGAAGCTTCGTTTTGCATGAGGAGCGCCAACGGCTAACGTCCCCTCAGGATCACAATCTGGGGGGACGTTTTCGCGAGAAACGCACCAAGACCCAGGACGCCGTGGACCTCATGACAGATGGCTCCCCTTGCTGGTGGGAGGTTTCAGGGAAGGCGGCTCACCGCATCGGTTGATCGGAACTGTCGTCGCAAAACCACCAGAAGTGTCTGAACTCGTACACGGCGACCGTCCGGTGATGCGGCTTTGAACATGCCTGGTCAAAAAGCCTCATCCGCACCGAGGAGGCTGGCAAGGGCATCGACGCCTTCCTCGATCTGCCGTGCGTTCGCTCCCGCGAAGCCGACAATCAATCCCGGTCGGCCAGCCTCTGACAGATAACAGTTACTGAGCGGCGAAACGGCAAAACCCCGGTCCTGCATGGCCAGCGCAACCGCAATATCGTTGACCGGCTCGCGGAACATCACGGTCAGCTGCACATTGCCGGTAAGCGGTGCAACTTCAACACGGTTTCCCAACCTTTGCTTCAGCGTTCCGGCAAGCAGTGTCCCCCGCTCCAGATAGACTGGGCGGATCTGTTTGAGGTGTTTCTGATAGGCTCCGCTATCCATGAAATGAGCGAGCGCAGCCTGCGCCTGAACATTGGCGGAGCAGCCCATGTTGCGCATTGTCTGCGTGAGCGGATCGACAAGAACGTCCGGCACGACGCAATAGGCGATCCGCAACCCCGGCAGCAGGCTCTTGGCGAATGTGCCCAGATAGACAACCTGCCCCTCGTCCGCCAATCCGTGCAATGCAGCTACTGGCCGCCCCTCGAACAGGAACTCACTGTCGTAGTCGTCTTCCAGGATAACCGCACCGCAGGTTCGAGCGACATCGAGAAGCGCAAGGCGCCGCGACAATGGCATGCGCGCGCCAAGCGGATAATGATGCGAGGGCGTGACGTAGATCAGCTTTGGCGGAGTGCCGAGATGGTCCATCTTCGACGCATCTGCGCCGTCGCCGTCGGTCGGCAGGGGGCGGATCTTCAACGCGGCGCCGGAAAAGGCAGTGCGGGCCCCGAGATATCCTGGCTCCTCAAGCCAGACTTCATCACCTGGATCGGCAAGCAGCTGACTGAGCATCGTCAGGTTGGCCTGTGTCGAACTGGTGATGAGGATTCGCTCCGGTTCGGCCCGAACCCCACGTTCGGCCGCAAGGTGACGGGCAATCTGCTGCTTGAGTGCCTTCAGACCGGCGAAATTCTGATAGTGGAGATCCGCGCTACGTTCCAGCCGCGCGGCCCTGCGCAAGCATCTGGCCCATTCTTCGTAAGGAAAAAGGTCAAGCGCCGGTGCGCCAGGCTGCAAGCCCCCCTGTCGATAAGCCCACCCCTCGCCGCGCAGATTGGCGCTCAGCGTTTGCCCGCGTCGGGACAACATAGGGCCGTTTGCATCGGTCTTGCGCCGCGCGCTGATGCCTTCAAGCAGGAGCCCTTCGGTCACGCGGGGGGCGGCACCAGTGCGCACGGTGATCACGCCTTCGGCTTGCAACAGGTCATACGCCGTGTTGACGGTGTTTCGCCCGACGTTGAGCGACGCTGCCAGCCGCCGCGTGGATGGCAGCCTCGTTCCGGACCGCAGAAGGCCGGTGCGTACGGCCTCCCGAAACCCGCGATAAATCTGCTCCGCCAGCGGAATCTCTCCCGACCGCTTGAGAGACAAGATGCCTTCAAGAAAAACTGGTTCTGTCATTTTCCAAAAACCGGACCTTCTTTGGAGCCAATTTATCGGAGAAACAGCAAAGCACAAGACAGACACTCAATTGGAGACGAGACCATGTCCACTCTGGAAAAACGGAAAGCCACGGACCTGCCCGGTTATGCCAAGATCCGCCAGATGAACCGTGGCGGTTATGACAGGACCGTTGCCTACGACATTCTGGACAAGGGCCTTGTCGCCCATTGCGGCTTCCTTCACGAAGACCGGCCGATGGTGATCCCGATGGCTTATGCCCGGATTGGAGACCGGATCTACATTCATGGTGCCAGCAGCACCCGGATCATCAAATCGAACGCGGAAGGTGTACCGATGAGCCTCACGGTGACATTGGTGGACGGTCTGGTGGTCGCGCGTTCGGCCTTCCACCATTCCGTGAACTATCGTTGCGCGATCGTGCATGGCACGGCAAGACGTGTCGAAAACGAGCAGGAACAGATCGAGGCTCTGGCGGCCATCACCGATCATCTTTTGCCCGGCCGCTGGGAGGAATGCCGGGAAATGATGCTGAAAGAACACAAGGCAACCGGCGTTCTTGTTCTGGACATCGATCATGTGAGCACAAAGGTCCGCACGGGTGGACCGGTGGACGACAAGGAAGACCTTGGAACGGATATCTGGGCGGGCGTGGTGCCTGTTGTAACGGCACTGGGCCAGCCCCTGTCAGCCGCGGACGTGTCTGCTGAAACACCGTTTCCGGCTTCCGTGTCCGCCGCCCGCAAGAAATTCGCATGAGCTGACGTCTCGAAGAGACAAAAAGAAAACCCCGCCGGATTTCCCGGCAGGGTTTCGATTTGCCCACGGCTGACCGCCCTGCAGCTATTAGCTGGAGGCCATGATCCGCTTGACCTTGGAGCAGTAGCGTTTGCTGACCGGGTTCATCCGCTTTGCGAAATGGCCGGCATTATAGCGCAGAATGGTGCCACAAACGTCGCCACCCGCTTTCTTGTGCGCGCCCGCAAGATATTTCATGCCCCATTCCAGATTGGTTTCAGGGTCATAGAGAGCCTTGGTCGACCCGCGGTAACCGATACCGCGCGCGGTCGCCGGCTTTATTTGCATGAGCCCGACTTCTCCGGCTCTGCCGCGTGCACGTGGATTGAAATTGCTTTCCAACTGAACGACCGCCTTGGCGATCTTGACCGGCACACCATGTTTGGCGGCTGCCTTGCGGATAAGCTTTGCGTATTTGTTGTTGCTGACAGCCGCGGTCCGCTTCGGCGACACCTTGCGCGTCAGGCTGGCAGTTCTTGTCTTCTTCGCAGGTTTGCTTTTCGCTTCCTGCTCATCCGTTTGGATGATGTGCAGGATCGGCTTGGAACCCGAGCCGACCGACGGCCTGACTTCCGCGGTCTCGCTCTTCTTGTTCGGATCGATGATGTGAAGGATAGGTTCCGATCCGGAACCCGTACCGCTTGCCATCGCAGCCGGAGCTGCAAAAGTGGTTGCACAGGCGAAAAGGCACAGCGCCCCAGTGAGTGTTTGGAATGACCGTAACATGCAGTCCAGCCCTTTTGGTTTTCGTTGCGTTGAAATCAGGGCGGAGAATTGACGGAGCTATGAGACGAAATTGGGCGCTAATTGATCACGAATTATTTCAATTCATTACAGTATTTGACTGCTATTTAGTGTGTTTTTTAGGTGTTTCTTGTAGTTTGTGGCAGAAACTTGCAAGCAATTCGACGCTCGGTAGGCCATCAGAAGAAATTCTGTGACGGTATCTTGTCCCTGCCACTTCACGAATGCCGCGTTACTGGAACCAAATCTCCCGACTGTGCGTTTCGTCGGGTGGCCGGAAAGCGCTTCCCCTCGAATTGCGGCACCGCCCCTCCCAATCAGGCCGACAAGGAAGGCAATTTTCGAAGCAAGGCATTGAGTGTTTCGATCGTGGACTGATCGGCGACACCATCAACCTTCTCGGGGCGGAAATGACGCTGAAAAGCGGTGACCACCTGACGCGTCTTCAAATCGAACTCTCCGGTGATGTCCAGTTCGTAACCAAAGAGCGCCAGCATGGTTTGCAACGCTTCGACCGGCTGGCCGCTGTCCCCTTCCTGCATCATGAGGCCTGTGCCAACAGGAAACGGCGTCACGTAAAGACCTATCCCCGCTTCCGCGAGGCGGTCCCAGGGGAACAGTTCACCAGGGTCTTCCTTTCTGGCCGGCGCGATGTCCGAATGCGCCAGCACCATCCAGGGCTGGACACCATGGCGGGTGCAGATGTCGCCGACAAGCGCGATAACGGCTTCGATCTGCGCATCCGGGAACGGTTGATAACCGTGTTCGTGCCCCGGATTGACGATCTCGACGCCGATCGAGCGGGAATTGATGTCGGTCGCGCCCTTCCAGAAACTTTTGCCTGCGTGCCAGGCCCTGCGCGCTTCAGGGACGCATTGCAAAATGCTGCCGTCCTCGTTCACGACATAGTGCGCGGAAACTTCCGACCGGGGATCGCACAGGCGCTGCAAGGCCGCTTCGGCGCTCGGCATACCAGTATAATGAAGCACGACCATATCCACGGCCGTCCCTTGAGCCCTCTGCCCATGATTGGGCGACGGGTGAACCCTGGCCTTCACGCCGGTATCAGTCGCAACACTCATATGCCTCTTTCCGCGCAGATCTTCGCCCAGGCATCATTCAGGGTGGCCAGGCGGTCGTTCGCGATCCTGACGAACTCCTCGGGAACGCCCCTGGCGATAAGCCGGTCCGGATGCGTTTCCTGAACCTCGCGGCGATAGTGTGCTTTGAGCTCTGCATCGCTAGCTTCCGGCCCCAGACCGAGAACCTCATAAGGGTTACCGTCGTTACGGACATGCCTGGCAAGGATCCTCGAGAATTCCCGATCATCGAGCCCGAACACCTCTGCCACGCGAGACAAATACCCTATTTCGCTTTCGTGGACGACGCCGTCTGCCTTGGCAATGTGAAAAAGCCCATCGAGGATATCGAGCAGCGTCTTGCGGTCGTATGGAAACAGATCCGCCAGTTTCTTGGCGTAGACCTCAAAGCCCGCGATATCTTCCTGCGCCAGGTTGAACAGGCGGGCGACATTGCGCTCTTCGTTGGGTGGGACATCAAACAATTCGCGGAAAGCCAGGATTTCATCGGTGGTGACCACCCCGTCCGCCTTGGCCATCTTGGCTGACAGAGCAATCATCGCGACTGTGAAGCCAACGCTGCTGGTTCCCTCCGGACGCGCAAGTACAAGCTGGACCAGACGGTCGACGATCTGCGCGCCCCCCGTGCCGATCGCACTCACAATTGCTCCGAGGCTGTTCCAGACACTCACTCTTCAGCTCCCGCTGGACCGGTGGGGGAAGGCAGGCCGGACAGCTTGCCACGAACCGCATGAATCGATGCGTTGCCAACTCTTATCGGCACAGGGTTGATTTGACCAGATCAACAGCCTTCTGTCCCCAAAAGCACATTGGCAGAAGGGGCCGTGCAGCTGTTTATGTGCCCGTTGAAGGGCTCTGTAAGACAAACAGGTTTCGGACGAAAAGCACTGAGAAGCTACTCCATTCGGCTCGCTCAGCCCTGGTTGGCTCGTGCGGGTTCTTCCAACGCACCGGCCGCAGCTTCCAGAGCCGCCGACTGCCGTTCCCTATCTGCCTTGCGTTCGGAATAACGGTCGACAAGATAGTCCGACCGGCCTCTGGTCAGGAGCGTGAACTTGACGAGTTCTTCCATGACATCGACCACCCGGTCGTACAAGGCAGACGGCTTCATCCGGCCATCATCATCGAATTCCAGGTAAGCCTTGGGCACCGATGACTGATTTGGAATGGTGACCATCCGCATCCAGCGGCCAAGAACACGCATCTGGTTGACCGCGTTGAAGGACTGAGAGCCACCCGACACCTGCATCAAGGCCAGTGTCTTGCCCTGTGTTGGCCGAATGGCGCCAAAACTGAGCGGAATCCAGTCAATCTGGGATTTGAGAACACCGGTCATCGCGCCGTGGCGCTCCGGCGAACACCAGACCTGCCCCTCGGACCAGGCGCAAAGCTCCCTGAGTTCGGCAACTTTTGGGTGATCGGCATCACTGTCATCAGGCAGTGGCAGACCCGAAGGATCGAATATCCGGGTTTCCGCCCCATAGGCTCGCAGCAGCCTTTGGGCTTCCAGAACGAGAAAGCGGCTGTAGGACCGCTCACGCAGCGAACCGTAAAGCAACAATATCCGGGGTGGATGGGAAAGCTCATCCGGAGCCTGCAATTGCTCTGCGTCGATTTGCCGAAAGTCTGCTGCCGTCACGTTCTTCAGATCTGCTCCTGAAATAGTCGCGTCAGGCATCGGAAACTCCGGTGGAAACCACTTCGCCGTCTTCCTTGGTGAAAGAACCGATGTCCTGCGGCAGCAAGTCAAGAACCTTCTCGGAGGGCCGGCACAGGCGGACACCTTTTTCCGACACGACAATCGGCCTGTTGATCAGGATCGGATGTTCCATCATGAAATCGATCAGTTGCTCGTCCGTCCACTTGTCCTCGCCGAGGCCCAGGTCGTCGTAGGGCGTTCCCTTTTGGCGAAGAATGTCGCGCACCGGCAGCCCCATGCGCGCAATCAAATCGACGAGTTCTTCTCGGCTTGGCGGCGTTTTCAGATATTCGATAACCTGAGGCTCGACACCGGATTTGCGGATCATTTCCAGTGTGTTGCGGGAGGTGCCGCATTTCGGGTTGTGATAAATCGTCATGCTCATGTGAGATATCGTCCTGTCAAAGTCACGAAGGTTTTGTGAATTCAGCCACCGGAAAACCGCAAACAGCGGGATTGTTGCCGCAGCAGTCTTCCATCAAGAAGCCCAGGAGCCTCCGCATGCGGTCATAGTCGACCGCGTAGAGGATATGCCTTCCCTCCCGGCGGGTCGTCAGTAGCCCGGCCCGCTCCAGCGTCGTCAGATGAAACGACATTCTGGTCGGCTGTATGTCCAGCCGCTCGGCAACAGAACCGGATGGCAAACCTCCCGGCCCGACTGCCATCAGCAAACGGAATGCTGCCAAACGGTCTTCCTGTGCCAAGGCCCCCAATGCAGAGACTGCGTCCTGATCTTTCATAATTCGATACTACAAGAAATTTTGGAATATTCAACAAATGAACGGGCAACTCGTCTCTAATATCCGTTGTTACATGGCAGCAGCGGCGCGAGCGGCCTGGTCGTAGTTGCCTGAAACAAGGCGCAAAGTCGCAGCTAGCTTGGAAAGCTCGCTTTCATCGAGGCCCAGCGCCTTCATCGGCTTCACCAGGAGAGCCTCGCGCAAACGACGGTACTCAAGGCAGGCGGTTTCACCGGACTTCGTAATTTCGGCGGTCTTTTCCTTACCCCGGCGGCCCGACGCAATCAGACCGGCCTTTTCAAGCTTCTTGAGCGCATAGGTGACTGTGTGCGTGTCTTCGATATTCAAGACCAGGCAAATGTCGGAGAGTGTCTTGGCGCGGCCGCGGTGATTAACCGAATGAAGCACGAGCACATCCAGCGGCCCCAGCCCATGCGATCCACTGGCAGCCATGCAGCGCACCATCCAGCGGTGATAGGCATTGACCATCATGGTCACCGCGAATTCGATCTCCGACAAGGCAGGCATTGCACCGGAGGCCAGATGCGCAGCAGAGACAACAGGCCCGATAGGGGCATCGCTTCTGGAGTCGGGATTATCCGTCACATCTGATCTCCGGCACAGTTGGTGTTTCAGCGGTCCTCCAGCCGAAACCGGATGGCAGACCGTTTGCTGATCGTTTCAAAGGTGTGCGTGATTCCGCCCCCTGTTTATGAGGGGGCGAAATGCACTAGTTGCTCAACATCGTCTGCGGCAACCAAAGAGCCAAGCCCGGGAAGGCCGTAATCAAGACGATTGCCAGGATCATCAACAGGAAGAACGGCAAGGCCATGCGGGCAACCTTGAAGATGTTGTATCCAGTCATGCCTTGCAGAACGAACAGGTTGAAACCGACAGGCGGCGTGATCTGGCTCATTTCCACGACCAGAACCAGATAGATGCCGAACCAGATAAGATCCAGACCGGCCTGCTCCACCATCGGCAGGATAACGGAGGTCGTCAGAACGACCACCGAAATCCCATCCAGAAAACAGCCGAGCACCACGAAGAACAGGGTCAGAGCAATCAGGAGTGCATGGGGCGACAGGTTCAGCGAGCCGATCCAGGCCGCCAGTTCGCGCGGGATGCCGGTGTAGCCCATGGCAATGGTCAGGAACGCTGCCCCTGCCAGGATGAACGCAATCATGCAGGACGTGCGCGTCGCCCCCATCAAAGCCTCCGAGAAGCTCTTGCGGCTTAGCGTTCCGCTCATCCAGGACAACAACAACGCCAGCATCACACCAATGGCGGCCGCCTCTGTGGGCGATGCAAGGCCGGCATAGATCGATCCGATCACACCGGCGATCAGACCGATGACGGGAAACAGCCTCCGCGTTGCAAGAAGTCGCTCAAGAAACGGAACGACCTCCTCCTTGGCCGGCATCTTGTCCCGGTTCAGCAGCGCCCAGATCGCGACATAGCCCATGAAAAGGACGCACAGCATAGCCCCCGGTAGAACGCCTGCCATGAACAGCCGGGCAATCGATTGCTCGGTCGCCGCACCATAGACGATGAGGATAATCGATGGCGGAATGAGCAGGCCCAGCGTGCCAGACCCCGCCAGCGTGCCGATGGCCATGCGCTCGTCATACCCGCGCTGCTTCAATTCAGGCAGCGACATACGCCCGATGGTGGCGGTGGTCGCAGCAGACGATCCCGAAACAGCGGCAAAGATACCGCACCCAAGGATGTTCACATGCAGCAGCCGGCCAGGCAGATTGCGCATCCAGGGCGAAAGCCCCGCGAACATGTCTTCTGACAATCTTGAGCGGAACAGGATTTCGCCCATCCAGATGAACATGGGCAGCGCCGTCAGGTCCCAGGAATTCGAGGCACCCCAAACCGTCGTCGCCAAGACCGGACCGGCAGGCGCTGAGACAAGCACCATCATTGCGGCAAGCGCGACAGCAAACAGAGCAACGGCTACCCAGATACCGGTCGCAAGCGCCGCCAGCATTCCAAGGCCGAGCAGGAAAGCGATCAGGGAGAGATCCATTATTCTTTCCCTTCGATCGGATCGGCTTTTGCGGCCGTTTCAAAGCTCGGAGCCTTGCCCGTGAGCGCCATGATGAGGTCATCCAGCAAACCGATGGTGAACACCAGCAGGCCAAAGGTCATCACCAACTGCGGAAAGACAAGCGGGATCCGAATGACGCCATAGGAAGTCTCGTTGAATTTGTAGCTGTCGAGCGCAAGCTGTCCGGCGTTCCAGGTGAAGAATGCCGCCAGAGCAAGCGCGACCGCGACCGCCCAGACATTCAGGATGCGCGCCCCAACTTTGGGCACGAACTGAAGCAGGATCCCCACCCGGATGTGATCGCCGTTGCGCAGCGTGCCCGCAAGCGCAAGAAATGACGCTCCGACCAACAGAAAACCTGCGATTTCCGCAAGCGATGGAACCTGTAACCCCAGTGGTTCAAGACCGACGACCGTTCTGACCCAATCGAAAATACGCCCGAACACCTGAAGAACCACGAGACTAGCAATGACGACGAGACAACACGCAGCCATGGCCGTTGACGCTTGATAAAGCGTATTCAAAGCCTTTCGCATCGGTTTCCCCTACCGGATGTGCAGCTGATCTGAAAAAAGACGCCGGACTTGTTGGGTCCGGCGCTTCTTTGGCTTTTTAGTTTTTGTAGGCTTCGAGAACAGCCTGGCCGGTTTCTCCGGCTTCCTCCTGCCATTCGGCAGCCATCGTCTCGCCAATTGCAGCAAGATCCTGGATCAGCTGGCTGCTCGGCTCCACAACAGTGATGCCATTGTCGACAAGAACCTGCGTCTTTGTCTTGGTTTCCACCTTGGAGGCTTCCCAGCCACGTTTTTCCGCAACTTCAGCGGCCTCCAGAACAGCTGCCTTTTCTTCATCGCTCAAAGCATCGAAGGCGCTCTTGTTGACGAACACCATGTTCTTCGGCAACCAGGCCTGGGTGTCATGATAGTGGGTCAGGAAGTCCCAGGCCTTGGAATTCGCGCCGGTGGACGGCGACGTAATCATGGCCTCGACCCGGCCGGTGGAGAAGGCTGTCGGAATGTCCGGCACTTCAACCTGTGTCGGCACGGCGCCAGCCAACTGAGCCAGACGTTCGGTGGCAGCATTGTAGGCACGGAACTTCAGACCCTTGAGGTCATCCCCCTTGGTGATTTCCTTCTTCGCGTAGATGCCCTGGGGTGGCCACGGCACCGCGTAAAGCAGCTGAAGGCCCTGCTCACCGAGCTTTTCTTCAAGTACCGGCTTCGACGCTTGGTAAAGCTTCCAGGACTGATCGTAGGACGGTGCAAGGAAGGGAACGGAATCCACCCCAAAGACAGCGTCTTCGTTGGAAAGACGGGAGACCAGAACTTCGCCAATCGGCGCAAGTCCCTTGCGAACTGCATTTTTGATTTCCGGATGCTTGAACAGCGATCCGGCCGAATGGACCTGGATGACGAGCGAGCCATCCGTCTTTTCCTTCACGTCTTCAGCGAAGGCAGCAATGTTTTGGGTGTGAAAGTTACTGTCGCCATAAGGCGTCGGCATGTCCCACTTTGTTTCAGCGGAAACAGCGGTCAATCCTGCCAGACTCAATGCAGCGGCAGCGGCCAGATGGACTCCGGCACGGGACAGAAAACGAGATTGCAGCATGGTTTTCTCCTCTTGGAAGCAGGCGTTGGCGCCCGTCGGGATGCTGCTCTGGGTGCATTCTTTGAACACCTTCGAAAGCGCATCTGCGAGAACACTAGACGGAAACGGAGACAACATCAATAATTTATCGATAAAATGTCATTGTTGCCATCAAGACCTATTGCAAGCTTCCCTCCATCAAAAGGATTGACTAGCGTTCCGGCCAGACAATGAGGAAACCTGACTTGGCGCTGCCACACAACAATCGCTTCCTGACCGAAGACAAAGTCAATCATCTGGTTTTGGCGCTCATTCTGGCAGCAGCGGCTTTGCTTCGTTTTCAGAACCTGGACAGAACGAGCCTCTGGTACGATGAAGCCGTTAGCTGGAGCCAGTCCAAGGGAACATTTTCAGAGCTGCTGACCACCGTGGCAGCCGACAACTATCCGCCACTGCATAACGTTATTCTTTGGCTGACAATGCCGGTCGCCGGAGACAGCGAAACGGCGCTAAGACTTCCCTCAGTCTTTTTGGGAATTCTGGCCGTCTGGCTGATCTATCTGACAGGCAAGGCCCTGGCAGGAAAAGCCGCCGGCCTGCTGGCAGCAGCTCTACTGACCGTCTCACCGTTTCACATCTGGTATTCGACAGAAGCGCGCATGTACGCATTGCTGGCAGCTTGCGGTCTCGCCTTCCTGTTTTTTGTTCTGAAGACCCTGGAGAAGCCATCTGCGTGGCGGCTCATCGCGCTTGCCGTGTCAGGCGCCCTGTTCCTTTACAGTCATATCTACGCCCTCTTGGGCTTCGGATCTGTCGGAATGGTCTGCGCCGCCCTCGCTCTGCGCAGCTTGTTCCGTTCTGGGCGTCTCGTCCTGTCCACCCCACTTCTGATTTGCATCGCAATGGCTGCAAGCACTTGGGCTTTCCTGCCTTGGCTTATCATTCTGGCGGTCCGGGCAACGTCGGTGGCCGAGCAAGGCTTCTGGATTGACTATCCGGATGCGGCATTTCTCTCCAACATAGCCTTCAACTTGGCCGGGTCGCTGCCCTTGTTCTGGATGCTGGCGGGGCTGGCCCTTGCCAGTCTTCTGGCCTGTTTGCCCTTGCCTGGCAGGTATTTCGGCAAGCCGCAAAGCGCAAACGCAATCCTCATCTGCTTTGCCTATGCCGCCGGTCCACCATGCCTGGCCTATCTCTATTCGATTTTTGTGCACCCGATCCTTTTCGACCGATATCTGATAGCTGCCTGGCCGGGAGTTATCCTGTTGGCATCGGCAACAGCCCAGCGCCTGGCCCCACGCATCGCACCGGTTGCAGTACTCGCTGCCGCCCTATGGCTGAGCTATCCCGAACTGAAATTCACGCTATTGGAAAAAATTCGCCCGGAATGGCGTCAGATTGCTCAAGATTATGGGGCGCTGAAAGGCGAGCAAGACCATCTGCTGCTGTACAAGGGCTTTGCCGCTCCTGCCCTGTCTTATTACCTGCGCGGTCCGGACGCCTTCACCGCAGTCGAGACAGTCGATGAACTGGGACAAGGCAACGAGAATGCAAGATGGTTGTTAATCGTCCATACCGGCGGTGAGGAAATGCGCGCAGCGGAAGAAGCCTTTGGTCCGAGGAAAAACTCTCCAGCTGCGAAACGCTTTGGGTGGGGTGCCAGCGGCCTAACGCTTCTGGAACGCAGGCAGGCTGAATAATCTCACTCGAATGGACCCCATTCCGAATACAGCCAGAAACCGAACGCTATGACGCCAAGCACGAATGCGCCAATTGCAAACTCCAAGAGGAGCCCCAACAGCGTAGCGCCAAATAGCAACGCCACCAGCAGGCCAACAACAACAAACCAGATGTCCGCAGTCAAAACGCTGATCGTAAAATCCACTGCATCCACCAGACGCAACAAGAACGGGTCCTTGTCCCCTGACCTTTCGTTATCCGACATCGGCGCTTTCCTGGTTTCTCTTTGTATCGCCAGCACATATGGGAGTGATGGCAGCGATAAAAAGTTCAAATGCCAACCCATTCAGATTTTTTCATCGACATTTTATCGATAAAATGTCAGCATAAAATTACTTGATATCAAAATGCCAATTAACGGCGCGGAATCGCGTGTTCCGTAAGCCGGAAGCATCAGAGGGAAGATCATGACAGCCAAGTGGGATTTCTGGATCGACCGTGGCGGCACGTTTACCGACATTGTTGGCCGGTCGCCTGACGGCACGTTGCATCCACACAAGGTGCTCTCCGAAAATCCGGAAGCTTACCGCGACGCCGCCATCCAGGGCATTCGGGAATTGCTTGGCGTCAAAAAGGGGGATGCCATTCCCTCGGACAAGATCGCGACCGTCAAGATGGGCACGACCGTTGCCACCAATGCCCTTCTGGAGCGCAAGGGCGAGCGGACAGCACTGTTCATTACCAAGGGTTTTCGGGATGCCCTGGAGATCGGCTATCAGGCGCGCCCGGACATTTTTGCCAAGGAAATCATAAAGCCTGAGCTCCTCTACGAGAGTGTCCACGAGATTGTCGAGCGCGTCCGTGCTGACGGGGAACTGGAATGCGCGCTGGATGAGGGACAGGCCCGCACGGAAATGCAGGCGGCATGGGATGATGGCATTCGTTCTATCGCAATCGTGCTGATGCATGCATACGCCTATCCGGCGCACGAACAGCTACTGAAAAAAATCGCGGAAGACATCGGCTTCCCGCAGATCTCCGTGTCCCACGAAGTATCACCGCTGATGAAGCTGGTGGGACGGGGCGATACCACCGTGGTGGACGCCTATTTGTCCCCGATCTTGCGCCGCTATGTGAACCAGGTTCAGGAAGAACTGGGCGAAGGCCCTCGGCTGATGTTCATGCAATCTTCCGGTGGTCTCACCGCTGCAGATCTCTTCCAGGGAAAAGACGCGATCCTGTCCGGCCCGGCCGGAGGGGTCGTCGGCGCCGTCGAAACCTCACGCATGGCAGGTTACGAAAAGATCATCGGTTTTGACATGGGCGGCACGTCTACCGACGTCTGCCACTACGATGGCGACTACGAACGCGCTTTCGAGACGGAGGTTGCCGGCGTCCGCATGCGCGCGCCCATGATGATGATCCATACGGTTGCAGCCGGCGGCGGATCGATCCTTCATTATGCGGACGGCCGCTTTCAGGTTGGTCCGGATTCCGCGGGCGCCAATCCGGGGCCGGCTTGCTATCGCCGCGGTGGCCCGCTTACCGTTACCGATGCCAACTTGATGACGGGCAAACTTGCACCGGAATTCTTCCCGAAAATCTTTGGCCCGGATCAGGATCAGCCGCTCGACGGCGACATTGTCCGAAAACGCTTCACAGATTTGGCCATGCGTATCGGTGATGGCCGCTCACCGGAGGACGTCGCCGACGGCTTTCTGAAAATTGCAGTCGAGAACATGGCCAACGCCATCAAGAAGATCTCGGTGCAGCGCGGATACGACGTAACCGAATACGCCTTGACGTGTTTTGGAGGCGCTGGCGGCCAGACCGGCTGCCGCGTTGCCGACAGTCTCGGCATGAAGACCGTCATCCTGCATCCGTTCTCAGGCATCCTGTCCGCATACGGCATGGGATTGGCCGATATACGGGCAGACCGGCAACAGGCCGTCGTCAAGACGCTGACAGATGAGCTCATCCCGGAGCTTCAGGCTCTGCGTGATCAGCTTGCCAGCCAGACGGAAGCCGAACTCGACAGACAATCAATCTCAGCCAAGGCACGCCAAACAACCGCGACCGTACATCTCCGCTACGACGGCACGGACACCCCGCTGCCAGTACCGCTCGGGTCCGTGTCTGGAATGCGAGCGGCATTCGAGGATGCGCATAAGAAACAGTTCGGCTTTGCCTATGAGAAGAAGCCGGTTGTTGTGGAAGCTCTTGAAGTCGAAACAGCCGGTGGCGGCGCCGGCCTCACCGAGCCGGACCTGGCATTGGCTTCCGAGTCCTCCACCCCGAATACTTCCACCAGCATTTACTCTGAAGGGAGCTGGCACAAGGCAGGCATCTTCAAACGTGAAACTCTGCAACCGGGTATGAAAGTGACCGGCCCCGCTGTAATCATCGAACCGCATGCAACAATTGCGGTCGAAGACGGCTGGCAGGCAGAAGTCAATTCAAAGGATCACGTGATTCTGAAACGCATCGTGCCTTTGAAACGCGCAGAAGCCATCGGCACACACGCTGACCCTGTCATGCTTGAAGTGTTCAACAACCTGTTCATGTCGATTGCGGAACAGATGGGCGTCACCCTGCAGAACACAGCCTACTCGGTCAACATCAAGGAACGTCTGGATTTCTCCTGCGCAGTGTTCGATGCGGATGGCGCACTCGTTGCCAATGCTCCACACATGCCGGTGCATCTGGGTTCGATGGACCGCTCGGTTGAAACGGTCATCAAGCTCAACAAGGGCAAGATCAAACCGGGTGATGTTTTTGCGCTCAATGCTCCCTACAACGGTGGCACACACCTGCCGGACATAACTGTGGTGTCGCCCGTCTTTGATGACGACGGCAAGGAGATCCTCTTCTGGTCGGCTTCTCGTGGCCACCACGCCGATGTCGGAGGCTCCGCGCCCGGCTCCATGACACCGCGCGCAACCAACGTAGACGAGGAAGGCGTTCTCTTCGACAATTTCAAGATTGTCGATGAAGGCCGGTTCCGCGAACAGGAACTGGTCGAACTGCTGACGAACCATCCCTACCCTGCCCGCAACCCGCAGCAGAACGTTGCCGACTTGTCCGCACAGATTGCCGCAAATGAAAAAGGCATTCAGGAGCTGCGGAAGATGGTCGCTCATTTCGGCCTGGACGTGGTTCAGGCCTACATGGGACACGTTCAGGATAATGCGGAAGAAAGCGTTCGCCGTGTAATCGAGGCTCTGAAGGACTCCGAGTACGCGTATCCGACCGACCAGGGTTCGGTGATCAAGGTCAAGATCACCGTCGACAAATCGAAGCGCGAGGCAACGGTCGACTTTACCGGCACTTCCGCCGTCAAGCCGAACAACTTCAATGCGCCGGAACCTGTCACCCGCGCCGCAATCCTTTACTGCTTCCGGGTCATGGTAGACGGCGACATTCCGATGAATGCCGGATGCCTCAAGCCGATCAACATCGTCATTCCGGACGACTGCATGTTGCGGCCGTCCTATCCGGCTGCGGTGGTGGCAGGCAACGTGGAAACGTCGCAACATGTCACCAACGCAGTTTTTGCCGCTCTTGGCGCGATGGCGAATGCTCAGGGCACCATGAACAACCTCACATTCGGCAATGACACGTATCAGTACTATGAGACCATTTGTTCCGGCTCTCCGGCCGGTCCCGGCTTCAACGGAACGGACGGCGTCCACACCCATATGACCAACTCGCGGCTCACTGATCCGGAAGTGCTGGAGTTCCGTTTCCCGGTTCTCCTGGAAGACTTTCATATCCGCAAGGGAACCGGCGGCAAGGGAAAATGGTCCGCGGGAGACGGCACCAAACGCACCCTGCGCTTTCTTGAAAAGATGGATTGCGCAATCCTTGCGTCCCACCGAACTGTTCCGCCAAAGGGTCTGGCCGGAGGGAGCGACGGTGAACTCGGCCGAACGGAAGTTCGAAGGCTGGATGGTGCAATACAACAGCTCGAAGGTTGTGATCAGACTGTGCTTGAAGCTGGAGAGGCCGTCACTGTTGTCACACCAACAGCAGGTGGCTGGGGCAACGCCTGAACCCTAACCTCACAATCATTTCCATGAATAAGAACGGCCGCCTTTCGAGGCGGCCGTTTTTTGGATTATTCCCCCAGGAATTCGACACTGCAAATTCTACCTATACGGGAAATACTTTATCCTTCAGGTAGAAAATTTACCGTTTTTTCAACCTGGCCCCGCCTAAACTTATCCAGCATCAACTGAGGTACTGCCCGCAGTGCCAAGAAAATCGGGTTCCTGAGACATGCTGGCATCAAATCCCATTGCAACCTCGGTGGCTGCGAAAATTCTCGCACTGGTCGCCTTGCTCAGTCTTGGTTTGCTTGTCGTGGCTGCCGTTGCGATTATTCAGATGGGAATGATCGGTAAGGAACTTCAGAACATCGCCGAGAAGGATATTCCGCTCTCGCAAGCGATCAGTCAGGTTGCCAGCCATCAACTGCAACAGGCAGCGATCGTTGAACGCATCATGCGCGTCTCCGGCCTGACTTCTCAAGACGAAGAGACATCGACAGAAGCCCTGAAATCAACCTTGGCCGCCTTGAACGAACAGGTTTCCGGTGAAATCCTGAAAGCCGAAGCTCTCGCCAACCTGGCGCTCGAAAAATCATCCAGCGCGATTGAACGAGACGAGTTTTCAAAAGCCCTTGAACAGTTGAAACGTATCGATACCGAGTATCAAACCTACTCGGCTGAAATAGCAGCGATTTTACAGAAGATCGAACAGAACAATCTGACGGACGCGAGCAAATTGCTCGTTGAGCTGGAAAAAGAACAAAACCGTCTGGACCATGAACTGGTCTCGCTGCTGACCGAGATAGAACGCTTTACGCAAGTCGCCGCAAGTGCAGCAGAAAATCACGAACAACAGGCTTTTCGGCAAATATCGATCACCGCGTCACTGACATTGATCTTTTGCATAATCGGCTCGGTACTTTTCGCAAAATTTCTGATTTCCCGACCGTTGCACCAGGTCACGACAGGTCTTCTCGAGCTATCGAGAGGCAACACGGATGTGGAAGTCAACGTTCACACAAGAGACGAAATCGGCCGGGTAGCAAGGGCGTTCGAAACGTTTCGGGAAAATACTATTGAAATGAAGCGTCTGCAGGATCAAGCGCGCGAAGAAGAAATTCAGGCAGAAGCAGACCGCCGGGAAACCAGGCTACGATTAGCCGACGAGCTTGAAAAACTGCTGATGACCAGCTGCGATACAGCCGTTTCCGCTTTGAGTGAACTTGCAACCGGCGCTGACGAATTGGCCCGAAACAGTCATGAGACCATTGAGAGATCCAACACCGTCGCTGCGGCGGCCGAACAGGCGACGGCTTCGGTTCAGTCTGTGGCGTCTGCATCTGAGGAGTTGGCAAGTTCCATCCATGAAATCAGCAGACAGATAACGCTTGCCAATACTTCCACCTCTCGCACATCCGAGCAGGCGGAAGTGTCTGGCGACACCGTCGGAAAGCTGTCTGCGTCGGCTGAAGAGATCACGGACGTCCTCAAGTTGATCAGCGACATTGCCGCCCAAACGAACTTGCTGGCCCTGAATGCAACGATTGAAGCCGCGAGAGCTGGTGAAGCAGGCAAGGGCTTTGCCGTTGTCGCATCTGAAGTAAAGGCACTTGCAACTCAAACAGGACAGGCGACCGATCAGATCGGGTCTCAGCTGAGCGGTGTCCAGACGGGTGCGGCCACCTGCTCCGATGCGATTACCACCGTGGTAAAAGCCATGATGGAAATTCGGGAACAGATTTCCGGAATTGCGTCGGCGATTGAAGAACAGAACGCAGTCACTTCGGAAATTGCCAAAAACGCACATCAGGTCGCGCAAGGCAGCGCCGACATTACCGTCAACATTTCCCAGGTGAACCTTGCCGCCCAGATTTCAGGCGAAAGGGTTGGGGAGGTTGTGAGCAGCGTCCAGAACATTTCGTCCCAGATCACGACAATACGAGATGGGCTGAGCGACTTTCTGGGACATCTGCGCGCAGCTTGACTGGTGTCGTCGCTCCTGTTGCAGGTCTGGCATTTGAAGCAGCAAAGCACTGAGCTGCCATGTCAGCAAAGCTGACATGGCAGCCTGATATGCATATAGGGGGAAGCAGCACTCGACTGAAGCAATTCAGTGCCCGCCCCCCACCTGGTCACAGGTCACACACGCCCCGTCAGACCTTAATCTCCACCTGCGATCGCTTTATAGAAGGCTGAGGTCAAGCAGACCTTCAAATCCAACCGTTTTGTAAGGTTCTGCAGAACGGTCGAGCTGAAAGACAAGCTGTTCGGGAACACGCCTCTTCAGAGCCTTTGCGGCACTCGATGGCATCTTCAGAGCTCCTCGCGTCACCATATTTGAAAGGCTGCTACGTGACAGACCGAGCCCAATCGCAAGCACCTTATCAAGACGCACCTCTACATGGTCCGGGTTAAGAAGCGTGAGCACCGCTTTGTCAGCGCGCGCACACACACCGGACACCAACCGGCGCTCCAGACCGAACACGGTATCGGCGCAGCTTCCGGATACCCCGGCAAGTTTGCAGGCAAAAGCGTCTGCCAACTCTTGATCATTCCTCTGCAATGCCTCCAGCAGATCTGGCTGCAGGCCACCAACAGGTCGGCGCTCAAAAAGGGTCCTGTTCCATCTGCTGCTGCAATCTATGCAGCGATAGATCAGCCAGGCATCAAGTTGGCCACCATTTGCGTTCAGTCGAAATTTGCCGGTCGAACCGAAAGATTTCACAACTCCACACCTTTGGCACGGACGTTTTATATTTGGAGTTCCAAAACGGACAACAATCCATTCTACGTTTAAAACAAACGACATTCTGCGGGTCTTCCTCGCACGGGAAGTCCTTCACAGGCAGTCGGGGCGACCGAAAAGCGTCAGCTCACGGCGTTCAGTTTGGCTGGAAAAATAGAAATGTGTGCAATGAACCGGAACAGGATCAGATGCGCATGGCCAAGCCACACCGGCCCCGATCCGCCGCCAGGACGAACAAGTTCATGACGCGTCCAACTGAACGCATGGCGGGATCGATGACCGGTCAGAGTGTTGGCAAAACAAACGTCCAGATTGAAAAAGAGAACTTTCGATAGCCCTGTCAGAAACAACAAGCAACGGCGACCTGGCTTCTTGTTAGACTTGCCGGTCGAATTGCTGTCAGGTGTTGCGCGCTTGCAAAGCCAACGCCACTAATGCAGGCCTAAGTTCAGAAGGATCTTCAAGCCTATCCGCAAACCAGAGACGCCTAACCTTGTCTCCAGCCACGAGATCGATCCCCTCGGGATCCAGGCAGGCAAGCCGCCAGTTGGCGGCCTCGGCCTTCAGAAGGTTCTGCGCATAAAGTTTCACAGCATCCCGATGATCCGAGTTCATGTGCGCAACCGCCCCCGCCTCCATTGACGCCCAGTCGGCAAGGGCACCGACAGGCGTTTCTAGATCCTGCTTTTCGAGCTCGAAGGCCTTGCCGAACCCTCCGTTCAGGCTTGCTCGTGAGAGCTCAAGTCTGAAAAAGGAAAAATCTCCAAAATCAACGTATAGTTCGGCTTTCGGGTGCCGAGACAGATATCGATTTCGCAGTCGCTCGTGGTCGGTGCTTTCTCTTGAAATCTTGACGGCCGTACAAAAGAGAGAAACTCTCGGATGAGCAAGCGGATCGCCTTTTCCTGGTTCACCTAACAGCAGCGAACAAGAAGGATCGGCAAGAACTGCTGTGGTATGCCCTGACAATGAACTTGTCAGGATGACAGGCGTACCGTCCACGTCAGTCGCAACCGCAACGCGGCTTGCCAGTGGATGCCGCGTTCCGGCTTCGAGCACCGCCAACGAACCAAATCTAGCAGTTCTTATTAGTTCCTTCGCCAACCTCCTGGCCTGATCATCGGTCGGACGAATAACTGATTTCGCTTCTTTTTCCAGGCTCACAGCCCCTCCAAATTCTGAAGCCTTTCGGCCAGACCAATTACCATTTCATGTTTTCTCCGCGCCTCACTGAATCTGAACGTCAGATGAACAGACATCTCAGAACCGGTTCAGCCCTCCCATGCGAATGTCTCACCATCAGATACGGCGCCACTTGGAAACAGCGCCTGCCTTTGGAGAAAACCGATGAAGACCATGAGCAAACGTCTCGTTGCCGCCGCCCTGACAGGTGCCCTTCTTTTGCCAACCTTTGCATCCGCAGAAGCCGGGTCGCGCCACGGCTGGCGCGACCACCGCGGCGGGCACCATCAAAGCCACAGACACCATAACCGAAATCATAATAGACACAAAAACAATGACAATCTGGGCGCCGCCGTCGCTGCTGGCGTCATCGGCCTGGCCGCAGGTGCCATTCTGCTGGGTGCGACCCGCCAACCGAGCTACGCTGGCCCGCCGCCAGTGAATCACTACCCGCCGGCTCCCTACCCGGGTCAAGTCCATACGGGCATCGGTTACCAGCCTTGGAGCCCCGCCTGGTATCAATATTGTTCTTCGAAGTTCCGGTCGTTCAACCCATCAACCGGCACCTACACCACCTACCAGGGCGAACAACGCTTCTGCCAATAAGCCGACCCCCTTGGTGGTGTTTAAGAACTTACGGCGACAAACGACAGACCGGCCAAACCGGTCACCCGTTTGTTGCCTTTTTTTGAGGAACTGGCCTTGGTAAAGGCGCTAGCACCGTTTGGTGGACATCAGCCGTGAAGGCTAATCAGCCATGGTTTCGATTGAAGCAAAGCCTTCCGGTGCTGCACCGGAGTCGAACGGCGAAGCAACCTCAATTACCTTGTCGGGATAAAATCCGTTGAACCGGGTGCGTAGCGACAAGCTGTAGGCTCCTATGTGGCCAATCTCGATCCAGTCTCCTGTGTCGACCGTTTCCGGTAGCCAGAAGGGCCGGGAAAGAATATCGACACTGTCGCAAGTTGCTCCGCAAACCTTGAAGGGTACAATCTTGTCGGGCTGTCCCGCACGCGTCTTGCGAGCCGGGTCGGGAATAAATCGGGCCGGCAGAGTGATCTTCCCGGTCCAACTGTCGGAAAGAGAAGCCCAAATTCCGTCATTGATGTAAAGACGACGGCCTTTTTTCAGCAACACACGCACGATAAGCGAGATTGACCGGGCAACGATCACGCGGCCAGGCTCGGCAACAAGGGGAAGGTCGTCGAACTGCCAATCGGCGATATCTGTCTTCAACTGCCCCATCAATTCCTCTAGCGTGGGCATCTCCGGTACCTTGCGGCGGGGGTCATGGCCATAAACGGCAGGAAATCCACCTCCAACATCCAGTTCAACGATGGGGACCCCGGCACGTGACCTGATCCAGTCTGCAGAAGCCAGCGCCCGTTCGTAGGTTTCAGGCTCTTCGATCTGGCTGCCAACGTGAAAACATAAACCGCATTTGAAGCCGATGCGGTTGATCCGTTGCAGCAACTCAACCGCATGGCCGGGAGCTGCACCAAACTTTTTCGACAATTCGTAGGCTGCGTGCCCCTTTGTGGCGATACGAACAAAAAGCGTGATCGTTCCAGGATCAATATCAAGGGCCCGAACAATGCGCAGGATCTTCGCGACCTCGTCTTCGTGGTCGAGTGAAAGCGTTCGAATACCGTAGGTTTCAAGTGCCAATCGAATGTCTGACTGCGCTTTGATGGGATGCATGTAAAGCATCTCTGCTTTTGGCGCAGCCTTCTTCACTGAAGCAAATTCGGCCGGTGATGCCACATCGAAACAGCTGATTCCGGCCTTTGCGAGTGCTTCCAGGACGAACGGTTCTCCATTTGTCTTGACCGCATAAGCGGTCTTGCCGGGAAAAAGTGACTGGAATTGCTGTGCGTCATGCTTCAGCACGTCCGGGCGGAAACAATAAACGGGTTGATCGGGACGAAGATCCAGGGCGGCGTCAATTGCTGTTTTATATCGTTCCATCAGTCGTTCCGGCGTTAGAACTCATTGGGTAGAAAGGACCAATCTTGCGGCTGGTTTGCAAGTCGGGATTGGACTATTGGCAGATAACGTAAGTACAGCTTTTGCCATGACACCCGATATCGAGATGAAAGTGGGACTTGTGATTGGGGTCTGCGTCTGGGCCGAGCACGGTCGTAAAGCGTTTGCAGGCAGCCTTGTGTATGGACGACAAAAAGCTGCCCTTCTCGGTCTTGCTGGCCCAATCCGTTTCAACTGAGATCTTGGTCCCGTCACTCAACCGAAAAGCCGTAATATCAATGGCCTTGCCCAATGCATGTTCCGAGAGCTTCCCGTCTGGCTGATTATTTCGACGCCGGCATTGGTACCCAGGGCCTGTGTAAAATTCTGTCACGGGTTTTCCAAACTCCGCTTGTGCAATCGGCACAACGTCTTGAATTACCCACTCGGAGAATGTCTTAACAAACCCGCAAGACAAGGTGGCCTTCGTCGGGAAGGCTACCTCGACACTTGCGCTACGTACACCCGTCAGATTTATTGGCACTGCTATTCCGCAGCCCTCATCGCCCGAGTGTCCTTGCAACGGAGCAAGTCGATCAAACACCGCACCTTGGATATCACAGGATGCAAGTTCAGGCGTTTCTGTTGGAGATGATTTTCCGCCGCCTTCAACTGGAGCCGGCGAAGATGCGTTTGTATTATCAGCAGGCTTTGCCGCTGGCACATCAATACCTTCAACAAAACCCTTCAAACCGAGATCCTGAAGCGGCTTTTCTTTTGGCATTGGAGTGGCAGAATAAGCGTCAAGAGGCTGGAGAAAGACCGCTACCAAGACTGCGGAAACAAACACGACGCTTATCTGCATTTCCTGCCCCGCATTCTTCGATAATCGAAAACCATCATAATTGAACAACGCCTGTCCTGCGTCTATGGTTGCATTTGGGAAAAATTGAAGGTTTCCAATGACATTAGAACTCTTCTCCGCGTATGTGGTTGCCACCCTGATCGTCCTAGCGATCCCGGGGCCTACGATCATGCTGGTTGTCAGCTACGCCCTGACTCAGGGGCGTAAGTCTGCGGTTGCCAGTGTTCTCGGTGTGGGCTTGGGCGACGCAACGGCAGCAACTGCATCACTAATGGGTCTTGGCGCTATTCTGGCGGCCTCAGCAACCGCTTTCAGTTTGCTCAAGTGGGTGGGCGCGATCTACCTCGTCTGGCTTGGTCTGAAGATGTGGAGAAGCCGACCCGCAGCACTCGGGCCGCATCAGGTTGCCGATGTTCCTGCCCAAAAGATATTCTGGCATGCGTATGTGGTCACAGCGCTGAACCCCAAGGGTATCGTTTTTTTCATGGCGTTCTTGCCACACTTTATCGCGCCGCATGCCGCGGTCGTTCCACAACTCGCACTTCTGGGAACAACGTTTGTTGTTTTGGGTATTTTGAACGCAGCTGTTTATGCCTACGCGGCATCGGCTCTCGGCCAAAAACTGAGAAACCCATCCTTGCTGAAGCTGGTAAACAGAATTGGCGGTGCATTCTTGATTTCTGCCGCAGCCATGACAGCGACCTTGCAAAGATCCGCGAATTAACAAAAGCAATCTCAGCGACTGGACGCGAAGGGAATGCTCTTCTTAGACTTTGAGTCGTCGACTTCGATTTCTTGCTCTTCGGTTTTCAAACCGAAATTAGCCCCGGATTGTTTCAAAATTTCAAGCGACCTGCGCGCCCCCTCTTCACTGAGCGCTGCATAACGCTGGATTGCGGTATTCAGTTCCAGTCCGCCAATGCGCAACCGGCGGGCACGCATCGTCAAAATATCCTTGTAGGCTTCGGAACTAACACCGTTTCCCTTGCAAAGGATAATCAAGGGTTTGTCGCTTGAGCTGAACAAGAGCTGGGACACCGCAGCAGGAGGCAAGTTGCTGACCTTCGCAAGCAACATGCCAAGCTCCGCTGTTCGATCTGACCGGGCAAACAAGGTCACCGCTTCATCAATTTTGGTTTTCTTGCTGACAACGTCGCGGATCAACGCATTGGACTGTTCGCGGGCATCTTCAAGCTTGTGAGCACGTGCCGCCACTTCGGTGGCAGCGCGCTCAGCCAGAAGCTGAACAAGTGTACTGTCGGCCCCGAGCGCACCAACTCTCTCTTTCAATTCTTCTGTTAAGAAAGGCAACAGGGCATGCGCGGCCTCTTCCGGTAAATCCGTGCGGTTGATCAATGCAGCCTGGATTGCTTCACTCGACCGGGCTTTCTCTACCAGTTTCAGGAACGACGCATCGGCAAATTCTGCACCTTGGTTTTCAGCCACCTTGCTCAAAACCGACGTATCTCCGCGGTCGACCAGTACACTGGTAACTGCCTTGTCGACTGTTTCACGCACGGCAATTGCACCCAGATGCTCCATGGAGGCAGAGGATGCGATCGCCACGAGATCGTCGGACGTAAGTGCGGGCGAGTTTTCCAGAACCGGTCCAGCAACGGGAAATCCATCCTGAGCCAGCTTCACCATCAGGTCATGAGGTGCGTCTTTTTCCTTGCAAACACGTTTGGACAGGATGATCCGGGTTTCTTCTTCGAGCTGCCCCAGCACCTTCAGAACGATGTCACCAAAAAGCAGGCTGATCTGCTCATCGCGATCATCGCCAGAACCCACGAAAAGGTCGGTCAGCGTACTGACAAGGCTTTTGCGCCCCGCAGCAGTTGAGTCCCTTGCCAGTTCAGCGAGTTTTGCAAGATTGATCATTGACACTCCGACGCGCCAACCGCGTAGGCGCAAACTGTATCAGCCTGCTCTTAACATTAAGCTACCGTTGACATCGGCGGACTGGATGAACAGCCCGCAGCTGTAATGCGGCCCTGCAGTCTACGAGATCCGCCACACCATTATTCACAATCCTCGATCGTGACGGCTGTGCAAAACCAGTTCTGGCTTTCGCGAATGGCTGTGAGCGTTTCCAATCAAGGCCTTACTTAATGCTTTATCAACAACCACAACTCTGGAATGCACAGCACCGCTGCGCTGCAGCATCTTTTTTGCTTCGCTTCGGCATTATGCTGACTTAGTATCTCCCAGTCTCAAAGAGGTAATCGGGAGCGGACATATGCCCCTTGTACGGAACCTGAACATGATTGCCTTCCTGGCAGCCTTTGCGTTTTTGGCTGCAATTGTAGTTGGTGTCATCTGAACCAAACGGCAAGAAACCAAAGAAAACGAGCAATGCCGGACGGACGGCAGGACAATTCAACAAGAAATATTAGTTTCCCGTCATAGTCGGCTGCACCAGAAGGTGCAGCCGTCGAAGGCGTTCGGTAACTTCAGCTATCTCTAAGCTTGCCTGGCTTGGAGGGAAGGAAAGTGCAATTTCTCTCCCTGAGAGGAGCGAACTCTTGCCGCCAGCCAACCACAACTAGAAATTTTAGCCCGATGGAAGGCAGTTACATTCCGCAATTTCATCTGCCGGTACCTTCCGGCTCAAACAAAGGCTTTACTCAAGCAGCTAGCTCTCATGGCTGCGCCAGCGCGGTATCACGTTTATTAGAGTCAATCACCCATCTGATCGGCAGCACCAATCCTCAAACCGAAAGGTGCCTTTTAGTGACTTATAGGTCCTCACCGAATTCCTGACAGAAGTTTGTAAAGTCCAGCAATCGCCAACGCGCCCACAATCGTATTGATCACTTTGCCTTTGATACTGGACGTTCCCTTTCGCAAATCACGCAGAAAGTGCATGTCTTTCTGAGCTTCCAACGGATGTTCGATGTCGACACCAAGTGCTCGAAGCACCTCTTGAGCAGCCTCCCGGCCGCCTTCTTTGCCGCCTTCGCGGGCGATTTCCCGCATCTGATCTTCGTTCACTGCTCGCCCCCTGCATAACCCTGCTTGATTTCGTCGTACCAGCGGCCGCACCGCATCACGCGTGCATTGGCACGGCCAAGCGCCTGGTCTAGGCAACGGTGGAGCGCGGGGGAGCCTCGAGCACTCTAGCAATCTCATCTGCCGTCAGCCGCAATTAGCGCAGCAGGACGATCAGGTTCCGCCACCCGGCGATATATGAATTTGTGCAGGTTCTGGGCGCGCTGGAGCGGGCGACCAGCCCGGAAAGGCCGTGCTCGCGAAACCGCTTCAGCCACTTTTAGACCGTGCGCTCGAAATTTCCGAAGGCAGCTGCAATCGCTGGTGCCTTCTCACCGTTCTGATAACGCTCAACGATTTGCTCTCGACTGTACAACACGTCCGGGCATTCTGCTGCGGGTTGTTCATTTCATCGATCCTAAAGCTGATTGTGTTTGGTCACCAACCACTCTCAGATATTCAATGTGAATGAACAACCTTTTTGGTTTCCGTAGCCAGATACCGCCGGCCCGACCTTCAAATTCTCGCCGAGTATTTCATCAACCATTTTCTGCTTTTCAGGATCCTCGCTTCGCGTTCGGTTGTAGATAAGCGCACCTTCGAGGATCTTTCTGGCGTCCCAGTAGCCATCGCGCTTACTCCCAAATTCCCTGAGCTCGTCCTGCAGCTTTTCGTTTGCTACACCTCCGGAGCCGTATTTTTTCATAAGTTGCTTCTGGATCTGATCCAGTTCTTCAATGACCTGTTTCTCGGACACCTTGTTTCCATTGTCTCGCCTCCTCAGCGAAATCGACACGTCGAAATACATCTGTGCAGGCCAAAAGGCCTGCACACTGAAATCGAAATTGATAAAGGGGTGGAATTTGGCGATGCGCTTCGCTCGGAAGCCAACCGCGAAGGCAGAGGCACGGCAGTAAGCTGGTTCCGCCTTGCTCATCAGAACAGCCGGAAGTCAGACCGGGCACATGCCGTGAACTTCAAAGCCGTTTCACCGTCCGGGAACCGGCCACACGGCCCCCGGACGAGTGTTCTGCAATTTGGTTTATCAGGTCAATAACCGCAGGAGATCAGTCGTTCGAAGAAACACTCTCGAATGCAAGTCCCGCAGGCCGCATGAAAACCAGAGCCTGCATCTCCAGGCACTGAAGCTGCTCGGCAGAGCCGGGTTCGGCGCCGGAATAAACAACCATGGTGTTTTCCTGTGTGCCGTCGTCAGTTCCTGCAAACTCAAAAACCGATGTGCAAGGCGTTTCTAGAATCTTGTCCCGATAGGAAAACTCGAAATCGTCGAACACTGACATTGGCGGGCCGAACTCAACGAGAGTGCCCCGACCATCCTTGAGCCTCATCAAATCAAAAATGGATAACCCGAGCGATTGAAAGAATTCTCCTTGTGGCGCAAGAATTTCAGTCAATTCCGTACTCTTCTCGCCACTGCCACCTTCCGAACCCGGTTTCTTGTCCAGATCGAGATTGAGCACGGTAATCGTATTGGAAAGCTGGTAATCCAACGCATCCACCGGAGTGCTGTAATACTCGTTCCGTCCATAGGGCAGATGCGAGATGCTATGGCCTGGAATATCCGCAAACTGCTCCGCATTCTGTTCGATTTCCTCGGGCGAAAAGCCCAGATAGACCACACGGACATCCTCCGCGACCTGCACCTTGAACATTGCGGGATCGAGGCTTGAATTGACATAGCCCTCTATTTCAGACCGAAGAACTTCAGGTTGCTGTTCCCACGGGATGACTGCACCGTCCGCGGCCAGGCAAACCGACGGCAGAGCAATAACCCCCGATACTTTCAGAATTGCCCCAAAGCCTTTGATAAAACGAAAGGTGTTCATTTTCATTCCGGATCCCTTTATATATCATCGCTCTCGAACAAAGGCATCGAGACGCTGAACAATCAGAATATGTTCATTATTTGTTCCTGATCAACCTTTAATTGAAATTGGCACGAAAACCTCTTCCGAAACCGCCGGACACGATCATCTGGGGTACCCGCAAAGGGTTGTTTTCCAGAAGATTCGATTGTTGCCGGTGGGCCGGATTACCGATCTTGACAGATTTGCCATATGCGGTCTCAAGTGATGCTTGTGTTGCCGCCAAGCGCGCCTGAGGATCAGGCAACCCAAGGTTTTTAGCTGCGATATAGACATTGCGAGTGAATTCGTTGACGAGATTTTTCATTAAGTTTATCGCCACATATCTACTGGTATTTCTTTCCGTTAACGAATTAAAAGCACAGGAAAATTTCTGTACAGAAGAGGGAATACCTTACGATTTCACAATGATCGACGACCTACTCTTGATAAATCGCGCTTATCACAGCGCAAGATGCCAAAAATTAGAGGGAAAAACCTTTGTGTGCCGCGAGAAGTGGCCTGGCTCTGACGATGTCAGTGTTTATCAGGTACACGCAGAAGTACTGGAAACCGGCGACCTGGCCTTCTGGTCCACCGACGTTGATCCATCCAGCGAACCGTGGATCATTCCCAGGTGTGAGGAACTCACCGGGTAACAGGGTTTCGCTCACCACTGGCTTTCTTCGCGTGTTGCACCATGCGGGTTGAGCACAAGATCTGCCAGACCAACAATCGAAAACCGGCACCAAACGCGATTTGCGCTCATCCTCGCCGCGGCAACTTGAAAAGACTGCTTGTTACAGCCCAAACAACCGCAGATCCCGCCCCGCCGCGACAATCATTTGCCGTGCTAGCAAGGGATTGCTCTCCAGAAGTTGATCTTGTTCTCGAAGGTCAGATTTCTCAAGAAAAAACGGGTTTTGGTTCGATCGCCTTAGTGTTTCTTCTGAACTTGCCATTCCGACATTCGGACTTTTCGAACCAGAGGGAGTTCTGCGAGACATCGGTTGCATTGGCTTGCGGGACGGAACGGGAACCATGAAGGGAGCAGGCACCATTTGCTCTCTGGGAACAGGCCTCTTCTGAAATGGCTTTTGTTCGATCTCGCGATTTAAATCAAAAACTTTCCCTTCAGGACCGTTGAGATCATGTTCCCCAGAACTTTCCCCCTTTCGAAGGTCTTCGATCGAATCCCCCCTTTCTAGGGCTGGCCACGCTCTCTCATAAAATTCCCTGGTTTTTTGTTCTGCAATGTCTCCATCATAATTGTTTTTCTGTAATTCTTCATTAAAGATGTCAGCGATCTCTCCCTGAACAATTACTTTCTCAAAATATCCGAATACACTTTCTTTCAATCTTTCGGGAAGAATAGAACGATTATAAAATTCTGTCCTCAGCTTGTTTATTCGTTCCTTAAACTCACCAATCTGTTTGCTATCGACAGGCAGATCGTAAAGCCGGTCTAGGTATTGCGAACGCAGGTATTCCAGCGAACCTTCGTCGACCAGATTACCGGGATTGCCTTCGCGAATGAAAGGTTTGAGCCCATTCTTTTCATTCGGAAAGTCACCTTTTCGAAGAGTGTTTCCACGCCGGTACAAATCGAAAACCGTTTCAACCTCTTTGTCATTCAGATTTTTCATTCAGTTTTACTGCCTATTTTCTAACATCACATATAATCGACTTTGGCCAACCCGAATTCGCCAGGTATTCGTCTCTTTCGAAATCTGCGCCGACAATTTCAAGAATTTTGGGAAAGTTGTTTAGATCAACGCCAAGTTGCTCCGCATAGCTGAGAAGCCGAACAACATTCAGGTAACCAGTGTCAAGATTCTTACCGAGTTCCAGGTAATTCAGAAATCTTTCCTGATTTTCAGAGATATACAACTGAGTTGAATAGGTATTCCCCTCGATCATTGAATATTCAATATATCCGCCGATGTAGATACGATTGAGCAAACTTACAATTGTGTCTTCATTCGACTTTCTTAAGATTTCCGGGTTGTCTTTGGAATTGTTAATCGAGAAATTTTCTTCCAACTGGTACACGGCGTCGCAACTTGGCCGGTCATCGCGTCCCTCTACAGTCAATAACGCCAGATAAAATCTGGCCTGCATCGGGCATACGTCGAGATTTTCTTCCGCATACTGGCTTGCTTGTTGGAATTTTCCGTCCGCCATCAATCCAGTTATGGTTTTGACCATATCCATATTGTTTACACAGGCGTAGGAAACAGTGGTTCCAAGGCTTGTCGTGGCCAAAATTGTTGCACCAGCAATAATAAGTCTTCTTAGTCTTGCAAAACGACGCATTGTCGGCTCCCGTCTCAATCAGTCCAAATTTTTACCTGGCAAACCCCTGCCTAGGGTCCAAATTGTTCATGATTTGTTCGCAAGTCAACCAAAAAGTGTACAAGAGAACCTTGCCTGACAAACAAAGCAGACCTTCCTGCGAACTACGGCTTCATGAAAACCAAGCCTTAAACCAGTTTGTGGCCATCACTATCAGACCTCGCTACAGCCTGAACAACCGTGGATCCCGCCCCGCTGCGACGATCATCTGCCGAGCCCGCAAGGGGCTGTTTTCCAGAAGGTCCGACTGCTGCCTGAGATCCGGATTGCCGGTCTCGAAGGGGTTGCCCCCCTCCCCACCCGCGCCGAAACCGTTCAGACCGTCTTCCGCAAAGGCGCTGTCGTGGATGAAGGCGAGCAGCTTTACCGCCACAGGGTCCGTCACCTGCTGCAAACCGTCGCTGCCAGCCGTGGTCAGGGCGCCTTTTTCCGCAAACCATCCTGTCAGGTCCACCCCGGCCGTCTTCAGGGTGCTCAGCGCCCGGTCGGCCTTGGCAATGGCGTTCTGGTAGCCGTCGCTGTCCGGTTCGCCATATTCCCTGACCAGGGACAGGTGCGCGGCCTCGGCGGCCTCGCCCTGTTTCTTTGCGGCGTCAACAGCCGCTTCCTCATGGGCGGAAAACTGCTCTGCCATCTTGCCCACCCACTGGTCGTGCAGCTTCTGCGCCGCCTCGGGGTGAAGCCCCGCCTCCTTGAACCAGTCTCCGGCTTCCTGCGCAAAGGCCTGGTCGTAGGGAAAGTTTTCCGGCAGCGTCTCGGGCATCTTGAAGCGATAGCCGTCCTTCGGCGTCCAGCGGCTGGAAACATCGGCATAAAAGGCCGCCTGCTCCTCGCTACCGGCATCTTCGCCTGGAACCTGAAGCGCCCCGGACAGTCTGTCTTCCAGCGAGCGATAGCCTTCCAGAATGCCGGCGGTATCGCGCCAGCCATAGCTGGCGGCCATGTCCCGGTCGGCCTCGCTCAGGCTGTCGATGAAACCTCCGCCCTCCGAAGGGCGATGTGCCATACCATCGTGTCCAGAACCGTCGTGCCCGCCGGCCTCCGGTCCTGCTGCCGGCTCAATCGCGTCGTACATCGTCAATATTCCTCGTCAGTTTCGAACTCGGGCAGCATTTCCAGCCGGGCGGCTTCCTGCAGCGCGGCGTGCTCTTCCGGCGGAATGCGGATCATGGACAGGATGCGGGCATAAAGTGCCTTGCGCCCGTCCAGATAACCGCCCGCCCTCGGCTCCAGGTTCACCGGCGGCGCCTGGTAGATGCCGCATTCGGCAGCCAGGTCCGCCAGCACAATTTCGCCGTCCGGGCACAAAAAAACGGACCGATAGGCCCGTTCCAGCACTCCAGCCCGCTCCCGGCGCCGCCGGGCGGCTCGTTTGAGGCTACGCCAGACCATCCAGCCCTCCCTCGCCGCCCAGGGCCTGCAGAAGCGGCGCCCCGTCGCGGGCGATCCGCGCCATGCTTTCGCCGGTCGCAAGCTGCTGCTGTTGCTGCTGCTCTGCCGCCCGTTCCTGCCGCAGTGCTTCCACCTCTTCCGGCCGCCGCCTCAGCTTGGCGGGCAGCCCCAGTGCGCGGCGGGTCAGGTCGTATTCGGCTTCCCGGTCGTGCAGATCCAGAATGGAGGGATCGGCCCCCGCTGCAATGCCGAGATACTCCTGGAAGCCCATGATCGCCTCGAAATGCCCGGCCTCGCGCATCTGGTCGATGGGCGCCGTCGGCGTCAGGGTCACATCGCCCTCCAGCACGCTTTGCGGCGGGGCAAGGGGCGAACCGGGGGCAAAAGCGCCCCTTCGGCCCAGAATGCCGATCTCCCGTTCGAACAAGGCCTCGTTTCCGGCCATGATGTTGGTGGAGAACGGCCCGATCATGTCGGCCATTTCCTTGCGGCGGATATTGGCTTCCGTTGCCGTGCGGCCATTGCCTTCCAGCAGCGTCTGCCACAGGTCGCCATAAAGCCCCACCCGCAGCTTCTCGCGGATGGTCTCGATCTGCGCATCCGCCGCCCCCGGGTTCACCGTGTCGATCATCGGCCGGAACAGCGGCCGGCCCTGCTCGTCGATCAGCCCGGGGTTGATCCGGCCGGGGTTGAGGTCAAGCTGGCGCTCCTGCGCATGGGTGGCGATCGGCGGGCGCACCGCCTGCGAACTGGCAATCAGCCCGTCTCGTGCCAGGCTCTGCAAGCTCTTGATGTCGCTCATCAGCTTTGCCTGCGGCGGCGAGCCATAGGGCGACAGCCCGTCCCGGTCCCACCGGCTGATCACCAGCGGATATTCGAAGAAGCCGCCCCGCCGGCAGATATACCCGCTGTCTTCCTCGAAGTGGATGCTCTCGAACCGGGATTTCCTGGTGTCGGTTGCCTGGGCGTGGCCGCCTTCGCGCACAAAGCAGGCATGCACGAAAGTGTAGTCCGTGTTCTTGCGCTTCGCGTCGGCCGCGTCTTCCTTCACCTTGGGCGACACCTTGCCGGCATATTCCTTCACCGCCTGCCACGCCTTCAGCGTGCGCACCCGAAAGAACCCGCAATCGTTGCCCTGGGCATCGATGATCAGATAAATCTCGTAAAGCGGCACATAGCGGTAGTGAACCGGTGTGCGGATATCGGCCAGGCTGTCCTCGTTTTCGACCGGAAACAGCACACCCGTCCCCAGTTTCACGGTGGATAGCAGACGCGAGCGGTTGGCCAGCGCAAAGCCGGAACGCCCCGAATACCGCACACGGAACAGGTGATCGCGCACCAGTTCGAAAAACTCCTCGTCCGCCTGGCTGGGCGCTGGCGCAAACGGATCGCCGAAGCCGACCCCATGCCAGGGAAAGCCCTCAGGCATGGTCAGCGAGCCGATGCCGGAGGCAAGCCTGTCCAGCAGCCAGACGGCAGTCGGGTCGTACAGCTTGCGCGACCGGTCCCGGGCGGCAGACCCGCGCAGGGCGCTCATGCCATCCCGGGCGCTCACGCCGCCGGGCCGGTTGAAGGCCCGCTCCATGTCCGGTGCCGTATAGGTGACATAGTCCTGCCAGTCCGCCTCCACCCATTGGCGCTCCGCCCGGGCCGACTGCAGCTCGGTTTTCAGATCGTCGACAACTCCCATCACGCACGCCCCAAAAGTGTGACACCAGGCCGCGAGGCACTGCCGTAATCGGCAACGCCCAGCGGACCGGTCAGGTTGGTGGCCCGGGTGTTATAGGCGGCGGCCCGGCGCCGGCGCCCGTTTTCCTGCAGGTTGCGCGCCTGCCGCTGCGGATCGGGTTCGCGCGGCGGCGGCGGTGTCGGTTCCGGGTCCGGCTGCTTGGAGCCTCCCCCACCAAACATGCACATGGGTGGTCCCTTTCTCTCAATGTCTTGAAAACGTGTAATCGGCGCCGCCTGTCGGCACGGCGGCAGCGCCTCAAGGCCGGTCCGCGCAGGCGGCCGAAAAAAGATCGAACGGACGTATCCGGCAGCGCCAAAGCGTTCCTGCCGGCCAAGCCGCATTTTTCCAAAGTACCGGTATGAGGTCTGTTTTAGCCCTGTTTTGACGAAGCGTCCAGCAAGGCCAAATGTCTGAACCTGTTGTTCAGACACGCATTTCCGGAAAGCTCTTGCCACTCAAAGGCTTTTTGAAGCTTCCCGGTTGTGCGCCCGAGGCGGTGTTTTTTCACCGCGCCCCGGTGGAAGCTCCATCCAGCGCCGCGGCTTTACCGGGCGCTGCGGCGGCCAGCGCCGCCGGAACCTTTCCAGCCGGTGCGGCAGGGGCCTGCCGCGCGGCCCGCCTGCTGTTGTTTTTGGCGTGCGTCTGCCACGCCCTGTCCCGAGCGCGGCCGACATTTGCCTGAAAATCTTCCGTCAGCAAATGGCGCTTTCCGGTCTCGTCGTCATAGGTCAATGTCATGCGCGGGCCGTAGCCGTCCTCGTCCGCCGGGGCCTGCCGCCTGTCCCGGCCGGTCTTGTCATTTGGCATCAGATGCCATTTCGCAGCGCGCACACCCTGTGCTTTCAGCAGGTCCTCAACGTCCTTGCGCACGTAACCATGGCCGTCTTTTTCAAGATCCGGATAGGCTGTCTCGACCGGATATTTCAATACGGTCCCTTCCGCCTCCGGCGCGAAGGCCGAAAGCCCCCACATCTGCTTGAACCGGTAAATCGCATAGTCCCTGGCAGCCTCCTTGTGGCCGCCCAGTTCGACATAGCTTTGCCTGAACAGCCTTTCGTAATCCGCAAGCGCTTCCGCCTCTTCCGCGGCAGTTCTGCCGATCTGCCGATATCGGTCATAGGAACTTTTCCGGGCCAGATCAGCAGATGCAGCCAAACCGGCTGAGGCGTCAGCAACATCGGCCGCCGTTGTGGCACTCACGCCGTCCAGCTTGCCGGTGCCCACTTCGGCCCCAACTGCGCCGGCTCCAGCCACGCCGCCTCCAGATTCGCCGTCTTGGCGCGCGCCCTCAAAACCAGGGGCCAGAATGGCGGAAGAGCCTGGCAGAACCGGCTTCTCGCCCAATGGCACTTGCCCGCCATCCGTCAGGATGGTTTCAGAAGAAAGACTGTCATCCTCCAGCCGCGGTGCCGTAAGCGGCGCATCTGTCGCCGCCATCGGGGCCGCCGACAACAGTTGCCTGACCTGTCCACGGCGCAGCTCTGCGTCTCTCGTCAGGGTGTCAGTCAATTCTTCGCGTGTTGCGCCGCGGCTTGCGGCCTGCTCCACGGCTCCGCCGGCCTCAAGCGCGTTCTGTATCCCCTGCAGCGCCTGTAAGGCCTCTTCCTCATCCTCGCTGCTGGCAAACGCCCAGTCGATTGCGCTGCCCACCGCGCCTGTCAGCACGTCCCGGCCATAAACGTAGGCCCCAAATGCCTCCGAACCTTCCACGGTTGTAGCAATTTCCGCCATTTTCCGGATCACCAGATTATCCGGATAGGCTTCGCCATAAAGCTGGGTCAAGGCGATAATGTCGTCCAGATTGCCCAGAACGTCCCAGGCCTTTTTCAACGGCCCGACAGGCGTCAGCGAAACGGCCAGGTCGAGGCCCGCCTCCGCCGCCATGGACTTCAGATCGTCCTCTGTAAACTCCAGCCCCAGCTCTCTTGCCGCCTGCGCAAACGGTATGTTCCGCTCGTCCGCACGTGCCTGAACCTTGTTGAAAATCACCGGCGCGGCAAGACCAAGAACGAAAACCGGCGCGCCTCGACGCGCAAGCTTCATGAACCGCCGACTAATGGTGGTCTCGTCCCACAGCGTGCCGGTGGCCTTGCTGCTGATCCCCGAGTTTTGACCAAGTTGTGCTCCGGGCAAGTCATCAACCGGCATTCCGGAAGAAAGCATCGGAACTGGCCTTGCAGCCTCGGCCGGTAGCACGCTCATGCTGCCACCAAGCTGTCCCGTTACTCCGGGCAGCGGTGCCCCTTTGGGCTTTGCGCGCATCGCACGTTGCCGCAACACCTCTTCATAGGTCTCCGGAAAAATGATTCGCCCCTGGTCGAGGCCCTTCACCTCGCCAAACCTCGTATCTTTAAACCTGTAAATGTTCTCGTATTGTTCTTTCGACAAATTCAGAGTCGGATCCACAACCAATTCTGAAGCCAGTTTTTTGACGGATGTATAACGGAACGGGACATCCACAATCTTCGCATGTTTTTTGGTGACTGGATCGTAGATATTCTTGTTCTTGTTTTCGAAAAAGTCCTTCTCCCTGGAAATAATCTCATAGTCGAAATCAGGATGTTTCGTCATCCGCTTGCGGATCGACATATCCCAGGTTTCAAATCCTCCCTTTTTGGTCAACCTTTTCCGGTTGGGGTCATAATCGTCTTTTTCCTTTTCTAATACGTCGTCAATTTCAACGATTCTGACGTCAGGTGTGTAACCCGAAGGTGGGTTTCTCTGGTCTCGAATCCAATCTCGGAAAAGCGTGCCGTTCTTTGTTTCAAAAAACCCTGCGCGCCACAACTCCAGCTCAAAATCATTGCTGTAAAAAAAAAGATCGCCCCGTTTTGCGGTGGCGATCAATCCTTCCAGCCCGAAGTTTTTCATGATCGGGCTGATTTCATTGGCATCTATCGCAACAATCTTCTCCATCACGCCACCTCCCCCGGAAAGGAGATATAGCGCGCATAGTTTTCCTTGATGAAGTCTCGAGCCTGTTCAGTTCTGAGTGATGTCAGCCTGCCCTCCTCCAAATCGATGGCCAGCCATGTCGCAACGATCAAGTCCCTTTTGTCAAAGCGAACCGGAGCTTTCATCAGGTACCACCGTTCAAATGTGATAAAGGTGTCATGAGCCTCGAGCGGGTTCAGCTCTACAAACTCATCATCGTGAACCTCCAGATCATGCTTTTCGGCATAGGCCGCAAACCAGATTTTCTTCAGTAAAGCCTCGTGCAGCTCTTCATCCCCGCGGATCAGTTCAACCATCTGCACGACGTTCTCATATGGAACTTTGATGCCACCGTAGCGCTTGTTGCCGGCAAAGAAGGCCCTGCCTTCTTCCGTTTTCTCAAATGCGGCCAGCTCTTCCCGCCAGCCTGTAATATCTTCAAAATCAGCCATGGGTCCTGTTTCCAAACTCGTCTCAAATGTTCATCAATTGTTCCAAAGCTCTTTCGGCCCCGTTTTGCGGTGGCGATCAATCCTTCCAGCCCGAAGTTTTTCATGATCGGGCTGATTTCACTGGCATCTATCGCAACAACCTTCTCCATCACGTCTCCTCCCCCGGAAAGGAGACATAAAGCGCATAATTTTCCTTGATGAAGTCTCGGGCCTGCTCAGTTCTGAGTGATGTCAACCTGCCCTCCTCAAGATCGGTGGCCAGCCTAGTGGCAACAAAAATGCGGTTATTGTCTACTTGAATCCGGGATTTCATCAGGTACCAACGTCCGAAGAAAATAATGGTATCGTAAGCATCGATAGGATGGAGTTCCTGGTATTCCTCGTCATAGGCCTCAAGGTCATGTTCCTCGACGTATTGAGCAAACCAGAGTGTCTTCTTCAATGCCGCATGAAGTTCCTCGTCGGCATGGATGAGCTCCACTACCTGAACCAGGTTTTCATAAGGAACTTTGCGGCCGCGGTAGCGCTTGTTGCCGGCAAAGAAGACCTTGCCTTCTTCCGTTTTCTCAAATGCGGCCAGCTCTTCCCGCCAGCCGGTAATGTCGTTAAAATCCGCCATGGGTCCTGTGTCCAAACTATCTCAAATGTTCACTAATTGTTCCAAAGCTCTTTCGGCCCCGTTTTGCGGCGGCGATCAATCCTTCCAGCCCGAAGTTTTTCATGATCGGGCTGATTTCATTGGCATCTATCGCAACAATCTTCTCCATCACGTCTCCTCCCCCGGAAAGGAGACAAAAGACGCATAATTTTCCTTGATGAAGTCTCGGGCCTGCTCAGTTCTGAGTGATGTCAGCCTGCCCTCCTCAAGATCGATGGCCAGCCATGTCGCAGCTAACATATGGCTTTTGTCAAAGCGAACCGGAGCTTTCATCAAGTACCATTTCCTGAAATCAATAATGGTGTCATGAGCCTCGAGCGGGTTCAGCTCTACAAACTCATCATCGTGAACTTCCAGATCATGCTTTTCGGCATAGGCCGCAAACCAGATT
>NZ_JBXUKV010000015.1:0-74244 GCF_057180185.1 Labrenzia sp. ATLA3
CCCATCCTTCGAGACGGGCCTGATCGGCCCTCCTCAGGATGAGGTCGAGGGAGTGGCCCGGTTTGAACTGCAGGGAAGGAATGCCGGGGTACAACCGACTTGCTTCGGTGCACCGCCTTCCTATCGCAAGACCAGCTTCCCTCACCAAGTCTCTCCCCTCAGCAACCACCCTCCCTCATCCTGAGGAAGCGCTTCAGCGCTGTCTCGAAGGATGGGCGGCAAACTCCGGCGGATTCGGCATATCCATCGAGGCGGAGGGATCGGCTCGGGTGGGACTTGGGGGATGAATCGTATCTTCCGTCCCCGCTATTCAACGTCCGTCTCTGGCTTGCAAGACCTCAGAGCTTCGATGATCTGCTCGGCCTTCACGCCCGGCACCGGGATCTTCGTTTCCCCGTAGAGGTGAACGACGGCCCCCTCGCCCTTTGCCGATTGCTCGTTAAAGATACGCACCGACTGGTTCTCGGGAATGAGCACAGCCATGGAACCGTCCTCCATGCTGAGAAGGATGGAAGACGCAATCAACGTGCAGATCATGTTTAAGCCCCACAACTGGTCAGGTAACCGGCTTTCAACCCGTTTCGAAAAACGGGCCAGCGCCTGATCTTGACCCAGCCACCTAGTAGCGGCAACCCCGAACCTTGACGGGCTTCCAGACAGTCTGCGCCGGCTGAACAAGAACCCGGCGGCTGACTGTTCGGTAGACCGCAGGTTTCTGCACCCGGTAACTTCTTGCCGGTTGCACCAGAACCTTTTCCTTCACGGAGCTGTAGAGGGCCGGTTGCCGCACGGCGACGCGGGAGGCCGACTGCACGAGCACCTTCTGGCTGACGGTGCGATAAACGGCAGGATTTTGCACCTTGCACAGGATCTTGCGACCGTTGAGAACCCGGTATTCCCATCCGATGCTGGCAGGCTGCACCAGAACCCGGCTCTGCCGAGTCTGGTAGACGGCTGGCGATGTGCGATAGCTGACCCGTTCGGGCTGCACCAGAACACGCCGTGTCTGATAGCTGTAGACAGCCGGTTTCTGCACCGTGTAGCTCGACGCCGGCTGCACGAGGACCCGTTCGTTGACCGTCTTGTAAACGGCCGGCACTGTCGCCTGTTCATAGCAGGATAAGGCATGTCCCCCCGCGAGCACGGACGTGCTGACCAACGGGGCGACGATCAGCGCGGCAAGCGCGCTCCAGAAGCTGTGACGCATGTACTTTCCCCCAGTCTGGCGCAGGAAGATCCTGCAACCATGACTTTAGGGAAGTTCCAAAAGGGGTTAAAGCCAAAAAGTTAATAAACGTTAAGAAACACCCGAGCCTCAGATGAGCCTCAGACCTTGTTCTCCGTCTCGGAACGGGCAGTCGTTTCGTAGTCAGTGTCCTCGTTGATGATGTGGCGTGCTTCTTCCGGCACCCACTCTCCCCAACGCGGCTGAAGCTGGTGGTCGACGGACACCCTGTCGTCGAATACGAAACATTCGCCTTTCCAGAGGCTGTCAGCCTCGGGCACCTTTTCCAGATAGTTCAGAATGCCGCCTTCCAGGTGGTAGACTTCCTCAAAGCCATTCTTCAGCATCCAGGCCGTTGCCTTTTCGCAACGAATGCCGCCGGTGCAGAACATGGCCACCTTCGGCTTTTTCTGAAGCTCGTCTTCGCCTTCCACCCAGTCGGGAAACTCGCGGAACGACTGGGTTTTCGGATTGAGTGCCCGCTCGAAAGTGCCAAAGGCAAATTCGTAGTCGTTGCGCGTGTCGATAACGACGACGTCCGGATCGGAAATCAGTGCGTTCCAATCCTCCGGCTTGACGTATTCGCCAACGATTTCGTTCGGATCGATCCCGTCGACGGCAAGCCGCACAATCTCCTGCTTCAGCCTCACCTTCATGCGCTTGAACACATGCCGGTGGGTCCAGGCCTCCTTGTGCTGCAGACCAGCCAGCCGCGGGTCGGACCGCAGATGCGCCAGCACCTCGCGTACACCGGCTTCCGGCCCGCAAATGGTGCCGTTGATGCCTTCGGCTGCCAGCAGCAAACTGCCGCGCACATCTCGTTCCTCACAATAGGCCTTGAGCGGGCTGCGCATCGCTTCGAAGTCATCGAGCGGTGTGAACATATAAAGGGCGGCAACGAGAAATTCGTTCATGGAGCTTGTTCTGTTTCTTGAAGGACGCCGGATCCCAAGGTGCGTCCCCTGGAGGCAAAGGCCATCACCCGGCTGATTGCGCCCTCTATACAGCCTAAGGGGCCTTGATGGAAAGTCCGCAGTTTCTCGGACCCGGCACGCGTTCAACCAGAAGACACCCCTCCGGGCACTCGCCGGAAAGGAAAAACGCTTCGCGAACCGGACATTCGTGAACCGGCGAAAGGAAGAACCAAAAAACTGAGGCGCTCAAGTCTTCAAGCGAACGCAAAGTCAGCTCTGAAACTTTATGACAGAGGCAAAAATCACCACCGGCAATCAGGTCTCAAAGAAAGACGAGATCGTGAGATATACGTCTGAATGCACAAGGTCAAAAAACGATCCCCATCCGCATTTATTTAAGGATCATTAAGCACACAACCGTACCCTTAACCTGGAATTGCCAAGTGGAGCAGGCGCACCAATAATGACCCAGTACAAGGTCACCCCGACAGGGGTGGAACGGTTCTTTTCCGAACGGGACCTGATCGTCTCGAAAACAGATACGCGCGGACGTATCACCTATGCCAACGACATCTTCCGGGATATTGCCGGGTTTGACGGTAAGGCCCTCGAGAATGCGCCACACAGCCTCATTCGCCACCCGGACATGCCCCGGTGTGTCTTCAAGCTGCTTTGGGACACCATCGAGGCCGGTGGAGAGATCTTCGCCTATGTGGTCAACATGTCCGCCAACGGCGATCACTACTGGGTGCTTGCTCACATCACACCGTCCTACGACGAGACTGGCAATATTATCGGCTATCACTCCAATCGCCGCGTGCCCAACCGGCGCATTGTCGACGATGTCATCACCCCGCTTTATGCCCAGCTAAGGCAGACAGAACAGCAGGCAGACAATCGAAAGACCGGCATGCAGGCCGGTCACGAACAGCTTGTATCGATCCTTCAATCGAAAGGCGTGAGCTATGACGAGCTCATTCACACTCTTTAACGCCACGCTCGCCTCTGGTGCCGCGATGGCTGCCGGTTCGGCGGCCATGGTCAGTGCCTTGCTTGAGCAGACGGCGGCAACCGTGGTGTGCGGTTGCCTCGTGATCCTCACCACGATGTTTGCGCTCACCGCTTTGCACCGGGCCCGGCGGGGTCTCAAAGCTGCGACGGAAGTCTGCAGCCAGGTCGGCTGGGGCAACTTCGAGGCGCGTGCCAGGGACTACACCGAAGTTGGCGAAGTTCGCGACCTGATGACCGCCATGAACCACATGATCGACCGGACGGACGCCTTCCTGCGCGAAGCCGCCGCCTCAATGACCGCGATCGAGAACAACCGCTATTACCGCCGCATCCAGCCCGGTGGCCTCAATGGCAGCTATCTGCAGAATGCGGAGATCATGAATACGGCCATCGAGACGATCAAGGGCCGTGTCGGCGCCTTCCGCCAGTCGACCGATTCCTTCGAGAGCCAGATCAGCGCGATTGCCCAAAGCCTGATGACGTCCGCTGACCAGATGACCGGAACGGCGGAAGAAATGGAAACCTCTGCCGTTTCCAACTCCGAAGTGGTGACCGCCATCGCCGACGCGGCCGACCTGACGGCGGAAAACGTGAACGCTGCAGCCTCGGCTGCAGATCACCTGTCGTCAACCGCCAGCGAGATCAGCGGTCAGATCCAGCGCTCCATCGAGATCGCACGCGCTGCCGTCGCCCAGGTCGCGCAAGGCCAGGACAAGGCAAACAGCCTGCGCACCTCGGCTGAAGCCATCGGCGAGATCATCAGCCTGATTTCTTCCATTGCCGATCAGACCAACCTGCTGGCCCTGAACGCGACCATTGAAGCTGCGCGCGCAGGCGAGATGGGCAAGGGCTTCGCCGTGGTTGCCGCCGAAGTGAAGGAACTGGCCACGCAGACAGCCAAGGCGACACAGGAAATCACCCAGTCTCTGGAAGAAGTCGACGCTGCAAGCCGCGATACGGCACAGTCCTTCGATACGATTTCCAAAACCATCACCGAGATCGAGTCGATCACCACGACGATTTCCACCGCATCTGTGAAGCAGGCCGAGGCGACGCAAGCCATTCAGGAAAACGTCACCAACACCGTAGCCTGTACTAACAGGGTCACCGGCATTGTCGACGGTGTCGCCCAGAACGCGGCAACCACCCACGCGGCCTCCAAGACGGTTCTCAGCTCGGCCGAAAGCATGTCTTCAAACGCCGGACAGCTTACCGAAGCGGTGACAGCCTTTTTCAAGTCGTTGAAAAAAGGCCCCCTCGACCAGCAGGACAGCGAAGCCGCCTGACGGCGACCTCTTGCAGGCCAACAGTCCGGGCGGTGCCGCCCGGATTGCCTCTTTTGGGGAGTTGGGTCGACGCCTCGTCCAACCTATCTTCAGGACAGAGCCCACCTCTCACCAGTTGTTCTGGAGGCCCCTATGACCATTCTCGGCGATCTGCTGTCGACCATCTTCGAGCGCCGATATCGCACGGCTACGCCCGCCCGTCGCGACAACCGGCCGACGGAAGAACTCGTAGACGCACTTGCCGGCACGGCCGGCGAAAGCACGGTCGCCGCGGCTGCCAGCACGCTCCTGCAACGGTTTCAGGATATGGAAGACGGCGAGAAGCTGCAGCTCTTCCATCACCTTGCCCACGACATGAATATCGATTCCGTTGCCGTGCGCACCGCGCTGGATGCTTACGAGGCAACGCCGAACCGGAAAACCTACACAGCCTTCATGGCAGCGGTTGAGCCCAAGCGTCAGGAACTGATCCGGCGGCTGAACCAGATCCCCGGCGCCACCGAGCAACTCGTGCGTATGCGCGCCAACCTCTTGCGCCTTGGCGGCTCCGATCCGGAACTGCAGGCACTCGACCAGGACTTTCGCCACCTGTTCATCTCCTGGTTCAACAGGGGGTTTCTGGTGCTGCGGCCGATCAGTTGGGAAAGCCCGGCGCACATCCTGGAGAAGATCATCGCCTATGAGGCCGTGCACGAAATCACGAGCTGGGAAGATCTGCGCAGCCGGCTTGCTCCGGGGGACCGGAGGTGTTTCGCCTTCTTCCACCCGTCCATGCCCGACGAACCGCTGATTTTCGTGGAAGTCGCGCTGACGGACGGCATTCCCGGCTCAATCCAGGATCTCCTGGCAGGCGAACGGGAACCGATCACGGCCGCCACGGCGCGCACTGCCGTCTTCTATTCGATTTCCAACTGCCAGGAAGGGCTGGCCCGCATTTCCTTCGGCAACTCGCTGATCAAACAGGTGGCCGCTGATCTTGCCGCTGAACTGCCGAACCTGAAGACCTTTGTCACCCTGTCACCGATACCGGGTCTAACGAAGTGGCTTTCGGCCGAAGGCATTGCCTATGAAGACGCGGACCCGAAGCAGCTGCGCACCCTTGCCGCGCATTATCTTCTGTCGGCCCGCCGCCAGGATGGGCAGCCGGCTGATCCGGTCGCCCGTTTTCATCTTGGAAACGGTGCCCAGGTGCATGCGGTCCATGCGGATGCCGATACATCGGCAAAGGGCCGGGCCCAATCTGCCGGTGTGATGGTGAATTACCTCTACGATCTCGGCAAGGTTGCCCAGAACCATGATCGCTACGCCGCCGACCGGGAGATTGCCGCGTCTTCGGACATCAAGGCCCTGGACGCAGGCGCAAAGAAACTGGATCTGCGCCCCAAGCAAACCGAACAGCAGGCCTGATCCGGTCCAGCCTCCCTTCGCATCAGGCAGCCAGCAGCTCCGGATCCGTTGCCAGGACGTCCACCGCTCCAACGGGCGTGCGCACCACGAAAATGGCGTCGAGACCGGCGTGCTGTGCGTGCGCCAGCGCTTTTTCACAGCCCATGACCATATAGGCCGTTGCCCATGCGTCGGCCGTCATGCAGCTCTCGGCAATCACCGAGACGGATAGAAGTTCATTGTTGACCGGCGCTCCCGATCGCGGGTTCATCGTGTGTGAGACCGTGCGCCCACCGGCGTTCCGGCTCTTGCGATAGGTGCCGGACGTCGCGATGGCGACATCGGAAACTTCAAGCCTCAGCGCCTCGCGGCGAACATTCGCTTCCGGCGCCTCCAAGGCCACCTGCCAGCCAACGCCACCGGCCTTGCGCCCGCTGGCCCGTATCTCGCCATCGATGCTGACCAGATGGTCCGGAAAGCCCCAGCGATGCATCACCTGGCTGAGGCGATCGACCCCGTAGCCCTTGGCGATACCGCAAAGGTCCAGCCGACAGGTCGCCGGACGGCGCAAACGTCGGTTTTTCCGGTCGAATTCCACCTCTCGCTTGCGGCTATTCCAGTCGCCTTGCAACTGCTTGGCCTTGCTCAGGTCCGGGGCGTCCGTTTCCGGTCCGAATCCCCAGGCGGACACGAGGTCGCCGACAAACGGATCGAATGCCCCCTCGGACTCCACGCATGTCAGAAGCGCAGACTCACAGACCTCGAAAGTTTCGTCCGGCAGATCGATCCAGCTTGCCGGCTCCATGCGATTGATTTCACACAGGATCGAATCCGCTTTCCAGGGCGACATCTGCCCATCCACCCGGTCGACCGCTTCTTGAAGCTCGCGCTGAAGGGCTTCGGCGTCAAAGTCGAACTCGGAATAAAAGACCACCGAATAGCGGGTTCCCATGGTTTCTCCGCTGATGACATGCCGTCCGGGAACTGAATTGGACGGGATTGCCGGAGTGCCAAGCATCTGAAACATCAATAGACATCCTCCTGATAACGACCGTCGGCCCGCAGTTTCTGAACGGTCAGGCCGAGCGGACCCAACACATCGTCAAGCGCCTTGCCCACGCCCTCGGCCATGCTGGTGCCACCACAAATCATGATGTCCGCTCCTTGCCGGACCATCCGGCGCAGCTCCTCCGCATTGGCGCGCAAAGCGTCCTGCACATAGGCGCCGCCCGGAACACGGGAAAAGCTGTAGCTGACGTTCCGGACCCGGCCGGATTTTCTGAAAGTGTCGATCTCTTCCCGGTAAAGCTGATCGGACTGCGGATCCCGGCTTCCGGCGAACAGATAGGCAGGTTTGAGAGCGTCATTTGCCCGCACCATGCCGACCAGTGGCGCAACACCCGTGCCTGCTCCGATGAGGATGACCGGAGCTTTGCCCCTGGGCATGTTGAAGCGTGCATTCGGCTGGATGAAGCCCGCTATCCGGTCGCCGGGACCAAGATCGCACAATTGCCCGGAGCACAATCCGCCCGGGTGCTTGCTGACGGCGATTTCAAGGAAACCGTCGCTGGCGCTGGAGGCGAGCGAATAAAAGCGCGGCACGTCGGATCCCTTCGGCAGGATGCCGATCAGGTCGCCAGCCTTGAAGGACGGCCCTGCTGCGCGGGAAAGACCGAACTTGCCGGGCTTCGTCTGCACCGCGCGAAATCTCAGGATGGATTTCGGCGTCTGATAGGCTTGGCCGAAGTCCTTGCGGGCAACACATTCCCATTCCTTCAGATCCGGCAGATCTGCCGTGTGCTCCACATGAAGGTCGATGCCGATCGCCTTGCCCAGATCGTGGCTCCAGGCGGCAAATTGCTGCGTTGACTGCCGGTCGACCGTGGCCATCGGCAGCAGTTCTGCGACACCCATATCCTTCAGAGCTCCCTCGACCTGTCTGGCATAGGCGCAAAACGCCGGGAAGCTTCGATCGCCGAAGCCGACGACACTGACGGCCAGATCCGTCTGGCTGCTGAACCCGGTCAGACGCGACAGAAAGCGGGAAGCAGACGCAGGTGCATCACCGTCTCCGTAAGTCGCAGCAAGGACGATCAACCGCCTTGCGGAGGGATAGGAACCGGCAAGATCGTTCATTGACGCGGTATGGACCACCAGCCCCTGCGCCTTTAACGCCGCATGAAGGCTGCGGGCGAAGCCCCAGGTGGAATTGCCTTCGCTGCCAACCAGGATGACCGTGTCCGCCCGTCCGGCAGGTACATTACCGGCAATGCGAACACTGCGCCGCACGCGGCGAACCCACGTCGCCATGCCCGAGACGAAAAGCACCGGCACACTGAGCCCGGCAATTCCCAGCACAAGCGCATAGCCCCAGGCCCCCTGCCCCGTGTGAAGCGTGTAGGCGAGCTGATAAAGGCTTTCCGCAGGCGTATTGGCACTGAAGCTCAGAAAGTCACCAGTTGCCTGGTCGATAAAGCCCGACCCTTGAGCGACCGTCAGGCCAAAGACATCCAGGGCATCGCCCTTTGCCGGAAAGACCAGTTCGCGAAGATCCGCAATGTCCACGTTTTGCAGCGCCGGCATGTCGGCAACGGCAAGGGCCGGCCCACCGGAGGATTCGGCAAATGACAGGAAGCTGTCCTCAGCCGGTGCACCGATCAGCCCGAAAGACGTCAGGGACATGAACAGACCCGTAACAGCAAGAATGCCCAGCCCGGCAACGGCAATACGGCCGGCTTCAACATGAAGACGCTGAGCAAATGTGCCGCTCGACGGTTTCAGGAGTTTGCGCCAGCCGCCGTTGCGCGTCACCAGAAGCAGGACACCGCCGACAGACAGCAGGATCATGACAGCCGCGCCGATACCAGTCGCAATCCGCCCGGTTTCACCAGCAAACAGCGAGCGGTGCAGTTCGGTAACCGTCTGGAAAAACGCTGAAGGCTGATAGGCCCCAAGGCTCACCCCCGTCGCCGGATCGACCAGATCTGCCGCAAAGCCATCGGCGTTTTCGTGATAGACAACAACCTGCCCACTTGCCCTGCGCACGATCTTCTGCGGATCGCTGAAATGCGAAACCACCCCGCTTGCAAGCGACGCGACCGTCGTGTCCTCGGCGACGGTCTGGCCAGCTGGCTGGGAAAAGCGTGCCACGGCGGGTTCCAGAGACAGAACAGCGCCAGAAATGGCCATGACTGTCACGAGAACGCCCGCAAGCAGCGTCGGCCAAGTGTGAAGGATCCTGAGCATGGGCGGTAGCCTCCGTTACATCTTGACCGACAGCTTGCCAACGAAGCCGGATCCGCCAGCACTGGCACCATTGACCAGCGGCACGGCGGCATCGTGTGGCCGGTCGCCCCAGTCTTCGACCGCGGAATCGACGACAACCTGATAACCGGCATTGATGAGCGCATCGGCGATATTGGCCCGGACCGTCAGCGAACGTCCGCTGCCGACGCTGGGTCCGGTCAGGCCGTCAATCGATCCGCCTGTGCTGGAAACGCCGCGCGCCCAGCCTTTCAGGTGGCGGTAGTATTTCGACTTCCTTCCGGCGACCCAGAGGGTCTGCTGGAACTGGCCCGCTCCGTCGACCAGATAGACGGCCAGATAGGCACCCGGACCGCCATAGGACTTCATGTCGACGGTCACATTGACGTCCTTGGCCATCGCGGTGGCGGGCATCACCAGGGCCGTTGAAAGCAGGAGAGCGCAGGCGATATTCTTCATGGCGAGTTGATCCTCGTTGCGTTAGACGCCACAAGAAGACGGGATCAAACTGACAGGCACCTGAAGCCAACCCGGAAATCCGTTCAGGCTGGTGTCAGGTTTCCATGTCAGGTGCGCCTGTCGGATGCCTAAAACGGGAGAGCGCCTTGCGCGTATTGCTGATCGAGGACGATGCCATTCTGGGCGAAGCGATCCACGACCATGTGGTCATGCAGGGCCACGGTGTGGACTGGGTCAAACGCCTTGACGAAGCCGCGCTTGCCCTCGACGCCGTGCCCTATGAACTGATCCTGCTCGACCTGAACCTGCCGGACGGGCTCGGCTTGAATTTCCTGAAGACGTTGCGCCGCGGCGGCAACCAGGTGCCGGTCATCATCGTGACGGCTCAGGACCAGGTGGCCATGCGCATCGAAGGCCTCGACAGCGGTGCGGACGATTATCTGGTCAAGCCGTTTGATCTTGCCGAACTGCGGGCCCGGCTTTCCGCCGTCGCCCGCCGCTATGCCGGCGCCCCCAATCCCGAAACGACACTCGGCGACATCACCCTGGATCTGACGCGCAAGAGCGCTGAACGGGCCGGCAAGCCGGTGGACCTGACCGCTCGTGAATGGGCTGTTCTGGAACGCTTGCTGCGTCACCGCGGCGGCATCGTCTCGAAATCCGATATCGAGGAAAGCCTCTACGCGTTCGGCGCGGAAGTCGAAAGCAACACTGTGGAAGTTTACGTCAGCCGCCTGCGCAAGAAGATCGGTGCCGATGCCATCACCACCGTGCGCGGGCTCGGCTACAAGGCCGGCGCATGAGACGGCCGCCTTCGATAACCTTCCGGCTGGCGCTGCTGCTTGGCCTGTCGACACTGCTGCTCTGGCTGGGCGCCGCCGCCATTGCCGCGCTCGTGCTGAAGCACGAGTTGACGGAAACCTTCGATGACACCCTGCGTCAGAGTGCGCTGCGCCTTCTGCCCCTTGCCGTCCATGACCTGCGCGAAAAGGAAGACCACGAGGAGCGCGAAGAATTTCGCGTGCCGGGCTTTGACGGGTTCGAAACCGAAAAATTCGGCTACCTCATTCGCGACAGGCGAGGCCGGACCCGGCTGGTCTCCGGCAACATGCCGCCTGAAAGCGCCTTTCCCGACCCGATCCCCAGCGGGTTCTTCGAAGTGGACGGCAGACGCGCCCTGTCGTTGCGCGAACGCAAGCGGGGCTACAGCATCGTGCTGGTAGAAACCGGTGATCACCGAAAGACAGTCCTGATGGACGCAGCGGGGGCCCTGCTCCTGCCGCTTGCAGCCCTGCTGCCGTTGATTGGCCTCGGCATCTGGCTGACCGTTCGGATCGCCATGCGGCCGGTTGAACGCCTGCGCCGCGAAATCGCCGAGCGCGGTCACACCAATCTCGATGGGATCGACATCGAAGGGCATCCTAAGGAACTGGCCCCGATTGCCAACGAGGTTGCCAGCCTGCTCGATCGGTTGCGGTCTGCTCTCGACGCGGAACGGGCATTTTCCGCCATGAGCGCCCATGAATTGCGAACCCCGATCGCCGGTGCTCTTGCCCAGGTGCAACAGCTTTCCGAAGAACTTGCGAACCTGCCGCAACGCGCCAGGGCACAATCGGTAGAAGCTGCGCTGAAGAATCTGTCGGCGCTTTCGGAGAACCTCCTCCGTCTCGCCCGTCTGGAAGCGGGCTTTGCTCGGGCCGACCGGGAAACAGACCTCATGCCGATCCTGAAGTTCCTTCTGCGCGATGCGCAAGATGTGAGCCTTTCGATCCATCCGAACGCCGATCTCACCATCGCAATCAATCCGGATGCTTTCAGCATCGTGATCTCGAACCTCGTTGAGAATGCTCGCCGGCACGGCGGCGATAAGGCCCTCATCACCGTGATTGCGGGGCCAGGCAAGAAGCTCGCCGTTGCCAATACAGGCACGGTAGTTGCCGCTGAAACCCTTCGAAAGCTTGGCGAGAAATTCGTCCGCGGCGAAACACAGGCGCGTGGAACCGGCCTCGGACTTGCGCTGGTAAAGACAATTGCCGACCAGACCGGCGGCACATTGGCGCTGGCCTCCCCGCGGCAAGGCCACACAGACGGTTTCGAGGTGATCTTGTCCTGGCCGGGACCTTCCGTAGGGTCAATCCACAAGTGATATGGGGCCAGACCATAGGCTTCCCGGTTCACTACTAAGGGAAGTTGAAGAAGAATACTCGCCTGCCGCGAATTTGTTTGATAATCTGAGATTGGCGAGAGGAGATCCTTGCTATCCCGGATTGAAGCGGCCTCTGCACATTTGGGGACGCCCGGAGACCATTGCCGGTGAAAAAGCCAGCAACCTCCAGGCGCGCAGACCGCTTATGGGACCTCGTCACGCCGGAAATTGTCCGAAAGGCAAAACAAAAATGACATGTTATGACAAGGCGACTGGGATGAGCGAAGACCAATATACAAAAGAGCAGCTCGAATTCCTGGAAATATTTGAACTTGCAGCAAGATATGACTGTCTGTTCCTGCTGGACTTCCATTGCTTCGATCTCTTCGATCACGACCAGACCAGTCGGCTGAGTGACGGCGAACGTGCCCAGTTGGCGGCGGCGGCAAGATATGACATTTATGCCGAAGCCATTCAAAAAGGATTTCTCCCGAAATCCAGTCCCTTCGGAGGCGTCCATGAGCAACAACGCTTTTGTTGAGCCGCTCCCCTTCTCGCTGATCGAAAACGGATTGGCGGGAGAAAAAACGCAGTTTCTGTTTCGGGTCTGGCGCGACAACGAAGGCATCATCGCGCAAGACAGCGGGATGACGCAGCTGAGCCAATACCTGCTCATGACCCTGCCAAGCGCGGAACCAGGCGACGTGCCACCGCTGACCTTTGCGGGCAAAAACAGCACTTTCCGCCGGTTCTTTCCGCATGCGCTGGAACCTGAGACCCCACGCCCGCCAACCAGCTTCCTTCCCTCCGTCTACCGCAAGGGCGTCGCGGATGCCTATCAGGTCGTGATGGATGGCGACCCGTGGTTCGACATGCAGCGCACCGGCAACAGGCTGGGAGACGGTGTTCCGGACATGACCCTGCAGCGGCTTTTAGTGAAATTCCGCACCAGTGCAGGCTTTACGCGGATCTTCTGCCTTATGACTTTGCTTGAAGTCCATTCGCGATCCTATCAATCAGATCGCACACATCGTCAGCTGAATTCGCAACAAAAATCAGATTGGCATCCAGCGTACCAGGCAAGGGTTCAACCCAGTTCAATGCATGGAAATGTGCCCGGGTGAAGCCGCAGTCGCGCCAGAAGCCATCCATGAAATTGAAGCCCTGCACCCAGCCGTAGTAAAAACCCGCGCCCCACTCGTCCAGAGCCTCGATCTGCGCCATCTGGTTCAGCAGACCGCCAAGCTTTGACCCCCGCCACTCCTTGGCGACTTCCGTCCCTCCGAGATAGACCACATCTCCGGTAATCCGCCGGCCGACGCGCGGCTGCTTGTCGCTCAAGACAACCTTGCCGCCTTCCGCGTTCGGATAGCAGCGGTGAAAATACTTGCGCCAGAAGTCCGTCAGGGTCATCGGATAGGCCATCCTGTCGAAGCGCGCACACACGCGCCCCACCATCCGGTCCTCCTCATCCACCAGCACCAGCCAGAAAGCCTGAGACGGCGTGTAGGTGTTGAGACTGGGGGTGAAATGCCCCTCCAGGCGCTTCAAACCACTCGCAGCCGCCATCGCTTCGACCACGTCGAAATCCGACCCGCGGCGCAGCGTCAGCCCCAGGCGTTGAAACTCCCTGTCTATAACGCCCCAGGCACGTTTGAGCTGCGCCTTATCCAACTCGAAATCCAGTTTATGCATGGATGTCCTGTCTGATGTCGCCCTTCATCCGCATCCCGCAAACAGCCGCCGCGCCAAACGCGGCAATCGCCTTGTTTGCTACTAGATTAGATAGGCACCGATTTTCCCTGCTTGGCTGCACGTTAAGTTGTCTGCCAAGGCGGTCAAACAAGAAAAAATATCAAGGTTAAAACTTGCGGGTACGGGACTGAAAGAATGAGGGTTTTCAACCGGAGATTCACAACCTTGGCAAAGGCCTGATTATCCAGTGCACTGCAACTTCCGCTCCGGCTGTCTTGCGTCAGCAGCGCGGAAACCGATCTCAAAGGCATCGGAGCCGCGTTTCAATACACATCCTTTGATCAAGTTGTACGCCTCACCAGACGCAAATATAATGCCCGAGTTACTGCGAAATGACTTGTTGATCGACATTGATCTTGATTGGAGAGTGCGATGATAAAGCAAATCTTCCTGCTTGCTACCGTGTGCGCAATTTCAACTACCGCAATTGCCAAAGATCTTCCTGCGTCAGCCAAACCGATGACGGAGGCGGAACGGATTGACGTCTTGAGCGGCAAAAAGATCGAAGGAATTTTTTACGGCAAAAACGGCAAAAAAGCCGGAGAATGGGTCGTTGAGTGGAACGACAACGGCAACAAGATTGCGGTCGTCATCGTGAACGGTAAAAAGCCTGCAAAGAAGACACTGAAATGGGAAGTGAAAGACGGCCAGCTCTGTGAACAGGGCTTCCGGGACGAGACAATGGTCTGCGGCCATGAAAACACCTACTTCAAGGACGGCAACACCTGTTTCACCACCTTGAAAGATTCGAAATTCATCACAAACGAGTTTCCCTGCTGATCGTAGCGGCACCGCAACAAATGTCGTGGCCGTCGACCGGCGGCCGCAAGTTTCCGCAAAATGCGCAACAAGCCGAATGGCGCGCAATCGCAACGCACCAGCAGTTTCAGATTTCAAGGAGAAGAAAATGGTGGGTGAGTGGGGGCTCGAACCCCAGACCCGCTGATTAAGAGTCAGCTGCTCTACCAACTGAGCTACACACCCAAAGCGACAGGACCGCGAGAACCGCACGGCACGTCGGATGGCGGGTGTATATAGTGCGATGTCCTTTCGCGCAACGGTTTTTATGACAATTTTTTATCACGGCAGCCGTGCAGCAAATGCAGGCTTTTGAAAAACGGGCGTAGCCGGAAGGAAAGCTCGCGAAAGCCGCCCAAAAGGCAACTTTCAGAAACATCTATGTTCTTTTGCGCAATTTTCGAAATTAAGGCTTGACCGGTCATATCCGCCTTACTAGGGTGCGGCGCATCAAGACCGGGGCAGACGTCACGGGCTTGAGCCAGTTCGTTGACGCCGCTTTCTTAGCGGCTTGCCTCAGACTGGCGGGACATTCCCGGTTCCGGGGAGTTTCTGAACGACGTCGAACCAGGCCAGACGGCCTGCAGCATCAAAGGACCGGGACGACATGGCTATGTCGCTCATTCTAGTAGTAGTAGGAAAGCGCGCCTCCGCGGCGGGATAACCCCGTACGGACAGGATGGCGCGCGACCAAGGCTCCCAAAGGGGCCTTTTTTTGTACCCGCCTCCTGACGTTGCCTCTTCCACCACTGCCCGGATCTTTGACGCCGCATGCGTCGGGCCAGACAGACAGTTTTGATTCAGTTGGCCCATTTGGGCACGGCTGAAAGAAGAACAGACAGTAAGTTGAGCCAAAGCCTGACGAACAGGCGAGAATGCAAGGACGAAACGAATGACACGGGAAATGACCGGCGCCGAAATGGTCATCCAGGCGCTGAAAGACCAGGGAGTTGACACAATCTTCGGCTACCCGGGCGGTGCTGTGCTTCCCATTTACGACGAGATCATTCAGCAGGAAGGTCTGGAGCATATTCTCGTACGGCACGAACAAGGCGCAGGTCATGCCGCGGAAGGCTATGCCCGCTCCACCGGCAAGCCCGGTGTTGCCCTGGTCACCTCCGGCCCCGGCGCCACCAATATGGTGACCGCCCTGACCGACGCCATGCTGGATTCCATTCCGCTGGTTTGCATTTCCGGTCAGGTGCCGACGCATCTGATCGGCAACGATGCGTTTCAGGAATGCGACACGGTCGGCATCACCCGCCCCTGCACCAAGCACAACTGGCTGGTGCGCGACGTCGACGACCTGCCGCGCATCCTGCACGAAGCCTTCTATGTCGCAACCTCTGGCCGTCCGGGCCCGGTTGTTGTCGACATTCCGAAGGACGTTCAGTTCGCGACCGGCACCTATCAGGGCCCGACGCCGAACCCGGCCGCCGCGCACAAGAGCTACCGTCCGCAGATGAAGGGCGATGCCGCCAGCGTCCGCATGGCCGCCGAAATGATGGCAGCCGCCAAGAAACCGGTTCTCTATACCGGTGGTGGCGTGATCAACTCCGGCCCACAGGCCTGCCAGTTGCTGCGTGAACTGGTATCGCTGACCGGGTTCCCGATCACCTCGACCCTGATGGGCCTCGGCGCTTATCCGGCCTCCGGTGACAACTGGCTCGGCATGCTGGGCATGCATGGCACTTACGAAGCCAACATGACCATGCACGACTGCGATCTGATGATCTGCATCGGCGCCCGTTTCGACGACCGCATCACCGGTCGGACCGACGCCTTCTCGCCGAATTCCAGGAAGGTCCACATCGACATCGATCCGTCCTCCATCAACAAGACGATCAATGTCGACCTGCCGATCATCGGCGATGTCGCCCATGTGCTGGAAGACCTGGTGCGGATCTGGCGGTCTTCATCGCTGAAGTCCGACGCCAAGGCGATGAAAGACTGGTGGACGCAGATCGATCAGTGGCGGGCCCGCAACTCGCTCGCCTACAAGCCGAACGGCGACGTCATCATGCCGCAGTATGCGATCCAGCGGCTCTATGAACTGACCAAGCACCGCAAGACCTTCATTTCCACGGAAGTCGGTCAGCATCAGATGTGGGCGGCCCAGTTCTATGGCTTCGAGGAGCCGAACCACTGGCTCACCTCCGGTGGCCTCGGCACCATGGGCTATGGCCTGCCGGCCGCCATCGGCGCCCAGACCGCCCATCGCGACGCGCTGTGCGTGGACATTGCAGGCGATGCCTCGATCCTGATGAACATCCAGGAAATGTCGACCGCCGTTCAGTTCGGCCTGCCGGTCAAGGTGTTCATCCTGAACAACCAGTACATGGGCATGGTGCGCCAGTGGCAGCAGCTGCTGCACGGCAACCGCCTGTCCCATTCCTACACCGACAGCCTGCCGGACTTCGTCAAGCTGGCCGATGCCTATGGCGGGGTTGGGTTCCGGGTCGAAAAGCCGGGTGATCTGGACGGGGCCATCGAGGAGATGATCGCCGTCGACAAGCCGGTACTGTTCGACTGCCGCGTCGCCAATCTGACCAACTGTTTCCCGATGATCCCCTCGGGCAAGGCTCACAACGAAATGCTGCTGCCGGACGAAGCCAATGACGAAGCTGTTGCCAACGCGATCAGCGCTGAAGGCAAGTCGCTGGTTTGAGTAAACAGATGTCGCTAGCCCTAGTCATTTGCGCCTTGATACTCGCATGGCCCCTGCTGCTTCTGGGGAGCCACACGGGTACCTGTACAATGGGCGCCAATGGTCCAGCGACGACAGGGGCGCTTTTAAGCATAGTCCCGCTCACGATTGCGGTCGGTGGAAGCTATGCAGTTGCGCGGAGAAGCCGGATGGCGCTCCAAGCAACTGGAACTTCCCTCTTGCTTTTTCCGATTTTGCTATCGGTGGGCATAATCTCGACCGGCATCCAGACTTGGTGGTTTGTTCTGCAGTTCGGAACACCTTGCGGAGAAGACTATGCGTTCTACGGTGCCCCGCTCTCTAACCCAGCAAATTTGCTCATCCTGTTTTCGTACCTTGTCGCACCAACCGTCGTCGGAGCGATTTTGGTAACAGCCGTTACAATCTCAAGGACAAGCCGAAATACCTTCGGAGAAACAAAACAATGAACGCACAGAATGTTGATGCGCCTTCCGCCTACTTCCTGGCCGAAGTCAGCAATGAAATCGAAACCCACACCCTATCGCTCCTCGTCGACAACGAGCCGGGTGTTCTTGCCCGCGTGATCGGCCTGTTCTCCGGCCGTGGCTACAACATCGATAGCCTGACCGTGTCGGAAACCGAACACGAGAAGCACCTGTCCCGCATCACCATCGTGACCACCGGCACGCCGATGATCATCGAGCAGATCCGCCACCAGCTTGACCGGCTGGTGCCGGTGCACCGCGTGACGGACCTGACCGTTCGTGCCAAGCGGGCCAACCAGGACAAGCCGCTGGAGCGCGAACTCGCCCTGGTGAAGGTGGCAGGAATGGGTGAAAAACGCCTGGAAGCCTTGCGCCTTGGCGATGCTTTCCGCACCACCGTGATCGACGCGACGACGGAACATTTCGTCTTCGAGATCACCGGCCGGACTTCCAAGATCGAGCAGTTCATCTCCATCATGAAACCGCTCGGTCTGGTCGAAGTGTCCCGCACCGGCGTCGCCGCCGTTCAGCGCGGCCCGGAAGGCCTTTAAGAGATCGACATCTGATCGGAAGCCCGTCGCACCCTTTGCGGCGGGCCTTTTTTTGTTCTTTTTCCTGTTGCAGAACAGCGCCCTTAGGTGCGGACCGTTCCTGACACGCAGCAGTCTTCCTTCACGGCGATAAACTGCCCTGCTCCGCCCCCCTGTCCCTTGGCAACGGCCAAGGCTTTGCCTACATGCAACCAGCCCCCGAAACCCAAAGAGAGCCTGCCCTTGCCCTTCGACCTCCCCACCTATCTTGACCGTATTGGTCTGGAGACGTGCCCGGCGACACTCGACGGTTTGCGGGCCCTTCAGACAGCCCAGATTGGCGCTATCCCGTTCGAAAATGTCCTGCCTTTTCTGGGCAAGGTCCCGGATCTTGACCGTGACAGTCTCTGGCAAAAGCTCGTGCAAAACCGCTGCGGCGGATACTGCTTCGAGCTCAACCTACTGCTTGGCGACGCATTGGCAGCCATCGGATTTTCCGCCCGGCAGGTGCTCGCCCGGGTGCGCATGGGAGCGCCCGAAGGCGGAGCACGCACGCACCTTGCCCATGTGGTGACCTTGAATGGCGCCGAATGGCTGGTTGATGCCGGCTTCGGCGGCCAGGCTCCTGCCGAACCGGTGTGCATTTCGGCGGAGGACCAGCAGATCCGCGACCGGATCTACCGGATCCGCTTCGAAGCAGAATCAGGAGAGCATGTGCTGGAGCGGCAGACCGACGAGGGCTGGTTTGCGCTTTACGGCTTTGACCGGGTCGACGTCCGCCCTGCCGATATCGAAGCTTCCAATTTCCTGTGCGCCGCCTCACCCAGGCAATCCTTTGCGGGCAGCATGAAATTCTACCGGCTGACAGATCGCGCTTCCATCAGCTTCCTGGACGGTCGGGCCCGCTTTGTCGGCGGAGGAAGCAAGCGGGAGTGGCTGATTGAAGAAGCCGAAGACCTTGGCCGTTTCATGCGCAACGACCTGGGGCTCGGGTATGACGACGACACGGTTCGCGCCATCGCCCAGCGTTTGAAGGATCTGCACCTCCTCGACTGAGGTCGGCGCGGCAAAACGCTTTGTCAGGAGGCCTGCCGGATATCCGCAGGCCTCTCCTGTCTTAAAGCTTGCTTTCGATGTTGATGGTCAGCGTCTTGCGCAGCGGCGCATCGTCCGGCCCTGTCATCGGCGCAACATGGTGCCAGGAATTGTAGGTCTTCACGAACAGGACACACTGGTTTTCCTCGAAGGGGAAGGTCTTCAGTGTCTCGACCTGATCGAGCGGCATGGCCTTGTTGATGTGGTTGAAGATCCTGGACCGGTCTTTGGGCAGACAAACCGCTGTGCCGCCGCCCCATGAATGATCCCAGGCGCCCGGCTCCATCATCGACAGAACCAGCGTGATCAATTTATGCGGAGCATCGGTGTGCGGAAGGATCTGCCCGCCATTGGCGGGCATCATGGAAAACTCGAACCGCGCGCTGACTTCGGTTTTTCGCCGGATGCGGCTCAGCAAGCTGGCCTTCCGCTGGCCGTCCTTGGAAATCACTTTCAACCGCCGAAGACCGAGATCGACGTTGTTGGCAGACAGCATGTCCAGAACATTTTGTATGAAGTCTTCAGACTTCACATGATCGTAGAAAGCCTTCCAACCCGGCGTTTTCGACAGGAATGCGTAGTAGTTGTCCGGATTGTTGATATCGGACAAGGAATACTTGTGCCCAAGGTTCGGCATGTACTTGAAGAGCGCCTTGTCCGGATAGCTCTCGACGAGTTCTCGATAGGTATCGGATGGTAGAACGTCTTTTACATAGCAGACGGGATACGGCTCATAATCAAAATGAGGCCCGTTCAATTTCAACATGGATTTGGGGTCCCTGCTCTCGCTTGGTACTGGATTACAATCAGGTAGCCGGTTGGAGATCCGGCCAAAACGCGCCCCTCCTCGCTATGTGGCACAGGCTGCCTCCGGTCAGCAACCAGTTTCCTTGGCACCGGGGAACAAAACGCGCGGGGACGCCATACGTTTCGACGGAACGGCACCCTAGACGCGACGTGAACGAGCGCGTATACGACACCCGCGCTGTTAGCGCCCACCCGGCGCGATTCAAAAACCAATCAGACCAAAAGGCATTTCGCCATGATTCACGGTCTCTCCCGGCCGAAAAACCAGATCCGATGGCTGCTGCTGGAAGGCATTTCGCCGACCGCGCGCGCGGTTCTTGAAAAACACGGTTACACAAATGTGGAAGTCCTGTCCGGAGCCCTGGAAAAGGACGCGTTGATCGAAAAGCTGCAGGGCGTGCAGATACTCGGCATTCGCTCTCGCACCCAGGTGACGGATGAGGTTCTGGAAGCCGCCAAGAGCCTTGTGGCCGTCGGCTGTTTCTCCGTCGGCACCAACCAGGTCGACCTCAAAGGCGCATTGACGCGCGGCATCCCGGTCTTCAACGCTCCCTTCTCGAACACGAGATCCGTGGCCGAACTGACCGTCGCCGAAATCGTCATGCTGATGCGCGGTGTCTTCCCCAAATCCACCGCCGCCCATGAGGGCCGCTGGATGAAAAGCGCTGTCGGCTCTCACGAAGTCCGCGGCAAGACGCTCGGCATCGTCGGCTACGGCAACATCGGCACGCAGTTGTCGAACCTGGCCGAGGCCATGGGCCTTCGGGTGATCTATTTCGATCTGGTCGACAAGCTGCAGCACGGCAATGTGATCCCTGCGGACAGCCTCGACGGGCTGCTGGCAGAATCCGACGTTGTGTCCCTGCATGTTCCCGACACGGCGGAAACGCGCAACATGTTCGGCGCGGACCAGATTTCCAAGATGAAAAAGGGCTCGTTCCTGATCAACAACGCCCGCGGCAAGGTCGTCGATATCGACGCTCTGGCCGCTGCGTTGAAATCGGGCCATCTGGCAGGCGCGGCTATCGACGTGTTCCCGGTTGAGCCGAAATCCAACAAGGACGAGTTCATCTCACCGCTGCGCGGTCTCGACAATGTGATCCTGACGCCGCATGTGGGCGGCTCGACGGAAGAGGCACAAGACCGGATTGGCGAAGAAGTCTCCAAACGGTTGGTGGAATATTCCGACGTCGGCTCCACCATCGGCTCGGTCTCCTTCCCCCAGGTTCAGTTGCCCAAGGGCACGGAAGCAACGCGCTTCATCCAGGTGCATCACAACGCCCCCGGCGCCATGCGCACGCTGAACGACCTCTTCACCCGGCACAACCTCAACATCTGTGCCCAGTACCTGCAGTCCCATCTGGACATTGGTTACGTGGTGGTGGATGTCGACAGCCCGGTGGAAGATCCTGTCAGCATTCTGGAAGAGATCCGCAGCCTGCCCAACACCATCCGGGCAAGACTGCTCAACCGGGTGTGATCGCCCCAACCACCAGAAACACAACAGCCCTGGAGCGTTTCCAGGGCTTTTTCTTTGTCAAAGGCACGGGTCTACCTGACGCTCACCGCCACCAAGCCCTAGCCAGATTCCACACCTAGTCCGTCAAGACCGGACTAAAGACCTGGTTGCGGCCCTGTTTCTTGGCCTCATAGAGCCTCAGGTCTGCCTGCCGGAACAAGGCTTCCATGGTGACACCGTCTTGCGGCGCGCTGGCCAGACCGATGCTGACCGTCACCTTTTCCGGTAGATAGATCTTGCTGAAACTCTCGATTGTCTTGCGCAGACGCTCGGCCAGGGTTGTCGCGCCCTCAATCGGCAGTTTCTCGCACAACAGCACGAATTCCTCACCGCCGACCCTGTAGAGATGGTCGTCCGTGCGCAAATTGTCGGCCAGAAGCCGGGCGACTGTCTTCAGGATCTCGTCACCAGCCTGGTGCCCGTGCCGGTCGTTCACCTGCTTGAAATGGTCGATGTCGATCACGAGCAGCGACAGGGCCCGCTTTTCCTGCATGTTCTTCGCGAGGATCTTGGGCGCATTCTCGTCGTACTGGCTGCGGTGCAGAGCACCGGTCAGGTGGTCGCGAATGGAAGATTCCAGGAGCTTGTGATAGCGCTCCCGGTAGGTCAGCACCTGAAACACGTCCTTGAAGGACCGGTTGGTGAGCCAGCTGCTCTCATCATCGAAATATTTCAGGTAGAGGATGAACAGCCCCGAATAGACCAGCGCCGCCACCAGCTTCGCCACCCAGCCACCGACGAACACATGCCAGGGCGCGCCGGAGACATAGTGCAGCGCCAGGAAAAACCCGGCCTGATCAAAGGTCAGCACCACCGCCCCGCAGATCAGAAAGCGCAGGCCAAGATGACGTCCGCCCCAATTGCCGATCCGTTCATAAAGCACGATGATCGCGATGGCATCGATGAACAGCAAGATGGTGCCCCAGACCATCAGCATTCCCATTTCATCGATAAACGCGATATCCGGACTACGGCCATCGGCAACGGAGATCGTCTCGTGGTTCCGCAGGATCATCACCAGAGCGACAATCAGAAAATTACCGATCAACAGGCCATAGATGGGCTGACGCGCAACCAGTGCATCTTCCCGGATGTACAGCAGAAGGATCATCAGAAGCTTGCCGGAAAAAAGCACCGTCGATCCTGGCGAGACAATGCCGAACGGCAATTCGATGTAGAACACACTGGCGAGATAGGTTTCCAGGAAGTGCATCACGCCGAGAGCGCACATGAACACGCCAATCCCGATCACCTGACGCGCCCTGAGCAGGCTCATCATGACGACAAAATAAACGGCTGCCTGGGCCAAGAGGAGGAGCGCGTTGGTGATGGCCATGAATTATCCGGTACTTTTCTCGTTCAGAAATCTCGATGTAAGCATTGATTCTCGTCCAGTTCGAGATCGAAATTGGTTTCGACCTTGAACCTGAAACATCAGATTCGCCAGTCCCTTGCGCTTTTTCTTAGAGGAATCGGCAGGACCTGAAAACCTCGTCGTAATACTCTCCTGCGACCTTGTGCGGGTTCGCCAAGGTGTGCATTCCATGCCTAAGTCTCAAGCGAAATACGTCATTGCCTGCGAAAGCACCAAGACAATGGAAACCAGATCAAGCCACAGGCAGCCCCCTCCCGTTATGACGGACCTGCCCGATAACCTGATTGTCTTCGATGGCATCTGCGTTCTGTGTTCAGGCTTTGCCCGGTTCGTCGCCCGGCATGACCGGACAGTTGGCTTTCGCTTTGTCGATGCCCATTCGCAAACCGGACAGGCACTTTATCGCCGACACGGGCTCGACCCGCAGAAGATGGAAACCAACATCGTCATCCGTCATGGCAGGGCCTACACCAAAATGGCGTCCTTCACCACAACAATGAGAAGCCTTGGCTGGCCCTGGAAAGGACTTGCGATCCTGGAGCTTCTGCCGCGCAGCTTCGCGGACTGGACTTACGACAGGATTGCCGGAAACCGCTATCGGATCGGCAGGCGCACCTGCCCTCTGCCTTCGTCGGCCCTGAAGGAGCGGCTCCTTGACTGAGCCCTCGTCTAGGAGGCGGATCGTCGTTCTGGGCGGCTATGGCGTTTTCGGCGGCAAGCTGGCCGAAGCTCTGCTGAGGCAACAGCCTCTGGAGGTAATTATCGCCGGCCGCAGCCTGCAAAAGGCCGAAGCCTTCTGTCGTCAACATGGCGGCACGGCCGCCGTTCTGGATCGAACCGCGCCGGATTTCGCAGCAGCCCTTCAGGCCCTTCGCCCCTTCGTAACCGTCGACGCGGTCGGACCCTTTCAAGCTTACCATCAAGCCCCCTATGCCGTTGCTGAAGCCGCGCTGGCGGCCGGAAGCCATTATCTGGACCTGTCGGACGACGCCGGCTTCACCAGCGGCATTGCCGCTCTGGATGAGCAGGCACGCGCAGCTGGACTGACCGTGCTGTCAGGTGTCTCCAGCGTCCCGGCCCTTTCGTCCGTTGCGGTTGAGGCTCTTCAGGATAATTTCTCGCAACTCGACCTGATCGAAAGCGCCATCCTGCCCGGCAACCGGGCTCCGCGCGGCCTGTCGGTGATCGAGGCGATCCTGGCCCAGTCCGGAAAGCCCGTTGACGTCTATCGTTACGGCAGGTGGACGCAAGTCATCGGCTGGTCCGGTCTTTCCCGACGCCGGATCGGACCAGACGGCGGCAACGGCCTTACCCGGCGTTGGTCAAGCTTCATCGGCGCGCCTGATCTGGCGCTCTTTCCTGAAGCCTATAAGGCCCGAACGGTGCTTTTCCGGGCGGGTCTGGAACTGCCTCTCCTGCATCTGGGCCTCTGGGCCCTTTCCTGGATGGCTCGTCTTCGTCTTGTGAGATCTCTTCAGGCTGCTGCCCCGCTCCTTCGAACCGTCGCAGGCTGGTTTGAACACTTCGGCTCCGACCGCGGCGGCATGGAAGTCCGGCTTGCCGGGCTGGGTCCGGACGGTATGCCCCTGGCGACAAGCTGGACGCTGATCGCAGAAGCTGGCGACGGCCCGCATATTCCGGCTGTTCCGGGTGCCATCATGTGCAGGCACTTGTGTGAAGGTGCTGTTCCAGCGGGCGCACGGCCCTGCCTGGGGGAATTTTCCCTGTCAGATATCAAGGATGCCACCGCGCATCTGAACGTCCACACCTATACGGCAACGCAGTCTGCACCGGTCCTGTTCCAGCAGGCGCTTGGCGCAACCTTCAAGGAATTGCCGGAACCAGTCCGGTCCCTCCACACGGTCTTCGACCGACGGCAGTGGTCCGGAGAAGCAAGGGTCACCCGCGGCACATCGCGGCTTGGCCAGTTACTCTGCCGTATCGTCGGCTTCCCGCCCGCGGCGGATGCCACGCCGGTGACGGTGACAATCGAACGGCAGGGCGACAAGGAAATCTGGTTACGCAATTTCGGCGGCAAGACATTCCGGTCCGTGCTCAGTCTTGCCGGAGCGCCCGGCTCCGGTGTGGTTCAGGAACGGTTTGGGCCAACCACGTTCGATATTCATCTGAACCTCAAGGACGGCGCCCTCGCCTATCCCGTGCGCAGCGGCAGGCTGTTTGGTCTGCCCTTGCCGCGCTGGCTGCTGCCCGTCAGCAACACCACCGAGATCGCACCGGACGGCATCTTCCGCTTCGACGTTGAAATCTCGCTCCCCGGCCTCGGCCGGCTCGTGCGATATCAGGGCTGGCTGAAACCCTCTCCGCGGCAATCTGCCGAGGAAAACCGGAGGAACAGACGCTGAAAACATTGTCTCTAGTGACAATTCCTCGTTTGACTTCAACGGCTTTTGACACAATCTTGCAACCCTGACCCAGTCTCTTAAAGCCAGATCAGAACCGTTTTCACCGGACTATCAATCATGCCTGCCGTTTCGCGCCTTTCCGTCAATGTCAACGCCATCGCCATGCTGCGCAACCGCCGGGACCTGCCCTGGCCAAGTGTGACCGGACTGGCCACCATCGCGATGGAAGCCGGCGCCAAGGGCATCACCGTGCATCCACGCCCGGACGAGCGTCATATCCGCAAGACGGACGTGTTCGAGCTCTCCGAGCTGATCGAGGACAGGTTCCCGAACAAGGAGCTGTGTCTGGAAGGTTTTCCGACCCCCGATTTCATGAAGCTGGTGGAGGAGGCGCGCCCCGAACAGGTTCTGTTCGTGCCGGACGACCCGCAGCAAACCACCTCGGACCACGGCTGGGATTTCTCGAAAGACACTGGCGCCCTGGAAACGGCGATTGCCGCCGCCAGGGAATGGGCGGTCACGGTCTCGCTCTTCTGCGATCCGGACCCGGCCGCGCCCGAACATGCCGCAAGGCTGGGCGCCGAGCGGATCGAGATCTACACCGGGCCTTATGGCGCCTGCTATGACGATCCGGGACGCGCTGAAAAGGAACTCGACAAGATCGTCGCAACGGCGGAAGCCGCAAAGGCCAACGGGCTCGGCGTCAATGCCGGGCACGACCTGACCGTGGAAAACATCCCTGCTCTGATGGCGCGCGCGCCCTTCATTCGGGAAATGTCGATCGGCCACGGTTTCACCGCCGATGCACTGATCTACGGTTTCGCCGAAAGTGTCGCCCGCTTCCGCAGGGCCATGGGCGAGATCTGATGAACGACACCTTGCAAAGGCAGGTCGCGTTTCTTCTGGAAACCGACAAGCTGAAGGAAGTGGTCCGGCTCAACCAGCTCACGGGCGGCGCCCGGCGGGAGACGACGGCCGAACATTGCTGGCACGTGATCCTGCAGACGCTCACCCTCGCCGAACACGCCCCGGCCGGCACCGACATCAACCATGTGGTCAAACTGCTTGCCGTTCACGACCTGGTGGAAATCGACGCGGGCGACCACTGGGTTACCGACGACAACCGGGCCGGAATCAAGGAGCTGGAACAAGCGGCTGCCAGCCGTCTGTTTGCCCTGCTTCCAACGTCCCAGGAACTGGACTTCAAGGGCCTGTGGCTGGAGTTTGAGGCCAACGAAACACCGGAAGCCAAATTTGCCAATGCCATGGACGCCCTGCATCCGATGGTTCTTGTCTTTGCTTCCGGCCTGGACGATCCGACACACGAGCCAATCTCTGCCGAAGCTCTGAAGCTGACGAAGGAATCCCGCCTGTCTCCCTTCCCCGGTCTATGGGATTTTGCCCAGGACCTTCTGAACCAGGCCGTCAGCGACGGCCGGCTTCTGCCCTGAAACACCCCTCCGGCTGCACTCCGCGGCCTTTTTCTTGAGAACACACATGCCGATAGATCTTTGGCTCGTCTTCATTGCCGTCTCGCTTCTGCCTGCCGTCAGCCCCGGCCCGGCGGTCATGTTGGCCATTTCCAACACGCTCCGGTTCGGGCGCAACGCGACCCTTGCCTCGGCGGCTGGCAACGCCACGGGACTGGTGATCCTGGGCTACGCTGTCGCCCTTGGCTTTGGCGCCCTTATGACGACCTCCGCCGTGGCCTTTACCGTGCTGAAAGTCATCGGTGCGGCCTATCTGATTTTCATCGGCATCAAGATCTGGCGCGACAAGTCGGCCTTTCATGTGGAAGAAGGCGTCCTGATCGCCCGCAAGAGCCCCAGAAAACTGTTTCTGGAAGCGCTGCTGGTTTCCATCACCAATCCGAAAGCCATTCTGGTCATCACCGCGCTGTTCCCCCAGTTCATGCGGGCCGACGGCATCGATCCCTTGGAAATCTCGGTGCTGTCCTTCACATACGCAGCCCTGTGTTTCGCCAACCATGCAGCGATTGCCTATGCAGGCGGCCACATGCGCCGCTTCCTGACCTCCGCAAAACGAATGCTCTGGGTGCGCAGGGTCACAGGCACGCTCTTTGTCGGCTTCGGTGCGGCCCTGGCAGCCGCCAGCCGCTAAGGCGGCACAGGCCAGAAGTCTCTTGGGGGATCACGCGGCGGGGCGAATCCGATAGGCTCGCCCCTCGCCCACCTCAAGCGGACCAGTTCCTTGCCCCTGAAGATCCTCACATTTTGCGGCAGTTTGCGTGCTGCCTCGTCCAACCTGGCTTTGCTGAACGCAGCAGAACGGCTGGCTCCGGAGGGGCTCGTTCTCAGCCACTATGACCGCATCGGCGATCTGCCGCATTTCGTGCCGGATCTCGACGTCACCGATAGCCTGCCGGAAATCGTCGCCGATCTGCGCGCGCAGGTGGCGCGCGCGGACGGGCTGCTCTTCGCGGTGCCGGAATACATGCATGCGCTGCCCGGCAGCTTCAAGAACGCCCTTGACTGGATGGTCGGCTGCCAGAAGTTCCCCGGAAAACCAGTCGCCCTTGCCCATGTCACCTCCCGCCATGCGTTCGCCCCTCCCCAGCTGGAAGAGATCCTTCGAACCATGTCTGCAGAAATCGTCAGTGAAGCCGGATTTTCCCTTGGCCTCACGAGCAATGCGATTACGGTAGAGACGATCTGTGACGATGCCCGTCTGGCGACCATCGTCACGCAACACCTGGACCGATACCGCTCCTGGCTCTCTCGTCAGCATGGGGCAGACTGAGCCTCCGACCTAATCCGCCGGATCAATCACCAGAAGAAGCCGCGGACCACTTTCCGGTGTCGCGACGGGTGAGCGGTGCAGAAGCGCCGTCCTTTCCTCGCTGCACCATTTCCGGCCCCGGAAAAGAGCAACGCCACCGGGCGGCACCTGACGGATGCGGCCGCTCTCCTGGGCCACATTTTCCAAAACGTATTCCGTCCCCGCCCCGCGGTAGCTGCACAACAACCGGGCCCGGACATTGTCCAGGTGGAACTTCGGACACATGACGTCTTCCGAAACATCCAGCCGTAATCGCACCAGACGCACCGTCAGGGACTTTGCCAGCATTAGGGCGAGTGCGCCGACATCGCTCGCCAGCGTTTCCCGCATTTCGCACGCCGGGACGCCATGGCTTTCGCAGGCCGCCATGACAGCCGCTTCGGCCAGATGCACCGGCACCACCGTCCGCAGCTCCGGCAGGCTGTCTGGCGGCAAAGCATCGATCCACTTTTGAAATTCGGGCTCCGGAGTCCGCCGCCAGATGGCGGCGGCGACGCCCGGTTCACAAATGTCGGCGAGGATGTCCGGATCCCGGCCGATGATAACGTCCCGAGCGGCGGGGCCGTTCGAAAAGGCCTCAGCCTTCAGCTCCAGCGCCGTCATGCTGCGCGGTCCGCGTGGCGAAAGGCCGGAAAGGGATCGGGCAGATGCGCAAAGCTCGCCAGATCATCACCCGCCTCTTCGCCGATCAGACACGCGTCGAGCCGAGATTTTAGCAGCGGCCAGTCTATGCCCGCGCCGATGAAGACAATTTCCTGCCGCCGGTCGCCGAAAGGCTCAACCCAGAGCGACTTTGCGTAGGCCCGGGCACGCTCGTCATCCGGCCAGCGTTCCTGTGGCACCGACGCCCACCATGTCCCCAGCGGGCTTACGCTGGAGAGCGCCCCTGCCAGTGAAAACTCGATCACCCACTGCGGCCGGCTCCCGATCCAGAAATGCCCCTTGGCACGGATGACACCAGGAAGCTGCCCGTTGAGCACCTCGTGGATCTTTTCCGGATCGAATGGCCGTCTTGCCCGGTAGACGTAGGAGGCAACACCATATTCCTCCGTTTCGGGAACATGATCGGCAAATCCGTAAAGTTCCTTCGCCCACATCGGATGCTCATGAGCCTTCTCGAAGTTGAAGAGCCCCGTATTGAGGATTTTGGAAGGCGAGACGTCCGAAAAGTCGGTCTCGATGATCTTCGCATCGGCATTGAGACTGCGGATGATCTTGCGGGCGGCATCGACCTGCCCCGCTGTCGCCGCGCCCACCTTGTTGAGAACCACCACATCGGCAAACTCGATCTGGTCGGTCAGGAGGTGCACCAGCGTGCGCTCGTCCTCTTCGCCAAGCGTCTCGCCCCGGTCGCTCAGGAAATCATGGCTGGAGAAATCTCCCAGAAGATTGACCGCATCGACCACGGTCACCATCGTGTCGAGCCTTGCCACATCGGACAGGCTGTTGCCGGTTTCATCACGGAAATCGAAAGTCGCCGCCACCGGCAAAGGCTCGGAAATCCCGGTTGATTCAATGAGCAGGTAGTCGAACCTGCCATCGCCGGCAAGACGGCGCACTTCGTTCAGCAGATCATCGCGCAAGGTGCAGCAGATGCAGCCGTTGGACATTTCCACGAGGGTTTCCTCGGTCTTGCTCAATTCCGCACCGCCAGCCCGAACCAGGTCAGCGTCGATATTGACCTCCGACATGTCGTTGACGATCACGGCCACCTTCAATCCGGCACGGTTGTTGAGAACGCGATTGAGCAAGGTGGTCTTGCCGGCTCCCAGGAAACCGGACAGAACGGTTACGGGCAGACGTCGATCAGACATAGGGCCTCCAGTCGATGCGATATGTTACGCTACATCATGTTATGTTATTACATATCGGATCTGTACTGTAATGTTCCCGCCCGATGCAACCGTTTTTTGGTCACGGACGCTCAAGGCTTCCTGGCGGCAGGACTATGGCAAGGGATTTGGAAGCACGCATCCGGGGCATTCATCCGGGACGCTCATCAGCCCCCCCGGTCTGAGAAGCCCCGTCCGGCAGGTCAGGCTTGGTGTCCGGGGAGTTTTAGAAAGGTAGCGGTGCGTTGTCGGTCACTTCCTTCATGACGAAGAACGTACGCGTCTGGCGCACGCCCGGCAGCACGATCAGTTTTTCGCCGTGAAGCTTGTTGAAATCCGTCATGTCCCGCGTGCGGATCTTCAGAAAATAGTCAAAGTCGCCCGCGACAAGATGGCAGTCGAGAATGAAGTCCGCCTTTCGGACGACCTCTTCAAACTCCTCAAAACTTTGCGGTGTCGACCGGTCCAGCACGACGCCAACAATCACCAGGGCCGATCTGTCGACCTTTTGCGGGTCGATTTGCGCATGGACGCCCTGAATGAACCCCTCGTCGAACAGGCGTTGTGTGCGTCTGTGGCAGGTGGCCGGGCTAACGTTCACCAGACCGGCAAGCTCGGCGTTGCTCAGGCGGCCATCTTCCTGCAGCAGTTTCAGAATCTTGCGATCAATCCGGTCCAATTCATCAGCCATGGAAGATTCTTTCATTTTTCTGGCGTCAATTGATTCAAATACGAACTCTTATCCATTCACATATCTCGAGAACAGAAAAAATTCATAAAAATTTGAAAGCACCTTTCTGGAAATTTCTGCGAGGATTTACGCATCAACAACCTATCCGGTGCGCTCCATGAACCTCAGCAAATTTGAACGTTATCCCCTCACCTTCGGCCCGACGCCTATCGAACACCTGCCCCGGCTTTCCGAAGCCCTTGGCGGCAAGGTGGAGATTTATGCAAAGCGCGAAGACTGCAACTCCGGCCTCGCCTTTGGCGGCAACAAGCTGCGGAAACTGGAATACATCGTACCCGACGCCATCGCATCCGGCGCCGATACGCTGGTTTCCATCGGCGGCGTTCAGTCCAACCACACCCGCATGGTCGCAGCGACCGCCGCCAAGATCGGCATGAAATGCGTCGTGGTGCAGGAAAAGTGGGTGCCCCACTATGATGCCGTCTACGACCGGGTTGGAAACATTCTTCTGACCCGCCTTATGGGTGCTGACTCGCGCCTGGTCGAAGATGGTTTCGACATCGGCATTCGCCAGAGCTGGGAAGACGCCATGCAGTCCGTTCGCGATGCAGGCGGCACACCATACGGCATTCCCGCCGGTGCATCTGTGCACAAGTTCGGTGGTCTGGGTTATGTGCGCTTTGCCGAGGAAGTGAAGCAGCAGGAAGAAGAGCTCGGCTTCAGTTTCGACTATATCGTCGTCTGCGTGGTGACCGGCTCAACACAGGCAGGCATGATCGTCGGCTTCGCCGACCAGAACCGGGCCGACCGCGTGATCGGTATCGACGCTTCCGGCACCGTGGAACAGACCCGTTCGCAGGTTCGTCAGATCGTCGACAACACGGCCTCCCTCGTGGAGCTTGGCCGCACGGTGCGGGACGACGAGATCGTGATCAACCCGGACTACGCCTACCCGGCCTACGGGGTTCCTTCTGAGGAAACCAACGAAGCCATCCGGCTCGCCGCCAAGACCGAGGCAATGATCACCGACCCGGTCTATGAAGGCAAGTCGATGCAAGGCATGATCGATCTGGTCAAACTGGGCAAAATTCCTGCCGGATCAAAGGTGCTTTATGCCCATCTCGGCGGCGCTCCTGCCCTCAACGGCTACAGCTACTACTACAAGGACGGCTAATTACGGCCAGACCGGCCGCTGCTCACAAGGCATCGGCCGGTTTTCGCAGCCTGACAGGCCGAAACGGGCCTGTCAGCCTCGCGCCTTGCAATCGAATGACGTACCTTGTGGCCAATCGACCATGGCCTCGTCACCCTTGATCCAGAAAAGAATGCCGAAGTCGCCCTCGTAACGCGCACCGGACCCGCTGGGCCCCTGCACGACAATCTCGGTCGTGTCGCCACGCTCCAGCCGCGCTGACGGTGGTTCGGTATCAAAGAAAGTCGCTACGATCTCGTCGGCCGGGTTATCGTTGCAGGTGTAAAAGACCGGGGCCTGTCCCTTGATCAGCTGATAGCGCGCGGTCAGTTCCGCAATCCGGCGTTCATAGGCTGAGCGGACGCAGGCGAGTTCGTCGTCACTCTTCCAGCATTCATCGCGCCCCTTCACCCAGCCACGTTGATAGGCCTTCAGCGTGTTGAGTTCTTTTTCCGCACCCGCATCCAGCGACTTCACGACGCCGACCGCGCCCTCGTAAACATCCGCCAGTTTCTGATCCAGCGCCGCAAGGTCGTCATTCGAACAGACCAGCTTCTCCGCTGAACTTTCCGCCTTCGCGCAATCGAAAGCCGGACCGGCAGCCCATGCAGCCGGAACAAAGGCAACGCCGACGGAAACGAGACCAAGAACAACTGCCAAACCACGCATGAAACCACCTCCCGAAAAACCTGTAGCAACAGATCTAAGGGATCTCAGGTTGATGGCAAGATTTGGGTGGCCCGAAGATATACGACCGCACAGTCAGACCGGTGACCTCAGCCCCCCCGGTTGGAGCGCTACCAACCGGTGAGAAGTGCGATATTCCAGCGAAAGGCCTCAGGCGGCTTCCGCCCTCTTGAGCTGCTGATGTTCGTCCTCGACAAGTCCGATTTTCCAGTAACCGGAAATATAGGTGTCCGCCTTGGGGACTTTCCGCTCGTTATGAAGATGGTCCCGAAGCGCCCGAATGACGGAGCTTTCACCGGCGATACAGGTCTGAACAGGTCCGGAAGGCCATTCCAGGGACTTCACAAGGTCCACCTGCGCTGTCGAAGGCACATGCGGCCGCTCCTGAATCAGCCACCTGATTTCGACGCCCTCGGGAGCCGCAATGTCGCGCTTGTCGTCCTCAGAGGGAACTTCGAACAGCACAAGCCCGCTTGCATCGCGCGGCATTGCCTCAAGCGTCGTTTCCACCACCGGCATTGCGGAAAGGTCTGCCGCCAGGAGATACCAGTCGGCATGAAACTCGGTAATCTTCGGCTGGCTTGGGCCAAGAAAACCGAGGAAATCGCCTTCCCCAGCCCGCTGCGCCCAGCGTGTTGCCGGTCCTTCGTCGCCGTGCGCTACAAAGTCGATATCGAGTTCCAGCGCGTCTTTGCGAAAGGCACGGACCGTGTAGGTGCGGATCGGATGCACGCGTTCGGAAGGTCCGTCCGGTGCATAATGCGCTTCAAAGGCCTCGCGGCTTTCGCCGTCACGCGGCAGCAGCAACTTGCAGTTCGCACCCTCGTGGCCTTCGGGAAATCCCTGCAATTCCGGCCCGGCAAAGGTGACACGGACGAGATTGGGGCTGAGGTAGCGCGTCGACCTGACGGTCAGAAAGCGGGGTTGGCGTTTCGCAGACTTGGCCAAGAGGCACCTCATAATTCTTGAGTAATATTCTCAAGATTTAACATCCACGAAAGCCGATTTAAAGATCTGCCGCCCGGAAAAATGTCTCTGTGTCTCGCAGGACGGGGTTTTGCCTCCCCTCTCCCGGCCGACACTGCGCTTGTCCGGTGCAATTTTAGTCTACATCACGTTTTAGCGACGAGGCCTGAGCCCGCCTGTTGGCGGGCTTCCGGCTGAGATACAGGAACAACAGCGTCACTCGCGGATGATCGGATCCGTCAGTTCGCCCGGCTCCTTGTCCTTGATGATGTCCCAGTTGAGGGTCGCCTTGCGGATATTGCCCGGCACATCTTTTTCGAACCGGTCCTGAACATTCAGAGAGTTGTTCAGATAAAGCTTGCCGTCAACAATCGACCAGGCTTCCGGAACCACCGGCACCTTGAAACCCATAGAGGCACCGAAGGCGCAAAAGCCGCCAAATTGAGGGGCATATTTCGCCGGGTTGGCAACGAATTTGTCGCGGTTTTCGGCAGACGAGAACTTCCAGGTAACCTCGTCATATTCGGCCGTATATTCGTCAGAGCCGGCAACAGGTTTGCCGACCGTGAAATAGGCAACAGGATCGGTTCCGCCGATTGCAGCCCCGCCTTTGGTGAAAGTGGTGATGTCGTCGGCGGAAGCCGTGAAGGCGGCAGCGGAGAAGAGCGCGGTCAGTCCCAGCAGAACCGATTTGGACGTATAGAGCGGCATGAGCGTCTCCAATGGAGTGTGAAACGGATTGATGACCTGGAGCCTGTCGCTCCAAGCATGAAAACCATGTCTTCTGCTGCAGAAATTGGCCAATCACCCTTGTTCACAGAGCCGCTAACGGAAAGCGAGAAAATCGTGATGGCAGATACCTTCACACTCCCGGGAGGCCCGGCAGTTCCTGACGGGGCGCAGGCTCTCGCGGCGCTACAAGGCCCAGCACCAGATAGATAGCCGTCTCGATGTCTCTGGCCTCGATCCTGATATTGCGGATGAGCAGACGGAAATAGATGAGGCCGAGCAGCAAATCGATCCGGGTTTCCATATCGGCTTCGAACGGTGTCGCGATGAAGATCTGGCGCAGAACCAGCCGCCGGGCGGCCTCGGCCTCGTCCAGAACACCTGCGAGGTCCGGCCTGTCGCGATACGGCACCAGCGCCTGAACCGCAGCGCCCAGCGCGGTATCCTGCAAGGCCGCAACGGTGTTGGAAAGACATTGCCGAAGATCCTCGGCGACGCTACCCCGCTGAGGCGGTGCCGGATTGACGCTGGCGAGAGCTGCCTCGACAGCCGCCGCAATCAACGCGCCCTTGTCCGCGTAGCGCCGGTAGACCGCCTGCTTGCTAGTCCGCGCGCGTGCGGCGATTGCAGCAATGGTGGTCTTCTCGTAGCCGTTCTCGGCCAGCTCGGTGAGCGTTGCCTCCAGAAGCGCCTTGCTGACCCTCTCCTCCTGTGGTCGTCCGGCTGTGCTTTCCTCAGGCATCGCCAGTTTCTTCAGGGGCTGTTTCGTAATCCTGGAACCCGTTCTCGATTCCGGTCGTCACGTTGACGATCCGGGCATAGGGCTTTGAGAAGATCACCGTGTCGCGCAGTTCCTCCCACAGGTGGTGATAGGCGCGCATGTCGAAAAACCGGCAAATCGTGAAATCGGAAAAACCGCCTGCCAGCGCATCGGCATCGAACCACTCGAACGTCACCTTCGGGTGACGCGCCAGGATCTCGCCGATCTGACCGGCAATCGCCCCCCGCTCCTGGCGATCAAGCGCCAGCCAAGCCGGTTCGAAGGCCAGATAGACGATGGCTGCCATTGGCAACGGACGGATCGTTTCGGGGGACTGTGTCATGCGCAGACCTCTATTTCGGTTACCATTGGTACCGATTTATTCCGAATTCAGCTGTTGCGCAAGTCCGTACGCTTGCCTTCGCCGGTCTGCCGCCGCAAGAAGAGCACAAGCCTGGAGCGAAAATGCGCTTCGGGCACCTGCAAAGACGAGGAAAACATGTCTGTTGATACCGATACGGTGAAACGCGTTGCCCGCCTGGCACGCATCAAGGTGAGCGAAGAAGACGCAACCCGCATGACCGGCGAACTGAACGCCATTCTCGGCTTTGTCGAGCAGCTTGACGAAGTCGACATTTCCGGCGTCGAACCGCTGACGTCCGTGGTCGAGCAGACCATGAAAAAACGCACGGACGGCGTCACCGACGGCGGCAAGGCTGCCGACATCACCCTGAACGCACCGGCCTCCGAAGATAACTTCTTCATGGTGCCGAAAGTCGTCGAATAAGCGGACCACCCGGATGATTGCACCTGTTCCAGCTATCGCCATCGAAACGCCCCTGTCTGCCGACATGGGCGAGATGATTGCCGAGCTGAACGCCCTGCTGCTGACGCTGAGCCCCCCTGAGGCCTGCTACCACATGACAGCCGAAGAAATGGCCGGCGAGACAACGACCGTCTTCGTCGCCCGGATTGACGGCAAGGTGGCTGCCTGCGGTGCCCTGCACCGGCACCCGAATGGCGTTGCTGAAGTCAAGCGCATGTATACCAGGCCGGCCTATCAGGGTCTTGGTCTGGGCGGCAGCATTCTGGACCGGATCATAGCGCTGGCAACCCGGGAGGGCCTTTCCGAGCTCGTTCTGGAAACCGGCGACAAGCACCCGGCGGCCTGGCGCCTCTACGAACGTGCCGGCTTCAGCCGCTGTGGACCCGTGCTTGATTATCCCGACAGTCCCTATTCCATTTTCTATTCCCGGCCGCTGGCGGCCGCCTGAGAGCTCAAATCCATGACCGATCTGACCAAACTGACCATTGCCGAAGCCCGTGAAGGCCTGAAGAACAAGGACTACACGTCGCTGGAACTGACCGATGCCTTCATCAGGAACATCGAGACAGCCAATGAAAGCCTGAATGCCTATGTGACCGTGACTGCCGACAAGGCGCGCGACATGGCAAAGACATCCGACGCCAAGCTTGCCAAGGGCGAAGGCGGCGCGCTGGAAGGCATACCGCTCGGCATCAAGGACCTGTTCGCCACTCAGGGTGTGCACACCCAGGCCTGCAGCCACATTCTGGACGGCTTCAAGCCGGCTTACGAATCCACCGTCACGTCCAACCTCTGGGCCGACGGCGCGGTCATGCTCGGCAAGCTGAACATGGACGAGTTCGCCATGGGCTCTTCCAACGAAACCTCCTATTACGGCCCGGTGATCAACCCGTGGCGGAAGAAGGGTTCCAACCAGGATCTGGTTCCGGGCGGATCTTCCGGCGGGTCCGCTGCCGCTGTTGCCGCCCGCATGTGCATGGGGGCCACCGCCACCGACACCGGCGGCTCCATCCGTCAGCCGGCGGCCTTCACCGGCACTGTCGGCATCAAGCCGACCTATGGTCGCTGCTCCCGCTGGGGCGTTGTCGCCTTTGCCTCCTCGCTCGACCAGGCCGGCCCGATCGCCCACACCGTGCGGGACAGCGCGATCATGCTGAAGTCGATGGCGTCCGTCGACGCCAAGGACACCACCTCCGTCGACCTGCCGGTGCCGGACTATGAAGCTGCCATCGGCAAATCCGTGAAAGGCCTCAAGATCGGCATTCCGGCAGAATATCGCCTGGAAGGCATGCCCGCCGAGATCGAAGCGTTGTGGCAGAAAGGGATCGACTGGCTGAAGGATGCCGGCGCGGAGATCGTCGACATCGCCATGCCGCACACCAAATACGCCCTGCCGGCCTACTACATCGTGGCACCGGCGGAAGCCTCCTCGAACCTTGCCCGTTACGACGGCGTGCGCTACGGCCTGCGCGTTCCAGGCAAGGACATCGTCGAAATGTACGAAAACACCCGCGCCGAAGGCTTCGGGGAAGAGGTCAAGCGCCGTATCCTGATCGGCACTTACGTTCTGTCGGCCGGTTACTACGATGCCTACTACCTGAAAGCCCAGAAGGTTCGCACGCTGATCAAGCGCGACTTCGACCTTGCCTGGGAAAACGGTGTCGATGCCATCCTGACCCCGGCCACCCCGTCTGCCGCCTTCGGCGTTGCCGACCAGGACCTTCATTCCGATCCGGTGAAAATGTACCTCAACGACATCTTCACCGTGACCGTGAACATGGCCGGCCTGCCCGGTATTTCCGTTCCGGCCGGCCTCGACAACAACGGCCTGCCGCTCGGTCTTCAGCTGATCGGCAAACCTTTCGAAGAGAGCACGCTCTTCCAGGTCGGCCAGGTCATCGAAGACGCCGCCGGCTCCTTCGCACCGGAAGCCTGGTGGGGCTAACACTCACGAAAAACGCCCCCCGGACCGCACAGGTCCGGGGGAGCACTTGACGATCTCAAGGCAATTCCACACCTGGTCACGGTCTGACCATGGTATCGCAGCCTCCGGTTCCCGACAGCGGCTTGTTAGAATGCTGCGAGGCGTGAGACGGGACCGCCCCCTCAGCAGCCTCCACCAGCGCTTGTTACGGGGCAACGGAATGGCATGAATTGCCTTGTAAAGCCCGGCAATGACGGAGAGATATGTTCAGGGCACTCTCGGTGGCGCAGTGACAGCCCATTCGTTTGCCTGTTCGTCCGCTGGCCCATGCGCAACTTCAGCATCGACGCTGAAGGCAAGCCATGGCATGACGGGCGGATGAGTTAAAAGCGCACAATCAGAAACACCCGCGACACCATGCATGACATCGAAACCCTCGTAATCGGCGCTGGAGCCGTTGGGCTCGCCATTGCGCGAGACCTGGCCCTGAGAGGCCGTGAGGTGATGGTTCTGGAACAGCACAGCCTCATCGGATCGGAGACCAGCGCCCGCAACTCGGAAGTCATCCACGCAGGTATCTATTATCCGGCCGGCAGTCTGAAGGCCCGCCTGTGTGTGAAGGGCAAGGCGCAGCTCTACCGGTTTTGCGCCGAGAACGGCGTCGGTTACGAGAGAATTGGCAAACTGATCGTTGCGACCAATAACGATCAACTGGAACAGCTTCAGGCAATCCGGCGCAAAGCCGCTGAAAACGGGGTCTCTGATCTCGAATTTATGGACCGGGACAGCCTGAAACACGCCGAACCGGAACTCGCTTGCACTGGCGCCTTAAAGTCACCCTCCACCGGCATTGTCGACAGCCACGGCTTCATGCTCGCCCTTCAGGGCGGGCTGGAAGCAAACGGCGGCCAGGTCGTGCTGAACACCAGGGTTGCACGGCTGGAACGTCTGACGCGGGGCGGTTACCGGGTCCACGCGGAGACGGACGGTACCGACACCTACGCCCTGACATGCAAGGAACTGATCCTGTCGGCGGGCCACAGCGCCCCTGCACTGGCTTCAGCACTGGAAGGCGCCAATCCTCCGGCTGCCTATCTCGCAAAGGGCAGCTATTTCAAGCTTCAGGGAAAGGCACCGTTTTCCAGGCTCATCTACCCCGTGCCGGAGCCAGGCGGGCTCGGCGTTCACCTGACGCTCGACCTGCAACATCAGGCACGCTTCGGACCGGATGTGGAATGGGTGGAGACGGTGGACTACCGGGTAGACCCGGCCCGCGGCGAGCGTTTCTACTCTGCTATCCGCCGCTATTGGCCAGGCCTTGCCGACGGAGCCCTGATACCTGATTATTCCGGCATCCGGCCCAAGATATCCGGCCCAGGCGAACCCGCCGCAGACTTCCGCATCGATGGACCTTCTGACCACGGGCTCGAGGGCCTTGTCGCGCTTTACGGAATCGAATCCCCCGGCCTGACCTCGGCGATGGCAATCGCTGATTATGTTGCCGAAAGGATTGCAACCGGCATCCAGGGCGCATCTTTTTCAAAATAATTTTGAAACCAACCATCGGCTCGGGCGTTTGAAAGTCAATCAAACAGGCCTACGATGCTGCGCTGCACACGATTGCCATTTTTTGGTCCGTATTTCTCCTTAAAAATGCTTCAGTGCGCGTGCTCATACAGAAGAAGAACCACAAAGAACACTTAAATTTCAACAAGGTGACCAATCGTCGTGATCAATCGACGCACGTTTTTATCGGCAACGGCCCTTGCGGCAGGCGCTCTGGCAGGCACGGATCTGCGCACTGCATTCGCTGCAGAGAATACCGCACCTGCGCAGTCAGGCGGTTCCTTTGCGGCAGGTGAAGAGTTTAACTTCCCGGCACTCGTCGAGCGGATGAAGGAAAAGGCTGGCAAGGCCTATTCCCCCGATATCCCTCAACTGCCCGAAATTCTTGCCAAGCTCGATTATGACCAGCACCGTGCCATTCGCTTCAATCCTGAACGTTCAGTCTGGAAGGATACCGGCAGCAACTATCAACTGCAGGCGTTCCACCCGGGCTGGCTCTACAAGGAACCTGTCGAGCTCTACGAAATCGTCGACGGCAAGATAAGTGAACTGCACTTCACCGGAGCGGACTTCGAATACCGTGACCCGCTGGATCCGGAGAAATTCAAAGACGTGAACCTGCCGGGCATCGCCGGTTTCCGCCTGCACCATCCGCTGAACACGCCGGAGTATTTCGACGAACTGGTTGTGTTCCTGGGGGCAAGCTATTTCCGGGCACTCGGCAAGGGCAACGTCTATGGCCTGTCCGCGCGCGGACTTGCGATCGACACCGCCATCGCCGGACCGGAAGAGTTCCCGCGCTTCACGAAATTCTACCTGGAGCGCCCGACGGACGGGGCCGCCGAATTGCGGCTTTTTGCCGAGCTTGAAAGCGAAAGCGTTGCCGGGGCCTATCAGTTCACGATCAAGCCGGGCATCAACACGGTGATGGAGGTGGATGCTCGCATTTTCCTGCGCGAAGATGTCGAACGTCTCGGCATCGCACCGCTGACATCGATGTATCTGTTCGGCGAGAACGACCGCACCAACTTCGATGACTACCGCCCGGAAGTTCACGACAATGACGGGCTGCTGATCCTGCGCCAGAACGGTCAACGTCTGTGGCGCCCGGCCCGCAATCCGGATGAGCTTGCGCTCTCGTTCTTCAGCGAAGAGAACCCGGCCGGCTTCGGCCTGCTGCAGCGAGACCGGAATTTCGATCATTACCAGGACACAGAAGCCAAATATCAGCGCCGGCCGTCACTCTGGATCGAGCCGATCAACGACTGGGGCAACGGCCAGGTGATGCTGGCGGAGATCCCGGCCGAAAAAGAGATATACGACAACCTCGTCGCAAGCTGGGTCCCGAAGAACGGAACCAAGGCAGGTTCTGAACACCGTTTTGCCTATCGGATGATCTGGGGCCGGGAACCGGAACCGGGCACCCAACTGGCACAGGTGATTGCGACCAGCACAGGGCATGGGGGCGCGGCCGCCTCAGATCCGGATCCGAAACTGCGCAAATTTGTCGTGGAATTTGCCGGTGGCAATCTGGCCGACCTGGGAGCGGAAGCTCCTTTGACACCGAAGCTGAACCTGCAGAACGGCAAGGTTCAACACCAGTTCGTCCAGCGGCTGGAAGGCGGCAGCTGGCGAGTTGTGCTCGATATCGAGCGCGACGACGAGGAAGTACCGGTCGAGTTCATTCTCGCCCTGCAACTGGATGGGACGGATGTAACGGAAACCTGGATGTATCAGTGGAGTGGGAACAGATGACACAGCATGTGAGTATCGATCAAACGGCCAGTCCGGCCCTTTTCGCCGACAGCGATCTGCTTGACGAAGTCCGGTCTGTCCTGAAGCGCCCCGACCTTGGCGATGACGCGCTCTTGTCCGCTCTCGCAAATGCGCCGGCCGCTCGTGGCGGCATTGCACATGTCTCCGCCACGCCGCAGGACCGGGCAGACTTCATCAGGACCTTGCCGGTGCCCGCCCCACGCCACGGGCTGGAAATGCCGCAGCATGACCTCAACCCGCCGCTGGCCGTCCGCTTTGCGCCGCTTGTTGCCCTGTGGCATCGGGCCTTGCATCCGCTGGCACCACAGATGAAACGCGTTCCGGTTCCAGCCAAGGACCGCTGACATGAAGTTGGCCAGCTCCGGAGCCTGGTCGACAGCCTTTCGGCGGCTGGCCATGGCAGTGATCGCCCTTTGCCTGACCACAGGGGCGTCCTACATGTTTGCCATCGTCGTCCAGTCGGACGGGTTCGACTGGCTGGACATAGTCCGCATCACGCTCATGGCAATCGCCTCCTTCTGGCTGGCCTGGGGCGGATGTATTGCCCTTTTCGGCATCCTGTTTCCGCCTGAGGAAAGATCAACGACCGACGATCTTCCGGAAGGCCGCACCGCCATTCTCCTGCCCATCTACAACGAAGCCACCGGACCGGTGTTCGCCCGTCTGGAGGCCATCATGAAATCGGTCGCAGCCCTGCCCGAGGCCGACCGGTTCGATTTCTTCGTGCTGTCCGACACCACCAAAGCGGACGTCGGCGAAGAGGAACAGCGTGCCTATGAACAGTTGCTGGTCCGCCAGAATGCCGGCGGACGCCTGTTCTATCGGAGACGCGAGCAGAACATCGGCCGAAAGGCCGGAAATATCGCCGACTTCCTGACGACATCCGGTGGCGCCTACGAATATATGCTGGTGCTCGATGCCGACAGCCTGATGGACGGAAAGACCATCCTGGAGATGGTTCGGCGAATGGAAGCCGATCCGCGCCTCGGTTTGCTGCAATCGCTGCCGCAGATTATCGGGCTGTCCACCTTGTTCGGCCGTTTGCTGCAATTCGCGACCGGTCTTTACGGACCTTACTTCGCGCGCGGACTGGCCGCGGTTCAGGGCGAGCAAGGAACGTTCTGGGGTCACAATGCGCTGATCCGCACCCGCGCTTTTGCTTCGGCTTGCGGCATGGCCCCCCTCACCGGAAAACCGCCCTTTGGCGGTCATATCCTCAGCCACGACACTGTCGAAGCCGCGCTTCTGGCACGTGACGGCTGGAAGGTACGACTCGACCCGGATCTGACCGGCTCCTACGAGGAAGCACCGGCAAATATGGTCGACTACGCCAAGCGCGACCGGCGCTGGTGCCAGGGCAATCTGCAGCACAGCCGCATTCTGGCCGCTCCTCGCTTCCGTTTCTGGAGCCGGATTTCGATCCTGCAAGGCGTCTTCGCCTATCTGGCCTCGCCGATCTGGTGCATCTTCCTGCTGGCAAGTCTTGCCGCTCCGCTGGTGGCGCCGCCTCCGGTCTATTTCGACGGCCATTCGCCCTTCCCGGTCTTTCCTCACCCGGAAACGACCACGGCACTTGCCCTGCTGTTCGGTCTGGTGGCCCTGCTCATCCTGCCCAAGCTCCTGCTCGTGGCACGCGCGCTTCTTGGCGGCAATTCGGCAGATTTCGGCGGCTCTGTACGCCTGCTGATCAGCTTCCTGCTGGAAATCCTGCTGACATCGATCCTGGCGCCGATCCACATGATGTTTCACTGCCGCTCGGTGTTTCAGGTGCTGACGGGGGCAGACAGCGGCTGGCCTACGGCCGATCGGGACGACGGCTCCCTGCCAATCCCGGCCGCGTTTTTCGCCACCTGGTGGATGAGCATTGCCGGGGTCGGTGCTATCGCCTTCTCGCACACCTACGCGCCGGAAATGTTCTACTGGCTCCTGCCCGTAGCCCTGCCGCTGGTTTTCGCCCCCCTTCTCGTCTGGATGACGGCGTCGGTGATGCTGGGCAAAGTTACGAAAAAACTGGGGCTCTTTCAGGTTCCCACAGAAGCAGCCCCGGTCGACGTTGCCGAAGACATGCGACTTGCGCTTGCTCAGAACGCCGCAGCCTGAGGAAGGGTTCCACCTGTTTCAAATACCCATCTTTCCATCGTCGTTCCGGCTGGCCGGGATGGCGATGGAGAAATGAATGCGCTCACTCCGCCGCTTGCCTCAGTGCATACGGCCGGTCTCGGCTTCCAGAATGCCCTCTGCATCGAGGCCTGCAATGGGCAGTCGCTTGTCGGTCGGCACATCGCCGGACAATTGCAGCGCCAGATAGCGGCCGCAACACACCCGCAGAAAACTCGTGAAGTTCCCGAGATCGTGTCCTGCGTCGATGCTTTCATGATGGAGCTTGGTGATCAGTTGCACCACGTTCATGCGGTCGCGTACGGCAATCTCGTCCAGAACCTTCCAGAAGAAAGTTTCCAGCCGCACCGATGTCACCATGCCATCGATGCGCAACGACTTGGTCGTGCTTTCCCAAAGCGTGGAATCTGCCTCGATGAAGAGTTTGCACATGATGCTTCCTCCGGTTCGTCAGGGTGCAAGCAAAAACACGGGAGCTGCTGAAGGCGCTTCGACGTCCCTTACTTGGCCTAAAGCCTAGCCCTCTTCCATCATTTGAGGAAGACGGGTCAGGATCAAATGGACAGCGCCGCGGAGCCTCCAATCTCACCTTCTGCAGAGAGCTCCGGCGCTCTCTCAAACCGACTGCCATGGGAATTGGCGGTGCGACCCAGTCGGCTGGCCCGCACCTTTTGCCTCAGGCAGCCAAGGAGCCGGCGGCTGCACCGCTCAGAACCGCATGGAACTGCGACAGCCATGCAGGATGGGCCGGCCAGGCCGGAGCGGTGACAAGGTTGCCGTCGGTCACGGCACCATCGATTGCAATATCAGCATAGGTCGCACCGGCAAGTTCCACTTCCGGACGGCAGGCCGGATAGGCCGATACGGTGCGGCCCTCGATAACCTTGGCAGCTGTCAGGATCTGCGCTCCGTGGCAAATTGCGGCAACCGGCTTGTCCGCTTCCATAAAATGCTTCACGGCATCAAGAACAGCCGCGTCGAGGCGCAGATATTCAGGGGCCCGGCCACCCGGGATCACCAGAGCATCATAACCGGCAACGTCAACCTCGGCGAAGGTGGCATTCAGCGTGAAGTTATGGCCGCGTTTTTCCGAATAGGTCTGGTCGCCTTCAAAGTCGTGAATGCAGGTGGCAACCGTGTCGCCCGCCTTCTTGCCGGGGCAAACCGCATCGACCGTATATCCCATGGCCAGCAGCGTCTGAAACGGCACCATGGTCTCGTAATCTTCGGTGAAATCACCCGTGATCATCAGGATCTTCTTCGCACTCATGCTTCGTCCTCCAGCGTGGCAAATAGCGATGAAGGAAGGCTAGCAGGCAGCAGGTTCCAACGGGTATTAGGTCGCTACTACAGGGCGAATTTCTGCTGTTCTGGTGATCTTGGCGGGAACGTTTGCCCGGCCGTTATTCCGGACAGATCAGGTAAAAGCCGAACGCTGATCCAGAACCCGGACATATTTTGCGACATAGCTCCTCCTTCTCAAAATTGGACGGATGTCCAATGATTGAAGGCTCGCTGAAGCTCGCGCTGACATCTGGTTTTCGGCTCAAGCGATGCCGATATGTAGCCCTATGTCCGGAATGGCGGCGAGCTGTTGCCTCAATGTCACCCCGTTCTGGCGGCGCGAGACCTTGGGCCTACTCATTTCCAGAGAGACGATTGAGGAGGATTGCCTGGCTTCGCCCAAACGCATTTCGCCTCCCCTAACCGGAGAGGCGAAAAACAGATGGCTGTGCGCAGAGATCAGTCCCGGTAATCGGGCTCGCTCCGGTCGAGATCGCGTTTCCAATAGTCGAAATGGGCATAGCCCATGCCGACATAGGGTTCCCATTCAGCGGCTGTCTTGGCAGCCAGATTGTCCGACATGATGGCCAGTGGCTGACCCGTGGCATAGGCTTTCAGCAGCGTTTCGGCGGCCCGCTCGAAGAAATAGAGATGCTCGAAGGCTTCGGCGACCGTCACGGCGGAGATTGAAACCCCGTGATTGCCCATCACCAGAACCGGCTTCTCACCCAGAGTTTCGGCAATCCGCCTGCCTTCCTCCGCCTCGTCGGCCATACCGCCAAAGCCGAGATCGACCGCGACCTTGCCGAAGAAGCGGGCCGTGTTCAGGTCGATCGGCTTCATGGAGGGGTCCTGCAGCGTCGCCAGCGCCGTGGCATGGGGCGGATGACAGTGAAACAGCACCCGTGCCTTGGGGTTGACCCGGTGAACCGTCCCGTGAATGCACCAGGCGGACGCGTCGGGCGCATTTTCGCTCGCCATCACCGCGTCGTCGTTGGCATCCAGCAGCAGCAGGTCACTGGCCCGAATTTCTGCAAAATGCCGCCACTTCGGGTTCATCAGGAACTTCGACCCGTCGTCGGAAACCGCCGCACTGAAGTGATTGCCGACGGATTCGCTCCAGCCGAATTTTACCGCTAGGCGAAAGGCAGCTGCCAGATCCTCGCGCAGAGCCTGTTCGCTCTGCCGGTCCGGAGCAGTTCCGAAGCTCACATCCGTGACAACACTCATTTGAACCGTCCTTCCCCGGACAGGATCCGGTATGTGGAGCGCAATTCGCCCCGGTCGGTGTAGCAGCCGCGCAGGTGCCGTTCGCCGCTGGTTGCCGAATAGGCGACCCGGCCATGCACGATACGATGATTGTCGAAGACGATACATTCGCCCGCGTTCAGGCGGAACTGCATCAGATACTTCTTGTCCCGCATCATCCGGCCAAAGCGGCAAAACGCCGGATAGTAGCGGTCCAGATCATGCTGCGGCATGTCGAATATATCGGCATGGTGCTGGCTGATCGTGACACCGGAAATATTGCCGTACTCGTCCAGCTCGATCACCCGCTGGCGGGAGCGCATGTCGAATGTGTCATGCTCACAGAAATAGGGCACATCCACATTGACCAGCAGTTCGAAGTCTTCCGGATAGGCCTTGCGGAAATCTTCTGCGACCGCCAGCCCGTCGACAAAGATGCTGTTGCCGCCCTCCACCGTATTGGCCCGGCAATGCAGGAACTGCACGCCCGGTGCCAGGTCCTCGTCCGGCAGATCCGTGTGAAGCGGTAGCGCCTTGGAGGTGAAGGCAAGATTGGTTGGCTTGATGTGGGTTTTCACCTCAAACGTCAGACCGAAATAACTCGGCCGCACATGCCCGATGAGGCCCGCCGTATCGGTAAGCGCCGCGTCCGTATCCGGCAAGCCGGTGAGAAGCGCGACACCATCGGTCAGCATGGCCCGGCTCCAGTCGCGCCGGCGTTCGGTATCTTCCATGACCTCATCATAGGAAAAACGCGCAATCTTCGCGTAGTGATCGCCATACCACGGCTCACGCGGCAGGTTCGCGATGTCCGGACGCTTTTCGCCGGCGGAGTAAGCGGAGAGCAGCGACAGCGGCAGACGGGAAACATCGTTGGTGCCGGCCCAGGAGATTTCGAGATGGCCGCCAACAATGGCCGCCGAAGCAGCCTTCGGCGCTTCGTCCAGAGCGAAAATATCGTTGACCCGCTCACGGGTTTCCGGATCAAAGGAACTCGGGCAATTGTCACGCAGCCAGTAGTAGTTGAAGTAGGCAGTTTGCCCGTTGCTCAGCGGTACATCGAGTCCCTTTTCCTGAAGCAATACACCTGCATCACCTGTCCCAAGCATTGGTTCCGTCCTTTTAAGTTTAGTTCAACAGCCCTTCAGACGCTTCTCACGCATCACTGAAAGTGGCAGCTTTTCGAATGTCTTCAAAGAATCTGCTCTTGCACCGGTGATTTGAAAAGACGATAAAATCGAAACTTAAATTAAGCCGACACTTAAGTTGGGAGAAGAAATGCTCCGGATTCCACCGCTCAGGCTGCTCTCCGTTTTCGAGACGGTTCAACGGGCCGGTGGCACCAAGGCCGCGGCGGCTGAACTCAATGTGTCCATGTCGGCGGTCAGCCAGGCCCTGCGCCAGCTGGAAGAGCATATCGGCGCACCCCTGATCGACCGCAGCACGCGCCCCTCGGGTTTGACGGAAGCCGGCGAAATCCTGCTGAAGGCCGTTGTCGAGAACACGGAACGGCTGAGTGAAGCGCTGAACGACATCCGCGCACTCACCGATCCGGCCAGCGCCTCCGTCACCGTTGCCTGCACCATCGGCTTTGCCACCTACTGGCTGATGCCGCGGCTGGAAGCCTTTTACATCGACCATCCGGATATCGCGGTGAACGTCCACACCACGCAGCAGGAAGTGCCCAGGCTCGGCCAGGGTACGGATATCGCCATGCGCTACGGTGACGGCCGCTGGGACGATGGCACGGTGGATCTTCTGTTCCGTGAAACCGTTGAGCCTGTCTGCTCCCCCTCCCTCGCCGAACGGATCCGGAGTGACAGCGGCAGCCTTGCCTCGGCCTTTCTGATCCATGTGGACACCAGCGACCGGCGCTGGATCTCCTGGCCCGACTATCTTGTCCGTACGCACCAGAAAGCGGCAGGCTCCGCCAAGGGACTGAGGTTCTCCAACTACGTTCAGGCCACCCAGGCGGCAATCTCCGGACACGGTGTCATGCTCGGCTGGCGCTCGATCACCGGCGATCAGGTCGAAAAAGGCCTGCTGGTCTCCGCCGGCCTGCCACCACTGCAGCCGGATAACGCCTATCACTACGTGCTGTCGCACCAGACCCGGAACCGGGAGCATGCAGCCGTTGTTGTCGACTGGCTAAGGGCTGCGGCCGAACCACGGGTCCAGGGCGTAAACCCGTAATTCAAGACAAGATGGTTTGAGGCGGAGAGGTCTTCGTCAAGGTGCCAAAGCGCAGGAAACGCGGCTCAATCTCGAGCTTTCGCAACGCCAGGGGAAACCAAACCGATCGGCGCTTAAGCTTGTTGAGGACGGCAGTGAGAACCGTGGCATTGCCCCCCGCCCAAAACACGAGAGCGCTCTTTCGACACCAAGCACTCAAAACGCGCTTAATATGAAACTTTTACGACAAGTTGTTTTGTTGCGGCGCACATAAACCATTTCGCAACGCACCATAGATCTAATTATCGATAATGGGGTCGCAACAAGGGCAACCCCGGCTCTTCATCTTCGGAGATTGGTCAGATGCTTAAGAATATTTCGATCGTCAAGAAAATGCTTGGCGTTATCATGTTGTTAAGTTTCGCAGCTGCGGGAACCACCTGGCTGGCTTACAGTCAGTTGACCGGTGTCACGCACACATTCAACAGAGTTGGGCTTTCGGAAGAAGCTGCCCGCGAGGCTATGGATCTGCGCATCGATATCGTTGACATCAGCCGCATGACCTATCAGCTTGCAGTCGACACGGAAAATGCCGCCAACTATCGCAGCCAGAACGACGACCGCGTCAAAGAAATGCTTGATCGGCTACCGAAGCTGGAAGCTGTTGCCGACGCAGAAGAAGTCAAACAGCTCGACACGATACGAACCTCGCTCAACTCCTACTTCTCCAAGATTGAGCAGATGATTGACGTCGCAGAACGCTCGCCGAATGACAGCGCGGCCATCAATGCCGCACTCGACGTTGCGCTTGAGGGCCAGAAGACGGTTACCTCAAATGTGAAGGTCTACAGCAAATACTCTTCCGAGAAGATGGCAAACCTGCGGGAGACCGCCAGCGAGAACGCCCGGGAGGCGGAAACCAGCCTGATGATCATCGCGGCGTTGTCAGTCATCTTGTCCATCGCCCTTGGCGCCTGGATTTCCCACTACGGTATTGCAAGACCGATTTCCCGCATCGTGGAGACCTTCAAGGAGCTCGCAGAGGGCAGACTCGACATTGACATCGAAGGCACCGAACGGACCGACGAAATCGGTGATCTCGCCAAAACGGCTGACTATTTCCGGGAACAGGCCCGGGAAAACAAACGTCTTGCCATGGAAGCGGAAGACGAAAAGGCGCGTGCGGAAGAATTGCGCCAACAGGAACTGAACCAGATGGCAGCCCAGTTCGAGGAAGCCGTCGGCAGCATCGTCCAGTCGGTATCCGCGGCAGCGTCCCAGCTCGAAACCTTCGCCCAGGAGATGTACGACACCGCAAACGTAACCTCCGAACGCAGCGGCACGGTGGCAAATGCTTCCGAAGAAGCCTCCTCCAATGTTGAGACCGTCGCCTCGGCAACCGAGGAACTGACGGCGTCGGTGCAGGAGATCTCCAGTCAGGTCGACCGCTCCAACGAGGTTTCCGACGACGCGGTGCGCGACGCGGATTCCGCGGCCAGCAAGGTGCACGGCCTGTCCACCGCCGCTCAGAAGATCGGCGACATCGTCGAGTTGATCAACGGCATCGCCGCGCAGACGAACCTTCTCGCCCTCAACGCCACCATCGAGGCCGCTCGTGCCGGAGATGCCGGCAAGGGCTTTGCCGTCGTCGCTGCCGAGGTCAAGGAACTTGCCGATCAGACCGCCCGTGCAACCACCGAAATCGCTGACCAGATTGCAGAAATCCAGAGCTCGACCGACGAGTCTGCAACTGCCATCAACGGCGTTGCGACGACGATCGGCAAGGTCAAGGAAATCAGTGCTGCGGTTGCCGCTTCGGTAGAGCAGCAAGCCGCGGCAACAAAGGAAATCGCGCATAACATCCAGCAGGCCGCCATCGGCACCACGGAAGTCTCGCGCTCGATCACGACCGTCACCGAGGCCGCCATGAAATCAAGCGCGACCGCGAACGAAGTCCTTCAGGCTTCCGGCGACCTCGCCAAGCAGTCGGAGTTCCTGCAGTCCGAACTGAGCAGGTTCCTGGCCACGATCCGGGCCGCCTGATCCGCGACAAGACGATCTTTCAGGTCTTTATCAGGCGATGGCGGCCCGGCTGCCATCGCCTTTTTCGGCTCTGTCGCTTATCTGGTCCGGAACCTGATGCTTGCGACTTGATCAAGCCGAGGATGGTCTGGACAAGCTCATCGTATCGGGTAGCGATGCGGTGCGATTGTTTGAGCTTGGCAAAGATGCTCGGAGCCGGCAGGAACAACACCGCTTGGCGGTCAGAAAAGAACTGAACCGATCCGCCCGCAGGTCACGCCAACGCATGCCCGAACACCTAGCGTTCGTCTCCGAAATAGCGAACGCGCAGGTCTTCGATCAGATTGGTTTCATGCGCCGAAAGCAATTCCAGCGTCAACGGCCGTGTCCAGCGGCTGTCTTGGGCAAGTCCAAAGCCGTATTTGTCGGGTTCGAAGATCGGCCCCACCACCTCAACGTTCGCCCGCGGGTTATTGTGGGCGTAATACTCAAGCACGGGAGCATCGCCCACAACGGCATCGATTCTTCCGCTGCTCAAGGCGGCAACAGCCCCCTGGATATCGTCAAAGGGCTGAAAGGACCACCCGGTCTCTTCAGCATATTCTTCGGCCACACTGCCAGAGAAGACGCCCACACTCTTGCCTGGCAGATCACTGGCATCATTGATCTGGTTGGTCAGGGACAGGGTGGTCATGACGCTAGTGACCGACGAGGTGACATAGGCCATCACAGCGATGCCGCAGACGAGCCAGAGCGCCTGCCAGATCCGGCCGGGCCAGCCAAAGAGGTTCTTGCGCGAGGGCGACCTGCCGGACGTGACGACGGACATGACCGAATAAAAGCTTTCCGAAACACCTTCCGGCCACCCCTTCGGAAAGTTCTTGTCGAAGCGCCGGTCAAAGAGTGTCATCAGCACGGTCGCGACGACGATAACCAGCGCGAGCCAGCCATAAGCCCTGAGATAGCCGGAATCGCTGAGGCCGGTGAGGACTTCGGAGAAGGTTGCCCCCTGGTTGTCGGGCACAAGAATACGCAGGCCCGCGTCGAACCAGGGCTGGGTAAAATCGATCCGGTCCGCACGCTTGCGGGTGATCGTCAGGTTGGTGACGGCGATCTCGATGGACTTGTCGGCGGTCGCATCCACAAGACCGCGGATTGTGGGAAAAACCCTGTAGTTGAACGATATGTCGTTCTGCTGCGCCAGCGCTTCCCACAAATCGATCGCCATGCCGGAATAGACGCCGGGCTCGTCCTCCATGACGAAGGGCGGACTGATGTAAAGACCGACCGGCACCGGGTTTGCTGGCAGCTGCGGATCGCCGCCTTCATCGGCTGTCTGGCCCATCGCCGGAACGGCGAGGAAGATGGTCAGACACAGCAGAAGAACACGAGAAAGAGATTGACGGGACTTGGAGCAGGCGATCATGGCTGCCTCCGCAGGGCAAATCGGGAATCACGCAGAAAGTGTCCCAAAAAGTAAGCTGCCCTGCAGTGGCCATGCAACCTGTGAACGAAGGAAAACAGAGCCAGGATGCGCGGTGGCAGGAGAAAACTCCGCTTACCGCTTGATCACGATCCGTGTGTCGGCCCGGCCCACCTTGCGCACCAGATTGTAAAGATGAGCAGCGTTCTTGGGATGGAGGCGGATGCAACCGTGCGAGGCCGGACGCCCCAATCGCTTGAGATCATTGGTACCGTGGATGGCATAGCCACCCAGGAAGAAGACCGAATAGGGCATCGGCGCCCAATTGTATTTGCGCGAATGCCAGTCGCGTTCCAGCCGGGTCGGCCGCCAGCTTCCGGTCGGCGTGCGATATCCCTTGCGGGCCGTTGAAACAGGCCATTTGTTTCGCAATCGACCGTCGACGTAGAGGTAGAGCCGCTGTTCGGAAAGATCTATCTTGGCGGTCACACGTGGCGCTGCGCTCGCACCAACGGCAGTCAAGGCAAGAAAGGCCAGCAACAACGGCCCGACTATGAGTTTTCTGATCGTCAACATTTCAAAGCCATCCAGCAAAAAACAACACATAAAAATTTAATACGAAAATGTAATCCGCAAATTCTTCGCATTGCAAGCAGGACCTAAAATAAGCGTAAATTTCTACTCCGGCCACGTGCTCGAACAGGCGTTCGAATGACCTCCCCCAGGCGTGAGGCCTCGCGGAAAAGGTGCGAGATTACTCTTGACCTGCCCCTTTGCCGATGTCATAACCACACCCGAACCGTACCGTACGGTTCCCAGAGTTTCATCAACGATCCGACCAGACAAATGCCAGCGACCGCTTACGATATTGCCACCTCCCGCCCGGATGCCGCGCCCGAATTTTCGCCGCGCCAGCAGGTGGTGTTGCAACATGCGCTGACGCTGCTTGTCGAGGGTGGCGAAAAGGCGCTGACGACGGCTGGGCTTGCCCGCACGGCGAGCTGCTCCAAGGAAAGCCTTTACAAGTGGTTCGGCGACCGGGACGGCCTGCTGGCCGCCGTTGTCGCCTTTCAGGCCAGCCAGGTTCAGTTTCCCTCCGAGGCCGGGGCCACGGCCGATGCGGAAACGTTCCGCGCTCATGTAACCGCTTTCGTGGAAGCCCTGCTGGGCGTTCTGTTTTCCGAAACGTCCTTGGCGTTGAACCGGCTGTCGATCGGCCAGTCCAACACCAACTCGAACCGCCTTGGCCAGCTCCTGCTGGTGCGTGGCAAACACATGATTTCCGCCCGTGCGCGCGCCATGCTGGACACCGGCCGCCGCCACGGACTTCTGAAATTCGATGAATCCGAAGACGCCTACCAGGTGCTTTATGGCCTGGCCATTCGGGACGTCCATATCCGCCTCCTCCTCGGTGAGACCGCCGGTCCCGCCGAGACGGATCTGAAATCGCAGGCCGAAGTGGCCGTCGACCGCTTTTACCGTCTGTTCGGGGCCTGACAGCCGCGAACACCCGGGCAAACTGGAAACGACCAGAACCAATCAAGACCGGAAAACCGGCCTTTCAAGTGACAAAATGTAGACGGGAGAAAGGAACCCATGCGCGTTTATTACGATCGTGATGCTGATCTTAACCTGATCAAATCCAAAAAAGTCGCCATCATCGGCTACGGCTCTCAGGGCCGCGCTCACGCGATGAACCTGAAAGACAGCGGCTGCACCGAAATCGCGGTTGCCCTGCGCGAAGGGTCCACGACCGCCCTGAAGGCAGAAGCCGACGGCTTCAAGGTCATGAATGTGGCAGACGCTGCTGCCTGGGCCGACCTGATGATGATGGCCACCCCGGACGAACTGCAGGCCGACATCTACAAGGACCACATTGCAGCCAACATCCGTGACGGCGCCGCAATTGCCTTCGCACACGGCCTCAACGTTCACTTCGGCCTGATCGAAGCGAAATCCACCATCGACGTTCTGATGGTCGCTCCGAAGGGCCCGGGCCACACCGTGCGCGGCGAATACCTGAAGGGTGGCGGCGTGCCGTGCCTGATCGCTGTTCACCAGGACGCTTCCGGCAATGCCCATGACCTCGGCCTGTCCTACGCCTGCGGCGTCGGCGGCGGCCGTTCGGGCGTCATCGAAACCACCTTCAAGGAAGAGTGCGAAACCGACCTTTTCGGCGAACAGGCTGTTCTGTGCGGTGGTCTCGTGGAACTGATCCGCGCCGGTTTCGAAACCCTGGTCGAAGGCGGATACGCTCCGGAAATGGCCTATTTCGAGTGCCTGCACGAAGTGAAGCTGATCGTCGACCTGATCTACGAAGGCGGCATTGCCAACATGAACTACTCCATCTCCAACACTGCGGAGTGGGGTGAGTATGTGACTGGTCCGCGCATCGTGACGTCGGAAACCAAAGCCGAAATGAAGCGCGTCTTGACCGACATCCAGACCGGTAAGTTCACCTCCGATTGGATGCAGGAGTACCGTGCAGGCGCTGCCAAGTTCAAGGCAACCCGTCGCCTGAACGACTCTCACCAGATCGAGGAAGTTGGCGAAAAGCTGCGCGGCATGATGCCGTGGATCAAGTCCAACGCTCTTGTCGACAAGACCAAGAACTAAAGACCTTCGCCCCATCGGCCCGACACCAAACCCCGCTGGCAACAGCGGGGTTTCTTTTTACCCGCCTTGGCGGTCAGCCACCGAATGAATGACCGGGTGCCACGTGCCACGCCCCAAAAAACGACGACATGATGACTGGTTGTCTGCGAAAAAGACCCGATGCCTTCGCAAATTTCCCATGCATCGCAAACGGTATCGAAGCGGCGCGCACCCGATTTTGTAAAAGTTTCTTCATCAAGGCCAACTGGATTGCAAGAGCCATTCCCATAACGTAATGAATACGTTGTAGGAGAATGAGTATCCGGCTCCGGAGTCCCCTTGATGGATCTATCGACACTCTTTTCAGCAAATGTGCTTCTGCTGTCGATATTTGCCATCTGCTTCCTTGCCATTTCTCTGCAGACGCATCCGCGAACGCACTGGCTCAGCTGGGCTGCCGCCAACACCCTGCTGGCATTGGCTTTGATCTGCTTTGCGGTCAGACACATGCTGCCGCCGCTGGCCGCCTATCTGCTTCCCAACACGCTGCTGCTGCTTGGCTTCGGCTGTCACTGGCATGCCGCGCGCCTGCTGGCAGACATGCCGAGCAAAATCAGCAATGTCGTTGCTCCGGCCTTCGCCTATGTCATCGCCGCAAGCTGCGCCTATCTGCTATCCGACTATGCCCTGGCCTATCTGGCGGCTAACGTGGTGTTGATGCTGCTGTCCGTTGCAACCATCACCGTTTATGCCTCAAAGCCCTTACGGGGCCTTATCTCCAGCACAGGCCTCATCCTTGGGTTCTTCTTTCTGGCCGCAGAGGGGGTGCTGCGCACAATTCACGGTTTCGTATCTGTCGGTTCGCAGGAACCTTTCATGATCGACAACCAGAGCGCGGACATTCACCTGATGTGCAGCCTGGTCTTCGTCAGCCTGACAGGTGCTTTCTCCCTCGCGCTCTCGTTCGAACTCATGGCCGACCGGAACCGGGAGGACGCCCGGCGCGATCCTTTGACCGGTGCTTTCAACCGCCGGGAATTCCAGGCTCGTCTGGAAACCATCTTGAAAGACACGCGGAAGGACGACTTCGGCCTGGTCCATTTCGACCTGGATCATTTCAAACAGGTGAACGACCGGTTCGGCCATGCCGCTGGTGACGAGGCGCTTGTGAGGGTCTGTTCGGAAGTGAAAGCGCATCTGCGCCAGCACGATTGTTTCGCACGACTGGGCGGCGAAGAATTCGCCGTGCTTCTGCCATCCATTTCGCGGGAGAACGCCTACCGTGTCGCCGAGCGCCTGCGCGAATGCATCGCCGGACTTCAGTTCGAGTTCGCGCCGCGGGATTTCAACGTGACGGCTTCGGCGGGCGTCTATCACGGCAATGGCGGCGAGCTGCCATCAGACGAACTGCTCAAGACTGTCGACCAGAGCCTCTATCAGTCCAAGCGAACCGGACGGAACCGGATTTCCATTGTCGAGCCGGTCTCCGGTGCAGCCCCTTCCTGAGCCCCTGAGAGACTGAGAGACTGAGAGCCACGTCCCACTCAGGAGTAGGCTTCGATGAGCCTTGTGACTTCCTTGTCCCGTGCCCCTTCGCTGGCCCCACCCATGACGACCACGATCAGGCGCTTGCCGCCACGATTGGCTGTCGCGACAAGGTTGTAGCCCGACATGCGGATATACCCCGTCTTCAGGCCATCCACGCCAGCCACCTTGCCGACCAGGTTGTTGGTGGCCCGGAAGGTCCGGCCGTTGTAGGTAAAGGACCTCGCCCGGTAATAGCTGGCATATTGCGGGAAGCGCCGCTTGAGTGCGAGGCCCAGCACCGCCATGTCGCGAGCCGTGGACACCTGCGCCGGATCGGGCAGGCCGGTGGCATTGACGAAGCGGGTACGGGACAATCCCAGAGACCGTGCCTTGGACGTCATCTGCCGGGCAAAGGCCGCTTCGCTGCCGGCAAGGTTCTCGGCAACGACGATGGCGACATCATTGGCTGATTTGACTGCGAGCGCCCTTGCCGCCTGTTCCACCGTGATGGTTGACCCCGCCTTGAGGCCCAATTTCGCCGGCGGCTCCGATGCCGCCTTGGCTGAAACATTCAAGGGTGTGGAAAGCGAATAGCGCCCTTCGGAGACAGCTTCATAAAGCAGGTAGAGCGTCATCATCTTGCTGAGCGAGGCGGGAAAACGCGGCGCATCCGCATCGACCGCGTAAAGTTCCTCGCCGGTAGACGCATTCAGAACCAACGCGGAAAATCCGCGCTCAACCGCTGTCGTCGGCGCATAAGCCACGGCAGGAAGCGGGGCAGTCTGAACGGCCGGTGCCGTGCTGGTCACAGGCGCAGGAGCTGGCCCCTGCCCCGTCTGACAGGCGGCCAGGAAACCGGCCAGAACGAAGATCGAAGCCTTCTTCAAAAGGAAAGACGCACGCATTCCCGCTCTCTCAAACTCGCGTTTCGGCCGGCCCTATGCCTTGAGGCGGTAACCGGTCTTGAATATCCAATGCACAACAGCCAGCGAACCGCCCAGAAAGATCATGGTTGCTAGCAGAGACAGCCACAGGCTGACATCCGCCTGACCATAGAAACTCCAGCGGAAGCCCGATATCAGGTAAACCACCGGATTGATCAAGGTGATCTTCTGCCAGATCTCCGGCAACATGCTGATGGAATAGAAGCTGCCGCCCAGAAAAGCCAGAGGCGTGACGATCAGCAGCGGTACAAACTGCAGTTTTTCGAAGTTGTCCGCCCAAATGCCGATGATGAACCCGAGCAGCGCGAACGTGACGGCGGTCAGCAGAAAGAACGCCGCCATCCACACCGGATGCTGGATTTGCAGAGGCACGAAAAAACTTGCCGTAATCAGGATGATCAGACCGACGACGATAGATTTCGTCGCCGCCGCGCCGACATAGGCGATGGTGATTTCCAGAAACGACACCGGCGCCGACAGAACCTCGAAGATTGTGCCGGTGAACCGCGGAAAATAGATGCCGAACGCAGCGTTGGACAGGCTTTGTGTCATCAGCGACAGCATGATCAGCCCGGGAACGATGAAGGCGCCGTAGCTGACGCCGTCAACTTCGGAAATCCGCGAACCGATGGCCGCCCCGAAGACAACGAAGTAAAGCACCGTGGAGATCACCGGCGAGATGATGCTCTGCATGATCGTGCGGCGGGTGCGCGCCATTTCGGTCAGGTAGATGACTTTGATCGCTTCGAAATTCATGTGCGCTACTGCCCCGAAGTCAGAATGAGTTCCATCCGGGGCAAGGTGCGTCCCGAAATCGAACCGGACGGAGCCCGGCCAATGGTCTTGAAGCCCATGCGGGCGTAAAACGGTTCGGCAAAAGGATCCGCATCGAGGCCGATCCTTACCAGTCCCAGATTTTGTGCCCTTTCGTGAAGCACGTCGAACAACGCCCGGCCAACGCGCCGCCCCTGCCAGGCGGGATCGACAAAACAGGTTTCCAGTTCCCCTGTTTCGCCATCGTCTCTGGTGGACAGCCGGACACAGCCGACTGGCCGCCCGTCTGCATCCTGCGCCAGCCAGAAATCGTCATCCTCGATCCAGCTGTCGCGAACCTTCAGTTCGTCGGCACACATCGCCATGAAGGCGTCGTCGTAACCGTTTGACTGCTTGGAGCGCATACACAGATCCGTCAGTGCCGGGATGTCTTCGAGGACCGCCTCGCGAATGGTAAAGCCTGTGTCCATCTCTGCCTTATCCCTGACTGACCAGGCCAACGAAGATGTCCTCCAGCGAAGACTGGTCGGTCTGTAGATCGTGAAAGCGCACGCCGGCTTGAGAAAGATCGGTCAGAAGCGATGTGATGCCTGTGCGCTCCGCCCTGGTATCGTAGGTGTAGACCAGACTACGTCCCTCGTCCTCAAGCTTCAGATCGTAGCTGGCAAGGCTGCCTGGGATCTCGCTGAGGGGCTCGGTCAGGCTGAGCGACAACAACTTGCGCCCAAGCTTGCGCATCAGCTCCGCCTTGTCCTCAACCAGAATGATTTCGCCCTTGTTGATCACCCCGACGCGGTCGGCCATTTCCTCGGCTTCCTCGATGTAGTGGGTCGTCAGGATGATGGTGACGCCTTTCTGCTTCAGCTCGCCCACGATGCGCCACATGTCGTGTCTGAGTTCCACGTCCACACCCGCAGTCGGCTCGTCCAGAAACAGGATCTTGGGCTCATGGGCCAGCGCCTTGGCAACCAGAAGGCGGCGTTTCATGCCCCCGGAAAGAGCCATGATCGGGTTGCTGCGCTTTTCCCAGAGAGTCAGGTCCTTGAGAATGCTTTCGATCCGCGCCGGATCCGGTTTCATGCCGAACAGACCACGGCTGAAGGCCACCGTGTCGCCCACCAATTCAAATGGAGCGGTCGGCATTTCCTGCGGCACCAGACCGATCATCTGACGGGCGGCGCGGTACTCGCTCAAGGCGTCGTGGCCGCACACGTGAATGCTGCCGGAGGTCGGCCGCACAAGGCCGCAAATCGTGCTGATCAAGGTCGTCTTGCCGGCCCCGTTCGGTCCGAGCAACGCAAACACCTCTCCCTGCCGGATATCCAGAGACACGGATTTCAGGGCCTGGAAGCCACCATCATAGGTTTTTTCCAGGTCGCGGACAGAAAGTATCGGGGCCATTGTTTCAACCGATTAGGGAGAAGGGATTTGACCAGACGGCCAAACAGGCGGGCACACTCGCATGTGGGCGGACAGGCCGCAAGATGCAACCCCGTCGGGCAGGCCCCCGGCAATCACAGCAAGCCCGCATGGCGGCGTCACTGTTTCGCGTGACGAAACACTGCGTCTGCGGACGCAAGCCTAGGTTTTGCCTGCCAAACCACTATCTTCCTGTCAAAATCAATTCGCAGCAGGAAAAAAGTCATGTCCATCCGTCCCGTAACCCACATCGGCAGCACGCAATCGACCCTGGAAGGCGCCGGCGTTCGTCTGGAGCGGGCCTTCGGGTTTCAGGATCCGGAAATGCTGGACCCGTTCCTGCTGCTCGACGATTTCCGCAACGAACGACCTGAGGACTACCTGAAGGGCTTCCCCTGGCATCCGCATCGCGGCATCGAGACCATCACCTACGTGCTGGCCGGCACTGTTGAACACGGCGACAGCCTGGGCAACAGCGGCAACCTGGGTGCGGGCGACGTTCAGTGGATGACCGCCGGAAGCGGGATCATGCATCAGGAAATGCCCAAGGGCGATGCCAACGGCCGGATGCACGGTTTCCAGCTCTGGGCAAACCTGCCCTCCTCGCTGAAAATGACCGCTCCGCGCTACCAGGATGTCTCTTCCGGCGAAATCCCCGTCGTGATCGATGACGACGGCACCTCTGCCCGGATCATCTGTGGTGAGTTCTGGGGCAAACGCGGCCCGGTCGACGGTATCGCCGCAGATCCACAGTATCTCGATATCCACGTTCCGGCGGGACAGAAGAAACGCTTCAAGGTCGACACGCACAAACAGACCTTCGCCTACATCTTCGAAGGGTCAGGAACCTTTGAAGGGGCATCCGATCCGTTCGGGGTGCTGACGGAGAAGGAATTCGGCGGCGAGGAACTGAAGTTCCGCGACCAGACCGGCAATCGCTCTCTAGTGATCTTCGGCTCCGGAGACGAAATCGTGGTTCAGGCCGGAGAAGAAGGCATCCGCTTTCTGCTCGTTTCCGGTGCCCCGATCAAGGAACCCGTCGCCTGGCATGGACCGATCGTCATGAACACGCGCCAGGAACTCATACAGGCCGTGACCGAACTTCAGAACGGCACGTTCATCAGGCAGGACTGAACGAGGCCAGCCGCCTTGTAACTTTCACAAAGTCTGGCTAGGGCTGTCCGGAACGTAACCGACTGGATTGCCCATGCCACTGAAACTCCGCCCGGCCACCGAGGCCGATGCCCCCGCCCTCACCGATATTCTCCACCGCGCCAAGGCGACCTGGGGCTATCCGGAGGAGAAGATGGCGGAGTTTCGCGAGTACTGGCGGATATCCGAGGCAACCGTCCGGTCGTTGACGATGACCGTTGCCGAACGAAACGGCCTTCCGGTTGCCTTTTCTGGTCTCTCCGAACAGAGCGAAGATACCCTTCTCATCGATTTCCTGTTTGTTGCCCCCGAAGCCCAGCGCCAAGGCATTGGCGACCTTCTGCTGAAACGCGCCGAGGATCAGGCCCAGCGCCTGGGCCTGAGCCGGCTTTATCTGGAAAGCGACGCCCATGCGGGTCCGTTTTATGAAAAGCGCGGGTTCCGGACGCTGGCGACAAGGCCAAGCGCGATGTCGCCGGACAAGGACATCCCCCTGATGGAAAAACCGCTGGCTCCGGCGGTCTACCGGGTCGACACCCTGAACATCGGCATTTCAGACAAACCCTGGGCTTTTGAAACCGCGCATGCGGAGGCCATCGACGCCTATTTCGAGGAAGCCAGAAAGCGCATTCCGCAGCTGTGGAATGGCCGCACGATGAAGCTCACCGGGTTCGAGTTCAAGGACGGTGCTTTCAATGGCACCTGCACCGAATGCTCCTTTGCCGCGTTCCTGGCGTGGCGCGACTGGGGCGCTCCGGATGCAACCGCATTCAATCTTTTCGGTTCCGCCATCCTGCGGTCCGCCGATGGCGCACTGCTTTACGGTGTCATGTCTTCGAAAACGGCAACAGCGGGGATGATCTATCCCCCCGGCGGCAATCTCGACCCGACCGACCTGACCGAAGACGGCAAGGTCGACGTCGTCGGAGCGATCTACCGGGAACTGGAAGAAGAAACCGGCCTGAAACGCGAGGATGTCCGGCCTGCGGAATTGCTGGTGACCTTCGACGGCTGGCGGATTTCCATCGGTCAGTTGATGGACGTGCCCCGCCCCGCGGAGGAACTGCGCACCGAGATCCTGCGTTTTTCCGAAGCGTCCGAGGAACAGGAACTGGCGGATATGCGCATCATTCGCACTCGCGCGGATCTGGAGGACAGCGCCATCGTGCCCTACGCCCGGTCACTCGGCAGATATCTGCTGCCATGACGTGCGCAAGGCAAAGCGGCCGCGAACGGCAATATTTTGTTCACCAAGAATGCGCACTAAGCACTGGCAGGACTTGCCTTAAAATGCAAAAGTCCGCTCACCTTTGAACCCGGCACCTCGGATTTCACAGGGGCCGTCCGTTGAGGACAGGTTTGTTGATTTACAGCGTTCGAGCCCCTTGCCAGGCTTCGTTTGAAGGCAGGCAGGCGGCTTCAGGGAGAAAAGAAGTATGAGCCGCCGCTATGCGATCCTGGATGTCTTCACAAATACGACCCTTGCCGGGAACCCCCTGGCGGTGGTTCTGGACTCCGAGGGCCTGAGCGACGCGCAGATGCAGAAGATCGCCGGCGAGTTCAATCTTTCCGAAACGGTCTTCGTCTTTCCGCCGGAAAATCCAGGGCATTCGGCCACCATGCGGATCTTTACCCCCAAGATGGAACTGCCATTTGCCGGACACCCCACCGTCGGTACGGCCATCCTTCTGGCGACCGAACGCTTTGGCGAGATTTCGGGCGAGCAGGATTCCGTCGTGGTTCTCAAGCAGAAGATCGGCGCGGTGCGCTGTGCCGTGATCCTGCGCGAGCACGCTGCCGCTTTTGCCGAGTTCGATGTTCCCACCCTGCCGGAACCTGCCGGACCGACCAACAATATCGACCTGATCGCCGCCGCCCTCAATCTGGAGCCGAGCGACATCGGGTTCGAAAACCATGGCCCTTCGCGCTTCCGCGTCGGCCCTCCCTTCACTTTCGTGCCCGTGCGCGATCTTGATGCGCTGGCGCGCGCCAAGCCGATGCCGGCCATGTGGAACCGTGGCTTCGGCAAGAACGGTCACACCGACGCCTATGTCTATTGCCGGGAAACCCGCTCTCACGACAGTGCCTTCCACGCCCGCCTGTTCGCACCCGACATGGGTATTCCCGAAGATCCCGCGACAGGTTCGGCTGCAGCCGCTTTCGCCGGTGTCGTCGATTATTATGATGATCTGCCCAACGGCACGCACCATATCCGCATCGAGCAGGGCTTCGAGATGGGACGCCCCTCTCTGATCGATCTGGAAATCGATATCGAGGGCGGCAAGATGCACGCGGTCAGGATTGGCGGTCAGGCGACCCTGGCAGCAAGAGGCGAACTGTTCGTCTAACAGACCTGCTTGGCTCCCGGACGGTCAGTGTGCTGCCCGGGAAGACCCGTCGCCTTGGTGACGCGCGGCGACACCGGAAACGCCGCGAGCACTTCCGGCTGAACTGGGCTATCACAGCACACCTGAAGTGCTGCCTTGAAGACCAACAGTTTCTCCGACTTCGGAAGTGTGCACACATCCATCAGCCGCACGTGCTTTTTGGACCGGCAGCCGACTGGTGCTGGCCTGTTCCCTGAAGTGCGCGCGGAAGGTCGACACGCTCGCCCCAGCTTTTGCCGGTCAGCTTCTGTGACCGATCCAGATTGCGGCAGATGCCGCGGCCGGTTCCGGCTGCTGGTCCTCCACCTCCACCAGGCTCGCGCGCAGGACTGCCCGACGCTCAACCGGCAGCACCTGCCGGGCTGCAAGCCCGAAACATCGAAGATAAGCGCGACCTAAAGCCTAAGTATTTCTTTCAGCTGACAGGTTTCAGGATGACGTTTTGCTCGCGCATCAGCCGATCGATACGAAAGCCACTCCCGGCAACATAAATTATTGAATTTAATAACAAAATTGTGAATACGGCTTACTTTACCCAATGGGTTTAAGAAGATTTTTGCCTAATCATTTTGCATTTGATTAAAGCCCACTCATGTATCAAAGTTCCCCATAGGAAGAAAAAATAGAATTACTGTAAAAAATGACAGTAATTTAGAAAAAAATGGGAAACGCCATGAAGTCTTTACTGAGCCTACTGGCAGGAACATTCATGCTGAGCGCTTCCGCGCAGGCAGATAACCTTCCTGCTCCAACCGGTGAAGTCGTCCTCGTTGTGACTGGAAATATCAAGAACACGAACAAGGGGGAGAGCGCCGAATTCGACATGGACATGCTGGAAGGTGTTGAGACCATTTCCAGGACAATCGCGACACCGTGGACCGAAGGAACCACCGCCTTTTCCGGCCCGAAACTGCGTTCGCTTCTTGAGGAAGTCGGGGCACACGGCTCCAAACTGATCGTCAAGGCGCTCAACGACTACAGCGCTGAAATCCCGATGGGCGACGCCGAGAATTTCGACACCATGCTGGCGACGAAAATGAACGGCGAATACATGACCGTTCGCAACAAGGGTCCCCTGTTCCTGATCTATCCCTTCGATACCAACCCGGAACTCTTCAACGAGAAATACTTTTCCCGGTCGGTCTGGCAGATCCGTGAAGTTGAAGTTGTCGAGTGAGAAACCAGCTCGAAATAGGCGGTAAGGCCGTTGAACAGGCAGCACGGGCGACGAAATTCGTACTCGTCGTCCAGATTTTTCTCGTCTGTACCGTCCTGGCCATCTTTTCGCTGCTGGCGAAACGGGAAGGCGAGTTGCACGATGCCATCCGCGAAGACGCAATGTGGGCGGTCTACCAGCTTGACCGCGAGGTGCGAGCGGTTTTCGAAATGGTACAGCATGCCTCGTACCGTATCGGCGAGGCTGGCGTAGAAGCAGCACAACAAGCCGTCACACCGCGCGATCTGGTGACGCGATACGACATCCTCTATTCACGCCTCTCGGTTCTTGCAAACTCCAAATACAACATCTTTTTCGAGCAGAGCCAGAACGTCAGATCCAGAATCGCGAGCATCGAAGACAAGATCCTGGCCATTGAGCCTGTGTTCAATCGCATCGCTGCGCAAAAGAACTATTCCGGCATCGACTTTTCGCCTGTCCAGGCAACGCTTGAGGAAATTCGCTACGCCACCAACGAATTTCTGGTTCGCACAAATGCAGCGATTTCCAAAGCGCGCGCAGAAACCCGCAACGATGTCTTCCAAGCGCAGATGCTGGCTTTTCTCTTCATGTTCGCAATCGTCGTTGCCGCACTCTTCCTGGCCTTCCACATGCTTCTTCAGATCCGCATCGTGAAGCAGACCCGCGAGGCCATGAACACCGCCGCTGCGGAATTCGAAAAAGCCTACAAGGCGGCCGAAGCGGGCAACAAGGCCAAGTCAGCGTTTCTGGCCACCATCGGTCACGAAATCCGCACTCCTCTGAACGGCATTTTGGGTATGGCCGAACTGCTGGCGCAAAAGCCTCTTCCGGCAGAAGAAGGCGGATACGTGCGCACCATCACAAGCTCCGGCCGGGCCCTGCTGGAGATGATCAACGAAATTCTTGATTACGCGAAGATTGAATATGGATCGCAACAGTCCGAACTGATCACCTTCAGGTTCGACGAGCTTGTGCGAGATACCGCAGCCGTCGTCGAAGGACAGGCCCTTGAGCAGAACAACAAACTCAAGGTGCATATTGATCCTGTGCTTGAAGGCGCGTTCATCAAGAGTGACCCCACCAGACTGAAGCGCGTCTTGCTCAATCTGCTGTCGAACGCTGTCAAGTTCACCGAAAACGGTTCGGTTTGGCTTGAGGTGGCGGCAAGCAACGTGACTGAAGAGGCGCTGGAGCTGACAGTCTGCGTCAGGGATTCCGGTATCGGCATCGCCCCAGAGGCACAAAAACAGCTCTTTACGGCTTTCCATCAGGTCGATTCCTCGATCAGCCGACGGTTTGGAGGCACAGGTCTTGGCCTTGCCATCTGCAAGCAGATCGTTGAGGCCATGCAGGGAACGATTGACGTTTCAAGCACGCCGGGTGAAGGAGCGACCTTCAGCTTCACCTTGCCGGTTCAACGAGCAAAGGCTCCGGCGTGTGAACCCGCCGAGCGGGAAGAGGACGCGGCACTATCCACCCCGATACCGCCCCTGCGGGTCCTGCTGGTGGAAGACAATGCCATCAATCAGCGGGTCGCTGCGAAATTGCTGGAAAGACTGGGGCAGGACGTCACCATAGCCTGCAATGGCAGGCAGGCGATCAAGCACGTGCAGAACGCGGGTTTCGATCTCGTGTTGATGGACGTGCAAATGCCGGATCTCGACGGCATCGCGGCAACGCGGCTCATTCGCAAGCTCGGTGCGCCATTCGACAGGCTGACGATTGTCGCGATGACGGCAAACGCCTCGGACCAGGACCGGCAGGATTGTCTGGACGCCGGCATGAATGGCTTCGAGCCCAAGCCGGTCACTTCTCAGCGGCTCGCTGCCATTCTACGGAACCACGGACGGTCGAGAAATTCAGCCGATGGCACCACCGGGCTGACAGTCGCCACGCCAGAGCCCCAGGAACGACCCGACGCCTCCCTGCCGCATACCAACGTCATTCATCTTGCCGGAGACGAACAGGGAGATGCCAGGCGTGCAGAGCTGCAGGAAGAACTGGGCGAAGAAGCCTTCCAATCCCTGCTGAGCGAGTTTTTCGAGCATGCGGAGACACTCGTGCCGCAGATCACCAAGGCCGCGGCAGAGGGGGACGAAGAAACCTACGACCGTCTGCTGCACTCGCTGACGGGCGCGGCGGGCAACCTCGGATTTACCCCCCTTTCGCGAACGGCCGAGGCGCTACGAGCAACCATCGAAACACCCAACTGCGACACACGCCTGACCGTGGAACTGGAAAAAGCAAAAAACCATTACCGGAAGATAGCGATATGACCGACACACCGCTTGCCGACACCGACTTCCGCATTCTCCTGATCGAAGACGATCCCACCAATCGCAGGATCATGGAACGGCTCGTGGAACGCATCCACGGCTGCCACGCCATCAGCTTCAACGACCCTCTGGACCTGATTGCAGCGCTCGACACCATCGAATTCGATGTCGGTATCGTCGACTACCAGTTGCCAGGTCTCAACGGCATTGAGCTTATCAAGCAGGTCCATCAGCATCCCGCGCATGTCGACAAGCCGATGGTGATCGTGACGGCGGATAAGGACCGAGACATCCGGCTCGAGGCGCTGACCTCCGGCGCGGTCGACTTTCTGAACAAGCCGCTTGAGATCGTGGAGTTCAAGGCCCGCGTGCGGAACCTCACGAAACTGGCCGAGGCGCAGCGCAAGCTGTCAATGCGGGCGGAATGGCTGAAGGAGGAAGTCGACAGGGCAACGACGGAACTGCGCAAACGGGGCGAGGAGATCGTTCACCGGTTGATCCTTGCCTCTGAATACAAGGATCTCGACACCGCCATGCATACCCTGCGTATGGCGAACTTCTGCGAGCTGATCGCAGAAGAACTCGGCATGAGCATGGATTTCCGTCACGACCTCAAAATGGCGGCGCCAATGCACGACATCGGCAAGGTCGGTATTCCGGACCGGATCATGCGCAAGCGCGGCCCCCTCACCCCGGAGGAGCGCGAGGAAATCAACCGGCATACGGAAATCGGCGCGGGTATTCTCAAGGGCTCCAGTTGCCGGTTGCTGCAGGTAGCGACCCAGATTGCCGCAACCCATCACGAGCGCTGGGATGGCAGCGGCTATCCCGACGGTCTGCGCGGTGAGGAAATTCCGCTGGTTGGCCGGATAGCGGCTGTTGCCGACGTATTCGACGCCCTGACGACGGAACGCCCTTACAAATCCGCATGGTCCAACGACCAGGCCTTCCGCTTTCTGGCAGAAAAAGCCGGTAGCGATTTCGATCCGGAATGCGTAGCCGCCTTCCTGAGCAAAAGAACGGAAGTGGAGAAAATCCAGGCCAAATTCGCCGATGACCCCATGCCGGTTGCCGGTAACGGCTGAGACCGGCATCCGGCATGAAAATCCGGACCGCACGGATTGCCAAATGTGCAAGCTTCGGAAAAGCTGGTTGCATCGTGCTCCATCCTGACTTATGACATTTCCCATTAACCGTCCGGTCACGCTTTTGCGCCACGCTTGGCGGACCATTTGAAAAGACGACCAAAGGCCAAGACAGACCCATGATCGCGGTTCGCGACATTTCTGGATCTTCTCGCGACGCGCTGGCACAGCGCGGCGGCCTCATTCTACTTGGCGACCTCCTCCTTCTTAGATGCCCCTGAGCGTCGGCTGCTTCGCTTGTCTTTAGGCGAAACGGGCACTTAGGGGAGAGTTTTCAAAAAACCGCATCACGACCATCGGATCGCGCCCCGCCTATCCTGACCCGAGCGACCTAAGGCCCGATCCAAGCCAGGAACGAAACGACATGACTGCCACTTCCGAGAATGAACAGGTCCGGATCTTCGACACCACATTGCGCGACGGCGAACAATCGCCCGGCGCCTCCATGACGCTGGGAGAAAAGCTGCAGATCGCGGAAATCCTCGACGACATGGGTGTCGACATCATCGAAGCCGGCTTTCCGATTGCCTCCAACGGCGACTTTGAAGCCGTCAGCGAAATTGCCAAACGGTCGAAAAACTCCGTCATTGCCGGTCTCGCCCGCGCGATCCATGCCGATATCGACCGCTGCGGCGAAGCCGTGAAACACGCCGGCAAAGGCCGCATCCACACATTCGTCTCCACCTCTCCGATCCATCTGAAGTTCCAGATGAACAAGAACGAAGAGCAGGTGCTGGAGATCATCACCGATACGGTCACCCGCTCGCGCAACCTGATCGACGATGTCGAATGGTCCGCGATGGACGCAACGCGCACACCGATCGACTATCTGTGCCGCTGCGTGGAAGCCGCCATCAAATGCGGTGCCACCACTATCAACCTGCCGGACACGGTCGGTTACGCCACCCCGGACGAATACAAGGCCATGTTCGAACAGATCCGTGAGCGCGTGCCGAATTCCGACCAGGCGATCTTCTCCGTTCACTGCCACAATGACCTGGGCCTGGCGGTTGCCAACTCACTGGCCGGTGTTGCCGGCGGTGCCCGCCAGATCGAATGCACCATCAATGGCCTGGGCGAACGCGCTGGCAATGCCGCCCTGGAAGAAATCGTCATGGCGATCAGGACACGTGGTGACGTCCTGCCTTACGTGACCCAGATCGACCCGCAATTCATGGTCCGCGCCTCCAAGATGGTGGCTGGTGCTTCCGGTTTCGCGGTTCAGTACAACAAGGCCATCGTCGGAAAGAACGCTTTCGCTCATGAGAGCGGCATCCACCAGGACGGCATGCTGAAAAACGCCGAGACGTACGAAATCATGCGTCCGGAAGATGTCGGCGTGAAAGCGACATCCCTGGTCATGGGCAAGCATTCCGGCCGCCACGCCTTCCGCGACAAGCTGAAGGAGTTGGGCTTCGAACTGGGCGACAACGCCCTGCAGGATGCCTTCCGCCGCTTCAAGGATCTCGCCGACCGCAAGAAACACGTTTATGACGAGGACATCGAAGCCCTGGTCGAAGACGAGATCAGCGTTCTGGGCGAAAGCACCAAGGTGATTGCACTGACCGTCATCGCCGGAACGGGTGGCCCGCAGAAGGCGATCCTGACCATGGACGTCAACGGCCAGCACATCACCAAGGAAGCCACCGGCGACGGTCCGGTCGACGCCACCTTCAACGCCATCAAGGCAATCGTGCCGCATGAAGCGAACCTGTCGCTGTACCAGGTGCATGCGGTGACCGAAGGTACCGACGCACAGGCCGAAGTGTCCGTACGTCTGGAATCAGGCGGCCGGATCGCAACCGGCAAGGGTGCGGACACCGACACGCTCGTTGCTTCTGCCCGCGCTTATGTGTCCGCGATGAACAAGCTGGCCCTGCGCCAGCAAACCGGTAACCCGGGCGCGCTTGCTGCCGTCTGACGCCGGATAGGCCTCCTGTTTTCACTCACGTGAAAGCGGATCACTGCCATCCAAGGCATGAAAAGCCTCCTGTGCCCCCGGATTTCCGGTAAGGTACAGGAGGCTTTGTTTTGTGGGGAGGCCGACCAGATGGAACGCCTTTGCATGGCCGGAGAGATGAAGCGCGTGGTGATCGCCGGGTGCCCGGGGGCGGGCAAATCCCGTGCCGCCAGAACCTTGAGCGCCTTGACCGGTTTGCCGGTCATTCATCTGGACACTCACTACTGGCAGCCAGGCTGGCAGCGCCCGTCCCCTGAAACCTGGCGCTCCACCATGGAAGAGCTCATCGCCCGCCCGCGCTGGATCATGGATGGCAACTACGGCAGCACCCTGGATCTGCGTCTCAAGGCTGCCGATACACTGATCTATCTGGATTTTTCGACGCCTGTCTGCGCGACAAGAGTGCTGAAACGCTCCTTTCTTGGCCGCGGCGGCACGCGCGGAGGCGAATTGCCGGACGGCTGCCTGGAGCGGTTCGACTGGCCGTTTTTCAAGTTCGTTCTCAATTACAGGCAGACGCGGCGGGACCGGGATCTGGAAAGCATGGGGGTGTTCTCAGGACACCGCCATGTCTTCACCCACCCCCGACAGCTGAAACGGTTTCTGCGCACACATCGCACCGGCGCCAGCACAGGACCAGGCTCCTGAAATCCTGACCCGGGGTTTGCAGGAAAGAGGACCCCAACCCATCAAAGGGCCGCAGAGGCGGCCCTTTTTCGGTCGGGATTGCAACGTCAGCCCTGTGAGATCCGTTCGGAAAGCTGGCTGTTGGTCATGGCTTCCCCGTCCAGGTTCCAGGTTCCGTCCACCGTATGCACCACATTTGAATAAATGCGATCCACCGGCAAACGGCCTTCAGCAGCCGTGGCAATGATGTCGGTCGCTTCCTTGAAGAAACCGACCTGAATGTCGCGCGTGGCCAGCGCAAAGCTGGGTGTCTTGCACTCCAGCCAGGCCCCCTCCACCGGTTCACCGCCGGACAGGGCACCGTTTTTCGGCAAAGCCTGGATCTGCATGGTGACATTGGGTGTCATGACCTTGTTGCCGCCCAGCCCGTGCCATTTCAGAAAAGCTTCGGTGATCTTCTTGCCGGCCTTCAGGCCGGCTTCTTCCGTCATCACGCCTTGGGTGTAATTCAGTGCGAGTGGCATTTCCGTTCCTCTCAATTAAATATAACGTTCGTTATATTTTTTAACAGACCCTATTTATGTAACGATCGTTATGATGTCAATATTTATATAACGACCGTTCTTTAGTTGAGAGAACCTCATGGCAAAACAACAGCTTCGCAAGGCCGAAACCCAGAAGGCTCTGCTTTCCGCTTCCAGTCAGGCTTTCCGAAGCGAAGGTTTTTCGGGGGTTGGTGTCGACGCGATCGCCAAGGCGGCCGGTGCCACCTCTGGCGCATTTTACGCCCACCTCGACTCCAAGGACGGCGCCTTTCACGCAGCGCTGGAACTGGGCCTGGATGAGGTGATCACCACCATTCCGGACTACAGAGACCGCTATGGCGACAAATGGATCGAGGCCTTTGCGGGATACTATCTTGGCAGCCCGCACCGAAAGGACCGCGCCTGCGGTTGCGCCATGACCGCGCTGTCGCCCGACGTCGCGCGCGCCAAACCCGAGACACGAGACCTCTACGACAGCAAGATGAGGACCATCGCCGCCCTGATCGCCGACGGTCTGAAGGGGGGAAGTCCATCAGATAGGCAGGACCGAGCCTGGGCCTTTCTCAGCATTCTGATCGGAGGACTGACCACGGCACGGGCCATGTCGGATGAGGCGCTTGCCGAAACGGTGACGGCTGCCGCCCTGCCTGCGGCGTTGCACGTTGCTGCGGGTGCCTGAAAACTGGCCGAAGCCCTGGCTATCAGCCCGCTGCCAACTGATCCAATGACTGAAGATATTGCTGGCGCGTAATCCGGTAGAACCGGCAGGTCAGCCCATGCTGTTCAAGGTCCTGCCAGAAATGCAGTCCTGCCTTGCGCATCACCTTCTGCGATGCCTCATGGTCTGCAACCGAATAGGCAAGCAGATGATCGTAGGGCAGCGTGTCGAAGAACCAACCGACAAGGGCCTGCGCGATTTCACTCGCATACCCCTGCCCCCAGGCGGACCGCTTCAGGCTGTAGCCGAGTTCGTACCCACCCGGATCGCGTTTGAAAGAAAACCCTGCCCGGCCGATGAAAGTCCCGTCAAGCGTCTCCAGCTTCCATTTGGATATCCCGGTCAGGCGGTGGTCGCCGATATAATTGGCAAGCCGACGCCGTACTTCTTCCGGGTCCATGATGGCAGGTCCCGGCGACAGGTACCGGTTCACCTCCGGATCTGAATGCAGATCCTGCAGCAGAGCAAAATCATCTTCGGAAAAGGGCAGCAAGCGCAGCCGGCCGGTTGTCAGAATGGGTGTTTCCAAAACGGAATTCTTTCAACAAAAAGGACCGTGAAATACACGGTCCACCCCAATTTCCGATGTCGGTCAATCCCTGGACGCCCTAAGCGCTCATCAGATAGGACTGCATGGACGGGCTCAGCAGTTGAAACACATCCGCCTGCATGCCTTCGATCACTTTGCTTTCGCGGTGATTGAACCCATTGCTCTTGACCACTTCGCGCATTTTCCGGTTATCAGTGCGCACCACCGCGACCAGATGGGAAAAATAGGTGTTTTCGAAGAACCAGTCCGTCAGCGCGGCGCAAAGGCGCTTGGGAAGATCCGGATCCTCGTCCAGCAAATCGAGACGCAGGCAATAGTTCAGACTGATCTCGGAAGTTTCGCTGACCGGCGTAAACCCGGCCCAGCCGAGAAACGCACCATCTGAAGCGACCGCCTTCCATTTGGCAAACCCAAGATCATCCTGAGTCTGCTGGGCAGACCTCACCAGTTCTGCCGCATCAACAACGGTGCAGTTGGTGGAATATTCCGTGCACCGGTTACCATAAAGGTCAGAGTGGAGATCCTTGACGAGATCAATATCGGTTGGCGTGAAGGGAACGAGCCTTACTAAACCGCATTCGAGTATGATCGTCTGCACCGTGTCCTCCCGGTCTAGGATTTTGTCAGGCTGTGCGCGTAGCAGTAAATCCCGCTACTGAAAGCATGAGCGCCTTGTAACCCTGAATTGTGCCAATGCCATGGCAGACCAAAGTATAAGGTGGATTTTGGAAAAAATACATTCGCAATACCAACAAGTTACGCTCAACCCGCTGCTGCACCGCACACATCAGAAGTTGACTGTGAGCGGTTAAATCGTTCGCTGAAGGGCTTCCATCTCGATTCGGTTTGAAGGATCAACCCGTTGCCAATCGGTCATCTGGTTGCGAAACCAGGTTTCCTGACGCTTGGCGTATTGACGCGTTGCAACAGTCAGCCTGTGGATCGTTTCGGCACAATCGGTCTCACCAGCAAGATAGGCACCGAGTTCCGGCACGCCGATTGCCCGCATGGCCGGCAACTTTTCCGATAGGTCCTTCGCAAGCAGTTCCCGGACTTCCCACACCCCTTCCTCGCTGACCATCAACCCTGCCCGTTGCTCGATACGTTCGTGCAGCCAGGGCCGCGGTGGCGCCAGAACGATCCTGTGGCACGCCTGCGGTGCAAGAAGCGGTGACGACTGAGCCTCCTGTTGCCAGGCCTTCAGAGAGCGTCCCGTCGCCAGCAGCACTTCCAGGGAACGGGCAAGGCGTTGCGGATCGGTCAGTGTCTCCGCGGATGCCGGATCGCCTTCGGAAATCAGCCGCTGCTTCAGCCCTTCCACGCCCTCGTCGTCGGCAATGGCTCGCGCCCGGTTGCGGATCTCCTGTGGTATATCCGGCATCTCCGCGAAGCCTTCTGTCAGGCCCTTGAAATAGAGCCCCGTCCCACCGACGAGAATTGGCATCTGGCCACTTGCCCAGGCAGCCCGCAGTTCCTGCTCTGCCAGGCGCAGCCAGGCGCCTGTCGAAAAGGCGGTCGAAGCAGGCAGCACCCCGTAGAGCCGGTGGGGCACTTCAGCCTCTTCGGCAGCGCTCGGGCGTGCGCTTACCAGCCGCAAGTCTTCGTAGAGCTGCATGGAATCTGCGTTGATGATGACACCATTCAGCTCTTTGGCCAGCGACAACGCCAAAGCGGACTTGCCGCTGGCTGTCGGCCCGGCTATCAGAATGGCGCGCCTGGCAGTCGCGGGCGTATCGTCTTCGTCGTTCAGGGAACCGTCCATGTCTTTTGTTGCCACTTTGGTGTCCACTCCTACTGCACCGGCAGTCGACGAGGATCTGGTCCTGCAGGCATCCGACGCACTCGGCGTTACCGGAACCGCGACACGTCTTTCTGCGGGTGTCGCAGCGGATATCCGCTTTGAGGGCCTCGATGCAAGTGCCGCGGACGCAATCTTGCGCGAAGTCATCGGACGAGCTCCTGTTGACGTCTTTGTGCAGAAGGAAACCGGCCGCCGCAAGCACCTGCTGATCGCGGATATGGATTCCACCATGATCCGCCAGGAATGCATCGACGAACTGGCAGCCGAACTCGGCCTCAAGGACCGCATTTCGGAGATTACCGAACGGGCGATGCGCGGCGAGATCGATTTTGAACCGGCCCTGCGTGAACGTGTCGGCCTTCTGGCCGGACTGCCAGTCTCAGCCATCGAGACCGTGCTCAGCAAACGCATCCAGCTGATGCCCGGCGGCCGCACCCTGGTCCAGACCATGAAGGCAAATGGCGCTTACTGCGCCCTTGTTTCTGGCGGCTTCACCCATTTCACCTCCGCAGTTGCGACATTGATCGGCTTTGACGAAAACCAGGCCAACACGCTGCTGGAAGAAGACGGCAAACTGTCGGGCAAGGTCGGAGAACCGATTCTCGGCCGCGAAGCCAAGCGCACGCGCCTGGAATATCTGGTCGCAGAACGCGGTCTTGATTTCACCGACACGCTTGCCGTTGGCGATGGCGCCAACGACCTTGCCATGATCGAACGCTCCGGAGCCGGCGTTGCCTACCGCGCCAAACCGGCTGTCGCTGCCGCCGCCGACTTCCGCATCGACCACGGCGACCTCACAGCCCTGCTCTACCTGCAAGGCTACGCGGAGAGCGATTTCGTTCTGAGCTGACGGTTAAGGGCACTGCAATTCTGATCTGATCGGTTGCAGTCCCCTCTTCCGACGGGTGGTCTCCCCTGGCTTGTCCGGAGCATCCTCTCCTCGTCCGGCGCTTGCAGCCCATCCTTCGAGACAGGCCTGCGGCCTTCCTCAGGATGAGGGAGAGTATATTGAGGGGCCCGAATTGAGCTTTAGAGAGGTTTTCCCTGCTGTCCAGTCTGGCTGCTTCTCACGGCATTTCCGGCCGCCACATCTACGCTAAAAACCCACGCCCCACGCTCTTTCCCCCAACGATCTTCCCCTCAACCTCTTCCTGAGGAAGCGCGAAGCGCTGTCTCGAAGGATAGGCCCCTTGCTCCAATGCCCCCTTCTCACCCGCTCGAAACAGTCCACCGTCCGTCATGAGGATGCGGAAGAGCATGTTGGGAGCGGGTAAAATGCGCTTCGGAGTGACTTGCTTCCTCTCCGGGAACAACCCAAGTCCACAAACCTCATCCTGAGGAAGCGCGGAGCGCTGTCTCGAAGGATGGGCACCTTGCTCCAATACCCCCTTCTCGCCAGTTCGCTACAGTCCACCGTCCGTCATGAGGATACGCAAGAGCATGTTGGGAGCGGGTAAAATGCGCTTCGGAGTGACTTGCTTCCTCTCCGGGAACAACCCAAGTCCACAAACCTCATCCTGAGGAA
>NZ_JBXUKV010000016.1:0-16689 GCF_057180185.1 Labrenzia sp. ATLA3
CGGTTTCAGCCAGCGTCATGGTGATTGCTGCGGTCAGCGTCGTCTTGCCGTGGTCAACGTGGCCAATCGTGCCAATGTTAACGTGCGGCTTATTGCGCTCAAATTTTTCTTTCGCCATCGGATTACTCCGTTTCTCTAGTTCTTCTTGACGTTAAGAGGATGGGCTCAGGCGTACTTCGCCTGAACCTCTTCGGCGACAGCCTGCGGCACCTGCTCGTAGTGATCGAACACCATCGAGTACTGTGCGCGGCCCTGAGACATGGAACGCAGGTTGTTCACGTAACCAAACATGTTGGCCAGCGGGACCATTGCGGTGATGACGGTTACGATGCCCCGGTTCTCCGTGCCGGCGATCTGGCCGCGGCGGGAGTTCAAGTCACCAATAACGTCACCCATGTAGTCTTCCGGAGTGACAACCTCGACCTTCATGATCGGCTCGAGCAGTTTCGGGCCGGCCTTGGCAATCCCTTCGCGGAAACCGGCACGGCCGGCGATTTCGAAGGCGAGAACCGAGGAGTCAACGTCGTGGTAGGCACCATCGATCAGGGTTGCCTTGATATCGAGCATCGGGAAGCCTGCCAGCGGACCGGAGGACATGACACTTTCAATACCTTTGGTAACGCCCGGGATGTATTCCTTCGGAACGGAACCACCGACGATCTTGCTTTCGAAGACGTAGCCTTCATTCGGCTCAGCCGGCTCGATGACCAGCTTGATGCGAGCGAACTGACCGGAACCACCAGACTGCTTCTTGTGGGTGTAATCCACTTCAGCAACCTTGGTGATGGTTTCACGGTAAGCCACCTGCGGTGCACCGATGTTGGCTTCGACCTTGAATTCGCGCTTCATGCGATCGACGATGATGTCCAGGTGCAGTTCGCCCATGCCGGCGATGATGGTCTGACCGGATTCTTCGTCGCTCTTGACGCGGAAGGACGGATCTTCTGCAGCCAGGCGGTTGAGCGCGAGGCCCATCTTTTCCTGGTCGCCCTTGGTCTTCGGCTCGACAGCGATCTCGATAACCGGCTCCGGGAATTCCATGCGCTCCAGGATCACCGGCTTCAGCGGATCACACAGGGTGTCGCCGGTCGTGGTGTCCTTGAGACCTGCGATAGCAACGATATCGCCTGCATAGGCTACATCAATGTCTTCGCGGGAGTTGGAGTGCATCTGCATCATCCGGCCAACGCGCTCACGCTTTTCTTTAACGGTGTTCAGCAGGGACACGCCCTTGTTCAGAACACCGGAATAGATGCGGCAGAACGTCAGGGAACCGACAAACGGGTCGTTGGCGATCTTGAACGCCAGCAGACCAAGCGGCTCTTCGTCCGAAGACTTGCGAATGATTTCTTCTTCGGTCTTCGGGTCGATGCCTTTGATGTCCGGCACTTCGACCGGGCTCGGCAGGTAATCGACAACAGCGTCGAGAAGCGGCTGAACGCCCTTGTTCTTGAACGCGGAACCGCAGAACACCGGAACGAACTCGGTGCTGATCGTGCCCTTGCGGATAAGCTTCTTGAGCGTCTCAATGGAGGGCTCTTCGCCTTCCAGATAAGCTTCCATGACAGCTTCATCAACTTCAACGACAGTCTCGATCAGAGCATCGCGAGCTTCCTGAGCGCGATCTACGAGATCAGCCGGGATGTCAACGATGTCCCAGGCAGCACCGAGGTTTTCAGACTGCCAGATCAGAGCCTTCATTTCCAGAAGGTCGATACAACCGGCGAAGTCGCTTTCTGCGCCAACAGGAAGCTGCATGACCAGCGGAGTTGCGCCGAGGCGTTCCTTGATCATCGTGACGCAACGATCGAAGTCGGCGCCCAGCTTGTCCATCTTGTTGACGAAGATCATCCGCGGAACGTGGTACTTGTCGGCCTGACGCCAGACAGTTTCCGTCTGCGGCTCAACGCCAGCGTTTGCATCCAGAAGGGCGACGGCACCGTCGAGCACACGCAGGGACCGTTCAACTTCAATGGTGAAGTCAACGTGGCCCGGGGTGTCGATGATGTTCAGGCGCTTTTCTTTCCAGAAAGCGGTGGTTGCAGCAGAGGTGATCGTGATGCCACGCTCCTGCTCCTGCTCCATCCAGTCCATGGTGGCTGCGCCGTCATGAACTTCGCCGATCTTGTGGCTCTTACCAGTGTAGAAGAGGATCCGCTCGGTCGTTGTGGTCTTTCCAGCATCGATGTGAGCCATGATGCCGAAGTTGCGGTAGTCCTCGATTTTATGCGTGCGCGCCATAGCGTCAGCCCTTCGAAGTCACAAATTACCAGCGATAGTGCGAGAATGCGCGGTTGGCGTCTGCCATCCGGTGCGTGTCTTCGCGCTTCTTGACTGCGGTGCCACGGTTGTTGGCCGCATCGAGCAGTTCGCCGGAAAGACGGTCAACCATCGTGGTTTCGTTACGATTGCGAGCCGCAGTGATCAGCCAGCGAATTGCCAGGGCCTGACGGCGGTCGGTACGAACCTCGACCGGAACCTGGTAGGTCGCACCACCAACACGGCGGGAGCGAACTTCCACTTGCGGCATGACGTTCTCAAGAGCTGCGTGGAACACTTCGATCGGGTTCTCGCGGGTCTTGTTCTCGACGACGTCGAATGCACCGTACACGATGCGCTCTGCGGTCGACTTCTTACCGTCGTACATGATGGAGTTCATGAACTTGGTTACGACGATATCCCCGAACTTCGGATCCGGGTTAATTTCGCGTTTTTCAGCGCGGTGACGACGGGACATCTATGTGCTCCTTACTTCGGCCGCTTCGCGCCGTATTTCGAACGACGCTGCTTACGATCCTTGACGCCCTGGGTATCGAGCACACCACGGATGATGTGGTAGCGCACACCCGGCAAATCCTTTACGCGGCCGCCGCGGATCATGACCACCGAGTGTTCCTGAAGGTTGTGACCTTCACCCGGGATGTAGCCAATGACTTCGAAGCCGTTGGTCAGGCGGATCTTGGCCACCTTACGAAGAGCCGAGTTCGGCTTCTTCGGCGTCGTCGTGTAAACGCGGGTGCAAACACCACGCTTCTGGGGGCAGGCCTCCATGGCCGGCACCTTGTTCCGCTTAGGCGGATCTTTCCGCGGCTTGCGGATCAACTGGTTGATGGTCGGCATTCTTTGCCCTTTACCTTGTCCATCCAAAAATTCGTATGCAACTGCAGTCCCCCGCTGACTTTGACCTCTCTCCGGTTTGACCCGTAAAGACATGCAAAATCGCGCCCGCGCGCTCAATGAAGAGCGGCAGGCGCTGCGAAAAACCAGAGGACCACGAGTTGCCCCGCGGTCATGCAATCGACGCGTATTCGCCTATATAGCCCGGCAGCGTTTAAGAGGACTGGGTCCTGCGCCTTGGTTAGCGCTGGACGGGTTCACTCTTACCGCCTGCCCTTGGGATGCGCGGAAACTACTCATATGCACCCATTGCGTCAAGTGCTTTGTCGAAAAAACAGCGTTTGTGCGGGTTACAGCTTGGTCATCTGAATTTCCGGAAGGAATCCCATCACTTAGCAGCTTCATTCGATACCTTTTCGGTGCTTTTTGGTAATTTTATTGCGCACCGTGATTCCGCAAACCAGAGGAATCCTGAATCAAGTCTGACCGGAATGAGTCAAAACGGGGCACTCGATTGCGAAGACTCGTTTGTCCGGCCCTGCAGCACGTTGATTCACGTGGTGATTCCAGACAAGTCTGGCCGGAAGGCAACCTGGATTCGCAAGCCGCCTTCCCCCTCGCCTCTGCTATGCGCCAAACGCACAGCAGGTATATTGCGCACAGAGCGAATGTCGAAGATCTTTTCGCCGGTCAGGCCGTGAACGTCACGATGGCGACGTTGCCGGCAAGGGCATCCTGATAGGCGCCTTCGTAAACCGGGTCATCCGGTTCGCCGTCCATAACCCCGATCTGGTCGAGTTCGGCTTCCGCAAACCCCTGGGCGGAAAGCGCCTCAAGCGTCTTGCGCACTGCATCATCATCATCAGGCGCCCTCAGCAGCGCGTGAATGGTAATGGCATCATCCGGCGACGCCTCTTCGTTTTCCCACACCCTGCCAATCACGATGTAGACCACCGGATCCAGTTCAACTTCATTGTCGTTCATATGATCAGGCCTCTTTTGCCTCATTATACAAGAAAGGCCGCCCGAGGGCGGCCTTTCGATAGCTAGACGGCAGACCGATTATTCGGCTGCGCCGGTCATGTCTTCCAGAAGCCCTTCCGCTGCGCTGTCCGAAGACTGCTGACGCTGAGCTTCCTGGATCAGGTCGTCGCGATGGCTCGCGATCTTGCGGATCCGCTTCATCACCCCACCGGTACCGGCCGGGATCAGACGGCCAACGATGACGTTCTCCTTGAGGCCGACCAGCGGGTCGGTTTTGCCGTTGACCGCTGCGTCGGTAAGAACGCGGGTCGTCTCCTGGAAGGAGGCGGCGGAGAAGAACGACCGCGTCTGCAGCGACGCCTTGGTGATACCGAGCAGAACCGGCACTCCCTTGGCAGGATCGCGTGCATTGTCGATCGCCCGGCTGTTGGCTTCTTCGAAGTCGATCTTGTCGATCTGTTCGCCTGCGAAGAACTCCGTGTCACCCGGATCGGTGATTTCGACCTTCTGCAACATCTGGCGGACAATCACTTCAATGTGCTTGTCGTTGATGGTCACGCCCTGCAGACGGTAGACTTCCTGGATTTCGTTGACGAGGTAGGCCGCCAGGGCCTCCACGCCTTTAACGGCCAGGATGTCGTGCGGAGCCGGGTTACCGTCGAGAATGTACTCACCCTTTTCAATGGCGTCGCCTTCCTGAAGATGGAAGTGCTTGCCTTTCGGGATGAGGTATTCGACGGGCTCGACACCTTCTTCCGCCGGCTCGATGATGACGCGGCGCTTGTTCTTGTAGTCGCGACCGAAGCGGATCGTACCATCGATTTCGGCGATGATCGCATGATCCTTCGGACGGCGAGCCTCGAACAGTTCCGCAACACGCGGCAGACCACCGGTGATGTCCTTGGTCTTTGCACTTTCCAGCGGGATACGGGCCAGAACGTCACCAGCCTTGACCGAAGACCCAGGCTGAACGGACAGGATCGCGTCCACGGATAGTATCAGACGAGCGTCGGAGCCGCGGTCGGTTTTGAAAATGGTGCCTTTTTCGTCCTTGATGACGATTGCCGGCTTCAAATCCTGACCACGCTGCGAAGAGCGCCAGTCGATGACGACACGCTTGGTGATACCGGTCGCCTCATCGGCCGTTTCCTGAACGGACGCACCATCGACCAGATCCTCGAAGTCCACGATACCGTCGACTTCTGCAAGCATCGGACGGGTATACGGATCCCATTCGGCGATCCGCTGGCCGCGCTTGACCGCATCGCCTTCATCGACATGCAGCTTGGAACCATAGGCCACCCGGTGCACGGCGCGCTCGTTACCGTCGCTGTCGATAACAACGATGGACATGTTGCGGACCATGGCAATCAGATTGCCGTCACTGTCGCGATTGACCGAACGGTTCCGGATCTTGATCGTACCATCGACGTTGGACTCGATGAACGAGCTGTCGACCACCTGTGCGGTACCACCGATGTGGAAGGTACGCATGGTCAGCTGCGTGCCCGGCTCACCGATGGACTGTGCGGCGATAACGCCGACAGCTTCACCCATGTTCACAGGTGTACCACGTGCAAGGTCACGACCGTAGCAGGTCGCGCAGACGCCGGTTTCGGTTTCACAGGTCAGAACCGAACGGATCTTGATCTGCTGAACCTTGGCGGCCTCGATGGCATCAACGTCCTTCTCGTCGATCAGCGTGCCCTTGGCGACAAGCAGTTCTCCGGTCTGGTTGTTGTAGACATCTTCCGCAGTCGTACGGCCCAGAACGCGCATGCCGAGCGAGGCGATGACGTTACCGGCATCGACGATCGGAGCAACGGTGATGCCGCGCGTGGATCCGCAATCCGGTTCCAGAATAATGGAATCCTGGGCGACGTCCACCAGACGGCGGGTCAGGTAACCGGAGTTAGCGGTCTTCAGTGCGGTATCGGCCAGACCCTTACGGGCACCGTGCGTGGAGTTGAAGTACTCCAGAACCGACAGACCTTCCTTGAAGTTCGAGATGATCGGGTTCTCGATAATGGAACCATCCGGCTTGGCCATAAGGCCACGCATGCCGGCCAGCTGCTTCATCTGCTGGGGCGAACCACGGGCACCGGAGTGAGACATCATGTAAACCGAGTTCATCGGCTTCTGACGTCCGCTCTCCTCATCGATCTGGACCGCCTTAATGCGGGCCATCATCTCGTCAGCAATCTTGTCGGTACATTTCGCCCAGGCGTCGACAACCTTGTTGTACTTCTCGCCCTGGGTGATCAGACCGTCGTTGTACTGCTGCTCGTATTCGGTTGCGAGCGACGAGGTTTCCGCCACCAGATTGTGCTTGGTGTCCGGGATGACCATGTCGTCCATGCCGAAGGAGATGCCGGCGTTACAGGCGTTCTTGAAACCAAGCTGCATGATCCGGTCACAGAAGATAACCGTCTCCTTCTGACCGCAGGCACGGTAAACCGTGTCGATCATCTTGGAGATGTCCTTCTTGGTCATCAGCTTGTTGCAGACCTCGAACGGCACTTCGTGGTGCTTCGGCAGAAGCTCCGCAATAAGCATGCGGCCCGGAGTGGTTTCGTTGATCTCGGAGGTCTCGTTTCCATCGGCATCGATGGAGCGGAACCGGCCCTTGATCTTGGTGTGCAGCGTAATGACCTTGTTGGCCAGCGCGTGGTGGATCTCACCGGTGTTGCCGAAGACCATGCCTTCGCCCGGTTCCTTTTCCGCCATGATCGACAGATAGTAGAGACCCAGAACGATATCCTGCGACGGAACGATGATCGGGCCACCGTTTGCCGGGTGCAGAATGTTGTTGGTCGACATCATCAGCGTACGCGCTTCAAGCTGGGCTTCCAGCGACAGCGGTACGTGAACAGCCATCTGGTCACCGTCGAAGTCGGCGTTGAAGGCCGAGCAGACGAGCGGGTGCAGCTGGATAGCCTTGCCTTCGATCAGCGTCGGTTCAAATGCCTGGATACCAAGACGGTGCAGCGTCGGCGCGCGGTTCAGGAGAACCGGGTGCTCACGGATGACTTCGTCGAGGATGTCCCAAACTTCCGGACGTTCCTTTTCAACCAGCTTCTTGGCCTGCTTCACGGTCGAAGAGAAGCCTTTGGCGTCAAGCCGCGAATAGATGAACGGCTTGAACAGCTCGAGCGCCATCTTCTTCGGCAAGCCGCACTGGTGCAGCTTGAGTTCCGGACCCACGGTGATAACCGAACGGCCGGAATAATCGACGCGCTTGCCGAGCAGGTTCTGACGGAACCGGCCCTGCTTGCCCTTCAACATGTCGGACAGCGACTTCAGCGGACGCTTGTTGGCACCGGTGATGACGCGGCCGCGGCGGCCGTTGTCGAACAGGGCGTCAACGGACTCCTGCAGCATGCGCTTTTCGTTCCGGATGATGATATCCGGAGCACGCAGTTCCATCAGGCGGCGCAGACGGTTGTTACGGTTGATCACGCGGCGGTAGAGATCGTTCAGATCGGACGTCGCGAACCGGCCGCCGTCAAGCGGAACCAGCGGACGAAGATCCGGCGGGATTACCGGAACGACAGTCATGATCATCCATTCCGGGCGGTTGCCCGATTCCATGAATGCTTCGATGACCTTCAGACGCTTGGCAAGCTTCTTCGGCTTCAGTTCGGTGGTCGCCTCGGCGATCTCCTGACGCAACTTCTCGCTTTCGCGCTCCAGATCCATGCTCATCAGGATCTCGCGGATCGCTTCAGCACCGATCATTGCGGTGAAGGCATCTTCGCCATACTCGTCCTGAGCGGCGACGAAGTCTTCTTCAGACAGAAGCTGGTGCTGCTTGAGCGGGGTCAGGCCCGGCTCGAGAACCACGTAGTTCTCGAAATACAGAACCCGTTCCAGATCCTTCAGTGTCATGTCGAGCAGAAGGCCGATACGGCTCGGCAGGGACTTCAGGAACCAGATGTGCGCAACAGGCGCGGCCAGTTCGATGTGGCCCATGCGTTCACGGCGGACCCGCGACAGGGTGACTTCAACGCCACACTTTTCGCAGATAACGCCCTTGTATTTCATGCGCTTGTACTTGCCGCACAGGCACTCGTAGTCCTTGATCGGACCAAAGATACGCGCGCAGAACAGACCGTCACGTTCAGGCTTGAACGTACGGTAGTTGATGGTTTCCGGCTTTTTGATTTCGCCGAAAGACCAGGACAAGATCTTTTCCGGGCTCGCAAGCGAAATCCGGATATTGTCGAAGGTCTGTGTGGGAGCCTGTTGATTGAACAGGTTCATGACCTCATGATTCATGATCCATCTCCTTCGATGCGCGGCGGGGGAGCGAGCTCTTGCGCCCCTCCCCGCAACCGGCATTCCAAGTCATTTGTGGTCCGTAGGCGGGGTTATTCTGCGGCGTCCGCAGTTTCTTCCTCGCCGATCACTGGGACATCGGTTCGTTGCAGTTCAACGTTGAGACCCAGGGACCGCATTTCCTTCACAAGCACGTTGAAGCTTTCCGGAATGCCCGCCTCGAAGGTGTCGTCGCCACGTACGATGGCCTCATAGACCTTTGTACGGCCGGCAACGTCATCCGACTTGACGGTGAGCATTTCCTGCAGCGTGTAGGCTGCACCGTATGCTTCAAGCGCCCAGACCTCCATTTCCCCGAAGCGCTGGCCACCGAACTGTGCCTTACCACCGAGCGGCTGCTGGGTGACGAGCGAGTACGGGCCAATCGAACGGGCATGGATCTTGTCGTCGACAAGGTGGTGGAGCTTCAACATGTAGATGTAGCCCACGGTCACCTTGCGGTCGAACTCTTCACCGGTTCGGCCATCATACAGAACGGACTGGCCGCTCGGATCATAGCCGGCGATGTTGAGCGCCTCGACGACATCGGGTTCACGCGCACCGTCGAAGACTGGCGTTGCAATGCTGACGCCCTTCTTCAGCTGCTCCGCCAGGCGGACGACGCCTTCGTCGTCGTATTCCTTGACGTTGTCGCCCTTCATGTTGTCGCCATAGATCTCGACGATCTTGCCGCGCAACTCGTCGATCTCGCCCGACTTCCTGTACTCTTCGTACAATTCGCCGATCCGGTTACCCATGCCGCGGCAGGCCCAACCCAGGTGGGTTTCAAGGATCTGACCGACGTTCATGCGCGACGGAACGCCGAGCGGGTTCAACACGATATCGACATGCGTGCCGTCTTCCAGGAACGGCATGTCTTCGCACGGGTTGATCTTGGAGACCACGCCCTTGTTGCCGTGACGGCCAGCCATCTTGTCGCCCGGCTGAAGCTTGCGCTTCACGGCAACGAAGACCTTGACCATCTTCATGACACCCGGCGGCAGTTCGTCACCGCGCTGCAGTTTCTCGACCTTGTCGATGAAACGCTGCTCGAGACGCTTGCGGCTGTCGTCATACTGACCACGCAGAGCTTCGATCTCGGACATGAACTTCTCGTCGTCAGTGGCAAACTGCCACCACTGCGAGCGCGGGAAGTCGTTGAGAACGTCCCCGGTGAGCACGGTGTCCTTCTTGGAGCCCTTCGGGCCGGCAACGGCTGTCTTGTCCATCAGCATCTCGGCCAGACGGCCATAGACGTTGCGGTCGAGGATCGCCTGTTCGTCGTCGCGGTCTTTTGCGAGACGCTCGATTTCCTCACGCTCGATAGCCATCGCACGTTCGTCTTTTTCAACGCCGTGGCGATTGAAGACGCGCACTTCGACAACAGTACCCGAAACCCCCGGCGGAAGACGCAGGGAAGTGTCGCGAACGTCGGACGCCTTTTCACCGAAGATGGCACGCAGAAGCTTTTCTTCCGGTGTCATCGGGCTTTCACCCTTCGGCGTGATCTTGCCGACCAGGATATCGCCCGGGTTCAGTTCGGCGCCGATGTAGACGATGCCGGCTTCGTCGAGGTTCTTCAGCGCTTCTTCCGAAACGTTCGGAATGTCACGCGTAATTTCTTCCGGTCCAAGCTTGGTGTCACGGGCCATCACTTCGAATTCCTCGAGGTGAATGGAGGTGAACACGTCGTCAGAGACGATCCGTTCGGACAGGAGGATGGAATCCTCGAAGTTGTAGCCGTTCCAGGGCATGAACGCGACGAGCACGTTCCGGCCGAGCGCCAGATCGCCAAGATCGGTCGACGGACCGTCGGCGATGATATCGCCCTTGTTGATCCGGTCACCGACACGCACCAGCGGACGCTGGTTGATGCAGGTGTTCTGGTTGGACCGCTGGAACTTCTGCAGACGGTAGATATCGACACCGGACTTGCCCGGATCGAGGTCCTCGGTCGCGCGGATAACGATACGCGTCGCATCCACCTGATCGACAACACCCGCACGGCGTGCACCAATGGCGGCCCCGGAATCGCGGGCCACGATCGGCTCCATGCCGGTACCCACGAACGGTGCCTCGGCACGCACCAGCGGAACGGCCTGACGCTGCATGTTCGAGCCCATCAGTGCGCGGTTGGCGTCATCGTTCTCGAGGAACGGGATGAGCGCGGCCGCGACGGACACGAGTTGCTTCGGCGACACGTCCATGAGGTCGACCTTGTCGGACGGAACCATCATGTTTTCGCCGGCGTGACGGCAGGTGATCAGCTCTTCCGTGAACCGGCCTTCGTCGTCGTAGACGGCGTTGGACTGGGCCACGTAGTGCTTGGCTTCTTCCATGGCGGAAAGATAGACGACTTCGTTGGTAACGGCGCCGTCTTTCACTTTCCGGTACGGGCTTTCGATGAAGCCGTACTTGTTCACACGGGCGAAGGTTGCCAGCGAGTTGATCAGACCGATGTTCGGGCCTTCCGGCGTTTCAATCGGGCAGATACGACCATAGTGCGTCGGGTGAACGTCACGAACTTCGAAGCCTGCGCGTTCACGGGTCAGACCACCCGGTCCAAGAGCCGACAGGCGGCGCTTGTGGGTGACTTCCGACAGCGGGTTGGTCTGGTCCATGAACTGCGACAGCTGCGAAGAGCCGAAGAATTCACGAACGGCAGCGGCAGCCGGCTTCGCGTTGATCAGATCCTGCGGCATGACCGTGTCGATTTCGACCGAGCTCATGCGCTCCTTGATCGCGCGTTCCATACGCAACAGACCGACGCGGTACTGATTTTCCATCAGCTCGCCGACAGAACGAACACGGCGGTTGCCGAGGTTGTCGATGTCGTCGATTTCGCCCTTGCCGTCACGCAGTTCCAGAAGAACCCGGATGACTTCAAGGATGTCGGCCTTGCGCAGTGTGCGGACAGTGTCGGCGCACTCCACGTCAAGACGCATGTTCATCTTCACGCGGCCAACCGCGGACAGATCGTAGCGCTCTTCATCGAAGAACAGCGACTGGAACATCGCCTCGGCAGTGTCGATGGTGGGCGGCTCGCCCGGGCGCATCACGCGGTAGATGTCGAACAGCGCATCCTCGCGGGATTCGTTCTTGTCGACCGACAGCGTGTTGCGGATGTAGGGACCTGTGTTGACATGGTCGATGTCGAGCATCGGCAGGTCGTGGTAACCACGGTCCACCAGTTCTTCCAGCAGCTTGCCGGTAATCTCGTCACCGGCTTCGGCATAGATCTCGCCGCTCTTCATGTCGACGATGTCTTCCGCCAGATACTGGCCATGAAGGTCTTCGTCGGTCACTTTAAGAGCGGTGACGCCCTTTTCCTCGAGCTGCTTGATGGTGCGCTGGGTGATCTTGCGACCACCTTCGATCACCACTTCGCCGCTGTCGGCGTCGATCAGGTCGTAGGACGCCTTGGTGCCCTTCAGCCGAGCGCCATCAAACGGCATCCGCCAGGAGCCATCCTTCTGACGGGTGTAATCGATACGCTTGTAGAACGTGTTGAGGATTTCTTCGCCATCGAGGCCAAGCGCCATCAGCAGGGAGGTAACCGGGATCTTGCGGCGGCGGTCGATACGCGCATGCACGATGTCCTTGGCGTCGAACTCGATGTCGAGCCAGGAACCGCGATACGGGATCACGCGCGCTGCGAACAGCAGCTTGCCGGAAGAATGGGTCTTGCCCTTGTCATGGTCAAAGAACACACCGGGAGAACGGTGCATCTGGGAGACGATGACGCGTTCGGTACCATTGACGATAAAGGTGCCGTTGTCGGTCATAAACGGCATGTCGCCCATGTAGACATCCTGTTCCTTGATGTCTTTGACGGACTTGGCACCGGTGTCTTCATCGACGTCGAATACGATCAGGCGCAGAGTAACCTTCAGCGGTGCTGCAAAGGTCATGTCGCGCTGGCGGCACTCGTCGACGTCGTATTTTGGAGCTTCAAATTCGAAGGAAACGAATTCCAGAAGGGAAGTGCCCGCAAAATCCGAGATCGGAAATACGGACTGGAAGACCGCTTCAAGGCCTTCATTCTTGCGGCCACCGCCCGGCATCTCATCGACCTGTAGAAACTGGTCGTAGGATGCTTTTTGAACCTCGATGAGATTAGGCATAGCCGCGACATCGCGGATCGATCCGAAATATTTACGGACCTTTTTGCGACCGTTGAACGTTTGGGTCATTGTCGCTCCTCGTATCGGCCGGGTAACGGCTTCCCGAAACGCCCCTTTTCCAATCGGGCGAGCGCCCGGGCGCTTCGGAAAACCGTCCCCCCTGGATCAACCTGCTTCAGGTGCCCTCACCTGAAACCAGACAAGTTGACCGGACTTAGGGGCCCAGAACATCTTGGTCTGCCGTCTTGCGAAAGCAGGATGCTCTAGTGGTACGTATGCCCCGGAAACGGGAAAATCCCGCCGGGGCGAATAACGGTCCCGGTTACCCGGGACCGTTCAAAAGGCCAAAAGGCCTCTATTATTTCAGCTCGACAGATGCGCCAGCTTCTTCGAGCTTCTTCTTCAGCTCTTCTGCTTCGTCTTTGCCAACGCCTTCCTTGACCGGCTTCGGAGCGCCTTCGACGAGCTCCTTAGCTTCTTTCAGGCCAAGACCGGTGATAGCGCGGACTTCCTTGATGACGTTGATTTTCTTGTCGCCAGCAGCGGTCAGGACAACGTCAAATTCGGTCTTTTCTTCAGCAGCAGCGGCATCGCCACCACCAGCAGCAGCAGCAGCAACTGCGACCGGAGCAGCAGCAGAAACGCCCCACTTTTCTTCCAGAAGCTTGCTGAGTTCAGCAGCTTCCATAACGGTCAGTGCGGACAGTTCGTCGACGAGCTTTTCAAGATCAGCCATTTTTCAGTACCTTAAGTTCGAACCAGTTTTGGTTACGTGAGACAGTGTGTTTGGACGCCTTATGCGGCCTCGTCCTTCTTGGCGTAAGCGCCGAAGACGCGGGCAAGCTGCCCGGCCGGAGCGTTGACAACCTGTGCAATCCGGGAAGCCGGGGTCTGGATCATGCCAACCAGTTTCGCACGCAGCTCATCGAGCGACGGCATGGTTGCCAGAGACTTGACCCCATCCGGGTTCAGGTTGGTCGAGCCAAGAGCACCACCAAGAATTGCAAACTTTTCGTTTGCCTTGGCGAAATCGACGGCTGCTTTCGGAGCGGCTACCGGATCGTCGGAGTGGACGATAACGGTCGGGCCCTGAAACAGGTCGGAGATGTGCTCAAGGTCGGTGCCTTGAAGGGCGAGTTTGACAAGGCGGTTTTTTGCGACTTTTACAGTGCCGCCGGCTTCGCGCACGGATGCCCGCAATGCGGTCATCTGAGCTACCGAAAGGCCTGCATAGTGCGCGACGACGACAACACCGGTGTTACCCAGCTCGGCGTTGAGGGCCGACACGAACTCGTGCTTTTCCGCTCTTTCCACTTGCCTTCTCCATTTGGCGGCTGTGATGCCGCCGGTTTACCTTGCCGCCTGGCAGATGGTCCCGAACCCGGAACCACCCATCCTGGCGACGCTCAGGGTCCTGTCCCCTCACCTTCGCGCCCTTGGGCGCCCGGCAAGGTCTGGTTCGAACCGGGTCGGTCCACCGGATCGGTGGCGAAATCGGTTCTCACCCATCTATGCAGGCCTTGTTCGGCTTAAGCCGGTTTCCCGGCACCTGCAGTCTCGGACAGGGCAACCTGGCGGCTAGCCGCCAGGTCTATTCGGCCATTCGGCCGAAATCTTGTATCAATCCGGAAAGTCCGGATTATTCGCCAGCAACAGTGGCGAGGTCGACCTTCACGCCCGGGCCCATCGTAGAGGACACGGCGATGCGCTTCAGGTATGTGCCTTTTGCGCCAGTCGGCTTGGCTTTCTGAACAGCGTCCAGCAGGGCCTTGACGTTCTCGGTGATCGCTTCTTCGGAGAAGGACACCTTGCCAACGCCGGCATGAACGATACCGGCCTTTTCGACGCGGAACTGAACGGCGCCGCCCTTGGCGTCGTTGACAGCGGACTTGACGTCCGGAGTCACAGTGCCGACTTTCGGGTTCGGCATCAGGCCGCGCGGGCCGAGAACCTTACCGAGACGGCCGACGAGCGGCATCATGTCCGGAGTTGCAATGCAGCGATCGAAATCGATCTTGCCGCCCTGAACTTCCTGAACCAGCTCTTCTGCACCAACGATATCGGCGCCGGCTGCCTTGGCTTCCTCAGCCTTGTCGCCACGTGCGAACACGGCAACACGAACGGTCTTGCCGGTGCCGTTCGGCAGGATGCACACGCCGCGGACCATCTGGTCTGCATGGCGGGGATCAACACCGAGATTAATCGCAACTTCAACGGTTTCGTCGAACTTGGTCTTGGAACGGTCCTTCACGAGGCCAACAGCTTCGTTCAGGGAATACAGCTTGTTGCGGTCGAGACCTTCACGCGCTGTCTTGATACGCTTACCAACCTTCGCCATGATCTTACTCCGTTACCTCAAGGCCCATGGAGCGGGCGGAGCCTTCGACCATCAGCATTGCTGCATCGACGTCGTTGGCGTTCAGGTCCTTCATCTTGGCTTCGGCGATTTCCTTCACCTGAGCCTTGGTCACAGAACCTACCGTGCCACGGCCCGGGGTCTGGGAACCCTTCTGCAGCTTCGCAGCTTTCTTCAGGAAGAAGCTGACCGGAGCCGTCTTCACTTCGAACGTGAAGGACTTGTCGGAGTAGTAAGTGATCACGGTCGGGCACGGAGCGCCCTTTTCAGCATCCTGCGTGGCAGCGTTAAACGCCTTACAGAATTCCATGATGTTCAGACCACGCTGACCGAGCGCCGGACCAATGGGCGGCGACGGAGTAGCGGAACCTGCCGGCACCTGAAGCTTCAGGAAACCTTCAATTTTTTTCGCCATGTTTCTCTCCAGTCATATACAGCTGAATGGCTCTTCAACTGCTTGGGAGTTGGTGGTCCGGCCCTTTTCGGAACCCGGCGAAGAGCTCCAGAACCTTCCACCCTTTCATCCCGGAAACCGTATCCCGCTGGACACTGCGACCGGGCTCTCAAGCCACCCCTCAGGGCAGCAAACGGTCAGAGCTTGTCGACCTGACCGAATTCCAGTTCCACCGGCGTTGCGCGGCCAAAGATGGACACTGCCACCTTGAGACGTGCGCGCTCGTCGTCGACTTCCTCGACAAGACCGGAGAAGGATGCGAACGGACCATCGGAAACACGCACCTGCTCGCCAACCTCGAAGGTGACGGACGGCTTCGGCCGGTCAACACCTTCCTGCACCTGGTTGATGATGCGCATAGCTTCTTTTTCCGGGATCGGCATTGGCTTTTGATCCGCCCCCAGAAACCCGGTCACCTTCGGTGTATCCTTGATCAGGTGAAACGCCTCGTTGGTCATTTCCATCTTCACCAGGACGTAGCCCGGGAAGAATTTGCGCTCAGCATCAACCTTGCGGCCACGGCGCACTTCAACGACCTTTTCCATCGGAACGAGAATTTCCTCGAACAGATCGGACACACCCTTCTGCTCAGCCTTTTCGCGGATGGACTCGGCGACCTTCTTCTCGAAATTGGAGTAGGCGTGCACAATGTACCAGCGCTTGGCCATGGATCTCAGTTCCGTTTCTTGTTCTTTGTCTTCAAACCGGACAATCGCCCGGGCGGCTGCAGTAAATTAGCCGCCGACACCCAGAAGATAGCCGATCCCGAAGCCCATCAACTGATCTGCCACGAGAAAAAAGATTGCAGCGATCACAACCATGATGAAAACCATCACGGTGGTTATCGCCGTCTCCTTGCGCGTCGGCCAAGTGACCTTGGACGTTTCCGCGCGTACTTCCTGGATAAATTTAAAGGGATTGGTCTTCGCCATTCCGATTCCGGTCTGTTAAATACGAGTGGGCGCGCGAAAAACTTCGCGCGCCTCACTCGAGGAAACTCTTAAGCCCTCGAGGCAGATTAATCAAGAGCAAATTGGCAGGGGCAGCAGGGTTCGAACCCGCGACCTACGGTTTTGGAGACCGTCGCTCTACCAGCTGAGCTATACCCCTTCAGAAGTCCGCCTGAACGAACTTGCTCCTGATACCCTCTGAAGCCGCACATCGCAAGACTTAAGAGGTAGGCCTGCCGGGCACAAGGCCCGGCAGGCCGAATTCAAATTATTCGATGATGGATGCGACGACGCCAGCACCGACGGTACGGCCACCTTCGCGGATAGCGAAGCGCAGGCCTTCTTCCATCGCGATCGGCACGATCAGCTCAACGTCAACGGAGACGT
>NZ_JBXUKV010000018.1:0-1273 GCF_057180185.1 Labrenzia sp. ATLA3
TAAGCTACTCCCCGATCATTGGACAGTTTTCGGCATAAATTAAGCTACTGTCTGCATCTGCTGGTCGGGTTGGTTTTGATTGATTGCCTGCCAATAGATCACGGCGGGCGGTTTGCCGCCAAGGGCGGAGTGCGGGCGGTGGTGGTTGTAGAAGGTCATCCATTTTCGAATACCGGCCCGGGCCTGTGATCCGCTCTCCCAGGCGTGCAGGTAGACGCACTCGTATTTGAGCGTGCGCCACAGCCGCTCGATGAAGATGTTGTCAAGGAACCGGCCCTTGCCATCCATCGAGATGCGAACGCCCATCCGTCGCAGCCGGTCGGTCCACGCGAAGGATGTGAACTGGCTGCCCTGGTCGGTGTTCATGATCTCCGGGCTGCCGAACTTGTGAACCGCCTCATTCAGTGCCTCGACACAGAAGTCAGCTTCCAGCGTGTTCGAGATGCGCCAGGCCAGCACCTTGCGGGTGAACCAGTCGATGATTGCGACCAGATAGAGGAACCCGCGGCGCATCGGCAGATAGGTGATGTCCGCAGCCCAGACATGGTTCGGTCGATCCACGCGCAGCCCCTTCAGCAGATACGGCCAGATTTTGTGCCCCTTCGCCGGCCTTGATGTGTTGGGCTTCTGGTAGATCGGCATCAGCCCCATGAGCCGCATCAGCCGACGAATGCGTTTCTCGTTTACATGATGGCCCTCGTTCTTCAGGTGCCAGGTCATCTGACGGACGCCGAAGAATGGTGTCTCCAGGAACTGCTCATCGATCTGGCGCATCAGGGTGAGATTTATCTCGGTCTCGCCTTTCGGCATGTAGTAGAACGACGAGCGGGAGATCGACAGCAGCGCGCACTGCTTGCCGACCGACAGGGCCGGATGACCCGGCTCGACCATGCCGCGTCTCACTTCACGCCCCAAGGCTTGAGCTTTCGTGACAAAAAATCGTTGGCGACGGCAAGCTCCCCGATCTTGGCATGGAGCTCCTTGACCTGATCCTCATCGATCTCCGGCTTCCGCCGGCCTCCGCGCTCAAACACCCCCGAGGCGCCATCAAGCAATGCACGCTTCCACTGATGGATCATCGTCGGATGAACACCGAACCGGCTGGCCAGTTCCGAAACCGTCTCCTCGCCTTTCAACGCTTCCAAGGCCACCTTCGCCTTGAACTCCGGCGAATGCTGTTTCCGCTTCGACATCCCTGATCTCCTTCTCGTCGAAGACCAGAAGACAACAAATCGTAGCTTACGTCAGTGTCCGATTTCCGGGGAGTAGCTCA
>NZ_JBXUKV010000019.1:0-1195 GCF_057180185.1 Labrenzia sp. ATLA3
AGGATGACGCCTTCGCGGCCGCAGATCCAGACACTGTCCTCATTCTCGATGTGGATACCCGTCAGTGCGGCCTCTTCCAGGGGCACGTTCAACTCTTCAAGGGTATTGCCATTCCAGAAACAAAGAATGGGCTTGGATCCGGGACCCACCACGCCACAAAGATAAATGGCTTCATTAGATAAGCCATCAATGTCGAAAAACAGGATGTTTCTCGAAGCTGGATGCAATGCTGACTGCGTTACCCATTCCTCCCATTCAGGCGAAAGGAATTCGGGTTCCTTTTCGGGCTTCCGCTTTTCCTCGGCAAAAGGATCGAATAAGACCTCATCCGTCAGCATTCCCCAATCACCTCGGTTTTGCCTAACGTAGATTTGTCCGCCACCACCGCATGCATACAGATGCTCATCTATCTGCCGAAGGGTTAGAACCTTGCCGTAGAACTTGGACCCCGAATTAGCCGTTCCGGCCCCTTCTATACGCTCGGCATAATGCTCAGGTTTTGCGATATGGTAGACATCGCCTTCCGCTCCCAGCAGTGAGAAATGACGCGCGGGAGGGGTGATTGCGGTGTCTCGAATATAGGCGATGTCCTGTACGCTGAGATCGAAATCGTCATAGAACCAGCGATTACCGGCCGCGTTCCTGTGCTCGTACTGAAATACGCGGGCGGCGGGCTGATAGATCGCCTCGTCGTTGTTCTCAGCCAAGACAGCTGAAACCATCAAAGTGTCGGAGGATGAGGCGGTGGCTCGGGTAAATTGGATCAAGGCGAATGTCCTTCAGGGGATGGAGCGGATCGCAGCGCTCTTAAGAGCTCTAATTGTTTCTACTGGAAGAGGCGGAAGCCTCTTCGCCCGAAGCAACTGATTAGGATTGAGGCCCACAAATTGCTTGCCAATTGCCGTCATGATTTGCTTCGCGCAATCTGGACGTACTTCTATCATCGCCGCTGCTGATTTTCGAACGACTTGAGATAAAGGAGCTGTGTAAGGAGGATTTGAAGTTGCTCCCAATGCTTCAATAGCACCATCTGCAAAATGAGCTTCGTCGTGTTCACTACCTACCGATGTCGCGTGCCCCATAACACAAATCGCCTGACCGTCATTCAAGCTGGGCATATTGGGTATGCGCTTATCGCTTTCATTGCGCGCGCCATATCGCAAGGTCCAGTCTGGCACGATATGATGGGCCTGCA
>NZ_JBXUKV010000020.1:0-984 GCF_057180185.1 Labrenzia sp. ATLA3
GACACCGTTTCCTACTCCGTCGATGATGACCGCTTCACGGTGGACGATAACGGAGTTGTCCGTGTTGCAGACGGTGCAAGTTTCGATGCGGAGACTGAGGGTTCCATTGATATCCTGGTGACGGCAACCTCTTCCGACGGTTCGACCTCGCAAGAGTCCTTCACCATTTCCGCTTCCGATGTGAATGAAACCTCTGTCTCCGCTGTCACTGACGTTGATGCAGCAGCGAACGGGTTTGCCGAAGATGCCACAGAAGGCACCGTGGTGGGTATCACCGCCCAGGCAATGGATGCAGACGCAACCGACACGGTGACCTATTCGGTTTCCGATGACAGGTTCACTGTTGGTGACGACGGGGTGATCACGGTGGCAGCCGGTGCGACTTTCGACTACGAAAGCGAACCGACCATCAAAGTTGCCGTCACAGCTACGTCTTCAGACGGGTCCACGTCTCAGGAAACCTTTGAACTGGCCGTTTCTGACGTCGCAGAAACCTATCAACTTGCCGAAGGCCAGACGACCTTCACCGACACCGGCGTTGCCGAGACATCGATCACCGGCAACGACAGCGCGGATACCATCACAGCCCATGACGACGGCAGCACCATCTACAGTGGCGCCGGCGACGACACCATTTACGGCGGTGCGGGTGACGACACGATCCTCTTCGGCGAAGGCGCCGATGTCGTCTACGGTGGGGCCGGTGACGATTTCATCGACGATGAACGCGGCTCACAGCCCAATACAGGAGACAACTACCTGGATGGTGGTGACGGCAACGACACCATGTACGGGGGTGGCGGCAACGATACGATGATCGGCGGTGCTGGCAACGACACTCTGCGCGGTGAAGGTGACGACGACACCCTGGACGGCGGAGACGGCGACGACATCCTCGTAGGTGGGGTTGGTGACGATAGTATCGACGGCGGCAGCGGCAATGATGCGGTTTACTATTCGGGGAACCGTTCCGACTATGACATC
>NZ_JBXUKV010000021.1:0-704 GCF_057180185.1 Labrenzia sp. ATLA3
ATGAGCCTCGAGCGGGTTCAGCTCTACAAACTCATCATCGTGAACCTCCAGATCATGCTTTTCGGCATAGGCCGCAAACCAGATTTTCTTCCGTAAAGCCTCGTGCAGCTCTTCATCCCCGCGGATCAGTTCAACCATCTGCACGACGTTCTCATATGGAACTTTGCGGCCGCGGTAGCGCTTGTTGCCGGCAAAGAAGGCCCTGCCTTCTTCCGTTTTCTCAAATGCGGCCAGCTCTTCCCGCCAGCCAGTAATGTCGTCAAAATCCGCCATGGGTCCTATGTCCAAATCCATACCAAATGTTCATCAATTGTTCCAAAGCTCTTTCGGCCCCGTTTTGCGGCGGCGATCAATCCTTCCAGCCCGAAGTTTTTCATGATCGGGCTGATTTCACCGGCATCTATCGCAACAATCTTCTCCATCACGCCTCCTCCCCCGGAAAGGAGACAAAAGACGCATAGTTTTCCTTGATGAAGTCTCGGGCCTGCTCAGTTCTGAGTGATGTCAGCCTGCCCTCCTCCAAATCGATGGCCAGCCATGTCGCAACCATCATGTCCCTTTTGTCAAAGCGAACCGGAGCTTTCATCAGGTACCACCGTTCAAATGCGATAAAGGTGTCATGAGCCTCGAGCGGGTTCAGCTCTACAAACTCATCATCGTGAACTTCCAGATCATGCTTTTCGGCATAGGCCGCAAACCAGATT
>NZ_JBXUKV010000022.1:0-530 GCF_057180185.1 Labrenzia sp. ATLA3
ATGGCCGGATCGCGGTTCTCAACGGCTGCCAGCGCAGAACCCTTGACGATCGGAATGTCGTCGCCCGGGAATTCGTAGGAAGACAGCAGTTCACGGATTTCCATTTCGACGAGCTCGAGAAGCTCTTCGTCGTCGACCTGGTCAACCTTGTTCATGAACACGACCAGAGCCGGAACACCAACCTGGCGAGCCAGGAGGATGTGTTCGCGGGTCTGCGGCATCGGGCCATCAGCGGCAGAACACACCAGGATCGCGCCGTCCATCTGCGCAGCACCGGTGATCATGTTCTTGACGTAGTCGGCGTGACCAGGGCAGTCGACGTGAGCGTAGTGACGGTTTTCCGTCTCATACTCAACGTGTGCCGTGGAGATGGTGATGCCGCGAGCCTTTTCTTCAGGCGCGCCGTCGATTTCGTCGTAAGCTTTTGCAGTCGCACCGCCGGTTTCAGCCAGCGTCATGGTGATTGCTGCGGTCAGCGTCGTCTTGCCGTGGTCAACGTGGCCAATCGTGCCAATGTTAACGTGCGGCTT
>NZ_JBXUKV010000023.1:0-517 GCF_057180185.1 Labrenzia sp. ATLA3
TTCGGCAGGTTCGATCCTCCGCTCCCCCGCCTCACAACTCGGGACGATCCGGACAGCATCGAAGGCGGTCCTTTCTTTGCCCAGGCTCACGGAGATGTTCTATGGGTCGTCGCAAACAAGGACATCTTCCGCTTTGATGGCACATCCTGGGAGCGGATTGAGCATCCGGATCTATGAGTCTTCCTCCTCCCAAGGACAACTATGCCGGCGAGCCGGAGTATCCGGCGCCCTGGACGACCGGGCGGCCCAAGGAGGGCCTGCGTGATATCGGCGAGGCCAGGATCATCTGCCTTGCGCCGGATGTCTGCCTGACGCCGGTCGGCAATTCGGTTGTGCCGATCCCTTACCAGATCGTCGACTATTGCGGCGACGACCAGGGCTACACGCCATCCGTGCGCTTCACGGGCAAGAAGGCGATGGTGCTGCGCTCCAGCACGACCTGCGTGCACGGCGATGCGCCGGGAACACGGAAAGGCGTCAAATCCGGCACGGTGGAGGATATCTGCGAACCCATCGG
>NZ_JBXUKV010000024.1:0-442 GCF_057180185.1 Labrenzia sp. ATLA3
ATCGGGCGGGACTGCCACGGCCCTTGGATGACGTTGTTTGGACCGCCGACGCCTGGTCGGGGTGGTTGCGTCCCCGGCGCAGCGCCTGGCAAGGGCTGTGCAGGCAATGCCTGCGCATATTGTGCACCCATGATGAGGGGATCCGGGCTCGCGTCGCTCATCACCACGCCTTCGCCGGAGCTGTCAGCTAAAACGAGCGACCCTGGCACCGGATCGTCATCTTCCGGAGCCTGGTAGGTTGCGGTATCCCTGACGAAAATCGCCTCGCCGACGGTATTCTTGCAATTCATATGGAAGCGGTCGAGGTGGCGGATGACGTTGGAGCCTTCCGCGCGAACCTCCGGCGCATGCCCGATGGGTTCGCAGATATCCTCCACCGTGCCGGATTTGACGCCTTTCCGTGTTCCCGGCGCATCGCCGTGCACGCAGGTCGTGCTGGAGC
>NZ_JBXUKV010000025.1:0-285 GCF_057180185.1 Labrenzia sp. ATLA3
CTGACGGCACCGACACCGTTGCGAACGTTGAGAAATTCTGCTTTTCCGATGGCGATGTTCTCGCAGGCGATCTAGTCGCAAAAGATGTTTCTACGGTTTCGGATTCCGACACAGCCGCCAATACGGTTGCAGAAGATGCCGCGGCCGGAACGGAAGTTGGCGTTACCGCTTCCGCAAACGACGAGAACACGTCCGACACCGTTTCCTACTCCGTCGATGATGACCGCTTCACGGTGGACGATAACGGAGTTGTCCGTGTTGCAGACGGTGCAAGTTTCGATGCGG
>NZ_JBXUKV010000026.1:0-267 GCF_057180185.1 Labrenzia sp. ATLA3
CCGTGCCTTCCGGCAGGGACACCACACCAGTCACGTCCGTCGTACGGAAGTAGAACTGCGGGCGGTAGTTGGTGAAGAACGGGGTGTGACGACCACCTTCTTCTTTCGTGAGGATGTAAGCCTCAGCCTTGAACTTCGTGTGCGGGGTAACAGTACCCGGCTTGCAAAGAACCTGGCCACGCTCAACGTCTTCACGACCGATACCACGGATCAGGGCGCCGATGTTGTCGCCTGCTTCACCGCTGTCCAGCAGCTTGCGGAACATTT
>NZ_JBXUKV010000027.1:0-264 GCF_057180185.1 Labrenzia sp. ATLA3
CGTGAGCCTGGGCAAAGAAAGGACCGCCTTCGATGCTGTCCGGATCGTCCCGAGTTGTGAGGCGGGGGAGCGGAGGATCGAACCTGCCGAATTCGCCGGTTTTGGGGTCGAGCTCGTAAAGGCCGCCGGGGCGCACGCTGGCGGGAAGCACGAGCTTACCCCGATAGGGCGCAATCATGTGAAAAAGATTATGCCGGGTGTCGGCAGTGACGGGCGAAAAACCGCGGTTTCGGCTGCCATGCAGGATGACGCCTTCGCGGCCGC
>NZ_JBXUKV010000028.1:0-263 GCF_057180185.1 Labrenzia sp. ATLA3
TGGAGAAGATTGTTGCGATAGATGCCAATGAAATCAGCCCGATCATGAAAAACTTCGGGCTGGAAGGATTGATCGCCACCGCAAAACGGGGTTGAAAGAGCTCCGGAACAATTAGTGAACATTTGAGACGAGTTTGGAAACAGGACCCATGGCTGATTTTGAAGATATTAACGGCTGGCGGGAAGAGCTGGCCGCATTTGAGAAAACGGAAGAAGGCAGGGCCTTCTTTGCCGGCAACAAGCGCTACGGTGGCATCAAAGTTC
>NZ_JBXUKV010000029.1:0-245 GCF_057180185.1 Labrenzia sp. ATLA3
AAGAGCTGGCCGCATTTGAGAAAACGGAAGAAGGCAGGGCCTTCTTTGCCGGCAACAAGCGCTACGGTGGCATCAAAGTTCCATATGAGAATGTCGTGCAGATGGTTGAACTGATCCGTGGTGATGAAGAGCTGCACGAGGCTTTACGGAAGAAAATCTGGTTTGCGGCCTATGCCGAAAAGCATGATCTGGAAGTTCACGATGATGAGTTTGTAGAGCTGAACCCGCTCGAGGCTCATGACACC
>NZ_JBXUKV010000030.1:0-239 GCF_057180185.1 Labrenzia sp. ATLA3
GGGAGCAAAGAAGCCAACAAGAGCAGCAGGCAGAAGAGAATGATAAGCCTCAGTCTTTACCGCAATCTGAAACTGTGCGGGTCACCGAGCGTGAAGAATACCGGAAAAAATGTCAGGTGGACCGCTATGCGAAGATGAAAAACATCTGCGGCCAATATGGCATGCAGGCCCATCATATCGTGCCAGACTGGACCTTGCGATATGGCGCGCGCAATGAAAGCGATAAGCGCATACCCAAT
>NZ_JBXUKV010000031.1:0-233 GCF_057180185.1 Labrenzia sp. ATLA3
AATCTGGTTTGCGGCCTATGCCGAAAAGCATGATCTGGAGGTTCACGATGATGAGTTTGTAGAGCTGAACCCGCTCGAGGCTCATGACACCATTATCGCATTTGAACGGTGGTACCTGATGAAAGCTCCGGTTCGCTTTGATAAAAGCCATATGTTAGCTGCGACATGGCTGGCCATCGATCTTGAGGAGGGCAGGCTGACATCACTCAGAACTGAGCAGGCCCGAGACTTCA